>NZ_JACXJA010000061.1 GCF_014705615.1 Paenibacillus oceani
TGGTTTTCATTTTCCATGACTTCCAGCTCCCAACCTCGTGCTTCTTCCACCATCTTCCTTCAATTCCTGTCTAATTCCGAGAGGCTATAATAGTAAATAATATCCTCTGAGCAATTGCCGTGGCTTGTGGCTCCACCAACAAACAGTTACTCTTCTTAGGCTGCTATTTTCGTAAACCTCCAAATTGTGTGGGTATTCCACTTACCGCTTGTGATTCGAGCAAACAATTGAGTAACTGGTCCCGACATTCACCATGTATTAAACTTTAAACAATAATGTTCCCGTTTTCTTTTTTAAAGCTTTCATGTACAAATATATACTCCCTAACGATATAAGTAACTGTATAAAATGCATGTTATACGAAACAATACCAAGCTCAAGAGGAAATAGACAGATCAAAAAAGCCAGGAAAAAATCTCTTAGCTTTGTAGCATCCTCTCTATCCATCAATAACTTGTAAATTAAAAAAATATAATAGGAGTAGTATAATACAAGTCCTAATAAACCATGAGTAACCATAAGCTCAATAAAGTTGTTATGAGCATACACCACATTTCCAGATATGTTTCCATACATCAGCTTATAGTTATCAATGCCAAATCCGAATACAGGTCTCTGAGCAAAAAAATCAAGTCCATATATAATCATATTTTGTCTTATTTGATCTTCAGGAAGCTTGACTTTTTCTTCTCCAGAAAATATATTGAAGACACCTTCCATGCGATAACCAACAGTATTATAAAGCTGAGGTATATTAAACATCGCCCAATAACCGATTATACCGATAAAGATAAAAACTAATGTGTATTTTACTACCTCCATTTTTCCTTTTTTATTTTTCTTTAGAATTAGCAATATGTAAAGGAAAAGTGCCGAAACTAATATATACTTTCTACCACCTGAAAGAAAAAGCAAATAAAATTCAGATGCTACGCATAAGGCAAATAAAAGCTTTTTAACACCTGGGTTGTATAGCAAAAGCCAAGTAGAACTCATGAGTGAAACCATTACTATTAACGCAAAGTAGTTAGCATTTCCGAATAGGCTTTCTCCTAAACGATCAGTCGTAAATAGCTGATTTGTGGCTAATAATAGAGTAAATAATCCAAAACCAGACAAAGAAAAACAGACTAAAATTTTTCCAATATCTTCCTCCCCATTAATGACCCATGTTAGAGCCAATGTGAGCCCAAGTACAACAATTAAATTGTATACACTCCCAAATGCAGTATTAATATCAAGTGCATACAAACACGAAATGATCGATAAAGTAATAAACGTTATATACCAAGCATGGTAATTAACAAGTTTAAAACGTCCCAGAAATACAAATGACATTGTACACATCACGATCAGTAAATACAAACTTAAACTGTGCAATCGTTCATCAATAATCCCTTGTTTACCTATATAAGAAAGAAGTATATAGATGCATGCGACTAACAATCCAATGTTTCTTTTTTTGGTTCCGAACTCCATTCTAGCCAGCATACTTACCACCGATATGTTTATTTATATATTCTTCCCATTTACTCATGATTTTTTTTGGAGTAAATCTGTCCACTACCTCTGTCGCTTTTCGACCATATTCCTCAGCAATCTGCCCATTTTCAATGTAATAAATAATGGAGTTGGAGATCGCGTCCACATCCCCCTTCGGAACGAGACAACCATTTACTTTATCTTCAATTAACATTCTCGCACCTCCTGGGCTACAGTCGGTTGCCACAACCGGCAAACCTATGGACATAGCTTCAATTAACGCATTAGGTATGCCTTCATAGTCGGAAGTAAGTACAAACATTCTTGCATTTCTTATTCTTGCAGCCACATTCTCGACAACACCTTCGAATCGAACATGATCCGTAAGATTTAACCGCTCTGTCAACTCTCGGACGTATGTTTCATCCGGCCCGTCCCCGTAAAATACAAGCTTTATATCCGGATACTTATCTGCAACTTTACGGAATGCCAACAACATCAAATCCTGTCTTTTTTGCACCAATTCAAACCGGGCAACAAAAGCAATTTCGTTGTTTCGTTCGGTAACAGGCTCGTGCTTAACCTTTTGAATAACTGGATTTGGAATTACACAACTTTTATTTGCCAACCTTTTTGTAAAATAATCTCTGGCTCCATCCGTTTGAAACACAGCTCCGTCAGCATACCGGTACATATATTGCCGTACTGTATCGAAAATCCCATTTGTTTGATAAGGATCTGCCCGCTCAGAAATAATAACAGGAGTCGATGTAAACATAGTTGCCAGAATGCTGAGCAGATTAGGGAAATTTAAAAATGAAACAACTACGTCAGGCTTATGTTCTTTAATTACTTTTTTAATCTGAAAAATTTGAACAAATCTTCTTATACCTCTTGTTGTAGATATATTCTTTTCTACCAGATGTACAACATCCTCATCTAGTGGATAGTGCTGTACAGCATCCTCATAGGTAAACACCTGTACTTTAAATCCCCTTCGGGATAACTCATTCGCAACAAATGTTAAGTTTTTTTCCGCCCCGCCGTAGCTCAAGCGATGAATAATAAATAATACACTCTTTTGCAATGGCTTATACACCTGCCCCGAAGCCAAACTCTCTAAATATTTTAAAAACCGTTTTGTATTTTATCTTTTGGATTTGAATGCCTGTAGTTTGATCCTTAAATATTTTTAGGCTTGCTTGTAAAGCTCCTTTATGCTTTCTTAAATGAACAAACCATCTTGCCATAAAAGCAGCATAAATAAGGGGCTTAAATAACGATGGATATAATAAATACTTCGAGGCCAGTAACCCGGCATTTTCTCTACAAATTATATCTTTAGCGATATCGCTCCCTTTTCTCCATTTATTCACTTTAGGTCGATGCTCGATTGCAACTTCTGGAAAGTACACATTGCACATTCCTTTATCTATAGTTAGATAGGAAGGTATTATTTCTTCAAATGCGTACTTGAAGTCTGGGTAAAGTGGTTTAGGGAATGCGGATGTTCGAATAAAATTTGAAGTACCAAGGAACATACTAATAGTGTCATAACCTGATACTTTATTAACTCTTGAAGCGATGACTGGCCTATCATAGCCAAGCATTTCATCCCATACTCTTGTAGTAATTGTTGCTACGCTGCTATTTTTTTTAAAAATAGCTATACTGTCTACAAAAAACGAACCTTTACTTTCGTCAGAGATTACAGCGTCATCATCTAAAAAATACACATATTTACCTTTCGCCGTATTAAACCCTTCGTTTCGTCCGCCCCCTACACCACGGTTTTCTTGCATAAACTTGTAAGTGTATGTGGCCTCCTTACCTTTGAAGAAATCTCGGATGGCCTCACCGGTACCGTCCGTCGAATGATTGTCTATAATAATAAATTCCGTTTTTTTAGGCAGCTTGCTTTCCATACAACTTTGAAGAGCATCAAGTAATTGATCTCTTCTGTTCATAGTTATTACTACAATTGAAAGGTCCAAAACATCATTCATGAATAAGCTCACCATCCGCAAGATATGTTTATTTATCAGGATTCTTGATTTGTTCAACCTGATACGTGAATGACTTTAGGTTCCTTCAAGTTTCCTTCTATTACAGACAAGAACTGACGTATCACATAGTCCGGATTATACTTATCGTACTCCTCCAGACAGTTCCTCTTTAAGTTATTGATCGCATCGGGATCACCAAGAATATCCTCAAGCTTATCTTGCAAGCTCTCATTTTCCAGATTGTAAATAAATCCGTTGATTCCATCCGTAACGATCTCTCTGTTGTATTTCCAATCCGAAGCAAGCACCGGCAATCCCGATGCGAATGCATCGAGCAAAGTGCCAGCAAATCCCTCGCTGGAATAATAAGTCGGAAATAATAGCATGAAGTATTCTTTCAGAGTCTCTACAGATTGGTCGTAACCGACAATACCTTTATAAGAAACGTATTCCTTCGCCGTACTCATTACATGGCTAAACCGGTCCTTATATTCCGGATCGATCAAACCATAGATATCCAACGTGTAAACCGTTTTTCCATGTTTTTCGTTAATTTGGGTGACCGCTTCAATGGCCGTCTCGATCCCTTTTTCCTTTAACACCCTGGAAAAAGTACATAACTTGTAGGGCATTTGCTGATTAAGCGTTAGTTCTTCTTCGGAGAGCGGTTTTAATCGTTTGAAGTTGGGCATATAATGGGCTTGCCGAAACCCTAGGTCCATTAATTTATTGATCATCGTATGGCTTTCAACGTGAATGCTGTTTATTTTTTTAACAACCGCTCTGTATGAGCTATGGTCCTTTAAGAAATCCGGAAGCCATCCGCCGATGACCACATAATGAATTTTTCTTCGAAATAAGGAGTTGAGAGCAATCATCAGCGGGACTAACACTCTGATTCCATTGGTGTCCGGCAGAACGACTATATGATTGCAGGTTTGCAATAACCGAACACAATGAAACAATAGTTTAAATGGATTATTCTTCCAGTTGTGCGTATCGACAGATATCGCTTTGTTTTCGAGCACTAGGTTTAATTCGTCTTCTAACATTCTTGTTTTAATCGTTTGTCCGTCTGCTGCATTTAATCCTTTAGCAAAATGACCTATAATACCGATTTTTAACATCGAATTACCTCTCCGTTACTTAGTCCCTTCGCTTGCTTCATCATAGGCTTATCTGACTACTATCTTCTTCAATGTCCGAAAAATTAATGTAATATCCTCGAGAATCGAAACCCGCTTCAAATATTTCAGGTTTAGCAGCAGCTTGTTAACCATAATCACCTTCACATAAGTCTCTTCCGGATTATCGCTCTCTCCAAGCAGCTTGTTCTCGTCGAAATATTCGATCGAGGCATAGTCCGTAATCCCGGGTCTAACCTTCAAGATTCCACGCTGGTTACGGGTATACAGCTCCACATACTTGGGCACCTCGGGCCGCGGTCCTACGAAGCTCATCTCTCCGATCAGCACATTGATTAACTGAGGCAGCTCATCCAGCTTCGTCTTTCTTAGAAAGTGCCCGCACTTCGTAATGCGTCTGTCTTTTCCTACGGTGATTTGCATGCCTTTTTTCTCGGCGTCGACGACCATCGTACGAAATTTATAGATTTTAAAATATTTGCCGTTTTGCCCCACTCGGATCTGCTTGAAAAATACAGGTCCTTTCGATGTCGTTTTTATAAGGAAAGAAATGACCAGCAATACAGGCAGCGTCAGGAGCAAGCCTGCTACCGAAAAGAAAACGTCAAACATTCTTTTGAGTACGAGCTGAAGTCTCCGCTTCTTTAAAATTTCGTCGATTCGCTCGAGAACAAGGAACTCTTCAGCTTGGGATTGCTCATAAAGCAACTGGGGCACCGGCCTCACTCCAACTCATAACGGACAACAAGTTTTCCGCTATATATTCGATCTGTTCATCCGACAGCAGCGTGTGCAGCGGCAATGAAATTTCATTTTGATACATGTTGTAAGCGTTCGGGTAATCTTGAATATCAAATCCCAAGTTCTTATAAGCCGTGTGCATAGGCAGCGGTTTATAATGAACGTTTGTTGCAATTCCTTTTTCAGCCATTTTCTCGATAATGCCGTTGCGGTACGCTTCCGATTTGCCTGTCAGCCGGACCAGGTACAAATGACCGCTCGATACAAAGTCCGTTCCGAAATGTTTTAACGGTTCAACTTCGCCCCGGGCAAGCAGCCGATCGTACCGGCCAATGATCGCTTTTCTTCGTTCCAACAGCTCCGGGTATCTTTGAATCTGACCAAGCCCGATCGCCGCCATAATATCGGTCATATTGCATTTATAAGCGGGCGAAACGATGTCATACTCCCATGCGCCAAGCTTCGTTTTAGCAAGCGCGTCCTTCGACTGACCGTGGAGGGACAGCAGCATAAACTGCCGGTATATCTCTTCATTAGATACGCCAGGAATCTCTCTCCAAGTAACGGCGCCGCCTTCTCCAGTTGTTAAATTTTTCACGGCGTGGAACGAAAAACTGGTAAAATCCGAGGCGGCTCCGCTTCGCGTTCCTTTACAAACAGCACCGAAGGAATGAGCGGCATCAGCCAGTACAACTACTCTACCGAACGCTTGCTGCAAAGGATTGGCTGGTTGAAACAGGCTGCTCTTTCTGTTCACGATAGCAAGGATTTGATCGTAATCGCACATCACGCCGGCAATATCTACGGGGATGATCGCTTTCGTCCGCGGAGTTATCGCTGCTTCCAACTGACCGTAATCCATTTCAAACGAGTTCTCAGCCGTATCCACCAGAACGATCTTAGCTCCTACATGCTCGATTACGCTTGCGGAAGCGGAATACGTATATGCTGATGTAATCACTTCGTCGTCCTTGCCGATTCCCAATAATCTCAAGGTCAGCTCCATCGCGGCTGTTGCGGAATTCAGACATACCGCCATGGACGTCCCGCAATATTCGGCAATTTTCTTTTCCAGCAGCTTCGTTTTCGGGCCGGTTGTGATCCACCCAGATTTTAATGTATCGATCACTTCATTAATTTCGACATCGGAAATATCCGGTGGAGAAAACGGGACTTTCATCGCGAGAAACCCTCTCTTCGTCCAATAATGGGAACGGTCTACCTAAAAAAAGAAAAACCTCAATCCACTATCATGTGGAGCTTGAGGTTTCTCACCGATTCGGCTGGACCGTCATTTCTTTTGTGATCATCCAATCCGCAAACGCCCGGAGCCCGCTGCGAATATCTTTTTTCGGATCATAGTGCAATCTTGCTTTGGCCTTGTCGATATCGGCCCAAGTTCGCGGCACATCACCGACCTGCTCGGGCAGCCATTCGATAGACGGAGCTTTTCCGACCGCATCCTCCAAAGCCTTTACCAGTTCTAGCAGACGAGTCGGCCGATCGTTGCCTAGATTGAATACTTCATACTCTTTCACATTGTAGTGAATGGCCGCTTTGATTCCAGCCACAGTATCGTCTACATAGGTGTAGTCTCTTGAGGTCGATCCGTCGCCGTATAAAGTGATCGCTTCATCGCGAAGCATCTTCTTAGCAAATTTATGAATCGCCAGATCCGGTCTTTGCCGTGGCCCGTAAACTGTGAAAAACCGAAGCGCCACAATGGGAAGCCCGTAACAGTTGCTGTAACTTCTGCATAGCGCCTCTCCGGCCGCCTTAGTCGCTCCATAAGGAGACGCCTGATTCAGAATCGGGTCCTGTTCCGAGAAGGGAACTTTCTCATTCAGTCCATACACCGAGCTGGAGGAGGCAAAAACAAATTTCCCGGCCTTAACCTTTACGGAGGCGTCCAATACGTTTATCGTTCCGTTAATGTTAACCTCTACATATTGCAAAGGGTCTTCGAGAGACGGCCTTACCCCTGCCTTGGCAGCCAAATGAATAACGGATTCAGGTGCGTACGATTCAAAAATTTCAAACACTTTTTCGCGGTTTCTAATATCCGCCTCTACCAGTTGGTACCGGCTCGATTCCAGTTGCTGCGATATGTTTTGTTCTTTTAAACTTCGTGCATAAAAAGGATCGAAATTGTCGATTACCAGCACTTCATGCCCTTCAGCCAACAAGGAGTCCACGAGATGGCTCCCGATAAACCCCGCCCCGCCGGTCACTAGCATTCTCATCTCATTCGCCCCTGCCGATTCCTTTGTATGTAATTCCTGCTCGGACAATTCCCTCTTTATCGAGCACATTGCGTCCGTCCACAATCAGCTTCGTTCTCATCCGCTCTGCGATCCTGGAGTATGGAAGATGCAAAAACTCCTCCCATTCCGTAATCAACACGACTGCGTGACAATCTTCGAACAACTCCTCAGACGACGATGCATAGCTGATGATTAAATCCGGATACAGCCGCTTGCAGTTCGCCATCGCGATCGGGTCGTATACCTTTACATTCGCTCCAAGTTCGAGCAAACCGCGGATAATGTCGAGGGATGGCGCATCTCTTAAATCATCGGTATTCGGTTTAAATGCCAGTCCCAGTATCCCGATCGTCGAACCTCTCAGCACTTTCAGCTCGGACTGGAGTTTTCTAATGATACTCTCGCGCTGTTTGTAATTCGTTTTAATAGCGGCTTGCACAAGCGGCATCTCAAAATTATATTGATTCGCCGTATACATAATTGCAGCGGTGTCTTTGCCGAAGCAGCTTCCGCCCCAGCCGATCCCCGCGTTCAAAAATCTCGATCCGATACGTTTGTCCTGACCGATTCCTTTGGCAACTTCGTTAATGTCCGCTCCCACTAGCTCCGCAAGCCCGGCAAATTCATTAATAAACGATATTTTCATCGCCAGAAAAGAATTCGCCGCATACTTAATAAGTTCGGCGCTCGTCGGACTTGTTGTAATCATATGCGGCAGCGTTAATCCTTCCGGCCGTCTGACCGATACCGGGGGAGTAAACGTCTGCTCGAGTAGCGGCTGGTATAGATTGATCAGCCGGTTTTTCGCTTTATCCGATTCGACCCCGATCACGATCCGGTCCGGATAAAACGTATCAAATAACGCCTCTCCCTCGCGGAGAAATTCGGGATTCGAGGCTACATCAATCTGTTTATGAATGTCCCGCTTCTTCATCTCTTGTTCGATTATAGTCTTTACCCTTCTTGCAGAACCGATCGGCACCGTCGATTTGTTAATGACAACAGGGTCGGAGTCCGCTGTCAATCGTTCACCGATCGCCTTTGCGACCACTTCTACGTATGTCAGATCCACGTCGCCATTGCCTTTATTAGGAGTACCCACTGCTACGATGACGATATCGACTGACGAATCGAACTCTTCCCATCTGGCAATAAATTCGATATTTTGCCTCGATTCCCCGATAACTTCCGCCAAACCTCTTTCGTGGATCGGGATTTCCCCGTCTTTAAGACGCATAATTCTTTCTTCATTAATATCTAATAAGGTGACTTGATGTCCGAGATAAGCCAAAGCACTACCTGTAGTTAATCCGACATATCCGCTTCCTACGATTAGGACTCTCATAGTTCACTCCAGTATGTTTAATATACTCTTTTAACGCGACGCCACTACATGCTTCTCTACCAATTTCTCCATATATTCCAGAAGGCTTTGTCTTAATTCGCTATGCTGCAGCGCAAACTCGATGTTAGTTTGAATAAACCCAAGCTTCTCGCCCACATCATACCTGACACCTTCAAAATCATAGGCATACACAGCTTCTTCTTGATTTAATTTGGCGATGGCATCCGTAAGCTGGATTTCGCCTCCCGCCCCCGGCTCTTGCCGGTCCAAAATATCCAATATTTTTGGGCTAAGAATATAACGTCCCATGATGGCCAGATTGGAAGGAGCCTGTTCCATCTTCGGTTTCTCAACTAGGTTGCTCACGCTAAAAAAGCGTTCATGTATTTCTTTAGCCTCGATGATCCCGTAACGCGGCACCTCTTTCTCAGGAACCCGCTGCACGCCAATGACCGACGCTTTAAAGCGCTCGTATTGTTCAATCATCTGTTTGAGACACGGTTTGTCAGCCGCTACGATATCGTCGCCAAGCAGCACAGCGAACGGCTCGTTTCCGATAAACTTACGAGCGCACCATACGGCGTGCCCCAGCCCCTTAGCTTCCTTTTGTCGGATATAATGAATGTCGACCATCTTGGAAGACTTCTGGACTTCATTTAACAGCTCCAGTTTTCCTTTCTCCAATAAGCTTTGCTCAAGCTCAAACGAGTTGTCGAAGTGGTCCTCTATGGCCCTCTTCCCTTTGCCGGTTACAATGATAATGTCTTCGATCCCTGATTCGACAGCCTCTTCGACAATATATTGAATGGTCGGTTTATCAACGATTGGCAGCATTTCTTTTGGCATCGCTTTGGTAGCTGGCAAAAATCTCGTTCCCAATCCTGCAGCAGGTATGATCGCCTTGCGTACTTTCATTATCGATGTTCTCTCCTTATGTATAGTTATTTAGGTAATCTTAATTAACAGCGGCGAACTTTTTAGGCTGACTAGGCTGGCTTTTCCGGTTGTATACAATATCCATAATCTCCTGACGTAATTCTACGGATGTGAAGGATTGAAATTGATCGATCAAAGTTTCAATCAGGATAATGGGAGTCATAGCCGCCTTGCCTACATATATCTTTGGATAGACGTGGTCGTTATGCACTTCATTTTCATTCAACAGTTCTTCGAACAATTTCTCTCCCGGCCTCATCCCGGTATATTCGATGCCGATTTCTTCCTCCGTATAACCGGACAGCCGAATTAAATTACGGGCCAAATCTGTAATTTTTACGGGTTCGCCCATGTCCAGAACAAAAATTTCTCCTCCTTGCGCGAGTGCACCAGCCTGGAGGACAAGCCTGGAAGCTTCGGGTATGGTCATAAAAAATCGGACCATCTCCGGATGCGTGACCGTAACCGGCCCGCCTCGAAGAATTTGTTCCTTAAATAGTGGAATTACGCTCCCCCTGCTGCCAAGCACGTTGCCGAAGCGTACAGCGACAAATTTTGTTGAACTCCTTCGATCCAAGTCTTGAATGATCATTTCCGCCAGCCGTTTTGTCGCACCCATCACACTGGTAGGGTTGACCGCTTTGTCGGTCGAGATCATGACAAACGTTCTAACACCGCTATAGCTGGCCGCCTCAGCTACGTTTTTCGTGCCGAGCACGTTATTTTTAAACGCTTCCTCAGGATTTCGTTCCATTAAAGGCACATGTTTATGAGCAGCCGCATGAAACACTACGCTCGGTCTGTGCTTCTCCATAATTTTGAACATTTTGTCCCGATCCTGAATATCGGCAATTTCCGCAATGTATTCGACGTTGTTTGCATTCTGGCTCTTTAGTTCCATTTCAACGGAATAGATGCTGTTCTCGCCATGACCCAGTAAAATCATCCGTCTTGGAGCAAAACGCGAAACTTGTCTGCATACCTCGGAACCGATCGATCCGCCGGCCCCTGTAACCAATATCGTATTCCCGGTTACGTAATGCGCGATCGAATATGTATCCAGTTCGACCGGCTCCCGGCCGAGCAAGTCTTCCACCTGGACATCCCGGACGTCGCTAACCGTTATTTTCCCGCTGATCAAATCCTCAAGCATCGGTACGATTTGCGCCTTCGCTTTTGTTTTGTTGCACTTCTCGACAATCTGGCTTAATGCCTTCTTATTTAAGGAAGGGATCGCAATAATGATATTCGTTATCGCCAGCGACCGAACGGCTTGTTCGATCGATTCCTGACCGCCGATCACAGGGAGACCCAATACTTCGAGCTTATGTTTCGTACAATCGTCGTCGATAAAAGCAACCGGGTAAAGCTCTGCATCCGGATTTTGCTTCAGTTGTCTGGCGATCATCGTGCCGGCGGCGCCTGAGCCGATTATTAACGCCCGCTTCTTACCACTTATATCCGGCTTTGTTAAAACGCCGTCACGCATAATCCGCCAAGAAAACCGGATTCCGCCGATCAGAATCAGGTGCATCATCCATGTTATGGCCATCACACGAACGTACACGTCTTGAAAAAGCAGCAGTTGCAAAATCGACGTCACCGCTATCGATACGGTAATGGCTCTAATAATGGCTAGAAGCTCGCCGACACTGCTGTACTGCCATACTCGCTTGTATAATTTATACACATAAGCAAATATAAAGTGACACAGGAGCAGCGAGATCGAGCTGACCATCAGCTCGGGAGTAAATACGGTTTGAGACGGCATTAAAATAAAATTGCACATATAAATGGAAGTCATAACGATGATGGAGTCAATGAAAATTAATGAGACCAATCTTTTCTGGTAAGACATAGTTCCTCCTCCTCAAAATGTGGTGCGCCAATATAAGCTCGCTTATTTGCATGCTCCGACTGGCTCACGAAAATAAGCCAACTCACATTGGCAATAGGGCATTCAACCCCGCCTCACACCACACTCTTGACGATTTACGTCTAAGGTGACAATCACCCACAGCATGGCCGAGTGCCTACAGTGATAAAGGTTCAGTAGACATTACCTGAGTAAGAAGTCACTCCACATTCACTTATTTCGATGTATTCACCAACACAGCCCCGAGTACAACAGCCCTCACATAGTTCAACTGGGCCAAAGCTTTCTTCGCTGCTTCTCGCTTTACTTTTCCTTGATTCACAATCAGCACTACTCCATCGCTTATGGCTGCGATAATCTGTGCGTCCGTTACGGCCAGCACAGGAGGAGAATCGATCAAGACGATGTCGAACTCTTCTTTTACTTGGCTCAAAAGCTCCTGCATCTGTTCCGACGACAACAACTCCGAAGGGTTTACGGTAGCATGCCCGGCCGGTATGAAGGAAAGATTCGCTATTTGCGTCTCGGAAATAGCATTGGATAATGGGCTTTGTCCAAGCAAGATATCCGCTAATCCAAATCCGTTGGATGTAAAAGTGTGGTGCAGCATCGGTGTTCTTAGATCAGTGTCAATGACGAGTACCTTCTTACCTTCTCTGGCGTATATGACGGCGAGATTGGCTATCGTTTTCGACTTTTCGTCTTTGGAAGTTACAGATGTCAACAACACGGTTTTCATCGGCTCGCTTGATGTCGAATACTGAATTTTCATCCGCAGCGTTCTGTAAGCTTCCGTTATTAGTGAGTTTGGATTAAGCTCGGTTACCAGGTTCATTTTGATTTTATCCGTTACTGCTGGCATAAGTTTTCTCACCCGCTACTCTTTGATAGGAAGCTTTATGCCTTCCTTTTAGATCCTTCTTCTTGATCTTTCTGATCATTGCCAATGTAGGTACCCCGAGCGCCAGCTCGATATCTTTCTCGCTTTTGATCGAGTCGTCTAAATATTCGAGAAGGAAGATCAAACCTGTTGAGATTAGCAGAGAAGCAATAACAGCAATAACCATATTCAACTTGATGTTCGGACTAATTGGACTCGGGTTTTGTACTACTTTTGCTTCACTTAGAATGGTAACGTTATCCACCTTCATAATTCTTGGAATTTCCTGTTTAAACACTTCCGCAACTGCATTAACGATACCGACTGCCCTTGTATGCGAAGTATCCTGGACACCAATGGTCATAACTTGAGATTGTTCTTTGGAAGTTACCGTAATTCTTGAATTTATCCCTTCTGAGCTAAGATTAAATTCGGGATGATCCGCCGCCACCTTATCTAGAATAGCTGGTGTCTTAAGAATCTCTTTGTATGTATTAATCAGTTGAATATTCGCGTTTAATGAACCTAAGTCTAACTTCTCAGTGTTAGATGAATCACTTGACTTATTTACAATCAGCTTTGTACTTGTAGAGTAAATAGGTTTAGCGAAATAAATATTAAATATGGCAGTGGCCAGACAAGCGATTAGAACAACCGAAATGATGATCCAAAGTTTTCTCTTTACGATTTGCAGCACTTCTTTCAGTTCCAGCTCCATGGGTACCTCCTATTTTCGATCCACTTCGTATCATCAACCGTAAAAATGATTAATGATACGTATTGTATCATTAATTCCTTAATTAACTATTCACTTTACATATTAAGTGACGTTACGGAGAGGGTTGAACATTCCTGTCGTCTTTTCTAGGAGTAAGATGCTCGATATAAAACTTCTGAACCGTTTCCTTGCTAATCTTCAGCTGTTCTAAAACTTTGTTTATATCTAAATCTGTTCTCCTGTCATTCTCCACTCCGTTCCCTCCTGTCTTATTCATAACCTTACTTTAAGATACATTTTGTATCTGTGTCAAGTATATATTTGGTTAACATAACAGACAAAAAGGAAAAAGCTGCGTTTCTAAAGGGATAGCAGCTCAATCAACAAGGATTCATTATTGGTATGGAGAGCGCATCTTTCAAACCAACCCAATATATTTTAACGTAACCGAAGGAGCCGAATGATTAAACAGCTCCTTTAGTCGCATAACATCATTCGTTTTCAGATAAACATGGTAACCATATGTTTTACGCATCGTGTGAGTCCCTACGTCCTCCAGGCCGGCTTGCTTGGCCGCTTCGTTCAGGATGCGGTATACCCGGATTCGCTTGATCGGCTGCCCGGTCCGTTGGGAGCGGAACAAGTAGTCATTACTGTCCATACTTTTGTTATATTCACGGAGGGCGTGAATTAATTCATCCGTCAGCTTGAAACTTTTCATTTTTCCCGTTCTTTCTTCCCTCAGCGAAACGACGGTTTTGTCCTGGACGTCGCTCACCTTCAGCTTCAAAATATCGGTCAAATGCAGCCCCGAGCTGATGCCTATAGTAAAAAGCAGCCAGTCTCGATCGGACTGTTTTTTCAGTATGGTCTGGATCTCTTTAATTTTCTCCACGTCCTTTATAGGCTGGACGACTTGCATGATTCACACTCCTTCTTAGTAAGAATCCTCTCTCAAATTGTGCGGCTACATTCACAGTAATACGTCAGCCCGAAGCAAGCATTTTGCTAAACGTGCCTCTCGTTTCATCGGACAGCTTCTGGTACTCCCCTTGTTGAATAATTCTCCCGTTCTCCAGAACGATCACCTGATCGGCATTTCGAATTGTAGAGAGTCTGTGAGCGATGACGATTAAGGTCATTTTCCCTTTCAACCGATCGAGCGCTTCCTGAATTTTCGTCTCATTTTCGTGATCCAGCGCGCTCGTTGCCTCATCGAGCACCAGAATGAGCGGTTTTCGCAGGATCGCCCTTGCCAATACGAGCCTCTGCCGCTCCCCGCCCGACAGTTTAATCCCCCGGTCGCCAATAACGGTATCCAAACCTTGCGGAAGCTTGCTTACAAATTCATCCGATGCGGAAAACCGGAGAGCCTCCCACAGCTCCTCCTCTGTGGCGCCCGGTACGACCATCAATAGATTTTCCCGGACGGTTGCGTGAAAAAGGAACGGATCTTGCGAAACGTAACTGATCGCCCCTCGAATGGACGGCCGGTTGGCAGAGGTCAGAGGAATTCCGTCTATTCGGATCTCGCCCCGTTCCGGCTCAATCAATCCGATCAGAAGATCGATCAAGGTACTTTTGCCTGCACCCGACTTCCCTACAACGGCGGTCATACTATTCGCGACAATTTGAAAGCTGACGTCGTGAAGGGCATAGACCGGTTCATGGGGATCATACCGGTAAAATAAATGGCGGCATTCGATACTTTGTTCCATACGCACGGTGGTTACAGCTTGGCCGTGACGGTCGATATCCAGCTCTTTGGCGTCCGCACATTCCCGGTGCAAACCCGACAAACTCTCAAAGGCCGGAAAGGTAGAAACAATCTGCTGCCAGCTCGATTGGATGGACGTAAATCTCGGCCACAATCGGGTAAAGATGAGGATAACCAGCATCAGCTGCCCCGGTTCGGCACGAAGAAGCTTAATCGACACCCAAATGAACATGGCGATCAGCAGCGTCGATACTACGCGATAGACGAATTGGGAAGTCGTTTGCAGCCGCGAAAATTGGACATAAGTGGCCTCCATCTTGTTGCCTAATCGAGTAAACCACGTGTAGTGATGCTCTTCCAGCGTATTGCTTTTTATATCTTTGATCCCGTTAAAATGCTCGGTGACGCCCGCCGTATAGGTCCGAGCCAACAGAGTGATGTTTTCTCCCAAATGTTTGGCTTTTCTAATAAATTTCCGCGAGAACAAAGCTAGCAAAATGCCGCTGACCAGCACAAACAGCGTCAGCTTTACCGATAACCATAAAGCAAACACGATCTGAATGCCGGTAAATACCAGGTTCGTTCCCAATCCAAGCGCGGAAACGGTGCCCTGGCTTACATTCGCAATCTCGTGAGTCATCATATGCGTAAAATCGGCTCTTCTCTTCTTAACGAACAAACTCCAATTCGACTGCAGAATCGCCCGGTACGTCTCAAATCGTAAAGATTTAATGAACATTTGCTGGATTTTGCTGTTCTGGATTGTTTGACTTCTTTGCAAGAAAGCTTGAATCGTTACAATCACGATGAATGAGAGCAGAATAACCAGCAATTGCAAGGTTTCCGGAATATGGGCAAACCCCTGATTCATCCAGGCAATAAGCGGGATTGGTCCCACATCGACGCTCAGAACCCCGATCACGCCCAACATCGGGATTAATAAATAAATCGCCGCCCCTTCCAGAGAACTGATGATCATCATACTGAAAAAGTTAACGTACAGCTTAAACCCGACGACATGGTGCATTTTCTTCAAATAGGGCAGTAATGGCGCCATCTCACATCTCCCTTGTCAGCCCTTGGCGCTTCATAAATCTCCGCCTGATATACAAGAGGGGCCGCAGCGGAACATACAAAAAACGCAGTCCTTTTGGCAGCGGAAACATTTCCATATCATACGCTTTCGGCTGGAGCATATGAATGAAATATTTCAGCTTTGCCATTCCTTTTACCAGGGATATCGAATACTGATGCGTTCTTCGTCCCTGAATATACTCGATCGCCAGCATGGCGAGCCGGTAAGAATGATGGGTGGGTTGAAGGGCCGGCAGCCGGTCGCCCGTCTGCGTTCCGAACAAGCGGGAGGTCAACAGGAGAGCCTGCGCGCCGATATGCTGCAACCGATACGCTTCCAGGTGATGTACGATCCGGCTCCAATCGAGCTCCTCCGCCATCAGCTTATCTATATCTGATAACCAGCGAAGCCTAGACCAGCCATGACGGGCGCCGTGAGTAGTCAAGCTGAGAAACAAGTCCTCGGGGCCGAAGCTGTGCACGGAAACCCCTTTAAATGAGAACGTCCTCTTTCTTGCCCACAATTCGTCGAAGGCAGGTTCGCTCCAGGTTTTCCAATTCAATCTCCAGTGAAGCTCGATCTGTATTTTTTTATTAGGATGAATGTAAGAATGATGATGCTCCCTTGTTTCCGTTAGGATCGTGGTCGGGTCGGCATCCGCCGCGAAGTAACCCGCATCGCGCAATACCGCGCCTGCCCGTTCCAGATCTTGATCCGCTACAAGGATGTCCAAATCTTTGCAGGTCCGCAGCGAAATGTCCCCATATAGACGTTCCGCAAGCAGAGGACCTTTTACTAGCAAATACGGAATCTCGCTTTTGTCCAATTGGATACCGATCATCTGCATCTCTGCGCTTAAGCGAAGCATTTGAAACGTATTATTCGTATAGTCTTGCTGCAGAACCTGAACGACGTGTTGCGGAAGAAGTTCTTTGCCCAATCGGCTCACATTCGAATAAACCAAAGGATACACGCGATGGTGCCGGGTCAGCTCTATAAACTGAACCCAGTCGATTGATGCGGATGTGCGCAAGATGTGACCGGGAAGGTCCGGCGCATGTTCCATGCCAACGATGGAAAGCAGCAGCTTCAGCTCTTGTGACATCGAACTCCGTTTCAGTTTGAACTTGCTACCCATTGACGGCTCCCCTTTGGCTCGCTTGGCGCTTACTAACGTTTCCGAACTTGGCTACAACCGTAAACCGCTCCATTTCCTCATACCCGGAAATATAATACGGACCGCTGCGCAGCCACGCATGGGCGATCATGCTGCCGCTTTCGTCTCTGGTCGTTCCCAGATACAAGGTGCTCTCGATTCCCCGTCTTTCCAGCATCTTCATCCCGGCGATCGCCTTGACCAGACACATGCTTTCCCACCATGTGTAGCGGCTCATCACTTGAATCGCTTGCGAAATATGCTTAATAACGTTCCGCTGGGCCGGATTGGGCGCCAGATCCGTCTCCATCATCCGGATTCCCAAGGTGGGTGCGACTTTCGCAAAAGGCAGCGCTTTTAGCAGTCTCGCCCAGCCCAGATATAAAAAAGCTTCCATAAATAACAGCTTCGTGCCCGAGTTCAGCGACATAAACGATTTCACTTTTCTCCACAACGTTAGGTGCGCCCTTCCTGCTACAATTTGGCCATAGCCTTAAGTTCCGGTTCGTATGAGCTTCTCGGTCAGCATCGTCTGCAAAAACGACAAAACCTGCCGCTCGCAAGCGTCCTGGTCGATCTCGTACTCTTCTCTTAAAGAAGTGACCACTTGCCTGACCGAAGTCGGCGATTCGATCAATTCCCAGATTCGTCCTCCGATCGAGCCGAGGTTATAATATTTGCCCGATTCGACGCTCATCATTACTTTCTCGTCATTCATATTGCTCGCCAGAAATCCGTCGGACTGCATCACGATTTGGTCAAGCTCAAGCGGTTGAACGCTCATCACAGGTCAAGCTCCTTTGTTAATAGAATCCACAATTCGTGCGAGCAGCTGCTCCGGGGCAAAGGACGAAGCGGATCTTCGAACCTGATACACCCGAACCTGCGTACTGATGCTTGCCGACATATGGAAATGCCATTTCTCCAATTGAAGGATCGGGATCAGCATGCTGCGGTACGTATGGAACCGGAACACGGGAAGCTTCTCCAGTCCCTCCAGCTGATGGACATACAGGTCGTCCCGGGCAGGCAGCAGCTCGAAAATTCCGCCAAGCGGCACCGGACTCGAATAAAACCGGTTTTTGACCGGGATCGCGTATTTATTTACTCCGCCGTATAACGGAGCATATTGATCCGTCTGCATGCCGAAGCCGGTCAGACTTTCCTGCCATAATTTTTGCTGCGGATACGACGGGGTTACAACCGGCGTCCCCTCGTGCGACAACGATACGGCAATGACGTCGTCGCTCACAAGCGAGTACCCTTGACGGACGAACGCAGCGGCAAGCGTCGATTTGCCCGCCCCGGATTCACCGACGAAAGCGTAAGCTTTGCCGTCCACGACGACCGCGCTGCCGTGAAGCGGCAATATTCGGCGCTGCATCAACAAGGCGCCCATACAGCTTCCGAGCACATACAGCCGGACCTGATTCTCATCCGAGCCCGCCAGCGGCGACACGAGAATCTCTCTCCCTCCCCGGATACAAACATGGGCGATTCCCGGCAAATGAAAATAAATGTGCCCGTCTTTGCCCGCATAATAAGAGTCGTGAAACAACGAGTCGTCCCAGATGCCGGACAAATCGGCAATCCGGATTTCTACGTCAGGCGCCCCCTCTTCATCGTCGATCGATATAAGTTCGGGCAAAGCAAGGTCGCTGGAAAAACGCAGTCCGAACGCCCGATAGGCATTTCTCTTGGCTGTAGGAATGATCATGCAATTGCTTCCCCCTCCCCCTTAAAAAGGGGCCCCTATACAGGTTATGTATAAGGGCTCGGATTCTCATAATAAGTACGGTTTAGGAATCGTAAAGATCCCCGTCCAGCTTGCCGCCAACCCATGTCCAGTCGACTTTCGTCGAACCGATACCGGACATCGTCATGCTGACGTCAAGGACTTCCAATGTAGGAGCCTGCCACTCTTTTTTCATACGTTTCACCTCCCTCCGTTGCATGCAGCCGTTTTATAAACCGGAACGCGATTAAACTTCGCATCAAAAACCTTACGTCCGAATCGAAAGCCTGCTCCGGGCGCGGAGCGTCGCCGATCCGGGCCAAAGCTTGGTCGATTGCGGCGATGTTTAAATAGGCCGATGCGCCGGTACCCTTGGATAACTCGCGAAGCTCGTCAGTAAACAATCCCCACGCAGGCAGCATCCGATGCAGCCAATCCGCTCCTTGCACCCCGCGGGTCCGTTGATTCAGCCGCACTTTGTCGGGCAAGTACGGCTTCGAGGCTCTCCGGATTAACGACCGGTCGTATCCGTTCTGGACAAACTGGTCGAGCGGCAACGATAAGCAGAACCGTACGACTCGGGCATCACTGCTAGGGTCGCGCTCCCATACCGAATGACGCAGCGACAGCTTCGTGCAGGAAGCTCCCCGCATATTTTGAACGGCCAGGTTGTGGAAGAAGCTTTCCCTTTCATTCATCATGCTGACGCTGGATTCGAGGCCGATATCCTGATCCTTCAACCGTTCATACACGTTCGTTTTCTCGGCGAAATCCGGATGAATCATCGAAACAATATCCATCTGGCCGATCGAGCGGTGCGTAGGGCGGAAGAACGCATACTTGCCGAGCCGTTTGATTAAGTTCAGCCGGCCCATCCGCATATTTCTGCTGTAAGGCTTCAGCTCGCGATAAAAACGGACCCAGCGAAGCTTCCTTAATAAATGGACGTAATATTCGGCCGCCGACCCCCACGAGATGGAGAAGTTCCCGGCTGCGCCTGTAAGCAGGATGCCCACCCCTTGTCTCGAAGCTTCTTCATAGATTCCTTTTATCCAATGCGAGTTTTCGAAATTTTTGTAAGGCGCCTGAAGCACATCCAGCCAATCATCCACTTCCGAAAACGGACTCAGGTCCGGGAAGTCCAAATAATTTTCCGTAATATTGCCTACGAAACCAACCGTTTCCTGAATAAACGGACGTTCGTCCGCCATCCGGCTCGCTGATGTCCAATCGACAAAATCGGGAGCGGGAATCGTGCTGAACGCATGCAGCGGCCTTCCTTCCCGTCGAAGGAGTTTGGCGGCCGCACCCGCGACCAGGCCCGAATCCAGGCCGCCGCTTAATGTCGCTCCCACCTTCCGATGGGTGCGCAGTCTGCAGGCAACCGCTTTTTCAAATACGTCCCGAAACGCTTCTTCGTAGTCCTCATTCGAAGGCAAGCGCAGCCGGGTCTCAGGCACAAGCGTCCCGTACCTCGTCAGCTCGATTCTTCCGCTTCTCATCACGAAAGAATGGGAGGCCGGGATTTGATTAATATGTTTGTACGCCGTGGCATGTATATCCGTATTATCCAGCATCGTCGGGATCGCGAGATATTGCGCAAGCCACACTTCATCAGGCTCCGCCTTCACACCGGGAATCGCGAACAGGGGCGAGATCGTCGTACAAAACGCGGCCCTTTCCGGATTGCGGTGATAGTACAACGTCCGGCTGCCGAATAAATCCCTCGCTCCGAACAAACTTTGATTTTTCCGGTCCCAGATGAGAAAGGCGAAGTCGCCGAGCAAAAACTTCGGAGTATCCGTGCCCCACTTCATGTAAGCGTCCAGGATCAGTTCACTGTCGGTAATCTGCTCCCGTCTCCCCGCTTCGATCTGCAGCTGCTGAAATAACTCGTCGCGATTATCGAGGATCGCGTCCGCCGTTATCGCGAGCCGGGCTTCATCCCGGTAGAGAGGCAGCCGCTCGCCAACCGATTGGGGCGTGATCCATTGGGCATGACAGCCAAGAAAAACAGTTCCGTCATTCCAAGCACCCTGATCGTCAGCAGGATACGGTTCAAGAGCCTGCATCATCCGTCTTCCTTCGTCCTGGAGCTTTCCAGACGCTTCACGATCGTATACAATACCGACTAGTGCACTCATGATTCCCCCTGCAGCATTTGAAGCAATGTTGTCGTCCTCGGATTTATGTTATGATACATTTTGTATATTGTCAATCTAATTTGATACAAATAGTATCATTATGATTATAAGGACTCACTATTGGTTCTTTTTTCCTATTTCATCAAGCGTCGTAAATTGCCGTTTGAAAAGGGGATATGAATACTATATTAGCCGGCGCTGCGATTATGCGCGCTGAACTCAAAAACGGAACGAACCCGGATCTTGGAATCCGGAGCCGGCTCTTACGCGATACTGCCGATCCCCAGCTACTCTCGGTTCTTCTCGGCCTGCTGCTTGAGCTGCGCTTCCTCCCCATTTGCCGCGCTTATTTGAACCCGATCCGTTTCCTTAAACGAGCTCTCCTGCAGCCTGGATAAAAACTGGTAAACTTTCTTCGTTTCAATCTCCAGGTGCCTCATTACTTCCAACACATCGATTTCCCTCTTCTCGGCCATTTTCTCCCCCAAAAATGTAGATCTGATCTTCATCAATTTTGGCGTGCAATGAGTCATCTAATGTTGTAAAATATGAAATGATTTGCTCATCAACAATATCGAACCGAACAGGTATGTAGTTATAGAGTTATGATACTTTTGTATCAACAATTCAATTTTAGATACACAACGTATCAAAGTCAAGCGTTATCCCTTTCCTTTTTCCGTCTTTTTCAAAAAAATCAAATTCAATCCATCCGGAGTTCCTAACGTCAGTATATCAAGGGAATATTTAGTCGCTTCCGTTTGCTAGATTACGAAATTTATATCGTTCGTCTTGTTTTACTGTTATGCCAGTGGGTATACTACTATTATCGGATTTCGAACTTAGGGGGACAGACGATGATGAAATGTGGGGATAGAATAGCATATCTTCGCGAGAAGAGGGGCCTTACGCAAGAGGAATTATCTCATAAACTCGGGATCTCTCGCGCCTCCCTATCCCACTACGAAACCAATCGTAGAGAGCCGGACTATGAGACTTTGCGGAACATAGCCAACTATTTTGACATATCTCTGGATTATTTGCTGGGCCGAACCAACGATCCTTACTCGGAGCTGGATAAGGACGTACGGGATTTCGTAGACAGCCTGGAACTATCCGACGAGAACATCTTGGAGAAATTCAGCCTTACGGTAGACGGAAGGAAGCTTTCGGTTGAAGAAGCCAAACGGTTCATTGCTTTTATTCGAGCGGAGCGTTCCTTCAAATAAAACTCTATATGTTGCTTTTTATCCTTCCAAGAGGTCGTCAGGTTCCATGAGGACTTCTTCTTTATGTTTCATTGATACAAAATGGACCAGCAATCTTTCCCTATTAATTAGTATATGAGAAACAGAAAGGGATGGAAACTATTCTTTTTGTCAGAACTAAAAAACAAAGAGTAAATCGCCTTTGCCTTAGCGACTTACTCTCTCTCCCCTCACATCCGTAAAACCGCATCCCGCCCCTTCATTCCCGGCACAATGCCTAACCGCTCCGCTTCGTGGGTGACGGACTCCAAGGGAGCGTCGAGCAGCTCGTCGAGCGTGCGGACACCGGTAGCCCGGCCAGCGATGATATTTCGATCCTTCAGCCGATCGTTCAGCAGCCCGATGTCCAAGGCGCCGCACATGATGTAGCCCCGGTCCGTGGTGACTGCAATCAGCGTCGTTTTCGGCAAGGAAACGGTAATGCCGATTACGGTACGCCCCTCTATCACGATAGGTTTCGCTTCAATCATTCCAGACGGTTCTCCTTTCGCCTCCAGGTTGGTATCAGCATATGCAAGCGCTGCCCGCTTAGTCCGGTCTTTCGCCCAGTTCGAGCCGGATCTGCTTGGCGGCGGAAGGCAGGAGCGTAAGCGGATTTCCGGTTACTTGAAACCGTGTTTTTTGATATACTAAGGACTACATACCTATTGAATAATTCCGGAGTGAGACCATGGGACCAGAAAAGTCCAAATTTGAGAAAAAAAAACATTTATTCCAAGTGGAGATTTTGGTTGAAGAACCTACCCATATGATGGCACTGGCTGCTCTGCTGCAAGCGTTGAATCATCCCCACGTAGCGGATTTCCGGATTATGCAGGGCATTCAGTTCGGCAAGGAAATCGAGAAAACGTTAAAGGAGAACAAGGGTGAGCGGTTCGCGATTCCTCCCCATCAAGCGGCCCCTGTTAAGGTTCCGCCGCCGAACGGTCCGGAGAAAGATCGTCCTGACAAGCCGGAGCCGAATCCCGCTGGGGAGAAATCGCTGATCGGCGAGCCTGCCGACGGCAAAACGAAAGAGCCCGCTCCAATGAAAAAAACGGACTCTCCGGCTGGCAACCTCAAATCCAGCTTAAGCTTCGACAATTTGTCCGATGTTCAAGCCAAAGGCACGCTCGTTCGAATCGTGGCGGTGAAGGAGAAAGGAATCAGACTGAGCATCCCTTGCCGGATTCTCCGATTCGACGCGGCCGGGCAGCAACTGACGATTTACCACGTGGATGAAAAGAAAGTGTATTCGTTTAACTTGAACGAAATCGAAGATATTATTACCGGTTGATGACGGAGCGCATACGAAACGGGCTGGTCGTACAGGTCTGAAAACCTGACGATCAGCCCGTTTTCTAACGTTTAAAGCGGTAAATTAAAACATTCTTTACCAAGGAAAGCTTCCGCTTACGCAGGGTCATTCGTCGTGGAAAGAGCTTCGTTTAGAAGCTTTTCTTACATCCGGCGAATCAATTGTAAGGCATATGCTGCTGCTGTTGGTGCTGGGGTTGCTGATAGTTGTTCGCGAACATCGGTGCCTGCTGCGCATAGCCCTGCTTGCTTGCGGACATTTTTTGCTGAACGAATTGAGACGTTTTCTGCCCGTCTTGGCTGTACTGTTTCAACTGCTTGTCGATTTCCTGACGCAGCACTGGAGAGGCGGTATTATACATATTCTGCTGCTTCATCAGGGTGTAAAGCCGGCCCTGCATGGTCAGGGTGCTCGTTGTCAGCTCCGTAAACATTTGACGGATCGCAGGGCAATTCGATTCAGTCGTGGCGGTCGTGTATTCGCGAACCGAACGTTTCAGCTCGCATAAGATCGTGTACAGCAAGTCCTGCTCCGGCATAAACGAACCGCTTTGTTGCTGTTGTTGTTGTTGTTGCTGTTGTTGCTGCATGGTTGAGTACAAGACGCTTCTCCTCCTTATTGGGAAGTCCCCGGCTGCTGCGGAGCCAAGTTCATATGATGCTGCAAGCTGTTCAGCAGGGTGTGATAATGCTGCTCATGGGTATGAAGCATATCCAGGCAAATATTGCGTACCTGCGGGTTGTTCGCCGTCGAAGCAGTAGCTGCGCAAAGCTTGATCAGCAAATCCTCGTTCGACATCGTATCCGCTACGTATTCGAGTT
This sequence comes from Paenibacillus oceani, assembly GCF_014705615.1. Lineage (GTDB taxonomy): Bacteria > Bacillota > Bacilli > Paenibacillales > NBRC-103111 > Paenibacillus_AB > Paenibacillus_AB oceani. The sequence goes on from NZ_JACXJA010000061.1 coordinate 24,607, forward strand.
CCTTGGCCGTTAACGGCTGTAGCCCATTCATCTGCATATTTGATTCCCTCCCTTCGAAAGTTCCATTGATTAAGATGCCCCAGCCGATTTCTCCTTATGTATGCATGTGCACTCACCGCCTGTACATACTAACGTACAAAGTCAGAAGCAAATTCCGTTTCCGTAAAAATGGTCTGAAGCTCTACTTTCCCGTTTCGTTTCACTTATTAGCCCCGACTATCTTTAGAAAGAGTGTGCTTATTATGGAGTTGTATTCCGGTCAATCGTGCTGGATCGATACGCTTCCCGCGCCCCCCGCCTTTGCGGCGCTCGATCAGGACATCTCGTGCGACGTTGCGATTATTGGCGCAGGCTGCACCGGGGCACTATGCGCTTATGAGCTTGTCAGGCATGGCCTGGACGTGATCGTGGTAGACAAACGGAAGGCAGCCTCGGGAAGTTCTTGCATGAATACAGGTCTCTTGCAATATATCAGCGATAAGCCGCTGTCCGCTTGTATCCATTCTTTTGGTGCAGAGCAGGCAGTCCGCTTTTACTCCTTATGCCGCGAGGCGGTCAGCGAACTACAGCATTTATGCTCCAGTATCGAGGGTGCGGATTTCGTAAGAAGAGATAGTCTGTATGTAGCGAGCCGTCCGGAGGATGCAGCCGCTTTGAAGAAGGAATGCGGGATCTTAACCGGGTACGGATTCGATGCAGAGTATTGGGGCGAGCGGACGACCGCCTCGCGATTCGCTTTCGGCAAGGCGGCTCTTTATTCCCGGGGCGATGCCGAGCTGAACCCTTATCGTTTCGTCAACGGTTTGCTTGCAGCGATCGGGCGGCAAGGCGGGCGGATCTATGAGCATACGGAAGTGAAGCGGCATACAACGAGTCCGGACAGCATTACGCTTTATACGGATAAGTGGAAAATACGGGCGAGATACGTCGTTTTCGCCTCGGGATACGAAACTCAGGAGCGGATGGTGAATCCGAACGCCGTACTTTCGAGCACATTTGCGATCGCCACTCAGCCTCTGGACAGCTTTCCGGACTGGCCGCATCGCTGCCTGATCTGGGAAACGGCCAGACCTTATATGTATATCCGCACGACGGCGGATAACCGGATTATCGCCGGAGGATTCGACGAGCGGACAAACATCGCGGAAGAACGCAACCGGATGCTGCCGCACAAAGCTTCAATGCTGCTCGAGAAGTTGCACGGGATGTTTCCGCGGCTTCCGGAACTGCGTGCCAGCTACAGCTGGGCGGCGGCATTCGGCAGCACCCACGACGGTCTCCCGATGATCGGGCCTCACCCCTCCTCCCCGCGATGTTTCCTGGCACTCGGGTACGGCGGGAATGGAACGGTGTACAGCAAGATCGCAGCATCCATCCTGAGCGGCCTTATCGTGAATGGCGGCCACCCCGATGCGGAACTGTTTCGGGTCGATCGTCCGAGCCGGACGCTCTCGCCCGCCTCATCGAACCAATGATTGCCGCGGATAGATAGGTGTCCAAGCATCGGGCGGCAGACCTGCATACTATGAGGTAGCCTGGCGAAGGGAGGAACACCTGTGCAGTCTACCGTGAAAAGACAAGATGTGAAGAAACTGATAGGGAAACCGATCTATGCGGTGAAAAAAGATGGTGCGGTCGTAACAGGTCTTCTGAAAAGCTTGAACGGCAACCGGCTGGTCCTTGAACGGCCAAAAGGCAAAGGAGTAAGGACAAAAGCGGTAATCCCGCTCGTCCTGTTCGACCTGTTGGCCATCGGCACTTACGGAGGATACGGCGGATACGGTTATGGCGGTTATGGAGGATACGGCGGGTACGGATACGGCGGATACCCGTACGGAGGTTATCCCGGTTTGTTCTGGTAATAGAAGCTTCTTGCGAGCAGAACGGATTCAGCTTCGCTGATAACTCTTGATAAAAAGGACCGAAAGCGTCTGAAGGCTGCTGCCTCTCGCTTCCGGTCCGTTTTTTTAAACACTTTATTGGTTAGACTTCCGCGCGGCCAGTGCCAGGAAAAGCCAGCCGAGCATAAACGATACTCCGCCAAAAGGCGTAATGATTCCAAGCTTGGTTATTTCGGTAACGGCCATCACATATAAGCTGCCTGAGAACAAAACGATTCCGATCAACATAAACAGTCCAGCCCGGGAAAGCCATTTGGATTCGCCGAGCTTCCCTGCCGCCAGACCGATAACAATCAAGCCAAGCGCGTGGGCGATATGGTATTGGACTCCCGTCTGATAAGCGGACATCAGATTGGCTTCCAGCTTGTCCTCAAGGCCGTGAGCGCCGAACGCTCCCAGCGCCACCGCAAGCAGCATCGCGATGGCCCCCCAGCTTACATATTTGCGAAGCATACATCCAGCTCCCTTTCCTTTTTTGCTCTTATACATCCAGCATACAGGAACACACCATGCAGCGCCAGCGAACATTCCGTGAACCGGTTGACATCGGCGCTTTCCTTACTTTACAGTAGAATGGTAGCTGATAATTAAAGGAGTTTACCGATGGAACAAAGGCCAAATGACGTTCAGAACAACCCGGTGCCGGCGAACGATCCACATCTGACCGGTGCCTCTTACATGCCCCCCGCCCAACCGCTTAAGCATTCCGGACTCGGGATTGCTTCGTTTATCATTTCCGTAACGATGCTGGGCGCAATCATCCTGTCTTTTGTAGTTATGACTAGCCTGGCGGCCGACTTAATAACCGGCGGCGGGCTGCCGGACGAACAAATGCTGCTTGAGAAATCGCCAATCCTTATCTTATTCGTATTTCTTATTCTAGGCGCACTCGTGCTCGATATCGTCGGAGGCGTTCTCGGAATCGTCTCTCTGTTTCAAAAAGAACGGAAAAAGGTGTTCGGCATCTTGGGCACGATTTTTTGCTTTTTACCGATAGTCGGCTTCTTTCTGCTCTTTTTGATCGGACTTGTACTATCCGGACAAGCGGTGTAAAGGCAAAGCCGGTTTTATGCTATATAAGTTGAACTAAAGATCTTCGATGGCAAAACCCAATGTAGTGGAGAAAAGAAATTAGCTTGAAAGCGAGTTTTGGCTTTGAGTGTCAACCGTCCGGAGGCCAATTCAATCCGAGACACTCAAAACAAGATGTCTGAAGCTTCAAGCAATTTTTTTCGCATCGAAATGGACTTCAACTTTCATTTGTCAACTTATATAGTCGTTCCGCTATTTCAAACAGCTTACCGATAAGGCGGTGATCTAGATGTTGCCCAAAGCTTGGACACAATGGCTGGTCCGGCTAACCGAAACTTTCGGGTTCCATGGGAACAAAGGCAAGCAGCCGTACAGCTCGATGATCGGACGCCCGATGGCAACGCTGCTGCTGCTGTCCATGGTGCTCCCGGGCTTCGAGGGAACGGCGGAAGGGGCGGCCCGATTGAACGCTTCCGTCTCGTTTACCGACCGGCATATCGTCATCCGCAACACCGGCGCGGCCGTCTGGAAGCAGGCGAAAATATCCATCGACGGCGACTATGCTTACAGAGCCGAATGGGTGCCGCGCGGAACGATATCGATCGCTTATGCGGAAATTGTCGACGCAGCCGGGGAAGCGTATGAGCCGCGGCCTGGGGTCCATCCCCATGTCCGGATCGAGGTTTCGGCAGCGGACGGGAAACCGGTTATATTCGAACGATACCGATAACGCTGCGCCAAAATCAAAAGACGCTTCCCGCCACTTCGGAGTGGAGGAGGAAGCGTCTTTTTTGTGCCCAATGGACCCTATCTGATCGTGAAGATCACAGGCTTGTGATAATTGAGCCCCAGCGGCAGGCCGATTACAGCGTCTTCTGGCCCGGCTTCCAGTTGGCCGGACACAATCCGCCCGCTTGCAGCGCCTGCAGCACGCGCAGCGTCTCGTCGACGCTGCGCCCGACGTTCATATCCGTTACGACCTGATAGCGCAAAATACCTTCCGGATCGATGATGAACAGCCCGCGATGAGCAACGCCGGACTTCTCGTCGAGTACGCCGTATGCGCTCGCAGTCTCCCTCGTAACGTCGCCGGCCATCGGGTAGCGGATCGGGCCGATGCCGTTGCGGTCCCGAGGCGTGTCCATCCAGGCGCGGTGCGTATACACGCTGTCGACGGATACACCGACTATCTCGCAATCCAGATCGAGGAACTCCTCGTACCGGTCGCTAAAGGCAATGATCTCAGTCGGACATACGAACGTAAAATCGAACGGCCAGAAAAACAGCATCACCCATTTTCCTTTGTAATCCTCCAGTTTAACGTTCTCCTCAAGCGTCTCCACGTTTTTGGTCGAAGGCAGGTTAAAAGCCGGCGCAGGTTGTCCCATTTTGGCCAAAGCTTGTACAGTTGTTGTCATAGCTACGATTCCTCCTGATGTTGGGTAATGGTATTCCTAGTGAAATGGTTATGAACAATAGCGGAGATCCGCCCCGTTAATTGGCGGCTGCAGCGTCCGCCACCGCGGCAAGCGCTTTGCGGATGCGGCTCGGGTTAAGACCGAGAATGTGCATGTCTCCGATGACCGTTACAGGCACCGACATCAAGCCCATGCTCTCCAACTGCTCCGCATGCTCAGGATTCGTATCGATGTTGCGTTCCTCGTAGGTGATGCCCTGGTCTTTCAAATATTGTTTCAATTGCCCGCAGTAGTGGCAGTTTGTGCTGGAATATACGATTGCAGTTGACATGAATACACACCCTCCTTATCCGGATATCGGCTTTTATTTATACTGCGGCAGCACTTGCGTCCGCTTATGAATATATTTATCGACGGCCATTGCCGCGATCGCACCGTCCGCCGCAGCGACAACCGCTTGCTTGACCGGCGTCCTGCGGACTTCCCCCGCGCCGAATACGCCCGGTATCGGCGACTGCATCAGGGAATCGAGAATCATAAAACCTTCGTCGTCGAGCGGCACTTGCTCTTTGATCAGCTCCGTGCCCGGCTTGCTCCCGGACAAAAATACAAAGACGCCGTCCGCTTCAAGAATCCGCTCTTCGCCGCCCGCAGTACGAATCTTCACTCCCTCGACGCTTCGTTCGCCGACGATCTCGAGCGGTCTTGTCCGAAACATCCACTCCGTCCCCGGCAGTTCCGGCGCATGATCCACACCCTGCAGCTCAGCGCGGGGCACCAGGAACGTAATCCGGCTTGCGAATTTGGATAAGGCGGCCGCTTCCTCCAAGGCTTCCTCGGAATCGCCGATGACGATGACCGGCCGGCCTGTGAAAAAGGCACCGTCGCAAGTGGCGCAAATGCTGACTCCTTTGCCGAGCAAGCGCTCTTCACCAGGAATCATCCGATTGCGTCCCTTGGAACCGGTAGCAAAAATGACGGCTTTCGCCTCAAATACCCCGTCCGCCGTAAATACAGTCTTGATCTCATCCTCCACATCAACCGCCGTTATCGTGGTCTGAATGTATTCCGCCCCGAATGCCGACGCTTGACGGCGAAATGTTTCGAGCAGCTCCTTGCCGCTCCATTCGCCCTCTATGCCCGGGTAATTGGCGATTTTGTGAGTTAAGGCCAAAGCTCCCGTGAATGGAGCTTTATCGATCACTAGCGTCTTTAAATTTCCTCTGGCCGTATAAATCGCAGCAGAAGAACCTGCCGGACCACCGCCGATAATAATGACATCGTACATTCGTTCACCCCTCACCAGTGAAAAATAACTATCTGTTAATAATGATTATAAACTATATCTAATTAAAGTCAATACTTATTTAGAATTATTATAAATAATAAACATCCTTCTATGACTCTCTTGGATAACATTCACAAGGAAAGTAAAAATCTATTATTTTTCGATACAATACGAATCATTATTATTGGCAAATCCTTCATTATGTGATACGATACGTATCAGAATGTAGAACCGAAGCACTAGGGAGGGACAGTAATGCCTAGAAAAAGAGTATACTCGGATGAAGAAAGGCGCAAACGGCATTGCGAAGCAAGCCGAAAATATCGGGAAGCCAATTTAGAGAAAGTTAGCGCTTACAATAAGAAATGGAAAGCGGAAAACTGGGAATATTACAGCGAATATAACCGGGAATATTTGCGCAGGTGGCGGCAGCGGAAAAAGATGGGGAACACTACGACCACTACATAGCCGCAGCTTTAGCCTTATCCTGCATACCCCACGGCCGGGCCAGAAGGCATGCTGCTTGTTGCGGGCGGTTCACAAAATTCGTTCACTCACTCACTCACTCACTCACTCACTCATTCATTCAGGATATCCGGTATGTAAAGAAGGAACTTACAATCCTCATTCTTTCCAGAGTCCAAATAAAAAAAACCGTCCGGAAAAGCGTCCGGACGGTTCTTTGACGTGCAAATCGTTGCACGTGGAAAGGAATGGGTACCATCGCTCCTGCAGCTCTCCCTCAGTTGTGTTTTCTTCCATGCGGTGGTATGGCTAACGAACCTAGCAACCGTTATCAGAGCCGAATGCGGGCGTTTGAATATCTAAAGAACTCATGTATTGTTATTTCAACAAATCGAATCGTTTTTTCCACTTGCGGTTCAATAACGATGCTTCGATTCGTTACGTCTGGAATAACGTCGTTTTTCAGCCATAAGCACGATCCGATTCGTTAGTCCACGAAATTTTATAAATTCTGTTATATGTCGAAAAAAGAGCCTTAGCTGTTCACGGCTGCCGCCGGTTCCAGCTGGCTCTTCTCCCATTTCTTCGGTCCTCTATCCGCGTACCGTACCGTTCATCCATCCGCCGCTCCGAAGCTCGGCGACCGATTCCTTGACGCACAGCTCGCCTTCCGCTCCGAAATATTCGAAGGAGAGAAAACCTTCATAACCTTTGCTGCGCAGCATCTCGCACAGCTTGACGTTGTCCACGTCGCCGACCAACACCGTCGAAGGCTTGCGGCTTTCCGGAGCGTCCAGCTTCCAGAAGTAGTTTTTGATATGTACATGGTCGGTATAATCGTAAAACGCTTCCAGCGCTTCCGCCTGATCGGTCCGTTCCAGATATAAATTGAAGCCGTCGAACAACAGACGCAGTCTTGGGTGGTCCGCATCTACAATAATGCGCCGCATCGACTCGATGCTGTCCGCAAACGTATTGTTATGCATCTCCAGCCCCAAGTTCACTCCGTACCGGTCTGCAAGGTCCAGCGCCTGCTTCAGTGTCTGAATCGCACGATTCCACAACTCCTCCGAAGCTTCGGCCGACGGAAGATGGCCCAGAAATATCCGGACCAGCGGACTGCCGAACCGGACGGCATATTGAGCCGCTTTCTCGACAGCCGCCAAACTTTCCGCACGTTCTTCGTCACTTTTTGTAAAATGCGTATACGGACTAATCGCCGGCACCTGCCAGCCGCTGCTGCGAATCTCGTCCACCAGCCCGTCGACGGCTCCGCAACGTTCTGCATATTCGTCTATATGCCCTGTCCACAGCTCGACGCCGTCCAGTCCGAGCTCGCGGACGCGGTTTAATACATACTCCACCGGCTTATCCCGGTTTCCTGTAGAGCATAGACTCCATTTCATCGCACGTACCTCCAGTCCCTCTGCCGATTCCGCTTCGGCCTTCCTCCATTTGCAAGAGGAGCCGGCCGTCGCCAGCAATCGTTTACTTCATTGTAAGGGAACGGACTTTCCGGCAGCAAGGCTTGGAATCGTCTTTATCTCGTCCAAAATGTCGCGAGAATCAAGGGCGTCTTCACACAAATTGCTTGTAAAGCTCAAGCAGCCGGTCGAGACTCGGTTTGCCGCTCAGAATAACTTGCCGCATCCGTGCCTCCCGCCGGTCCCCCGCCTGCAACTGGCCGCCGAACAAAGTGAAATAAAGGGCGTTGTGCCGTCTGATGCTGTCGTTTTCCTCCGGGCTGGAATAGGTGATGCCGATCGCTCCGCACTCCGCCGGGTCCGCCATCTGCACGACGTGCACGTCTTCGTTGCCCATGACGGCAATCGGCCTTCCATAATACGGACCTGTGACGAAGTGGGCAATCGGCTTCCCGCTTTTCTCGTCAAGCCATCTGCCGTCCAGATGAGTATGCGCCGCTTCGTTATCCCGCGGAAAATAAACGTAGTGTCCTTTGATGTAAGGATGATCTTCCACTTTCAGCAGATGCAGATCCGAATCGTCCTTTTTGCCCGGCCAGTTCGGCAATACGGCGTAAGGCTCGAGAAGGAAATCGAAATAAGACGATACCGTAAGCTCGTGCCCGGACAACGGATTAACCGCTTCAATCGTTATGCGCAGATCGATCGTAGAAGCGTCCGCGATCGTATAAACCGCTTCCATCCGGCACGGGTTCGCCTCCGTCGGCTCCCATTGCAGACGAATGCCGTTTGCGGTTTCCCCGCTTACGACGAACGGTTCGCTTCGGGCAATCGCGCGAAGACGGCCTTCATTCATGATCCGGTACAAATTCAGCACGTAATACGGTTCCCGGACCAGATCATATCCGATTCCAGGCAACCGGCAAGATACGAGCCCGTGTTTGCCTTTGTCTGCTCCGAGCACAATATCCGTATCGTCCAGCCGGAACGAATATCTTTTGTCCCCTTCTATTCTTTCCCCGGCACCATTCTTCACGTCCATCTTCATCCCTTCCGTTTGATAGATAGTTTCGTCTCCATCATATAGGAAAAAAGAGGAAAGCAGAAGTAAAAGATTTCCGATTTTCCCCGGTAAAAAAGGCGGATACTGCGCAAATCCTGCCATTCTCTGTACAAATGGCAGCAAAAAGAGCGAAAACGACTCCCTCCGCATCGGCCCCAGCCAGGGCGACCGTTCGAGAATGTTTTCCGCTCTTGAGAGTAAGGATCATAGGAAGGATTCATGCCTAAGCCGCCGACACGCCGTTTCCCCAATCTGCCATCATTTACTGAAGACTAACCGTTCCCGGCAGCCGAATGTTCGCTTATGCAAGAGAGGAATGCATGGCCGTACTTGTCGTACTTGACCTTGCCGATCCCTTTAACGGTTAGCATCTCTTCTTCCGTTGCCGGCATTACGATGCACAGCTCCCGCAAGGTAGCGTCGTGGAATATCGTAAACGGGGGCACCCGCTCCCGGTCGGCGAACGTTTTGCGCAGCTGGCGCAGCTTCTCGAACAGCGCTTCGTCCCCGGTATCGGCCGAACGGGAGGCGGAACGCGCGACAGGGGTCACCCTCTGGAACACCTGCTCCTTCCCTTCCAGCACCCCTCTCGCTTCGTTCGTCAGCGTCAAGACCGGATACTGGCTGTCGGTCAGCCGCATATAACCGTCCGCTACAAGCACGTTGATCAGGTTGACAATCTCTTTCTCCTTGCGCGCACTTAATGCTCCGTAAGTAGGCAAACGTTCGAAGCCGAATTGGCGCACCTTGGCGTCGTTAGCCCCGCGCAGCACTTTGGCCGTGAGCGTAATGCCGAACCGCTGCTTCATCCGGGCGACGCATGAAAATATTTTTTGCGCTTCCAGCGTCACGTCCTCGACCTCCCGGTCGTCCGTACAGCTGCCGCATCTGCCGCAGCTTTGCCCGTCGGAATCGCCGAAATAGCGGACGATGTACCGCTGCAGACATTCCGTCGTATGGCAGTATTCCACCATCCCGTGCAGGTTGCCGTATTCGATCGCTTTCCGGTCCTCATCGCTTTCGCCCTGCTCGATCAGAAACTTCTGCGTCATCACGTCCTGCGGCGCGTACAACAGGATGCATTCCCCCGGCTCGCCGTCGCGGCCGGCCCGTCCCGCCTCCTGGTAATACGATTCCACATTTTTCGGGATATTGTAATGAATGACGTACCTGACGTTTGATTTGTCGATCCCCATGCCGAACGCGTTGGTAGCGACCATCACTTTCAGCTCGTCGTACAGGAACAGCTCCTGGTTGCGGACCCGCTCCTCGTCCGGCAGGCCGGCATGGTATCGCCCCGCCCGGATCCCGAGCTTGACGAGGTAGTTGCAGCATTCCTCCACCTCTCGGCGGGTGGAAGCGTAGATAATGCCGCAATCGCCGGAACGCCCCCGTACATAGTCGGCCAAGTACGCCTTTTTGTCGATTCCCTTCATCACGAAAAAGCTCAGATTGTCCCGGGCATAACCGGTCGTTACACGGAGCGGATCGTTCAGCCGCAAATGCCGGACGATGTCCGCCTTCACCTTGTCCGTAGCGGTCGCCGTAAAGGCGGCGATGATCGGCCTCGGCTTAATCACGTCGAGCAGCCGGCTGATCGCCATGTAGCTCGGCCGGAAGTCATGGCCCCACTGGGATACGCAGTGCGCTTCATCGACGGCGACGAACGGGATATTCAGCTCCGCGAGCAGCCGGACGAACCGGTCGGATTCCAGCCGCTCCGGCGCCACGTAGACGAGTTTGTACCGCCCGCCCGCAATGTCCCGGAACCTTGCGTTCAGCTCCTGTACCGTCAGCGTGCTGTTGATAAAGGTAGTCGGGATGCCCGACTGATTGAGCGTATCGACCTGGTCTTTCATAAGCGAGATCAGCGGCGATACGACAAGCGTCACTCCGTCCATCACAGCCGCCGGCACCTGGTAGCAGACAGACTTCCCCGCTCCCGTAGGCATGACGCCAAGAGCGTCACGGCCTTCGAGAATGCCGGAAATGAGAGTCTCCTGTCCCTTTTTGAACGTATCGTAGCCAAAATGCGTTTTTAATACCGCTCTCGCCATCTGTTGCGCGGTCACGTCAGATTCCCTCCGCTTCCTGTTGAAATTCTCCGACTTCCACTATACCACATCTCGGTCGGACCGTTGAATGGAAAGTGCAAAAGGCGCTACCCCGGCGATGAAACCAACCTCATTCCTTCCCCGGTCTACCATTGGGCCGGCACTCTTGACAGCCCTTCATATTTGAGATATATTTTACAAAAATATGAATTTCCTATTGGGACGCTTACGACGGAAGCACCGGTGAAGTGAGGCAGAGATGCCTTGCTTTCCGGTGCTTTTTTGCCGTTCGCCGGCGGACTTTGGGGAAGAAGGAGGAATGAAACGTGCGAGGAAAACGCATGGGAAAAAAGTTCCGGCTGCTGGCCGCCCTGATCGCCGCGGTTCTGATTTTGCATTCGTTTCCGGTAACCGTGGCGGCTGCTGGTTATGAGCTGTCGGCGACGATGAAAAAATCGTTTGACAAAATGGCGGATGCCGCCGGCGGTACGCTCCAACGAAATCTCGGCTCCCATTACGGCGAGCTGACCGCTCTGCAGCAAGAGCATCGGAAGCGCGATGCGGACAGCAAAGAGCTGCGAATCCGCAACGACGAAGCGCTGAAGGTCCTCCGGCAGCAAATCAAACAGCTCGACGAGAGTTTTCTCGCGGAATTAAAACGCCGCGTCGACGACACGAAGGCGCGGTACAAGCCGATGCTGGACTTGTATACGTCGATCAATCAGCAAATCACGACGGCCAAGAAGCTGCACAGTAAAGAGTGGGCGGCTATCCTGCAAATTCAGGCAACCGGCATGAAAGCCGCCGTTCAGCTCGCCAAGCAGGATATCCGGAACAAAGAAGCTCAGTTAACCGCCGCCAAAGGACAAACATCCGCCAAGCAGAAAAAAATACGGGAGACGCTGGCAGCTCTCGAACCCGTCGATGTCAAAATGCGGACGCACCGCGAAGCCGTCACCCGTCTAAACAAGCAGGTCGCCGCCGACTGGAAGATGTTCACTCCGCATGTGAAGCAGCAGGACGCCAAAGCTTCGTCGGAAGCGCTATCCGCCTTGCTGATCCGGCTGCGCCAAATATCCGATCATAAGCGGAGCTTGTACGATCTGGAGGCGGAGACGACGGTTATTATCAATAAAGCGAAAACACAGTTATCCAAGCTTTGAAAGTATAGAGAGGTAGTAGACGGACGGCCCTTACCCGGCAAAATACGGGTTGCTTCCGGTCCCCCGCAAGTCTAGACTTAAGGATAAAGAAGCTTCAACCGGGGGAGGAAACAGGCCATGGGATCGGCCGAACTCGGGGACATCCCCGAGCAGCATTTGTGGAAAAGAGATATCGTTTTACGGCGTCTGGAGCCTCTAATCGGCGGGTTGCGTCTAATCAGCTTCGATGTATTCGATACGCTGCTGTTTCGATGCTGCTCCAGGCCGGCGGACGTATTCGAACGTACCGCCAGGAAGGCGGCGCAGCTCGGGCTGTTTACCCGGCCGACAACCGCCGCACAGTTTCGCGCACTTCGGATGTCAGCCGAAAAGCTCGCCCGCGAACAGGACGTCTCCGGGTTCGGAGAAACGACGCTGGAACGGATCTACGAGCATATGCCCGTACAGCTCGGCGACCGAATCCGGCTCCTGCAGCTTGAACTCGAAACGGAACGCGAGCTGATCTTCGTCAATCCGTATGCCGCTTCGCTGATCCGCTTCTGCAAGGACAACGGCATCGGCGTCGCGCTATTGAGCGATATGTATTTATCAAGCGAACAGATCGCGTCCTTCCTGACCGCCAACGGTATGGACGCCTCGCTGCTGGATGCCGTACTCGTCTCTTCCGAGGAAGGGTTCGGGAAACGTTCGGGCCGTCTGTACGATTCGCTGCTGGGCGCGTTCCCGGACATAAACCGCACGGAGCTCGTTCATATCGGGGATAACGAGGCTGCCGACGTTGAAGGTGCGGCCAGACGGGGAATCGCCGCCATTCACTACACGCTTATACCGGAGACGATCGAAAGCCCGTTTCATTGGGAGTCGGTGCGGCACGGCCCTGTCCTTCCGGCGATCGCCGCAGTCCGGAAGCTGGCGGGGGCGACAATGCCGGCAGCGGTTCTTCATCCCGAAGAAGAGATGAACATTGTGGAAGAACCCGCGCTTGATTCGTTGGAGACTGGTGCGCGATCGTTTTTTTACCGCTTCGGCGCAGAGATACTCGGGCCGTTCGTTCAAGGCTTCTGCGACTGGGTGATCGACCAGTGCGTCGCAGCGGGACGACGGGAGATCCATCCGCTTATGAGAGAAGCGCACCTGCTGGGGCCGGCGCTGGAGAGAGCGGCACGCAGACGGGGACTGTCCATAAGCGTCCAGCCGCTGTATGTCTCGAGACAAGCTACGCTGCTCGCTTCCATGAACGATTTTACCGACCGGGAGCTTGATCAAGTACTGGGGCTCGGCCATATAACGGTTGGTGAAGTATTCCATATGCTCGGAGTCGAAGCGGCTTCGCTGACCGTCGAACTTCCCGTACTGGCGGACTTGCTGTCCACGCCGGTGGAGGAACTGCACTCCGTACGGTTCGGAGAAACTAACGATCGTTCTTGGCACAACACTCTCCGGCGTCTGCTGCTGCAGCCTTACGCCAGACAACTTGCGCTCCGGTCCATCCGTATACAGCGGGAGCGGCTGCTGGAGCATATCCGGCAGCAATGCGGTAGCCCGGACCGGTTAATAACCGTCGATCTCGGCTTTAACGGCACGATTCAGGCCGCCATCGATGCGGCTTATACGCTTGAACGCCAAAAAGGCGATTCCATCCATCTGCTTGCCGTGGGCACGGAGCGCGCCGCGCTGCAATTATTTCGCGGGACAGATATACGCTGCTGGATCGGCCCCGACACGGCCGGCGGTATCGCCCGGCGGTTCGCGCGCAGTCCGGGACTGATCGAAGAGTTGATGATGGGGGATTTCGGCTCGACCCTCCGTTACGAGAGAAACGATGACGGCTCGATCGTCCCCGTGACGGCCAAGCTGAACATTCCTGCCGAACAGTTGGAGTATAAGCGCGCTTGCCAGGCAGGCGTGATGGTGTTCCAGAGCTGGTACAGCGTCTGGCAGAAGGCAAAGCCCGGCTTGACAGCCACCGCCGGTCATCCGCTCGAGTGGAGCCTGCCGCTGCACCGCGTGCTGGATATGCCGACACCGGAGGAAGCGTCCAGACTTGGCGATCTGGTCCATCAGGATAACTTTGGAGGGGTGCAGACGATCCGGCTGTGCGAGCCGTTATCGGTCGAATGGGAGACGCGCGGCGGAGATTACCTGATCGACCTGAGCAGCTTCGGACCGGATACGGCCAACGTATTTTGGCCTCAAGGCCTCGTAACGCGCAGCGAGCCGTACCGGCTGTACGTATCGTTTTTGCGGCTGCGGGACGCCTATGGCAGCGCCGTTATCGCTTTTAACACGATGTACAAGCTGCGACGGGAAGGGATTCGCAGCGCGATGCTTCTGGGCAAAGGCGAGTTCGCCGAACGGCTGCTTCAGGAAGCGCTGCTTCAAGGAATCCGGATAGAACGGGTCCTTGATTCCGAACCAGCCGTACAGACAAGAGCGGATGACACAACAATCGATACGCTGCCTCCGGCTTGGGAAGAAACGATTCGTACGGATCGCTCCGGGTATACCTACGTAATCGCAACGCTCGTCCGTGTGCAAAGCTGCAGGCGGATGCTGACAGACAGTTATTCGCGGCTTAATCCGGCTGTCAGGCCGCAAGTGATCGAACCGTTTGTCTAGCTTTCGTTGATTGACCCGATTGTGCACAAAAAAGCGGAGACAGCCGTCACCTTTTCAGGAACAGCTTGATCTCCGCTTTATCTTCCGATCCCGCCTACGCCCTGCCGATGGCCGCGTATCTCGAGCGGAAGGGCTTCCCGTCCCACAAGACGGTCGTATCGGCACGCCGGCTTTGAACCTCCGGTTCCTCTAGGAGCAGGAAAAAATTTTTCGCAGGCAGCTCGCCCAGTCCGTGTTTGGCCGACAGTTGATTCAAGTAGGCCTTCATATCCTCAAGCTGACCGGACAAATTGCCGCCATCCTGCGAGAAGGCGTACAACACGCCGGCGATCGGCACCCGCTTGACACGATGCTTCTCGGAGACGCGCAGAAAAAAATCCCAGTCCCAGTAATGATACACTTGCTCGTCGAACGAGCCGACAGACTCATGCACGATTTTGCGGTACAGACTGCCTGACGGGACGAAGGTGGAGAACTGCCGCATAGCGGCCAGATCGTGTTCATACGCAAATTCCATACGATGAATAGGCACTCGCGCACCGTCCTGCCATACCAGATTGACGATCTCGGCATCGGAGAACACCATATCGGCGCCCTCTATATGCTTCATCATCGTCTCGATATGGGAAGGCACAAGAAGGTCATCGTCATCGCAAGGCATGATGTAATCCCCATCCGCGTATTGGAGCCCGATATTGCGTGCCCGCACATGCTTCCGGTTCGTCTCCAGGTTAACGATCCGAATGTCCAGCTCCGGATACAAGCTGCAAACCGGCTCGACCGGAACGCCGTTGTCGTTCACGACGACTACCTGCAGCCGTTTGTAGGTTTGGCGGCTGACCGCCTCCAGCAGCTCTCCCAACTCGCCAAGCCGGTTATAGGTCGGCGTCAATACGGATACAAGTGGCAGCATCGCAGATCCCCCGTTCCTTTCCTTATCTTCCGAGCAGAATGCTGCTATTATACCATAGCCTGACCGGAGACGGGACGGAACGAATAATTCCAGATAGTCGGCGTCCCGGCTAGCCGACGATTTCTTTAATTTTAAGCGCGCTTGTTTTGCTCAGATCGATAAATTCGGTATCCAGTGATACGAGCGGACTGGTCGGATAATTGGCGTTGATCAGCACGATTTTCCCTCGCCGTTCGTCGGTTAATATGATCTCGCTTCCGACCTGGGCGGACATTAGACGATTCAGGAACGTCATGCCGATCTTCGAATCGAACCGGTTCTGCAATATATCCGCATGCAGCTTCTGAATAACCTCATAAAAAGGAAGCGCAGGGCACCCTGTACGATCGGTCGTCATCGTTAAGTATACGTCCGCTAAAGCGACGATTTTGCTGAACAGATGGATATCCGCGCTTTTGAGCCTGGACGGGTAACCGCTGCCGTCCTCACGCTCATGGTGCTGCAGGGCGACAAGCGCCACGCAGGGATCGAGTTCCGACTCTTTGAGCAGCTCGTATCCGATGACGGTATGCTGTTTCAAAATCTGGAATTCGTGCGGCGCCAGTTCCGTCGTTTTGTTCAGCAGAGCGCTGGGGAGCTTGACCGTGCCGATGTCGCACAGGCTGGCGGCCATCGCCAGAGTCGTCACTTCCTTCTCATCCAGCTGCAGCCAGCGCCCCAGCATCGCGGCGATAAACGCAGTGCCGATACTATGCTTGAAGCGAAAATCGCCCTCCGCCTTCAGCTCGGCGAACAGCTTGTAGATGTTCCGGTTTTGCGTCGCTCCCATAATCGCCGGCAGCAAGTTGGACTCCATTTCGGAAACAGGAATAGTTCCGGTATGCAAAACGCATTTCTCAATTTCCTGCATTTTGGCATCCGCCCGTTTTACGAATTCGACCGTATTCTCCGCCGCTGGCCTGACCTCGGCAGCTTGCTTGGTCAACTCCGCTGCAGGCTGTTCTTCCTTCCATACCGGTCTGGAATCTTCCTCTAGCTCGACGGCTGCTGCGCGAATATCAAACAAATCGATATGAAAGTTTTGCAGCTTCTCGATATGTCCTTCGGTAAGAACCGTATCCACAGGAACGAGCATCATTCCCTTGGCGCTTATCACATTATGTAGCAGTTTTTTTCCGATCAAGTCTTCATATCGGTCGTACCGCATATCCGGATACTCCTCCTCGAAATTGTGAAGAAATCGCTTACATTGCGGAAGCTACAGTCGCCAAATGACAGACGCATAAAAGAATCCCAACTTCAAAGAAGCCAGGACCGGTTTTATAACGTGAATTATAAAATTTCCCTATGCTTCGGCAGCCCAGCCGCCATCGGTTTAACAACCGGAAGGCCTGCAGCTTTGCGTCCCTACCTTTCGATAAGTTTGCCTTTTCGACTATATTCCCCATCATAATCCATTCGACCAAGAAAATCTATCCTTTCTTTGGCTGTTTTTGGTTATAAAGGCTCTGTTCAATAGGACCAATTGGCCATTGTACAATTAAGGTTCGCCAGTTTAAGGGGCCCAATAATTACCCCTACGCAAGACTCACCTCTGATATCTTTTATTTTCCCCGAATTTTTAAGCCGCCGGGCCCGTTTCGCATCCCAAAGCCCCGCTGTAGCTGGAGTTCAAAATTATTTTCAAAAAAGGGTTATGCTTGTGATTTAAATCACATGTTATTCGCAAAACATGTGGTACATTAAAGACGTGGAAAGGAAAACCAAAGAAAGCGAAAAACAAGCAGGTGATACCCACAACGCAAGCAGCAAGCCCATCACCGGCGAGAAGAGCGCACAAGAAAGGAAGATGCGTCATGCGGCACTTGAAACCGGCCATGCTTCGATCCCGATCCAGCCGACAGCGAAAACCAACCGATAAGTGAATCTTCCGGAACTAGAAAGGTTTCACGCCAACGGTGCAAAAGGATAACACAAATTCATTCAACATCGATCCAAAACCTTTTTTACACCCTATATTGTGAAAAAGTTCACATTATAATCCCATGAGGAGCTGATCACCATGTTGTTCAAATTTTGGAGAGAAAATCGTTACGCCGCTGCCATGCTGCTTATCATCCGGTTGTACCTTGGCTGGGATTGGATGACAGCCGGCTGGGGGAAATTGACCGGAGGGTTCGACGCCGGAGGGTTCCTGAAAAACGCCATTGCCAAGCCGGTAGTCGATAAAGCGACAGGCGGCGCGATGTACCCGACCTTCACCGCATTCCTTGACAACTTTGCGATGCCGAACGTGAAACTGATCAACTTCCTGATCCCGCTCGGTGAATTCCTGGTCGGACTCGGCCTTATCGTAGGGGCTCTGACGACAGCAGCCGCCTTCTTCGGACTGATGATGAACTTCATGTTCCTCTTCGCCGGAACGGTAAGCACCAACCCTTGGATGGTTCTGATCGGTACGCTCATCCTGGTCGGCGGAACAAACGCCGGCAAATACGGAGTCGACTACTACCTGATGCCGCTGCTGCATAAAGCCGTTGCACACTTCAAAAAAGACAAAAAAACGAAAGGCGGAACGCTCGGCGGCACTCACACGCCACTGAACGTGTAACCTGAACGGTAAGCCAAATCGCCCCCGCTGCCATCACAGCGGGGGCGATTTTTTGGTGTTCCGGTTCCAGGGTAATAACGACGAGCCGGTTATTTTAACACAAACTCCGTGCGGCTATACCCCTCCCTCGTCTTGCGCACTTCGAGTACGGCAGGGAACGCATCCTTCAACTCCTGCACGTGGGAGATCACGCCGATCGTCCGGCCTGCCTTTTGCAGGTCGACCAGCGTGGCGACCGCTTTGCCGAGCGATTCTTCGTCCAGCGAGCCGAAGCCTTCGTCGATAAACATCATTTCGATCGTGACGCCGCCCTGATGAGACTGGATGACATCGGTCATCCCCAGCGCCAGACAAAGGGAAGCGTTAAACTTCTCGCCGCCGGACAACGTTTTGACGTCGCGGTTTTGCCCCGTATAAGCATCGTAAACGTCGAGTCCAAGGCCGCTTTGCTTGCCGCCCTTCTCCAAGCGGTCGCTGCGCTGCAGCATAAACTGTCCGTTGGACAAGTTCGATAGCCGGGCATTGGCCGCCTGCAAGATCTGCTCCAAATATTCGATCAGTATGTATCGCTCGAACGATATTTTAAGCGGGTTGTCGCCTTTGATCATCTGGTACAGGTCCATCACCTGCTCGAGACGCTCTTCGAGCTCGCGGGTTTTGCCTTGCGCCGCCTCGATCGACCGACTCAGCCGTTCGGCCTCCTGACGGTACCGCTCGGCCGTCTGAATCTCGGCCAGCACCTGCTCCAGCTCGCGCTTCTGCTCCGCCAGCGCCGCGCTCATCGCATCGGTGTCGGCCGGCTCGCGCCCGGCAAGCTCCCGCTCCAGCTCGGCCATCTGCTCGGCCAGCGCCGCGACCGATTGGCGGAACGCCTCAATCCGTTCGCGCAGCGCCAGACGCTCCGCCTCCGCCAGCCTTGCCTCCACATATTCGGCCGGCGAGGCGAACCCGCTCTCCGCCAGCTCCAGCCGGAACCGCTCCCCGGCCTGCCGCAGGTTGCTCTCCGCCTCTTCCAGCTGCGCGGCCATCTGGACTTCGCCCGCCTTCTCGGCGGCAAGCTTCGTCTGTGCCGCTTGCAGGCGCTGCTGCGCTTCCTTCCAGGCCGCTTCGAGCTGGGCGACGTGCGCGCTTTGCGCTTTCAGCCGCCGCTCCAGCAGATCCGGCGACCGCAGCTCCTCCGGAATGCGCTCCAGCTCTTTTGCGAGCAGCGACTGCTTCGAGCCGCTCTCCACCGCAAGCTGCTGCTGGCGCTGCTGCAGATCGTCCTTGCCCTTCAACTGCTCATCCAGCTTCCGGTCTAGCAGCGCTTCTTCCTGCCGCAGCGCTGGCAGCGAAGCGGCAAGCTGCTTCAGCTTGTCCGTCTCGGCTCGCAGCTTCTTGCCCTCGGCCTCCAGCCGCGCGTATTGCTCCGCCAGGGCTGCCGGCTCGATCCCGTGCTCGGACGCCTCCCTCGCCCCGGCGTCCCAGCCGGTCCGCGCCGCCGCCGCTTGCGCCTTCGCTGCGCTGAACTCCTGCTCCGCATGACGCAGCGACTCTTTCGCCTGCTGCAGCGCCTCGCGCGACGGAAGCGCCTCCCCTGCGGCCGCTTTGCTCGGATGCTCGGCGCTTCCGCATACCGGGCAAGGCTTGCCGTCGTGCAAATGCGCCGCCAGCAAGCTCGCCTGCCCTTCGATCCAGAGCGTCTCGAGCCGGTCGTGCTCCGCCCGCATTCGCCGAAGCTCGCGCTCCTGCTCGCCTTCGAGCCGGCCGAGCTCGCCGAGCCGCTTCTCGAGCTCGCTCAGCTCCTTCAGCAGCCGCGCCTGCTGCCGCATCCGCTCGAGCGCCTCGAGCCGCTCCGGCAACGCCGCCGTCTCGGCTTCGGCCGCGTGGCGCCGCTCGGCGCACGCCCGCTTCGCTTCGCGGACGCCGGCCAGCGCCGCCTCGGCCGCTGTCAGCTTCGCGCGGCCGGCCCGCTCCTCACCGGCGAGCCGCTCCGCTTCGCGCCGCAGCGCG
>NZ_JACXJA010000062.1 GCF_014705615.1 Paenibacillus oceani
ACCGGACCCGCCAGAGGCTCCAGGTCAAGTCGCGGCTCGGCAGTTGCTAGACTCTGGTTTCAAAGGTTACACTTTTTACTTGACAGTCTCGCCGCGCCATATCAATTAAATTATTCACGTTTCGGTATCCGCGAGCTTTTCGTTTTGAAGCTTGAACAAGTCCATTAATACCTTCAAGCAAACCATTGGTCATCTTACTGTGGAACCATCGAAGGATGCCCTCTTCATGCGTTTTAATTGTTTTTGCAAGTTTAATCATTGGTTCAAGTTGAGAGCGTCTCGCCCAACCCATCCATTCACGGAGATACACATGCCTGATTTCAAGTGTATTTTGGACGCGGGATGCGGCCACGGCGCATTTACGTTGAGTATGGCCGGGCATGCGAGGCACATCGTCGCTTCGACAATTCTGGCGAAATGATCCGCATTGCCAAGCAATTGCTGCGAGACAGCGCAGTCTCCAATGTGGAATTCGTGCATGCGACCACCAAAACCGAGCTGCCCTTCGCCGACGGGCAATTCGATCTGATCTACGACCGGCGCGGGCCGACCTCCATTCTCAACCACAGCCGGGTCCTTGCCAAGGGCGGCACCATTATCGGCATTCACAACGCGATTGAGACCGTGCAGGAGCGCTTGCGGCAAAAAGGCTTCCAGCATGTTGAAATTGAAACGTACGGGGAAGTGGTCTACCACTTCCCAAACGAGCGGGAGCTGGCGCTCTTCCTGTCCGATACGCCGGGCAACCCGGACTATATGCTGCCGGTAAACAAGGACCTGCTGCGGCAAAAGCGTAACGGTTGCCGGCGCGCTTAGTTGGATCCCGGTCGGGAAAAATAGGAATAGACCGCCCTTCGTAAGAGAGTGGCGGTCTATTTGAAGCTGTTGTCTGTATCTTCACATGACGCTATTCTGCAATAAAATTCAAATCTCTCAGCAAGCGGGCCAGCAGCACAACGACTTCGGCGCGGGTCGTTTGAGCCTTCGGCTCAAAGCGATGCTCGTCTCGTCCTTCAACGATCCCGTCTTGCACCAGGTTCGCCACGGCTTGCTTCGCCCAGTCCGAAATGCTCGCTTGATCCGTGAAAGCATGCAAGTTCGAGGAAGCATTCGCTTGTGCAGCCTGCCCGTGGGCGAACTGTCTGGCCCGGTCAATCAGCGCCGCCAGTTCCTCCCGGCGTATCGGCTGGTTAGGCCTGAAGCGGTTGCCTGCATATCCTTGGACTAGTCCGGCCTTCACGGCCGCCGTTGCAGCAGGCGCATACCAGGCATCGGAGGACACATCGGCGAACCCGGTATCGGATGCATCACTCTGAACCGTAGATAATCCCAGCGCGCGCACCAGCAAGGCTGTGAATTCAGCCCGCGTAATATTGGCATTCGGGGCAAAGCGATCCGGGGCGGCGCCTTCGACAATTCGTTTGGTCGCCAGCAGCTCCACTTCTGCTTTCGCCCAGTGCTCCGTTAGGTCCCCAAAGCTTTTGCCAGTCGGTTCGACTACTGCATAGAGACTGTTATGCGCTGCGTTCATCACCATTTCCGGCGTTCCGTCCGGACGCATTCCCGGCAGGGAAGGGATGAAGCGGAATGTTTTTGTTTCCGGCACCATCTCTACTACTATCAAGGTGGCGGCATCCTCAGCCTCATCGATGACAATCGCCCGGGTCATATAGGTTCCGCCGAAATCGCTGATTTCAAGCGATTGTCCGTCTGCCTCCACCGTCACCTTGAAGTCGATGACGCGGCTGACCAGACGCATCCCCTGATCGGCGGCAAGCTGCCGGATCTCTGCTTCGTTGTCCGGATCCAGTTTCTCCAGCTTAATGGTAAGCTTCATATCCTCAAGCTCCACGCCAAGCGTCTCGGTTATCTGCTCCCAATGGAGCGCTGGAATCGCCAGCTGATAGCTTGCGCCGTTTAGCTCCACATGGATGGAGAGGTTCGGCTTGGATTGCATAGCCGATACGAGGGAGGAGGCCGGCAATTGCACTTGCACAATGCCTTCCGTATCATCCACCCGAATGGTCAGCAGGTCCTTCTGTAGTTTCTTCAACGCTTGATTCAGCGCAGTTTCATTAATGCTTAACTGCTCTATGATGGTGCCGTCACCCTGCGTAAACTTTTGGATGTTGTTGGTAGACTCAAGCAAGAGAGAATCTTCGTATAAACCGGCTTGATTGTTGATGATCGGGAGGACAAGTGTGAACAGCTTGAAACGATTGGATACGGCTTGCTGTGTATGGCCAACCCTATCCATGCCTCTCACATGCAGGTACCAATCGCCGTTCACACCACTCTTCGTCAATTCATCTCCGCTAGCAAAGCGGGTCCACTCTTCGTCCCCAGCCGGCACACTGGCGCTATTCTTCCATACATATTGCAGACTGGACGGATCGACACCGCTGTCATTGTCGCCAATGGTAACGGTAGTGGAAGCCCGGGTTGCATTCTCTTCATTGCCATTCGTGTCGAAGACAATTGCTGGTGCGCTGTTGTCCAGCAGGAAGCGGTTCGATCCGCTGTCCACGGTGCTGCTTGCCGCATCGGCAGCCTGGATATGCAAGTACCAGTCGCCGTCCACGCCGCTTAGCGACAAGGTGTCTCCGTTTACAAAACCGGTCCATGCTGCTCCGCTGTCCGGCGTGCTTGGGCTCTGTGTCCACGCATATTGCAGGCTGTCCGGATTGACGCCGCTATAACTGTCACTTACTGTAACGACAGTGGATGCCGAGGTCGCAAACGATTCATTGCCGTTCGTGTCGAAGACAACTGCTGGTGCGCCGTTGTCCAGTCGGAAGCGGTTCGAACCGGTGTTCATGGTGTTGCCTGCCGCATCGGCAGCCCGGATATGAAGATGCCAATCGCCGTCCACGCCGCTTAGTGATAAGACATCTCCGCTTGCAAAGCCTGTCCACGCCACCTCATCACCGGGCATCGTTGCCTCGTCTGTCCACACATATTGCAGGGTGCCCGTATCGATGCCGCTGTCATTGTCGCTAACGTTAACGGTAGTGGATGCTGTTGTTTCATACGTTTCATTTCCGTTCGTGCCCAAACCTGCGACCGGAACGGTTGAATCCACCCGGATGATATAGGATGACGTTAATTCATTATCGGCACTGTCCGCCGTTTTCACATCCAACGTATGCTGGCCTTCACTGCTGAAGGAAACCGGTGCGGAATAAGGCTGCCACGTCGATCCGCCATCGAGGGAATAGGTTGTGGAGATCACATCTACTCCATCGGTCGCTTGGTTCGTATACACGCTTGCCGTCACGCTTTGGTTCACCCAATCGCCTGCATTGTATTCACTGTCGTCGGCCAGCTTCAAATGGACATCGAGCACCAAACCGCTGCGGCTGATATGGATCGAGCGGGTCGGTGAGCTTGTATTGCCGACTCTATCCGCTGCTCTGACTATCAGTGTATGTGCGCCTTCGGCGGTGAAGGATAGCGGGGTGCTGTAGGGTTCCCACCCACTGCCGTTATCCAGTGAATACTGCAGGGTGTCGAGTCCGCTTAGCCCATCCGAAGCGCTCAGGCTGGCCGTCACATTCTGATTCGTCCAGCTTCCGCTTGTATACGGGGAACTGTCCTGTTTCCTCAGCTCGATCTCAACCAAAGGGGCGCTATTGTCGAGCCGGAAGCGGTTCGACCCGGCATTCGCAACATTGCCCACTTCATCGGCAGCCCTTATATGCAAGTACCAGTCGCCGTTCACGCCGCTTTGTGTGAGCGTATCCCCGCTTGAGAAGCTTGTCCATGCGGATCCGTCATCCGGCGTACTGGAGCTTTGCGTCCACACATACTGCAGGGTGTCTGGATCGACGCCGCTGTCGCCGTCGCTGACGGTAACGGTCGTCGAAGCGGAGGTCGCCAACGTTTCATTGCCGTTCGTGCCCAAGCTGATAGTGGGAGCTGTTGCGTCTTCCACAATAGTCACGGTGTAGGTTTTCCCGGTCTGGAAGTACGGTTCTACATGGGCTTGAATGACGGTAGAATCTCCCGTCAGCGGAACATGAACTGCCGAAGCGCTCGTTTCATACGATCCGTTGATCTGCAGTTCGGCATATAGGGGACTGGCTAGCGTCGCCGTCACATTTACGTCGGTGGCCGAGGGGTTGACGTATCCCGTATAGCTGGTGACATTCGGATGAAAATTAGGACTTATCGTACCTGCATCGATAGTCATACTGCTTAAATTCCAATTGCCCGGGGCTGTTAGATCAGGTTTGCCATAAACGCTCTCCCCCCATGACACAATGCTGCCATCCGACTTTAATGCCAAGGAATGATGATAACCAGCAGCAATCGCTACAACACCGTTTTGTGCTGCGGTCGGAACGGTCGTTTGTCCGTCCCCCCACGAGATGACACTGCCGTCTGATTTCAACGCCAGGGAATGACGGAATCCAGCCGCGATGGCTACGACGCCGCTCTGTGCTGCTGTCGGCACGTCCATTAGATCAAAACGATTGTCTCCCCATGCAACGACACTACCATCCGTCTTTAAGGCTAAGGAATGGTTTAGTCCGGCCGCAATGGATACGACACCGCTCTGCGCTTCAGTCGGAACGGACGCCTGGCCAAAATAATTATAGCCCCAACCGACAACACTGCCGTCCGCCTTTAATGCCAAGGTATGATTGCCTTCAGACACAATCGCTGTGACGCCGCTTTGCGCTGCGGTCGGGACATCCGTTTGACCTGCATCATTCATTCCCCAGGCGACGACACTGCCATCCGACTTTAGCGCCGCGGAATGATTGGCTCCTGCTACAATCGATACCACACCGCTCTGCGCTGCGACCGGAACGGTCGTTTTGCCATTATCTGGTTCTCCCCATGCAATGACACTCCCGTTCGACTTTAAAGCCAACGAATGTTCGGAACCAGCATCAATCGCTACCACGTCACTTTGCGCTCCGGTCGGGACGTTTATTTGCCCTGTATCATTGCTCCCCCACGCGACGACACCTCCATCCGACTTCAAGGCCAGGGCATGATAAAAACCAAGCGAAATTCCACTTGCCTTCACAGGCTTCGATAGTTCAGCCGGGACCGACGCTTGACCATTGCTGTTTAACCCCCAGGCGACGACACTGCCATCCGCCATTAACGCCAGGACATGTGCGCTCCCACCGTCAAGCGCCACGGTGCCGTTCTGCGCGCTGCTGGGAATGGTGATCTGCCCGAAAGTGTTGTCTCCCCAAGCAATGACAGAGCCGTCCGCCTTGCGCGCCATGGAGAAATTCTTTCCCGCTGCGACCCCCACCACCTCGCTTTGCGCCCCGGCCGGAACGGTCACTTGACCTCTATAATTGTAGCCCCAGGCGACGAGCGTGCCGTCCGTTTTTAACGCCAGGATATGATTGGCTCCGCTCGCGATCGCCGCGACGCCGCTTTGTGCCTCGGTCGGGACGATCGTTTGACCGTCGCCATTGTTGCCCCAGACGATGACTGTGCCGTCCGCCTTCAGCGCCACAGAATGGCCGGTTCCGGCCGCAATCGCCTTAACCCCGCTTTGCGCATTGGCGGGGACGGTCGACTGCCCCCAGTAGTTGTAGCCCCAGGCGATGACAGAACCGTCCGTCTTCAACGCCAGGGAATGGTTATCTCCTGCGGCAATGGCCACGACGCCGCTCCGCGCCTCGTCCGGGACATTCAATTGCCCGAGATTGTTGTTACCCCAAGCCACGACTTCGCCGTCTTCCGTCAGCGCCAAGGAGTGGCCGTATCCGGCCGAAACGGCTATAACCCCGCCTTGCGCCTCCGAAGGGACGTTCGTTTCGCCATAGGTGCGCCCCCAAGCGACGACCGAGCCGTCCGCCCTTACCGCCAAACTGTGCAAAAAGCCGCTCGCAATGGATACCACGCCTCGTGAACCTGATGCTGATTGTGCCGCATCTGCGGTATGCTGCCATCCGGGCAGTTCGATCACGCTTATTACTAGTATAAGGACCAGGATCATGGACAGTCTGCTTTGAACTCTTCTTTTCACCTTTCGCGCTCCTCTTCCTCTTCCTCTTCATTTCATAGCTTCTATACGACTCGCAATGTCGAATTGGCTATGATGCTTGCTTATTCTCGCATATTTGCCGCCATGTATTCTTAAAGGTTTCTTAAAATCTCTCTTTTCTCATTTGAATAAAGTATTCAATCTTGTAAGGATTGTTGTACTATAGTACAAACACGTTTCTTCAGAGGACATGAATAGGCGGTTATCACTTTTTGGAGGCTAAAGCGGGATTATGAAGCTCTCTTTGAAATTATGGCTGTACTTTATTGTCAGCAGCGCCGCAGCTATTGTGTTGGCCGTAACACTTGCTCTGACCTTGGGGCAAATATTGCAGCCCGGCCATACCTATGAAACCTTAAAAGCAATGGCAGACGAAATGATCTTAGAGGTCAACCAAAACGGAGCAAAGGAGACAGCGCTCCATGAAGTCACGAAGATCTATCAATCCGAGCACCCTTCTTTTGTTTTCGAGTGGCTCCATACTGACGGGGCGATTGTATATGCCTCGGACGGTCGAACGCAAGCGTACAGCCCTTCCGAGCTCATCCATATGCTAGCTAACGAATCGGATAGCTATTGGGATCTGGAACATCCCGTCAGTATGATGTATCCGGCCGACATTTCAGGGTACAACTACTATTTGCATCTTGAGATCCCCCCTGAAGCCATGAGGGAATCACAGATTCTTTTCTATTTCCGTTCATGGACGTCCTTTTTCTCTCTGATTATTCCCTTGCTCGTATTTATCATCACGCCGTATTTCTTTACCTATCACTTCTTTCATTCTTTACGCCAACGATTAACCAAAATAATAGACGCCCTGTCCGGCATGTCGATTGATCGTCGCCGGGAAATCCATGACGACCATAACGATGAAATCGGACAGCTCGCCGATCATTTCAATACCATGTCGAAGCGCATTCATGAACAAGTCGTACAGATTCAAGATCAGGAGAACAAGCGTAAAACGTTGATATCCAACTTATCCCACGATCTGCGGACACCTCTTACTAACATTCTTGGTTATGCAAAGACGTTACAGAGAGGCCTATACAAGAATGGTGAAGAGCTTCAAGCCTATACGGATATCATCCTAAGCCGTTCCCAGTACATGGAAAAACTGATCAACGCGTTGTTTCAAGTGTCACAGTACGATCTCCACGGCGTTCAAATCGAGAAAGCTCCTACTCGTATAGCCGTGATATTGAGAAAAGTATTGGCCGAATACATCGTAGTTCTGGAATCCAAGGAGATCGAAGCGGATATCTCGATTCCAGATATAAGCGTGACCTTGATGGCTGATGCTAACTTGCTGGAACGAGCGATACGTAATTTGATCGATAACGCGATAAAATACGGATCAGATGGAAAGTATCTGAGAGTGGAATACAAAGAAGGGGAAGAGGGGGTATCCTTCTCTGTCATCGATCGCGGTCAAGGAATTCTCGCAGAACAGCAGCTTCTGCTCTTTGATCGTTTTTATCAGGGGAGTCAAAATCGTAGCAGCGAAGGCTTCGGGATTGGGTTATCCATTGTCAAAGAAATTGCGCATGCCCATGGCGGTGAAGTAACCGTGGATAGCGTGCCCGGCCTGGAGACGCGCTTCTCAATCACATTGCCTAAGTGATGGCAGCCTGTCCGTGAACATTGCATATGCGCTTTTTAAGCAATTGTTTCATCGACTTCTTTCCAAATGCAATCGTGCAACCAAGCGTCATCTTGGCATTCCGAAAAACCTTTTGCTCGTTGATTCGACAACCATTAGCGTGGGAAAAACACGACTCCCTTGGGCATTGTTTCTTGGAGAACGTGCGGGAGAACCAATATTTTGTCACAAGAATCAAAGAAAATATAACGCTCGTACAACCGCGTTAGTTAAAGCGGGAATCCGCTGAAAACTCGAATGTCGTGAAGGATATGACTTGTTACCTGGGAACCCCTCAAAGTCAATCGCAGCTTCGTCATCGCGTCGTCATTTTTAAAGACGATTACGGTCACGAAATTCGAGTTGCCACCAATCTCAAGCACCTGTCTGCCGATCAAATCGCCGATATGTACAAGGCAAGATGGGGCATAGAAGTTTTCTTTCGATGGATCAAGCAAAACTTGAATGTTCCTGTTCTGCTCGGAACGACAAAGAATGCGGTATTCAACCAGTTGTTCGCGGCACTCATGACGTACGTTGTCTTGAGGTGGCTCTATGATCATTCCAAGTCACTCATCATCGCCTGCAAATCGATGCCTCTCATCCGCAAAGAACACATGCAAGTGAACCAATTGCAGGCGGAATGGCTCATAGCTGTGACTAAGATTCTGGATACATACATCGATTTGTCACGTCTTGAAAACCCAAAAGTTGGTTAATCAACAGAAGTGTAATGAAATGAGTTATGTATTATACTGGATACATTCACGCCACGGCTACAAGGACGGCGACAGCCATGTCACCTTGGGGGAGGAGGTAAATAAAGTGATAGATTCCCGTATTCTTGTCGTGGATGACGACCCGGATATTCGTCATTTGATCTGTATCCATTTGGAGGAAGGAGACATGATCTATACAGAGGCGAGAAGCGGAAAAGAAGCGCTTGAATTACTGGATCTGGAGTCCTTTGACCTCGTTATATTGGATCTCATGATGGATGATACGGATGGGCTGCAAGTTTTGGAGCATGTCCGTTCCTGCCAGAATCATACACCAATTATTGTTGTGAGCGCATTAAGCGAAACGGAGAAGAAAATCAAGACGCTTGGCCTGGGGGCCGATGATTATATAACGAAGCCTTTTATCCCCAGTGAACTCGTAGCCAGGGCTATGGCCAATATTCGGCGAAGCCGGAGCCCGCAAACCCGTATAACGGCCAATCGCCTTCAATATCGGAGTATCATTCTTAATTTGGATTCTTTAACGATTGAAAAAGAGGGGAATCGATATTCGATTACGCAAACAGAATGCGATTTGCTTGCTGCATTTATGCGCAAACCCGGTTATACGTATACGAAGGACGAGCTCTACCAAGCTGTATGGAACCACGAGCAATATGACCCCAACAGCCTTAGTGTATATATTAATTTTTTGCGTAAAAAAATCGAGGCCAACCCGAAAATGCCTAGATACATACAAACGATACGAGGAATCGGTTATCGCTTTGCTGAGGTCAAGGAGAGATGACGCTTTCAATGGGCGCATCCACGGTAATCGAAACCGCACCGTCCGGCGCAGCCGAGCGAACAAGGAAGGGGAATGGAAAATGGATCAACTGGCAGTGCTCCGCCATTATGTTGCTACTTTGGGGTATCGGGGGAGCCAGGCACTGCATGCGGCGCCTGACTATTTTGCTTCGTTCAATGCAGGACATGGTGTTCGTTCGCCCGTCGAGCTCCTCAGCCACACGGCCGTTGTGCTGGAGTACGCCCGGTCCCGACTCGCCGAAGACGAGCGCGAGTGTTGGGAAGTAGGGACGTGGGAAGCCGAGACGGAACGCTTCTACCTGACGCTGGAGCGGTTGGACGAAGCGCTGCTGCACGGCGCGAAGCAGGCAGACGACAATACGATGAGGCAAATGATTCAAGGGCCGCTGGCCGATGCGATGACCCATATCGGGCAGTTGACGATGCTGCGGCGGCTGGCGGGAGCGCCTGTGCCGAAGGGGGGATTCGTCGAGGCGGATGTACGTACAGGAAGGCTCCGCTATCCGGTGCCGGAAGGCGAGACTTGAAACCAACATGAAAACATTGAACATGTGGCTTGGCGCGGCGCTGCTGAGCTTGCTCACGGCTTGCGGCAACCAGGCACGATACGTTCATTTGTACAATTACTATCTACCGCACCATTCGCTTCAAAGCCATACGCCAGACTCTGTGTATAACCAAGCCGTTATTCTACAATCCAGAAATGCCGCCTGTATGCCAGGCGGCATTTCTACTCATTCAATAGGCTACAGACCATGCTCCGAACATCATGAACGATACGGGAAAACTGCGGCTTTAATGCCTGACTTAACCCCAGCCCGAAATCAACACGCTCTACATCAACACCAATGCTCATTCGCGTTTTCACAGTTCATTTCATAAATAGCAGAAGAGTTCTCTCTTTGCAGGTTAAAATTCACTCGTCATATCCACCCATTTCAAATCCAAAACAACTGAAACTTTAATCGTATCACGCAGTACATTTTTTTTAGTCACCGTCATCCTGTACAAAGGAGAAATACTTCGCCGAATGCTGAAAACGATAGACTTCTAGGTATCGACGCGACATATCCCCACCACGCACTCCACATGCGCCGTCCAAGGAAACATATCCACCGGCTGCACCTCGACGGGGCGGAAGCCGCCGTCCTCGAGCACGCGCAGGTCGCGCGCGAGCGTCGAGGGGTTGCACGAGACGTAGACGACGCGCTGCGGGCGCATCGCGACGATCGTCTCGAGCAAGGCGGCATCGCAGCCTTTGCGCGGCGGGTCGACGACGATGACGTCGGCGCGGATGCCCTGCTCCCGCCATGAGGGGAGCACGTCCTCGGCCTTGCCGACCGTGAATTCCGCGTTCGCCAAGCCGTTCATCTCCGCGTTGCGGCGGGCGTCTGCAACGGCTTCGGGGACGATCTCGACGCCGTACACCCGCTTCGCGCGCCGCGCGAGAAACAACGAGATCGTGCCGACGCCGCAATAGGCGTCGATCACGGTCTCGCTGCCGGTCAACCCGGCATAGTCGAGCGCTTTGCGGTACAAAGCCTCGGTTTGCAGCGGGTTGACCTGGTAGAACGAGTGCGCGGAGATCGCGAACCGGATGTCGCCGATCGCATCGTAGATCCGGTCGCGTCCCCACAGCACGTTCGTGCTCGGACCCATGACGCTGCCTGGCGCACCGTCGTTGACGTTGTGGCACACGCTCTCCACGCCGGGCACGGTCTGTGCGATCCGCTCCGCCAGCTCCGGTCCATGCGGCAGCTCCGGCCCCGCCGTAACCAGAACGATCATCGTCTCGCCGGTGCGGTAGCCGGACTTAATTATCACATGGCGCAGCACGCCCTCGCGCTTCTCGGCGTTATACGCCGGTATGCCAAGCTCGCGGGCGGCGCTCTTGACCGCCTGCACGATCCCGTCGGCGGCTTCGCTGCGGATCAGGCATCGCTCCGCATCGATGATCCGGTGGCTGCCGCCCGCATAAAAGCCGGCGACAAGCCCGCCCTCCTGCTCCCCGACCGGCACCTGAACCTTGTTGCGATACTGCCACGGCTCGTCCATCCCGATCGTCGGATGAACGACGACCCCGTCGTCCTCCGCTGCCCCGTTCCCCAGCGAACCGGCATCGGCTCCGGCACTGCCGCCATCCCCATCTCCGCCTGCCGCGTCATACCCGGCCACGCGGATTTTCCCGATCCGCTCGAGATTGTCGGCGACCATTCGCCGCTTCAGCCGCAGCTGAGCCGCATAATCGAGATGCTGGAGCTGACAGCCGCCGCACTCCGCATAGACCGGACAAGGCGCCTGGATACGGTCCGGGCTCGGCTCCACGACCTCAAGCAGCTCGGCGAACCCGTACTGCTTCTTCAGCCCGGTCACCCGTACCTTGACCTTCTCTCCCGGCAGCGCTCCATGAACAAAAAGGGTAAAGCCGTTCACCCGGCTTACCCCTTCCCCTTCGTGCCCGATCCCGATACAATCGGCGATATACGTTTCCTGCAGCGTCACCGGCGCCTTGGCCGTATCCTTGGCCACAGCCTGCGCTTTTGCGGACGGTGCACCGTTTCTTCCCCGCCCGCCGGACGCGCCGCTTCGTTTCGATCGGCCGCCCCGGCCTGTTCCTTTTGCCACTAGACGTTCACTCCAACCTGACTTATTTGTATGTCGAATTGCCGGACTCGTCGACGAAAATTTGCAGATGATCCGGAAGCACCGAAATCGTACAAGGCAGCGTACCGCCAAACTCCCCGTCCAGGTTCAGCTGCACGTAGTCGGGCGACGTCACCTGAATGCTCTGCGTCTGGAAATAAATCAGATGCGGATCGTTCATATGCTCGCCGCGCAGCGCCGCCGAGACGATGCGGATGAATTCCGCCAGATTGCATTTGCGCAAAATAAACACGTCCAGCAACCCGTCGCTCAGGCTCGCCTCCGGAGCGAGCTTCTCGAAGCCGCCGACTGAGTTGCTGTTGCAGATCAGGAACATCATCACTTCCTCGTGGACGATCTGATCCTCCCAGCGGAAGATCAGCTCGGTCGGACGGAGCCGGGGCAGCTTCTCGAGTCCCTTCATATAATACGCGAGCTGTCCGATCACCGTCTTCAGCTTGCTCGGCACCTCGTAGGTCAGCTCGGTCATCGAGCCGCCACCCGCGATATTGATGAAATACCGCTTGTTCACCCGGCCGACATCGATATTCCGGGTATGCTGCTGCAAAATCAGGTCGACCGCAAACTCCCAATTCTTCGGAATCCCGAGCGCCCGCGCGAAATCGTTCGTCGTACCGAGCGGCAGGATGCCGAGCGGCGGCCGGTTCGGCTTCTCGGCCATGCCATTGATCACCTCATACAGCGTGCCGTCCCCGCCTGCGGCGATCACGACGTCGAACCCGCGCTCCACCGCCTCCGCCGCGGCTATAGCTGCGTCCCCTTCTCCGATCGTAGCGTGGGTGGACGTCTCCAGTCCGCCTCTCTCCAGCCGCTGCAAGATTTCGGGCAGCCTTCGCTTCATCTCTTCCCGACCGGACGTCGGGTTGTAGATCAGTCTGGCACGTTTGGCCATTGACCCATTCCCCCATTTTCCGTTATATCGTTCTATGATCAAAGTCGTTTCTTATGCTTCATTCCAGCCGTTCCTTACGTTCCTTATACGGAGCCCACGAGCGTTATACCCGCAAACCCGCCTTGCCCATCATCTCGGCGATTTGCCGCTCCATCCAGCGGGAGATTCCGCGATGCGGCAGCAGGGCTCGTCCGTTGTACCGGCAGCCGCGGCCTCCCAGCCTGTCCGGGATGACCCGCTCTGTAAAGTAGCCTTCACTCAAAAACAGCGGAGCCGCAATCACGTCCCGCTCCGGCAATTCCTGCTTCCAGCTGTGCAGCACGTCCGCCGTCTCATCCGGCAGCAGCAAGGCGCTCCGCACCTCCGCAAAGCCTCCCAGCTCCTTCAGATCGGCCGCCACCCGCTCCATGCCGCGCTTCCACCTCGAATAAAAATAAGGCAGCCCGCTGCCATGTCCGATCAGCAGAACCGCTTCCCGTCCCGGGCGAACCGACAAGTCCCGTATATGTTCATACATAATCTCAGCGACAACCGGGTCGTCATCCAGCGGAGGACATACCCACACCCGGGCGTTCAGACGAAAAAGCTGCAGATCGGTCTCCGAGGAAGGCCGGGGCAAATCGCCCAGCGCCCAGCGAATCTCGTCCACATGCGTGCTCCCGTACGAGACGAATAGCGGAACGACGATCAGATCGGTAACGCCCTGCGCTTCCAGAGCATCGATCCCGTCCTGAATGAGCCGGCCCTCCACAATCTCCAGAAACGAAGAGACAACCGGTACCGCTCCGGTCCATCCGACATCCGCCACCGCCCGGTCCACCCTCTCCACCCATACCGGGCTTCGCGAACCGTGACTGATAACCAGGACGCCTGCCTTGCTCGTATCCGACAAACGCGACACCTACTCCGCCCCCATATCAACTTCATGCTAACGAAACCGTCATGGAAAGTCAATCTGCCCATGAACGCCCCTCGGCAACGCAAAAATCCCGCTCCTGGAGGAGAAGGATTCGGGTACTACCGGTATAGCGGAAACCTCTATCGGCAGCAGCAAAACGATTAACGGCCCAGCCGCTCCAGCGCCATCTTGTAGCCGTCGTTCCCGTAATTGAGGCAGCGCTTGACGCGGGATATCGTCGCCGTGCTTGCGCCCGTCTCCGCTTCGATCTGGTTATAGGTGCTGCCTTTGCCCAGCATGCGGGCGACCTCCAGCCGCTGCGACAACGACTGAATCTCATTAACCGTGCACAGATCGTCGAAAAAAATATAGCATTCTTCCACTGTTTTTAACGTCAAAACCGCCTCAAACAGCTGGTCGATCGTTTTATCGTTCAGCTTCTTCAACTGCACTTTTCCATCAACCCCTATTTCCTGTCTTGCTTACCTGTTTCGACATCGGAACTGCATTTCCTTCCTTTACGTTTGCATAACGTTAAAATTTTTATGCGTTACAGGGATAAAGCCGCGTCCCTCCCCTCTCGGTAAATCGCCTCGCAGGATCTGACGGGAGACTCCATCCGACGGATTCAGGGCTTGGGGCCGCCGGACACTTTGCCTGAGCGCAGCTCGCCGGATTCGCGGTCATGCAGCGGACGATCACGGTTTAACGAAGTAACCGAGACTTCTGACAGATAAACCTTCATGCCCGGGTCGTCGGCGGGTATGGAGGTTTGTTTGGTTTTCGTTCCTGCCGATCGAGCATAAAAAGGGCGCTCCCGGCCGCCAAAATCCGCGCACAAGCGGGCAGGCCCCCGAACTCGCCGCCATAAACCGGGCATTCGTCCAATCCAAACATTCGCCTACCACATACAGTAGTACATAACCATCTTCTGCGAAAGGAATGAGACCCGCGTGAATCCACAACAATGGCCAGGTTGGCATGACCATCGCAGCAACTTCAGGGACACGCGTAATGTAGGCGCTTATCCGGGAGCGGGAGCGGGCGGCTTTAACGGAGAGTTCGGTTATGCCCCCGTCCCTTACGGACAACAGCTTCAACAGCTGCAGCAGTTGCCTACGGTTACGAATGCGGCCCCCGCCTCGGGAGCTTCCGGTCTGCTCGGCAACTTCAACTTCAAGGATATTAAATCCGTCGTCGACCGGCTGGGAGGAATCGACGGCATTATGTCCAGCATAGGCAAAGTTCAGAAAATCGTCAGCAATATTCAACAGATGCAGCCGATGATTAAACTGCTGATGAACATGATGCCCGGCAAAGCGAAAACGACCGAGGTAAACGACGAATTCGAAGGTTGGAAAAAACGGCCCCGCCGCCGCAAGCGCCGTCGGAAGGGCAAGAAAAGATCCGGCCCGCGGCCGGTGCTGTACGCCCCCGGCTCCGGTTCGAGACGCCGCAGACGCAGACGCCGTTAATCGGCAAGATGCCCGTTCGCCGCCGTGCATGCACGGCGGCGAACGGGCGATTTTGTTAGCGGAGTCTTGGGTCGCGGACAGAAGGTTGAGAGGTCTGCGGATTGCGTCATCCCCAGCGAACTATGACGGCCGCTACACCGTCCGGCTGCGCAGCTCGCCTGCCAAATCGTCGGCATCGTAGACGAATCCGTACAGCAGCGCAACCTGCCACAGCGCGATCTCCTTCGCCGTCTCGGCGCGTGCCGTCTCCTTGTTCTCGATCGCGGTAACCGCTTGGCGGACGGCGGAGCACATATAACCTTCCCGCTGCATATCGATCATCCCGCCCGGGGAACTGACCAGACAGCCGTTAATCGCGAATCCGGTATAGATCAGATGATTGATCCCGTCTTCCCGGCATAACGCGTGCAACTGCGCGGACGATTCGGCAACGCCTTCGTCGCCGGCGGGTTTGACCGACTGCGGAAAGTCCATACACCGCTGGCCTGCCGTAATATCCGGCTGGTTATGCTCCCCGGGAAACACGGACTGGCTCCGGAAACGGGCCAGACGATCGAGCACTTCGTCGCGCTGCACTTCTCTTTTCCTCGGCACCTCAGGTCCGGCCAATTGATCCGCCCTCCGGTAGCCCGGATAGTCGCGGAAATACGTTCCGCCCGGCCTCACGACATGATACACCGTAAGCCCCGACGCTCTGGCCGCCTGCAACAGGCCCGGCAGCACGTTACCGCAGATGTCGTAAGAACGCGGAATGTACTCGACGACCCGGTGCCAACCGGGAAACTGCTCCCTCGTCCCGCAATCCCACGCATGCATGACGACCAGCGCCGTCCGTTCGCAGGCGATCGGCAGCACCGTTTTCTTCCATCCTCCGAACGCTTCCGCCGGAACGTCCCTTGCAAAGTCGGCGTCGTAATGCTGGTAATACCAGGTAGGCACCTGAAGCTCGCTCATCGTGACTCCTCCTCCAATTCGATTTGAATCCAATGAAAAAGGGCCTCGCCCTTGCAGATGTGATCTGCGTATGCGAAGCCCTGGATGCATCCGTTATTCCGTTGTAAGTGAGACTTACACCCAGCCTCGAATCCGGCTGGCTTCGGCGTACTTTTGCACACCGACCATATAGGCCGCCAGTCGCGGCGTAATATTCCGGCTTTTCGCCATGCTCAGCACCTTCTGGACCGCTTCGACCATCTTGCTCTCCAGCTTGGTGTTCACTTCTTCCTCCGGCCAGTAGTAGCCCTGATTGTTCTGTACCCATTCGAAATACGAGACGGTTACGCCGCCCGCGTTAGCCAGCACGTCGGGCACGACGAGCACGCCTTGTTCATGCAGCTTCTCCGACGCTTCCATCGAAGTCGGACCGTTGGCGGCTTCGACAATCATTTTGGCCCGGATGGAATCGACGTTCTCCATCGTGATCTGGTTTTCCAGCGCCGCCGGAACGAGCACATCGCACGACTGGGTTAGGAACTCCGCGTTGCTCAGCCGCTTGCTGAACAAATTGGTGACACTGCCGAACGAATCGCGGCGGTCCAGCAAGTACGGGATATCCAGCCCCTTCTCGTCATAGATGCCGCCATGCACGTCGCTGATGCCTACCACGACCGCGCCCCATTGGTCGAGAATTTCCGCCAGATGGCTGCCGACGTTGCCGAAGCCCTGGATACATACTCTCAGTCCTTTGATCGCCATCCCTTGAGCGGCCGCAGCTTCGCGGATAGAGATCGCTACGCCGAGCGACGTCGCTTTCTCCCGGCCTTGCGACCCTCCAAGCACGATCGGCTTACCCGTAATAAAGCCCGGGGAGTCGTGCTCGCGGATAATGCCGTACTCGTCGAGCATCCATGCCATAATCTGTGCGTTCGTATATACGTCCGGAGCAGGAATATCTTTGTTGGGACCTACGATCTGGCTGATCGCCCGGACATAGCCGCGAGCCAGACGCTCCACTTCGCCAAGCGACATCGTGCGCGGATCGCAGATGATGCCGCCTTTTCCTCCGCCGTACGGCAGATCGAATATGCCGCATTTCAGCGTCATCCAGAGCGACAGGGCGGATACTTCCTCGGCCGTGACGTTCGGGTGGAACCGGATTCCCCCCTTGGTCGGTCCGACCGCATCGGTATGCTGGGCGCGGTAGCCGGTGAATACTTTCACCTGTCCGTCGTCCATCCGTACGGGTATCCGCACGGTCAGCAGCCGCAGCGGCTCCTTCAGCAGTTCGTAGTAGCTTTCTCCATAACCGAGACGTTCCAATGCTTCGTGAATGACAGTTTGCGTTGACCCCAATACGTCGTTGCTGAGCGCTGGTCGGCCGGCTCCCATCAAAATCCGTTTGTTTCCGCTCATCGGTTTCACCTGGTTTCTATATTATTGGTTATGAACCTGTACCTCTTTCTATTCCAGTTAACGATACCTGACACAGCATGTCAAGGAGTAAAATAGGTCGTATTAGTGACTTCCATGTCCATAGATGCTCTGGAGCGCTTTATCCACCGTCGGATATTGAAATTCGAAGCCATGCTCAACCGCCGACTTCGGCAATACTTGCTGACCGGCCAGCAGAAGCTCGGACATCTCCCCGAACACGGCGCGGAAAACGAAGCCCGGCACCGGAAACCAATGAGGCCTGTGCAGTGCAGCGGCGAGCGCTCTGCCGAAACTATCGTTCGTTACCGGATTCGGAGCGGTCGCATTAACCGGACCGGACATCTCCGGCCGCTCGATGCAATATCGGATTAGCCGGGCGATGTCATAGACGTGAATCCAGCTCATCCATTGCTTGCCGCTACCCACTCTGCCACCGGCGAACAGCTTGTACGGCAGCGCCATCACCGGCAGCGCTCCGCCCTCCTTGCCCAGCACGAGTCCGGTACGCAGCTTGACGATGCGCTCGACCGGGATCGCGTCGGCCGCCTTCTCCCACGACTCGACGACGCCGGATAAGAAGTCCGAAGCGCGAACCGGACGCGATTCGTCGTATACTTCCGTCTCCGACGTCCCGTATATGCCGATAGCCGACCCGTTAACAACCACCTTCGGTTTATGCTCCAGCCCTGCAACCAGCCTTGCCAGCTTCTCTGTCGTATCCAGCCGCGACTGCAAAATCCGCCTCTTGGCCTTGTCCGACCAGCGCTGGTTGATCGATTCGCCCGCCAAATTGACGATCGCATCAAGCCCCTCCAGTGTCCGCAGGTCCGCGTCAAGATCATCCCAGCTGACGGTCTTCCACCGCTCCCGCCCTCCGCCGCCGGATGCCGTGCGCGAGATCAGCACGACCTCGTCCCCGGACTGCTCCAGATACCGGGCCAGAGCACCGCCGATAAATCCCGTACCGCCGCATATCGCGAATTTCATCGCCTGCCGCACCGCCTTTACGCTTGTTGCCCTTATTCTACCATAACCGGAGATGGAGTGGACAAACGGGTAAGCGGTACAGGACACAAAAGAAGGCTCCGCAGAGGAGCCTCACCCGAACGTACTCCCGGGATCGCAGACCGCCGGGTCGATACCGGCCGGATCACCGGCCGGAAAGGCAGATAGCGACCCTGCAGCAGCCGGTGGAGCAGATCGAAAAAGCGGAGATCCCTTCGCCGATACCCAGCGCCGGGTCCTTGCCCCAACCTGTCAGCCCCCTTATTTCGGTTGTTCTGCTGGCTAGTATGCCCGCGCGCGGAAATCTATACTCGCTGGCCACTGAAAGGAGCTCCGTCCCTGCTGTTGCCTTCCGCCGAACGCTCTCCCCTGTTCGCCGCATGTCCCGCTACTCGATCCGGACGGCGGTGCCGGACGGCACGATCTGCACCCACGTTTGTCCGGGCAGCCAGCCTAGTTCTTTGCCGCCTTCGTAGACCCGGATCAGTCCCTCTTTCCGCTCCCAGGTGATGTCTTTTTTCGTTCCCCGCTGCAGCAGCACGCCTTGGCCCGGCCCGAATACGTCGACTCTCCGCCTGCCCTCCGAATCCAATACTCGGTGTGCCGCATAAGCGATAATGAGATTGGACGCAGACAACGTATGTCCGGAAAGCGCATCGGTATGAGGCTTATCGTTCATAGAACGGAGATAGGTTCCGCTCTCCGCTTCGTACCGGTAAGAGACCGTATATCCCCGCGAATACGGGATAACCGCCTTCGCCGCTGTCTGTCCGCTTGGCGAGGCCGACAGACCGTCCGGAGAATCCGGAGTGAATTGCAGCAGCGGACCGTTCCAAGCGGTGCGAAACCGTTTATCTTTAGCTCCTTGGCGGATCAGCTCAATGCTCGTATACAGATTATGCGGCATTTTCCGTTTGGCATCGCGCCAGTAATACTTTCCGTCCCCGTACACCTCATCCAGATGGGACAGTTTGCGTCCGGCCAGCATGTCCATCGCCTCCTCGCTCCATCCGGCATGAACGATATAGGCGTCGAGCCCGTCCCCGATCTCTACGTAATAGGGCCGGATGCTTCTGACCGGTCCGATCGTCTTGGGCGCCCGGCTCTGATACACCGCAGCGAATCGCGTAATGTCGCCCTCGGCCAATATTTCATAGACCAGGTCCGCCTGATCCAGTCCGGTCTGGGGACGGGCTTGCGGCGAATTTTCCACCATCACCATAACGGGACGCTCCTGTACGTCCTGCGGCGCGGTCAGACCGGTCAGCGGGAACTTCGGCGGCGGCGGGGCCTCCTGCTTGTCCGCTTCCTTCGGGGAAACTCCTCCTCCTACGACCGTATCAGGCCGCCGTTCGCCCGGTTCCCCGGCTCCGTCAGAAACGGCCGCCTGTTGGACAGGCTGTCCGCTCTCGCCGGACCGTTCCTCGCATCCTATCAAAATAAACACATATAAGATTCCCGCTAGTAAAACGATCAGACCGGTGAACATCGCCGAACGTCCTTGCTTCATAGCTCTTCCTCTCCTCCTTCTCTCTCTTGATTCCAGACTATGTGCCGGAACGCTAGAGTAGAACCGGAAACCATAGATGGATAGGCAGCCCGACACACAGGATATGAAGAAAGCCGCAGGAACAGAAGCCGATAGATGCCCTGGCGGTGTTCACCAAAAAGAAAAACCCTCCATCCGGTTATAAACCCGGGCAGAGGGCTGTCGATGTTCGATGTCGGCGCTTAGTCGTCGCTGGACAAAATACCGAGCAGACGAAGCAAGTACAGGAACAAATTGATGAAGCTCAA
This sequence comes from Paenibacillus oceani, assembly GCF_014705615.1. Taxonomy (GTDB): domain Bacteria; phylum Bacillota; class Bacilli; order Paenibacillales; family NBRC-103111; genus Paenibacillus_AB; species Paenibacillus_AB oceani. The sequence continues at coordinate 20,316 of NZ_JACXJA010000062.1, forward strand.
GTACAGGCTCAATACGGCGAGCGGAATCTCTTCGTCAGGAACTCCGTGCTTGTATTGGGAAATGTCGTACAGAATGAACCCGGAGAAGATGAGTACCCCGAACGCAGCGATCATCAGTCCGAGCGTACCGCCAAATCCGCCGGTAAACAGTCCGATCAGGCTGAACCCGATCAGAACGAGAATGCCCACCGTCAGAAATCCGCCTAAAAAGCTGAAATCGCGCTTCGAATAATATGCATAGGCGGTTAACCCGGCAAAAATAATGCCAGTCAGTAACAACGCGGTCGAGACAAGCCAAGTGCCTCCGATCGACGTATAATGCGCAATCGCCGGAAATATCGTGATTCCGCTGATGAAACAAAACGTAAATACAAATCCGTATCCGACCGCTTTTCCTTTACGCCGTATGAAAAAAGCGGCGACCAGCATAATCAGCTCTACGACGACGAGCGGAATGAATAACGCCGGCGGAACGTACATCCCTACAAACGTACCGACGAACGAGATCAGCACCGACACGGTGAACATCCGCAGCAGCTTGTGGAATGGCGCATTGTAATAAGCCGATTGATCATCGGTTCCGCTGTATGGTTGTCTTTGTTCCATATCCATGGAAAACCCTCCTGATTATAGGTTGTACTTCTACTAGTATATCACAGGGAATCGTTTCCATTCCACATTTTCCACCCCTACCGCCGCTTGATCTATAGGAAGGCATAGACCATCGAACGAACGGGCAACCTATAGGGAAAACCGCCGGAATGGGCTTTTAAGAAAACGGTGGCGGAATTTCGCGGGGTGAATCCGAATGAACTGGCTCCTCATGGCAATGAAAGCTTACTGGCTGGAAGTGCTCCTGATCGCAGGGTTAGTCACAGCTATCCTTTATGTGCATAAACGGAAAGAAAAATACGCGAAAAATGAGTTTGAGTAAAGGAAACACGTTTTCATTGAATAAGTGCTGAGAAACGGGGCTGTCACCAAAGCCCGTTTGCGATTTGGCGCCGCCTTCGAACGAACCGGAACCGATTTTCCTCAAGAACAAGGACCTCAGCCCCCACTTTTCCGTGGAAGTTGAGGTCCTTTTGTTAGAACACAGGGACGTTCCATTGTGCCACTGTGGTACGGAGCGTAAAAGAGCAGCCCTTGAGCTGACTGACGGTTGGCTCCCCTTGACTTAACGAAGCGCTTTAAGCGCGATATCTGCGCGGTACTGCATACCCTCGAAGCGAATCCGTTCCACGTCCGCGTAAGCTTTCGCACGGGCCTCCATGATGCTGGCGCCCCTCGCCGTCACTCCAAGCACACGCCCGCCGTCGGTGACGACCTGACCGTCCTTATGTGTCGTTCCGGCATGGAAGACGACCGAGTCCTGCACCTCGTCCAAGCCGTAGATCGGTACTCCTTTCGGATAGCTGCCCGGGTAGCCGCCTGACGCCAGGACGACGCATACGGCCGTATCGCCGCTCCACTGGATATCCATGTCCTGCAGACGACCGTTGATCGTGGCGAGGAAGATGTCCAGCAGATCCGTTTCGAGCAGCGACAGCACGACCTGCGTCTCCGGATCGCCGAAACGTGCGTTAAATTCGATCGTTTTCGGACCGTTCTCAGTAATCATCAGACCGGCGAACAAGACGCCGCGGAACGAACGTCCTTCCTTCACCATCGCTTCGGCGGTCGGCTTGATGATCGTCTCGATCGCTTCGTCGATCACGGATTGCGGAATGTGCGGCAGCGGGCTGTACGTGCCCATTCCCCCGGTATTCGGGCCTTTGTCTTCGTCGAAAATTTGCTTATGGTCTTGCGAAGGTACCATTGGACGAACGACGTTGCCGTCTACGAACGACAGGATCGACATCTCCTGGCCTTGCAAAAACTCCTCGATAACAACCTGGCTGCCCTGCTCGCCGAATACTTTATCGACCATAATGTCCTGCAGCGCTTTCTCCGCTTCGGCCAGCGTTTGCGCGACGATGACGCCTTTGCCTGCCGCTAGGCCGTCCGCCTTGATGACGATCGGAGCTCCCTGCTTGCGCACATAGGCAAGCGCCGGCTCGTACGATTCGAACGATTCGTAAGCCGCGGTCGGGATTTTATACTTTTGGAGAAGCTCCTTCGTGAACACTTTGGAGCCTTCGATAATCGCCGCATTGCCACGCGGGCCGAATACCGGGATATTGCGCTCTTCCAGATAGTCGACGATTCCGGCCGCCAGCGGATCTTCCGGTCCGACGACGACCAGATCGATCGCATAATCCAGTGCGAACTGGGCGATCTTGTCGAACTCGTTTTCTTTAATCGGCACGTTCTCCGCCAGCTCCGAAATGCCGGCGTTGCCCGGCGCACAGTAAATGCGCTCGACCCGGGAGCTTTTTTTCAGCGCCCAAATGATCGTATGTTCTCTTCCGCCCTTGCCAATGACCAATATACGCAACCGTTAACCCTCCCGAATCTTTGTTCCCTGTTCGTCATCGTGCGGCAAGCCCGGTTGGCACTGCAAGGGCCGATGACTCCGCGCTCCTGCCGAACCTCCGGCACCCACTGACGCTGCTGCGCCCGGCTCATCCGGACCTCCGCTAATGGATCACAGGGATGTTAAGCCTTGTTCAATATGACCGTTTCCGTCTGGCCGGTAGCTTTGTCGATCGTTTTGACCAGCAGCGAAATTTTGTTTTCCTCGTTCAAGCGGTCCCAGTAGAACGAAGCGGTTTGCCGGATATCGTCGAATAACGGCATCAGCACCGGCTCGCCCTGGAACGAAGGAAGCGGATTGCCGTCTGCGGCGTACGTGTGTATGCAATGACCGAAGCCGGCGATGCCTTGCTCGTAGTGGAAATAGTGGCGCATCGTCTGCGAAGCGTCGCCTTGGTTCGTCTTAAGGATCGACAGCTTGTACGCGCAGTTCACGTCGGACAAGTCGACCAATCCGGAAATGCGCGGCGTATAGTTAGGCGCGTCCGGCTCCCACGTACGAGTCGTCAGTGCTTGCTCGAACGTGCGTCCTGCGGCTACGGCGTCGTAAATCGTGTCGGTTTGATCGCCGTTCGTTACGATATGGGCTTGTCCCGCATGACGGACCGGATAATAAATAATAAGCGACGGATCGGTCAATTTGGCCGGATCTTTAGCTTCGGTACGGACGAAGCCGTTGTCCTCCTGAATGAACACCCGGTTGCGGCTGTTCTCGCTGCGGCCCATGATCCAATACACTTGCGCGTAACGCGTACCGTCCGGCGTAAGGCCGATAACGATACCGCGTCCCGGATATGCATTTTCCTTAAGTTTGCCTGCGTTAATCTCGGCCGTCTGGCTCCATTGCTGTGTCACGTTGGCGTTCTCCCTTCCCTAATTAACGATATTAATGGTGGAACAAACGAACGCCGGAATACGCCATGACCATGCCGTAATCGTCGGCAGCCTGAACGACTTCCTCATCGCGCATCGAGCTGCCCGCCTGAACGACGTAACGGACGCCGCTGCGGCTGGCGCGGTCGAGGTTGTCGCGGAACGGCAGGAATGCGTCCGAACCGTACGAGACGTTCGTGAGCCCTTGCAGCCATTCGCGCTTCTCTTCGCGGGTAAGACGCTGAGGCACTTCGTCGAAGCACGCTTCCCAGCTCGCCTGCTCGAACGAGGTCAGCTCGTCCTCAAGCCACAAGTCGATGGCGTTGTTTTGCTCGGCGCGCGACAAGCCTTGGCGGAACTTCATGCCGAGCGCAGTCGGATGCTGGCGGAGGTACCAACGGTCAGCTTTATCCCCGGCCAGACGCGTGCAGTGAATCCGCGACTGTTGTCCGGCTCCGATGCCGATCGTCTGGCCGTCGAGCGCGTAACAGACCGAGTTGGACTGCGTATATTTCAAAGTAATGAGAGCTACGAGCATATCCCGCTTCGCTTCCTCGGTCAGATCCTTGTTGCGGGTTACGAGATGGTCGAACGCCGAGGCGTCGATCGTGGCATCGTTGCGCTGCTGCTGAATTTTCAGGCCGAACAGGGTACGGGTCTCGATCGAGTCGGCCACGTAGTCGGCGTCGATTTGCAGCACGAGGTATTTGCCGCCTTTTTTCGCTTTCAGCATCTCCAGCGCTTCCTCCGTATAACCCGGCGCTACGACAAGATCGGACACTTCGCGCTTCAGCAGGGTAGCTGTAGACGCATCTACGATGTCGCTCAGTGCTGCCGCGTCGCCGAAGGACGACATCCGGTCGGCTCCGCGCGCGCGCGCATAAGCGGTAGCGAGCTCGGATAGCTCCAGGCCGTCTACGAAGTACGCTTTTTTCAGCGTGTCGCTAAGCGGAGCATACACCGCCGCCCCGGCCGGGCTGACGTGCTTGAACGAAGCGGCCGCCGGCAGGCCTGTAGCCTGGCGAAGCTCGCGTACGAGTTGGAACGCGTTCAAAGCGTCGAGCAGGTTAATAAAGCCCGGATCGCCGTTCAGCACTTTGATCGGCAGCTCGGCTCCGCCTTCGGCGTACAGCTTCGCTTCTTTCTGGTGCGGGTTCATCCCGTAACGCAAATGGATCTCATTTGGCATAGTGGACCATCCTTAATTAGTTTATTGCCTCTCTCGTCTCGTTCTCCCGCCTTGTATACCTGGTGGCAGCCTGGAAAGGAGCAGACTTTGTCCGGCTTCCCGGTTGAAGACGCGGCTTCCGTATAGCTACAGCTTCGGACTCCGAGGTGACCGGAGAGGAGAACACCTCCGACGACTCGGCTCGGACCTTCCCGGCTCCCCGCTTAAATAAGAGTCTTTAGGGACCGTTATTTGCCGGATAAAGTGAACTCTCGAGCAAATAGGAGTGGTTTGCAGCTCTTATTTTGATCAAAAACGCCTTTTGGGCAAAACAGGGTCGGAATAAGAGTCCCAAAAGACTCGTATTTACTTGAATTCGGCGGGGAGAGACGTTTTAAGAGGTACAAAAGACTCTTATTTGAGCAACAGCTTCTTTGATTGAGCAACAGTACCGGTAAACGTTCGTGTGTGGCCATCGGGCGGCGCAGCTAGGGTTATGGTGTGTAGCTTGCTATAGCTAAGGTGTGTAGCATGGCTATGGCGTGCTACTTGGGTCATAACGTGCAGCTTAGCTATGGCATGTGACCAGGGTGTGCAGCTATAGCTATGGCGTGCGGCTATGGCTATGGCTTTGCAGCTCGGCTTGCGCGACTAAAGCAGCATGGCCGGCTACCGCAAGCCGCCGCTCAGCTCCACAGCACCCGCCGTCCGTCATCGCTGATGGACACCCGGCCTTCGCGGATGGCCCGGATTACATACGGGTACATCTCGTGCTCGATCGGGTGAATCTTGGAAGCGAGCGAATCGGCGTCGTCGCCGCCCGCCACTTCTACCGCGCGCTGTGCGATAATCGGCCCGGTATCCATGCCACCGTCGACGAAATGCACGGTAACTCCGGTTACTTTGACCCCGTGAGCGAGCGCCTGACCGATCGCATCAAGTCCCGGGAACGAAGGAAGCAGCGAAGGATGGATGTTAACGATCCGCCCTTCGTACGGCTTCAGCAGCGTATCCGTAATGATGCGCATATACCCGGCGAGAACGACCAGATCGATCTCCTTCTTCTGCAACCGTTCCACAATAGCCGCCTCATACGCCTCCTTGGAGGGGTACTCCTTCGGACGGAACGCGAAGGTGTCGACTCCGGCCGCCGCGGCCCGCTCGACGACTTTGGCATTCGGCTTATCGCAAACGAGAAGCCCGACTTCGACATCGAGCTTCCCGGATTGTACGGCGTCCACGATCGCCTGGAAATTCGAACCGCTTCCCGAAGCGAAGATCGCGATGCGAAACGGCCTCATTACACGTCCGCTCCGTTAAACGTCACGATCTGCTCGCCCGGGGTGACGGTACCGAGACGGTACGCCTTCTCTCCGTTCTCCTCGGCCAGACGGACCGCTTCGTCCGCTTGCTCCGCCGGAACGATCAGCACCATGCCGATGCCCATGTTAAACGTGCGGAACATATCGTTGTTGGTTACGTTGCCTGACTGCTGCAGCAGCTTGAAGATCGGAAGAATCGGCCACGAGCCGTATTCGATTTGAGCGTTGACGCCCTCCGGCAGAACGCGCGGGATGTTCTCGAGGAACCCGCCGCCCGTAATATGCGCCATGCCTTTGATCGTCACCTTCTCCAGCATCGCCAGAATCGGTTTCACGTAAATTTTCGTCGGCGCCAGCAACGTGTCGCCCAGCTTGCCGCCAAGCTCGGCCACTTCGTCCTGCAGCTTGTAGCCTTTGTCCTGCAGCAGCAGCTTGCGGACGAGCGAGAAGCCGTTCGAATGCACGCCGCTGGAAGCAAAGCCGAGGATAACATCGCCCGGGGCGATCGTCGAGCCGTCGATGATTTTCTTCTTATCGACGATACCGACCGTGAAGCCCGCGATATCGTACTCGCCTTCCGAGTACATACCCGGCATTTCCGCCGTTTCGCCGCCGATCAGGGAGCAGCCGGCTTGCAGACAGCCGTCAGCGATTCCTTTGACGATCGCTTCGATTTTTTCCGGTACGACCTTGTCGCAAGCCAGATAGTCGAGGAAGAACAGCGGTTCCGCTCCTTGTACGACAACGTCGTTGACGCACATGGCCACCGCATCGATGCCGATCGTGTCGTGCTTATCCATCGCGAAAGCAATCTTCAGCTTCGTGCCGACTCCGTCCGTTCCGGATACGAGCACCGGCTCCTCATATTTGTCCTTGTTCAGGCCGAACAAGGCGCCGAAACCTCCGAGCTCGGTAAGCACCTCAGGACGGAACGTCTTCTGGACGTGCTTCTTCATCCGTACGACCGCTTCGTTGCCCGCGGCGATGTCCACTCCTGCTTGTTTATACGCTTCCGACAAGTTCGTTCACTCCTTGATATTACAAATTCAGAGCTAAAGATGTGGCTTGAAAAGGAGAGCCGGCCGCCGGCCAACGTCTTTTCATCCCCTAGGATTAGCTCTGAAATTGTAGTAGGTGGTTGGGCACAGATCCTTCTGCGCTGGTAAAATCTATCAGTCGCAGCCTCCGCAAGCGGCGGCCGCATTCTCTACATCCGGCACATCGGTCGGATAAATATTGTCAAAGCAAGCGGTGCAATGCCCGGCTCCTTCGGCTTCGGACAGTCTGCCGACGGCCTCGATCAGCCCGTCCTTGCTCAGGAAATGGAGCGAGTCCGCGTTGATCGCGATACGAATCTCTTCGATCGTCTTCTGTGCGGCGATCAGTTCCTTGCGGTCCGGCGTATCGATGCCGTAGAAGCACGGATTTTTGAACGGAGGCGAGCTGATGCGCACATGCACTTCCTTCGCTCCCGCTTCGCGCAGCAGATTAACGATGCGAAGCGACGTCGTGCCGCGTACGATCGAATCGTCGATCATGACGACGCGTTTGCCTTCCACGACTTTGCGAACCGCGCTCAGCTTCATCTTCACACCCTGCTCGCGCAGCTCCTGGCTCGGCTGGATAAACGTCCGGCCGGTGTAGCGGTTTTTGATCAGGCCCAGCTCGTAGGGAATCCCCGTCTGCTCGGCAAATCCGATCGCCGCCGAGATGCTGGAGTCCGGTACGCCGGTTACGACGTCGGCGTCCACGAACGCTTCCATCGCCAGCTGGCGTCCCATCCGCTTGCGGGCGCTGTGTACGTTGATCGTGTCGATATCGCTGTCCGGCCGGGAGAAATAAATATACTCCATCGCGCATACGGCTCTCTTCGAGGCGGGGGCAAACCGGTCTTCCTTCATCCCGTTCTCATCAAATATGAGCAGCTCGCCCGGCTCGATATCCCGTACATAGACGGCACCGATCGCGTCGAACGCGCAGGACTCCGAAGCGAACACCCACGCATCTCCCAGCTTGCCGAGGACGAATGGACGCAGCCCATGCGGGTCGCGCGCGGCGATCAGCTTATCGTTGGTCATGAACAGAAAGGCATACGCCCCGTTCAAGTTGGTAAGCGATTCACGCGCAGCTTCCACAATATCGTCATGCTTCGAACGGGCGATCAGATGCGCCACGACCTCGGTATCGCTCGACGTCTGAAAGATCGAGCCTTGACGCTCGAGCCGAGAGCGAATCTCCGGAGCGTTGACGATGTTGCCGTTCGTAGCGACGGCGAGATCGCCTTCGCGGTACTTGAACACGAGCGGCTGGGCATTCGCCAGCTTGCTCTCGCCGGCCGTGGAGTAACGCACGTGAGCGATCGCGTTCAATCCTTGCAGCGAGACGAGCTTGTCGTTGTCGAATACTTCCTTGACCAGTCCCATATCCCGATGGTAATGAAACTGGCTTCCGTCGGTCGTGCAGATTCCGGCGCTTTCCTGGCCTCTGTGCTGGAGGGCGTGCAGCCCGTAATAGCACAGATGAGAAGCTTCGGGGTGACCGTACACCCCGAAGACGCCGCACTCTTCCTTCAATTTATCGAACAGATTTTCGCGATTGATGCCTTCATTGTAAAAGTCCCCGGTCCAAAGCGTTCCGGCTGGCGACTTTATTGCATCAAACATGGGATCGCATCCTTCCAAACCTTCTCCAGCTGAGCGACAGGCGACTGGACGGCTTGCTTGGCATTGACTTCAATCGTCAAATCTTGGCCTTGAACGGTACCGATCTTCTGAACCGTCACGCCGGCTTGTACGAGCGACGCCTCAAGCTCCGCCGCTTTGTCCGGAGAAGCGCTGAGCAGAATCCGGGACTGGCTTTCGCTGAACAGCGAGATGTCGGTCCGCAGCTCGGAGCTTACGCTGACTTTGGCGCCGATGCCGCCGCTGATGCACGATTCGGCCAGGGCGACAGCCAGACCGCCTTCCGACAGGTCGTGAGCGGAAGCGACGAGGCCTTTCTGGATCACACCGAGCACGCCGTCAAGCAGCTTTTTCTCGGTGTCGAGATCGATTTGCGGCGGACGTCCTTCCGTAACGCCGTGCAGCACTTTCTGGAATTCGCTTCCGCCCAGCTCCGCTTTCGTCTCGCCGAGCAGCAGGATGACGTCGCCTTCCTTCTTGAAGCCTTGAGTCGTAATATGATCGAGGTCGTGAACGAGTCCGACCATGCCGATAACCGGCGTCGGATAGATCGCGCCTTTTGCGTTTTCGTTGTACAAGCTGACGTTGCCGCCGATAACCGGGGCGTTCAGCTTGCGGCAAGCTTCCGACATGCCGTCGGCCGCTTTCTCGAGCTGCCAGAAAATTTCCGGCTTCTCCGGGCTGCCAAAGTTCAGGTTGTCCGTGATCGCGAGCGGTTCCGCGCCCGAGCAGACGATGTTGCGCGCCGCTTCGGCTACGGCGATCGCGCCGCCGACTTCCGGATCGAGATATACGTAACGTCCGTTGCAGTCCGTCGTCATCGCCAGCGCCTTGCGGGTACCGGTCACGCCGACAACCGCCGCGTCCGAGCCGGGACGCACGTAAGTGCTCGTCCGTACCATATGATCGTATTGATTGTATACCCATTCCTTGCTCGCCACCGTCGGGGAAGCCAGCACTTGCTTCAGGGCGTCCGTCAAGTCCGCCACTTCCGCATAACGGGTCGTATCGACCGAAGCCTGCTGCTCGTAATAAGCCGGAACTTTGGAAGGCTTGTTGTATACCGGGCACTCGTCGACGAGCGCTTTTACCGGCATATCGCCGACCAGTTGGCCTTGGTGGAACAGCTTCAGACGTCCGTCGTCGGTTACTTTGCCGACCTTCGCACAGATCAGGCCCCAGCGCTCGAAAATTTCTGTCGCTTGCGCCTCATGTTCCGGCTTCACCACGAACAGCATCCGCTCCTGGGATTCCGACAGCATCATCTCGTACGGCGTCATGCCTTCTTCGCGCTGCGGCACCTCGTCGAGGTACAGCTCCATGCCGTTGCCCGCCTTGCTCGCCATCTCCGAGCTGGAGCAGGTGAGACCGGCTGCGCCCATATCCTGAATACCGACGACGATGCCGGAATTGATCAATTCGAGCGTCGCCTCAAGTACCAGCTTCTCCATGAACGGATCGCCGACTTGAACCGCCGGACGTTTCGCTTCCGACTCCTCGGTCAGCTCCTCGGATGCGAAGGTCGCACCGTGAATGCCGTCGCGGCCGGTCGCCGGACCGACATAAAATACCGGGTTGCCTACGCCCTGCGCAACGCCCTTTTGAATCTTATCGTGATCGATCAGGCCCACGCACATCGCGTTCACGAGCGGGTTGCCTTCGTAGCTTTCGTCAAACATTACTTCGCCTGCGACCGTCGGGATGCCGATGCAGTTGCCGTAGCCTGCGATGCCGGATACGACGTGCTCGAACAAATATTTGACCCGGTCGTTCTTCAGCGAACCGAAACGCAGCGAGTTCAGCAGCGCCACCGGACGCGCGCCCATCGAGAAAATATCGCGGATAATGCCGCCCACGCCCGTAGCTGCGCCTTGGTAAGGCTCGATTGCGGAAGGGTGGTTGTGGCTTTCGATTTTGAACACGACCGCCTGATTGTCGCCGATGTCGACGATGCCCGCTCCTTCGCCCGGTCCCATCAGGACGCGCGGCCCGGTGATCGGGAACTTTTTCAGAATCGGCTTGGAGTTTTTGTACGAGCAGTGCTCCGACCACATGACGCTGAATACGCCGATCTCTACATAATTCGGCTTGCGTCCGAGAAATCCGCAAATGAGGTCGTATTCCGAATCGGTAACGCCCATTTGCTTATATATTTTTTGCTCTGCAATCTGTTCAGCCGTAGGCTCCTTAACGGACAATTGCTGCGCCATGTTTCTCCCTCCATGCGTTCAAGATCGACGTAAACATCCGTTTGCCGTCCTCCGAGCCGAGCAGTTGATCGACTGCGCGCTCCGGATGCGGCATCATGCCGACTACGTTGCCTTCCTTGTTGCTGATCCCGGCGATATCGTCCACTGAACCGTTCGGGTTTTCGCCGTGATATCGGAACACGATCTGGTTGTTCGCTTTCAGCTCAGCCAGCGTCGCCTCGTCGCAGTAATAGTTGCCTTCGCCGTGCGCGATCGGGATGTTGATCAGCTCGCCCGCCGCATATTGCGTCGTGAACGGATTCGCATTGTTCTCCACGCGAAGCGTCGACGGATGGCAGCGGAACTTGAGCGTCCGGTTGCGCAGCATCGCGCCCGGCAGCAGCCCGGATTCGAGCAAAATCTGAAAGCCGTTGCAGATGCCGAGGACGAATTTGCCCTGCTCCGCCGCTTTGACAACTTCGTTCATAACCGGAGCAAACCGGGAAATCGCGCCGCAGCGCAAGTAATCGCCGTACGAAAAACCGCCGGGAACCAGGATGGCGTCATATTTGGACAAGTCCGTCGTCGTATGCCAGACATAATCGACCGGTTGGCCGATCGTCTGCTCGACCGCCTTGAAGCAGTCGATGTCGCAGTTCGACCCCGGGAACACAAGAACCGCAAAATTCATGGGCTGGATGCCTCCTCAAATGCTGGTAATGGGATTCGCTATAACAATCAGTTCAATTCGAAACGGTAATCTTCGATAACGGTATTGGCGAGCAGCTTCTCGCACATCGCTTTCACGCGGGACTCCGCTTCCGAACGGTCGGTCGTGTCCAGCTCCAGCTCCATATATTTGCCGATGCGCACTTTGCCTACTTCCGCGAAGCCCATCGAGTGCAGGGCGCCTTGCACGGCGCTGCCTTGCGGGTCCAATACGTTTTGCTTGATCGTTACGTAGACGGTTGCTTTAATCATGGGAAGTTCCTCCTCAGATAATCGGTCGTTATAATCATGATTTCGTAACAGTTGCTCATTATTGTCCCGTCAAGCGGTTCAAAATGTCGCGGTACCGCCGGGATGTTTCGGATACGACCGAATCCGGCAGCGGGTCCGGCTCGCTGTTTTTGTCCCAGCCCGATCCCGCGAGGTACGTACGCACCGGTTCTTTGTCCATGCTGTCGATCTCGATGTCGAGCTCATAATTTTCTTTAGCCCAGAACCGCGAGGAATCCGGGGTGAACACTTCGTCGATCAGGATGACCTTGCCGTCCACGATGCCGAATTCAAACTTCGTATCGGCCAGCACGATTCCGCGCTCCGCACAGTAAGCATGCGCGAATTCGTACAGCTTCAGGCTTTTGTCGCGCAGTTCGGCGGCAATATCCTTGCCGACCAGCTCTTCCATTCGCTCAAAGGAGATGTCCTCGTCGTGACCGACGTCGTTTTTGGCTGCGGGGGTAAAGATCGGCTGCGGGAACTTCTCGTTTTTGCGCATGCCTTCCGGAAGCTTGATGCCGTTAATCTCACCCGTTTTCTGGTATTGTCTCCACCCGCCGCCGGTAATATAGCCGCGGACGACGCATTCGATATCGATCCGCTCCGCCTTCTTCGTGACCATGAACCGGTGCTTCATCTTATCGTTGTCCCGGATCAGCCCTTGCGGCAGCTTCACCAGATCGGTGTGGATCACGTGATTCGGCATTAAATCGGCGGTTTTCTCGAACCAGAATTTGCTTATCCGGTTGAGCACATTGCCTTTGTCCGGCACGGCCGGGCTGAGCACGTAGTCAAAAGCGGAGATCCGGTCGGTTACGACGATCAGGAAGTGCTCCCCGAGATCGTATATCTCCCGTACTTTTCCTTTATACAAAAGCGGTGCGTTCACATCGTCCGCAGCGGTCGAGATCGCCGTCGTTGTACTCAAGGCGATGGCCTCCTTTTCATAGTAGGAAGGGCTGTCCGGCCCGGTTTGTTGGTTGTTTGCAAAACGTCTTCCGTTCAGCTCAGGCAAGGCCCAAACGGCTGAAAATCGTATCGACGTGCTTCAGGTGCCAGCTCGGATCGAAGCAGTCGGCAATCTCCTCCAGCGTCAGCTGATCGCGAATCGCTGCGTCGCTCTCGACGATCTCGCGGAACGAGCGCTGCTCTTCCCAAGCCTGCATCGCCTTCGGCTGAACGGTATCGTAAGCCTGCTCGCGGCTGAAGCCTTTGTCGATCAGCTTCGTCATCACGCGTCCGGAGAACGGTACGTCGTACGTGCGTTTCATGTTGCGCAGCATGTTGTCCGGGAACACGGTCAGGTTCTTGATGATATTGCCGAGCCGGTTCAGCATGTAGTTGATCAGAATCGTCGAATCCGGCAAAATGATCCGCTCGACCGACGAGTGGGAGATGTCGCGCTCATGCCAGAGCGGTACGTTCTCGTAGGCGGAAAGCATATGGCCGCGGATAACGCGCGCCAGGCCGGAGATACTCTCGCAGCCGATCGGATTGCGCTTGTGCGGCATTGCCGACGAGCCTTTTTGGCCTTTGCCGAACGGTTCCTCGACCTCGCGGAATTCGCTCTTCTGCAATGCGCGGATCTCCGTGGCGAACTTGTCGAGCGAAGTGGCGATCAGAGCGATGGCCGCGATATAGCTCGCGTGACGGTCGCGCTGCAGCGTCTGGGTCGAGATCGGCGCCGCCTTCGTGCCAAGCTTGCTGCATACGTATTGCTCGATGAACGGGTCGATGTTGGCGTAAGTGCCGACCGCTCCGGACATTTTGCCGAATTGGACGTCGTCCGCCGCTGTGCGGAACCGCTCCAGGTTGCGCTTCATCTCTTCATACCACAGCGCCATCTTGAGGCCGAACGTCGTCGGCTCGGCATGAACGCCGTGCGTCCGCCCCATCATCGGCGTGCTTTTATACTGAACCGCTTTTTCCTTCAAAATGTCGATGAAACGGATCAGGTCCTGCTCGATAATCTCGTTCGCCTGCCGCAGCAAATAGCCGAGCGCCGTGTCGACGACATCGGTCGAGGTCAGGCCGTAATGGACCCATTTCCGCTCCGGTCCGAGTGTCTCGGAGACGGCGCGGGTGAAGGCGATAACGTCGTGGCGGGTTTCTTCCTCGATCTCGTAGATGCGGTCGATGTTGAAGCTGGCTTTCTCGCGAAGCACCTTCACGTCTTCCTTCGGAATGATTCCGAGCTTCGACCACGCTTCGCAGGAAAGAATCTCAACTTCGAGCCAAGCTTTGAATTTGTTTTCTTCCGTCCAGATCGCGGCCATTTCCGGCCGGCTGTACCGTTGCAGCATCGTAGAAAACCTCCGTTACCGTCGAATAAATTCATTTATGGGGTCAATCATTTCTCTCATTTAGCTTTTCCAGATCGGGGACTGTTCCACCCAGGCAATCGCTTTGTTCACGTCGTCCGTGAGCAGGTTGACGTGGCCCATCTTGCGTTTGGCCTTCGCTTCATGCTTGCCGTACAGATGCACCTTGGCGGCGACGCCTTCCGGCAAGCCGGCTTCGTCTCCCATCCATTCGAGGAGCGGTGCGACATGCTCGCCTAACAGGTTCGCCATGACGACCGGCGTCAGCAGCTCGCCCGGACCTAGCGGCAGGTTGCACACCGCCCGGACATGCTGCTCGAACTGTGAGGTCCGGCAGGCGTCCATCGTATAGTGGCCGGAATTGTGCGGCCGCGGCGCCAGCTCGTTCACAAACAGCTCTCCGTCACGCGTCAGGAACATCTCGACGGCCAGCAGGCCGATCGCTCCAAGCGATTCCGCGATCCTGACGGCCATCTGCTCCGCTTGCTCCAGCACCTCGGCCGGCGCCCGCGCCGGAACGATCGACAAGTGCAAAATATTATCGACGTGAATATTTTCGGCTGCCGGAAACGCTCGGACTTCACCGCGAGGGCTTCGCGCCGCGATAACCGATATTTCCTTCTCGAACCGGATGAACTGCTCGAGGACAAGCTCCGTCTTCGCCCGGCTTAACGTCTCGTACGCTTCGCCGATCTCGCCCTCGGACCGGATCACCCATTGTCCCTTGCCGTCGTAGCCTCCGGTGGCCGTCTTCAGCACGCAGGGCGTACCGAAAGCCTGCACCGCTTCGCGAAGCTCGTCCTCGCTGCGAATTTCCCGGTACGGCGCAACTTTGACGCCCGCCGCCTCAATCGCGCGCTTCTCGCGGAGCCGGTGCTGCGTCGTGTAGAGCAGCTCGCTGCCTTGCGGCACATAAGACTCGCTCATCAGCATCGCGGCTACTCCGGCGTCCACGTTCTCGAACTCGTACGTGATCACATCGGACATGCCGGCCAGCTTCCTGGCCGCTTCCGCGTCGTGGTAAGGCGCGACGATCTGGTCGGCCACTTGTCCGCACGGCGAATCCGGCGTCGGGTCCAGCGTCGCGAACCGGTAACCCATCGCCCGGCCGGCCAGAGCCAGCATACGTCCGAGCTGGCCGCCGCCGAGCACGCCGATCGTGCTTCCCGGCTTAATAACTTGTTCGCCCGTTCCGCTCATTACGCGTCCTCTCCCAGCGTCTCGCTCATCTTCAGCACATGCTGACGCAATTCTTCGCGGCGGTTCTGGAACCGGTCCATCAGATCCGGATCGCTGATGCCGAGAATTTGCGCGGCGAGCAGCCCCGCATTGGTCGCGCCGGCTTTGCCGATCGCAACCGTCGCTACCGGTACGCCACCCGGCATCTGAACGATCGACAGCAGCGAGTCCAGACCGTTCAGGTTGGACGACTTCACCGGCACGCCGATTACCGGCAGCTCGGTCTTCGAAGCGACCATGCCCGGCAGATGAGCAGCTCCGCCGGCACCGGCGATAATGACCTGGAGACCGCGCTCCCGAGCCGATACGGCGTATTCGAACATCAGATCCGGCGTCCGGTGTGCGGACACCACCTTTTTTTCATAAGACACCTTCAGCTCATCCAGAATGTCGCAAGCGTGCTTCATCGTTTCCCAATCCGAGTTGCTTCCCATTATGACGCCAACCTTCGCCGTCATGTCCCAACCTTCTTTCGTTGTGGAGTCGCCGGCCCGACAGGTCCGGAAATGAAAAAAGCCCAAGGAGCAGACGGTTGTCCGCGCCTGCCTATGGACGTAAGCTTTGTAAGAAAAGCCGCTTCCGGTCGGAAGCGAAAAAGGGAATGTCAGACCGCCGCGGAGGGCGTCCCATTCCGCTTTCAGCTCACTCGTAGTCCAAAAATTTATGGTTTTTGGGTAGAAACTTCCAGGCCATATCCCCGGCTTTATACGAGAATCGTTGTTTTATTTTGTGTTTGAATCTGCATGTTTAGTTTATCAATGTTAACATGGCCATGTCAACTTAAAAGGCGAACATTTTTATGTCCATATTGTTGTAAAGTTCGTATTTGATCCTGCAAAACCGATATGTCGACAAAAGTTGCGTTCATTTAGAAAATAAAACGCTTACAAACAGTTTATTCCAAGTGGTGAAAAACCAACCTGCCGGGACGGATTTATCTCTATAATCAGCGGCGGGAACAGCGATATCGTACGGATCGGCTACGTTGGGAGCGGAAGTCGTGAACGGTGTATAGGAACAAAAACTCTGACGGACACAGCAGCCTTTATTACGGTGAATTTCGATCGATTTGATTTCTAACGGACATGAACGCAACTATTTGGTGAGAAATGTTACTTTTAGAGGTGATTCGGAGTAAATAAGCGCTGTGGTGATCGTTACACATTAAAAAAACTGTTTTTTAGCGAAATAGCCTCCACCATGTCCGTTAGAGTATGGTTTAGCTTACATTCCGGCTCATCTTCGTTTTAATGCGGTGAACACAAACTTTCTGATCACCAAAAAGGCCCGGGTTACCGGGCCAACGATCCGATCAAGTTTTCCAAGGTCAATCCGTACTTCTGGGCGATATGCCTCGCGTAACTGCTGCCTTCCGGGCGCGAACGGGTGATTTTGTAGCTGCGGACGCCGCTTTCCGCCTGCTCCGTGTCCAGCTCCGCCGTCAGGCTGTCGATCCGGCTGCCTGCATAACCCGCACGACCGTTAAGCTCGTCGATGCTTTTGGCCAGATCATGCAGATGCGTACAGAACAGGACGCGGCTTCCCGAAGCCCTCATCCCGAGCAGTACCTGCTCGGCGATGTAAGTGGCTTCCGCGGCGCTCGTACTGGAGAACGTCTCATCCATCAAGACGAGACTGTGCGGGGTCAGCTTCTCGAAGATGCGCATCAGCCGCTGGCACTCGTCCCCGAACCTGCCGGTCGAACGCCGGTCGCTGTCTTCCGGAAAATGAGTATAGATCGCATCGACCGGGCTCATCACCGCCGAATACGCGGGCACGAACAGACCGAGCTGAAACAGCATTTGAGCGATGCCGACCGCCTGCACAAAAACGGTCTTCCCTCCTTGATTGGGACCGGTAACGATATATATCATGCCGTTCTCGTCAAATTGGATCGAATTCAGCACCACCGGACTAAGGCCGGCCGCTTCGTCTGGCGTACTCTCCCGATTCAGCGCAATAACCGGGTTATACAACCCGTTCATCGTAAACGCCCGCTGTTCTTTCGGTTCCGCCTGCGGCTTGCATACCGGCACTCCCGCCGCGACCAGCTGACGAAGCAGCGACACGCCTCCGACAAGAAACCGGATCTCGTCCGCCAGCCGGTACAGAAACTTGGAATGCGCCGACGTGTACGCCCGGATAGCCGGCTTCCAGCTTCGAAGCGTCGATTTCATCACCATTTGGAGCGAACTGTTGACAGCCGCCCGAAAACCGGCCGCCCGGTCCGGCGACAGCCCCTTGCCGACCACTTCAAGCGGAGCCAGACAGTTGTAGCCATTGTCGCGGAATTCCATCCGCAGCATTTTATCGATAATGTTGCCGGATTGAAATCGCTCGGTATGTACATCGACAATCCCCGCTTCTACCGGATTGAATTTCGTATCGAGATTAATGCCTACGGTAATACTTTTAATATCCCGGATGCGCGAGTTGATCTTCGCATATTCCGCCTTCAGCCGCCGAAACGTTTCGCTTTCGTGAATATCGCGGATGGCGGCCTTAAACCGCTTCATGCCGTCCGAGCGCAGAACGACCGAATCCTGCTGGAAAAAAACGTATAATTTCTCGATCAGCTCCGTGTACACCTCGATTTCCGAAACGCTGCTCAGCGAAGCGACCGTATCCGCCTCACCGCCTTTGTCGGCCGTGTACAATTCTCTCATATCCTCAAGTTCCGGGTGAAGCGACCGGAGCATCAGATACAGCTGCTCGTTCTCCATCAGATCCTCGACGACATCCAGCCTGTATTGAATCACCTCCAGCCGATCCGTGCCGTATACGACAGGATGACTCTGATTCGGTTTAAATTTGAACACGCTTCGCATTGCCGCGAATACAGCCTCCGCCGCAAGCGCCCCTACAACCGCAGAGTCCATTGGAAACTGCCCGGCGTTATGCTCGGTAACCCCCGGCGGATAAAGCAGACTGATTTCCTCTGGTATGGACATGGTATACAACCTCCCTAATGGCAATCCGAGGCGACGCCGTTTCCTAGAAATATAACCATAGCAGTTGCATAATCCCGTCCCTCGCCTGCTCCACAAACACCAACGTAACGAGCCATACCGCAATAGTAATGGAATGCAGCAGCTTCTTCGAATACCGGTGCAGCCCCCACCTTTTGGAGAGCAAATAATAATGATGCACAAATACAACGGAAAAAGGCACGGTAACGAACATAAAGATGCCATTGGAGGCGATTACAAGAAAGGACAAATACACGAGAAGCAACCATAAGCGAAGCAGCAGCCGAAGCCGGGGAGGATGAATCAGCATCGGTTCATCCGGAATGGATAAGAACGAGTACAGGATGGCCTGTCGCCTGGTTCGGGGTCCGTTTCTGATTGGATTTCCTCCTCTCGTTCGTTCCCTCGCCTGGAAGTTATGAGCACGCCATACCGCAACAGACGTACCCACCCTGCATTTACCATTTTTATTATATCATAGGGCTGCGAAAATAGATGCTGCGAGCAGGAAGCAGCCGGGATCTTTTCTTATCCGGAAAAGCTGCGGATCGTTCGTTATGCAACCGTTGGAACCATACTCACCGCGCTATCGAAGCCGTCTGATCCGGGAAGGTGGGGGCCGCTTCTTAATAAGAAGAAAAAGAACGACCGAAGGCCGCCCTTTTCCTTTCATTTTTACATATAAGTCCAAATGCAGATTATGGTCCACCCCCGCCGACGGCGAGAAACGGATGAATAACCGCTTACCCGGTCGCTCCGACTGCCCCCTGCAACGCGATCAGCGTCTCCCCCTGCTCCACGTCGAGCACGAGCTCCTGCAGACGGATTCCGAATCGTTCGACCGGCTTGACGCTTCGCACTCCGGGCGAAGCCGCCGTATCCGTTGACAGGCTTCCTTCCGACAGAAGCACCGTCAGCCCTTTACACGCTTTGCCCGCTACAATCCGCAGCGTACCGGCTTCGACGCGTGCATCAACCGTTCTCCGCAGTTCCAGCCAGTTATACAAATCCAGCGCCGTCCACCAAGGCAAACCGGCCTCTTTGCCATAACGAATCAACTCGACGAAGGTCGGCCCGACATCCGGATACATCTTGAAGGTAGCCGGGTGATACAAGAAATGTGCGACCCCGTAAACGTCCTTGGACCGGTCGACAAGCGCTTTCGCCTCCGGATAGGTGCAGCGAAGCGGTACCGGGGGGTCCCATGCGAGCGTCGGATTGCTGTATACGTTCATTATCCGGTTATGCTCGGCTGCATCGCTGGCGGGCAAGTAAGGGTGACACGTCCCGGCCAGAAATCCTTTATTGCCCTGCTTCGTCCCGCCCTTGCTCTGCTCGACGACGATCCCGGCTTTTTCACACCATTTATAAAACTGGACGTCGCCTTCCCAACGCAAGTAATGGTTTTTGTTCGTCCAGATCCGTTCGGCGCCGTTCTCCATCCCAGCCATTTGGCTTTGCAGCTGGCTCAACTGCTCGTTGAACAGCCCTTCGTCCCAATAACAGCCTTCTTGCGGCACAGCATTGTAATGGAACGCCATCTCATGACCGTCAGCAAGAACCCGCTCGTACACATCCTCCGGATAACCGGGCATAATGACACACCAGCTCGTTTTCACGTCCGCTTCATTTAATCGGTCCATCATCATGTTCGCGGCTTCGACCAGGTTGCCGTCCGTATCGTGGGAAATATGTCCGACCGCCTCCACCCCTTCCGGCCAAAACCAAACCTGGGCGAAGGTACGCGACGTCTTCTCGTGCAGCCGGTGAACGAGCCTTAACAGCACAAGCCGGAACTCATCGACGATCGGATGCAGGAAAAAGGGCACGCCGTCCTCTACCGAGTCGCGGTCTCTTTTCCAGTCCAGCACAATACTGTCGTCCGCCTTCAAAATGTCGTCGTCGATCGCTCCGCTTCCGTCATCGGCAGGGACTCCGTCCTTCATGACCGTATCGCCCTGCTGAATGAGCCGGAACGTCCGAGCCAGATCAACGGCGAACAGAGCGGCCGTCCCGCTGGAGGCCGGCTTCAGCGTAATTGCGGGATGCGCCGTGTCCGTTCCGTTGCGGAGCGTAATCGTTCCGTGCGCTTCTGTTTCATCGTTAGGCCGGACCAGAGCCGACCCGAAAAAGTGGAATGAACTGTGCATGCCGTCTGCCAAAGCCGCCCCGTTCCAGTCGATCCATCCTTCATGAATATCGCGTACGTTCTTCACACCCAGAACATCGTCCAGACCGTGCGTTCCCCCGACAGCCAGCAGCGAGCTGCCCCGAGCGCAGTAAGCCTGAAAAACAGCCGGCCAGTCCGCCGAATCGTCCAGACCGGTTACGATCGTCACCCCGTCCGGCTGCTTACCGAGCCACGATTCAGGCGTCCATGTCTCGTAAGCGAGTCCCGCCTGCCTCAACATCTCCGGCCAATACGACTCGTAAACGTCTCGTCCTTGTTCCCATACCTTGTTCGCACGCTTCTCGTTCCAGATTACATGTATCATAACAATCACCCGTTTCACTATGTTGTTTACAACTTATTTACATCATAGTACTTTGCTCGGTAGCCGTCAATCGGTAACTCCATCTTTGTGTATATAAAAAAACTTGATCCGGCCATAAAGCGGCTCCTTCCGGTCATCCCCGCCAATTCGCCGTAAACGCAAAAAAAAGCAGCCATTCGCCGATACCGGCTGTACAGCTGCGTTGTTCGCTTATTTACATGTGTACGTTCCACTTGCCTCGAAGCGTCCTCCATACGTCTTGCACCGATTCCACATTCGCCCATAGCAGCCCGAGTTCATTATCGAGATCCATAAATTGCTTGTAAGTCAGTCCGAAGTCTTTGATCGTCTGCGCCCGCTCCGTGATGCTCTGAAATGAATAATATCTTTTCCCGGCAAGCGGATAATGCGGAAAATCACGGGACTCGGCCACGCTTCTTCGGGCGGGAATCGAGCATACGCGGTGCTTCATATCAGCTTGAGCCGTTTCGGAAGTGACGTAGCGGATAAACTGCTCGGCCGCATGCACCGATGTACAGTGCGAGCTGATGCCGATCCCGGAACAGATGCCGAGCCCCGCGTCCGCCACTTTGCCCGGAAACGGCACAAAGTCCCACTCGAAGTCGATATCCCGGAACTGCTCCATAAACGTGTAGGACGTCAGAATCATTCCGACCTTCTCCCGCAAAAACAATCCTTCCCCTGTCTTCGCATGTCCGGTCGAATAAATCGGCGACACTTGATACTTGTACATCAGATCGGCGGAAAACTGCAGCGCCTCCCAAGTACGGCTGTCTTCGGGGAGCAACTGCCGGCCTTCCACGAAAGCTCCTCCGTTCTGCAAAACGAACAAAGGCCAGCGGTTCGCCGACGCCGTAAAACTGAAGCCGTACCGCTCCGCCTGCCCGCCGTCGTATTCGGTTAGCGCTTGCGACGCTTGCAGCAGCTCGTCCCATGTCCAGGTCTCGTCCGGATACGACAAGCCGAGCCTGTCGAATATCGTTTTGTTGTAAGCGAGAATGATCGGAGCGAACATGATCGGGGCGGCCCACAGTTTGCCTTCATGGGTGAAAGCCCGTCTGTACGCTTCGTAAAAATCGTCCGGGTCTTCGAGGGTGATCGGCTTCAGCAGCTTGTCCGGCTCGCCGTCCGATATTTGAAAAAACATCGTATTCGGCAATCCGACGAGGTCCGGCTTCACCCGTCCCATAAACGATCCTTCCTGCGTCGCCGACAGAATCGTTTCCCGGGGGACCTGCGTGATCTCCACCTTCACGAACGGATTCGCCTGATTAAACCGGGTGACAATTTCGTTAACCGTCTCAAACTCGAAGGACGGCACGCCCCAAAACAAATTTAAATACGTGCAAGCCGGCTCCGCTTCGGTTACGACCGAGCCTTTGCCATGCATCGTATGGATCAGCCCTTCTTCCGAGAGCTCGTTTAATACTTTTCGGACGGAAGGACGACTCAGCTGAAACAACCGGGCCAGTTCGTTTTCCGCCGGAATATATTGGCCGGGCGGCCATTCGCCGGACGAAATTTTCGTTCGTATATGGTCGAGAAGATAGGCGTAGCGCTCCCTGAACGTCGTTCTCCGGACCCCGTTAGTCAAAGGAAATCCTCCATTACCGGATAGTTAAAGTCGAATAATGCCATATCGTTTCTATTATGATCAATTTTTGCAATCGTGTCCAGCAACGCGACATCTGCTCCGCAGCCTTAGCCGCGGCCGCACCTTTACGATGATGCTGCATGGACCAAGAAAGGCCGCCCAATCCGCAGGGCAGCCTTCCCGATCATGCAACATGCGAGCCTACAGCCCCGCCTCTACTCGGCACGTTTCGAAAAACCGCAGCGCATCCGGCAAATGCTCCGTCCAGTAAGCCCAATTATGCTCGCCCGTGTATTCCGTATAAAGGTGCGGGTAACGGATCTCATCCAGATGCCGGTTGAAGGCGGCGTTGTATTCGTACAAATAGTCTTCTTTCCCGCAATCGAAATACAGATGCGGGCGCTCACCGGATGTCTGCAGCGCGGCAGTCAGCAGCAGCAGATCGTGAGATTGGACCCGCTCGCCGTGCCGGGGCCCGAACATCCGAGGAAACTCGGATCGCGCGAAATTCGGGTAGGGCATCAGACGGAGGGAACCGAGCGCTCCGGACAAGCTGGCCGCAGCCCCGAATACGTCCGGCTTGCGCAGCGCGAGCGAGAATGCTCCGAAGCCTCCCATGGATAATCCGCCGACGTACCGGTATTTCTTGTCCTTGATCGTCCGAAACGTTTCATCGATGAACGGTACGAGATCGTCTACTATATATTGCTCGAAATTCCCCGTTCCGTCATACCAATCGATATAAAACGTACCTTGGCCGTACCCTCCGTCGTTAGGGAATACAACAATGCTTTCTCCGAGCTCGCCGGCTTCCATCATCCGGTTAAGCGTTGCCTCAGCGTTTCCCTTCAGCAGCCAGTCGCTTTCGCTGCCGTACATGCCGTGAAGCAGATAAACCACCGGATATTCCCGGTCCGTACTCTCATAACTCGAAGGCAAGTAAACAAAGCACGACTTTCTGGCATATAAAGCTCCCGAGAAAAAAGGAACCGGCTGGACAGGCATTTTCAATCACGCTCCAAATTCCGAGTTGGTTCTTCCTACGTTTTATTATATCAGGCTCGTCCCGATTTAGGAAAAACGGGCATGACGTATAGTATGGCTTGTTTAGAGGCAAATCAGGCCGACAAACCCGCAACTGATACACGGGGAGTGGGAGCAAAGGTGTCTATCGAGCCTCATCCCGGAATACGAGCTATTTGAACCTCTTATTAGGTAAATGATACTTTATTTACACGAAATAGAAGCGGTTTCTACCTCTTATTTCAGCGACTTTGTAGGAAATCCGTACTTTGGAGCGATTTAGCAGCTGCAAACCGCTCGTATGAACACACCAAGCTCAGTTTTTGGAAAAATAAGCGGTACAAACCGCTCTTATGGGAACTGGGCCGTGTGCGGCTCCCAGTACGTGGCGGGGGCAATCGCGGGTCAACCCAAGTTCGGGCAAGTAGGGAGTCTCATGTACACTACACCACGGTATAGAACTTAAAGATTCCTATATAGATTCCAGTACATAAAAAAACCGATCATCTCGCATCATTGCGAAACAATCGGCTTTACCGCTTGGCAACGTCCTACTCTCCCAGGACCCTGCGGTCCAAGTACCATCGGCGCTGGAGGGCTTAACGGTCGTGTTCGGGATGGGAACG
>NZ_JACXJA010000063.1 GCF_014705615.1 Paenibacillus oceani
TTTTAATAGGTTGCATCTATGGATTCCTCTTTTTGGCACAACTATACCATATTCATCCAACCTATACTATTAGATTTGAGAGAGTACTAGAGGCGCTTTCTTCGTTCAAAGCTCAAATTACTTCATTACAGGAATGGCTCCTTTTTGTTTGTATAATACAAGTGAAATCGCAAACGGTATTTGCAAAGATAGTCGCAAGTTTTGCAAAATCAGCCAGAGGAGGCGGCGGTCTCGTGACGGATAGCGGAATGCTGCGGTTGAAGGAAGATGTGGTCGTTGAACGGCTGTTTTCGTTTCTGTATATGGAGCTTCCGAAATATTTTCAGGCTTCCGGCGAAAAGCACGATTTCTGGGAATTCGTTTATGTCGATAAAGGGGAAGTGATCCTCATCACCGATCGGGGGAGCAACCGTCTGAGTCAGGGCGACATGATTTTTTACTCGCCGAATGAATACCATACGGGTTATGCGGTCAACGGGACCGCTCCGAACCTGATTATTATGTCGTTCGTCTGCCATTCGCCGGCCGTCGATTATTTCAGGGGCAAGGTGCTTCATCTGGAGCAGACCGAGCAGGAGCTTCTTTACGAGCTGATTTCGGAAGGAAAAGAAGCGTTCGATCCGCCTGTCGGCCATCCCAAGATGATGGTTCCGCAGCGTAAGGATGGCTCTCTTTTCGGCAGCGAGCAAATGATCAAAAACATGCTGGAGATGCTGCTGATCCGCCTCATTTGCAAAGGATCGGCCGGGACCGGCAAAACAAGGCCGGAGTCGGCTCTGCTAGCCATCAGAAACGAGGACTTGTTCGAACGGATAGCCCTGTATTTAAAAGACAACGTCAGAAACAACCTGTCTTTCTAGCAAATATGCAGCGAGTTTGCGATCGGCAGCACGATTCTGAAAAATTTGTTCAAAAACCGGACAAACTCCGGGGTCATGAAAAATTACAGCAAGTTAAAGCTGGAGTACGCGAAGCGGCAAAATCGCGAGAAAATGTACAGCATCACGGAAATCGCCGATCAGCTCGGCTACAGCAGCGTCCATTATTTCTCGAAGCATTTCAAAAAAGCGACCGGCTTCGCTCCGACCGAATATGCGCGGATGATTGCCAACAAAACGTCGCGGAAAAAAGCTCCGCAGTCCGTACTCGTCCATGGAGGCGACCCCTTGCAATCGGTTTGAAAGCGTTTTCTGTTAAAGGAAAAAGAAGACATCCGACCTTAGAATAGGGGTTGGATGTCTTCTTCTGCTTTTCAATCCCGGGAAACCCGCCAATACAGAAAAATGCAAGTTTTTCAATGGCCTCTTCGATTGGAGGCGGGTTTTGCGTATGTATCAAACCCTTATTCTTCATTCTCGGATTCAAGCTCGGCGTTTCCGTTTTGTTGAAACACTTCGGCTGCTTCCTCCGCGGAAAACTCGGTATCGTTCTCGCCTGGAACGGGCAGTTTGTTAAGCTCAGTCGATTGCACTTCCGCTTTAGTCGGTCCGTTTTGGGAATTGGTCATACTGGCACCTCCTTCCTTGTTTTGCGACAAGGATTAATCTGCCACAGTCTGAACTATATTATACGCGCCAAGAGACAGTGCGCTTCCCGGGGAGTAGAAAAGTATGTCGTTCCCGAGGCGGGACATTTGTGCGAATACGCCGCGGCTTCCGCTGTATGGAAGGGGTTCTGTTGTCTATTATTGCAAAACTTGCGACGATAATGACAACGACTTGGAAGCGGATTATCCCCTATGATTATTCCAGATCGGGCTGTTGGGTAATCGATTACTGAAGAACCTACAAAAGGTGGAGGCAACATTCATGAAACGAAATTCGTTGTTGGCATCAAGCGCCGTCGTATTGGTCGGGGCCATTGCTTTGTCCGGCTGCGGCAGCCGGGAAGGGGGAACGGGTACGCCGGGTGCGAATCCGGAGGCAGCTCCTTCGAAGGTGCAGGAGCAGGCGGCGGTCAAGCCGGTTCGTCTGACTTTGCTGGCGAGCGAAGCTTATTTGTATGACGATGATTTTCGGTTATTGGTGACGGAGCCCTTGAAGAAAAAATATCCGCACCTTACCGTCGACCTCGTTCGCCCGGGGCACGCAAATTCAGGACCTGATCGCCGCCAAGTCGGTACCCGATCTGATCATCCTGTTGAGAGCAAGCAAGGATCAGTACAAAGAGCTGGGACTTACAACCAACATTTTGCCGATTCTGAAAAAACACGAGATTGATTTGGGCCGTTTCCGGCCGGGCGTGGTTGAAGCTTTTGCCGATAACGGACAAGTGTACGGCTTGCCTTACGCGACCAATACCAATGCGCTGTATTACAACGAGGAGCTGTTCGACAGATTCGGCGTCGATAGGACGGCCTGTTCTGGGAAGACATTCTTGCCATCTCCCGTAAAATGACCCGCACGGAGGGAAGCGTTCAGTATAAGGGGTACGATTATTTCATGCCCTACTGGCTCGGGTACCCGTTGTCACTGCCCTTCGTCGACAAAAGCACGGGCAAGGTGGCCATTAACAACGACGCTTGGAAAAACGTATTCCAGCTGATGAAATCGTTTGAAGACATTCCCGGCAACCAGAAATCGCCGTCTTATGCGAAAGCTTTTACGGAGGACCGGACGTTGGCGATGGTCGGCACGATCAATTTGTTTCCGTTGCTGAAGCAAGCGTCCAGTCAAGGCTTCCGGTGGAACCTGGCCGAATTTCCCAGCTACAAAGAGAAGCCGCACGTCGCCCCGCCGGTCGACCTGCATGAAATGATGGTTTCGCGGACGAGCGAGTTTAAAGAGGAGGCCGTACGCGTTATCGAGGTGGTGACCTCGGAGGAGGTGCAACTGATCAGCGCGCGCAAGACGGGCCGCGGTTCCGCGCTGGACAACCGGCAGATCGAGGAGCAGCTCGGGGCGGACATTCCTTATTTGCATGGGAAAAACATTGCAGCCATCTTCAAAAGCAAACCCGCCCCGGTGCGCGACGAAACGAAAACCGACGATCAAATCAAGCGGATCATCGACCGAAATTTCGCCCAGGTCCGGAACGGCACCATCGACATCAACACGTTCATGCGGCAGAGTGAAGAGGAAGCCAACAAATGGATCGAGGCTGAGAAAAACAAGTAAGTCATATGGCGCAGCATCAGTTTCGGCGGATGAACAAGGGGACAGGAAGGAGCGAGGGGAGGATGACGGCAGTATTTTGAACGAAGAAAAGCTGCTGCCTGCTCAGGGCCTTTGCCCTCGGACAAAGGTTACGTGATGAACCGGCTGGCGCTGAAGTTCGTTCTTCGTGGCCGTTTGGCGCTGTATGCTGTTTACAGGCCGGAAGGAACCGGGCTGGAAGGAGCCGGTTAAGAGTGGTTTGCAGCCGTTATTTTGTCCGAAACTCGCTTGAATAGCGGAATAGGAGCGGTTTGGGGCTCTTAAAATCGGCAAAAAGGGTGTAGACCCTATCCGGTGGTGGAAATAAGGGGTGCAAACCGCCTCTATTCGCCCCGTTTTTTCGAATAAGCCGAAGTTAGAACATGCCAAAGACTCTTATTTTGCTCAACCGACCGTCTCAATGGAGCGAAACATCGCTCGGTGTAGAACTTTTCGTAAAAGGGCCGTACGCATTGTGTTTGCAGCAAAGCTGAGCGCGCCCCTGTCTGCAATAAAGTTGTTTATGCGCATTAGAAGGTATGTTGTGACTCTTGGCCTCCTTCAAACCAGACGATTGAGGGCGAACGGCTGGGGGTGAAGGTACTCGTTTCCTTTCGCGCACCAACGTATGGGTTGCACGTCAAGGATCGTCCGGTCGTTTTTACCGGACGGTTTTTTGTATTTTTTTGCGAAGCCCCGCTACCCCCGATACTCAGCTCCCCTTGCTAACCTTTCTTTTTGGAATGCCAATCGGTTGACGCTTCGCGGTCGAACTCGTTTCGCTGCTGCTCTTGACAATCGAGTCGCTTCGAATTATATTAACTGTAATATATTTTAATTACTAAAACATTTAACTAATAAAATAAATTAATCGAGGAGGTACCCGATGAAGCAATCCACCGGAGAAGCGGCAGACGATATCCGGATTAACGGCTCCGGTGTCTACCGGGACGACGTTCAGGCGGAAACCGTACACATCGCCGGTCATGGGCGGTTCGAGGGGGATTTGGCCGCAGGCAGCTTCAAAAGCTCGGGTTCGTGCCGGGTAAAAGGCCGTTGCAGCGCCCGGCGGATGTCGAATATCGGCCATGCGCATTTTCGCTCCGTAATTGCGGAGCACATCTATACGGCAGGCTCCTTTCAGGCGGACGAATTGGTGGAAGCGGACACGTTTCATGCGAAGGGAATCGTAACGATCGGCGATACGTTGAAGGCGGGAGAGGTCCGGATCGAGCTGCAGGGGGCGGCGGCCATCAAGCGCATTTACGCGGAGAGGTCGATCGACCTGCGAGCGGACCGGCTGTCCGTCGTGAACTGGCTCCAATTCTGGAGAAGGAAAGCGCTATGCGACAGCCTGGAAAGCCCACGAATCGAGGTCAGCCATCTGGAGGCGGAGCTTGTTGCCGGAGAGGAGATTCGGATCGGCGCGGGCTGTACCATCGGCGAAGTGCGTTATTCGAAAACGCTCGTCGTCGATCCCCGCTCCGTTGTAAAGCGTAAGGTGCACATTTCGATATAAAAAAAGAAAAAGGAGAGAATGCGGATGCGGTCGATTCCAAATTTGATGCTGAGAGGGTTGGTCGGGTTATTTGCTTTTCCGGTATTCGGCGTGCTAACGGCCGGATTGGCGCTGTGCGCAGTAGTCACGATGGTGGCGGGAATATTGCGGACGGTAGGCGTAGATATTCAGATGAATATGGTTCTGTTTGAGGTTCCCCGGTATTTAAGCGTGCCCGTCGCCTTAGGATTCAGCGTACTTTTCATCGGATTGTCAGCAGCCAGTTGGAGAGCGCTCCGGCTGTCCTACAGGTTTGTCGTGTTGTAGTCGCGGGACATTACCTAGTACCGGGCCTGTGAACGGACTGCCGGAACTGCCGGAACGAAGAGTGCCCATTTCCTCCAACGCGCTATCACAGGTTTGCCATCAAAAAACCGTCCGGACGGGTTCCTGGCGTTTTATTACGCGCCACCCGAAGATCAGGTTGATTCATGTTGCGATGTCACACGGCTCGATCGGGTCGACAGCCTCTGTCATCCCCAGTCATCCCCTCGCTTCCATTATTCCAAGCTCACTCAGCGGAAGTCCGATTTCCGTTAACCTATCGGAAATGGCCGACGGGACGAATTAGCGGAACGATTTGTTCCGTTATTTCACACGAAAGGCGCAAAAAGACCCCGGTTCCCGGAAATAACGGAAGTTAATATTCCGCTAACGTGCCATATAGAGCCTTCTTACCATAATAAAGGAAGCGTTTCTTCCGTTCGGGCTAGCGGCGTAGCGGTTTTGTTTCCGGAACGGGCCCAGGGCGACGTTCCATTTTGCGGCTTCTGACCGAACGCTGTATTCCGCCGTAAGTCCGGTTCGGCCTGCACAATCCGCCGATGGAAGAGCAGGTGATCGCGCAGCCGGGCCGGTGCGCCGTCCAGGAGGCGGAGCGGCTCTTATAGAGTGCCTGATTGCCCTTAATAAAGACACGGTTTGCTTCAGGCTTCAGAAGGAACATTCCTCGCCGACCCGCGGCATGGTATACTGGGTAAAACTGTCGGGGAGGGATTGCAAGATGTCTAAACGGCCGTCAAACGAAGAGTATAACGCTTATTATGAAATGTATGTAAGCTTGGTTCCAAATGGAGACATCCGCGAATGTTTGGCTGAGACGTACAAGCAGACGATCGAAGTCTTGTCGACCGTTTCGGAAGAACGGGCTAATTACCGCTATGCGCCGGGAAAGTGGAGCTTGAAGGAAGTGCTGGGTCACATTACCGATAACGAACGGATCATGAGCTACCGGCTGCTTCGGATCGCCAGAAGGGACCGGACGCCGCTCGCTGGTTACGATCAGGACGTGCTGATGGGCGGAGCGTCCTTCGACGCTTGCTCCTTGTCCGAGCTGGTGGAGGATTACACGGCCGTACGCCGGGCGACGCTCACTTTGCTGAAGGGGCTGCCGGAAGAGGCTTGGGACCGCAGAGGAATCGTAAGC
Source organism: Paenibacillus oceani (assembly GCF_014705615.1). Taxonomy (GTDB): domain Bacteria; phylum Bacillota; class Bacilli; order Paenibacillales; family NBRC-103111; genus Paenibacillus_AB; species Paenibacillus_AB oceani. Next base: position 6,119 of record NZ_JACXJA010000063.1, read on the forward strand.
GGCAACGAATCGACCGTACGGGCTTGGGCGTACATTTTGACCGGGCACGAGATTTACCATATGAATGTAATCCAAGATAAATATTTGCAAGGATAGGCTGTCGAAGCAAAAGAAGGCTGTCCCAAAAGCCATTATTGCTTTGGAACAACATCTAGCTATGGCAGGAAAACGCAGGAAAAAGACGCTCCCATCCCGCTACACAGCGGTTTTAGGGTAGCGTCTTTACCCATCTTCAGGGACGTTATACCTTACAGCCCGGTCTTTTCCCCTGGGCCAGCAACTCGTTGATCTTGCCGACGACTTGAGGGAGCCCGCTCATCGTGCCGATCGCGAAGTCCGCACCTTGCTCCAGAAACGTCTGTTTCGTTTTCGCAATTGCAGCTTGCTTGTCCGGCTCCGTCATCCGATGAAACGATTCCAGGCTGTGTCCGAGCTCCGAGCTTCCGACCGCTACTCCGACCGTCCAGACGCCGGCATTAACGCCCTCTTTCATATCGGAGATGGTGTCGCCAACCTTGACGACCTTCCAGGCTGCGGACAGCTTCAGCTGCTCCATATTTCTGAAAATCATATAAGGGTGGGGTCTCCCAAACGAGCCGGTATCATCCGGAGTGACGATATGGTCCGGCCGGTATCCTTTCTCGCGGGCGTTGGAAGCGACAACCTCCATCATCGAGCTCGTATAACCGGTCGTCGAGCCGATCTTCAGCCCGTCTGCTCTCAAAGCTTCCACCGTCTCTATGACACCGGGGATCGGGTCCGTATATTCGGACAGAGAGGCCATCAGTGCAGGCTCGAATACCGCGTACAGCTCTTCGACATCGCCCTCGTTAAAAGGTCTGTTGTACTTCGCCTCCCACAGCGCCGCCACTCTCGGCATAGACAGCATGGTGCGGATGTGGTCGATCTTGAGCATGCCCATCGGCGCTCTCGCTTCCTCCATCGTCACTTCCACGCCCGCTTGGCGGAATATATCGATAAACACACGGACAGGTGCGAAACATCCGAAATCTACCGCCGTACCAGCCCAATCCAGAATAATGGCTTCGATTTTGTTCATTTTGTTCATCGCCCCGTTCCTCCCCGATATTGCTCGATAATGCTGCATAACCGCTCGATATCTTCCTCGTATATTTCCCCGATATTGCCGATGCGGAATGTATCGACGTCGGTAAGCTTGCCAGGATAGATCACGTACCCTCTTTCTTTGACGTAACCGTAAAATTCATCGAAGCGAAACGTTTCGTCCGGGTACAAAAACGTAGTGATGATCGGCGATTGCTTCTCACCGGATATATAGGGATGAATGCCAAGTTTCCCGAGCCCGTCCCGCAGTAATTCGTTATTGTGCCGGTAACGCTCGTATCTGGCCGGGATGCCGCCTTCTGCTTCAAGCTCGTCCAGCGCTTTGGAAAAAGCGGCTACGACATGGGTAGGGGAGGTGAACCGCCATTTCCCGTCCTTGTCCATCCCTTTCCACTGATCGTACAGATCGAGCGACAAGCTGCGGGCTACGCCCCGGCAGGCGGCCAGCTTGTCCAGCTTCGCGATGACGAAGCCGAATCCCGGAACGCCTTGAATGCATTTGTTCGCGCTGCTGATCAAATAATCGATCCCGAGGCCGGCCACATCGATTTCGATTCCGCCGAAGCTGCTCATCGCGTCGACGATTAATGTTTTCTTATACGCCTTGGCAATGGCGGCAATTTTCTCAAGCGGATTCAAAATTCCGGTCGTCGTCTCGCAGTGAACGATCGCCAGATGGGTAATCAACCGGTCCTCTTCCAATATCGCCTCCAGCTCCGCCTCGTCAGGATATTGGTCATAGCCGACGCGGTATTCCGCATATGGCAGGCCGATATACCGGGCCATCTCGACGATCCGCTCGCCGTAAGCCCCGTTGGTGACGATCAGCACTTTATCGGTGCCGGAGACAGCCGACGTCATGACGGCTTCCACGGCGAACGTGCCGCTTCCCTGCATCAGCACGGCTGTATACTGCTCGGGGGCTGTTCCAGCCAGCGCCAGCAGCTGAGACCGGATCTTTTGCGTAATCGATTTGTACGAATCGTCCCATGTGCAGCGGTCCACAAGCATTTCTTCCTTGACGGAGCTTGTCGTCGTCAGCGGGCCGGGTGTTAATAGTTTGTAGCTGTTCATCTCGTTTCGCTCCTTGAAGAGGTTATTCAAAAAGTCCACTCTTGATCACGAAGCAGATCAGGAAGCCTGCTCGACATCGAATATGGCATTCAGCCGGAACTTCCGGTGCTCACAAAAGCTCCACTACGCTCCGCTCCTCATTTCCTAGCTTCATCCCATCTTCTCGGTGCTGAAAACCGGACTTTTTGAACTCGCATTTGAATTAAAGTTTATTTCGCCGCATTGAAAAATTTCTGATGTTCCTCCAGCAGCTCCAGCGTTAACGGCTTTGCGAATTTCAACGGTTTCGCCGGCTTGTTGACCGCATCGACCGTCTCGGCGTTGTACAAGGCGACCGGATAATGAACGATCAATTCTTTTCTCGCATCCTTGATAATCGTTTCCGCCATTTTCATCGCCAGATCCGTCGTTGCGCTTTTTTTGTCGACCACCGCAATTGATTCCGTCAAGGAGAAGTTGCCTTCCGTCGGATCCACAAAATCGATCGGAGCCCCGGACGCTTTCGCTTTGACGGCCTGATGGCGCAGTCCGAAACCGGCGGCCACTTCTCCGGCCTGTACCTTTTTGATCGGACCGGAGCCCGAGCTTTCCAGATGCGGGCCGGCATTGGCGATGAGATCGTGAAGCACCTTCTTGCCCTCTGCCTCCCCGTATTCGTTAAGGATCGCTTGAACGAGCAGCCAGCCGGTGGAGGAGTTCATAATGTTCGGGATCGATACAAGATTTTTGAATTCCGGCTTCGTCAAGTCTCGAATCGACTTCGGCTGGGGCAAGCCTTTTTGCTTCAGCACCTCCGTGTTGACGAAGATCGACCCGGTGATCGCCAAGATCGGAGCCGTATAACCAGGGTACGTATCGATGGCGCCTGTTTGGAACGTCAGCTCTTTAAACATCGAATGTTTGCTTTGTGCGCTGGCGACAAAATAAGAACTCATCGTAACGAGATCGGCTTCGATTTTGCTTCCTTCGGCGATCAGCTTCCCGCCAAGCTCGGAAGTGCCCAGCGATTGAATCACATATTTCCCCTTGTATCCGGCGCCGGCCAGCGATTTTTCTACGGCGGCCACCGCTTCCTCGTCGCCGTTCGTGTAGATGACGACTTTCTTCGCTTCCGCCGAGCCGCTGTTATTGCAGGCAGCCAGCACAATAACCAGACTTACAGCGAGAAAAGACAGCAGCAAAACTCGAACCGATTTGAACATGGATATCCCTCACCTTATTGTTTTAGAGTCGTACGTTTCTGCCCGTAGTCGCATACCAGTTTTACGATCAGATTGGTCAGGAAAATGAGCATGGACAGCACGAAAATCTCATTAAACTTGGCAAAATGCTGAAGCTCCTTGATCTTGCTCGCGACAACGGCCGTCTGGGCCGATACCAGAAAAATAATCCCGCTGATCGTCACCATGGAATTGATGAAATAGTAGCCGAACATCTCGATCACAGTGGATACCGAATTAGGTACGATGACCCGGTACACCGTTTGAAGCCAGCTGTCTCCCAGCAGTTCGCCGGTCGTTTCCCAGGACGGATTCATTTTGGATAAGGAGTTTTTGGCCATCAGATACGGCGTCGTAAAGAAATGAACGATATTGCAAAACACGAGAATGGCGAACGTTCCTTTCAGACTGCTTCCATTGAAAAGGAGCAGGTAGGAGATGCCGAGCACCATCCCGGGCACCGTGCTTGTAATCATCGAGACGATATCTGTCACGGGTTTGGCTCTAAGCGAAGTCCGCGCGTTCAGAAGCGCCGCGCAGTAAGCGATCAGCGTCCCGAGTAAGGAGGTTAGCAGAGCGACCCATAACGAATGTCCGTACACCTTCGTCAAATCGCCCGTTTGAAATACGCTGATCACATGCTTGAATGTAAACGTAAGATCGTAAGGATAACGGCTCAGCCACGGCGCGATGAACATTACGGCGAAAACGGACACGATGCCCACAGCGACGGCGGCGGAGACGATACCGAAACTGACGTCGCGCAGCTTATGTCGGGGAAGCTCGATCCCGGTTTGTTTGTCATAGTGGAAATGAAGCTTCTCCAAGTAATGCAGCAGCCAAAATCCGAATACGGCCGGAGCCAGCATGAGGACGGCGATGACCGCACCCTGATTCAGATCGGGAATGGAGCCGAGCATCACCTCGTACAGCTCCGCTGCGACCACTTTGTACGTGCCGCCCACCGAGGCGGGAATTCCGAAATCCGTGAAGCTTAAAATAAAAGATAGGACAAACGCGCCGCCGAGCGTCCCCGCCATAGGACGAAGGATCGTGTTCGTGAAACTTCTGACCGTTCCGTCGCCCATCAGATGAGAAACGATAATAAATTTTTTGTCCATATACTTGAACGCATTGTGAAGAAGCAGAAACGCGGAAGGCAGCGTATAGGCGACATAACCGATCAGCAGTCCGTTAAAGCCGTAAATGTCGAACAGATTCCGCCCGGCGAGTTTCGTTATCAAGCCTTGATTGCCGAACGAGTACATAATTGCAAATCCATAAGTAATGGTAGGCAGCAGCATCGGAGCGACGATGACGGTTTTCAGCACGCCCTTCATAGGGTGGAAGATCCGGGTGCAATGGATGGCGTACGCCAGTATAAATCCCAGAACCGTGGTGATCGACGCCGCAGCCGCCGACACTTTCAGACTGTTCAGGACCGTTCCGATCAAATCCCGTTCCTTCCAGACCGCCGCGTAATTGCCGAACGTATAACCTTGGCCGGTGTCTAGCGAGCGGATCAGCAGGATAAGGAGCGGCAGGAACAGGAAAACCGTAAATACGAGCAAAATCAAGGCGAACAGGATGCGCATTTCCGGTTTTACTTTAGACATACGACTCACCGAACAAGTTGTAAATGTTCTGTCTTTTGATATGGAGCTGTTCGATGATAAACCGCCTCACGAAGTCGTTGTCCGGCTGATGAATGATTTGCTGCGGCGTGCCGAATTGAGCCACTTTCCCTTGGTGAATGATCAAGATTTTGTCCGACAGCGTCAGCGCTTCTTCCGGATCGTGCGTAACGATGATCGTCGTCAGTTTAAATTCCCTCGCCACCGATTGGATCCGCCGTTTGATCGATTCCTTAATCACTCCGTCCAACGCGCTGAGCGGTTCGTCCAGCAGCAGGATATTCGGTTTCGTGACAAGCGTTCTCGCCAGAGCGACTCTTTGCTTCTGCCCGCCGGACAGCTCGCCGATCCTTTTTTGAAGATGTGGCCGCAGTTCCAGAAAATCGATATAGTCTTGAACCTCCTTCTCGCTTACGATGCCTTTCTTGTTGCGCAAGCCGTAGACGATGTTGTCGTAAGCGTTCAAGTTCGGGAATAACGCATAGTCCTGAAATACGATATTGAACCCGCGCTTTTTCATAGGGAAGCGGGTAATGTCCACACTGTTAAATTCCAAGCTTCCGCGATCAGGCTTCGTTAAGCCCAAAATCAGGTTAAGCAGCGTCGTTTTGCCGCTTCCGCTCGGTCCGAGCAGCGACACGATCTCACCTGTGCCAATCTCTACGTGGATGTCGTCGAGTACCGCCTTATTGTCAAAATGTTTGCTTATATGCTGCAGCTTCAGCAAACCGCTCACCTCCTCGGGTACAGAGCCAGTATATAAGTCTTTTGTTAAATCCGATTCAGTTCTGTGTAAAATGTGCGTAAATTATGCATACATCATTAATAAGTATTGCATAAGTTTATCTAAAATTTGCCTGATTTTAAGAGCAAATAATGAACATGTATTGATTGAATGTGCCGGAATCTGTACACTGGAAGATGAGGACAAGCTGTGTTACAGCCGTACCGATGTCAAGAAAATGGGTGAGGGTATGCTGCCGCTGGAAAGGCAAAAGAAAATTCTCGATCTGTTAGGCGTCAAAAAAGTTCTCAAAATACCCGAGTTGACGGATGAGCTGGACGTATCCGTGGATACGCTCCGCCGGGATCTGAATTTGCTGACGAGCCAGGGCAAAATCGAAAAGATTTACGGCGGCGTCAAGCTCGTGCAATCCAAGTTCGGCGAGTCGTCCATGGACGAGCGGATGGTGAAGCATCTCGAGGAGAAAGAAAAAATCGCCCGCAAATGCAGCGAATTTATTAACGACGGCGATTGTATTTATTTGGACAGCGGATCGACTACTTATCAAATCGCCAAGTATATCAAGCAGAAGAAAAAGCTGACGGTCGTCACGAATTCGATCCCGGTCGTAAATGAGCTAATGAACAGCGAAGTCGAGATGGTTATGATCGGCGGCAAAATAAGACGGGACGAACGGTCGGTCATCGCTTACGAGTACCTGTTTAATTTTCACGAGCTGAATATCCGGAAAGCCTTTATATGCTGCAGCGGGATTACGATCGAAAAAGGGATCTCGGATTATAACCTGGAGGAAGCGATCACGCGCAAAAAAATAATCGAGCTGGCCAGCGAGGTGTATGTTGCGGCTGACAGTACGAAATTCGGCAAAGACGTCACGATCGTCATCGCGCCGCTTGACCGGATCGATGCGATCGTGACGGACCCGGGCGCGGAAGCCGGACTTATTCAGAAGTTCAAAAAGCTGCGGACGAGCTTGGTCATTGCGGATAGCTGAAGCGTAAAGCCAATAGGAAAACGGACCTTCCCAAGCTAAGATGCTTAAGGGAAAGTCCGTTTTTTTACGGCACTATGCCGCCGCCTCTATACCGGGACGAACGTCTCGCGACGACAAGCGACAGGACGATCAGCGCAAGCGCCAGTACCGGATGCAGCGCGCCTGCCGCAGGCAGGTTGGCGGTGAAATATTGGCAGTAGATCAATCACGACGAAGCCGACGGCTCCGATACAACGAAGAGAGCACGAACCCTCCGACAATGCCGCCAAGCACGGCCATACCTACCACTGCCAGTTTATGTTTCATCCCCGAATGTCTTCCGGCAGTACGAGCCCGAATTCAAGACGGGCGAAGGGGAGCTGGCTTACAGCTATTTGCTGCTGTCTGCGGATCGGACGGCAGCCGTTCATCAAGGGGAGGCGTCCGAGAAGTTGATCCGCAACCTCGGTTTGAAGCGCCAACTGCAAAGCGGCGGAGAACCGGCCGGTTATCTGGTTTATTACGACCCGGAGGTCGCTGTGTATTCCAAATTGCGGATTGGTATCCCAAGCTCCGTATCGTTCCTGCTCGCCGCCTCGGTGTTCCTATTCTGCCCTTCGCCCTCCTGGTCGCTTACTGGGTATCCAGACGGATTACGGCTCCTCTCCGGCAGCTGATTCCGGCTATCGACCGGGTGGGGGCGGGGAACTTCGGCGATCAGGTGCGGATCGCGTCCCGGGACGAGTACGGTAAGGTGGCGTCTGCTTTTAACAGCATGTCGATGCAGCTGAAACGAAGGGAGGAGCTGCGGCGTTGTCTCCTTGCGGGCGTGGCGCACGAGCTGCGGACGCCGCTTACGATCCTGCAAGGGAAGCTGGACTATTTGCAGCAGGGAGGCGGGCTTATCGAACCGGAGCGGCTGCTGCCGCTGCAGGACGAGCTGATCCGCTTAACCCGGCTTGTCGGCGACCTTCACGAGCTGTCGCAGGCGGAAGCGGGCAAGCTGTCGTACGAATTCAAGGAAACGGATATACGGGATGTTCTGGAGAGAACAGTGGATCGTCTGCTGCCGGGAGCCGAGGAGAAAGGAATCGGGATCAGGCTCGTCAACAAAGCGGTTCGCACCCATCTGACCGCCGATCCGAACCGGATCTCGCAAGTGTTTCTGAACTTGCTTGTGAACGCCATCCATTATACGCCTTCCGGCGGATCGGTCGACGTCCTGCTGCAGGAGCGGCGGAATCAAGCGGACGAACCCGTGCTGACCGTCGAGGTCCGGGATAACGGTCCGGGGATCGGACCCGAGCATCTGCCGCATCTGTTCGACCGGTTTTACCGGACGGACGAAGCCCGCAGCCGCAACAGCGGGGGAACCGGGCTCGGGCTGGCGATCGCGAAGGAATTCGTACTCGCCCACCGGGGCGAGATCCGAGCCCAGAAAAGTCCGGGAGCCGGTTCGGCTTTTATCGTTACGCTGCCTTTCGATTTCGGCAAGCTGCCCCCTTCGTGAACGGCATATGATCCAAGCAGACGCTCATATATAGGAGTAGACGGCTTACGTCAGGTGTCATTTTGTCGGGAGGAGGAATTCGGACTGGATGAAAGATCCGAAGCTTGAAGTGCCCCAGCCGATTCGGGAGGATGGGGCGGGAGGGCCGGATCTCGGCCCGCGCGATGTGATGAGAGATATCGAAAACCCGGATATGCTCGTACCGCCGGTGACCGACTCGGGCTTGCTGCCGAACCTGAGAATGTCGTTCTCCGACACCCATATGCAACTGAATCACGGCGGATGGTCCCGGGAAATTACGGTGCGCGATCTGCCGATCGCCACCACGCTGGCGGGAGTGAATATGAGTCTGACGCCGGGAGGTGTGCGCGAGCTGCATTGGCATCAGCAGGCGGAATGGGCCTATATGATTTGGGGCGGCGCAAGGGTGACGGCGATGGACGCGAACGGGCGCAACTTTATCGCGGACCTGGGTCCGGGCGATCTGTGGTATTTTCCGGCCGGGCTGCCTCATTCCATTCAAGGCTTGGCCGAAGGATGCGAGTTTCTGCTCGTTTTCGACGACGGTTCGTTCTCCGACTTGAATACATTGTCCATCTCGGACTGGTTCGCGCATACGCCGAAGGACGTGCTGTCTGCGAACTTCGGCGTTCCGGCAAGCGCGTTCGACGCGATTCCCGGTCAGCAGGTTTATATTTTTCAATCCGGGGTTCCCGGTCCTCTCGAGAGCCAGCAGGCCGAATCCCCGTACGGGACCGTCCAGCCGGGCTTTACGCACCGGCTGCTTGCCCAGAAGCCGATCCTTACGCCCGGCGGAAGCGTGCGGATCGCGGATTCCTCCAACTTCCCGGTCTCCAAGACGATCGCCGCCGCGCTGGTCGAGATTAAGCCCGGTGCGATGCGCGAGCTGCATTGGCATCCGAATAACGACGAGTGGCAGTATTACTTGACGGGCCAAGGCCGGATGACGGTGTTCGCCGGCAACGGGGCGGCCCGGACGTTCGACGTCAGAGCCGGGGATGTCGGTTACGTGCCATTTGCCTACGGTCATTACGTTCAGAACACCGGCACGCAGACGTTGTGGTTTCTGGAAATGTTCAAAAGCGACCGGTTCGCTGACGTCTCCTTAAACCAGTGGATGGCGCTCACCCCCACGGCGCTCGTGCAGGATAATCTTCACGCCGGTCAGCAGGTTACCGGCGCATTGCGCAAGGAAAAGTGGCCGGTCGTCACGTATCCCGGCTACACCTACTATCCGAAATAACCGGTCCCGCGCCAAAATAGGCGTACGTTCTTATGGGCGGATACATATGGTATCCCATAGGGCTTCAGCCTATTATGAACGAAGGGCAGGGAATACCGTGTCAATCTCTTATATGGACTATACGTCACCGTCCACCCAGTTTTCGTTTGACGTGAACACCAGCTTGTTTTTCAAGAAAAATAACCAGAATTATATCAATGTCCTTTCCATTAATCAGCTGAACACGCTCGGCAACACCTCTATGCTGGATATATACCTCAGCGCGGGCAATGTCGTCGAGCCTCATATCCACCAGAATGCGTCGGAATTGGTATACTGCGTGACGGGGGCGGCGGTCGTGTCGATCGTTAACCCGTTCAGCAAAAAACTGATGAACTTCCCGATCAAGCCGGGCCAGGTCGCCAATGTGCCGCAGGGGTGGTGGCATTACGAGATCGCCATGGAAGACCATACGCATCTGATCGCCATATTCGATGCGCCGATTCCGGAATTTATCGGAGGCTCCGACCTGCTGCGGTTGACGCCGCCTGAAGTATTCGCGCAAGCGTACTGCCTCGACGCCGCCAAGGTTAAGGAAACGTTCGCTCCGATCACCGATACGGTGTTCATCGGACCGCCGAACAGCTGCAAGACAAACACGAGAGCGGAGCAGGAAGGGGAGGACGGGGAAGATGTGGAGGAAGCTCTGAAGGAGCTTACCTTGCAACTGCAAGCCGCGAAGGAGCAGGCGTTGCAGCTGAAAGCTATGCAAGAGCAAGCGATGCAGGAGCACGCCTCGCAGTTGAAGGCTTGGCAGGAGCAGGCAGTCCAGGAACAGGAAGCGCAGTTGCAAGCGATGCAGGACCAAGCCTGGCAAGAACGGCCTGGGCAGGAGCAGGCTGTTTTGGAGTGGACGTCCTCTCCGCGCCCGGACTATTTCGATACTCGCGGGAAATCGCCGGTTCCGCCGTCGCGCCGGAGACCGATGATCGGCAACGGCGGCGCCTATTTGTAGTTATGCCGGAAATTGGGAGCGTTGCTTCGAAAAATCGAGCTGAAAGTTTCTGCTCGCAAGAAAAGCTCCCTCTTCCGCAAAGGTCATTCATCGCGTAAAAGCTTTCGTTTGGAAGGCTTATCATAAATAGGCCCGGGCTGGGCCAACAGCCGCCGTTTCCGTTGCGAAAGCAGCCGACCGGCGGCTTTTGTTCGCAAGACCGACGAAGCGCTTCATGCAGGCCGGACGGGCTCATGGGAGAAGTAAACGTAAAAACGCTCCGATATAGCAAAAAAAACCGGGAGCAGGCACTTTCGAGCAAAGTGCCCTTGTCCCGGGTTGTTGCAGCGGCCGGAGCCCCGGCCGGGTGGTACGGTACGCGCTACCGGTTATTGAACCGGCTGCACGTCGTAGCCTTTTGCTTTCAACTGGTCGATGACCATATCTTTCACCACATAATGAGCAGAACCGACGATAACGAACGATGTATGTTCCCCGTCTTGTTCCAGCAGCCCGGCGAGCTTTTCAGCCATCTTTTTGTCGCGTTCGCCGATCAGCTTCTTGTTCAGCTCGCCTTCCATCAATCCGCCGCGGATCAGTCCGTCTGCAACGGCTTTCGCATCGCCGTCCGCCCAATCCAGCTGCAATTGCTTAAAGGAAGCGGCCGATTCTTTGCCGCCATCAACAAGCAAAGTGTCAAGCAACGTGTTCAAGTCTTTCTCCTGAGCTTCGGGAGTCAGCGAGGCGAACACATCCGCCTGGAATTGGATGCTTTCCAGTTCGTAGATCGGTTTATTCGACAACAGCGCTTTAACGAGGAAATAATGATCGATGCCGCTGGCGGCTGCCGCTTCGGCTTGCTCAAGCTTTTCGAACAAGGTAAATGTCGACAGATTGGTGCTGACGGCGAAAGGCTTGAACCCGTCGAACGCTTGCTCCGGAATGCCGATCTTTTTCAATACTTGCTGCAGCTTTTCGTATGTTTCTTTCGAGACGTGATCCTTGATCGTCGTACCGTCATCGTACATCATTTGATTGGTGAAAACACTCATGTCTCCCGTCAGCGTATCGGCTTCCACCCACAGGTCGTCCGACGCATCGAACGCGTCCCTGATCTGTTTCTCGAGCGGATACATCTCCGGGATGCCGAGGTGGACCGAGCCCAGCAGATACAAGGTGTTCTTGTCGTTCGTTACTTTCCAGAACACGCCTTTCGCGCCTTCTTCGGCCGTATCGTAGCTGAATTCCACCAACCGGGTAGCCAGCACGACCGCTTGCTCGACCGTACACGGCTGATCGAGCTCAAGTCCTTCGCCCGTTCCTTGTACGATGCCATTCTTCTGCAAGTAGGCGATCGGATCGGCGGAGCCGGTCCCGAATGCGGCCGGCAGCTCGTAACGTGTCAACAGCCCGTAGATGGAGCGGGTCACCGTGTCTCTAGTAATCGATGCCGTATCGGTCGATAGAGAGAGAGGGGTTTCTTTTTTCTTAAGGCCGATCTGATCCAGCTTGGCTGCTGTAGCTTCGATCAGCGATTTGAACTTGGCAGCGTCGATCGGTTGTTGAAACGTGCCGTCATAGTACCAATTAAGCGGGTAAATCCCGTATTTCTCTCCCTCGTTGAGGGTAGGAATGGACCAGGCGCTGATCGACGGGGTCGGGACGGCCGGCTGCTCCGCTTTCACGGTGAGAGCGGTGCTGCCCAGCATAACGGTAACTCCCAGCAAACCGGCCGCCGCCATGCGGCTCCACTTGCTCCAAAGATTTCTTTTCATGAATCGCGTGCCTCCTAGAGAATCAAAGATGACGGTATATGGGCAATTCTATTACAAAAGCACATTATATCATACCGGAAACGAGGAAAGCTAAGTTCAACGCTTGGTGGAACATGTTGCTGGATTCATTACCACTTTTGGCTTGAAAACGGATATACTGCCTCGGTCATAAAGCGCTGCAGCATCGCGCGCAGCTGGTCCGGCCGACTCAGCATCGGCAAGTGTCCGGCGTCCAAATCGTACACGTGCTGCGGCGAGAGGTTGGTTATCATTTTATTTTGAAGGGACAGGCTGAACTGTTTATCTTGTTTCAGCCGGATATACAGCTTAGGCACCTCGGGAGCGGAGGCATCGATCCGATCCGTATAAACGCGGACCGATTCCGGCACGAACCCTCGCACGATGTCCTCGGCTTGTTCTGCGGACACATCGCTGCATAAACCGCTGCGGATGGCGGACGCCGGCGGCTTGGTGCCTACTGTGCGCAGCAGGATCGGCAATAGGATTTTTTGGGGGAGCGGCAGTGCCGACAGAAACGATCCGCCCTGCTTCGGAATCGCCGCCGAAACCGCCACAAATCCCGCCATCCGTTCGGATAATTCGGCGGCAAGCTGAAGGGCGAGAACTCCGCCGAGCGAATGCGCCACAAGTACGATCCGATCCGCGTTCCACTCCATCACCTGATCCCGGATATGCCTTACATAATCTTGCAGCGTAAGCTTACGCCTGGATTCGTAATTGTTGTCCCGCAGCGGGAAGTCGGCCAGCAAAGCGGGGAAACCGAGTCCATCCGTTACTTGCTCCCATACCCGTCCCTCCAAACCTGCGCCATGTATAAACACGAATCCGATCCTCTCTTGTACCCGTTCTTGCTTCATAAGTATCATTCTCCCTCCGCTTATCGCTACTGGTGATGCGTTGTACTTTATGAACACTGTATCATTTAAATAAGACAGATCCTGTCTTGTTTGCATGTTACAATAAAAATTAACGGAAAGGGGAGAGGCTCGTGTCAAAATCGCAGCGGCTTGTGCAGCTCATTATGCGGATCAATTCCCTTAAGTCTTTTACCGTTCAACAGCTGGCGGGCGAATTCGGCTTGTCCGCGCGGACGATTACACGAGATTTGCAGGAGCTGAGCGAACTCGGCGTCCCGGTATACTCCGTCCAAGGTCGTGGGGGCGGATACAGGCTGCTACAGGAGCGGATGCTTCCGCCGATCGCCTTCACCGAAGGCGAAGCCGTCGCCATGTTCGTTGCCTGCCAGTCGCTGAACAATCTCAGCGCTCTCCCGTTCGACGAAGGGGCCGAATCTGCGCTTCATAAGTTCTATCACTATTTGCCGGCCGATGTAAGAGAGCGGATCGACCGTTTGAAACAGAAGGTGGCGATTCTAAGTCCCAACCGGACGATGAACCCGGAATGTCTCAGGACGCTGCTTCAGGCCATCATGATCCGTTGCGTCGTGACGATTGGGTACAGCTCAAGTCAAGGCGTGAAGGAGCGCGATATTCAGCCTATCGGCCTGTATGCTAGCGGCGGCTATTGGTATTGTCCGGCTTATTGCTTTCTGCGAGAGGAAGTCAGACTGTTCCGGGCGGACCGAATCCGTTCGGCTGTTCTGAACGAAGCGATGGAATGGCGGGAAGAGGCGGACCGGTGGGATTTGAGAAATCGTCCGGAGAACGTCGACACGAATCCAATACCATTTACGGTAAGTCTAACGAGAAGCGGTGTGCGGCAGCTGGAGTCGGACGAATGGTTCGGCCCTTTCCTGGTGGTGCAGGAAGATGGAGGCGGTAAGGCGACGATCCGAATCTCGACGGAAAACATGCGCTTTTATGCGGACCACATATGGAGGCTAGGGGCAGATGCGAGAATCGTGGAGCCGGCCGAAGCGGTGGAATACATGCAACGGAAGCTTGAGTCGCTGAAATCCGTCTACGATACTAACGAATAACCTGCGGGCTTGTCCGGATCAAAGAGAGCAAAAATCGTTTATTTTTCGGAGGGCGCATCCTTATATAATAAAGGGGTAGTCCAGCACAGAAATGGAGGGATTAGATGAATCTGCGAACGCTTGCCGAACAGGTTCAAGCAGGGAAATTCCAATCCGGATTGGAGAGACATCTGTCTGCGGATGTGAGGGCCCGGCTGCGTGGAATGGACGTAAACGGGATCGAGAGCTGGTTCGGTCAAGTTATACGCAACCCCATCGACCTGTCGGGTGAAGGAAGTCGGGAGCTGCTGGAACTGTATTACACGGCTGCCTGGCACAATTTGTTCGAGACACTGCATATACCTGCTGAAGCGTCCTTATTCGAAATCGGTGCAGGAGATACGGTATACATCCCAAGGGCGCTTAACGCCTTTTCCGGCAGCGGGGCTTATGTGACGGCCAACCTGAACAAGCAGCTGACCCAAAACTTTCTGAGAAAAACGGCCGATTTGAGCATTCAAGTCCGAGTTATTGAAGAGGACGGAGCGCGTATTCTGGATTATTGCGACCCAGGCACGTTCGAGGTCGTTTCCTTCCACCACGCCATTAACGATATCGTCCAAACGATCATTGCCGGGATCGAAGGGATCGACACCATAACTAACAACTGGTGGGCGATCGAGCCCCAGATGCTGCAGGCGGTCATGAGGTACCATGAGGCGGGTACGCTGCGACGGGCGGCTTTCGAGCCGTTTATTCAAATCGTTGAGACGTGCGGACACCTATTGAGACAAGGCGGATATATGATTTTCGACAACTGTACGTATGCCGGTTACGAGCAACTGGGGTATTCGTCCGAGTTTCACAGCAACTACATCAACTTGGTGAGAGCATGGATAATGGAAGCCGGTATCGGACTGGAAGAGGTGGAGCTGCCATCCTTCGACCGTAACTGGTGGATGATTTTGAGAAAAGCTTGACACGTGAAAAAAACCGGCGGTTCCGATTTTGGATTCGCCGGCTTTATTTCGCCCAATTCCGAGCGTAAGCCTAATAGTAGCCGGAACCGCTTCCTTTGTTGAAAGTAGCGATGTACCAATAGTTGCCGAAAGGATCTTCCACTCCCGCGCTTCTTTCCCCGTACGGCATGTCCGCCGGTTCGTAGAGCGACCTGGCTCCCGCGTCCAGCGCTCTCCGGTAACAGGCGTCCGTGTCCTCGACAAATATATGCAGCGTATTCGGACGAGCCGGATACTCGCCCTTGGCTTCCGACACTTCAACGATCGTGCTGCCGATGCGAACCTCCGAATGGACCAGAAACCCGTTATCGTCGGTATGAAGATTCAATCGCTCCCCTTGAAAAGCTTGGATTAGAAAATCAATCAGCTTCCCGGCGTCCCGCACATGAAAGTATGGAGTTACGCTTTGGTAGCCTTTCGGAGAATAGTTGCCGCTTTCCATCGCTAAAATCCCTCCTTAAAGATCGATCTGGCGAATCGTAAACCGTCTAAGCCTCATTACAGAAGCAGCTGCAGGCATTGTTCGGGTATGCGGATTTTTCCGCGATGAGCCGAATCGGTTCCGATAAAAAATTGCCTTGTCCGCTACTGTATATGGTATTTTTGAAACTAAGATTCGTCCGCAATTTCCCATGCCGGATTCCAGACGACTTCCCATAAATGGCCGTCCGGGTCGAGGAAATGGCCGGAGTATCCGCCCCAGAACGTATGGTGGGCAGGATCGGTTATAATGGCCCCGGCAGCACGGGCTTGTTCCATGACCGCGTCCACTTCTTCGATGCTGCCTACATTGTGGCCGATCGTGAATTCGCCCGAGCTTGGCGGAGCGAGCGGAACTTTTGCCTCGTGGGCGAGATCTTTGCGATTCCATACGGCAAGCTTCACGCCTGCCTGCAAGTCGAAGAACGCTACCGCCCCGTGTTCATATTCCGTGCCCACGATCCCTTGTGTCGGCAGCCCGAGACCGTCGCGGTAAAACCTCAAAGCCCGTTCCAAATCGTCTACTCCCAGCGTGAGTACAGATATTCGCGGTTTCATCCGGAAAGCCCTCCATGATTTTCTTTGTATAGCGGCCGTATATCCAAATTATAGCACTTTTTAATCTTCCATCTCAAAAAAACGATGCAACCGCTCCGAGAATTTCTCCCGATTCATTTCTTCTTTGGTAACGAGCCCTTCGCGCCACACGGTAAACGTCTGATCGGTCAAGGTTACATTGCCGCTGTCGGTAAGTCTGGTGATCAACCGGTTTTTGTTAAAAGGCGATTCTTCGTGCCCGGCGATGATCGTCTGAATCTCGTTTAACTCCGACAAGCCGGATGCCGGACACTTCGAATCGAAGGCGTACCCGATTCTCCAATCGGTATCTTTATGCTTCAGCTTCATCTCGAACGTGTAGTCTCCATGCTCGGTAAGCCGGTGCCGGACGCGAAACTGCCCGTTGCGGGAAGAGACGGTTTCCCCGGACAAAGGAACGGGCGTTAAGGGAAGATTTCCTCCAAAGCCCGTGTCCGCTAGGTATGTCTCTCCCTGATGAGCGATCAGGATCGTTACGTGCGTTCTACCGAGGGACATGTACTGCCGGGATGCATGATTATATACGACCCCGCGTGTCAGGACGGCATCAAGGCCGTTCTCGATCAAGACCAGATACAACAGCGAATTCAGCTCGTAACAGAGGCCGCCTTCGCGGTTGAACATGATTTTTTGAATCAAATTCCGTTCGTTAATGTCGTTGATTCTGTTGTGAATAATACCGAAATTTTCGAACGGGATCGTTTTCGCCATTTGATCCAGAACGTCTGGCAGCGAGTCCCACGTGATCGGCTCATCGCCGGCTACTCCGATCCGTTTGCGAAATAAAGCAGTCAGCTCACTCATGTCCGTTCCTCCTCTACAGCATCGGTCCGTCAGCCGGACGAGCGTATACCTTTTACTTACAAGGTATGCGATCTTACGAGCCGGAACAATAGCTTTTTCTCAAAATTGTTACGGTACAGTTGGCGCAGTCTTGTATAATAGACCGGAGAGGGTCATTCCGATGCTGACAATTGGAGGAAATCGTGAAAAAATATATGTCCATTCTATCCGATCTGGAGCAGAGAATGATGGAAGGGCAGTACCGCTCCGGCGAAAAGCTCCCCTCCGTACGGGAAGCGGCGAAGTCATACGGCTGCAGCGTTAGTACGGTCTTGCGGGCGTACTCGGAGCTGGAGAGGCGCCATGCGATTTATTCGATCTCCCAGAGCGGCTACTATGTAGTCGATCGGCAGCCCGCCCGGGGCGCCCGTAACGAAGGGCAGACGATCGATTTTGCTTCGGCGTCGCCGGATTTGAATCTGTTCCCGTATTTGGACTTTCAGCATTGTCTGAACAAAGCGATCGATACGTACAAGTATAACCTGTTTACTTACGGGGATTTGAACGGGTTGGAGAAGCTTCGCCATACGATCGTTTCTCACCTTGCCGGCGACCAGGTGTTTGCGAGCCCGGATCAGATTATGATTACTTCGGGCGTGCAGGCCGCGCTTGAGATTTTGGCGAAGATGCCGTTTCCGAACGGGAACGAAACCATTCTGGTCGAACAGCCGGGTTATGATCTGTATTTGCGGTTTTTGGAGACGGAAGGTTTGCCGGTCAGAGGGATCGCCCGTTCGACGGCCGGCATCAATCTGCAGGAGCTCGAGGAAATATTCAAGAGCGGCGGCATCAAATTTTTGTATACAATGCCGAGATACCACAATCCGCTGGGCACCTCTTACAGCACGGTGGAGAGAAAAGCAATCGCCTCGCTGTCCGCCAAATACGACGTATACGTGGTGGAAGACGATTACATGGCCGACCTGGGCGAGGAACGGGGCTTCGAGCCGATCTATTCGTACGACAGCACGTCGCGCGTCATCTATTTGAAAAGCTTCTCGAAAATCATCTTCCCGGGCTTGCGGCTGGGAGCCGCCGTTATGCCGCGTCAGTTGCTGGAAACGTTCCGCAAGCACAAACGATATGCCGACACTTCGCTGTTGTCCCAGGCTGCGCTTGAGGTGTATATCCATAACGGTATGTACGAGCGGCACAAGCACAAAATCATCAGCCAATACGCAGCGCGGATTCGTTTGCTGAATGAGGCGCTTAAACGGCATAATACCGACGGACTGATCCAGGCGGCGGATATCCGATCGGGGGTTTATATTCCGTTTATGCTGTCGCAGACGGTTAATATGGAGCGTCTGATGAAACGTCTGGAGGCGAGGAACATCCGGGTGGAACCCGGTAAAGGGTTTTATTTATCCGGTTATCCGGAGCGTGACAAATTCCTGCGGATCAGCGTGTCACGCGCGTTGCCGGAGCGGATCGAGGAGGGCGTCAAGGCGATTATCGAGGAAGTGAAACGCAGCGGAGGGCGATCGTCGTCAGGTTGAGACGGATTGCGAACGGCCGCTTCAGCTCGTGAATAGGGATCGGAGCAACGGCTAACCGTTCGGAGAGTTTTATGCTGACCGCCAAGCGACAGGAGGAGTTATATGGAATATGTACGGGACTATATGAGGTGTCGGTCATATCCCCGTATCTGTCCCGGAAGCTGCAGGTGGCGAACAGCGCTATAACGGGCATCGGAGCGGGTACGGTTTTGTTCGGCTTTGCGCTGTCGGGATTGATCCGGTATATGCTTGCTTAAGAAGAAGAAGAATCCTTCGGCGAAAGAGGCAAACGAAGCTGCTGTTCAACCAAAAAAGCAAAAAGGACTGCCGCAAGAACAGTCCTTTTTGCTTTCTTTATCTCCCCGGCGTCGATGACGATGACGAGATCGGAACCCCGCTTAAACTGGCGCCCTGTGCAAAGAAACGCCGGATGTTCGTCTCGACTTCCGGATCGGGCACGAGCGGCGGAGCTTGATGCGGTTTCGCCCGGGCGTCGATAATGACGTTGTCGCAGCCCCAATGTTTGTGCTCGTAATAGCCGTTCACCCCGTGGATATCGTGGGACGGATTACTGCGCGTGAACGTTGCCCAGAGGAAATTGTCAATCGTCGCGCTCATAAAGTGGCTGTCGTCGCACAAAACGATCATCGGGCAGGAGGCGAGCGAGCCTCTGTCCCGAACCCCTTCGCACAGCTTACGGATATCCTGCTCCACGCTTGCGTAGCTTGTAAACGCCGGGCCTTTGATTGCCACGATGCCGGGCATGATCAGCCGGGCAGGCTCATAATCCCGCAGCCCGTGCAGCGCGTCCGGCACTTCCTTGCACAACGTCCGGATCGGATCGCCAACCGCGGCGAAAACGACCTTGCTTCCGGTATTTAAGCCGGTCCCCGAGTAATCGAGCGTGTCGATCGTCGTATTCGTCTGGAAATGGATGTCCCTATGGAGATCGATCCGCTCCAATAGATACGTCAAAAAGTCCTCGATATGATGCGTGCTTAACGTCCGCTTCTCTTCAGCCGCGATGAACAAATATTTCGCGAGGCTGAGCTGGCCCGTTCCGAGAATCCGGTTGGCGATCGTGAGCAGCTCTGCCGGCCGCTTCACCTGCTCATAAGGCGTATACCGCTCGCTGCCGATCGCGAACAGAAGCGGATGCACGCCGGCCGCATCGATGGCGTGAACTTCTTTGACCCCCGGGATCTCCTGCTTAATCGCTCCGCCCGTCAGCTCGTGAATCAACTCGCCGAACGAAGTGTCCTCCTGGGGAGGACGGCCGACGACCGTAAACGGAAAGATCGCGTTGTGCTTTGCGTATACTTTGTGCACCCTCATGACGGGGAACGGGTGGGTCAAGCTGTAATAACCGAGATGATCGCCGAACGGCCCCTCCGGCTTCGTCTCCCCGGGATGGATCTCCCCAGTGATGACAAAATCCGCATCATGGCTGATGCAATACCCGTCGATGTAGCTGTATCGGAAATGGCGTCCGGCGAGAAGTCCGGCGAACGTCAGCTCGCTCATCCCTTCGGGCAGCGGCATAACCGCCGACAACGTATGCGCGGGCGGTCCGCCGATAAAGCAGCTAACTTTCAGCGGCTGGCCGAGCTTGTTCGCCTTGTCCTGGTGAATGCCGATGCCCCGGTGAATCTGGTAGTGGACGCCGACTTCCTTGTCCAGCTCGTAATCGTTTCCGCTGAGCTGCACCCGGTACATCCCCAGATTGGAGTTCATAATGCCCGGCTTCTCCGGGTCCTCGGAATATACTTGCGGCAGGGTAACGAAAGCGCCGCCGTCTTCTTTCCAATGCTTGATCAGCGGCATATCGGAGATGCGGATTTCCTGAAATCCGGGCGGAAGACCGCCGGACTGCTTAATCGGCAGCGCCTTGAGGGCCGACAAGCCCGTTCCGATGTAATTGAACGGATTTTTTAGCGCTTTGATCGGATCGTTGCGCACCCCGATGACGTTTTGGGTCGATTCGAACGTCTCGCGGAAGATGAATTTGCTGCGCTCGATCGTGCCGAACAGGTTGGACACGGCGCGATACTTCGAGCCTTTTACATTTTCGAATAACAGAGCGGGACCGCCCGCCGCGTATACGTTCAGATGGATGGCCGCCATCTCCAGATGAGGGTCCACTTCCTCGCGGATGCGGACCAGATGTCCATGATTTTCCAAGTCGATAATGCATTGCTCCAGATTGCTGTATCTCACCTGCAAGACCCCAATCCCTTGAAGATAATACCCGCTTGCGCAGGCCGGGTACTTCCGTATGTATCGTGATAACCCAAGTCGAACGATAGATTGTCCCCTATATTATCAACAAACTCGGAGCCGAGGTCAATGAAAGCGGAGCGTTGTCACAAAAACGATACGGTTTTCCATATAACGTCCGGCTTCCGCTCATTTGCCGAGCTGCTCAACTATAAAGGCTACGACTATGGCTGGGGATGCATCTGGCTGCCGTTTGAAGAGGAAGCCGATGCGGTCATTTTCGAGGAGAACGGCTTGCGGGGACTGAAGGACAAGGACGGCAGCATCTTGCTCCAACCGCAATTCGACGTATTTGCCGATTTCGGCCCCGAAGGCGTCGCGGCGCAGCAGGACGGGAAGTGGGGCGTGCTGGACAGCAGCGGCTCCGTCATCGTGCCTTTAACCTATGACGAACTGTTCGAGAACGGCCTCGGCTATTACCATACCGCCGTAAAGGGTCAACCCGGCCGGCACATCTTCAACGAGCAATTTGCCTACGTCGGCCAATTTCCGGTGAGTGCCCTGGAAC
Source organism: Paenibacillus oceani (assembly GCF_014705615.1). Classification (GTDB taxonomy): domain Bacteria; phylum Bacillota; class Bacilli; order Paenibacillales; family NBRC-103111; genus Paenibacillus_AB; species Paenibacillus_AB oceani. The sequence goes on from NZ_JACXJA010000063.1 coordinate 27,535, forward strand.
CGGTCGGCGAGGGGCTTCTTCTCGTAAAACCGCATACGAATGTAAACTACAGCTCTCTGTATAATAAGAACGGCACTCTTCTCGCATCGGGCTTCGATAAATTAAACCGGCAAACCGATTTCCCGAACATGCTCATCGTGCGCAAAGGGAAGCAATACGGTATTCTCGGCATCAAGCAGGAAACGTATCTGCTTCCTTACGGGTACGATGCGTTTATTGATCTGCAGGCCGCCGATCGGGAAGGCGGGGTGAGCAACCTGGTGCTGGCGCGTAAGGACGGGAAAACAGGCGTATTTAACGGCGACCCCGATCATCCGTCCTGGCTGTTTCCTTTGGACGACTACGAGGCGGTCTGCTGGCTGTTTGGGCATGTTTTCGCCTTGCGGCGGAACGGACGGTGGGGCATCGCAGATTCGCATGACCACTGGAAAAGCGGTTTCGAATTCGATTATGTGGAGCGGAGACTGCTGGAGGAAGCCAGCGCCTACGCCGTTGCAGGCCCGGACGTTTATGTCGTGAGCCCGGAAGGTCTGACGAGAGCTGACCGGATGGTGGTGAGAGAGGAAGCGGAAGACGAATATTACAGCCGTTATTTTGAAACGGACGTTCTCAAACGCCTGCTCGCGTATGCTTATTCGGACGACCCGGGGGGCGCTGCCGTGGATGAGAACCCGATGCATGAGCTGTACAACCAGGCTCAGGATGCATACACAAGGGGCGACGTCGACGCGATGAACGGCTTGGGCGTCTGCTACCTGGACGGCGTCGGCACAGCGACGGATATCGATCAGGCGCTGCACTGGCTTGGCCAGGCTGCGGAGCGGAACAATCCGTTCGCCCATAACAACTTGGCCGACCTTTATTTTGACGGACTGCTGGTCCCGCACGACCTCGGCAAGGCGCTCGGCCATTATGAGCAAGGGGAAGCGCTCGGCTCTCCGAATTACATTCGGCTCGGCTATATCCATGAACAGCGGGGACATGCCGAGAAGGCTGCATCCTACTACCGGCTCGCTTACGAGGACGGCTGCGAGGTGGGGGCTTTTAATATGGGAATCTGCTGCAGCCAAGAGATAGGCGTAACGAAAAATACGGATTCGGCCATCCAGTATTTCCAGGCCGCTCTGGAGCGGGATTACCCGGCCGCACATATCGAGCTGGCCCGAATCTATAGGAGCGGGAACGAGGAAGCGGATGAATCTTTGGCGGAATATCATATTCGGGAGGCCGAAAAGGCCGGACTGGATATCCCGGAGGATCTGCTTGCCAATTCGTAAGGAATGCCCTCCGCTTCGGCCCGGGATCGGAGAAACGAACCGGGGATGAATAGGCTGGATGTTCGCGGCCGCTCAGCCCTGCCATCCTGCTTGCCGGGCAGGATGCAGCCGGTTCAGAGCGGTTCGCAGCTTTTATTTTGTCCAAAATCCGTGTGGAAGGGGAAATAAGAGCGATTTGGGCCTACTAAATCAGCGAATAGGGTGCAGAACCCACCAGTCGGTTGAAATAAGGCCTACCATGGGACACCTCATCCTTTGATATGATTGTACTTGTAAGGTGATTAGACAATCTAACTATATTCGCGAAAAAATTTACCTGCCCACGCCCAGCCTTTTTTCTATCCGCTCATTCAGCTTGTTCAGTATGTGTTCTGCCGCCTTTTGTTCCTCGGGGGTCATATCGCTTACGAGCGAGGCGCAGGTAGACCAGAAGACGGGCAAAGCTTGATGAACCAGTTCCCGGCCCTCCGGCGTGATGCTGACATGGATCATGCGACGATCCCGTTCGCTTTGCTCGCGGGAAACCCACTTTCTCTTCTCCAGCCAATCCAGCAGCGCCGTCACGGAAGCGCGCCGAATACCCAGCCTGTCGGCAAGGGAAGAGGGGGTGACGGGTTCTCTGCCGTTATGAAGCGTAAGCAGCAGAAGCAGGTCCAGTTTGCTCTCGGTAATGCCCAATGGCGATAGCTCCACATCCATCGCATCCAAAACATGGTCCCGGAGCCACACCATTAGCAAGCCCAAATGGGCCGATTTGCGGTCCGTCTCTTTTGGAGCCGTCTGGTCCATAAGCTCCAAGTAAGGCGTGATACCCAGCTTCGGCAGCGGATCGGACGTAAATTCTTTGTTATTTTTTCTGCTCATCGGATCGCCTCGAAAGTAATTAGATTATCTAACTAAAATCAATCTAACCGAATTTGTTCAAGAATGCAAGCGGACACCCGACTTGTTCGGGATGGTTCCTCGCTTAAACCTCAACAAGCCGACCTTGTATGCTGGCATACAAAAAACACGCTGATTCAGCGTGTTTTTTGCACCAATGGGCATCCTACACTTAACCTGTAAATTCTTGAACCCATTCGTTATTGTAAAAAGCGATCCCGATTTTGGTGAAGCTGGTATTTAAGATGTTGGCGCGATGGCCGGGGCTGTTCATCCATTGATTCATGACTTCGGCCGGGCTTGTCTGGCCTTTGGCGATATTTTCGCCTGCCGAGTTGTACGTGATGCCAAACGCCCTCATCATATCGAACGGGGACCCGTAAGTCGGAGACTGATGGTCAAAATAATTGTTGTTGTACATGTCTTGAGCTTTGGCCATCGCGACTTTCGTCAGATTGTCGTCCATAGCCAGAGGATTCAAGCCGGCATTCGATCTTTCCTTATTGACCAGATCCAGCACTTGCAAAGCATACTGGGATGAATCGGCCGACGGCTGAGGAGCTGCCGGATTCGCCGGAGTGACGGGATTCGCAGGCATACTCGCCGGCGGATTTGCCGGATATTGCTGCACCGGCTGGTTGACCGGCGGATTCACCGGGTATTGCTGAGGGACCGGTTGGCTGATCCGATTGAGCCAGTCCATCCAGCCTGTACCGTCGTAGGGAATCTGCTGCATCGTAATCGACGGATTTTCGCCGTCCGCTGTGGAGAGGGAGGACGCTTGCGTTAAGTTCGGCGACGGGGAAGCCTGATGAGACCTGGGCTCGAGCTTGATCTGATCGGGAGCCGCCTGCTTTTTTGTAACCGTATTCCCGCAGGCTGTAACAGCCAAAAGGGCTGCGACGATGATATATTTTTTAATGACCCATACCTCCTTGTACGCTGGACGTGTGAGATGGATTACGAATAAAGTTTCTGCAAAGCGTCTAGGATTTATCCGGCTCTGACGCATCCAAGTCCCGCCTAATTATTCACTTGCAGCCAACGGTCAACTGTAGAATCATCCGTCAGCCATGGTATAATGAAAAGAAACGGAGTTGACTCGTAAGATGTCGGAGTTGTTTGATCCATGGAACGATTTCGTCTTCAAACGAATATTTGGCAGTGAAGAAAACAAGGATGTTTTGCTGACGTTTTAGAAATCGCCCTGCCCCTTCGCGAAGAAAGGCAGAGCGATTTTTTTACAAGCTGAGATGTTATCGATTCCATCTAGAGGTTGCCGTGACTCACCCGGATCACTACGTTTCCTTTTTTGCGTCCTGTCTCTACGTACCGGTGAGCTTCAGGCAACTGCTCGAGGGAATATATTCGATCGATAACTGAACGGATGCGTCCTGCCTCGAACAGCTCTTTGAGAAGGATTAAATCCTCCGTAAGCACCTTTGCTATACCTTGACCATCCACAGTCAGGAAAATCCCACCAGGCTTCAGCATATTTTTGCAGGACGATTTCGAGATTTTGCCGACAGCGTCGAAAATGATATCGTACCGGTCTCCCCGCCCCGTAAACGATTCATGAGTATAATTGATGACCTGATCGGCTCCAAGCGATTTCACCAGTTCCAGATTGGATGTGCTGCATACGCCGGTAACATCCGTTCCGTAATATTTGGCAAGCTGTACAGCTGAGGTTCCTACTGATCCGGAAGCCCCATAGATTAGAACCCGCTGTCCTTGGCTAATGCGGCCTTTGCGAAAAAAATGCAGCGCCGTGGTTCCCCCGAAAGGAAGGGCTGCAGCCTCTTCATAAGTGGCATTGGCGGGCTTAAGGACCAGATCGCCGTTTTCTGGTAAACAAATGTACTCGGCATTGGCACCGCAAGCGAATCCGGTTATGGCATAAACCTGATCGCCTTCCTTGAACCTTGTAACCGCCTTGCCGACTGCTTCGACTTCTCCGGCCAGTTCTACTCCGAGAATCGGGTTTCGCGGTTTGCGCAAGCCCAGTACAATCCGCATCGGAATCCAGTACAAGGCAGGGCAGTTGAAGCTTCGGATTCTGTAATCGCCCGAGGTTACGGTGGTCGCGTAAATTTTGACCCGCACTTCCTTATCTTTGGGGACAGGCATAGCGACTTCCCGGAGCTGCAGAACGTCCGGCGATCCGTATTTGGTGCATATCATCGCTTTCATGGGCTTCCTCCTGCACATGTCATCTTGTAAGGAGTATAGCCGCACATGGAGTTGTCTAGAAGATACTAAAGTATGGTTTGATGGCAGGGTGCTTGTGGTTTTTCGTCCAAGGAACAAAGGTTACAGCAAACCTAATTGTCGAGCATAAGCAACCGCTTCGGTGCGCCGCTTGACCTGCAATTTATCAAAAATATTCCGGTTATGTCCCTTCACGGTACTAAGGGAGAGGTACAGCTGTTCGCTAATCTCGGCGTTGGACAGGCCCTGGGCGATCAGTCGCAAAACCTCAAGCTCCCGCTCGCTAAGCGGCTCGATCAACCCCTTCCCGGATAAGATCGGCCCAGGAGGAGACCCGGTCCCGCTACTCCGGCCCTCGGCTTCCATTACGGTCAGCAGTTTGTTCAGAGAGTCTGTCATGATTCCTTGTCCAGCCGCTTCGCGTAATAAACGATACATCACAACCCCTTCATCGGCAAAAATACGCACAAATCCGCCTGCCGTTGCTGCAAATATAGCGTCCCTTAGAGCTTGTACAGCTCTTGCGGCGTCATTGTGCGCATACAGGGTCACCGCCAGCAAAATCAGCGCTTGAAGCCGCTCGCGTTCTTCCACCAGCCTATTCGCCTCTGCCTTCCGGAGCCATGGCTCCAATACCGCCAGCGCTGCGGACGTATTTCCCTGGGCCAAATGTACCCGTGCCCGGCTGATGGGAAGCTCGTGCTTCTGCGCCAGATGGGCGGCTGCCGTCAGATTACCTTGACGAAGCAGGACAAGGATTTGAGCGGCGGCAATCGCAGGCAGCTGATTCACGAAGCTGTGGCTGCGGGCGAAGTGATCGGCAGTAGCGATACAACCGGCTGCTCCGCGTATGTCACCCTGAGCAAGCTTTAGTTTGGCGAGAAACAGTTCGCCTGCAACAGCCCGGTCCGTCCGCTCCAACTGCTGTGCCAGCATGACGCTCTGCCGCCCGTGTTCCGCTGCAGCCTCCAGGTCGTTCCATTCATAAGTTATTCGCGCTAAGCCCAGATGCGCTTCGCATGCCGCCGGAAACGCGGGATTGCCCGCCAGCTTCAGAACGTTCCGATACGTCTCAGCCGCCAGATCCAGCCTGTTCTCCGCCTCCTGCACAGCCCCCAGGCCGAGAGAAGCCATGATGGTTATGATGAGATGACCGATCTGACGGCTGGCCGATAACGCCTCCGTGTAAGCTTTGCCTGCGGCGGCGCGATCCCCTTGCAGCTGGTAAGCATAACCGAGCGACCAGGTCGTCGCCGTGCGGACAGGCAGGTTGTCCGGGTGCAAATAGTCCAGCGCGCGGCGCGACTCGGCGAGAATCGTGTCCGCCTGGTGCCTGCTGACGGCTTGTGTAGCGCGTATGGAGGCGATATGTCCGATCAGATCTCGGGTTTTATCGTCCTGCACGTGGTAATGCAGCGCCTTCTCGGCGGACAGCAGCTTCGGCTCGACGCCACTCATTTGGCCTGTCATCAGCAGGGCGGAGGCGTACATCACCCACAACGAAGGCCTGGCGTCCAGTTCCTTTGCGGGTAAAGCATCCAGCCAATCCTTCACCGGAGCGACCGCTCCCCGAAAAAGCAAAGGCATGCCGCCGCCCTCCACCAGCCGGGCTGCACGTCCGATATCGTTCGCAGCTGCGGCATGACGGAATGCTTCAAGGGCCAAGCCATTGTTCTCATACCATATGCTTGCCCGTATATGCAGGGTTTCTATGGTCTGAGGGGAGCTATGCTGCAGCCGTTTTCGCAGCAGCTCGGCGAACAGATGGTGATAACGGTACCAGCGCCGCTCCTCGTCCAGACGGACAATGAACAGATTGGCGCGTTCGAGATCGTCCAGCATGTCTTGTCCGGAGGCGGAAAGGGGAAAGGGCTGCCGGCTTTGAACTTGACCGTCAACGACGGCATCGCAAAGCGGACCGCATAACCGGTCCAAAATGGACGAATGCAGTAAAAAGGTAAGGACGTTTTCAGGCAACCGCTGGAGCACTTCTTCCACCAGATAATCCAGGACGAATCGGTTGTTGCCGGTGAACGAACGGATGAAGCCGGAGACGTCGCTTTGTTCCTTCATAGACAGGGCCGCCAGCTGCAATCCCGCAATCCAGCCTTCCGTACGCGACTCCAGGAGGGCGACGTCAGTTGAAGAGAGAGGTTGCCCCATGACGCCGCCGAGAAATTCCGACGCTTCGGCATAAGTAAAACGCAAGTCTTCGGCCCTCAGGTCCGTCAGTTGGTCGCGCACGCGCAGCCGGGGAAGGGGGAGACGCGGCTCCTCGCGAGTGGCGATGACCAGATGCAGGTGTGGCGGCATATGGTCAAGCAGCAAGGAGAGCGCACGGTGAACCGGTTCGGCCTGAATGACGTGATAATCGTCAAGGACGAGAATGAAGGTTTCCGGATTCGCGTTAATTTCATGAAGCAGCGCGTTAATTGCCGCTTCGATTGGAGGCGGCTGGGGGGATGGAAGCATGGCGAATACGCTGTCTCCGTTATGCCTCGATATCATCTGCAAGGCAGCGAAGAGACCGGTCAGAAACCGGGCAGGGTCGTTGTCTCCTTCGTCCAGCGAGAGCCAGGCGACAGGGCGTCCGCAACCGGCGGCCCAGCCGCTGACGAGCGTCGTTTTGCCGTAGCCGGCGGAGGCGGAGACGACGGTCAGTTTGCGGCGCAAGCCGTCGTTCAGCCGCTCGATCAGCCGCGGGCGGATTACCGCATTAGGCCGGAAAGGAGGGATATATAATTTCGTTGTTACAATTGGAATGGTCATAACTAAATTATAATAACCGTTGTCTTTTACCGTCAATAAGCGCAAAGCTGTCAGAAGGATTGACCTGCTAAAGCAAACATTATGGAGCTTCGGATCGGATGCGACTTTCCTCTCCAACTTCGATTCGATTTCTCTCCTTAACGGTTCTTGGTTCATCCGGTTCCTCCTTATTGTTTCCAGTTGACAGACGGTAGTTCCGATTGTTTCTGACGAGGATGAGGAGCATTTTGCCTATATGCTGGAACATTTTAGGCCTTCCGGCCATTCTACGGTGAGACTGCCGCCGAGGGCAAAGGACTTATTTTCTATATTCTCTGATCTGTAATCTTCAAATCCGATATCTAAAAAACAAGGCTATCCTGCAGCAGCATGCGCTACTGTTGCAGAATAGCCCGAACGATCTAGTTACAGCTTAGAAAAACAACTTAAATTAAATCCGATTGTTGGAGCAGTCTTTGTAAGATGGTCGCTACTTCAGCTCTCGTAATATACGCTTTGGGCGCCAGTTCAGCACCGTTTCTTCCGGACACGATTCCCGCTTGAATAATGTCGGCAATGCTGCCAAGCGCCCAAGCGGATGCATCCGACGCATCCTGATAGGCAAGGATCGTACGTTCTGCTGCACTTGCAGGAAGTTTTGCTTTAAGATCGGTGATGGTCATCGCCTTAGCCAGAATCACCATCGCTTGCTCCCGTGTGATCTTGTCATTCGGGCGGAACGTTTTGTCCTCAAAGCCATCGATCAGCTTATACTCGTAGGCGGTATGGATTACGCCGCTGTACCAGTCCGTCGTTTGCACATCTTCGAACGGCGATTCTTGGGTCTCCGGCTTTAAGCCCAAGCCGCGAACGATGATGGCCGCAAATTCAGCGCGGGTAATGTCGCGATCGGGGCTGAACTCGTCCTTGCTGATACCGCTGATGACCATTCGCGACGCCATATCGTTTACCGCATGTTTCGCCCAATGGTTCCTTACATCTTGAAACTCCACCTTATTCCACACGACGGAGTATAGGCTGTTGGTCAAGCTGTTCACTATCGCATAATAGTTGCCGTCTCGTACAACGATCTTCGTCGGTACATGACGTACCGTTCCGTCCGGTTCGATAACGACTCCCGTTGTAATTTTAGTCGGATCGACATCGTCTGGAATCGTAATGGTTCGTTCCACGTAGGCATTAAACTTCGAAGCTGCGATTGTTACTCCCTTGTGTACAGCTTTCACCGTAAAATCTATTGGCGGTACAACCCATGTAAACGAACCTTGGTCTGCCGCATTCTCCACGATCCTCACCAACTCCGCTGCAGGTGATCCAATTTCGATCTGGATCTGAATATCCTGCAAGTCGATCGAATTGCCCAGTTGATTGGAAATGAAATCCATGTTGATTTGCTGAGCAGGCAAGGTGTACGTTGCCCGATCCGTTTTGATCTCTAGTACGGCCTGCTTGTTTTCCATGTTTTTAATCATTTGGCCGTTCAGTTCCCCAACGATTACATCAGATTTGGCGTTTACCGGAATCGTTACGACCGCACGTTGTCCTTCCTGTGCAAGCCTGTCATTCAGGTTTTTCGGATCAATGGTTATCGTAGTTACGGTTTGATCGTTCCGTCTGGTCGTGGATGCGGTTCCCGCCTTCTCTAATTTACCGTTTACGAGCACGTCGACATTGGCTTTCGTGTTATCCGTTGTCGGCGGGGTTACAGGCACGGACGGCGTCTGGACTCCACTGTTGCCGGTGTCGTCTGACGGCAGCTCCGGAGCGGTTGCCGGTGTCGCGTATGCCTGATTGGATTCCGCGATCCAGCCTCCCAGATTGCCTGCTTTCGCGATAAAGTAATAAGTTGTGCCGTTAGTCAGGTTATGCACGTTGTAGGTAGAGCCACTCACAGTAGCAATGGATGTATAGCTAACTGGATTCGAGACCGTCGACATGAACAGGTTATAATAAGTCGCTCCGGAAACCGTGTTCCAATGTAATGCAATCTGACGATCCCCTCCGGAAGCCGTAAGGTATAGCGGATGCGTAGTGTTTGGCAAGCTCACCACCTGAGTAACAGTAAATGTCACATCCGTCATCTGGTCTGCCGACACCGTTACCGTTGCCGTATAAGTGCCTGCAGTCAAGCCGTCTTTGGCTTTTACCGTAAAGCTTGTAGCCGGCGCACCGCTGTTTAATGTCGGATTGGGCTGCGTGATCACAAAATCGTTAGCGTTTGCACCGTTAAGCGCTGCTGTCAAATGGGTTAAATGGCCTGTGCCGGTATTAGTTATCTCGATGGATAATGTTTCCGGCGAACCCGATGCGTAACCCTCCACAAGCGGAACGGCCGTTTGATTGGCAATCGGGGCAATGGAATAGATCGATGTCCCGTTCACCGTTACTACGGCCACGCTGCTCGTTGCTGCTGCCGTCTTGCTGCCTGTGACGCTGTTGTTCGTGTTCGTTACTACCGCATAGTAGTACGTCGTGCCCGCTCCGTTTGTCGGCGCTGAATACGATGCGCTTGTTGCACCATCGATTGCTGTACCACCACTCGTGCTATTGGTCGTATTGCTGTACCACTGGTAGCTCAGCGTTCCTCCGTCGCTTACGGCAGCCATTATGTTCAAACTCGCGATGTCTCCGACACTCACCGACTGGTTTCCCGGTTGTGTGCTGATGATTGGCGATTGTGCGTCGACCTGCACGTTCACCGTGACGGTTGTCGTTTTCGTGTCCGTTATTGCGGTATTCACCCACCTGATTCCGTCCCATGTCTGCTTTAAGAAAGTCGCTGTAACCGTATAATCGCCCGCTGCCAGCGGGGTATAAGTCGATTTGTAACTAGCACCGGATAAACTGAACGTTCCTGTTTGGCCACTCTCCGTAGATGTCCAGACGGTCGGGATATATTTTTCGGATCCTGGCTCCAAGCCTGCCGCCAGCTGCCGGTCTCCTATAGCGGTCAGCTCGACCTGATCTCCCTCAGCGGTACTATTCTTGCTGGCGATGATCCGGTTATTCTGTGCATTCAGTACCGTTTCAGCTGCCAAAATCATGCCGTTGCCACCGACCTCCACAAACATGCCGCTGCCGCCGGCCACGCCCGTCATATAAGCTGGGGCTCCCGAATTGCCGATTGTCCAAGTAACCCCGTCGCTGGAGACCAATACAATTCCCGCCGCCCCTACGACTACATACAAGCCGTTGCCATAGGCCACGCTGCCAAGACCGAATGGAGTTCCTGATGTGGCTGTTGTCCATATTTCCCCGTCACTCGAGGTCATAATGACTCTGGAATAACCCACTGCCACATACATACCGTTGCCGTATGTGATGCTAGTAAATGAATTCGTAGCGCTGATCGTTACTTTTGTCCAGGCTGCTCCATCGCTGGAAGTCACTATCGTTCCTGAGTCCCCGACCGCCACATATTTGCCGCTGCCAAAGGCTATCCCCCGAAGTGAATTCGTGACGCCGGATGTGACGCTTGTCCAGGTCCCCGCATCATCGGAGGTCAGAATCGTACCACTGTTCCCAACCGCCACATACTTATCGCCGCCAAACGTTACGCCATTGAGCTCGTTCGTTGTATTCGACGCGGCACTTGTCCAACTGGCTCTGTCGCTGGAGGTGACTATCGTTCCGAGGCTGCCCACCGCTACATGTATGCCGTTGCCGTAGTCGGCGCTTTTTAAATTGTTAATCGTACCTGATGCGCTGCTGTTCCAGCTCACTCCGTCATCGGAGGTCATCACGGCTCCACCGGCTCCCACCGCCACATACTTGCCGTTGTCGTAGGCGACGGCATTCAATGTATTTAGAGTGCCTTCTGTACGACTAGTCCAGTTCGTTCCATCGCTGGAGGTTCGAATCATCCCCACGTATCCCACAGAGACATACATACCATTGTTAAAGGTGACGGCATAAAAGCTATAGCTTTGGTTGGATGAGACGGTATTCCAGCTTATACCGTCCAAGGAGGTCATAACCGTGCCATTGAATCCTACCACCACAAACTGACCGTTTATATAGATGACGCTCTTAAATGTAGTATTAATCCCATTGACCGAGGCGGTGCTTGTCCAGCTGGTTCCGTTGGTGGAGGTCGCTATTGTACCTTTGTCGCCTACCGCCACATATTTGTCGTTCCCATAGGCAGTGCCATATAAATAAGTACCGGAGCTTGCCCCGGATGAGCTGCTGGTCCAGCTCACTCCGTCACTGGAGGTTACAATCGTTCGTCCTCCTGCCGCAGTAAACTTGCCGTTGCCGTAGGAGACGGTCGTATACCACTCGGTAGTACCCGAAGAATGACTGTTCCAACTCACTCCGTCCGTAGAGGTTAGCGCCATTCCATTAGCGCCTACCGCTACAAACTTGCCGCTGCCGTAGGTGACACTATAAATCGTTGTTGACTGGTTCGATGTTTGGCGTGTCCAGGTTACACCGTCCGTGGAGGTCAGGATCGTGCCGCTGACTCCTACCGCCACATATTTTCCGGAATTGTAGGTAACGCCATAAAGGGTGCTTGTGCTAACGGGGGACCGATTTGTCCAGCTCACGCCGTCAGGGGAAGTCACAATCGTTCCCATATCGCCCACAGCCACATACATACTGTTGCCGTATACAACACTATTCAGAGTTTGGTACGTTGGCATCGGACTCCGCAGACTCCAATTGCCAAGAGGATTAGTTACTGCTGCAAAGGCAGGGATGATTCCCGTTAACAGAAATAATACCGTTAATAAAGATATACTGCGTCTGATCATGTTGTTTTCACTCGCCTTTCATAAATTGTTGATTTGAATTCCACACGAAAGATTAAAATGCGCACGGCTTCTGCCTTGATCAGTTCCCATGTATTCTACCTGACGGTTCTCTCAAAATTCTCTCAAATTCGATAGAATCATCCGATAATCGACAAAATCCGTCAGTGAAGAAATACGGATTTGATAAAACGATATTGACATAACAATATTGTTGGTGATATATTGTGCATGCACGATATACACAATTTAGAAGCGGAGGATACGATATGCTCGCATTGGATATCAAAAATGTAAATAAAAAATACGAACATTTTCAATTAAAAAACATATCTTTTCAACTGGAAAAGGGTTATATTATGGGATTTATCGGAGCCAATGGTGCGGGAAAAACAACCACCATCAAATCCATTTTGAATTTGATACGTATGGACAGCGGCGAAATTCATATTTTGGGCAAGAACATGGCCGAGCATGAAGTTGAATTGAAACAAAACATTGGCTCTGCATTTGGAGATATCAACTTTTATACACGCAGCAAAATCAAAACGTTAACGAATGTGATCAAAAGGTTCTATTCGAATTGGGATGATGAAACCTATTATAAATATTTGAAAAAATTTAACTTAATTGAAGACAAAAAAATAGCCGAATTATCAACCGGCATGAAAGTAAAATACAGCTTGGCCCTAGCCTTATCTCACGGCGCCAAGCTTCTTATTCTGGATGAACCGACAAGCGGACTTGATCCGATTGCCAGAGACAATCTGCTGGATATTTTTCAGGAGCTGGTGCAAGATGGCGAGATCAGCATCCTTTTTTCAACTCACATCACTTCAGACTTGGAAAAATGTGCAGATTATATTACCTATATCCATAACGGACAAATTATCAACAGTGCGGAAAAGGAAGAATTTATCGATACGTATCGCTTGTTGAATGGTAAGAAGGAGCAATTGGATCGGGTCAAAAACGAACTAATCGCCTACAAAACAAATTCTTTTGGCTTCACAGGCTTAATCCATACAAAAGACTTTGATCCATCGACAGATATTAAATCATCCGTACCGAATCTGGAGGAGATCATGATCTACTGCTCGAAGAAGGAGGATATCTATGTATAACTTATTAATGAAAGAATTAAAGTTAGGCGTAAGTCCTTTCTTTTATATTATGCCTTTATTGACAGGCGCTTTAATGCTGATTCCCGGATGGTTATATTTCCTTGTCATCCTTTACTTTTGTTTTATTACGATACCAAACATGTTTGCAGGCTATAAAAATCAGAACGATTTAGTATTTTCAAGTATGATGCCTGTAACCAAAAAAGATATTGTAAGAGCAAGGGTGTCTGTTATTGTAATCCTGGAGCTGATTCATATTGTTGTTGCCATGCTCTATGGCGTAATGACGCTACGTCTGTATCCAAATCTGAAATACATTTTCTTCGCACCCTCCTTTGGTTTCTGGGGACTTTGTTTCGTCATGCTGGCCATTTTTAACATTATTTTTATCTCCATGTATTACAAGACGGCGTATAAATACGGTGCTCCAGCATTTGTAGCCATTGCAGCTGCTATACTGTTTGCCGGGGGTGCAGAGTGGCTCGGCATACAAAATTCGTTTGTGTTTGATCTTCTCAAAGGAACGGGTGCTGACAATTTGGCCATTCAACTTTCTATTCTGATTACGGGCTTCGCGATATTTGCGATATTTACGATAATCGCTTATCATATTGCCAACAAACGGTTTGAGAAAGTGGAAATATAATGAACATAGCGATTTCGAACACATCTGATAAACCCATTTATCAGCAGCTATTTGAACAAATCAGCGCACAAATTCTCAAGGGTGAACTAGAGAATGGATATAGTTTGCCACCCATACGACAAGCGGCTACGGAGCTTCGAGTTAGTATCATTACCGTCAAAAAAGCATGGGAAGAACTCGAACGGCATGGTTTGATTTATACCGTAACCGGCAAAGGATGTTTTGTCGCTGATCTCTCACCCGATGAGATGCTTCAAAAGCGCAATGAAATGATCTTGAATCAGATGGTTATTGATACTTCCTATTACAAATCCTTTGGCCTGACGATAGATGAAGTTTATGGGCTTTTGAAGGAAGTTTATTGAACATGTGATATAACAGAAAACCACGTGTTGGCTGAAGACAGCATGACAAAGTCAATCGGTGCAAAGCTTAACCCATCGGACCAGCCTAACGTCAGCATGTTGAAGCCTTTGACAAAACGCCCTGTCGTATGGTCGAACACACGGGCAAGTAATTCCGCTTTTTGCTGCGGTTTCGCCGAAGAACCGAGTCATCCACAATTTCACCAAACAAAGGGGTGTTTTTTCTGTCAAGACCCTATTATTTTTTTAGGATTTTCCTTTATCCATAAGGGATTTAATAAGCCGATCGCAGCGGTAAATTTCCATGCCGTTTCTTCCTCCACAAAGCGAAGCCAAACTTTGAGGCATATTCCGACTACTTTGTAGGGACCCCGGAGTTTCGCTTCGCTCTTTGTACGCGGTCTGAACCCTTATCAGGGGTTCACTCGGCCTTTGGACCAAAAGAAAAACACGGATCCAATGATCCGTGTTTTGATGTATGGAGCCTAGGGGGATCGAACCCCTGACCTCATCGCTGCCAGCGATGCGCTCCGCGTTAGACGAGTATACTACCATAAGGATTATGGATGAGGAGTTCATTATTGTATTTTAGATTGAGCCAATAATAAAGGCACTTATACCGCTGCGTATAGGTGTTTTTTCATTTGCTTAATTCTGCTTTAACTTCCCTCAACTCACGCACAGTCATTTCGTTCACAGTTTTGGTTTCGCCGGTTGATGGGATTGTGTGCGGCTGATGGATGAACTCTTGTTTATCACTCACATTCCGCACCCCTACGACTCTGAAAATGGCGAATTTTGGTGTATGCTAGAGTCATAGAATCGAGAGTCGGGTCGGGAGCGGATGATGAACATGCAAATGGAAAATTTCTATGAAGTCGGTTATCTGCCGTTACTCAGCGGCATCCTGAACGATCTGGGATTGCGCCGGAAAATCGATGAACACGTGCCGGTGGATCGGCAATGCCGAACGACTGCTGGCGAAGCCGTCCAATTACTAGTGCTCGACATGCTGAGCGGCCGAAATGCCTTGATGAACGTGGACAAATGGGCCGCGGAGCAGGATTTAGATCAACTGCTTCGTCCAGGTTTGCAGGCGTCTTGGTTCAATGACGACGCACTCGGACGCCACCTGGACCGGTTGTATGAAGCGGACATC
>NZ_JACXJA010000064.1 GCF_014705615.1 Paenibacillus oceani
AGATATTTTTTCTTTATTTATTGAAATGTTTTCGAAAAATTTCGGCATGACTATGATTACCAGTTACTGACTTGAACTGCATAAGTCATGCACAAGAAATTAACAAGACTTTTCCTAATATTTTATTCATAAATTCCCTCCGTTCCTTATATTTGGATAATTATACTACACGATATAAAGTACCATATATTTTAAAATATGTATTTAGTACATAGTCACTATATCGGTGGGGTCCATTTTGTAATAGATATAGTTCAGTAGACTCAATAGATTTTCCCAATATACATACGCGGCATTAACGAATATATGTTCTTCCGACACTAAATGCTGCTTCTTGTCGAATACGACTTGGAACGGCCTGCTAACACTTCTACACATTGAATCGACAGCCTCGTTTGTACCCTCTATTTGGTCCGAAACTGGTTTGGATAGCAAAATAAGAGCGGTTTGTAGCTCTTAAAATCCGCGAAAGTGGTGTAGAACCCACCAGTTGGCTGAAATAAGGGGTGCAAACCGCCTTTAATTGCTTCGGTTTCCCGATTCCGCCGAAAATAGAGGACGCCAAAGACTCTTATGGTGGTTGGACCGGCCGCGATCGTCCAGTGAAACACTGCGCACCGGGAGCTGCGTACGGTGCCAAACGCGATCCTTTTCCCCCTGCGTTTATGTGCAGTTTGACTACAATCATTTTCTCCTCTACCGGATTGTTCCAAAATCGCTATAATGATAGGTATTGTATGAAGCAGGAAATCATCCGCTTCCCTTCCTCCCCTGCGTTCGGCTGAGAGGCTGCGGCGCGCTTGGATGCAACAAGGATACGACTTTAAAATAAACAGGCATATTCGCACGCAAAAGAAATCCGGCCGTCCCCCCCCCCCCGCTACTCGTTATTGCTGTTATTGCAGATGAGCCGCCAAAAAGGGAAACCAGCGGCCGATGCTTTTATACGTGATATATCGTCTGCCGGAAAGGCGGAAATCGCTCCGATGACTGTTCGCGCTTCACAGGTTTATATCCTTATGGAATTCGTTTCGTCGCTGGCGAATACGATTATGTTTACTACGTATGCCCTTTACTACATTACGACACTGGGTCTGAATCCGTTCGAGCTGCTCTTGGTCGGGATGGCGCTGGAGCTGACCGTGCTGATCTTCGAGGGAATTACCGGGGTAGTGGCGGATACGTACAGCCGGCGGCTCTCGGTGATCGCGGGGATGTTCGCGCTGGGATTCGGCTTCGCCCTGCAGGGCGTCATCCCTTGGCTGGATGCGCTCGGGCTGGCCGTCCCGGCTATCGCCTGGCTGCTGTTCTCGCAGGTCGTCTCCGGAGTCGGCTACACGTTTATAAGCGGCGCCAACAAGGCGTGGATTACCGACGAGATCGGCGAGGAACGGGTCGGGCGGCTGTTCCTCCGGGCGAACCGGCTCAGTCTGGTCGCCACCTTGATCGGCATCCCGGTCAGCGTCGGGTTATCCGTCGCGGGGACGCATTTGCCGTATCTTACAGGAGGGCTCCTCTACATCGGTCTCGGGCTGTTTCTCATTCTCCGCATGAAGGAGACGGGTTTTGTCCGGCCAGAGCGTGAAGGGCCGGCCTCGCCTTTACGGGAGATGACCTCGACATGGATCGCCGGCGCGAAGGCGGTGCGGGGGCAGCCGATTTTGCTGATGATGGTGGCCGTTACGGTATTTGGGGGAGCCGCTTCGGAAGGTTACGACCGATTGTGGGAAGCTCATCTGATTACCGGGATCGGTTTTCCGGGGAGTCCGTCGATGCCGATGGCGGTCTGGTTCGGGATCATTTCGGCGCTGATCGCTTTCCTCAGCCTGTTCGTGGTCCGGTTCGCGGAGAAACGTCTCGACGTGAGCAACAAACGCGTCGTACTTGTCGGCATGCTCGTGTTGACCGGACTGCGAATCGTCGCGATCGCTTCGTTCGCCTTGGCTCCGAATTTTGCCTGGGCGCTCGGCTCGCTGCTTGCCGTTGGGATCATCGGGACGCTAAGCGGGCCAATCTATGACACATGGCTGAGCCTGAATATCGAGAGCAAGGTGCGGGCGACCGTGCTGTCGATGCTCGGTCAGGCGGATGCGCTGGGCCAGACGGGAGGCGGCCCGCTGGTCGGCTGGGTCGGACACCGTTTTACGGTCCGGGCGTCGCTGCTTGTGGCGGCCGCACTGCTGTCGCCGATCCTGGTCGTGTTCACCCGAGCGCTCCGCAAACGATAAAAAAGACAACAAGAAGCACATCTGGACAAGCCGGAAGCTTCTTGTTGTCTTTTTTGCATGGGCATCAGAATGAGGGGAGAGGTTTGTACGGCCTAAGCAACCGGTGAAAAATTCGGGAGTACAGCCTTCCTTGAGACTTGCCAGTGTTTATGACGGTTCCCGTTTCCGATTCATTCGTTCCATTTTATCTCTTAGGTGTATTATAACACAGAAAAAGCAATCGAAACAGTCTGTTCATTCCTCATTTTTCCTAATATAGTAAATGTATTCTTGGGGAGGGTTGCCTTTGAAGGAAGGATATTTCGACAGGAAAACAAGTTGGCAGGACATTATGGACAACCTGGGCTGGGCGCTTGCCGTCATTGCCCGATCGGCGCCTTGGCCTGCCGCTGCATTGATCGGTTTTGCTTTGCTCGAAGGGATCTCGCCGGTGCTGACGATTTACGTAACCCAGCAACTCATCGATGGAGTCATTCAAGCGGCGGGAGCGGGCGGCGGATCGTTCGCGGCCGTTATGCCGTGGCTGCTTGCCTTCGCAGGCACCCTGCTGCTGACCGAAGAGGTCATCTGGAAGCTGCGCGATCCGAGTACGACGAGACTGATCCAGCGGCTGGAGCATACGCTTGGTCGCAAGCGGCTGGTTCACGCCTCGCAGCTTCCGCTTTTATTTTATGAAGAAAGCGCTTCCTACGACAAGCTGTCGAGAAGCGACAACCCCGGAAGGAAGGTCGCCTACTTTTTTACGTACACGCTGCTGCTGGTAAAAGCCTCGATCAGCGTGGTCGGAATCGCCGGCTTGTTCTGGAACGTATCGCCATGGCTTGCCGTCGCACTGGTGGCGGTGTCGATTCCGCGGGCGATCTACGGTGCGAAGAAATCGCAGAAATGGATGAGCTTTACATACGATCAGACCGAGGAGCAGCGTAAGGTCGCTTATACGGACGGTCTGCTGACCGGCCGGGCGGAGCAGAAGGAGATGCGGGTATTCGATCTGGCGGAGCCGCTCTCGGACCGCTGGATCTCGATGCGCCGGGAGCAGCGGGCCAAGGCGCTGAAGATCAAAACGAAGATGGAACTGGGCGGTATCCCGTCCAACGGGCTGTTTTGGGTGACGGAGGTTGCGACCGTCGTGCTTATGGCGGTTTGGCTCGGACCGCAGCGGATTACACCGGGCGTGTTCATCTCGTTGTTTCGGGGAGTGAGCCAAATGGACACTGCTGCCGGGCAAATCAGCTTTGCGATCGGGATTACGCAGGTTCATTCCATCGAGACCGGTTATGTGCGCGATTTTCTGAACGTACCTGTACAGGCTGCTGCGGCAGAAGAGGGGATGTTTCCGGCCAGACTGCAGGAGGGCATCCGGCTGAACGGGGTGAGCTTTACATATCCCGGCCGCGAACGTCCGATTCTGGACCGGCTTGATCTGCATCTGTGGCCCGGCGAACGGGTCGCCCTGGTGGGGGAGAACGGGGCCGGCAAAAGCACGCTGGTCAAGCTGCTGCTCGGGCTGTACAAGCCGGACGAAGGGAAGATCACCGCAGACGGAACCGATTACGCCGACATACCGGCGAAGCTGCTGCACACGAACGTAACGGCCGCTTATCAGGACTATTACAAATTTTCGTTTACAGCCGGGCAAAGCATCGCCCTGGGCGATCCGGAGGTGTTCGCGGGGGATGCCGAGGCGGGCAGGGAGAAGGTCATCTCGGCGTCCCGGCGAGGCGGAGCGGCTGAATTTATATCCGGTCTGCCGAGGGGGTACGACACGCCGGTCGGGCACTTGTTCGAGAGCAGCCAGGGGTTGTCGCAAGGGCAGTGGCAGCGCATCGCGATTAGCCGGACCTTTATGAGAGACCCGCAATTGCTGATTCTTGACGAACCGACGGCTGCGCTCGACGCGAAAGCGGAGGCTGAGATCTACGAGCAATTTGTAAACGGCATCCGGGATCGCGCGGTGCTGCTCATCAGTCACCGGCTCGGTTCGGCCAGACTGGCCGACCGGATCGTCGTCCTGAGGGAAGGGCGGATCATCGAGGACGGCACCCATGATGAATTAATCGCCGCTAACGGCTCATACGCCCAAATGTGGGAGGTGCAATCCCAATGGTACCGGTAAAACGGCCGGCGACTCTCGTTACGTTGTTCCGATTCATGAAGTGGATGATCGCGACCGATCCGCTCCGCGCTTTACTATCGATGGGATTAAACGCGGTCAGAGGCGTATTTCCTACCGTTCACGTGTTTATTACCGCCCGTATATTCAGCGAGATTATTCATGTGTACGACGGAACGGCCGGAACCAGCCCGCTGATGGAATGGATCGCCATATGGGCGGCGCTCACGCTGCTTCAGCAGGCGATAAATCCGATCGAAGCAATCTTCACGGAGCAGCTTCGTCAGGAGATGGAGGACCGGCTGCTTCGGCAACTGCAGGGCAAAGCCGGCCGTCTTCGGCTAGAGGCGTTCGAACGGGCCGACTTTCACGATTTGTTGAAGCGCGCCCGCAAGATGGCAGAACCCGGGCAGTTTCACAATTTGATCATGGATTTTTACAATACAACCACCGGATTCATCCGGATCGTCTCGATCGCCGCGCTCATCGGCGTCTGGAACGTATGGCTGCTGCTCGCGATTATCGTCGTTGCGCTGCCTGACTCGGTCGCCAGCTTCGTGCAGGCGAAATCGGCTTTTTTCCTGAAGCGGAAGCAGACGGAGCCGGAGCGGATCATGAACTACTTGTCCCGGACGGTAACGTCCAAGGAGGCGGCGAAGGAAGTGCGGACGTTCGGGTCGGCCCCGGTGCTTATCCGCTGGTGGGACCGGCTGTACTGGCAGGTGGCCGATACGCTGTACCGGCAGGAGCGCAGCCAGCAGTCCGTCCGCGCTGGACTTTCGGCGCTGGGGGCGGTTGGCCTCGGAGCCGGCGTCGCCTGGACGGCTTGGACCGTCTTGCGGGGCGAATTGTCCGCAGCCCAGTTCGGCGCCACGCTGTTTGCCCTGCAGACGTTAAAGGATAACGTCGGGCGGGTCACCGGGCGATTCGGCTATTTTCGCGACAAGCTGCTTTGCATGGAAGATTTGTTCATTTATTTGGATTTGGGGCCGGAGGAACCTGCGGGCGGGGAGGAGCTGGCGAGGATCGGAGACATCCGGGTGGAGAACGTCTCTTACCGGTATCCGACGAGCGAGAA
Organism: Paenibacillus oceani; assembly: GCF_014705615.1. GTDB lineage: Bacteria > Bacillota > Bacilli > Paenibacillales > NBRC-103111 > Paenibacillus_AB > Paenibacillus_AB oceani. Next base: position 5,420 of record NZ_JACXJA010000064.1, read on the forward strand.
AGACAGCTTGACCGGCATTTCGTTTACGCTGCGCGAGGGAGAGCGGATCGCGCTGATCGGCAGCAACGGCTCCGGCAAGACGACGCTGGTCAAGGTGCTGCTCGGCCTGTACCAGCCGGTTGCGGGCAGCGTTTATTACGGCGGCCGGGACTTGTCGCGTCTCGATTTGAAGCAGCTGCGCATGCGGTCTGCCGCGGTGTTCCAGGACTTTATCCGTTATGCGTTCACGCTGCGGGATAATGTGGGCTTCGGCAAGGCCGATCAGGCCGGCGATATGCAGGCGGTGCAGCAGGCGTCGGCACTCGGCGGCGCGGACGAGGTGGCGGCCGGCTTGCCGTCCGGCTTCGAGACGCCGCTAACGCGCAGATTTACGGGCGGCACCGATCTGTCCGGCGGCCAGTGGCAGCGTGTCGCGATCTCCCGGGCGTTCATGCGCGACGCACCGCTCGTCGTGCTGGACGAACCGACGGCTGCGCTCGACCCGAAGGCCGAGACGGACGTGTTCGAGCGGTTCGCGGCGATGGCCGGCAGCCGCACCGCGATCCTGGTGTCGCACCGGCTCGGGATGGCCCGGCTGTGCGACCGGGTCATGGTGCTGCAGGACGGCAAGCTGGCGGAGCTCGGCACCCACGAGGAGCTGCTCGCCGCGGGCGGCGAGTATGCGCGGATGTGGGGGCTGCAGTCGCAGTGGTACAAGTGAGCCGGGCTGCGGCGGTAAGGTCGCGGCCGCAGCAGGCTGGGCCATAGGCCGCGCCCGCGAGGTGATGTCCGCGGCAGCAGCAGGCTGGGCCATAGGCCGCGCCCGCGAGGCGATGTCCGCGGCAGCAGCAGGCTGGGCCATAGGCCGCGCCCGCGAGGCGATGTCCGCGCAGCAGCAGGCACGCGCCATGGGCCGCGTCGGCTATACCCCACGCCGCTGCGCGTGACCCCCTGGCCGGAAGCTGCATGCTGCCGAATACGCCCAGTCTACGGCCTCGAGTTTGCGGGCGATGGGGGGGCCGGCGCGAATAGAAGCGATTTGCAGCTTCTATTTGCTGCAAATCGCCGGAATCGGCGGCGATAAAGGTGGTTTGCAGCTCTTATTTCGTTCGCCGGGAACGAATTCTTCGTTTTCGCGGCTTGATAAGGGGGGCAAACCACCTTTATTTTTGCGAAAAGCCCGCCAATGACGAAAATAAGAGCGGCAAACAGGCAAACCGCTCTTATCCCCCAATACCTTTAATTGCAGCGACGTTTGAAGCGGCTTGCAACGAGTCTATTAACAGATGACACCGAGCATTACTTCAGCGACGCTCCAAGCTGCTTGTGCAATAAGCCACGCTCCCGGGTGACACTGACATTCTGCGGCCCGTTTCCGTTCTCATTCGTTAATTTTCTTATTCAGCCTGTACCGAATCGTTTTCACGATAGCTGCAAGTAAGCATAATCCGGCCACCCAATAGTTTTCGGTAAATGCAAAGATCCCCGCTCCAACTGCGAAAAGTACAATTTGCCATTTCATTTGATCCCCCGCCCTCCTTACATTTGTACACAACTCCCGCACTCCCGCCATACTCCCGAAACCTCGCCAGATTCCCGCCAAAATCATGTCTGATCTTCCCATTATATCCACCAATTTGTCCTAGTTCCAGGTCGTGTCCTGGGAATTTCGTGAGGACGTACCGCCAAAGGTTAACGACGGCAAGGTGGGAGTCGACGAGTATCCAATAGGACGAAGTTGCAATATTTTGCTTCAGTGCTTCAGGGGATATATGGGGATTTGAGCGGCGTACACGATGAATGCCCGGAAAACGATTCGCTTCCTATTACCGTCGAATGGTTGCAGACAAGGAGCATGTGCCGCGATCGGAATCGGCCCTCATTGCCCACCTTGGATAATAGGCCTGCAACGAAACGATATCTTGCCCCGCCGGCCCCGGATAATATACCTGTAACCATTCGTTCCCTTGTTCCGCGAGCAGGGGGCTGTTACGTTTGGTTATACATTCATTTCCATATGGAGACGAGGTGCGAAGCGGTGCCGTATTACAAACGACTCGAAGGGGAGCGGCTTTATTTATCCCCGCCTGATCCGGGGGAGGCAGAGAAGCTGGCGGAATGGAACAACGACCTGGATTTTTCCATACTGACGGGGCAGGCTGCTGAAATGTTCCCGCTTCCGAAGGTTCGCCAATCGTTGCAAAGCATGAGTGCAGCCGGTCACCATTTTGCGATCGTGGATCGGGCGGCTGAGCGGTTCGTCGGGATCTGTGCGCTAACCGGCGTCAATGAGCATCATCGCTACGCCAGCCTGGTCATTTCGATCGGGGACCCGGAATTCCGGCACAAAGGGTACGGACAGGAAGCGGTTCGGCTGCTGCTTCATTATGGCTTCACGGAGCTGCATCTGCACAATGTGGAGCTGGGCGTATACGAGTACAACAAGGCGGCGATCCGCTGTTACGAGAAATGCGGGTTTCGCGAAATCGGGCGCAGGCGGAAAGCCAAACTGATCGCCGGGCGCCGGTACGATATCGTCTGGATGGATATGCTCGCGGACGATTTTCTGAAGGAGGGGGCGGATGCGACATGAGTAGTCATTGGCGGCGGGTGCCGGGGAAACGTGTCTATTTATCCCCGCTCCTGTCGGAGGATGCGGAGCCTATCGCCGGATGGAGGAACGATCCCGCGCTCACGCCGTACTGGGACAGCGGTACAAACTCATGCTCGCTGGAGAAGACGCGGGACGACGTGGAAGAGATGATGAAGCACGGCTATCATTATGCGATCGTATCGGCCGAACAAGATCGCCTGCTGGGCGTCGGGAGTATAACCGGGGTCAGCCATCTGAACCAATCCGGGTTTCTGTGGCTCGCTCCCGGCGATTTGGAGTTTTGGACGAACGGCCGCGGGCAGGAGGCGGTCGGCTTGCTGCTGGAATACGGCTTTCATATTTTAAACTTGTACGCGGTAACGGTATGGGCGCTGCACGACCAGCGGGCGAAGCTGGACTGCTTGCAGGCATCCGGCTTTCGCGAGATCGGCCGGCGGCGCGAGCTGATCCGGTCCGGGAACCGCAGAGTGGACACGGTGTATATGGATATGCTGGCGGACGACTTCGCACGGCCGGTCCGCTCTTACACGATCCGGCTCGATCAGTCGTAACCGCCATTTCCTGTCTAAGCCTGCATTTTTATTGAATCTGTCCGGCTTTGCGCCTGATCTCCACGATTTCCTCCGCTTCCCGGAAGGCAGTATTCAAATCTTTTTGCCCGGCAAGCACGTCGCTGAACTTAAGCCCCAGCTCGCCAAGCGCCGCAGCTTCAAGCCTGGAACGGTTCGGGGTGGTAACGATGCCGGCGACAGCGTACAAAGCTTCCTTCGGATGCCGGGCGGTCTTCGGAACCACGAAAACGTATCCGGCCGGCAATCCCGGGCTGCCCGCAAGCTCACTGTCAAAGGAAGGAAGCGGGATTCGGCCGACACGACGCTGCATCTGCTCAAGAGGCGGGTAGATGAAGTTGCCGGCCCACATCGCGACATCCCCTTTTTGGATAAACCGGTTTTTGCTAAGGTCCCGGCCCATCCCTTCGACTTCCATGCCGGGTACATCGTATACCGATTTCAAAGCGGCCAGCCATGGAATCCACTTTTCGCTCATCAACTGCGCCCGTTCGGATTGCGGATTGGCCAGCGGAGCCAGCTTCGACATATGGTTCAGCAGGAGAGAGCGGTCTGCCGCGAAACCGACGTACCGGATCTCCCGGTCCACCCGTGTCAATCGGGCCGTCAGCTCCTTCGTCTCGCCCCAGGTCAGTCCTTCTGCGGGATAAGGAATCCCGAATTTATCGAAGATGTCCTTGTTAAAATACAGGGAAGCGCCCTTGCCGGGAGGCAGCAGACCATAGGTCCCTTCGGTGCTTCTAATTTTCTCCGCGCCGTTAAGCGGATCGGTGTCCTTCGGAAGCTGACCGAGCTTGCGCACTTCAACGGTCATTTCCTGGATGACGCCGGATAGATCGAGCCATTCGTTCGCAGCTTGGCCCGATTCGAGCTCGGACAACGGAATAAGCGCAAGATCGGGGGATTCGCCGGCTAGAAGCGTCCGCCAGTCGGTTCCTTCCGGATAAACGATCGGCTCGATCTTGATCATCGGTTGTCGTTTCAGCAGCAGGTCTGTTACAGCGCTCTGGAACGTATCGGCCGGCATTCGGCTCGCATCGAGCAGACGAAGCTGGACGGGCTGCTGGATCACAGGACCTGCGGAGGCGGGCGTGGAGCCGGCGCCGTTGCCCCAGCTGCCCCGCGATGTTTGGATGCAGCCCGCCGTGAGCGTCCCGATCAGGACGGCGGTTATCGCCAGCAAGCTTTTTCTCTGCATACGAGGCATCCTAATTTCACCCTTTAATGTTAAAGTTTATTTTGTCTTAATTAGACGATCGGGAGAGGAAATAGTTTCGACACATCCGAACTTTACCCGCAAGGAGGATAACCAGATCCATGAGACAAACCGAGCAAACGTTCACCACCCCGGCCGTATGGGAGCCGGTCTATCAGTTGGATGTTGCGGCCGAGCCATTCGAGGTTGAGCTGTTCCAATGCGCCGCCGTCAGAAGGTTAAAACATTTGCATCATTTTGGCGCAGGCGCTCTGATCGGCCCGGTTACGCATTCGAGATACGAGCATACGGTGGGGGTGTGGGCGCTGACGAAGCGGTGGTTCCCCGAGTGGCGGGAACTGCATGCCGCAGCCATTTTGCATGACGTCGGGCACTTGCCCTTCTCGCATTCCGTGGAAAAAGCGCTGGGCAAAAGCCATCACGCGCTCACGGAAGAGGTGATCCGGTCGGCTTCCGTTGCATCGATTTTGGCCAAGCATGGCTTATGCGCGTCCCGGTTGATCGAACTGTTGAACGAGGATACTCCACTTAGCGGCCAATCGGACGGCATCCGCATCGATCATCTGGACAGCTTCCTGCGCGATACGTATGGCGCGGGTCTTTACATCAAGCATCCGTCGGACATTATCCGCGGCATCACCTTTTGCGGGAACCGAATTGCGGCGGACGAGGAGACGGCCTTGCATATTTGCCGTGCGGTTGCGGCCGATAATCGGATTTTTGCGCATCCGTTTTATTTGGCGGCGGACGAGATATTGTCGAGGGCCGTGCTGGAGCAGCTTAAGGCGGACGGGAGCACAGCCGCTTCGCTGGATGGGCTGACCGATTACCAGTTGTTACAGCTGCTGGAGAGCTCCTCTTCCGCCATCGTTCGGGATTTGACGGGCGTGCTGACCTTCGAGCCCCATCGCATCGTGATCAGGCCGTATGGAGGAGGGGCGTATAACGCCGAGCTTAGGAAGATTTACAACAAACAGCCGTTGGCGGGGGATCGTCCGGTATCCGACAAGCTGCCCGAGGCGAAGCGGCTGATGAGCGAGCTGGAGCAGCTGCCGCGATCGTGCAGCTTCGATATTTTGTCTGCGGGCCGGTGACCGGGCAACCGCGGGTGGCCCGCATGAGTTGCACGGTCGGACGCAGGCTGTTGTCCAACCTCGTGAAAATCCGACATGGTTATGGCGTGAAGCCGAGTGCGGCCGTTTTTCGACGGCAAGCGTGATGTCCGACATGAAGTAGGCGTTACGTCCCAACGGACGGGTCCCGTGCCCGTCTCCATAAGTAATGCTCTTTTGACAGCGGCCTTCGACAGTAATCTTACTGGAAGTGCGGTAGGATAAAAACTACTAATCTAGTAGTCCAGTTATTTTATTGAAGGAGGCCGAAGCCGTGGAACCGCATATCGAAACAGCCGCTAATGATCCAATGTCGTCGCAGCCGTCCGATCGTTCTGTAGAAGAGCAACAAAAGCCGCGTAAGTCGAGACTTACGATGAAAGTTTTGCTGGAGCATATCGAGGAGCTGCAGAAGGAAAATGCTCAGCTGGCGAAACGTCTGCATGTGCTGGAAGGGAAAATGATCTATCCGCTCTGGCGGGAGGAAGCCGCAGCCGCTGTGGAAATCCCGGCGGCAGAGGGGCGCGGGGGAGACAGGGAGCTGGAGATTCCGCTGCTGCTGTCGCAGTTGATGCCGGATAGCGGCGGCGCGCAGGAAGCGACGGATGCTTTCGCGAAAGACGCTTCAGCGGAAGCGGCATTGCCGGCTCTGTCCGATCTGGTGCAGGCCGTCACCTCGCAGCAGGCGGCTGCTCCCGCCTGGTCGACGCTGCCCGTTCCGGTGAACGACCGGTTCAGCGGTGGTAAGCTTGCGGCAGGGGGCCTGCAGCCGGTCCTGACTCCGCGGTCCGTGCGACACCCGGTGCGCCGCAGAAGTTTTTGGTTATTCTTCCCGTTTTTCCGAAATCGGTCGGTTTGATGGGGCGCATGAGTGTTGCGTGAAAGCGAATAAAGAATGAAACTGAGGTTGTCCCAAAAGTGCTCGCATACGGCCTGGGAACACCCGGTTTCCAAACGAAAGGACCTCGAATCCCGCTGCATGGTGGGGGCCGAGGTCCTTTTTTCGGGGAACCGAAGAAGGGAGAGGGCAATAGGAGCGATTTGTACCCCTTATTTAGTTGGAAATCGGTCGTGGTGAGAAAATAAGAGCGGTTTGCAGCAGCTATTTTCCTCGTAACGCCCCATTTGCTGCAGAGAGCGCCGGAATAAGAGGTACAAATCGCTCTTAAGTCGCCCTCATAGGCACAAAACGGCCGAGTAAGAGTCTCAAACCGCCTTTAAAGGAGCTGCTGGACCACAAGCTTGTCCAGGTTCAGCCGGAAATCGGACTCGGCGAGGAAAAAAAGAGCGGTTTGTTAGGGGGGACGGGGGCAGTGGTGTGCAGTGACGTGCAGCGGTGTACAGGGTTACGGATGGCTTGCAGTTGTTATTTAGTCGGAAACAGCACATTATCCGGTAGAGCGCCGGAACAAGAGACTTATCCCGCCCCAAAGCAGCCCAACCGGCCCGCCGTCTGCCCAATACGAGCTGACAACCGCCCTAAGTTGTACCGACCGGCCCGCGTCTGCCCGATACGAGCGCCAGCCCTCTTCCGCTGTGCTTCCACCAGAGTCCGCCCCCGGCTCCGGCTTCGTACCGCTCCTCGCCCGCTTCCAATGACGATCGGCCGCCGCCCTGGGGCGAATCTCCCATATTCTTCCTGTATTGCTTAATCACCCGCTTACAGCTCGATTAGCTTCAAATTGCGGAACTCGATGTAGCCGCCGTGGTTTTGCAGCCCGATATGTCCCCGGCGGGGCTGGTCGCGCCAAGCGTACTTGAACTTATTGTCCGTGCCGTCCGGGTTTTTGCCGGCAACGGTCCACTGGTCGAGATCGGCCTTGACGACGAGCGTCCCGTTCAGCGTGAGCTCGACGATGCTGCCGTCGCATTTGACGACGATCTGGTTCCATTCCCCCGCCGGCCGCACGGCGTTAACGGACGGAGCGACAAGATCGTACAAGGCGCCGGAGCTGTTTTTGACCATTTCCTCCTGGTGGAACGTATCCCAGATCTGCATCTCCAGTCCGGTGTTCACCGGGTCGCTCAGATCCGACCATCTGAAAAATACGCCACTGTTCGTCCCGGGCGCCCCTTTGTATTCGAGCTCCAGGATGAAGTTCTCAAACTGATCCTCTGTATACGCATAGCCGTGGCTGTCCCCGGTGCACACCAGGTTCCCGTCGCGGACGAGCCATTCCTCCGGCTGGCGCGTTACCGCCCAGCCGCCCAGCGTGCTGCCGTCAAACAACAGTCGGTATCCTTGCTGGCGTTCTTGTTCCGTCAGAGCGTTCATCGTGTTCCTCCCGGTTATCGGCGTCGGAATGCGGGTCTGCCCCTCCGCAAGGAGGACAGTTTCCCGCGTTTATGGCGGCCTTGCGCCTCGGCAAAGCTCCACCCGCGCCATGATATGGAAACGTACGAAGCTACATATTCGTCCTCGTCTCCGGATCTCCTGCCGCCATTTTCCAATTCGCTGATCGAGCAATAAAAATCAAATGAGGAGCAGGAAACGGCAATAAAAATCAAATCTCCGCCATGGAATTGTGATACAGTAGACTCAACATCATTTGATCAATCTTGCCCATCCATCGAAACCAACTAATCGAATTTGGAGGGATTATCGATGAGGCACCCCCGTCAGCATTTCCCTTTTGCCACGTATGAGTACAAGAAAAGCGACCCTGGCGTCACTCCCCACGACTGCACCCAATACCACTTTTATTACGTCCATAGCGGCCAATGCGACTACCGGCAAGGCGAGCATACGGTCCGTTGGGGGCGCGGCGACATGATCATTACGAACGGCATCACGCCTTACAGTCCGAAGGCGGAACCGGGATGGGACTGCGTGCAGACCCGGTTTTCGTTCGACCCGCAGCTGGCCCACGTATTCGACCCTTACTTCTGCACGGACTCGCCGCTCAAACCGTTCATCGAGCTGCGCAACCACCAGATCCGGCTGAGCGAGGAGCAGGTTGCCGATTGCGAGAACATTTTAATGCGGATCAACCATTTCTACGAAGAAGAGGAGAAGGCGTATTACAACCGTTTCCTGATGGCGTTTTACGATTTGCTGATGTTTATCAGCAATTTATGCAAGGAGACGATGGAGAGCAATCCGAAGATATCGGCGGAAAAAGAACGGAACGTGCAGAAGATGATCGCCTTTATTGAAAATTATTACATGCAGGACGTCACGCTGGAGCAGATGGAAGCCGAGCTTCATATGAGCAAATATTATTTGACGAGAATGTTCCGCGAGATGACCGGCATGACGATCTTCGATTACTTGCGCCACAGACGCATCAAGCAGGCCAAGCTGCTGTTTTATTACCGGAAGGACAGTACGGTTACGGATGTATGCTACCAGGTCGGCTACAATAATTTGGCTCATTTCAGCCGAGTGTTCAAAAAGCAGGTCGGCATGTCCCCGGATCAATACCGCCGGGAGCAAAACGCCACGTCATGAGTGGGCCGTGCAGGACGGATACGACGGGCTGGGCGGAGGGACGGCAAGGACGCAAGAAAGCAAGATTAGGCAAATAAGAGTCGAAAACGATGCAAGATAGATCATATCCCGGAAATGAGGGTATGGTACGCTATAGTTGTGGTTCAGCATACGGAACGACATTCCGTCAGTTGAAAGAAGGGGGGCTAACCGTATAAATCGGAGACGGGAGACTGCTTCACAAGATGCAGCAACATCATTGTAAGCGCATACAAAAGGAGCGGTAACGATCCTTACACAGATAGGAGTGGAAGCAATGACTTTAAAGATCGGAATTGCCGGGGTAAGAGGGTTAAGCATGATGCTCGGCTTCAACTCGATTCCGGGCGTCGAGGTAACCGCTTTATGCGATCTGCACGAAGGGCAGCTGTTGGAACGGGCGGCATGGCTCCGAATTCCGAACACGTACCGGATCTATGAAGATATGCTCGACTCGGATATCGATGCCGTCTTCGTCGCTACGCCGATGCAGTTTCATCTCCAGCAGACGATCCAGGCGCTGGAAGCGGGCAAGCACGTGTTGTGCGAGGTGACCGCGGGGGTCACGATGGATGAGCTGTGGTGGCTGAAGGAAGCGGTGGAGAAGCACGGCAAAGTATATATGATGGCGGAAAACTACTGCTATATTCCGGAGAACCAGCTGATCGGCAATATGGTCCGGCAAGGGATGTTCGGCGATATTTATTACGCCGAAGGGGAATATTTGCACAGCAACCGCCATCTCGCCTTCGGACATAACCGCCGGGTGACGAACGATCCGACGGCGAACCGGACCTCCTGGCGCCATTACTGGCAGTATGGCAAACGGGGCAATTTCTACCCGACGCACAGTCTCGGGCCGCTAATGCAATGGTTCCGCGGAGACCGGATCAAAAGCGTCGCCTGCTTCGGCACGGGCTGGCATACGGCTCCGCAGTTCCGGCAGGAAGACACGTCCGTCACGATGTGCCAGCTCGAGAGCGGCAAGCTGATCCGTCTGCGCCTTGACTGCGTGTCGAACCGGCCGGGCAACTGCGGCTATTACACGCTGCAAGGAACGAAAGGCAGCTACGAGGCGCCGAGAGGGCTGGGCGATCAGCATAAAATTTATTTTCATACCGACGGGGAAGAGATGGATCATGCCAAATGGGAGCCGCTTGCCGGTCATTACGACAAGATGCCGGAGCGGTACCGCAACGCTACCGAGGAGCAGAAGCGGGCCGGCCACTGGGGCGGAGATTATTTTATCGTGCACGATTTTATCGAGGCGGTCCGCGGCCGGATTCCTCCGGCGATCGACGTGTATGACGCTTGTGAATGGACGGCGGTCGGTCTGCTGTCCGAACTGTCGATTATGAACGGCGGCCGGGTGATCGATGTGCCGGATTTCCGCAACGCTTCCTCGCGTCGCGATCAGGTGATCAAGCTTTGAGTGATCGAGCAGTGGAACAGGAGCGGGACAGACAGATGCGGCCGAGATGCAGACCGGTACGTTAGGACGTTTATGAAATGATCCTATCAGACAAACGAAGGGGTGTTCCGAATGAACGGAAAAAGATCGATCGTGATTACGGGCTTGACGATTGCGGCTCTGCTGGCCGGCTGCAGCGGGAACGGAACCGGAGGGAAAACGGCGGAACCGGGCGGAGACAGCGGTGCAGCCAAGAAAGACGACTTCGCCAGCAAAATTGCGGAAGCGACATCCAAGCCGGTCGTCATCAACGTGTTCGAGAACTCGTCTACGTATACGCAGGAGCAGTTTATGGAGCTGTACGGCAATCAGATCCGCAAGAAGTACCCGAACCTATCCTTCAAGCTGTATTCGGCCAATAAGGATAACGGAGGCGGGTCGCTGCCCGACCTGCTCGCTCAAGGCGTTCCGCTCGATCTGATCAAAGTAAGCGGAGCTTCGTTTTATACGCTGATGGCGGACAACAAGCTGGAAAGCGACGTCACCGATCTGATCAAGCTGTATGGATATGACTTGAACAAACTGTATCCCGTCGTTCTGGAACAGATGCAGCAGTTCGGCAGCAAGCAGGAAATGTACGGGATTCCGAATGCGGCCGTATCGACAGCGCTGTTTTACAACAAAGACATTTTCGACAAGTTCGGGGTCTCCTACCCGAAGGACGGCATGACCTGGGACGAAGTGTACGAGATGGCGCGCAAACTGACGAGACAGGACGGCGGCGTTCAATATTTAGGTTTCCAGGAAGGCTACGGCCATCTGCTGCCGGTCAATCAGCTGTCGCAAGGCTACATCGATACGAAGACGAACAAAGCAACGCTGAATAACGACAACTGGAAAAAAATCATCGATAATTTCGCCCGGTTTCACCGCATCGACGGCAATGAGTACGCCCCGACCTTTAACGATCTGTTCTGGAAAGAAGGCCGGGTGGCGATCATGGCCGCTCAGAGCGGGGGTTCGTGGGATATCGTCAAACAAACGCCGATCAACTGGGATCTCGTGGAGCTTCCGCGCTTCAAGGACGCTCCCAAGGCTGGACCCGGCTTGCAGCTTCCGTTTTACGCCATCGCGAACACGAGCAAAAACCGCGACCAGGCGTTTCTCGCCGCGGCTTATATCGGCTCGGAAGAGTTCCAAAAGGAGTTCGCCAAGCACGGGTATGTTCCGCCGATCAAGATCGACAATTTGACGGAAGTGCTCGGGAAAAACGTGCCGCAGTTGGCCGGCAAAAATGTAAAGGCAGCCGTGCCGCTGGAGTCCGCGGCTTCTCCGTATCCGTTCAATACGTATTTCGGTCAGGTGCCGGGCTTCCTCAATACGGCTTACCTCTCGGTTATGAACGGGCAGAAGGATATCAATACGGCGCTTAGGGAAGCGGAGGAAGCGGCGAACAAAAAGATCGAGGAAGTGATGGCCGCAAAAAAATAACGCCATGCGCCGATCGTTCACAAACTGCTCATTTGTAGCGCGTCGTTCCGGTTAGGTATACTAGAAGCATCATAGACGGAACGGAGACTTCATGAGCATGACGACGCAGCGGACAGTACTGGAAGAAGCGGAAGCATTTATCCGGATATGCGGCGATGAACTGGGCTGGGGCGCCGATCGTACGAACGATCGGCTGCTCGAGGTCCGGCGCCGGATCGCGGAGAGCGGAAGCTACGAGCATACGGAGGAGGAACTTCGGCTCGGAGCGCGGCTTGCCTGGCGCAACAGCAACCGGTGCATCGGGCGGCTGTTCTGGGAGACGCTCGAGGTTGTGGACGTTAGACAGCTCGAGACGGAGGAACAGATTGCCGAGGCGCTGCTCCGCCATATCGGGACCGCGACCAACGGCGGACGAATTAGGCCGACAATTACGGTATTCCGGCAGGCGGGGCGACCCGGCCGGGAGATTCGGATCGAGAATTATCAATTGATCCGTTATGCGGGTTACGAGACGGAGGAAGGGATTGTCGGCGACCCGGATTCGGTCGATTTTACGAAGCGATGCCTGGAGCTTGGCTGGCAGGGGGAACGGACGGCTTTCGACGTGCTGCCGCTCGTCGTGCGGATCGGGGATCGGACTCCCCGGTTATTCCCGATTCCCCGCGAACTTGTGCTGGAGGTCCCGCTCTCCCACCCGGAGCTGCCTGGACTTGCCGATCTGCAGTTGAAATGGTACGCCGTGCCGATCGTCTCCAACATGATACTGGAGATCGGTGGCGTCTCGTACACTGCGGCTCCGTTTAACGGCTGGTATATGGGGACGGAGATCGGGGCTCGCAATCTGGCCGACGAGCGCCGGTACAACCTGCTTCCGGCGGTGGCGTCGCTGATGGGGCTCGATATGCGGCACGAGTCGTACTTGTGGCGGGACCGGGCTCTGGTGGAGCTGAACGTGGCCGTTCTGCATTCCTACAAGAAGCACGGAGTGATGATCGTCGATCATCATACGGCGGCGCAGCAGTTTACCCGGTTCGAGGAGCGCGAGAGCCGGTGCGGAAGAGGCGTAACGGGAGACTGGACATGGCTGATCCCTCCCCTATCGCCTGCGACGACGCCGATTTTCCATAATCATTACGAGGACCGGATCGTGACTCCGAACTTCTTCCACCCGGACCGTGACGGCACGGCAACAGGCGATATCGGCGTTTGTCCGGTTAGCGGTACGCAAAGGGCATTCACTCCATGACGGAGCGAATGCCCTTGACGTTTTTACGCCGCTTTGCCGGCCAGCAGCTCCGGCACGGTTACGAACGTGTATCCTTTTTGTTTTAAATATTCGATCATTTGCGGCAGCACCTCGACGGTATTGTCCAGCTTGCCGTTTTTGCCTCCGAAGCTGTGCATTAAGATAATGCCTCCGGGCTTCGCATGCTCCTTGACGATCTCCATGATCTGCTCCGGCGGCGTGCCGGCCCAATCCTTCGTATCGACCGTCCAATGGATAAGCTCCTGTTTGGAGGCCGCTACCGTTTTCTTCACCTTCTCGTTGGTCGCACCGTACGGCGCACGGAACAGATCGGTTCCGCTTCCGAGCACTTTGCGGAGCGCTTCGTCGGTTTTGGCGATTTCTTCGGCGATTTGATCCGGGTTACATTCGGTCAATTTGGCATGATGATACGAATGATTGCCGATGGCGTGACCTTCTTTTTGAATCCGTTTCAGAACATCCCCGTACTTCGCAATCTGAATGCCAACGACGAAAAAGGTCGCCTTGACGTCGTGCTCCTTCAAAATATCCAATACTTGAGGCGTATACGTTTTGTCCGGACCGTCGTCGAAGGTGAGCGCGATCTGCTTCCCTTCCGGCTTCTTGACCGGAACGGTCGGCTTCCCGGCTTCATTTGGCTTCGCCGTTTCTTTCGGTGCTGCCGGTTTCGGTGTGCCGTTTTCCTTGCCCGGCTTCGCTGCTACGGAGCTGCCGGGCGCCGGCAAGCCGCTCTGTCCGCCGGTCATCGATGCGTTCTCTACCGGCGGCACCTGAGGGGGAGTCATCGGACTGTGCACTTCCTCGGCTACAGCGGTCTGCGGACTTTCGCCGCCAATCCATGCGGTTTTAATCGTATAACCGGCAAAAATCAGCAGCATGACAACACTAACGACCGTTAGTCTTAATCTTCTACGTCTTCTCATAAGCTGAATCCTTTCTCTTCTACCATGCTGGCTGCTTGCCGATCTATTTATTTGGTTGGAAACGATGCTGGATGATCAGGAACGAACTTCCGCAACAAGCACGGACGCCGTACCATCATTAGGCTCTGTTTCGAAGTGTTTCATAACGGGTGAATCGGTTGCTTGGGGCGGCGCACCGCGGTTTGCGCCTACAAGAGTTATGCGTACGCTATTGCCGAACTCTCTTATCTTATTTGACGGTTGCGGCGACACGAAAGTTTAGATGTTTTCGGGTAAATTCTACATTTTTTTTAACGATACAGAATGTGACTGTTTGTTAAAGCAAACCGGGGCGTTTTGGCATCATTTCGGCTCATTTTTGGGGAAAGGTTCCGCTGTTCGTTCGGAATAGATGTATGTACTCAGCTGCTATGTTCGAAAAAAAGTCCCTTCTTCTGGGCTTCCGGGAAGTAATTTCTTGTGACCCTGCGATTCGCCCCGTCTAGTTCCATGGAATGGGAAAAACGGTCCTGTCGGCAGTTGCGTCTCTTTGTCGTAAATGGTAAAAATGAGAGTAAGGAATTTAAAGTGCGAGTTCAAAAAGCCCGGTTTTCAGCACCGTGAAGATGGGATGAAGCAAGGAAATGAGGAGCGGAGCGTAGTGAAAGCTTTCGTGAGCACCGGAGGTTCCGGCTGAATTCCATATTCGATGTCGAGCAGGCTTCCTGTATCTGCTTCGTGATCAAAAGTGGGCTTTTTGAACAACCTCTTAAACCTATTAAAAGAAAATAAGAGGACTGCTATGAAACCACCTATTGCACGGAAAGCTGTTCTGGTTCTCGGGATGATGCTCTGCATCTCTTTGCCTGTAACGGAAAAAGCGCACGCCGGCGATACGTATTCGGCTCGGGTGACTGCGGATCATCTGAACGTTCGCTCCGAACCGGCGGCCAGTTCGAAGATCGTCAGCTCTTTGTCGAATGGTGCGGTTATCACTGTCTCGGACGAGGCCTACGGCTGGCTGAAGATCAAGGTGGGCCAGAAAACAGGCTGGGTAGCCGGACAATATGTGAAAAAGCTGAGCAACTCGACAGCAACTGCCGGTAACCCGGCCGCAAGCCCGGCCAAAACCGCAACGACGAACACCTCCAAAAGCGAAGCGACGCCGAAATCGGCGGTCGGGAACGCCACCGCAAGCAAGCACGGCGTCGTCTCGGCGGACAAGCTGTGGATGCGCAGCGGACCGGGGACGAACAACGAGGCGACGGAGCTGCTGCAGAAAGGCGCGGCGCTGACGATCGTGAAGCGGGAGAACGGCTGGCTGCAGGTCCGTACGACCGCCGGCAAGACCGGATGGGTGTCCGGCCGTTATGTGGACGAGACCGGAGGCAGCGTAACAGCGCAGACGGCACGGAAAACCGGCGGTCTTAGAGGGAAAGTGATCGTGCTTGATCCCGGGCACGGCGGCGATGATCCGGGTGTGATCGGCAACAAATATAAGACGATAGAGAAGACGATTAATTTGAGTACGGCCCAGTATGTTGCGGAGGAGCTGCGCCGCGCCGGGGCGAAAGTCGTCATGACCCGGACAAGCGACAAGGAGCAGCCGGAGCTGTCTCAGCGGGCCGCGCTCGGCAGCAAGCAGCAGGCTGACGCCTTCGTCAGCATTCATTACAATGCATCCCCCAAGAAAGTGTCGGGCACCTTGACGTTTTATTACTCCGAATCAAAAGACCGGCCCTTGGCCCGCAGTATCGAGGCAAGGCTCGGCCAAGGAGGCGGCATTAAAAGCAACGGGATCTCGTACGGCAACTACCACGTGCTGCGGGAAAACAAGCAGCCTTCGGTGCTGCTCGAGCTCGGCTTCCTGACAGATGCCAGCGACGAATCGGTCGTCCGCAAGGACGATTATCAGCGCAAGGCGGCGCGCGCGATCGCGGCCGGCCTGAACGATTATTTTGGCGGCTAGGTGGGACAGGCAGGACCGTGTGAAGTGTGCGAGACATGCGGGATAGGCAGGACACTTAGGTCTGCGGGATAAGCAGGGTGTGCAGGACATACAGGACTTACGAGGCGTGCAGGGCCTGTGGGATATGCTGGGCATTCAGGTCTGCGGGATAAGCAGGACGTACAGGCATACGGATATGCAGGGCAAGCAAGGTGTGCGGTTAGTACATATCGCGGCGTAGCGGCACCGTATGCAGTTTTCAGATACGGTGCTTCGCTGCACGGCATGGCGGCGGGAACCTTCAGAACCACTCAACCGGTGGCGTCTGGAGGTTTTTTTCAGTTATGCGGGAGATGCTAGACCTCATCAAGCTCCGGGTGCGTTTTGCTCGGTATGCAGCGGTGCTTTCGCCTTGGCGCGCATCGCGAATTGCGGTTTTACTCGCTCAAGGGGGAGTTGTCGTAACTTAAGAGCGATTCGCACCTCTTATTTTGCCAGAAATCGGGGTTCATGCGAGAATAAGAGCGGTCTGCAGCTGCTAAACTCCCCCGAATTCTGCAAATTGCCCCAAAGCCGCTGAAATAAGAGGTTCAAACCGCCGTTATTTCTTGGTAGTGATGCTAAAGTTGTTTAATAAGGGGTGCAAACCTCCTTTATGTCGAGCAAGGTCGGGAAAGGACCGTCGCTTCCAAAAGCTGCGGATACGATTTACTTTCAGATCGCCGGATTACCGAATCACCGGAGCGCTAGAGAACCGGCCCCCGAACCGGATCACCCGGAGAACCCAAGGAACCGTCCCTCAGCCTTTTCGCAGGATGCGGAACGGCCCGATTCCCAAGAACGGACCTCAGGATTCCACTGCAACGTGGAGGCTCGAGGTCCTTTTTCCCGAAGAAAGTCGGTTCGAAGCGGGGCGCAGCCTCGCAAAAAGACTTTCGAGACCGCTCCCTATATCTCGTGGAAAATCGTTGGTTCTAAGGGACTCGAAGAACCGAGTACTGACTACTGGGAAGGCCCAATCGTATCGGGTAACCCCCACCCCCAAATGACTCCGGTCGGCCGGCCATATGCTGGTAACTGCTGCGCAAGGGGCTTTTATCCAAGCGCACGGGCTCCAATCTCAATGGAACGATTTCCAGAACGCCCCGTTCGTATCGAGAATATCCGCTATTTCCGCATACGGGATCCTGAAGGTCGGGAAACCTGCGACATACGGCGCGATCTCGTAAGGCGGGAACAAGATGTGCAGCGCATCCCGGTTTACGAAAAACAGCTGATCGGGCTTCACTTCAACCTTGCTGTCCGGGAAGACGTAATCGTACTCCGGATTCGTCGCGATCTGCTTCTTCACGATTTCCGTCAGCCGTTGCGTGTAAGGCGCTCCGGGCTTGAACAAATCTTTCAGCGCATACATATCGCCGTTCGCCAGATTCAGGTGGACGTACACGCGGCTCGGCATCCCGTGGGCCGCTCCGAACGGATAGTTGTATCCGTACAGCTCGAGGACGAGCAGGTTTTTGTCGAAAAAGACAACCGCATAATCGCCGGTGTAGTTGTAGTCCAGTTGCTTGTCGGCCGGAACCGGCTTCACGGCGGACAGCTCCGCGAGCTTGCGGTTGACCTTCTTCTGGACAGCCGGATCGGCCATGCCTTCGATCTGCGGGTAGTAGACGAGGTAATCTTTGTTTGGCTTATACTTGACCTCCCGGACCTGGTAAGGAGGGCGGAGCGGCAGCACGACCGGGGGGCGCCAGACGAGCTTGCCGCTGCGGTCGTAATACGACAGCCGCTGATCGATATTGGCGCTGATCAACTTGCCGATGAACGCCATCGTGCCGCTGCCCTCGAGCCGGGGCAGATGGGCGGCCTGCCTGCCCGAAGGGTCGATCCAGTACGTGTACCGGTCGTTGTACACGGAGGCGTACCCTTCGTGGAATTCGGTAATTTGGCCGAAATCAAAGCCGGTCAGCCGTTGTCCGCTGCCGCTGTCGGCAAGCGCGTATGTGGAGCCGAGATATGGCCGCTTCGGATCGAGCGCCTTGCCAGCCGCCGCCCGCTGCTCTCCGAGCAATGAGATGTCGTTATATTCGGGCTGCATAATATACGCACCGGTTGTATCGATCAGCCCGTACAGGTTGTTGTAATCCTCCGCGATATTTACGACGGCCCGGCCATTCTGGAAAGGTAGAGCGATGCTGAAGCGGGGAGGGATCACGATCTTCCCCTTTTCGTCGATATACCCGTACTTGCCGTTTTCCGTCTGCTGGAACGACAGGAGCCCGTCGCCCGGACTGCCGACAAAAGCGTAGTTGTAGACGGCCAGACGTCTGCCGTCCGTTCCGATTAACGCATACTCGCCTTCCTTCACCTTCACGACCGCTCTGCCGTTTGCAAAGTCGGTCGCATCCAAGTATTGGGCGGGGATCGCTTCTTGTCCTGCCAGATTCAAATACCCATAGCGGCTTAACCCGCCCGCATCCATCGTGTAGAACACCGCTCTGCCGTCATGGTAAGCGCCGATATAGTCGTAAGTGTTCGGAGTCAGAATATGGCCGAGGTCGTCGATGACACGGAACCCTTTCTTGTCGATGACAATGGCGCGGCCTTCCGAGAACGGGGAAACGGATTCGTAAACCGGCTCTACGACAAACCGCCCCCGGGCGTCGATAACGCCTTGCTTGCCGCCGGTCTCCACCACAGCGAGCCCGTTGTCCTGAAAGTCGTTCGCGTACTCGAACCGGGGAGGGAGGATCGTCTGCCCGCGTTCGTCGATATACCCCCACAGATTGCCCCCGATCGTCCTGACCGTGATCGGATACAGCGGGATCGTCCGGACGGCGGCGGCGGGCAGTCTCGTTTCGGCTTGTTCCGGCACCAGGACCGGGGCGTAACCGGAGCCGTATCCGCTGCCGGAGATCAGCGGCCGGGCCGGGCCCGGACCGAAGTCCATCAGACCGTATCCGGTCCATTCGTAGATCGCCAGCCGAGCGCCGTTCTCCGCATCGTGCCATCCGGCGACGATGTTCCACCGGTCAGGACGGGTGAGCGGAGCGGCGTAGAATACGTTTAGCTCATTGCCGTACCCTCTTAAGGCGGAGGCCGGAGCCCAATTCGTTCCGCTCCAGCGGTACACCATCACATACAAGTCGCCATTGCGCCTATACACGCCGATCCACTCGGGGACGCCGTCTCCGTCCAGATCTGCGTTCAGACCGGGCTCGGCCCGATTCGGACCGCCGGCCGTCACCCACCCGTCGTCCTCCCGTTTCTCCAAGGAGGCAGTCTCGTTAAGCTTGCCGGCTTCAGCCGGGAACCGATAGGACATGCTGGTCAAACTTCCTTTCCAATTGGATGTTTGCCTACAGCATATGGAGAATGGGCGGGATTGGTGAGTACCGGTCCGAAGGAGATCATCTGTCCCTCATGACGGAGAAGGCGGAGGGCGAGACGGCCGTCGCCCGCTTGAACACCCGGTAGAAATAGGAGGTGTCGTAATACCCGAGGTAGTCGGCGATTTCAGTTACCGTAAAATCGCTGTTCAGCAGCAGGTTGCGGGCCTCCGCGATGCGCAACTGCTGCATATACGCGACAGGCGTCTGGCCGGTCGCCTCCTTGAACAGCGATATCGCGTAATTGGGGGAACGCTGAATGAGCTCGGCGAGCTCGCCTACATGAAGCGGCTCGCGGTAGTGTTCGCGGATGTGCCGTTTCATTCGCTCGGCCAGCCTCCACTTCGTCGGGGAGATGCCCGCAGACCCGGATTCGCGGCTTGCGATGGCCGCGATCTCTTGAACAATTCCCGCAGCCGCGAACCGGTGCATCGGCTTCTCCTCCTGCATTTCGCGGTGCAGCGCCTCGAACCGCTTGGCCACGTAATCGATATCGCCAATTCTTTTTTTCGTAAAACAGCCGAGGTCGAACAGAGGAACGGTTCCGTGCGGAAACGAATGGTCGAACAGCGCCGAATACTTCCGGTGGGGGTGCGGCCCGTCATTCTCCGCGCTGCGGAACGTTCCTTTCGGGATGAAGACGAGATCGCCTTCTTCCGCCGTTATTAGAGTATGGTTGATGGTATACACGAGCCTGCCTTCTGTGACGAGGACGAGAATGTTGGATTCTACCGCGACCGGTGCCATGCGCCAGTTGGGAATCCTGTCGTCGTAATAAGCGGAATGGAGAGTGAGCATCCGGGAAACACCCCTAACACGCCATCATTTGTCCTCATCGTAACACGATCCGCGCTGTCGTTGCCAATGTGATTTTGTACATAAAGCCGGAGTATTGTACATGGCTGGCGGCGATTCGGATTCGTTATAATGGGGGCAACCAAGCGTTGGAAGGAGCTGACGAAGGTGGAGCCACAAGCGGACAACCGCCCGAATATCGTATTCATCATGAGCGACGACCACGCCGCCCATGCGATAAGCTGTTACGGCAGCCGGATGAATCGTACACCGAACATCGACCGGATTGCGGACGAGGGGATGCGCCTCGATCAATGCTTCTGCACGAATTCGATCTGTGCCCCGAGCCGGGCTGCGATCCTTACAGGCGTCTACAATCATATCAACGGCGTGCGGACGTTGTCCGACCGGTTCGATGGCAGACAGCAAACGATGCCGAAGCTGCTGCAGGAGAACGGGTACCAGACCGCGATTGTCGGCAAATGGCATCTCGGACACGGCAGGGAAAGCGACCCGACCGGTTTTGATTATTGGGACATCTTGCCCGGTCAAGGCGATTATATCGATCCGGCCTTCATCCGCGGAGGAGAGAGGCGGGTCATCCGCGGGTACGCGACCGACATTATTACGGATTTGTCCATCGATTGGATCGGAAGGCGCGACCCAGACCGGCCCTTTTTCCTGATGTGCCATCACAAAGCGCCGCACCGGCCGTGGATTCCGGACGCGAAGCACGCCAGCCTGTACGAGGATGTCGATATTCCCGAGCCGGAGACGTTTCACGACGACTACACGAACCGGGCGAGCGCAGCAGCGGCGGCGGAGATGCGGATCGACCGGGATCTGACCGCGCGGGATCTGAAGATGGAGCCGCCGGAGCATCTGACGGGAGCCGCGCTCAAAAGCTGGAAATACCAGAGATATATGAAAGACTACTTGAGGTGCGTCGCTTCCGTCGACGACAATGTCGGCCGCCTGCTCGATTATCTCGATGCGGAAGGGCTGACAGGCAACACGATCGTCGTGTACACGTCCGATCAAGGCTTCTTCCTTGGCGATCACGGCTGGTACGACAAGCGGTTCATGTATGAGGAATCGCTGCGCATGCCTTTTGTCATCCGTTATCCGCGCGGCATTCGGCCGGGGACCGTCGATGACCGGCATATGGTGCTGAATACGGATTTTGCCCCGACCTTCCTCGATTATGCCGGAATCGGAATACCTGCGGATATGCAGGGCGTCACTTTCCGGCCGGTATTGCAGGGAGAAAGCCCGGAGGGGTGGCGCACGTCGATGTACTACCGGTATTGGATGCATATGTCCGAGCATGCCGTCTATGCCCATTACGGCATCCGCACGGAACAATACAAGCTGATCTATTATTACGCCGACGCACTCGGCACTACGGGCTCGGAGGATAACCCCCAGCCGCCGGAGTGGGAACTGTTCGATCTGAAGAAAGACCCGCACGAGATGATCAACGTTTACGATGATCCGGACTATGCCCGTGTCGTGGACATTTTGGAACAGGAACTGTACCGTCTCCAGGCGGAAGTACAGGACGAGAAGTACGAACCGAATCCGGCAAGGTGACCTGCCCGGATCAGGGACCAAACGGCTGACCTGATAGGAGAAGCAGTCAGCCTGTTTGGTCTACCGGGAATGGGAGACAGAGGCGGGATGCAGGCGCTGGAAGCGGAGCGTTTTTTCTAAAAGGTGAAATGAGAACGGTTTCAGAGGTCGTTGGGAGGTTATCACGTGCCTGTTCCGCAGTACCGAGCTCCTCATGAGGAAGGGGAAGCTGGAGATAAAGTTCGATGGGAGGTGGTCATCGCTGTGTTTATTTGAATGCGTTTACATGAAGCAAGGGGTACAGTCTGTTCATTCGCAGAGTAACAGTTGAAGGGTCCTATGATAAAGGATGAGGGGGAGTTAGACGATGAGAGGACGGAAGGCGTTTGTGCTCGGACTGATCCTGGCGGCAGCACTGGCCGGCTGCGGCAAAGAAACGGCTTTACCGGACGCCAAGACAGCGGCCCAGCCCGTGAACGAGCCTGTAACTTTGAAAATTTACGATTACCAGGCCGGCATTAACGACCGCGAGCTGCAGGCGTATATCGTTAAGCCGATCCAGGCCAAGTTTCCGCATATCTCGTTCGAGCTGCTGACGGCCAAGTCTCCCGAGGATCTGGCTGCGTCGGGAATCGTCCCGGATCTGGTCGCCACGAGCAATGTGTACGTGAAGTATATGCTGGATCTCGGGTTCGGCGAAGATATGCAGTCTATGGTGAAGGCGAGCGGATTGAATCTGAACCGGATCGAGCCTGAAGCGCTGAATGAGCTGAACAAGTTCGGAACGAAGGGAGAGCTGTTCGGTCTGCCCCTCTCGATGAATTACGGGGTCATGCTGTATAACAAAGAAATATTCGACAAGCTCGGCGTCCCTTATCCGAAGGACGAGATGACCTGGAGCCAGACGCTGGAGCTGGCCAAGCGGGTAACCCGGACGGAAGGCGGAATCCGCTATGTAGGCGTATCGATGGGAGCGCCGCAAGGACTGCTGCGGCAATATTCGCTGCCGGTCGTGGATGAGAAGCTGGAGAGGTCGGCGGTTACGTCCGAAGGCTTCAAGACGATATTTAATTCTTTGAGGCAGCTGTACGATATGAACGGATATTTGGGACCGAACAAGGAATTCAACTACGGATTTAACGAATTCGCCAAAGACCAGACGCTGGCGATGAATCCGAACTGGATTGCGGCGACGACCGACACTTTGGCGCAGATGGAGAAGGAGGGCCGTTCGTTCAAATGGGATATGGTCTCGTATCCGGCCTTCGACGATCGTCCGAAGCTGGGACGCCAGATCGACTTCCACCTGTTCATGGTGCCTCCGGCATCCAAAAACAAAACCGCCGCCTATGAAGTGATCCGTACGCTGCTGTCGGACGAGGCGCAGGTGGCGATGAATAAAGCCGGACGTCTGACGGTGCTGAAGGATACGGCGATGAAACAAAACTATGCGGCCGACTTGAACGTGTATGAAGGAAAAAATTTGGCGGGAATATTCAAAGTTTCACCCGCTCCGGCCCCGATGAGCACGAACTACGATACG
The DNA here is from genome assembly GCF_014705615.1 of Paenibacillus oceani. Taxonomy (GTDB): domain Bacteria; phylum Bacillota; class Bacilli; order Paenibacillales; family NBRC-103111; genus Paenibacillus_AB; species Paenibacillus_AB oceani. Next base: position 28,697 of record NZ_JACXJA010000064.1, read on the forward strand.
AAAATTTATTCGTTCCTCCAAGAGTCCAACAAAGAGATGGCGCAAAACAATATGGACGTCAATACGGCGCTTCGGCTCGCGGACGAGAAAGCGAACAAGCATATTCAGGAGATGAAGCAGCAGGGCAAGTAGCGGGAGGGGGTCTCCCGATTGCCCAAGCGTGCTTGGATTTCTATTGGGCCTGCACCCGGCGGCTCTCCCTCCCAATTTCCGATTGAAAATACAGGAAATAACGGAGATAATGGATGGACAACGAGGAACCGCTGCGGAACTTATGCCGCGCGTCGATGTGGAGGGGGGAGAGCCGTTTGCTGCCAAAAGCTTTGTTAGTGGATATGGACGATACGATTCTTGCTTACGAGCAGGGAGTCGATCTGGATGGATGTTGGGTAAGCGTATGCGGGAAATATTTGAACGGGGAGAGCGGCCCGAGCGTGGAGACGGTAGTCGACGCCATCAAAAAGCAAGCGCATTGGTATTGGAGCGATGCCGAGCGCCATAGGGTGGGAAGGCTTGATCTAACGATGGCGAGAACCGAAATTATCGGATGTGCGCTGGAGCAGCTCGGTATCCGGGATCGCCCGCTGGCGGGCCTGATAGCCTCCGATTACGGAGTCGAGCGTGACGAGAAGGTGTCCGTATTTCCGGGTGCTATCGATACGATTCATTACATCCAAAGTTTGGGCATTCCGCTCGTCTTGCTGACGAATGGCGCTGCCGCTCCGCAGCGGTCCAAGATCGACCGGTTCGGGCTTGCTCCGCTGTTCGATCATATTCTGATCGAAGGGGAGTTCGGCAGCGGCAAGCCGGACAGCCGCGTGTACGAGCACGCCCTGAAGCTGCTGGGAGCCGAACCGGAGGAAGCGTGGATGATCGGCGACAACTACCAATGGGAAGTGGTGGCGCCACAAAAGCTCGGCATCAAATCCGTCTGGATCAACCATAAAGGCAAAGACCCGTTGTCGATGCATGAGATTCAGCCGTTTCGGACGATCCGCGCGTTTAGCGAGCTCGTTTCGGTGATGGAGGAGATGCGCGGACGCGGGCAGTCGGTTGGAGACAGGATGGATTAGAGACGTTTGTTGGAAAAAAGTTTGCGGTGGGACGATCCACTACGGCGTCATCGTTTCCCGCCGCGCCAAAAAGTCCCCGTCCGGGGTGCCTGGAGCACCTCCGCGGGGACTTTTCGCGTACAACGGCCGAAAATGGATAAGGGTACGCGGGATACGTCGTCTACCGCGGCATTCACCTATTCCTGATGCCGGTCCGCATAGACGGCCATCGCATCGCGCATAAATACGGCGAGACCTTCTCCGAACTGGTCGATGTTCCGGGTGAACCGTTCATCGTCCACGTACATTTGGCCGAGCCCTCTGAAAGCCTCGGGCGAATACTGGCCCATCCGGTTCAGGAAGTCGTACCATTCCTTGATCGCGGCTTGCGACTCGTCGGATTCGGGCGAACTGCCGCGAAGCGCGGCAAGCTTCGTGTAGATGGCGTTCATCGCCTCGCCCCAGGCGGCCTGCTCGTCTTTGGACAAACTTCCGACTTTGGCGTTCGCCTTGTCTACGGCTTCGTCTCCCCACCGTTTGCGGGCTTCTTTCTCGTACGGATTGTGGCTGAAGTCGAAGCCTTCGAATTTCTCTTTGTTGGACATTTGGATTTCTCCTCTCGTATGCTGAATCGTTTTCGTAATGGTGGCGATCATCTTGTCGAGCTGGCGGCGTTTCTCCAGCAGCATCTTCCGATGCAGCTCCAGCGCTTCCTGACGGTCGAAGGAAGGACTGCTCATAATCTCTTTGATGTGTTTGAGCGGGAAGCCAAGCTCTTTAAAAAATAAAATTTGCTGCAGCGTCTCCAGATTGCCGTCGGAGTACAAGCGGTATCCAGCCTCGGTCACTTCCTCAGGGGTTAGCAGCCCGATTTCATCGTAATGATGAAGCGTCCTTACGCTGATGCCGGCCAGCTCCGCCACTTCGCTTACCTTTAGCGGAATCGCAATGACCTCCTTTCAACATTCACTTTAAAGTATAACGTAACGTGAGAGTCAACATGAAATTTGCAACGGATACGAAATAGAATTTTTCAGCTCCGTATCGTATGATTAAAGAATCAAAACGAAAGTACGGAGTGGAGGATAAGAAGTATGGATTCGCGGAAAGAGACGCATTCGAAACGATCCGGACTTATGTCGCGCAAATTTGGACTATTTCTGCTCGCCATCGTCCTCGTGGCGGCCTGTGCGGTTGTGTTCGTGAACGGGCAGCGGGCCGGCCAGTCTCCGGCAGCGGAGCCCGAGGCGCCGCCAATGCCGGTACAGCCGCCTCCCCCGGAAGTCGTCCAGTTCGGCATGACCGATCTGGACCGCGGGTGGATGCGTTATTCGGACGGCTCTATGAAAGTAACCGAGGACGGGGGGAGCCAGTGGCGGCTGGTTGCGGACAGTCCAACAGGAGCAGGCGGTGCTGGCGCCGGCGCTGTTCCGGGGGTGTCGGCGGCCGGTGCGGCAACCGGGGCAAGTGGTGCAGCGGCGAACCCGGGGACAATCGCCGGCACGACACCGGGCACAACGTCAAACGCGACACCAGGTGCAACTCCAGGCACAGCCCCAGGCGCAGCGCCAGCTTCCCCGAACGGCACTGCCGGACCATCGGCCGTTCTGTTCGATTGGAGCACAGTGCCGGAGGGAGAGCCCAAACCCGCGAACGTTATGGTCGGGACGAACACGTATCCGGTCAAGCAATCCCAGTTCGTAACCGACCGTGTCGGCTGGGTGCTGCCCGTGCAGCCGGCGGAACCGGCTTCACCGCTGCTGGTAACGACCGACGGAGGGACGAGCTGGCAAGCGGAAGTAACGCCGCAAGTTAAAGAAGCTCTGGAGGAAGAGAAGTCGCGGCTGCGGCGAATCAGCCGGGAAGCGGCATTGTATGCCACACCGGAGCAAGCGAAGCAGACGATGGGGACCGAGTGGGTCATCCTCCCGGAGCAGGCTTCGCCCGGAGATGTCATGCTCGTCCGGCACAACAAGCCGGGGCAGGTGGAATGGAACGGCAAGACGTACACGCTTCAGCCATTCGGTGCAGGTTACTTCACGTATATTCCGATTCCGCTGTCGGTAAAGGCCGGCTCGTACCCGATCGGGGACAAGCAGCTAACGATTCAAGCGAAAAAGTTCGACACCCAATATTTGCAAGTGACACAGCAGATGGAGAGCATGAAGCAGGACACGCAGCGCATCCAGGCCGATCAGAAAAAGATTAACGAGGCGCGCAGCCAATCCGAGCCCGAGTTTTTGTTCGATTCCGCCTTCATCCAGCCCGTCGAAGGCCGGCTGACCACGCCATACGGACATACGCGTTACGTCAACGGCAAATACGACAGTTCCCATCTGGCGATCGATCTGGCGGCGAAGGAAGGGACGCCGATCAAGGCGACGAACGACGGTGTCGTCGTATTGGCGGAGATGTTGTATTTAACCGGCAATGCGATTTATTTGGATCACGGCATGGGTTTGTTTTCGCAGTATGCGCACATGTCCGAGCTAAAGGTGAAGGCCGGGGACCGGGTGAAAAAAGGCGACATCATCGGGCTTGTCGGTACGACCGGATTTTCAACGGGGCCGCACCTGCATTTTACGTTCTGGGTGCATAATGTGCAGGCCAACCCGAATCTGTTTTTTAACAAGCTGCCTTTCCAGTGGTAGAGAGGCGTTCCAGCGACCAACCTAACATCGGCTATTTGTCAGGCTGCTGAAGTTCACCTGGTCGATCATGAAATGCCGATGGAACAAATTATGTCAGAACCTGCAGCGAAAAGACCGTTCGAAGCCATCTCACCAGGCTGAAACGGTCTTTTAACGTTCCGGAAAAGCGGCTAATACTTCGTTCGGCCGTTTTCCCTTTGGTTGAATTGCGAATGCAGTTGGAATTAGGAAGCGGGCGAAGGCGGGACCAGTCAGGGAAGGGCTGCGGACACGTACACGAAGGGAATCACAAAAGTCTGCAGCAAGTCGGACTCTCCCGGGGAGCTCAAATAGAGGGAGCGGAAATCATGAAAAATGCGAGTCGAAAGGTGAAGAGAAACGGGCGAGCTGATGCCTAGTGCAACGCTGCGTAAAAATCCCAACACTTGTACGAGCAAATTTTACCGAAGCGGCGAGTTTGCGCAGACGGGGAGGTTGGATGTACTAGTCGTCATATAGAGGCTGTCGATTCAATATGTAGAAGTGATAGCAGGGCGTTCCAAGTGAAAAGTTACCTTCTTCTGCTCAAACAGGTTGTCCGGAATCCCTTGTTGAATAAGGATGGTAAGGTAGGGGATTCCAGACAAAACTCGCCAGAAGCTAATCTTTTCCCATTCCACTTGGTTGTCCACATTGAATCGACAGCCTTATATAACAGGCGAGCGATGGTCGTTTGGCAAAGAATACGGTTCAACCTTGTTTTGCTCCCTGCAAATCAAGATAGAGGAAACTTTACTTCCGCTAATTCATTGATCAAACTCTTTTATGGTCGTTAGCGGAAGTTTTATTTCCTCTATACGGAGGATTTCTCTGTATTTCAAGTAAATTTCCATAAATAACGGAAATAATAGTTCCGCTATCCACCTTTCTGGACGGTTTCATGCACAGTAGCGGAAGTCTTTCTTCCGCTAATCGCTTCACCCTGCAAAAAACACCCCCTTGCTATCCTCATTCAGCGTGTAGGCGTAAATTCATTCGCCGCTGGATCCGGACACCGATCTCTGCTGCCCATACGCTGGTAGATTTATCCGTTGGTCTAATTTCGAGGTCTAGCACTAGTCGGATTTGGGATATTACATCCCATCTGCAACCTGGTTTTTATTAAAAATAAAAGTTATAACATCCTATCTACATCCCAAATTGAATAAACTAAACAATTAAATATAACATTTATACGATTTCTTGTTTGTTTCAGGCAAAAAAACGTCCAAAACCCTCTTTACAGGATGTGGGAGACGAAATATAATGAGTTTCAAGGTCGGATCTTCAAGCGTCCTAAGTTGTTTGAAAATAGTCGGTTTATAAATAAAGGATGTAGATGAGACCTAATCTACACGGCTGGGAGGGAAGTATCTTTTTTCTTGCGGCATGCAATCTCAAGCGTGATGTGGAGTAGCACTACCGTTATGAGCTAGGAGTACGGAGGCAGGCAATATGAAATGCGGAATATGAAACAAGTCCGAAAATGAAAGCGTTGTCAATAAAAGGGGGTCAAGCGATGTTTCGCAAACCGATTTACACGTGCACGATGTTCGCTCTTGCCGCAAGTATGATCGCCGGATGCGGAGGAACGAAACCGGAGGCCGTAAACGTTCCCGGGCAGAACGTGCCCGAAGCGGCTGCGGCGGTTGCAACAGCTGAACCGGCTACGCTGAAGATTATGTATTTCGCCACGTTAATTACACAGGAAGCGGTCGATCAGTTTATCGGCGAACCCGTAAAGAAGAAATATCCCCATATTACGATCGAATATGTGAACACGGGAGGAGGGGTCAGCTTCCAGAAGATGATCGAGCAAGGAACGCCCCCGGATCTCGTCATAACCGATTATCCGAACTTATCCGCCGTCACGGACTATGCGTATCCGCTCGACTTGAATCCTTACCTGGAGACATACAAAGTGAATCTGAATCAGTTGGACGCATCGCCTGTTCAAGGCATCCGGAACGTCGGACCCAAAGGGGAAATATTCGGTCTGCCGTGGTACGTCGATAAATTCATGCTGTTTTACAACAAGGACTTGTTCGACAAATTTGCGGTTGCGTATCCGACCGATCAGATGACTTACGAAGACCTGGTGAATGTATCCAGACGGCTTACACGCAAGGAAGATCAAGTTCAATACGAAGGCGTCCGCTGGGGTAATTTGCATACGGTCGGGATGCAGTGGGGCATTCCGATCATTAACAAGCAGACGGGAAAGGCCGATTTTCAAAATGATTTATGGAAGCGGGCACTTGGTGTAGTGAAGGATATTCACGAAACGGGAATTACGAATTTGCCCAACGAGGCGTTTTATAAGGAAAAGCGGATGGCGATGCTTACCCAGTGGCTGAATCCGATGCTCGGTTTCGCCGAAAGCGTGGCGAATAGCGGGCAGACGCTGAACTGGGATATGGTTTCCATTCCGCAGCATCGGGAGGCGCCCGGCATATCCGGTGCAGCCAAGCCGATTTATTTGCTAGTGTCCCAGAGCAGCAAATACAAGGAGCAAGCGTTCCAGGCCGTATCGTACATATCGACCTCGGAAGAAGTGCAGTCGCTGCTTTCGCAATATGGCAAAATAACCGCCTTGAATTCGGAGGCGATCCGAAAGCAGTTCGGCACGAAGAATGAGCTCGTCAAAGGCAAAAATATCGAGGCGATTTTCAAACATCAAACGGCTCCTCTGCCATACAGCACGAATTACGAAAAATTGGCCAGCCCCGAGCTGAATATCGCAGGAACGGATGTCGCTTCGGGGTCCAAAGATGTCAATACCGCCCTGCGGGAAGCGGAAGAGCGGGCCAATAAAAAAATCGAAGCACAGCTGAAATAACTAAAAGTGCGTGATCAAAAGTGGACTTTTTGAACAACCTCTAAAAACGTACATGGGAGAGTGATACGCATGGAAGGGAATCGGGTTGGATGGGAAAATGGGACCATCAGCCGCAGGAAGATGCTGGCGACCATCGGGGTGGCTGCCGCCGGCGCCATCGCCGCATCGGGCAGCACGGTCGGATTCGCCAAGAAAGCCGCCGGTGCGAGCTGCGCCATGTGCGTAGACAGTCTGGCCGACCTGACAGCTATAGACGAGTCGGAGCTGCAGGACGGACAGTGCTTCCGCTTGAAGGGCTACCGTGCGGGTACGCCGCATGGGGGCGGCGCTTATGTCTGGGATGCTTCGCTTAGCAAAAGTCTCCATAACGGCGGAACTGTCGTCGATCCAAACCGGCCGCTACCCGCGGACTGGACGAATGACGGACAAGTGGCGAGTTGGTTCCTTGCGGACACAACCGGCCAAGGCTGTTACAGGAGAGTGGGAGATACGGCTATAACGCCCGAGATGTTTGGCGCCGATCCGGGCGGTGTCATCCCGAGCCAGCGTCAGATCACCCAATGTGCGGCTGTTCACGGCGGCGTTCAACTGTCGGCGAAAGCAACTTATTTGTGCGCGGGCAACATCTATCTCACCAAAGGCAACCGTGTCACGGGATACGGCCGAAGCACGAATCTTCGTTTTACGTCGGGCGGGGTCGTCCTGAGCGGAGCGGAGTCCAAGGAGTTCAGCCTCGATAACTTTCTGATCACGACAGCGGGGAGCGGCCAGATCGCGCTCGATATTATCGATGCCAGCGTTAATACGGCGCCTACGCGCTGGTCCCTGAGCAATCTCTTTTTATACAGCGAGACCGTCGGGCAAGGGACCGGATGCCGCATACGCGGCGGATGGATCGCGTCCGTATTCAATCTGATCGCACAGCGTTTCGCCGTAGGTGTGGATATCGTAAGGAGCGACTCGCCGCCGCATGTCGGCTTTAACGGCATTTCGTTCGTCGGAGGGGAGCTGCAAGGAAACGGAGTCGGGTTCCGGTCCCGTTCTCCGCTCGGAGTCAACTTCTTCGGCACGGCCATCGAAGGGAATAGCCAGTTCGGCGCCCGTCTCGAAAACGGGACGCGTCAAGTCAACTTTGACGGCGTCTATTTCGAATCGAACGGCACGGCCAACGTGAACAATGGAGCTGATGTTGCGATCGATGTGGACGATCCGTTAGCTACGATTTACGGGATAGCCGTGAGAGGGAGCATTTTTTTACGGGGATCTTCCGGCTGCAAGCGGGCGATTGTCGTCAACAAAGCAATTGGGCTGTACATCGATCCGGCTTGTTCCTTCCACGGATATGAAAATGCGCTTGTGCTGAATGAGATCGTTGCCAACGGGGTGAGGGGCGGCATGTTCGATGGGAGGTCGCTGCTCAGTGTAACGGGTCAGCCTGTTATCAACAATACGTTGCAGTACGGCAACCCGACAAGCCGCTCGTTCTCGCTCGGCCATGTAGCTGCCGGCCCGGATGTCGCTACTGACGGGTGGCTCGGGTTCGTCGCCTTCGGGACCGGGATCGCTAATCGGGGAGCCGTAGATGTAATCGTCCATGCCGACGAGCCGGGCGACGCATCGTTTCGCCTTGCTGCCATCGATACGGCGACGAATGCGCCTCTGGGAATGGATAACGTGTTTCATGCCGGCTTGACGGCGGGAATCAATAAAGTCCATGTCGCCTATAATTTCGAGAGCGGGGGACTCAAAGGCAAAAACGCCGCCTTCCGATTGACCCGGCAAGGTGATTCACCGACAGATACGAATGCGGGCAGCATCGCTTTGATCGAATGTATCGTCCACTATTACGGCTGACCGTTCAGCCTGAACAGACCCGGGCATTTCCCATTTTGGTGCCTTGGGCGAATGCGTCTGTTGACTTTGAATTCGGAACGATACAAAATGAAGGAAGCAAAGTTCCGGCGATTGGACAGGAGTGTAGAAACCGTTGCATAAAGAGGAGAAAACGAGCCGCAAAACATTTCATTCCCGGCTGAACCGAATGGTGGAGAAACTGGAGAGGGATATTGCCGAAGGCGTGTACAGCGTAGGCGATCTGCTTCCTTCCGAAACCGCACTGGCGGAGCTGTTCAAGATGGGACCGCGTTCCGTCCGCAAGGGCATCGATCTTCTGGTGGAACGGGGCATGGTCGTCAAGGAAAGGCGGGTCGGCGCGAAAGTCGTCAAAGCTCCCGAACTGGAGCAGGTGACGCTGGTGATCGCCTGTTATGCGACGGTTGTCCACGATTTTGCGCTGGAGCCGTTAATCGCAGACTTTCAGGCCTTGCACCCGTCGATACGCGTGAAAACGATTCTGGTCAATACGGACCACTACCACATGTTCACCCAGATGCTGGACAGCGGCGTGATCGACGCGGTGACGCTGAATCAGGATACGTTCCAGGATTTTGCGGTGCGAGACAAACTGTCCTTGCTGGAGCCGCTTCCGGACCATCTGCCGGGCGTGTACCGCTTTCTGACAGATGTGTTTTCCGTCGGGGGTCGGCGCTACGTGCAGCCTGTAACCTTTTCTCCTCTTATATTATGCTACAACAAAGCGCATTTTCGCGAGAATGGACTTCTGGAGCCGGACAGCACCTGGACGTGGAGCGATATGATCAAAAATGCGAGGCAACTCACCCGAAGCGATTCGTACGGCCTGTATTTCGATCCGCTGTCCATCAATATTTGGCCTGCCCTGCTCCTGCAGAGCGGCGTAAAATTTGAGCGCGATGCCGACGGCCGTTTCGAGGTCGGTCCGGACGGGAAGTTTATGGAGTGCATGCGGTATTACCGGGAGATCGTCTCGGACCCGTCGATGTTCCCTCCATTCTGGAACGACCGGGAGATCGATTATATCCAGATGTTTAAAGAAGGGCATATTTCGATGACACTCGTCGGCTACAGCACCTTAACGAGGCTGGGAGGAAGCGGTCTCGATTACGATATCTCGCCGCTGCCGTTTATCCGTCATCCGCTGACCAATGCGGTCTCGATCGGAGTCGGCGTCAACGAACAGTCCAGACAGAAGGAAGCGGTCCGCACGTTTATGGAGTATTTGAGATCGCCAAGAGCTCAGAGGCTGATCAGCACCCATTCTCTGAGCATCCCGGTTCATAAGGAAGTCGCCGACGAAATCCGGCCGGATGACGGACTGCGTCCTTCCCGCTACAATTTGTTTAAAGAAATTATGCCGTCATTCCGCGTTCAACAAGACCTGAATCTGGCCAACTGGCAGCTGCGACAAATATCCGGTCCGCTGCAGCTTTATTTGACCGGGCAGATCGGCGATACGGCTTTATGCGAACGGCTTGCACGTGCGCTTTCCTAGAAAGAGCCGCCCCGCCCCCTCGAGATGAGGGGGTTTTTGTTTGTCTGAACGTTCGCCATCGAATCGGGCGCGTTTTGGGGAGGCAAATGGCTGTCTGGTTATGTCGCGGTCTTCTCTCTCAGAGCAACGGCCGTTCAGGAACGATCCGGAGTTGTCAAACGCTCCATTGTGCTTAAATAGTCGAAAGCGTGCTCATTCGAATGGCCGCACATGTCTTCCGAGGGCCGCAAGCTTAGACATACGGCAGGACGTTCGGGCTTCCCGAACAGGCCGCACTTGTTATCGCCCTTAAGCTGGACGCACCGGACGCCGGCGGGTTTGCCTTCCGGCATTCCGGGGATAGCGGACGAGATCGACACGACGATACAGCAAGCGGCGCATCCGACCCGGCATTCCATCAAGCATCCCTCCTCCAAGGCTCTTGTACGGGTCCATAAGACAAGTATACCACAGGGGATGAACCCGGAAGTGCAGACCCTACATAAACCAAACCGGGCAACAAACGCCCCGTATGGCGGAGAAATAGACAGGGCGCCCTTTTACACAAATTGCGAGGGCGGCTTGTTGTAATACTTTTTGAACGCTTTCGAAAAGGTGTACGGATCGGGGTAGCCGAGCAGCTCGGCGATTTGTTTGATCGTGTACGATCTCCGGTACAAGTAGTCGCGCGCGCGGTTCATGCGTACTTGATACAAGTAGTAGCCGGGTGTGACGCCGACGGTTTGCTTGAAAAACGTAATGAAATATTTCTCCGACATCCCGGCTTTTTCGGCAAGCTCGCGGACGGCGATCGGACGGTGCAGCTGTTCATGCACAAAGCGGAACACCGGCTGCAGGATGTCCATCTGACGGGAAGCCCTTGCCTTCGGAGGCGTGTCCGCCGGTTCGCCGCTTGCGGCAGCGGCTTCGGATTCCGCCGCATTTTCGATAATTTTGGCGAGCAGTACGGTCAGACAGCCTTTAAGCCGGACGCTCGACAAAACCGAACGATTGGAGTACCGCTCGAAGGCTTGCCGGAACAAAGCCGCCTCCTCCTGCACCGAGCTTCCCGCAACAATGCCGGATAAAGGGAAATTGTCCAATATCCGCGACCGGTCCCCGATGCCAAAATCAAAGTGAACGTAGATAAACCGGCAGCCCTCCTCCCCGTTCGAAGCGGTGTAAGGAACGTTCGGATAAAACAAGATCAGGTCTCCGGCCTTCGCCGTCCCGTTCACGTCCCCCATCCGGAGGGTAACCGTCCCTTCCTCCACGATCCATAGATCGTAATCGGAGTGCTCCTTGACTTCTCTCCACCTGCTGTCGTGGTATAGCGAATGGCAGGAGCCGATCCGCAGCGTAATATGCTCGGACAGCTCGTTGAACAGGTGAAAGGACCCCGCTTGACCCTTCATAGGTTACCGCCCCTTCGATACTTTTTGACGAATCGCGTTGGTTCCAATATAGCACAAGATCATGGCCGGCATCTCAATCGTACTATTTGACATCCGCTTAAAACTACAGTCCATTTGAATTCATTCCCATCCTTTTATAATTAAGGCGAGAAGGAAAAGGAGGGATACGCTATGAATCGGGATGGCGGGAAATCGGGCAAACCGAAAGTCGTAGTACTGGGAGCGGGCAGCTTGTTTTTCGGAAGGCAGTCGATATGGCAGATGGTCACTTCGCCGTATTTGAACAATGGGACGCTCGCTATGGTCGATACCGACGAAGCCAGGCTGAACAAGCTGCTGAAACTGGCCCGTATGGCGGCGGCCGAGCAAGGGGTGAAGCTTGCCGTGGAAGGCTCGACCGACCGCCGGGACGTACTGAAGGACGCCGATTTTGTCGTCCTCAGTTTTGCCAAAGATACGGTGAAGTACAGGGGCATCGACTGCACGGTGTCGGAGAAATACGGCATTCGCATGTGCTCCGGGGATACGATCGGACCAGGCGGCATATTCAGGGCGATGCGGGAGCTGCCGGTCATTATGGAAAGCGTCCGCGATATCGAGAACATTTGTCCGGATGCCTGGGTCATCAACTACATCAATCCGTCCGCCGTGCACGGCATCGCTTTAAGCCGGTATGCGCCGAAGCTGAAGAGCTTCGCTCTGTGCGACGGGCTGCATATGCCGCACGTAAAACGGAATTACTTGAGACGGTCCGGCCTTATTGGCGAAGCCGGTCAATTTACCGAAGACGTGTCGCTGCGATTCGACCTCCGGATTGCCGGCGTCAATCATTTTACGTGGCTGCTGAAGGCGGAATTCGACGGCAAGGACGTTGCCCCGTTAATCGCCGAATCGCTTCGCAAAGCGGCGGAAACCGGCACCGACGGCGGCGACCGTGGAGCCAAGGCGGCGTACAACGACGCGATCGGGTATGAACTGTACGGTATTTTCGGATACATCCCTACGTGTGTCGCCCATACGAAGGAATACGTGCGCTTTTGGCAAGGGCTCGGCAAGACGGTGGAGCCGGTTCCGCCGCTGCATATATGGGAGACGGAAGAGCGGTATAAGCGGCATGACGAGATGTGGAAGCAGGTCGATGCTTTTATAACCGGCCAGAAGCCGATCTCCGACTTTAGGACTGCCTTCGGTCCCGATCATGCGACGGATATTATCGAGAATATGGTAGGCGGACTGGGCAAGCCGTTTTATATCAACACGTTAAACCGCGGGGCGGTGTCCAATATGAGCGGCGACGCTTTTCTCGAGCTGCTCTGCGATGTGACGATGGAAGGGATCGTGCCGCGGCCGGTAGGGGAAATGCCGCGGGGGATCCGCGGGATGCAGGAGCTCGTCCTCGATACGCACGAGCTTACCGCCGAAGCCGTAGTGGAGCGGAGCTTTGTCAAGCTGAGAAGGGCGATGATGACCGATCCGCTTGTCAATTCGATCGGCGACGCCGACCATATCATCAGAGAGCTGCTGGAGCAGGAGCGGGAAGCGCTGCCCGCCTATTGGTACGAGTAACGGCGGCGATATGCGTTTTGCCAAAAGCGAAAAGATAGGACGGGGCAGGGCAGGGAAGAGCAGGGAAGAGCAGGACAAGGGAAACCAATTGCAGTAACCTTCTTAGGCTGGACACCTAAAAGGCGCCTATCAGGCGGCGGGACGGGGCGAAGCGAATCGCAGTATCCGGCTCCGATCATTGTGCGGAGGGAGTAACGCTGTTTCTTCTGCATATCGCCGAAGCGAGGGAGGAGGGGGGGCTGGGACGAGCGGCGGTATGCCATCGGCGAGTACGAAGCCTGTCGGTGCCGGCGTGCTGGCATGCTCCAAGCGGTATGTGGTATGCTGCCGGGTTGTGTGGGCCTAGTGTGGGTCCCCCTCCCCTAATAGCGGACGTTTGCAGCGCTTATTTCGTCCCGAAGCGTCGATCCGCAACCAATAAGAGTCTTTGGAAGCTGCTATTTTTGGGTAAATTGGCGCAAGGGCTCATAACTCGAATAATAAGAGCTGCTAGCATCCGCTATTTTGCCGAAAGTGACCAATCTACTAGAAATAAGGGGTGCAAAAGACTGCTAACGGTTCTCTGACGGGCAGCGTCCTCTGACGCAAAAGTGACGGGGATTTCTTGGAGAAATGAGGGAGGAAATCCGGGAGGTTATCCGCTCAGCCGTACCTCTCAAACCGCGGCACATGTAAAAGTCGCCCTCCCTGGGGAACCCTGGGAAGGGCGTCTTTTACGCCGCCGGGCTACGCCGCCGGGCTACGCCGCCGGGCTACGCCGCCGGGCTACGCCGCCGGGCTACGCCGCCGGGCTACGCCGCCGGG
>NZ_JACXJA010000065.1 GCF_014705615.1 Paenibacillus oceani
TCCATGTGCACTGCGTTTGGGGCGGAACCCGTAGGAGCAGTCACGAAAGTCTGCTTCGAAGATCGGCTCGATGACCAGTTTGGCCGCCATTTGCACGAGTCGGTCCCGTACGGTCGGGATGCCTAGCGGGCGCATCTTTCCATCCCCTTTCGGGATTTCCTGACGCCGGACAGGTTTGGCCCGGTATTCGCCACTCCGCAGCATTTCCGCCGTCTCTTCCTTGAAACGTCCTTCTCCATATTCCGATACGATGTGGTCGATGGTTAGCTTGTCGATGCCGGGACTTCCTGCGTTGGTCTTGACCCGCTTCCATGCCTCTTCCATGATGTCTTTCCGATACACTTTGTCGTACAGCGCGTGAAATCTTCGCTTTGGGTTTTCCTTAGCCGCAGTGTAGAGGACTCGCTGGAGTTCTTGAACTTTGTTTTTGGGTGTAGTTAGCCTTTGATCGGCATTCACTTGCTCGTACCTCCTCGATTTCCGTGAACAAAGTGGGGGATTGTCTTTCGACGCCCTTCCCTCCGCAAGGTTATGTTGTCCTTGCTTCATTGGTACTACGGCCCCCTCCGACTCCCTTCCCGCAGCTCGCCGTTTCACCTTTTGGACTTATCGGTCTGCTCTTTACGACACTTTGCTGCCGTGCGGGGGAGGGTCTCCCTAGTTCCAAGCACAACTGTATTCACATGCCGATCCCTTTACACCGGAAGGTTCTTCCGTGCTGTAACTCCAAGTTCTTCACACGTTCCTTGGCCTTCGCCCGAGCTGCCGGGGCTCGGCACCTTCTTGTCCTCTGAGGGTTCGTTTTTACGATGCGGCGGGATTCACGGTCGGTCCATTACGGCCTGTGAATTCGCTTCCCTGCGCTTTGCGCAGTTTTTCGCAGGGCTTCAGCCGCCGGATCTCTCCTGCGTCTGCCTGCTAGCTACGGGGCGGCTTGGCCCCTACCCCGGCTGAACTTTCATCAGCTAGTTGTGCCTAGCTTGGCTAGGCGCGCACAGCTGCAAATCGCTCTTAAACTCCCCTCGAGCCCGATTTTGGACAAAATAAGGGGTGCAAACCGCTCTTAACACCTGACTCTGTGCAGGGGCGGGGGATGGTTGCAGGGACAGTTGCGGGTAACTGGGTACGGGCGGCAGAATGTAGTGGCTGAGTGCAGGTAGCGGGGTGCGGGTAGCGGGGTGCGGGTAACTCGATACGGGTGGTTAGGTGTGGGTAATTGGGTACTGTGGCTAGGTGCGGGTAGCAGGATGCGGCGGTAGATTGGCGCGCCTTTTGTCTGCTTTGTGTACCACGTGCTGGTGAGCCCGCCTCGAATAGATGACAAAGACGTCTCCAAGTCCGCTAGTGAAGCGAACAGGAGACGTCTTGGGGTATAACGACTCTATCAACATAGCAAGTCTATCAACATAATGACTCTATCTGCACAACGTGTCTGGCAGAGGGACTGCAGCCCGTAGCCGGCGAACGATGAAAGGACTGCGAAGGTTCAGCCGACCTTTACATCGACTTCCTCCGGCCGGTACACGGCCAGCAGGTCGCCCGCGCGGTTCGTCGCAAACAGCACCGAGCGTTCGCTCTCGAGCTTGAAGGAATAGGTGCGGCCCGACATCGGGTCCTTCACCCGGATTGCGGCGCTGCGGCCGTATTCCGATACGAACACGTACAGCGAGCCGTCGCGGAACTCCAGCTTGCGGCCGTATACGCCGGGCAGCCCGCCGCCAAGCTCCCACTCCAATTCCGGGGCGATGCCGCAATCTGCAAGCACGTGCCCGTACAGGGCGTTCACCGCTTCGCTCCGGTCGTTCAGCTCGACCGGCAGCCCCGTCCACAGCAGACGGCCCGCGCCAAGCGTGACCTCCGTCAGTCCAGCCGGCACCTCCGCCTCATCCGTTTCCCGCCCGGAACCGGAGACCGCGACGGTTTCCTTGCACAGCTGCGCGATCTTGCGCTCCCCGAACGATAAGCGCACGACTGATTCCCCGACAGCCAGTTCCTCTTCACGCAGAACATTCCCCAGCTTACGTGGCCCGAGCCGGCCCGTCAGCCTGTCGACCGGCTGCCAATACTCGTTCAGTCCGGCCGGACCGGTGAACAGCAGCGTGCCTCCCGCTTCGCTCACATGATCCATTAGCTGCCGCAGTGCCGCGTCGCTGAAATTGTGAGCGCTCGGCACAACGATCAGCTTCGGCGGGTGATCCTTCAGCGCGCTTTGCTCGTATTCGCCCAAGGCGCGGAAATGCGCGTTCAGCTCGTAGGCGAGCACCCTCGTCAGCCGGCTCGTCGCTTCGACCGCGAGCCTCCGGTTCGACAAATCGTTCGAATACGGGAACACGACGACGATCTCCTCCAGCCGCCGGTCCTCGAACAGATCGCGAATGGCAGCCATAAACCGTCCGAAGCCGTACGACACGTCCGCTTCCGGCTTCTGGGTGCCGTCCGCCCGCAGAGCTCCGATATTCGATTCGTTGACGTTGTTCATATACATATTCGTATGCCACAGCCATTGCACCGCACCGGCTCCGCCGGTCGAGAACGCGTAAGCGTATTTGCGCTCCAAAATGTTGCGCAGTTCCGCTTCCGAGCGTTTCGCCCGGCCGTCCGGCGTCTCGACGTACATAATGCCGGTCTCCTGAATCAGGTTCGGCTTGCGCGGCGCTTTGGCGAATATTCCGTCCCATACCAGCTGATCCATCAGCCACCACGAATGATTCGTCGTATAATCGACCGCGCTTTCGTACAGGAACGGCGAAGGCCGCTGGGCGCCGAGCGCTTCGTCCTGACCGACCGTGATCAGCCGGTCCGGAGCGAGCATGCGGATCGTGGCGCTCAGCTCCTCCGTCCACCGGTTCAGCATCTCCATGCCGAACAGCGAGTAGTCGAGCCAGCGCGTCCCTCTTTTGCCGGAATGCATGTCCTGAATGTCGAAATTGATCTCCGACGGCTCGGGCGGCCGCACCGCTTCGAAGCCGGGCAGTTCGGCCGGCGTATATCCCCATCGCTCCTGGAGCACGCCGATCGTCGCATAGCGGGCTTTCAGCCATCCGATGTAGGCAGCCTGCTCATAAACGTCCCCGCTGCTTCGCGGTCCTTCGAAAATACGCTTGGGATCGAACATCGACGGCTCGTTGATCAAATCCCAATGCACGTTCGTCGTCTCGCGATGCCTCGACACGATCGCCGCGATAAACCGTTTCTGCGCCGCCACGCTGCGCGGATCGAGGTACGGGTTCGTCCCTTCCCACAGCTCCGGCGTAAAGGCGAAAAAATTAAACGTCACCTCCAGGTCGTGCCGCTTGGCGGTTAAAATAAACGCGTCGATCGCCCGCAGCGCTTCCTCGGAAGGGTGCCCGTCCTCGTACATCACATTGCGGTAGCCGGTCCACAGCCCGGTTCGAATCAGATTGATCCCGGCCCGCTTCATCTCGGCCATGTCCCGGTCCCATACCGCTACGTTGGGCAGGAACAAAAACTTGCGCGCCACGTCCGACGTCATGTAGGTCATCCCGACGATCGGCAGCGGCCGGCCTTCCTTGCGAAAATAATCGCGGCCGCATACGAGCGGCTCGCCCTGCGCCAGCAGCTCGCGATCGAACCCCCACACGGCCTGACGCAGCACGCGCTTCTCTCCGTTGTCAGAGACGGCGGTCAGCTCGGCGCTGTAAAGCCCCGGACTCAGCTCGACCGGAACGTGCAGCGGAATGACCGCCAGCTCCCGGGAGCCGTTCCACTCGAACGTATGCGTCCATTCCGGCGATCCCGACGCGATGCCGCCGTCAGGCGACGGCTTGCCGAAGCGGAACGTGCAGCTCCAGCTGCTTCCGGCGCCTGTGGCAGCCCCATCCGCCCGTCCCCGGCCGAGCTGCTGCATCTGGCAGCGAAACTTCGGCCGGTCTCCCGGCTCATAGGCGGCATACAGCGGCAGCAGCCACATCTCGGCGACGCCGTGCGAGCAGAAGCGGGCCCAAGCGGCAATCGCCTCCTCGCCCGCTTTCGCCCAGAAGCTGGACGTTAGCCGCTGGTTCACGAACAGCCAGCGGCCGCCGGCGAATTCGCCCTTCGCATGCTCCAGCAGCACGACCGGCGCCGCCACCTCGCGGCCGTCCGCCGCGACGCCCTTCACAAGCGGAACCAGACGCGCGTCCATCGGTCCGGCCGATCCGCTTTCATGCGGAATATCGCTTTGCCGGGTGACGTGCATAATCAAGCTGCAGGTCGGCTCGACCGTCAACGCCTCCATGTAAGGAGAGGCGACGGGAATATCTCCGTTCGCAACGAGACGTACGATCGGCGACGGGTCGATCGGCATCGCCTCATGGATCAGCAGTTGGCGATGATAGGCCGTCTGCTCGGCCTCCACGGCCCACTCACCGTCCTTGCGGCTTACCGGCAGGCGGAAAGGCGCTCCGCCTGCGCTGACCAAACCGCCGCCGCGTTTCAGAAACTGGAGAATCGCACGCCAGGCGAGCTTCGGAAAATAAGGAGCGTGCATATTGACGAAGCAGCCGCCCTCGCAATCGTCGAGCGCCTCGGCCAGCCCTTCGGCGTCGACCAGGGAGCCAGCGGCGGCGAGCCGTTCGAGCTGCCCCATATCCGGCGCCTCGGACGCCAGCGGGAAGCCGGGCTCGTAAAATAAAATCGTACGATTCATATCTTCCTCCTTACTGCTCGATTCGCATCCGCTTGTACTGCCGCAGCAGCCCGTCGTCGTGCAGCGTCATCCAATCCGCCAGCGCCTGCCGCATCCCGGCCAACTGATCCCCGTACTCCTCTGTGCCGACCAGATTGGTCATCTCGTACGGGTCCGCCTGCAGATCGTACAGCTCGTCGAGATCGCCACAGTTGAACACGTATTTGTAATGACCCTTGCGGATCATGCGCTGCGTGAACATCGCCGCCTCCAGCCCCGCCCCTTCGGTGACGATGCTGTCCGGCCAATTCTCCACCGTTCCTCCCGCCAGCATCGGCGCGAACGAGCGGCCGTCAGTTCCTTCCGGCAGCGCCCCTGCCCCGGCCAGATCGAGAATCGTAGCGTGAATGTCGCACGTGCCTACGAAGCTGGCTTCCTTGCGCGAGCCGTCCAGTCCGGCAGCCGGCTTGACGATCAGCGGGATGCGGCACGTTTCCTCATACATGAAGAACGACTTGTCGCACAAACCGCCATGAATGCCAAGTGATTCGCCGTGATCGGCGGTAAAAATAATAATCGTATTATCGTACAGATCATGGCGCTTCAAATAATCTAACAGACGCCCGATCTGCTCGTCGATGCTGCTCATCGCCGCATAATAATGCTTGATATACGGAACAAAATCGGCCCACTCCTTCGTGTTGCCCCTCTTGATGCTGTGAATGGACGGTTTGTCCGAACGGTCATCGTAAAAATTCGGCCAAGGCTCCAGCTCCACGTCGCGATACAGGTCCAGGAAGCGGGTCGGCGCGATGTACGGCTCATGTGGCCCCCAGAAGTTCAGCGAGAAGAAAAACGGCTTGTCCCGCTGGCGGAACTCGTCGATATAATGGATCGCCCGCTCGGTCAGAAAATACTCGACCGTCGACTCGACAGGAGACGTCAGCTCGGACGCGTAATGCCATTCGAAATGACCGCTCACCTTATTCTCCTCTTGCCAGGTCAAGCCGTTGTCCTGTAAATATTGGCGGAACTGCGGGTAGGTCATTCCACCGCCGCCGTGACCGGCGAAGTCGTCGCCTTCATAGCCGACGTCGGTCGGCAGCGACTTGATGCCTGCGGCAATGTCCGCAAACTGCACGTGCGCGAGATTGCCCCGTAAATATTGGCCCATCTCCGGCCCGAAGCCGAGATGCCATTTGCCGGTGTAGCCGATACTGTAGTCTTGCTGCTCCAATTGCCGGCTCAGCAGCCGCGGCGTATCCGGCAGCTCCTGCACCATGCTGCCCATGCCGTAGCTGTTCGTCTGCATGCCGTGCTTGAACGGATACAGCCCCGTTTGCATCGAAGCGCGCGCCGGCGTACATACCGGGCAGCTCGTATAGGCGTTGTCGAACACGACGCTTTCTTCGGCCAACCGGTTCAAATGCGGGGTTTGGCACACCCGGCCCCCGTAGCTTTTCAGCGTATCGACACGCTGCTGGTCGGTCTGGATGAACAATATATTCGGACGACGGCTCTCCGTCTTTTTCTGGCTGGTTGGGGTAGACATACGTTGGCTCCTTCCGGTTATAACGAATTTTACTATGGCAGCTGTTTTCAGCTTGTGGCTGTTACCGCTTCATCCACTTGTATACAGCTTCGGCAAACAGACTGTTCGCCCAGGCAAACCAAGGACGCGTAAACTGGCCCGGATCGTCGACATGGAACCCTTCGTGCATAAATCCGGTCTCCGCGTCGGTCGATACGCACGTCTCAATCAGCGCTTCCGCTTCGCCCGGATCGGTCGCCGTGAGCGCCTGCATCGACAAGGCGATATGCCATATATAACGGTCCGGCGTATGCGGGCTTCCGATGCCCCGGGCGGCGCTTCCTTCGTAGTAATAAGGATTGCGCTTGCTCAGGATGAACCTACGTGTATTTTGCACCATCTCGTCGACCGCGCTCCGGTAGCCGATATACGGAATCGAGAGCAGGCTCGGCACGTTCGCATCGTCCATCAGATTATGGTTGCCGAAGCCGTCGGTTTCGTAAGCGTACATTTTACCGAATTCCGGATGGTACACCGTGCCGTACGTTTCGATGCCGTACTCGATCTCCTCCGCAAGCCGGGCCGCATCCCGTTTCAAATAATCGTCTTGAAAGACGACCTCGGCGATTTCCGCCACATGAACGAGCG
Organism: Paenibacillus oceani; assembly: GCF_014705615.1. Classification (GTDB taxonomy): domain Bacteria; phylum Bacillota; class Bacilli; order Paenibacillales; family NBRC-103111; genus Paenibacillus_AB; species Paenibacillus_AB oceani. Next base: position 6,807 of record NZ_JACXJA010000065.1, read on the forward strand.
CCACCGCCGCGAACATGTTCGACGGAATCAAGTAGCCGAACGTGCATGCGTCGTCGCTCGGACGAAAGCCGCACCAGGTCATGCCCGTATATTGCACCGGCATGCCTTGGCCATTATTGCGCAGCGTGTCCGATTTCGGACCGGTCAGCCGGGTGAACCGGTAACCGGACTGCTCGCTATGGCGCTGCTCGGTCGTCCACAGGCGGATGATCGAGCGGACCGCCGCCCGGTACGATTCATCGAACACGCTGGCCCGCCCGGTCGCCTTCCAATACGCGTAAGCCAGCTCCAGCGGGTAACATAATGAGTCGATTTCGTATTTACGCTCCCATACCCACGGGCTCAGCTCGGTCAGATCCTCCTCATAACGCCGCCCGTTCGGCTCCTCGTTAAACGCGTTGGCGTAAGGATCGATGCCGATGTAAAAAAATTGGCGGCGCAGCAATCCTTCGATCAGCGCCTGAAGCTCCTCGTCTTCTGCAGCCAGCGGCACATAGTGGCGGACCTGGGCGCTGGAATCGCGCAGCCACATGGCCGGAATGTCGCCCGTAAAGACGAAGGTCGTGCCGTCGGCCAGCCGTTTCGTAGTCGTTTCGATCGTATTAACGTAGCATTGTTTGAATAAACGAAGCAGCTTCGGACGGTCAGCCAGTTTCACGTCGGCCTCGCGCAGCAGCTGTTGAACAGCCGGGGGCATCGTCATCGTGTCTCTCTCCCTTGTCGATGGTTTCCGATTTTTACGGCTCAGCTCCGAACCGGTGTCAGCGGGATACGCTCGCCGGGCGAATGCCGACCGTTACGATTTCGCAGCCGCCTGCCGTCAGCTCCGCTCCGTTCTCTGCGGCCAGCTCGGCACCGGCATCCTCCAAAATTCCGCTCCGGTAAGCCGATTCGGCGCCGATCACCGCGTTCATCCGGAACGAAAGCTCCGTGCCGCGCTTGCCCATGTTGTACCATCTCGCCATCCAGTCGCCCGTCTGCTCGTTAAGCTTCAGGCTCGAGAACGCCATGCCCGCTCCGCTCCATTGCAGGAACGATAAAGACGCCGGCAGCAGATGGCGATCCGCAAGTTCCCGTCCAGCCTCAGTCATGTCCGGCCGGATCTGGATCGTTTGCCACGGAATCTGGTATTTGTAGGCTTCCGCGTAAGCGGAGAACGCCGGCTCTTCCCCGCCGCCGTCATGCGGAATGACATACAGTTCCGCGGTGCAAGGCCGCAGACATTGTGCCTCGGGCGTCAGGAAGACGCCCCAGTCGCCCAATTCGGCAACGGAGCGGACGAGCGTAACGGCAATCGTCGACCGGCCGTCACGCACAAGCTCGTACTCCTGCAGGCCGCGGTTCGCCACGGTCAGTCCGCTCGTCTCGTCATGCACACTCGCAAAGGCGTGCTGGTGCTGGCAGTTGCTCGGGTTTTTCCACTCCGCCGAAGGTTCGTTGTCCCGTCTCGCCACCTCGAAGATCGAATCAGCATAATGAACGCTCGAGCGCGAATCCGTCGGAAACAGCATCCGCAGACGGTGATCCTTCGCCTTGTTGTCGAAGGACGACAACAGACGGACGCCTTTGCCGTTTGCTTCCAGCTCGACGATTAGCCGCAGCTCCATCGGCACCGTCGCCGACGAACGGCAAGCCTTCCGGCTCGTGAAAGGGACCATGCCGGCGATTTCCGCTTCCAGCCGCTCGTCCGCCGAAGCGGGCAGCTTGATGCGATGAACGATTTCGATAGCGGCGCGGTAGCCTGTGTCCTCCGTCAGGCGGATGTCGGCGGCGCATCCTTCGGTCGTCCATACGGAGCCGTCGGCGGATTGCTTGTAAATGTATTCGTTGCCGATATCCCCCGTATCTTCATAAACGCCGAGCCCCGCATAGATCCGCCCTGTTCTTTTTTCAGTCACAGTCAGCGAGCCGTCGCCTTCGATCTCTACTTTCAAATACCGGTTCTCCAGCGTCCGTTCTCCGGCCGTTACCTTTTCTCCGGCGACTGCCTCAGCAGCCGCAGCCGTATGTGCTGCTTGTCCCGTTACCCACGCATAAGTCCGGTACCCAAGCGCCGGCACCGCTCCGCTATGGAACGTCAGGCGGATGCGGCGGCCCATGTACGGCTGGCGGAACTTGTCGTCCGGCAAGTCGTACCCGAACTGGACGCCGAGGTCATCCAGCGTATGGAGTACAGGCCGGCCGTTCTCGTCCACGAGCAACCCTGTCGGCAGCGGTAGCGCGCCAAGCTCCCGGGCGAGCCGGTCTGGTGCGCCTTCGCTGAAATAGCTGTGTCCGACCGTCAGTTCGACCGAAACCGTTCCTTTGCGCTCCCAGCCGGACGTGTTGAATACGGTGAACGGAAACGCACTTTCGCCTGCCGCTCCGTCCCCGGCAAATGCCGACGTATCGATATGGCCAGTTATCGTCTGCAAGCTTTCAGCGATTACGTTCTCCGCCACCTGTCCGCTTTTCTCGAAGCGGGTCACCATCTCCCGGTGCACTTCGTCGACGCTGCAGCCGCATATGCTGTCGTGCGGATGGTTTTGCATCAGCGTCTTCCAGCCGTATTCCAGCCAATGCGAAGGATAAGGATGGCCGAGAGAAGCTGCGAACACGGCGAGCGGCTCCGCCGCTTTCTCCAGCAACGTCTGCACCTTATGGTTCATCTGCTTCAGATACACTCTCGCAGACGCCGTATTCACCAGCGTATACCAGCCTTCGGTCCGCTGGCTGCGCAGTTCTCCCTCGATCACGGACAGACGCTCCGGCATGGTCGCTTTCACCGCTTGCACATACTCCTCGAAGCTGGAATGGACGAACCGGGTATCCGGATACAGACGCTCCGCCGTCCGGATCGCTTCCGTCAAATCGGTCTGTAGCGGCTGGTGATCGCAGCCGTTCATAAACAGCAGGTGCGGCGTGGAAGCGAACTTCTCCGCTTTGTCCAGCCTGGAATCCCAGTAAGCTTTCGCCTGTTCCGGATCGACAGGCACTTCCATGCCGTTGCAATACCAGTTGGCGAACAAAATGCCGAGCACCGACGAGCCGTCCGGAGACTTCCACATCATCTCGGAATACGGCGACTCGTACTCGCCCGCATCCCCTACCGAGTTATTGAAGCCGGTCGGCGTTACACCGCGGCCGAACACGGCCGTATCGATGCCCGCCTGCAGGAGCAGCTGGGGCGCTTGCCCCATATTGCCGAACGAATCCGGGAAATAGCCGATTTTGCACACAACTTCCTCTCCGTACTTGGCGGCGTCGCGATGGCCGTATTGCAGGTTGCGCACGTTGGCTTCGCTGCTCGTCAGAAATTCGTCCTGGAGCACGTACCAGGGGCCGATAATCAGACGTCCTTCGCGGATATGGCGGGCCAGCCGTTCTTGCTGTTCCGGGCGAATTGCCAAGTAATCGTCCAAGATGATCGTTTGCCCGTCCAGATGAAAGCTGCGGAACGACGGATCGGACTCGATCGTATCGAGCAGCGTATCCATCAGTTTAACCAGCAAATGACGGTGCGTCTCGAACGGCAAATACCATTCGCGGTCCCAATGCGAATGCGAAATAATGTGGGCAGTTTTCTTGCTGCTATCCATTCCGATTCCTCCTTGTGAAAGAGAAAAGAGAGGCGAGCCCCTCTCTTCTCCGACCTTCTTCATGTAAGTCGCCTCAGCGAGGGAGGCGAATCTGCCAATTCTCCGTTACTCGGCGGGAACGAGTCCCGCGTACCAATCGCGCACATCCTTCTCCAGACGCGACGCCAGTTCGGGATATTCGTCCTTCCGATTGACGCGTTCGCCAGGGTCCGCTTCCAGATCGGACAAATGAACCGCGTCGGGCTGCGTCCGGTCGAAGTCCAGCTTGCCGCCGAGCACCAGCTTCCATTTGCCCTCGCGGACCGCGAGCTGGCTGCCGTATTCCCAGAACAGCTGGCGGTGCGGCGTAGCCGCCTCCTCGGTCACCATCGCCACGACGCTGCTGCCGTCGATCTCTCCGGCCGCCGGAGCCGCAAGCCCGGCGAATTCGAGTACGGTCGGCACGAAGTCGGCCATCATCCCGGCTTCTTCGCATACTTGCCCGGCCGGTATCCGGTCCGGATAGACGAGGATGGCCGGCTCGCGAATGCCGCCGTCGAAAAGGCTCGCCTTATGCCCCCGGAAGATGCCGGCGCTGCCGCCGTAATAGACGTCTTCCGTGCCGTCCAGATAGTTGCGCGCCTCCGAAGACGGACCGTTGTCGCTCGAGAAAAAGACGATCGTGTTCTCGTATACCCCGGCCCGCTTCAACGCGGCTACGATGTCGCCGACCCCGTCGTCCACCGCCGAGATCATCGCCGCCATCAATTGACGGTCGCGCGGCAGATGACTGTAACGATGCATATATTTGTCCGGCGCATGCATTGGGTAGTGCGGAGCGTTATAAGCCGCGTACAGGAAAAATGGCTGCTCGCGGTTGCGCTCGATAAATTCGACCGATTTGTCGGTAATGAGATGCGTCATATATTCGCCGTCGTGCCATACTTCCTCGCGATTGCTCCACAGGTCGTGCACCGGATTCACATGCGGCACGCCCCAATAAAAGATATGCGAGTAGTAGTCGATACAGCCGGCATGAAAGCCGAAATATTCGTCGAAGCCGCGAGCGTTTGGCTTGGCGCCTTCCGCGGAGCCGAGATGCCACTTGCCGTGCAGCGCCGTCCGGTAACCGGCCGGCTTCAGTCTCTCGGCGAGCGTTTTCGCCCCCGGCTTCAGTCCTCCGGTTCCCCGCTTGCCGCCCAGAATATGGCTGACTCCGGCTTTTGCCGGATACAGTCCGGTCAACAAAGCCGCGCGGGACGGCGAGCAGACGGGCGAATTGGAGTACCAGTCGGTGAAACGCACCCCATCCGCCGCCAGCGCGTCCAGATGAGGGGTACGGATCGCATCGGACCCGTAACACCCCAAATCGCCGTACCCCAAATCGTCGCAGTAAAAAACTACGATATTCGGCTTTGACATAGCGATCACACCTTTACAGCATTATTTGTTTTTATTCCAGCGGTCGTAAGCGTCTTGATAAATTTTCAGCATTTCGTCGAGACCCATCTTTTTGATCGTATTCACGTAGTCGTCCCATTTCGTGAACGGCTCCTGGCCAACGATGAATTTCGCTTCCATCTGCTCTACGTACGTCTTGATGTCGGTTTTGACGACGTTCAACCGTTTTTGTTCTTCGCTGCTGAAGTACACGTCCGGATATTCTCGTTTCGCATACGGATTCAGCTTTTCGTCGACCATCTTGTTGTAATCCAGACCTTTGCCGTTGTCGCGCTTCGAGTCGAACTCTCTCTCCTTGATCAGCGGAAGCTGGCCGCCTACGTCCGGCGTAAGCTTGGCGCGGTATTCCTCTGCGTTCACGCCTTCCGGAGAAACGAACGTCCATTTTGTTTTGGCGTCGTCCAGCCATTTGTAACTGTTGCCGAGGAAGCCGAGGCGGCTGCCTTCATCCGAATACAAGTAGTCGACCCAACGCATCGTCGCTTCCGGATGTTTGTTATTGCTCGTAATCGCGAACGTACCGCGGCGAATGTTCGAGGCGCGCATCGTCAGCTTTTCACTGTTGAACTTGCTTGTAAGCGGAGCAAGCATCGGATGTTTGTAGTTGTCTTCCGGCTTGGCCACCTTCAGCACCAGATCGGGAGCTGATCCCACGAACGCGCCGACTTGATTCGAATTGCCTTTGGCCGCCATTTGCTGGGACGTTTGCACGAACATTTCGTTATCCAGCAGCTTTTCGCTGAACAGTTTGTTCAAGTAGCTCAAATATTCCTTGTACTCGTTCTGAACCGGGTTAAAGCGGACCTTGCCGTCCTTCACTTCCACTTCGCGGCCGAGCAGGCCGAATGCCGGAAGCAGGACACCTTCGAGGTTGTTCAGCTTAACGTTGGACATCGGAATTTCGTCGGCTTTGCCGTTTTTATTCGGGTCTCCGTTTTTGAATTGCTTCAGCAGCTCGTAAAAATCGTCCGTAGTCTCCGGAAGCTTCGTAATGCCGAGGCTCTCCATCCAGTCGCCGTTCAGCCAGAGCCGGTTCGGGACGAACGCCCGCGGCTGGTCGATAATAAGCGGCAGCGCGTAAATGTGACCGTCCATCGTCGTGATCGACTTTTTAATATCCGGATTGGCTTCCATCCGCTTCTTCAGGTTAGGCGCGTATTTCTCGATCAGCTCTTCGAGCGGGATCAGATACCCTTGGCTGCCGTAAGTAACTTCATCGTCCGGAGTAAGCAGCGAATTGAAAAAGACGTCAGGCAGCTGGCGGCTCGCGAAAGCGAGGTTTTTCGCCTCCTGGTAATTCGCCTGCGGCGGAGTGTTGAACTCGAAATGAATGTTCGTCATTTTCTCCATTTCCTTGAACAACACCATTTCGTTCCAAGGTCCGTGGATAGCCGCTTTCGATCCCATCATGTTCAGCGTTATTTTCTCGTTAACGACCGGGTACCCTTCGGCATTGAAATTTTTCGCCTGCCCGTTTTCCGCTTTCGGCTCCTCGGTTTTTCCGCTGCAGCCAGCCAGCAGCACGGCGCCTCCCACAGTCGTAACCATAATTGTCTTCAACCATTTTTTCATCTTGCTTAACCCCTTCCCATATCGGTATCTATATGAAGAACGGCTTGTCGCCGTTGTTCACGAACTTAGACGGCGGCTGCGGCTCAGCCTTTGACCGAACCGATCAGCACGCCTTTCATGAAGAAGCGCTGCATGAACGGATAGACGATAATGATCGGCAAACTCGATACGATCATGACGGCGTATTTGATAATGTCCGCGATCCGTGCCTGCTTCGCCATCGCTTCCATGTCGTCGCCCGTCATCAGCATCGCGTCGCTCATCTGATTCTGCACGAGAATTTCCCGCAGGATCAGTTGAAGCGGGTACAAGCTGCGATCCTTCAAATAAATGATCGCGCTGAAGTAACTGTTCCAGTGCGCCACCCCGTAATACAGCGCCATGACGGCGATGATCGGAGCGGACAAGGGAAGCACGATCTTAATGAACAGCATCGTATTGGAGCAGCCGTCGATTTCCGCCGACTCCTGAAGCTCCCGCGGAATATTCATCTGGAAAAACGTGCGGCAGATGATCAGATTGTACACGGCCACCGTATTCGGAATGACGAGCGCCCATACCGTATTGAGCATGCCCAGTTCGCTGACCAGCAAGAAGGTCGGCACGAGTCCGCCGCCGAAAAACATCGTAAACACGATCAGGCCCATCATCGGCCCGCGTCCCAGCAAATCTTTGCGGGATAACGCGTAGGCGGCGGGAACGGTAAACAACAGGTTGATGAACGTGCCGCCCAGCGTGTACAGCACCGTATTGCGATACCCCGACCAGATTTCCGGGTTCTGGAAGACGCGCTGGTAACCTTCGAACGTAATGCCTCGCGGGAACAGCCACATCTTCCCTTGATTGACGTAGACCGGATCGCTGATCGAAGCGCTGATGACATAGATGATCGGATACAATACGGCAATAAGCACTCCCAACAGAAACAATTTGTTAATGAAGTTGAACACACGGTCCGACCACGATTCTCTAATCATTATTACCACGCTCCCTTACCATAGGCTCGTTTCGTTTACCCGTCTGGCGATCCGGTTTACGGTAAGCAGCAGGATAAAGTTAATTACCGAGTTGAACAGGCCGATCGCAGCCGAGAAGCTGAACTGGCCTTGGACAAGTCCGCTCCGGTATACGTAAGTGGAGATGACGTCCGATGTTTGCAGATTTAACGGGTTTTGCAGCAAAAATACTTTCTCGAATCCGACGGACATGAAGCTGCCGACATTCAAAATCAGCAGGATGACCATCGTCGGCACGATGCTGGGCAGATTGATATGCCAGACGCGCTGTATCCGGGTTGCTCCGTCCATCATCGCCGCTTCGTGCTGCTGCGGATCGACGCCGGCGAGCGCAGCCAAATAAATGATCGTCCCCCAGCCCATATTCTGCCACACGCCCGACATAACGAATACGGTCTTGAACCAGCCCGGCTCGGTCAGAAACGGGATCGGCTCACCGCCCAGCGCTTTGATCGCCAGATTGATAATACCGCTTCCCGGCGCGAGAAACGCGATGATCATCCCGGCCATGACGACTACGGATATAAAGTGAGGTGCGTACGTGATCGTTTGCACCCATTTTTTGAACGCTCCGTTTTTCAGCTCGTTAATCGCCAAGGCCAGCAGGACCGGCACCGGAAAACCGACAATCAGCTCATACAGGCTGATCCCAATCGTATTTTTAATAAGGGTCCAAAAATAGTAAGAATCGAAAAATCGCTTTAAATGTTCGAGCCCGACCCATGGGCTGTTCCATATGCCAAGACTTGGCGTGTAATCCCGAAATGCAATCTGCAGACCGTACATCGGGAAATAATGGAAGACGATAAAGTAAGCAATTGTCGGCAGTACGAATAGATACAGCTCCCAGTTTTTGCGAATCGACTTCCAACCGCTGTTTCGCCGCGATGCGCGTTCGGCGCCTTGAGCGAGCGGCTCCGTTTTGACTGTCATGGATGTTTCTCCCCCTCCACTTTCGCGGTCTATGTTAGCAAGCTTATCCCGGGAGAGCGCTTTCGTAAATTTGTTGTTCGTGCAGCCGACTTGTCCCCCATGACATCCGTTGCGGCAGTAGGGACTGCGGTGTATATATGTAAGTTTTGAGGCCGATTGTCATTCGGAAAATTGTCGGAATCGGGCATATTCGGGGGCTTGTTGAGAGGTTCAGCCGTTACGGACAATGAGACATGTCCCGGACCGGAGCGTATCCGGTGAACAAAGTTCGACAAAAAGCCGGCTCCCCGAAAACGAGATTCGGGAAACCGGCTGCTTGAAGATAACGCGTTCCGGCGCCAAGTATGCCGCTTGCTGTATGGAACGGGAGCGAATAAAAAAAACCGCCAGCCGAAGCTAACGGGGACGTGTGATATATATAACTCTTACACTTTACGTTTTCGAATGAAGATGAAACCGACATTTACAAGACTGCTCAATATAAAAGCTGCCGTGTAAAGAACCAAGAAGACGAGTATATTCAAAGGGTCGGTATACACCAAAAACGATACAATGGAAGCGATCACATATAACCCAAACCCTACAGCAAGCGACTGTACCATTAAAGCGGATTTCTTAAAAACCTTGCTTCTTCTTAGAATCGCAAAACATACAGGCACAATCAGCACGATTGCCAACAAACTCAAATTAATAAAACCTTCTAAATCGATGTGGACCCCCCCTAAATATGCAAACCCACTAAAATCCATGAAAAACGGTCTTAACTATCATACAGCGGCAACAGATAACCTTAGTACCCTGTGCACTTATAAGTGCCCGGAATTACCTCCGCAAGATAGATTCGACACATTAATCCATTCCTTCGCCAATAGTGGATACTCATCGGATTAATTGTTGCGGAACACGGTCTGATTTGACTCCATACACGCCGACAGTCCCGTTATGTTGATGCAGGAACTGGAGGGTGACCCGCTCCGCCCCGGATTAAGAATACAGCTTTCTAAACTGTCCAGGGGTCAGCCCCTCCGATTTTTTAAATTTACGCATAAAGTTAGGGACGTCTGCATACCCTACGCTCGCAACGATATCTTTGATCGGAATATCCGTCTCTTTGAGCAAGCGCTTCACTTCCTCCATGCGCAGATGGGTAACGTAATCGGTAAACGTATAGCCGGTCTGCTCTTTCATAAAGCGGCTGAAGTAAGAAAGCGACATTTGAAAATGATCGGATATTTTTTCCAGGTTCAGATCGTAATCTTTGAAATTGGCCTGCACATAACTCCGAATCCGGTCGCCAAGCTCGCTGTTTTTGTTTTCTTTGTTGGCGTTCACATGGTTGCATATATCTTCAATTAAGCTGTACATGCCCGCGCCGAGCTGCTCCAGCGTCGTAAATTCAGTCAAGCCCTGGCGGTGCTCCGGCTGAATGTTCACCTGCAGCTCGTTCATCGTCCGCAGGAACGTGTTGATCAAATCAAAACACATGCAGCGCAAATAAAACAAAGACACCTGTTTGCCCCGCAAATCGTTCATCAAGCTGTCGAGCGCCGCCCCGGCCGCCACTTTGTTGCCCTGCTTCATACTCTGGACCAGACGGATCTGCTCCTCGACGGAATACCAGTCATTGCTCTCCTGCCACTGCGACAGCTCGTCGAAGAAAATAATGTCTCCTCTATGAGCCCGCATATTGTGCTCGATCGCCGCCGATGCCTCGATATAGGACCGGTTGGCCTCAAGCGGTCCGGATACCGGAGTGCCGACACCGATCGTAGGTTTGATGCCGCAGCACGCCTCGAACTGCCGGGCAATTTCCCGGGCAATGTGCCCCTGAAGCTCCCGGTTTGCTTCTTCCTCGCCGGAAAAGGCGACCAGGATGACGATGGCGTTGTCCTGAATCATCTCGACTCCGTAGCCGACCGCTTGAGGCAATTCCACTTCGCTTAATAAACGGAGCAGCTCCTCCCGGTTTTGCGTCGAGACATAGTCGTTCCCTTCCATCGATACGACGGCCACGAAGCATGTTTTTCCGGAAATCGCCAGATTTTCCCGCTCCATAAAAGTGTCGACTTCGCCAGCATCGCGCAGCGCGCCCCTCAGCAGCTTGACGAAAAACTGCTCACGCACGATCGGACGCTGCTCATCGATCTGTTCCATCAAATCTTTAGTCGCCTGCACCGTATCGCGGATCAAATCAAGCTCATTGCCGCGCCGCTCCCCGCTTCCTTGCAGCCGTCCAGCCAGCGGACGCACATGCTCGGCGATATGGCGAATCGGCCGGTATTGTCTTGTAGAGAGCAGCACCGCCGTGGCGATCCCGAAAGCGACGACAGCAAGGCAGATGAGAACGATAAAGGTACGCATCTCCAGCACGCGCCCGAGAAACTGGCTTGTCGGCATAACGATGACATACGACCAGCCGCTTACCTCGGACTTGACCTTCATCAGCGAGTAGCGCTCGTTATCGTAAGAGACGTCATGGACGCCTTCTCCGTCGTTAGCCTCGGACAGCTTGGCCGCTTCGGCATCGGTCAGCTTGATCTCACGGCTGCGCGAAGCGATGATTCGGCCTTCTGTATCGGATACGTATACGCTTCCGTTAAAATCGCCGAGAATCGGTCCGACCAGATCGGTCATCATCGACTCGCGGATCAGAAAAAGAACCGTCGCATAAGGCGACTGGCTGTTGCGCGGAATCGGGAACATATAGGTCAGCACGTTTTGCGCGTTCTCGCTTCCCGACAACTGGGCTTGAGCCCGGCGGATCGCGGGAAAGCGGGTTTCGTTCAGCTGCGCGCCCAATCGGGCTCCGTCCAGATCGGTGAACCGGTATACTTGCTTCGTAAACGTATCCAGCGAATTCATGCCGCTTGAGGAGTAGAGCCGTTCATCCCCGTGAAAATAAAGGGCCAGATCGTCGACGATCGTATTGTTGGCCTTATACTTGCCCAGCTCCTCGATCGCTTCAATTTCTTTATATATGCCGTTTTTCACCATAAATGGGGTCAAACGGGTATCGATCGATATTCGGGACGCCGTGTTGTCCAATCCGCGCGCGATCAGGTCGAACGTATTCATAACCTGTGTCAGCTTATACAGGCTGGACGACTCGGTTTCGCTCTTAAAACGGACAACGGCGTTATAGTAGACGACGCTGCTAAGGACGATAAACGGGATCGCGAAAATGAGCACATGCGACAATAAAATTTGCTTGAATAAACGGGAGCGCTTTCCGCTTTGTTTCACCGGGTTGTCCTCCTTTCGCGGTCAGTCGTCGTAGGTTCATTATAAGCAAAAAAGTTCTCTTCGTACAATCGGACGCCCGGCGGCCAGGTTATCCGGCAATGGACGCCGAGCGGATCGCCTCTAATGAAACGGAGGTAGAACGGTTATTAACGAAACGCGATTTGTCCGCCGCTGGCGTTGTCAGTAATAGCCGGTAAAAAAGCCCGAAATCCCTTCCCTCTCGTTTTGTTGGAGGAAAGGGATTTGGCTTGTGGGACGCGTTTCCAGCCGTATTCGCCGGATGGCAGACCATCTGTTACAACCCGTACTCGCCGCGCTTTTTATAAAAACTCGACTTGCCCATACCGAGCCTTCGGGCAGCCGCCTGGCTGTCGCCGTTCTCGAGCCGGAGCGCCCCGGCGATCAGCTCCTTCTCCAGTCTCCGTACCTGTTCCTTCAACGGCTCCTGTTCCCTGTAAGCCGGGGAAGCTTCCGCGTTGTCCGGCGCCGCGCCCGACGTTACTCCTTGCGCGGATACGATCCTCCCCGGATCGCCATCCTTCTCCTGGATCTCCGCCGCCCGTATCCCGCCTTCTTCCGATTCGGATCTCCCGGTTGCCGGAGCACCGTCAGCCCCGTGCGCGAACGGAGGCAGGCCGAGATCCTCTTCCCGGATAACCGAGCCTTCCATGAACAGCAGCGCCCGTTCCAGCACGTTGCTCAGCTCCCGGACGTTGCCCGGCCAATCGCAGCTTTGCAGCCTTCTTATCGCTGCGGCGTCGGCCTGCACCGTATGGAGTCCGTTGTCCCGCGCCAGCTTTTTCAGGATAAATTCGGCCAGTACCGGTATGTCTTCCTTTCGCTCGCGCAGCGGGGGAAGCCGCAGCTCAATCACGTGGAGCCGGTAATACAAGTCCCGCCTGAACTTGCCCTGTTCGACCAGACGGGCCAGATTTTGATTCGTTGCGGCTACAATTCGGACGTCCACCGGTTCGGGGTAGGCCGCTCCTACCGGCTCAATCTCCTTCTCCTGCAAGACGCGAAGCAGCTTCGCCTGCAGCTGGAGCGGCATATCGCCGATCTCGTCCAGGAACAGGGTGCCTTTATGAGCCAGCGCAAACTTCCCTTTTTTGCCCGACTTAACGGCGCCGGTAAACGCGCCTTCCTTATAGCCGAACAGCTCCGACTCGAACAGCGGCTCCGGTACGGCAGCGCAATTAACCGTAATAAACGGGCCGGAGTAGCGGGAGCTTTCCCGGTGAATCGCATGCGCGAACAGTTCTTTCCCGGTTCCGCTCTCGCCGGTAATCAGCACCGCCCCGTTCGTCTTCGCCGCCTTAACCGCCATCGCTTTCACGGACCGCATCGGTTCGCCGTCCCCGATAATGTGCGACATACCGTATTTCGCCGAAGCGGCGCTTTTCCCTTTATCGGCCGGCTGATGGAGCTGTTTGCGGATTTCCTTGAACCGGGTGTTCATCTGAAACAAATTATCAAGATCCTGGAACACGACTTTGCCCGCTACTGCGATCACGTTCCCGGCCTGGTCGCGAATCGGAATCCGCGTCGCGATCATCCACCGCCCCTTCACGAGCTGCAGGTCGGCGATTTCCGCCTTGCCGGTCTTGGCCACGATATGCATCCGGGTATTCTCGATGACGTCCGCCACCGGCTTGCCGATCACGTCGGCCGCCCGCACTCCGAGCAGCGTCGCATACGTGTCGTTCAGCGTCAAAATCCGGCCCTCGCGATCACAGATGACGAGCCCTTCGTATGCGTTTTCCAGCGCCACTTTGTAGAGCCGCAGCTCCTGCGCCGCGCGGTCTCTCTCCCGGGCCGACTGCTTCAGCAACTGGGAAACCCAGCCGCCCTTCGATATTCTCATCGCTTCTTCTCCTGCCGGAAGATAATAGGTATTGCTCGCCCGCACGAAAGGCAAGGCTTGTCCGCAGCCATTCGGAAAGAGGGAGTTACTGTTACTGGGCGGATAGACAGGCGGTGCTAAGCGGATAAGCGCTTGCTCGGCAGATAGGAGGTTGCCGAATGAATTAGAGCTGGCTTGGGCGGACAGGAGGTTGCTGAGCGAATAAGAGCTCGCTGGGCGGACAAGGGTTGCTGAGCGAATAAGAGCTCGCTGGCGGACAAGGGTTGCTGAGTGGAATAAGGCTCGCTGGCGGATAGGAGGTCGCTGAGTGGAATAGGAGCTCGCTGGCGGATAGGAGGTTGCTGAGTGGAATAAGAGCTCGCTGGCGGATAGGAGGTTGCTGAATGGAATAAGAGCTCGCTGGCGGATAGGAGGTTGCTGAGCGAATAAGAGCTTTTGGGGACCGTTATTTCTTGAAAAAACGGCAATCCGAGCAAATTAAAGGATGTTTGGGACTCTTATATCGAGGCCAGTCAGCCCTTTTCGCTTATATAGCCCGAAATAACGGCCCCAAACATCACTTATTTACTCCAGGACGGGCGAATGGTGAAAAATAAGAGTCCCAAAAGACTGCTAATTCGCGCTAAAGTTCGCCCAACCACCCCATCACGTCCAGCAACAACGCCCGCTTACCTCTTATCACGCCAAATCAAGCTCAGTTACATCTAATGTTACTCCTAGTACGCCAAATCACGCCCAACTACCTCTAAAGGTTACGCCTAGTACACCCAGTCACGTCGAGCAACAACGTCCGCTTACCTCTCATCACGTCAAATCAAGCTCAGTTACATCTAATGTTACTCCTAGTACGCCAAATCACGCCCAACTACCTCTAATGTTACTCCTAGTACGCCCAGTCACGTCGAACAACAACGTCCGCTTACCCCTCATCGCGTCATATCACGCTCATTTGGTGGACAAGGGTTGCTGAGTGGAATAAGGCTCGCTGGCGGATAGGAGGTTGCTGAGCGGATAAGAGCTTTTTGGGACCGTTATTTCTTGGAAATTCGGCAGTCTGAGCAAATTAAAGGATGTTTGGGACTCTTATATCGAGGCCAGTCAGCCCTTTTCGCTTATATAGCCCGAAATAACGGCCCCAAACATCCCTTATTTACTCCAGGACGGGCGATTGGTGGGAAATAGGAGTCCCAAAAGACTTCTAATTCGCACTAAAGTTACGCCCAACCACCCAATCACGTCCAACTACCGTCCAATTACCCCTCATCGCGTCATGTCACGCCCAGCTACATCTAATGTTACTCCTGCACACGCCTAACCACGTCCAACTACCGGCCAATTACCCCTCATCACGTCATGTCACGCCCAGCTACATCTAATGTTACTCCTACATACGCCTAACCACGTCCAGCAACCGTCCAAATACCCCTCATCACGTCATGTCACGCCCAGCTACATCTAATGTTACTCCTACATACGCCTAATCACGTCCAGCAACCGTCCAATTACCCCTCATCGCGTCATGTCACGCCCAGCTACATCTAATGTTACTCCTGCATACGCCTAACCACGTCCAGCAACCGTCCAATTACCCCACATCGCGTTATATCACGCCAAGCTACATCTAATGTTACTCCTATGACATCCAGTCACGTCAACCGCGCCTCGGCGATCCAGCTTCTCGCGCCGCGTCACGCCTAATCAGCGTCCCTAGCTGGTCCCCTCGATATTTTTGAATTGATTGTGGAACATCCGCGAATAAGCGCCCTGCTCCCGGATCAACACGTCGTGGCTGCCCTTCTCCGCGATCTCGCCGCGGTCCACGACCATGATCGTATCCGCGTCTCGGATCGTATTCAGCCTGTGCGCGATGATGAAGCTGGTCCTTCCTTGCAGCATATGGAGCAGCGCTTCCTGGATATGCAACTCCGTCCGGGTGTCGATGCTGCTCGTCGCCTCGTCGAGAATGAGGATCGACGGCTCCGCCAGCATCACTCTCGCGATGGCAAGCAGCTGACGCTGGCCCTGGCTTAAATTGCCGCCGTTCTCGGTCAGCATCGTATCGTATTTGTTCGGCAGCTTGCGGATGAAGACGTCGGCGTTCGCCATAGCCGCCGCCCGTGTCATCTCCTCTTCGGTCGCGTCCGGCTTGCCGTATTTGATATTCTCCCGGATCGTCCCCGAGAACAGATACGTATCCTGCAGCACGATGCCGAAGCAGCGGCGCAGGCTGTCCCTCGTATACGTCCGGATATCCCGGCCGTCGATATAGATCGTGCCGCCCGTCACATCGTAAAACCGCGTCAGCAGGTTGACGACCGTCGTCTTCCCCGCTCCCGTCGGCCCGACGAGCGCCGTGCTGCTGCCCTCGGGAACGTCGAAGCTGACCTCTTTCAGGATCGGAACGTCGGGCCGGTAGCCGAAGCTGACATTTTCAAAAACGACATGTCCCTTCGGATTCGTCAAGACGACCGCACCCAGCCGGTCCTCGGTCTCCTCGGTCTCCTCGAGCACCTCAAATGCGCGTTCTGCGCCCGCTACCCCGGACTGCAGCACGTTGTACAAGTTCGCCAGCTCGTTCAGCGGACGTACGAACTGGCGGGAATAGCTGAGGAAGCTGGCGATAATCCCTACCGTAATATCTCCCTGTACGGCGAGAATTCCGCCGACGATCGCCACGGCCGCGAACCCGATATTGCTGATGACGCTGAGCAGGGGCATCATAAAGCCGGACCAGATTTGCGCCTTTAACCCCGCTTCGTACAGCTTGGCGTTCACCTTATCGAACTCTTCAACCGAACGCTGTTCGCGATTAAACGCCTTTACGACCTGCAGGCCGGATACCGTTTCTTCGATATGTCCGTTCAGCTTGCCGAGCTGGGCCTGCTGTTCCTTGAACAATACGCTCGTTTTTTTCGTAATCGTGCGGGCGAGCATGTACACAAGCGGCACCGTGATCAGACTCGCGAGCGTGAGGATCGGGCTCAGCACGAGCATCATCGTCAGCGAGCCGACAATCGCGATCGAACCGGACATCAGCTGCGCCGTCGACTGCGAGATCGTATTACTGACGTTGTCGATGTCGTTGGACATCCGGCTCATCACTTCGCCGCTCGGCCGCGAATCGAAAAAGGCCAGCGGAAGCTTCTGCAGCTTGCGGAACATCGCGCCCCGGAGCTTCATCACGATTCGCTGAGAGACGCCTGCCATCATCCAGCCTTGGAACAAGGTGAGCAGTCCGTCCATGACGTATGCGGCGATCATCGCAAGCAGAATGACTTGCAGCACGGAGAAATCCACAGCGCCGACAGAAACCGTCATCGTGTCGATCGACAGCCCGATCAAGTAAGGTCCGGCCAGCCCGATCCCGGCATTGATCAGCAAAAAGACGAAAATGACCGTCAGCAGCTTCCGTTCCCCGCCGAGGTACTTCCACAGTTTCGCCATCGTCGCTTTGAAGTTTTTCGGCTTTAAGACCGGTCCTCGACCCCGCGCCCCGAATCCCCCGGCCCCCGGATGCCGGCCGGGCACCGGCGGCATCGCCAGATCGGCCTGGCTTCGCTGTTCATCCGTCCGTTCATTCGGCTTGGACATTCGGCTGCACCTCCTTCCCGATTTGCGACACGTAGATTTCCTTGTATACGCTGCATTCCCGCAGCAGTTGCTCGTGCCGGCCGATTCCGACGATCTCCCCTTGGTCGAGCACGATAATCTGGTCGGCATCCATAACCGACGTAATCCGCTGTGCGATGAGCAGGCACGTTACGTTGCTTGCGTATTGTTTTAACGATTGCTTGATCTTCGCTTCAGTAGCAACGTCTACCGCGCTGGTGCAGTCGTCCAGTATCAATATATCCGGCCTTCGGATGAGCGCCCGCGCAATCGAGACACGCTGCTTCTGCCCGCCCGACAAATTAACTCCGCGCTGGCCGAGCACGGTATCGTACCCCTCCGGGAAAGCCGCTACGAACTCATGCGCTTCGGCGAGCTTGGCGGCGTGTTCGATCTCCTCGCGGGTCGCATCGTCCTTGCCCCACCTAATATTGTCCGCTACCGTACCGGAGAACAGCACCGATTTTTGGGGAACGATGGCGATTTTCTCCCGAAGCGCGCTCGGATCGACCTCCAGCACGTTCGTTCCGTTCACTTTGACCGTACCCGAATCGGCATCATAAAAACGCGGGATCAGTCCGATCAGACTGCTCTTACCCGAACCTGTAGATCCGATAATGCCTACCGTTTGCCCCGGCAAGCAGGTGAAGCTGATGCGATGGAGCGCCGGCTCGCCCGACGGGCCGTCGTACGAAAACGTCACGTTTTCGAAATCGACTCTCCCTCTCGCGGCCGGAACGTCCCGGATCGTCTGTTCCTTCCACATCATCGTATTCATCTCGGCGAACACTTCCCCGATCCGCACAGCGGAAGCCCGCGCACGGACGAACATGTTAAATACCATCGAGATCATCAGCAGCGACATTAAGATTTGGGTCATATAGTTAATAAAGGCCAGCACGTGCCCGACCTGCATCTGACCGCTGTCCACCCGGATGCCGCCGATCCAGATGACGGCGACGATCCCGAAGTTGACGGTCAGCATAATGGCCGGGTTAAACACGGACATCGCTCTCATCACCTGGACCGAGCGGTCTTTGTATTCGCCGTTCGCCTTGTCGAATTTGTCCGTTTCGTAGTCGAACCGGTTAAACGCCTTCACGACCCGCACACCTGATAAATATTCGCGGATGACGCCGTTGACCCGGTCCAGCGCCTTCTGTACCTTCATAAACCGCGGAAAGCCGATCTTCATGTTCAGCACGACGAGCAAAGCGACGACGGGGACGACGACGGCAAGGACGGTCGACAAGTGCGGATTAAGCCGGACGGCCATAATCAAACTGCCGATGCAGAGCAAGGGAGCTTTTACGAAAATACGCATAAGTCCGTTCACGAAGTTTTGCACTTGCGTCACGTCGTTCGTCAGCCGGGTAACCAAGGAAGCCCTTTCAAATTGATCGATGCTTGTAAACGACAAGCTCTGGATCTTGCGGAACAAGTCGGCCCTCAGCTCGGTGCCGAACTTCTGCGAGACGCGGCTGGCGATGATATTGCGCGCACTGGCGGACAACGCCCCGACAGCCGTAATAAACAGCATCAGGCCTCCGATCCGCATGATGTAATCCATCCGGCTCTCGGCTACCCCGACATCGATAATGCTCGCCATCAGCGTAGGCAGCATGAGATCACACAGCGCTTCAATCGTGAGAAAGAAGACCGCTACGCAAAACAGCTTCCAATACTTTTTGACATACACGTTCAAAAACTGCAACCCGATCTCTCCTCACCTATTAGCGCTATCGTTATTATACATCCATAACCGGCAAAGAGGTATCACATCATTACCTAACTACCTATCGGTTCAGCCCAAAAAACAGAGCCGTCACCCCGGTCATGAATGAGACCTAACGGGACAGCTCTGTTCGCTTATACGCTTCCTAGCGCCATTATGCCGGTTTACTTGACGCCCTTCTCGACTTCCTTCACCATCTCGGCGACCGAGATCAACCCGCCGCCTGACAAATACCAGTAGTTCGGGTCGAGGTACACGATATTGCCGTTTTGGAACGCTTTGGTCTTTTTGACGAGCTCGTTTTCGATCGTTTTCTTCGCTGCCGGTTCTCCGCCGACAGCCGCTCCGCGGTCGATGACGAACAGATAGTCCGGGTTTTTCTCGGCGATATATTCGAACGAGACGGGCTTGCCGTGCGTCGAAACTTCAATGTTTTTGTCCACAGGTTCGAAGCCGATGACATCATGCAGGATGCCGAAGCGGGAACCCGCGCCGTAAGCGCTGATCGAGCCTTCGTTGGCGAGTACGATCAAGGCGTTTTTGCCGCTTACTTTCACTTTTTGGTTCAGCTTCTGGATCGAATCGCTGACTGCTTTCAGTTCGGTTTCCACTTGCTGCTCTTTGCCGAAGATTTGTCCGACGATTTTGGAGTTTTCCGTGTAGGATTCCATATATTTCACTGTATCTACGCCAAGGAAAATCGTCGTACCGATTTTGCTGAGCTCTTCGTAGGCGGTTTGCTGTCTGCCGGAAATGATGATCAGGTCCGGTTTGATAGCGCTGATTTTCTCGAAGTCAGGCTCTACCAGGCTGCCTACGTTTTTGTACTTGGCGTCTTTGTATTTGGCCAGGTACGGCGGTATGTTCGCTTGCGGTACGCCGGTCACTTCAACGCCGAGCTTGTCGAGCGTATCGAGAATGCCGAAATCGAATACGACGATTTTTTGCGGGTTTTTCTTCACTTTCGATTCGCCCAGCTTGTGCTTGATCGTCAGCTCCGTTTGTTCCGGAGCCGATGTGGACGACAATGCGGACGGCGCGGCGCCGTTCGTCTTGTCGCCCGAACCGCCGCATGCGGCCGTTACGAGGGCCAAGATCAACAATGATGCCAACATCATAAAATTCCTTTTCATTTGGAACCACCTTTTCATCGTTTTTTATATGTGAATCATATTTCTACATAACCGTTGGGATGGTACGCGTATGTCTTCATTTAAAGTAGACGCATATTTTGTTGCCGTCGACCTGATGAATCGGGATATGCAGATCGTATATATCCTGCAGAACCGGCGTGCTGATAATATCGTCGGTCGGCCCTTCCTTGACCACCTTGCCGTTTTTGA
This sequence comes from Paenibacillus oceani, assembly GCF_014705615.1. Classification (GTDB taxonomy): domain Bacteria; phylum Bacillota; class Bacilli; order Paenibacillales; family NBRC-103111; genus Paenibacillus_AB; species Paenibacillus_AB oceani. Next base: position 27,140 of record NZ_JACXJA010000065.1, read on the forward strand.
GCGCGACAATGTAATCCGAGTAACACGAGGCGAAATTAATGTCGTGCAGGACGAGCACGATCGTTTTGTCCAGATCGCTGACCATCCGCTTCAGCACCTGCATAATTTGCACGGAATGCTTCATGTCCAGATTGTTGAGCGGTTCGTCGAGCAGCACGTATCCGGTGTTTTGGGCGATAACCATCGCGATGAACGCCCGCTGCTTCTGCCCTCCGCTCAGTTGATCGAGGAATTTGTTCTGCATCGGCCCGAGCTCCATATAATCGATCGCTTCTTCCACATAAGCGCGGTCTTCCTTCGTCAGCCTGCCTTGCGAGTACGGAAATCTGCCGAAGCCGACGAGATCCTTGACGGTCAACCGGACGTTGATATGGTTCGCCTGTTTGAGGATCGAGATTTTTTTGGCCAAATCGTTGCTCTTCCACTTGCCGAGCTCGACTCCTTCAATCAGCACCTCCCCTTCGTCCTTGTCGGCCAATCGGCTGACCATCGAGAGCAGAGTGCTTTTGCCGGCGCCGTTCGGACCTATGAATGAAGTGATTTTGCCTTTCTCGATGTTCACGGAGACGCGTTCGACTACCGCTTTGCCCCCGTATGTTTTGGTAACGTTTCTGACCTCTATCACGATTTACTCTCCTTTAGGAGCAAATACAGGAAGTACACTCCGCCGATGAAATTGATGATGACGCTGATTGTGGTCGAGAAGGTGAACACCCGTTCCACCACGAGCTGCCCGCCGACCAGCGCGATGATGCTGATCAGGATCGATCCGGGTATCAAATATTTATGCTCGTACGTCTTCAGCATCTGGTAAGCTACGTTCGCCACGAGCAGGCCAAGGAATGTGATCGGGCCGACCAGCGCCGTGGAGATCGAGATCAGGACCGCTACGACGATCAGCAGCTTTTTCACAATGGCGTTATACGGAACTCCGAGGTTGACCGCATGCTCCCGGCCGAGCGACAGAACGTCCAAATATTTGGCCATTCTCCAGCAGTACAGGCCGACCAATCCGATCGCGATAATCGAGATTGTCAACAAGTCGGTATTGATCCGGTTGAAGCTGGCGAACATCTTGTCTTGAACGATCATGAATTCGTTCGGATCGATCAGCACTTCCATAAAGGTCGTGATGCTGCCGAAAAACGAACCCATAATGATGCCCACCAGCAGCAGGTAGTAAATATTCCGCCCTTCCTTCCTGAACAAAAACCAGTACAGCAGGAAGGCGAATCCGACCATGAAAGCGACCGAGATGACGAAATTGATGTTTTTGTTCGTGATCGACAAGCTCGTCGAGCCGTATACGAAAATGATGAACACCTGAATGAGCAAATACAGTGAATCTTGGCCGATAATGCTCGGCGTTAAGATCCGGTTGTTCGTTATCGTCTGGAACACGATCGTCGAGAAAGCGATAGCCGCGGCCGTCAGCACGATAGCGGCGATCTTGATCCCTCTTCGCGGCAGTATGTAGCTCCAGTTGCCTCCGGACTGGATCACGAGAAAGACGACGATCAGCGCGACGGAGACCAGCGCCAGTATACCGAGCTTACCTTTAGGACTCATATGCCTTTCTCCTCAACAGCAAGTAAAGAAAAATACCGCTTCCGATGACGCCGACGGTCAGCCCGATCGGGATTTCATACGGAAATATAATAACGCGGCCCAAGATGTCGCATACCAGAACGAAGACGGCTCCGAGCAAAGCGGTGTGAGGGAGATTTTTTTTCAAATGATCCCCATTGTACATCGTTACGATATTCGGCACGACCAGCCCGAGAAACGGGATAATCCCAACCGTCAGAATGTTCGCCGACGATACGAGCGCGACGATGATCAGTCCGATGTTGACAACCTGCTTGTACTTCAGCCCAAGGTTGCGGGAGAAATCTTCGCCCATGCCGGCGATCGTAAACCGGTTGGCGTACAAGTACGAGATGACGAGCAGCGGCAGGCTGACGTACAGCATTTCGTACCGGCCTTTCATAATGAGCGAGAAATTGCCTTGCAGCCATGACGAGATGTTCTGGATCAGGTCGTGCTTGTAAGCGAAAAAGGTCGTAATGGAACCGATAATGTTCCCGAACATCAAGCCGACGAGCGGAATGAAGATCGCGTCCTTGAATTTCACTTTGTCCAAAATTTTCATAAACATCAGCGTGCCCGCCAGCGCGAATACGAACGCGACCAGCATCTTGATGAGCGGCGCGGCGGCGCCGAACATAACCATCGACACCAGCACCCCGAGCCTGGCCGAGTCCATCGTCCCTGCAGTCGTCGGTGATACGAACTTATTCCTCGTCAGCTGCTGCATGATCAGTCCGACGACGCTCATGCTCACGCCGGCGATCAGGATGCTGATCAAGCGGGGAAACCGGCTGATCCACAGGACATGAACCTGATCGTCGCTCAGATCGAACAGATCGAGCGGTGAAATGTTTTTGACCCCGATAAACAGGGAGACGATCGAGAGCACCACCAAAGCAGCAATCAAGTATCTTTTTTTCATAACGCCCCGTTAACTTCCTTCATTGGAAAAGATAATCATTCTCAACAGATCTCAAAAATAGAAGCGGCGATGCCGCCATTCAACAAGTGCACCGATCCGAATGCCTTGCACGCCATAGACCGGACCGCGGATAAACTCCCGGTTGTGGATCAGGCAACGTGAGATTCGGAACGCTGCAGTTAACAGTGATAATCATTATCAACTCCACCTATTTTACACGAAAACCCGGTTAGTTTAATGGAGTTTTCTATATTTGCGCATGGACTTTTCTATTTGTGTCCGATTATTGGAGAAACTGTCCCACGAGCCGGTCGATTATGCTTTCATAGGTGGCGGCGTTATACATCAGAGGCGACTTGCAGCGGACGATCAGGCAGCGGGTATACGTGCGGTTGCCCTTCAGCTTCCTCCAGCGCTCCTCCAGCTTGGCGCACCGGTCGGCCGGCCATGACTCCGGAGCGAGAAACAGCAAGTTGTCGGCATCGATATCCGCGATTTCGTCAAAGGTCGCCGGCTCCAGCATCCCGATGTCGCCGACAGCGTCGGGAGCGGCCACTTGTAAATCATCGTAGAACAAATCTTTGATTTTGCTCGTTCGTTTGCCGTATACGCGAAACCGGACTCCGAACGTGCTGGCCAGCAAATAAGGCGTCTCCCCGAACGTGCGGCGGACGTGAAATCTCGCATTCTCCACTTTGATGTCATAAAAAGCAAGCCATCTCTTCGCCACGGTCGAAATGTCGAGCACTTCGCTTATTTGCAGCAGGCGGTCTCTCCATGAATTTTCTTTCCAGGCGAGGGATACGACGGGTGCGATCGAAGACAGCGTGATGCGAAGCTCCTCCGTAATCGGCGAAGTCAGGATCAGCTCCGGGTGGCTGGCTCGGATCTGCTCGATGTAAGGGCCGGTGTCGGGCGCTTCGGACCATCCGCGGTCGAGCACGAGCTCGGGCATAATGCCGAGCACCGATATATCGCCGGCGAAAACCGGCGGGATGACGATCCGCTTCTGGGCGCACGACGCGTATTCGGTCGGGGACATGCCCATATGCTTTTTGAACAATCTGCTAAAATAAAGCTCATCCGCATATCCGACGGAGTGCGCCACATCCATGACCGGAATGCGGGAATTGGCCAGCAGCCGCAGCGACTCGTTCAAGCGAACGGTCGTCATAAATTTATGCGGACTTAACCCGGTCTGCCTGCGGAACAGCTCGTAAAACCGGCTGGAGCTGGCCCCGGACAACCGGGCAAGCTGCTCCATATCGGCAGGCTCGGAGTAACGATCCAGCATATGCTGCTTGGTCCGTTCCACGTAATCGACCAGTTCGTCGTCAGCGCCGCCCGGTTTCTCGGCATCCACCGCATAGGCGGCAAAGGCGGATGCGATGGCGTACAGATGCGATTGCAGCCGGTAATAGACGGCCGGCTCCACCTTCGCGTTCGGATCGCCGCTCGTAAAGTCCGGAATCCAGGTTACCGATTGCGGGACGCGAAACCCGGACAAACCGTCGCCTTTCCCCGCCAGCGGATAGGGCTGCAAGCCTTCCGGTACCGCTCGCCCCCGGCGCTCCACCTGAAACCGGATCATCGCCACGCGGGCCGCACGGCTCTCGTCATTATGAATCATGCACCGGCAATAAGGCGGAATGTAGACGAGCTCACCCGCATGTATAGGTCCCGTACGTCGTCCGTCTTCCAGATCGAACTTAACCGTAACGGTTTCTTTTTTAATCATAGCGAACTTCGGATATCTTCTCTCCGGTAGCTCGATACACTGTCCGCCCTCTATGATCCGTTCTTCCGTCTTGACGTAACGGAGGAATACGTCCCGATACTCGCCCGCAGCACTCATCCGCTCACTTCCTTACTATAGGTTCAGGTTATCTGCTTCTTCTGCTGCCCAATGAATGGATGGTAGAAATGCCCGATTCAGCAGCCGCCCTTCGGCGGCCCATACAACAAATCGATCTTATCTGAAAACCATTCTCAATGCAATGCGAATGGCACATTTGGCAAATGTTAGATGGACGCCTGACCAACCGCCCGGGCTCTCTTGAAAAAACCGAAGTAACCTCAGCGGTCACGCTCGTACGGTTCATCGATTCGGTCTGCAGCGGCCAGGCAAGCCGACCTTACGGTGGCGGGTGCGATATAGTGGCAGGTTGGCGCGTTGGGCGATGCGGCGGGCGTGGTACAGTGGCGGGGTGGACACATTTGCGTCCGGGGACGGGCAGGTTGGTGCGTTGTTGGATGATGTGGCGGGCGCGGTATGGTGGCGGGTTGGACCCGTTTGCCTGCGGTAGATGGGCAGGTTGCCGCGTTGGGCGATGCGGCTGAGGTTTAGGAGCGGTTTGAGACTCTTATTTCCGCGGATAGATACATTTTTGGTGAAATAAGAGCGATCCGCAGCTCTTATTGAAGCGGGAATCTTGGTTTTGGGCTCAAAACGAAAAAATAAGAGCTTCCAATAGCCCTTATTTCGATAAATTGGTTAGATTAGGAGTAAATAAGAGCTGTTGGTAGCTCTTATCCCTTTCAAGTATTCTTATAATCGGCGCCGAAAGGCTGTCTACTATATCTCATATGCAGCATATGCCGGTTGTCTGCTTGGTCTTCGCGGCTCTGGGTTGGGGTTAGCCGAACATTTTAATAATCAAACTGACACAGACCACATTCAACGCGATTAGGGCAGGGACTCCGATCGTAAACGACAAATGCTTCGTCTTGTGCCGGAACGCCCGCATCCCGATCAGCGCTCCAGCCGCCCCGCCAATTGCCGCAACGAGAAATAAACGCTTCTCCGGCACACGCCGGCGCTTGCGGACCGCCATCGACTTGTCGTAACCAAACATAAAAAAACCGACCACATTAATGATTACCAGATATAAAATAATAAGCGCCAATCGCACGTCCCCCTTCCGCACATTCTATCATTCTATCAAACTATACAGGTTACGGAAAGATGTCGCGCTGAAACAACTACCGGCGATCGAATGCTTACCGAAGACAATTAGCCCTGGCTCCGGCTTTGCCACCACTGGGCCTCGGTACTGAATCTGAAACTAAAAACCGGTACTGAAATCCAGGAACGCATCCGAGCGATCCCGATTTCAGTACCAGTCGTCACAAGCCGGGGCGGAGGAGCGCCGCCGAAGCGGAGCGGCCGCATCAGGTTCACGGAGTTTCACCGCGAACGGCACGCCTTCCTCCCGGCCCCAGCCGCAAACCAACTATCCAGTCTTACTTTTTCCGCTCGGCGTCCAGCACTTTATTTGCCCTGTCGTTCGCATCCCGCAGTGCCGTGTTGACGTCCTTCGAGCCGCCGAGCACCTCGTTCATCGCTTTGGTCAGCTCGGCGCGGACGAGTGAGTCGTACACCGATACTTGATACAGCGGGGCCGACTTCAGCTTAAAGATCGCCTGCACGTTTTTGCCCTTCAACGACTGCAGGTTGGCGCCGAAGCTTTTCTCCATGGCCGGATCGACCAAAGCGGACACATAGCCGCCCCGGACAATATCCTGCTGAATCTCGGTGGACGTGAGGTAAGCGATTACCTGGAACGCCGCTTCCCTATGCTTGCTCAGCGACGAAATGCTCATATTGTGCGAATCGACCTGATACGATTTGCCCGGCGCCTCGTCGTAGGTCGGCATCGAGACCATATCCCAATTCAGGGCCGCGCCTTTCAAGTGCTGCTCCTCAAAATTCGCAAGCACGTTCCAGAACGTCGACATTGCAACCGTTCCTTTGTAGAAATCCTGCATGTTGTTGCCGCGCTTATTGCCCGGGATGCTATAGATCGTCTGCAGATTGTTAAGCGCTGTCTCAAACCCGCGCGCCTCCAGATTCGCTTTTCCCGACGACTGGACGAAAGGCGTGGTCAACTGCGATACGGCGGACGTGATGTCGCTGGCATCCAGCCCTTTGTACTCCACCCCGCCATCGGTCCGGGTCAGCTTGCGCGCCAGCTCCGTCGCCTGACTCCAGGTCATGCCGTCCTGAGGATACGCTACCCCGAATTTGTCGAACAAATCTTTGTTGTAATACATGACGGCAAAATTGCGGTAGATCGGGATCGCGTACAGCTCGCCTTTCGTCCCCCACAGCTTGATCGCCTCGATCGCCAGCGGGTCCAGCTTGTTCAGATCAAATCCGTTCGAGCTGACCAGCGAATTCAGATCCTGCAGCACGTTCAGATTGATATACTCGGCGTACCAGGGCGTACTGTTGTAGATCAGGTCCGGAAAATCCCCCGCAGCCACGAGGTCTGCCGGAAGCTGGCCCTTTTGCCGCAGCAGCGGCTTGAGTGTAATATGCGGGTACTTTTTCTGGACCGCATCCACGATCAGATCCTGAATCGGAAACGCCGATTGCATATACAACGTCAACGTAACCGGTTCCGGAGGTTTCGGCTGTTCCTTCCCCACCTCTCCGCCCGACGTTGATTCCTTGGCGGCACAGCCCGCCAAAATAACGGCCAGAAGCGCCGCAACACTACCCACTCGACGATACGTTTTCATTTGGTTATCCCCCTTGTCGTTAGCACGCAACTTACGACTCTATCTTATAAAAATATCCGCGTCCGGTCGTTGCAGAATAGTGTCCGATATGCGAAAGCGGCCCGTTCGCCCGTTCCTTGCGCCGTCTAAGCTTGCCTGCCGGCGTTGAACGATTTTGACATTGTCCGTCTCTCCGTCGCCGGATCTCGACGCAGATCCGCCCGGTCTCCCACCGGACAGACGATTATGCCTCCCCTAACCGGTTGGATGAAAACATTACGTCCGCGAAAACACCGCATTCCTCATTGCTCCAAAAAAAAACGGATCATCCGGCCAAGACCGAACCATCCGCTCCTATCGTTTGCCCTGCCGCTCATCCCTCCATTGTTGGGGGCTGATGCCATGCTTTTGCTTAAACAGTCTCGAGAAATAATGAACGCTGTTAAAACCCGTTTCCTCCGCGATCCGGTGAACCGCCATATCCGTATGCGACAGCAGACTGATCGCCGCATTCAGCCGGAGCTTGTGCAAATATTGGATCGGCGTAACCCCGGCTATGCTTTTGAATGAACGGATGACATAAGACGGGTTCAAATGAACCCTTTTCGATAACATATCGATATCGATCGGTTCATAATAGTTGGTCTCCATATGCCGCATCAGCCTCTGGACGAACGCTTTCGTCGAAGTATCGGCATAACCGGAAGCGGTATCGGCCGTCTGCAGCTGTTTGCGGATCAGCCGCATCGTTTTCTCCAAATCCAGCCGGACCAGCTCTTCGTCGTAGGCCGAAGGTTCCGACCTGAGGCAATCCGCCGAGTAGGAGATATGCTCCAGCGTCTGCCCGATCAGCCAAAGCGAGGAGGACGAATAATCCGCGGTTTCCTGAAAGCGATTCCACTGCATGGCTTGCTCCACCGAAAAGAAAGGCTCGTGCGGCTCCATATCGAGCTCGACGTACCAGAACCGCAACGGCTCGGAAACCCGGATGATCCGGTGCGGCGTATCCGGCGCCAGTACGAACAAGCTTGGCGAAGAGGCCGTATACTCGGCCCCCATCCATTCCAGCACGGCATGTCCCGCGCGGACGCAGAGCAATTCGCCGTATGGGTGGATGCCTCCGCTTTTGCCCGTATGATTACGCTGGAGCGTGTGCGTATTAAATGATCGGATCCGCATAATCTCATCCCCTCCTCCGAAATACGCCGCTTCTCAAGCCTATAGCCGAATTATACGTCGTTGGTGCCCGATATTCCAGTACATTCCCCGCCTGCGCCGCCCGGGACCGGCAGCGTCACCTCGACGATCGTTCCGCGGACCGGAGCATCGGAATATTCGATATGGCCCTGATGCTCGTTAATGATTTTGTAGCATACCATAAGCCCAAGGCCGGTTCCTTTCTCCTTCGTACTGTAAAACGGCTCCCCGAGCTTCGCCTTCATCTCCGAAGAAATCCCGATTCCTTCATCGGTAATGCGGAACAGCATGTCCGTCCCGCCCTTTCTCCTAATTTCCACTTTTACGGTGCCCCGGCCGCTCATCGTCATCGATTCGATCGCATTTTTCACCAGATTGACGAACGCCTGCTTCAACTTGTTCCGGTCGACCAGCAGCTCCGGCAGCTCCGGCTCGAATTGCGTTTCGATCGCGACGTTGTTCATATTGGCCTGGCTTTGCACGAGCGTAAGCACTTGTCCCATTAGTTCCGCAGGATTCGTCCGGACGTACTCGGATTGCTGATGATTCGCGAGCAGCAGAAACTCGGTAATGATCCGGTCGATATGCATAATCTCGGAGCTCATAATCTCATAAAACTCTTCCTTTACTGCGCCACCGCGTAAAAGCTGAACGAACCCTTTGATCGTAGTCAGCGGATTCCGGATCTCGTGAGCGACCCCTGCCGCCAATTGTCCCGCCATGCCCAGCTTGTCCGATTTGCGGTAATGCTCTTCATTTTGCTTGTGCTGCGTAATATCTTTAAAAATCGCAATAACGGCGACTACCTGCTCGCCCTGCCTCATCGGAATGCCGGTAACGCTCAGATCGAGCAGATGCCCGTGCTTATGAAGAAACACCGATTCGAAATGCTGCGCCTGTCCCTGCTTCACCATCTCGAACAGCCGGTTCGAGGCGGCAATCCGGTCCGGTGGCAGGAGCGAACGATAGCTGCGGCCCCGGAGCTCCTCCTGGGTATACCCGGTCAACCGCTTTGCAGCCTGGTTGGCATGGAGAAACTTCCCTTCCAGATCAAACGTGCAGACGAGATCTGGATTGTTGTTATACAACGCGTCGAACTGCAAAATGCTGGACTTGGCCGACTCCAGCGCCAGCTTGCGATCGATAAAAGCGCCTCCGAGCAGGACGACGATCAGAAAAAAACCGGTAACGCCCATCCACACGGCCAATACGCCGGGGCTGAGCGGCGTCTGCAGGAAATGCCAGGACTCGGACAGCGAAACTTCCGGATAGGGCGGCGAGTAGCTCATGAAATGGCTCGCTTTCATCCCTGTGTAATGCATGCCGGATATAGCGCCTCCGAGCAACAGAGCGCCGCCGGTCTTCGCCTTGTCGCCGATAGGCGGAGAGTCCTTTTTCTGGAGACGGAACGTCAAATAAAGCGCCCAGTAAGAGACAACAATCGCGATCAGGATCGAGATCACGAACGGCAGCAGCTCATAATGAATCGTACAGCCGCTGCGGATCGCCTCCATCCCGACATAATGCATAGTCGCAATCCCTCCGCCCATACACAAACCGGCCATGCTAAACCGCAACAAACTCAGCTCGCTGCGGCAGACAAACAGGATCGCGAGGAAGGATGAGCCGATGGCCAGCAGTAAAGAAAACAGCGTCCACATCAAATGATACGTAACCGGATGCGGCAGCTTGAGCGCCAGCATTCCGACGAAGTGCATCGACCAGATCCCAAGCCCGAGCGTAATCGCACTAACCGATATGAGTGCGTATTTCCTGCTGCGTTCGTGCAGCTTGCTCGCCCGACCTGTCAGGTCAAGCGAGCCGTAGGACGCCGCGACGGCGATAACGACCGAAAGGACCACAAGGGCGTAATTATAGTGACCATGCGCATATTCCATCATACTCCCCCTTTCTCTTGCTGTACCGCAGGTTGGTACGGATCGTAGCAGATTGTTCATACCGCGCGGGTAAATGTTGGTAACTGTCACCTCCTTCGCTTCTGTGATCCGGCGGGACGTACAAGCCGGAGTTCCGATCGGGAAGGAAGGCGGCAGGGAAGCAATCGGTAACGCGTATGCAACGCTTCGTGCCCGGACGAATAACCGCTGCCACCGGAAGCGGTTATTCCTTTATTCTTGCTTGCCGTGAAGGTCGTTATTTATCCTTCTTGACCGCTCCCAGCATTTCGCCGATGGCGCCGATGGTGCCCAAGGTCTCGACAGCCCTCGTCGGAATAAATACTTTGTTCGCCGGGCCGTTCGAGATGGCCGTCAGCGTCTCCAGCGAGCGGTAGGTAAGCACATGCTCGTCAAGACCGGCCGCCCGCAGCATCTCGATCCGCGACTTCTCGGCCTCTGCGACGTGCTGGATTGCTTTCGCCTGACCGAGCGCCTCCAGTTCCTGAGCTTGCCGCAGCCCTTCCGCTTCCCGGATTCTCGCTTCCTTGTCGCCTTCCGCCTTCAGAATCTTGCTCTGCTTGTCGCCTTCCGCCCGCAAGATCATATCCTGCTTGGCCGCTTCCGCTTCCAGCACGATCGCGCGCTTGCTGCGCTCGGCCTTCATCTGCTTATCCATCGCCTCCTGGATGTCCCCGGGAGGCTGAATGTCGATCACTTCGACCCGTTCGATGCGGACGCCCCATTTCTCGGTCGCTTCATCCAGAGCTATACGAATGTCGGATGAGATTTTCTCCCGTCCGGACAATGTCTCGTCCAGCTCCATTTTCCCGATGATTTGCCGCATAGTCGCCGTACTTATATTGCGCACCCCGTATACATAATCGGAGATGCCGTAGGTCGCCTGTTCGGGTCCGGTCACCTGATAGAAGATGATCGTATCGATCTGCACCTGCACGTTATCCTTCGTAATAACCGTCTGCGGCGGCACGTTCGCCTGCTGGATGCGCAGATCGTGATACGTGCGTACATGATCGATGATCGGAACGAGAATATTGACGCCCGGCGTCAGCAGCCGGTTGAATTTGCCCAGCCGCTCCACGACTCCGACCCTTTGCTGAGGTACGATCTTGATCGATAACGCCGCAATAACGAGTACAAGAACCAAAATAATAATAGTAACCCACGCACCCATTTATACCGAGCCTCCCCATCTGCGTACTTCGAGTACCGCGCTGCCGCGATTCACGATAACAACGGTCTCCCCCTTGCCCACGTACTCATCCGCTACGGCGCTCCACGTATCTCCGCCGATCTTGACGATCCCCGGCTTATCCGCCGTAATATCCTCCACGACGATTCCCTGCCTGCCGACCAGATCGTCCACCGCGTCCTTGAATCCGCGCGACTTGCGAAACCGCCGGGTGAGCGGCTTCGTAAAGATCGTAAGCACGATAACGACCACGCTGCCCGTGAGCGCCTGTGCGGCGAACGACTCTGGAAACAGCCAGGCGACTGCAGCGGCAGCCAACGCGCCCAGTCCGAACCATAATAAATAAAAAGTAAGTGTCAGCATTTCCACAATCAGCAGCACACCGGCTATAATTAGCCAGATCGCCCATATCTCCATGGAGCCGCCCCCTTTCTGCCTAAGTTTATTCGGTACGGAGCCGCTTATTTCCTCTTTTTTGCCGCAACGCGTCCCCTTTGTTTCTATGCCGTGCAGCCGATCCGGTGTTGCCGGAACCTGGCCGGTACGTATAATGGAGCAATGGTGTATGCATCCGTTTGTGAATGTTGACAAATAACCTCCCCTGTTTTTGTAGACGTCCCATAATGCGCTGGCCCTCCAAGCGAACTATACTGAAATGAGGACCGAATGTCGGAAGTCAGGAGTGCTGTTAGTTATGAATGAAACCGGACTGAATCCCCCCTTCTACAGGGAAACGCGGGCCGAGGTGTCGCTGGACGCCGTCGCCCGCAATACGAAGCTGTTCTGCACCAAAATCGCCGAGAGCTGCCGGCTGATGGCCGTCGTGAAAGCGAACGGCTACGGACACGGTGCCGTAGAAACGGCAAAAACAGCGCTCTCCGCAGGCGCCGAAGCGCTAGGGGTCGCCATACTGGAAGAGGCGCTGGAGCTCAGGGAAGCGGGGCTCGACTGCCCCATTCTCGTGCTGGGAAGCACGCCGTCTGCTGCTATTCCGCTCGCCCTCCGGCATCGAATCGCTTTGACCGTGTATACGGAGGAATCCGTCCGGGCAATTATCGCCGAGGCGGAGCGGGCGAAGAGTACCGCCGTCCTGCATCTCAAACTGGACACCGGCATGTCCCGACTAGGCGTAACGAGCAAGTCGGACGCCCTGCGGCTGGCGCGGCTGGCGTTATCGTCGGACCGGGTGCGGCTCGAGGGCATGTTTACCCACTTCGCCGACGCCGACAACCCGGACCCGGCTTACACCGAGCGGCAGTTCCGCACGTTTCTGGACTGGACCGGCCATTTGTCCGGTCACGGGATCGACATTCCCGTCAAACATTGCTGCAACAGCGCGGCGACGGTTCGTTATCCGGATATGCATCTCGATATGGTCCGGGTGGGCGTCGCTTTATATGGACTGCCGCCGGTGACCGGAGCGGAGGACGACTATCCGCTGCGGCAGGCGATGCAGCTGAAGACCAGAATAACCGACGTGCGGCGCCTTGCCGCCGGACAGTCGGTTGGATACGGACGGACGTTCACGGCCGGCCGGGAGATGACCGCCGCGACGATTCCGATCGGGTATGCCGACGGCTGGTCCAGACGGCTGTCCAACAACGGCAGCGCGCTCGTCGGCGGCGTGCGGGTCCCGATCGTCGGCCGCGTCTGCATGGACCAGACGATTCTCGATGTCTCCGCGCTGCCTGACGCCGGCATCGGCGACGAAGTGGTGCTGTTCGGTGGAACGCCAGGCGTGCCGGAGCGGTACATCCCGATCGGCGAAGTCGCCGACAAGCTGGATACGATCCACTATGAGGTCGTATGTATGCTGGGCCGGCGGGTGCCGAGGGTATATGCCGGATGCGGGCAAGTTTGAGCCGGGCGCGCGATGCTTAGCTCCGGGTGACAAGCGTGTACGCCGGAATGCGGGCATTTCGCGTGCGAGGACGGAGCCGGGCGGCGGGTTGTCCGGCTCCTTGGCTGGGTGCGTCCGGCGGACGAGCCGCATCATAATGGGCGCTGGGCTCGATCAGCGCAGTGCGCGGCGTATTGCGCCTTCGAGCCAGCTCCACGGCAGCAGCGCCTTCGCCGCCAGCAGCAGCGCGGAGCCTCTGCCGAGCGCATAGCGCAGGCGGGGCGATCTGGCATCCGCGATCCGGCCGACCAGTTCGGCGACTTCGCGCGGGTCGGGAGCCGTCTCTGCCGCCCGCTGCGAGTAGCTCATCATCGCCTTCATCGGACCGGCATACGGCGAAGCCTCGCTCGTCCGGATGGCGGCGATCCCTTTCCCCCATATTGCCGTCCGGTAGGCGCCGGGCTCGACAAGCACGATCCGTACGCCGAACGGAGCCATCTCGTGCCGTAGACTCTCGCTGAACCCTTCGACGGCGAATTTGGAAGCGGCGTACGGGGCGTATCCCGGAAAGGCGATCCGGCCGCTGACGCTGCCGATATTAACGATCGTGCCGCTCCCGCGCTCCCGCATGGAGGGCAGCACCTCCTTCGTCACGGCGATCAGCCCGAAGAAGTTCGTCTCCATCTGCTGCCGCCAGTCTTCCAGTGGCACCTCCTCGACGAACCCGCCGAGAGCGAAGCCGGCGTTATTGACCAGAACATCGATAGCTCCGTACCGGGCTATCGCATCGGCGACGACGCGCGCCACCTCCTCGGAGTCGGTCACGTCGAGACGCACCGTCTCAATTAACGCATCCGCGTCTACGCCGGCGCGGGCGGCTTCGTGCAGCAACGCCTCCTGCTTGGACAAATCCCGCATCGTAGCGACAACCTTGTACCCTTTCCCGGCGAGAACGACGGCCGTCAGCAAGCCGAAGCCGCTCGACGTGCCTGTAATGAACGCCACTTTTCCCATCGATGGTTCCTCCTTATCCGAACAAACTCCCTCCCACATCATTCGCCTCCTTCAGTCAGCATTCCTGCTTGTTCGCCTGATCGCCTTTTGGGTCATCTATGACTCTGAGTTAGCGGTAGGGTAGAGGTTGAGAGATCGGGTTCGGGGTTCGGGGTTCGGGGTTCGGGGTTCGGGGTTCGGGGTTCGGGGTTCGGGGTTCGGGGTTCGGGGTTCGGGGTTCGGGGTTCGGGGTTCGGATTCGGCTCGGGGTTCGGGTCGGATTCGGGTTCGACCTCGGGGGCGGGTGGATTAGCAGCAGGAAAGTTCAGTTTCGCTGATAACGATACGTACTGGTTCAAAGTTAGTCTTTAAAAAGAATAAGGGTCTTTTGCATCCTCTATTTTCGTCATATGTGGATGATTGAAGCGAATAGAGGCGGGTTGCACCCCTTATTTCAACTCATCTGATGGTCAGCAGACGTTTTCGCGGATTATAAGAGCTGCAAAAAGCTCCTATTTTCGATTTCAAGCGGGTTTCCAACAAAATAAGAGGTCCAAACCGTAACTACTTAGGTACCTCAAAAAAGATGGTTTGAATGATGGGAAATTTGTGTAATGAAAAGTAATGGAACTATTTTTTAATAGGAGC
>NZ_JACXJA010000066.1 GCF_014705615.1 Paenibacillus oceani
GAAGAACATCGGAAAGCCGTATGCGGGAAAACCGCACGTACGGTTTGATGAGGAGGGGCTGGTAATCCCAGCCCTTTACTCTACTATTTTTACGATAATAGTCAGAATGCGGCAAATGGACGAATTTAGGAGGTACAAACCGCTCTTATTTCCTGGCAGCGGGGTGGAAGTTGTGATATAAAGGGTGCAAACCGCTCTTAAGTGACTGGGAAATCGGAATGGAGAGGCAAGACTCATTTTTGTCCAATAAAAAAACCGAAATCTGTCCATTGCCGCTTCCTGCGATCCGTCTATAATGAACAATAGAATTGTGATAATGATTCTCATTATCGTGGTCGCTTGATGACCTGAAAAACGAAAGGGGTACCTTATGAATATCCGCAATTTTATTTCCTCATATGGCTTCGCCGCATCGTTCCTGCTGTTCGTCATTTTGCTTGCATCTTGTTCGAATGAGGCAACAACAGGCGGCGCAGCCACTTCGGCAGGGGGGACGCAAGCCGCAGCTGGCACTGGCGGCGAAACTGTACCCGACCGGAGCGGGACCGCTGATTCCGCGAAAGCCGAGGCAACGAAGCCCGCGGTCCGGACGATTACCGATTATACGAAAAGAAAGCTGGATATCCCGGCCGAGCCGAAAAAAATCGTATACGTCGGCAGCAGCCCCGGAGACTTTTTCGTACTTGGCGTCAAACCGGTCGGAGCTACGCTTGGCGTCATCTCCAGCCAGATCGTCTATCCCGAATTGCTGGGCGGGATCGAGGATATCGGCAGTTCCGAACCGAACTTGGAGAAAATGACGATGCTCGAACCCGATCTGATCTTGTTCGACGGCGTCGTTTATGACGGCAAGGCGGAGGCACTGGGCAAAATCGCTCCGGCCGTCGCTTATGATTCCGCCGCGCCGATGTACGAGCGGCTGCGTTTTATGGCGGAGGTCACAGGCAAACAGATGGAAGCCGAAAACTGGATAACCGGATACGAGGCGAAAGTGAAAACGGTTCTCGATCGGCTCCAGACAAGCCCCGACGATACGGCCTCGGTATTGCTGCAGCTCGGCAAACAGCTGTATGTAATGGGCAACCGCGGTCTTGCAGTGACGGTTTTTGATGTACTCGGTTTTACCCCCTCACCGAAAGTCAAAGAGATTATCGACGACTCGAAAAGGTTTATTACCGTTTCCTCCGAAGTATTACCGGAATACACCGGGGATTGGCTGTTCCTGCTCTCCAATAATAGCGAGGAAACGGTAGCCGCCAAGAAGGCGCTAACCGACAGCGCGATCTGGAATTCGCTCCCGGCCGTCAAAAACGGACAAGTGTACGCATTCGAGTCGAAATGGAACTTCGACGATCCGATTACAAGGGAACGATTGCTGGACGAGCTCACCCGCATTATGGGCAAATAACAGGAATATCTCCGCAGCGGCACCGCTGACAGCCGGGTGAAACCGGGCATCGAACGCCAAGAGCCAAGAGCCAGAGGTTGAGCAACACAGTACGGAACGCCACTATCTACGCAGCAGCGTCCTCCGGGCGATAAAAAGCAGGGAACGTTCAACTCTCGTTGTTGAAACGTCTCCTGCTTTTCGTTACACTTATAACATCGATAACGATTCTCAATGGAAATTTGACAGGAGGCTCTGTCACATGGAAACCGATGGCGCTTTTATGCATTCTCATATGTTCCTCCTGACCGGCGTCAGGCCGCTGGACGCATGTATGGGAGAGTCAGGCACCGGCCGTCCCGACGGTCCGGGGAACGTTACAGATCGGACGATACAGCAGGCGGCAGCGGATAACGAGCGCTGTTCGATTGCGATTTTTACGGAGGAGCCGGGAACGATGGATCTTGATGGCGTGTCCGTTTCGCTCAACCAAGGTTCTGCGATTCAGCTCCGTCCCGGCAGCCGGTATTGCATGGTGAACGTTGACGGCCGAAGGGCGGGTTGGCTGATCGAGTTTCTAACCTGCCGGGTCGGGAATAGCAGTTCTGTTGCCGGCGGATTTCCGTTACTGCCGTATCATCGGGAAATCCCCGTGTCCCCGGTCACGGCTCTATGTGCGATCGTCGAACGGTTGTCGCGAGCGTCAGGGCCGCCGGACGAACCGGCGGCCCTGCGCAGACAGGCGGCGCTGCTGGAACTGCTCGCCCTGCTGATGGAGAGCCAGCAGCGCTCTCATCGGCTCTCCGACGCAGCAGGAGCGGTTCAGCTCACAGTTGCTTATGTGAAGGAGCATTTTACCGAACCTTTGACGGTGGTACAGCTGGCAAGCATCGCCGGAGTCGGGCGCTGGCAGTTCAGTGAGCAGTTTCGCCGCTTGACCGGCCAGCGGCCGCTCGATTATATCAATACGCTGCGTTTGAACCGGGCCAAGGAGCTGCTGCTGCTCACCGACGATCCGCTGCGGGACATCGCGCAAAGCGTAGGCTTTCGCGACGAATATTACTTCAATCGGCGGTTCAGCCGGATGTTCGGCTGCGGACCGAAGTCTTACGCGCGATTCCGCAAATCGGGCGCTTCAAAGCCGCATACCGCTCCTGCGGCAAGTTTCCGTGATCATCAACGATCACAAGCCGGACCGCTCCGGCTGATCGTATACGGGGGACTCCTCGGGGACGTGCTCATGCTCGGTAATAAGCCGCTCGGAGCGGCGCTGGCCGTGATGGGCAGGCAAGTCGTGTACCGCGATAAACTCGATGGCATTGCGGATATTGGCATCACCGGGGAGACCGGGGCTATCGCCGCTCTTCGACCGGACCTGATCCTGCTTGAAAAGGAAGGGAACCGCGAGATCTGCAAGGAGTCCAACATACCGGTCGTATCTTTCAAACGTACGGAAGACGTGACGGTCCGGCTTCGCGCCATAGCGGCGTTGCTGGGCGCTGAGAGGGAGGCGGATCGCTGGATTGCATGGCATGAGCAAGCAGCGGAGGGGATGTGGGCCGCTCTCCGCAGCCGGATCGGAACCGGAGAGACAGCAACGGTGCTCGTGCAGATCGGCGAGCGGTTATTTGTGATGGGCAACCGGGGGTTGGCGGCCTCCTTGTACCATCCGCGGGGGTTCCGGCCTTCCGATGGAGCGAAGCAACTGGTGGCGGAAGGGGAGAGGTTCAGGGAAATCGCAGCGGACGAATTGCCGGATTATGATGGCGATCGGTTGTTTCTTCTTGTCTCGGGCGAAGCTTCCTCGAAGCGGAAAGCGCATCTGCTAGCCGACAGTTCCGCTTGGCGTAGCTTGCACGCCTTTCGCGGCGGCAACATTCATCTATCCGAGGCGAAGTGGAATTACGACGATTCTTTGACCCGTGAACGGGTGCTTGCCGAACTGCCGCACATTTTGGCTGCACGGATCTGATCGTACGGTCAGCAGCCCATCACTATAAATCGCAACACCACGCATCGGGAACTGCCCGGGGGCGACGAGGCATTTTTTTAACGAAAAGATCTCAACATCCGCGGTAACGTGGAGATTGAGATCTTTTCGAAATTCCTAAATATTCCTTTTCTTCACCATACTAAAGCGGGTAAAGGCCCCCCCCCTTACTTGTCGAGTCAGCAAGTGCTGCAAGTTGCTTATCGTGGCTATTCGGCACTCTGCTCTGTTACTAGCTGGGGATGAAGTCGAATAGGGTTGGTTTGCAGCCTTTATTTTGACCGAAAACCGGCTTGGACGCGGAATACGAGCGGTTTGAAGCTGCTAATATCCTCAAATAAGGCGCAGACCGGGCCAGCTGGCTGAATAAGGGGTACAAACCGCCTCTATTTGACTCTTTCCTCCCAAGATGGCGAAAATAGAGGTCCAAAGAGACTCTTATAGGGTTAGGTAGCCTTCATGTCGTCTCAACAGCGCCCAACGCGATCGGTTCGTAAGATTCGGAAGAAACTGGTTTACGAGCTTCATTCGAAATCGAGTCGTTCCCGCACAGCACAACCTCATCAACGACCCGGCTGGAGCGAAGGTACCGGTTCCTTTCTACTCACCAACGTACGGGATTGCTCGTTAAAGGACTGTCCGGACTTTAGTGTCGTTTCTTAACGTTGTCTACTTAAAAGGGGATACTATCCTCATTACCGGACGGTTTTTCTTAAGAAATCGAGGAGAAACGGTTCGAGGTAGGGTACGAAAAAAAAGTAAAATGTTTGCGACAGCCCCTTGTCCGTCAATCCGCCACGTGCCGGCACAAAGTCACCCTTCGAACTTTTTCCCAATACGGATTACTCGGTTCATTCGGCTCCGCAATCTCCGCACTGATCGCTTCCGCTAACCGGGAATGGAATTCCGGAAATGAGGAATCGTTCCTTCAACCGGGTAAATTTCTCACCTTGCTTGAAACGGGGCTGAAGATCCGGAGCGGTTATTTCGAGCCTGCCCCAAGTTACTTTCACTAAAGCATAAAAAAGCGGAGAGCAGCTATCCGGACTTAGAAAAGCTGCCGCATGTGAAGGGACATTTGTCGCGCGCGGAGAACGCTTCGGCTGGATGCTCTTCGAATTGGCACGATATTTGCATACCTATATAAACTGAACACGTGAGAAGGAAGGTGGAGTTTTTGAAACGAGTATGCGAATCGTTCCGCGAAGCGATTGCGGACATCCCGGACGGCGCCACGATTATGGTCGGCGGGTTCGGTCTCGTCGGCATTCCGGAAAATTTGATAACAGCCTTGTCTGAATCGGGCATTTCCGGTCTGACTGTCATTTCCAACAATTGCGGCGTGGACGACTGGGGGCTCGGGCTGCTGCTGCGCAACCGGCAAATCCGCAAAATGATCGGTTCTTACGTCGGAGAGAACAAGGAGTTTGAACGTCAGCTGTTGTCGGGCGAATTGGAGGTCGAGCTGCTGCCGCAAGGAACGCTGGCCGAGCGGATTCGCGCCGGAGGAGCGGGCATTCCGGCTTTTTACACCTCGGCGGGGGTTGGGACACCGATTGCCGAAGGTCGGGAAGTGAGACGGTTCGGGGATAAGGACTACGTGCTGGAAACCGCGCTGACCGCCGATTTTAGTCTGATTCGTGCGATGCGGGGCGACCGGATGGGGAATTTGATCTACAACAAGACGGCACGTAATTTCAATCCGGTGATGGCGGCAGCCGGAGCGGTCACGATTGCTGAAGTCGAGGAGCTGCACGAAGTGGGAGCCTTCGATCCGGACCGCATCCATACGCCCGGCGTTTATGTGCAGCGGCTTGTGACGGGCGCCCAGCAGAAGCGGATCGAAAGACGGACGACAAGGAGCGGATGATCGATGAAGGCACAAGCTTTTGGCAAAGAAAACGTTCGGGAGCGGATCGCCCGCCGGGCGGCGCGAGAAATCCGCGATGGGTATTACGTCAATCTGGGAATCGGGATGCCGACGCTGGTCGCGAATTATTTGGAAGCGAACCGCGAGGTGCTGCTGCAGTCGGAGAACGGACTGCTCGGCATCGGCCCGTATCCGCAGGAGACGGAGCTTGACCCGGACCTGATCAATGCGGGCAAAGAAACGGTCACCGCCGTGACGGGAGCCGCATTCTTCGACAGCTCGGAGTCGTTCGCGATGATTCGCGGCGGTCATATCGATCTCGCCATACTCGGCGGCATGCAGGTATCGGGCCAAGGAGACCTTGCCAACTGGACGATCCCCGGACAGATGGTAAAAGGAATGGGCGGCGCAATGGATCTGGTGCACGGAGCAAAACGGGTCGTCGTCATCATGGAGCAGGTAGCCAAGGACGGCAAGCCGAAAATTGTCCGGGCATGCAGTCTGCCGCTGACCGGGCAAAACGTGGTGCACCGGATCATCACCGAACGCGCGGTGCTGGACGTGACGCCGGAAGGCTTGCGTCTGATCGAGCTTGCGGCGGGTTATACGGAAGACGACGTCCGTTCCGCGATGGAGCCGGAGCTGATTGTTGACGGCGACGTTGTGACGGATTCTTATTGACCGCCGGCCGAATATGCGGAGAAAATGGTCTACAGAGAAGGAGCGGTATACACGATGGAACAAACGATAGCCGTCCTCGGCGCGGGTACGATGGGACACGGAATCGCCCAGCTGTTGGCGCAATCCGGCAGCCGTGTCTATTTGTATGATCCGTCGGAGGAGGCGCTGGAACGCGCCATGCAGAAAATACGGTCCAATGTGGCTGTCATTCGGTCGGAACGATGGGGCGATTGTCCGTCGGAAGACCAGGTACTGGACCGGATCGTATGCACGCCGGACCCGGTGGAGGCGGTGGCCGGCGCTTCGATCGTAATCGAGGCGGCGCCGGAGAAGCTGGAGCTGAAGCGGGAGCTGTACCGGTTGATAGAACGCGGAATCCGAGCCGATGCGATAGTCGCTTCGAACACGTCGTCTTATGTGCCGGAGCAGTTGGTGGAAGGAATGACGTTTGCGCATCGTTTTGTCGTGGCGCACTTTTTCAATCCGGCGCATCTCGTGCCGCTGGTTGAGATCGTGCTTCACCCGCAGACGAGCCGGCAAACGGCGGAGCCGCTGATCCGGCTGCTGAAAACGTGCGGCAAGTCGCCGGTTGTGCTGAGTGCGAACGTCGCAGGTTTTATCGCCAATCGTCTGCAGGCGGCATTGCTGCGGGAAGCGGTTCACCTGCTGGAGAGCGGCGTGGCCAGCGCCCGCGAGATCGATCTGGCAGTGACGGAAGGCCCGGGCTTGCGATGGGCGTTAAGCGGTCCGTTGGCAACGGCCGATTATGGCGGTCTGGACGTATGGGAGCGCGTATCGGACCGGTTATTTCCGGAGCTGGATACGCGGACGGAAGCTTCCGAGTCGATCCGGCGTCTCGTACGCGGGCAGCGGCTTGGGGTGAAATCGGGCGGCGGATTTTTTGAATATCCGGACGGTGAAGCGAACGGCGCGACTCACGGACTTCCAGACGGCGTACAAGACGCTGTAGAGCAGCGCGACCGCAAGCTGATTCGGCTGATGATGGTTAAGAACGATACCCGGACAGGAGGAGGCGCCCAATGAAGGAAGCGTATATTCTAAATGGAGCCAGAACCGCCTTTGGCGGCTTCGGCAAAAGTTTCAAGGAGACGTCCGCGACACAGCTCGGAATCGCGTCCGCGACTGAGGCGCTGAGGAGGGCCGGTGTCGACCCGGCTGAAGTTGAGCAGGCGATATATGGCAATGTGATCCATTCCAGCGTATCGGCCGCTTATGTAGCCAGGCATGTAGCGCTGCATGCGGGCGTTCCCGAGACGGCGCCGGCGATGCTCGTCAACCGGCTGTGCGCATCCGGCATGCAGGCGGTCGTCAGCGCCGCGCAGAGCATCCGGCTTGGCGAGGCGAATCTCGTGCTCGCAGGCGGCATCGAGAACATGTCGCAGTCGCCTCACGCCGACTTTGCGAGCCGGTTCGGCTTCAAGCTGGGGCCGATCGTGCTGGAGGATATGCTGCAGCAGACGCTCCATGATGCGTACATCGGCTGCGGCATGGGCGTCACGGCTGAAAATGTGGCGGAGCGGTACGGGATTAGCCGGGAGCAGCAGGACGAGTACGCGGTCGTCAGCCATCAGCGTGCGGCGTCAGCGGAGCAGAGCGGCATATTGGCCGAGGAAATCGTCGGCATCGAGGTGCGCGACGGCAAGTCGGTCCGGATCGCGGACCGCGACGAACTGATTCGCGCGGATACGAACGCGGCCTCGCTCGGCAAGCTGAAGCCGGCGTTCCGGCAAGGCGGTACGGTTACGCCGGGCAACGCGAGCGGCATTAACGACGGCGCCGTATCGCTGGTTATTGCGGGCGAGGACGGCTTGCGCGGCCGTCAGCCGCTTGCGCGCATCGTCTCATGGGGGATCGCCGGAGTCGATCCGTCGATTATGGGCATCGGCCCGGTCCCGGCTTCGCGGATTGCGCTCGGGCGGGCCGGACTTGCCATGGCCGACATGGGGCTCGTCGAGATCAACGAGGCGTTCGCGGTCCAGTATTTGGCGGTAGAACGGGAGCTGCAGCTCGACCGTGCGGTCACGAACGTGAATGGCGGCGCCATCGCGCTCGGCCATCCGGTCGGGGCGAGCGGCGCGCGGGTGCTACTGACGCTGGCATACGGGCTTCGCCGGACCGGGCGCCGGTACGGGCTGGCCTCGCTGTGCATCGGCGGAGGGCAAGGAATGGCGGTCGTGCTGGAAAATGCGGGTATATAGCCGGGAGAAATTCCCGTTGGCTGCCACGTCGGCGCCATAGCAAAAAGTGCCCCTATGGGCAGAGCCCATCAGGGTGTTGCTTATACGAAGGGCTGTCGCCGAAAGTGTCGCTATGACAGGGTGATGTCCCGATTTTCAAACGAAAGGACCTCAAATTCCGCTGTAGCGCGGAGACAGAGGTCCTTTTTCTCGAACCAGTCAAAGTAGGGCGGTAAAAAATCACAAACCGGCCTGGTTTCTTCACTGGAACTTAATGGCTGTTTGCTTAAGGAAGGCCGCGAGGAAGAAGCCGGAAATAGGGCCAAGGCAACCGGTTCGCAGCTGATCAGAAAGCGATTTTCACTCGCTACCGGCCCCCTCTGTTACTTGGAAAACGTTGTGCTATAATAGCAGGGAAAGGGGCGGGACGAATGATCGAATTGACAAATGTGACGAAAAGCTACAATGGAAAAGTTAAAGCGGTGGACAATCTGGATCTGATTGTCAGGGGCGGAGAAATATTCGGATTTCTCGGGCCGAACGGCGCAGGCAAAACAACGACGATTAAGATGATTACGGGGATAGCCAAACCGGACAAAGGCAGCATTACGATCAACGGCCACGATATTTCCCAGTCGCCGATCGAAGCCAAGAAGCAGTTCGGCTACGTGCCGGACAGTCCGGACTTGTTTCTGCGGCTGAAAGGGCTCGAGTATTTGAACTTCATGGCCGATATGTACGATGTGCCGAAGGAAGCCCGCAAGGAACGGATCGATGCGCTCGCCCGCCGATTCGACATGTCGCAGGCCATATCCGACCCGATTCAGAGTTATTCTCACGGGATGAGACAAAAAATCGTCATCATGGGCGTGCTCATCCACGATCCCGCGGTGTGGATTTTGGACGAGCCGCTAACCGGTCTCGACCCCAAGTCGTCCTACACGCTGAAGGAAATGATGCGCGAGCATGCGGATGCGGGCAAAACGGTCTTTTTCTCCACGCATGTGCTCGAAGTGGCCGAGAAGCTGTGCGACCGGGTGGCGATTATCAATAAGGGCGAAGTGTTGTTTTGCGGGACGTTCAAGGACATGCAGGAGCGGTTCCAATCGGATCTGTCCCTGGAGAGATTGTTCCTGGAGTTGACGGAAAATGAATAAGACGCTGGCGTTAACCCGCATTCTGATCAAAAACGGCTCCGGACAGTTTTCCAAATCCGGTAAGCGCGGCAAGCTGCCGACGCATATTCTTTTGCCGATTTTGCTCGCTGTCGCCTTGCTTCCGTTTGCCTCCATATTGGGCGGCTTCGTCGCCTTTTTGTATGACGGATTGAAGCCGATCGGACAAGAGGGCGCCGTGCTGGGGCTCGGGTTGTCCATCACGAGTTTCGTCGTGTTTATGTTCGGTATTTTCTACATCATCACCGTCTTTTACTTCGCGCAGGATGTCGAGCATTTGCTGCCGCTGCCTTTGAAGCCGTCGCAGATCGTCTCGGCCAAATTTTTGACGGTGCTGTTGTACGAATATTTGACCCAGCTCGTCCTGTTGGCGCCCCTGCTGATCGTCTTCGGGGTCAAGGCCGGCGCCGGCGTGATGTATTACGTGTATGCCGTCATTACGTTCCTGGCGCTGCCGGTCCTGCCGCTCGTGGTCGCTTCGGTAGTGTCGATGGCGATCATGAGTTTTTCGGGCATAGCCCGCAACAAGGACCGCTTCCGGTTAATCGGCGGTACGATCGCCGTCTTGTTCTCGCTCGGCTTGAATGTGTTCATCCAGCGGTCCGTCCGGAGCACGATGAAGCCGGAGGAAATCCAGAACATGCTGCTCGGCGGAGGCAATACGTTCCTCGATCTGGTGACCCAGTCGGTCCCGACCGTCAAGCTCGCGGCGAACGCGCTGCTGAAAGAATCGGAGCTCGCGGGGCTGGCGTATATCGTTTTGTTTGCAGGGGTGTCGGTACTTCTGTATGCGGCTTTTGCGGCGCTCGCCCAAAAATTTTATTTCAAGGGCGTCATGGGCATGTCCGAATCTTCCGCGCGGCGTATTCAGCTAAGCGGCCAGCAGCTGGACAAGATGACCGTGCAGCAATCGGCCGTCCGGTCGATGCTGATGAAGGAGATACGCATTTTGCTGCGCACGCCGCCTTATTTCCTCAACTGCGTATTTATGACGCTGATGTGGCCGATCATTATGCTGATTCCGCTGCTCTCCCAGCCTGAACTGGCGGGGATGCTCGGTCAAGCGTCACAGTTTCTCGACCAGGGCGGGATCGGTTCGATGGTGCTGGCCGGAGGCGTCGGGGTTTTCCTGTTCATCTCCGGGGCGAATGCGACGGCATCGACTTCGATATCGAGAGAAGGGACCGGGTTTTTCGTATTGAAATACCTTCCGGTGCCCGTACATCATATTCTGACCGCCAAAGTGATGAGCGGATGGATTGTTACGATGATCGGTACGGTTTTGATTCTTGGCGCCGCGTATTTTCTGATCCATCTGCCGCTTGCGATTATTTTGCTGCTGCTGCTGCTGGCGGTGCCGGCTACGCTGTTCACCTGCCTGACAGGCGTATGGGTCGACCTGTTCCGCCCGGTGCTGAACTGGGATAACGAGCAGAAGGCGGTCAAGCAAAACATGAACGGCGTGTTCAACCTGCTTATTTGCGTAGCGTTTGCCGGCCTGTTGTTTTTCCTCGTGTCCCGACTCGGTTTAAGCTTGACGACGACGGCGATCGTGCTGATGCTGATTTTGGTTGCAGCCGATCTGCTGCTGTACCGACTGCTTCAGACGAAAGGTCAAATCTGGTTTGCGAAAATTGAAAACTAACGGCTCAAAATCAAAGTGAACGAATCCTTCGGAAACCTGCGCGGATGCGGCAGGTCCGGAGGATTTTTTTTAATCTGCCAGAAAGTTCAAGTTCTTTACCGTGCTAAAGGGAAGGGGGGCCCTTGCTTGGGATTTGAGAACGTATACTTAGGTCCGATGACTAACCAATCCGATCGTTCTTATCGCTGAAAGACGACTTTAATCCATACTTAACGAATCCGGGGAACGTTATCGGACCGAAAGTGGAAAACACGATCCCGATTTACGGGAATAACCATACAAGAGTTCGTTACAAATTCAAACGCCCGCATTCGGCTCTGATAACGAATGTAGGGTTCGTTAGTCATGCGACCGCAAAAACAACACGACTAAGGGTGAGCGGCTGGAGCGAAGGACCCAATCCCTCCCACGCACGAACGTATGGGTTTGCACGTTAAAGGACTGTCCGGGACCCGTACGGTTTTTCTTAATTTATCAGAATCTTTCCTCAAGGAGAAGATAGATGAAATCTGCCATTGCGCTTATTGGTTGCATCAAATATAATTGCATAGACAACTAATTATTGCAATTTCGGATAAGAAGGTGAATGAATCCAAGATGGAACAGGAACATGCTGCAACAACCGTGAATCTGCTGGAGCGGTCGGTCGGTTTTATGATGGGCGTCACATACCGCAAGCTGTCCAACTTGCTGCAGCACCGGTTGAAGGAATACGACATTACTCCGGAGCAGTGGTCGGTATTGTATCAGGTGGATCGGGCGGAAGGGCTGATTCAGAAAGAAATTGCGGAGCGCACCTGCAAAGATAAACCGACGACGACACGAATTCTCGATCATCTGGAGAGCAAAGGGCTCATCTATAAGCAAACGGGCAAAAATGACCGGCGGTCGTTTCTCGTTTACGCCACCGACAAAGGATCGTCGCTGATCGGGCAGACGGCACCGGTCGAGCAGCAGCTGATCGAGGAAATCAAGATGTGCGTGACAGAGGAAGAGTACGCGCTGCTGATGGAGCTTATTATACGCATCAATCACCGCGCTGCCGAACTGACAGATCAAGAGTAGGAGAAGATTCGAATGCAACCAGAACAATCAGCGAGACTATGGACGAAGCCGTTCGTCGCTTTGACGATCTGTTCGTTTTTATTGTTTTTGAATTTGCAGATGCTGCTGTCTTCGTTCCCCGCCTATGTCAAAAACGAATACAAGGCCGGAGATATGACCGTCAGCTTGACGACAAGTGTGTTCGCTTTATCGGCGATTGTAACCCGATTTGCGACGGCGGCTCTGATGCGTTACGTGCACCGCAACGTCATTTTGTATGCCGGGCTGGCGATTGCTGCCTTAACGACCGGTATTTATATATATGCTGGTTCGGTAGGAGGTCTGCTGCTCATGCGCGCCGGTTACGGTGTAGGCTTCGGGATGGCGAGCACGATCATTCCGACGCTCGTCTCCCAGATCATCCCGTCCCGGAGAATGGGCGAGGGGATCGGTTATTTTGGATTGTCCACCAGTCTGGCGATGTCCGTCGGGCCGATGATCGGCTTAAATGTGATGGACTTGTCCGGCTTCGGTACGCTCTCCATAATGGGGACGGCTGCCATTATTTTGATTTTTCCGCTTTTGCTGCTGACTCGTGCGGCGCCGGCGGATTCCAGGCGGAATACGGACTCCGCACCAGCGTCCGCGGCCCGCTCTCAGGGCAATCAGACGAACCGGACCAACCAGCCGGGCGAGAAACCGAGATGGAATACGAAGTTATTATTTCCCGCCTTGCTTAATGTTATTTTGGCCGTTACTTACAGCGGTTTGCTCAGCTTTATCGCTTTGTACGGAGAATCGGTCAAGCTGGAGCAGGTCGGACTGTTTTTCTTATTTAACGCGATAACGATCATTTTGATCCGCCCGATCTCCGGCAGAATCTTCGACCGGAAAGGTCATGGAGCGGTTCTCGTCCCGGCCGCGATTAGTGTTATTGCCAGCTTGCTTCTGCTGTCGTACGCGCACACCATACCAATGCTGTTTGTGTCCGCTTTGCTGTACGGGCTCGGCTTCGGAGCGATTCAGCCGACCATTCAGGCGTGGATGCTGCGGGTAACGCCGAGAGAGCGGCACGGGGCGGCCAACAGCATGTATTACAACTCGACCGATCTGGGCGTGTCGGCAGGGGCGATGATACTGGGGGCGATCTCGTCCGTATCGAATTATGCGGTCATGTACCGGTACTCCGCCGGCTTTATGGTATTATTCCTGGTCGTATATGCTCTTGCCGGTATGGCGGCCGCCCGGTTCGGGGCACCTCGGGCGAAGAGGGGCGCGGATATTATTTACGAGCATAAATCTTGACGGCTGCCGCGTCTGCTATGAGAATACCGTATCGAATAAGAAAAATAGGTTTGGTCCAATCGTGCCTATTTCTTTGACCGATACGAACACCAAGCTTCGGCTTTCTGCTTATTCTTGTTAAGCCAAACGGAGATTACTTCTACCCCTTCCCCCTTGAAGGGGCTTTTTGAATTTCTATGTAAAATTATGGAGCTACTCATTCTAGTAAGGCGATTTTTGCTTTGATCCTCTTCCAGACATGCCGGTTCGCAAAAATCTTTCGCCAGCTTAAGCAGGAGCTGCTGCAACACGAACTCGGTTCAGGGAAGACGCTCGTTCAGCTTTTGGAAGGACTTGGCATCACTCTCTGGCTCGATGTCCTGGCTGTTGAGAAATATGAGCTGATTGGCAATAAACGGACGAAACGGTTGTACACAAAACCGGCTATCAGAACGCCTACTACTCGAGCCGGGTATCTCCAAAGCGATGAAGAGAAGTTCCTCCCAATACCGCAACCTCCACAGAGTATAATACGGGTTTTTCTAATACAGTTATTTGACTCTTATAATATTTATAAATTGTCAAACTGACTTACATAAATATGGATTGACATCCGTTTTTCGGTCATTTATGATGAAATTGTTCTTAATTATTGTTTTATTTATAACCTTGACTCTCATAATAACTACGTTTTTTAGAGTCAAAAGGCGGCTTCTGGGGTTACTTATGCAGACGGGGAGGCGGGAAGTATAAGTTCATGATAAACTAAGCGGTAGTTGAAAATGACCGACATTGGAGCGTTGAAGATGGGAATACGACCGACCAGGGAACAATTTAACCGACAATTGGAGCAAATTACCGGCACGCTGCGCAACGAAATGATCGAAGGCCGCTATGCCCCAGGCGAATATTTGCCGGCGGAGCGTACGCTGATGGAACGATTCCGCATGAGCAACAACGCGGTGCGCACCGCATTGGAAACGCTCGTCCGCGAAGGCTGGATCGAGAAGGTGCCGAGAATCGGGAACCGGGTGGCGGCCGGACGTCCTCCGGTGAAGCTGGTGCTCGCCCGCAACATCGTTGCGCAGCGCAATCTCGAGCTTTCCAGGCTGCTGGACAACTTCCACCGGCAATTTCCGTGGATTTCGGTGGAGACTCATAGGATTGATGGGCAAGGGAATACGGGGGACGCGGATTTGGTGTTGGTGGATAATTATCAGTTTCAGCGTATGGTCGAGGACGGAGCCATGAAGAAGCTGGAGCCGCTTGCCGGGCGCGAGGACATGTATCCGGGACTTGCCAGGCAGTTTGCGGTTGAGGGAAGCTTGTATATGCGGCCGGTCGTGTTCTCGCCGATCGTGCTTTGCTACAACAAAGCGCATTTCCGCGAATGCGGGCTGATGGAGCCGGACGGAAGCTGGACATGGGACAACTTGCTCGATTGTGCAGAGAAATTGTCGGACGGTAAAGGTAGATACGGATTCAGCTTTCACGCGCAGGATATGAATCGATGGCCTCTTTTTTTGCTGCAAAGCGGTGAACGGTTCGAATGGAACGCGGGACAGCTGAACGATTTACGCGGCACCCGGCTGCTGGAGAGCATGAAGGTGTACAAACGGATCATTCATAACCGGAAGGCGTTCCCGCTGTTTCTGTCCGAGAGCAACGGCGATATTTTGCAAATGTTCGAGGAAGGCAAGCTGTCGATGATTTTGAACACCTACATGGGGCTGAACTTGTGGAAACATGCGAATCTGGAGTACGATGTGGCGCCGGTTCCGTTCATTTACGAGCCGCGGACGCTTGTTATTGTTCTCGGCATCGGCATAAGCGCCAAGTCCGCACACAAGGAAGAAGCGCGGCTGCTGGCCGATTATTTCGTTTCCGCCGGTGCGCAGAATTACATTTACGAGCATACGCTCAGCATTCCGAGCACGCAACTGCCCACTTATTCGCCGGTCGCCTCGACGTCTGTCGGCATCAACCGCCCGGAGCGTTACGCGTTATTTCGCGAGATGATGTTTTCCCACCGCACCCATAGAGATTTGGGCATCCCGGTTATGTCTTTACCCAAAATATTTCAACCTTTGAAAGCTTATTTGGCCGATATGATTGACGAAAACGAATTGTGCGACCGGATTCGCGGCGCGTTGTCCGGCGAAACGGGGGCGGGTGCGAGCGAAGCGGGCGACTGAACTTGTGGAGGGACCGATGATGGCTGCTTGCCGCCGTACTGGCGGCAGCCTCGCTGACGGCTTACGCCGGCGGCAAAATGAAAGCGGTAACAAGGCGGGTGAAGCAACCGATCAGGCGCCGGAGCAAACACAACCGATGGATCTGGTGTTTTATCCGTCGTCCGGGATTTCGACGAAGCCAACTTTATTACAATAAGAATTTCAAATTAGGGGGTTGACCCATGAAAAACATCAATAGATGGTTGAAGCTGGGTATTATCGGTATGGGAACGGCGGCCATGCTGAGCGCTTGCGGTGGAGGGTCCGGAAGTAAATCGGAAGCGGGAGAAGCGACGGCCGGAGGAACGGAGCCGGTTGCGCCGGCGAAGCCGAGCGGTCCGGTCGAGATCAATCTCGTGACACCCGATGCGACGATTACGCCGGAATTTCTCGAACGGCTGGCCAAAAAGTTTCCGGACTACAAGATTAACCGCTATAACCAGGCTACGAAAGGATCGACGATTCCCGATCTGCTAACCAACGGGACGCCGATCGATATTGTCGGCCGCGCCGCGACCGTCTTCGAGAACGATGTAGTCGTTCACAAGCTGCAGTACAATATGGAGCCGCTGCTCAAGCAGGCCGGCGTTCAGACGACGGATTTCGAACCGCAATTGGTTAACTACGTCCGCAGCATTTCCGACGGCGGCATGTATGGCATCCCGGGCGGGAGCGCTATCAACCATGTGCTCTTTTACAACAAAACGTTGTTCGACCAATTCGGCGTAGCCTATCCGAAGGACGGGATGAGCTGGGAGGAGACGATGCAGCTCGCGGCCAAAATGACCCGCAACGAGGGCGGGAAACAATACTACGGATTCGCCGGAAATACCGGCATAATGACGGCAACGAATCAGTTATCGATCCCGTTAGTGAACACGAAGACGCAAAAGCCGACGATCAATACCGATGAGCGCTGGCGCTCGTACTTCCAGATTATTTACGGCAACTCTGTTCTGAATGATGCACTCAAGTCGAACAACAAGGCGTTCAGCGGCGGGGCGAAAAATCTGACCGAAGGCGACACGGCGATGCTTTTGTTCAATGCCAATATCGGCATTATCGACAAGGCGCTGCAGGAGGAAAAAATCAATTGGGATATGGTAGCGTTGCCGAGCTTTAAGGAAGTGCCGAAAACCGGCAGTCCGATGAACTCGACGCTTTGGGGATTGACGAACCAGACCCGGAATCGGGAAGCGGCGATAGATGTGATCAAGTATATGGTCTCGGATGAAGTTCTCGGCGACCTCGCCAAGCTTGGTTATCTCGTGCCGAAGCAGACGGATGCGATCAAGCGCGTATTCGCAACCGAAGCGAAACCGGCAGGGAAAAACTGGAATGCGGTCAATTATAATAAATTTGCGGCTTTCCCGGAAATGACGGTCAGCGATGCGGCCATTGCAGCCCTGTATTCCAAGCAGATCGAAGTCATCGTCAAGGGCCAGACGGACATGAACACCGCGTTCCGCACGATTGAAGAGGAAGCGACCAAAATCATCGAGGAAAACGCGAGAAAATAAAGAGGACGTTTTATTTTGCAGAAGTAGCACATACAGAAGTCCGGGGAACACGTCGAAACTTGTTCCCCGACATATAGAGGAGATGGAGAGATGCATATTTTACGTGCAGTTGTCGTCGGAGCGGGGGCGATCGCGGGCCTTCATTTGCGGACGCTTGCGGCAAGCGAACGAACCGAGCTTGTCGGCGTCGCGGATATTTCCGGGGAGCGGGCCCGCTTGGCGGCCGAAGCTTACTCGATCAAGCCTTACACGGACTACAGGGCGATGGTGCGGGCGGAGAAACCCGACATTGTCGTTATTACGCTGCCGCATGTTTTGCACAAAGAAGCGGCAATTTGGTGCGCGGAGCAAGGGTGCCACGTGCTGCTGGAGAAGCCGATGGCGATGAATGCGCGCGAATGCGCGGATATCAACGCCGCGGCTGCCCGCTGCGGCATTGTGCTGGCCGTGGGACATATGCAGCATTATTTTGCGGAAAATGTGAAAGCGAAGCAACTGATTCAGTCCGGCAAGCTGGGGAGGCTCGTGACGATCATCGATCGGCGCTACGGGTATTATTTCGACGAGAAGCGTCCGGCCTGGTTTCTGGATAAGGAAACTTCCGGCGGAGGGATCGTCATCAATATCGGCAGTCATTCGATCGATAAAATCCAGTGGTTGACGGATTGTCAAATAACGAGCGTTAAAGCGGAACTGACGTTTTACGGCGAACGGGGCGATGTCGAAGGAAGCGCCAGCTTGCTTATGCGCACTTCGCATGGGGCGACAGCTTCCGTCTCGCTCTTCGGCTATCGCGGCGTGCCGCCGGCCAATGAGACGGAGCTGTTGTTTACGGACGGAGCGCTGAAAATCGTGGCGAGAAAAGGGCTTTGGATCAGCGGTGCAAACGGCTACGAGCTTGTCGACACAGGCGCAAAGGGCGAACCGTTCGCCCCGCAGTGGGACGATTTGCTGAACGCCATCGGGCAAGGCTCGGAGCTGTCGATAACGGGAACGTATGCCCAAACCGTCTCCGCCGTCGTCGATGCCGCATATCGCTCCCACGAAACCGGCAGAGCGGAGGAAGTTGCCGTCATCTGATGTTGGCTAGCCGCAGACGCTCGAAGATAAACGTTTTCGAGGAGGAATGGCAATTGCGCAGATGGATGGTCTGGACCGTGGTGTTGATGATGATCGTGCCGTACGGTTTGCTGGGCCCGGGAAATCGGACATCGGCCGCCGGGCAAACGATTGTTGAGGAAGGTGAAGCTCCGATCGAGGCGTATACGAACAAGTGGAACGTAATTTCTGCATGGACCGCCGCTCCCGTCATCGACGGGAAATTGGATGAGGCGGCATGGAGCGGCGCCGCGCCGCTAGACGATTTCCGCACGGCCTATTACAACGAGCCGGCGACCGGCGGCATCGCCTATAAAGTGGCTTACGACGAGACGAATTTGTACATCGGAGGAACGTTTGACGAGGAAGAAAGGGGCGTACTGGAACGGATCGAAATCGTGATCAGTCCGCAGACGGCAGGCGGGCTGCATTATGTGGCGTCCCTCCCGGTCACTCCTTCGGGAAGGACGTTCACGACGGTCTGGAACCAGACGCTCGACGGTGTAGACCCGCAAAGGGTGAAAATCAGCGCCTTCTCCCAAGAAACGTCGTTGGCGGGCGGTGTCTTTACGGTCGAAGCGGCCATTCCGTTATCCGCCTTCGGGTCCGCCGTCGTCTCGCCGGGCGCAGAATGGCGGATGAATATCATCCACTTGCATCATCTGAATACGAAGCCGCTCTCCTCCTGGGTACCGATCCGCACGTCGAGCTTCTGGGATACGTCGGGGGCTGTAAAGGTGCCGGCCAATGTCGTGGACGAAGGGCGGCTCGGCTCCGTCTTTTTCGAACGAACGACGCAGGGCGTTGCTTGGACGCTACTCGAACCGGTGCTCGACTATACCGGTTTTGCGACGAAGCGGCTGTCCTTTGACGGGACCAGTCTGGAACCGGATGATACTGTCTTTGAGCTGAAATGGATAGATCCGCTCGGCAACGTGACGACGCTTGACGACGTGCAGGCCGCTTGGGAAGGAAGCCTCGGCGTGCTGACGTTCTCGCATCCCGGGCCGCTTCGCGACGGCATGTACCAGCTGCAAATACTGGCGTGCGAAGACGATCCGGCCGATTGTCGGTTCGCCGTACTGACCTTCGACAGGGACAGCCTGATCGACGCGGGCATCGAAGATGCGGAGCAGGCGTCTCCCGCCGGCGATGTCGTTCCGGTGACGCCGGCCCCCGCCTCGGCGGCCGTCGAGAACATACTCGAATTGATCCCGGACCGGGTCGGCTTCCGCTTCGCCGGCTTGCCGGAAATGCCGGAGCTGAATCCGGACGGGTTATACACGCTGTCCGCCGACGGCAAAAGCATGGTTGCGCCCAAAACCGGCACGGCGTATCCGAACACGCAGTATCCGGAAAACGGCACGGTGACCGCCGTCAACCGAAAAGGGGAAACGCTGGAGTATCCGTATTACGAAGACGCCGAAGGCAAGCGATACTTTTTATCCGCGCATTTGTGGTATTTGCAAAAAGCGTATACGCTCAATCAGACGAATGCGATCGCCAAGACCGACCCGCTCGGTGCGGCACGCCTGCTGTACCGGTTTGCGCAAGTGTACGAAGGCTACGTGCCGACGACCGATTATAACTGGTATAACTATCCGATCAACATCACCTCCGGCCCGCCGTTCAACTATTGGGGCGGCATGTGGAACCGCTGGTCGGTATCCGACCTGAACAGTCTTCGCCCGCTCCTGCAAGCTTACATGGAAGTGAAGAAGTCGGACGCCCTGCAAGTGCTGAGCCAGGAAGTCGGGGAAGACGTCGAGAAGAAGCTGGTCGAGCAAGTAGTGATGCCGTCCGTCGATTATGCGCTCAGCTATCCGACGACGCTCGGCAATATGGACTATACCCAATGGCTCGGCCTGATTGACGCCGGCAAGGCGATTGGGCAGCCTGACTACATTCATAACGTGGTGGAATGGATGAGGGAATACGTCGACAGGCGGTATAGGTCCGACGGCTTCTGGTACGAAGTGGCGCCCTCCTACCACGTGCAGTCGACCGACGGTCTGAATTTGGCGATCGGGCAACTGCAGGGGTACAGCGACCCGACCGGGTACGTTTCACCGCGTTCGGGACTGCATTTCGACAATTTGGATATGTATAACGATTTTCCGATCATCGGCAAGGCGAAGGAAATCCCGAACCTGCTTTCCTTTCCGAACGGCCAACTGCTGCCCGTCCAGGATTCGTGGGCGTCGGATAAAGCGAAGGCGCCGCGGTCGGACGTTGGCTCTATGCTGCTGCCCGATGCCGGCATCGGCCGACTGTCCGGCGGAACGGGCGCGGACCGGACACAGCTTTACCTGGAGTTTACGCCGAAGACCGGGCATACGCACTACGATCCGTTGAACTTGAATTTGTACGCGCAGGGCCAGGAATTGCTGCCCGATCTCGGGTACACGTATACGAAATACCGCTATTTCACCCTGTCCACGCTCGGCCATAACACCGTCGTCGTCAACGGCAAAAACATGACCACGGCCGGCGCGGGCAAAGACGGCGGGGCGATTGAGGCCTTCGCCTCCGTCGGCGCGTTCCAGGCAATGCGGGCAAGCGAAGAAAACGCTTACGCGGAGACGGAAACGTACAGCCGGGAGCCGTGGTTCGTTCCGTTCGCCGGCGGGAATGGCGGTGAAGGCTACGTGCTCGATCTGTTCCGCGTAAAGGGCGGCAGCCGCCATGAATATACGTTGCAGGGCGACGCGAACCATGACGCCGAATTCGAGACGGACCTGCCGCTTGAATCGTACGGCCCGTACCTGCTGCCGCCGGGAACGGAAGTGCACGAAGCGGAATCCTTCAACGAGAGCGGCACGGCGGCAGGGAATTATCCCGCCTACATTTATGTGAACGATGTGCAGAAGGCCGAACTGTCGGGCGACAAGTACGAAGTGACGCTGGAGACGTCCGACAACGGGGCGGACAAAGCGAAGCTGAAAATTACCGGTTTGCTGGAGGAAGGGAACAACGAGCTGTATTTGGGCCGTTCTCCTTCCATTCGCTCCACACGGTTGTTCGGGAAAAGCAAGGACACGAACGACGAAGCGGTCCAATACGACATGCCGAAGCTGGTGTTGAGACGGGAAGCAGCCAACTTGAACAGCACGTTCGTGACGGCGTTGGAGCCGTATACGGGCGCTGCCGGGGCGAAGATCGATTCGATCAAACGGCTGGAGCCAAGCCAGTCGCCGGAAGGCGCAGTAGCAGTGAAGGTGACGTACGGCGATGTCACGGACTATTTGCTCAGCTCGCCGGAGCATCCGGACCAGCCGCTCGTCGTCGGAGACATCACGATGCGCGGAGAGATGGGCTTTATCCGGGTGGAGGACGGCGTCGTACAGAACATGTACCTTGTCGGCGGAACCGAACTGAAGAAGGGAAGCAAGGAGATCAGCGCGCAAGGCTCCGTCACCGGGACGATTACCGGCACGAAACGCAAGGCGAACGGCGATCCGTACGACGCGATCGTGACGAGCACGCCTATCGATCCGGCGATTGCCGCCCTCCTGAAAGGGAATTACGTCATCGTAACGCATCCGGACGGATCGACGAACGGATACAAAGTCGGGGACATCCGCAGCGAGGCGGGACAAACGGCGATCGTCCTGGCCGAATACGATCCCGGATTCGAGCTGAAAGCGGACGGGACGTCGCAGATGATGTTTTATCCGGCGAAAAGCTGGACCGGCACGCATACGTTCAAAATCGCCAACGTGGAAGCGCTGGACCGCAATCCGCTGCAAGCCGTCACGGTGGAAGCGCCGCAGCGGGATTTGCCGAAAGGCGAGAAGGTTCCGCTGGCCGTGTACGGGGTGAACCGGGACGGCAGTCCCGCGGTGTTGTCCGCGGGAGAAACGGTTTTTACGAGCAGCGATCCCGCCGTCCTGGCGGTCGACGCAAGCGGCAACGTCACGGCGGTCGGTGACGGGACCGCCACGGTGAGCGTCGAGGTGACGTTGAACGGAGTGACGAAGGCGGCAAGCGTCGTCATGTCGTCGCAATCCCGGTCGCTGCAAACGTACAATATCGTCGATCTGGACATCGCCGAGCAGACGGTGCCGACGCTGTACGTGGCTGAAACGAATACGGTGCAGCTTGAGGCGAATGCGGGCGGACAGAGCATTGCGTTCGACTTCGAGGTTGCGGAGGACGCCGCGTATGCCATCGGGATCAAGCCGTTCAAGGCGGGCAGCTACGGGAAGTACAAGATCAGCGTCGACGGCACGCAGCTCATGACCTACGACTTCTATAGCAGCATCGGCGGAGCGAGCACCGCGTTCGAGACGATCGGGACGATGCCGTTAACGGCGGGCACGAACCGGATCGCGCTGGTGGGTGAAGGGAAAAACGCAAGCTCCAGCAACTACAAATTCGGGCTGATCCAGTTGGAAATCAAGGAGTCGTTGCCCGACGCTCCGGCCTTACAGGCGGCGGCCGGGCCGATCTATCCCGGGCAGGCGTTCGCCATGACGTTTGCCGATTCCACCGCATGGCGGAGCGAGATATCCGGCGTGACGGTTGACGGCGTCCCGCTGGCGAGCGGCCAATATACCGTCTCGCCGGGCAGCATCGCCTTCGCTGCGGATGCGCTGCCGGCCGGAGAAGGCGCGGCCTGGATCGTCGTGCAGGCGACGGGATACCGGCACGCGGCCGCGGAGCAGCGGATCGCATCCGCCGCCGCGCTGAGCGGGCTTGCGGTCGGCCCGGGCAGGCTGAGCCCGCCGTTTGCGCCGGAGACGCTCGACTATGCCGTGCTGGTCGACGAAGCCGTGTCCGCGCTAACGGTCACGGCACAGACGTACCGGCCCGACGCCGTCATCACGGTTGGCGGGCAGACGTACGGCAGCGGGTCGACGATCCCGCTCGCCCTCCAGCCCGGCGCCAACCCGCTGTCGCTCGCCGTTGCTGCTTCGGACGGCAGTTCCGCCATCTATACGGTGACGGCTTACCGGGATGTCCGCGAATTCGAGCCGATCGGCACTGTAGCGGGGGCCGTGTACGGTGCGGGCGGCGCTCCTTTGGCCGGAGCGGTCTTGCGGTTCGTCGGGCAAGCGGAAGTGGCTGCGACGACGGACGAAGACGGCCGCTTCGCGATTGCAGAAGTGCCGAACGGGAGCTGGCAGCTTGCGGTGACGAAGCTGGATTATCTGGATGGTCTGTCTAACGTATTCGAAGTGACGACAAGGCAGACAACGTCCGTCGACGTGACGCTGCAACGGTCGTCGGTGCCGGTTTTGTCCGGCGTGACATACGGGGCGGCGGCGATCGGTGACCCGGTGTCGGCGACGATGTCGCGCGACGGGGTGCTGCATCTCGTTCCGGCCGGTACGGCGGCGACGCAGGCGGCGATTGAAGCGGCGTCGGTCGTCACGGTCGGCGGAGCGGTGTACGGCACGCGGGCGACGGCTGCGGCGGGAGTCGCGGCCGCACTGGACACGACCGATTTTGCCTCCGGCCTGTACGTGGCATACGCGATCGACGGCGCCGGCAACGTGTCTGCGGCGTCGGAGCGAATTGCAATCATCCCGCGCAGCCTGGCGGCGATCGACAATACGAGTCCGTTCGTGATGTTTTCCGGCTCTGGGACGACGACGACGAGCGCCAGCCTCCTGTACGGCGGCAGCGAATGGATCGGCACGGCGAAAGGCGCGACCGTGCGGGCGCCGTTTTACGGGACACGGGGGCAAGTGCTCGCCACGAGGGCTTCGAACGGCGGCTTGGCGGACCTCTATGTGGACGGCGTTTACCGGACAACTTACGACTTCGTCAAGCGCGGCACTGCGCAATACCAGGCGGTTGTATTCGACACGGGGCTTTTGCCGCTTGGCGCACATACGGTGGATATCGTGTCCAAGGGAGAAATCGGGGCAAACTCGCTGAACAACTGGATTCGGTTCGACGCGCTTCTGGTCAACGGATACGAGTCGATCGGCACCGTAACGGGGACTGTGTACGGTGAGGAGGGCGCTCCATTGACCGGAGCGGTCGTGCGGCTTGTCGGGCAAGCGGAAGTCGCGGCGGCGACGACGGATGGAGACGGCCGCTACACGATCGCGAACGCGCCGGGCGGAAGCTGGCAGCTTGCCGCGATGAAGCTGGATTACGTAGACGGTTTGTCTGACGTATTCGCCGTGGAGAACGGACAAACAACGTCCGTCGCCGTGACGCTGCAACGGTCGCCGGTTCCGGTTTTGTCCGGCGTGACGTACGGGGCGGCGGCGATCGGCGACCCGGTGTCGGCGACGATGTCGCGCAGCGGGGTGCTGCATCTTGTCCCGGCCGGTACAGCGGCGACGCAGACGACGATTGAAGCGGCGTCCGTCGTCACGGTCGGCGGGGCGGTGTACGGCGCTCGGGCGACGGCTGCGGCGGGAGTCGCGGCCGCGCTGGACACGACCGATTTCGCCTCCGGCCTGTACGTGGTGTACGCGATCGACGGCGCCGGCAACGTGTCCGCGGCGTCGGAGCGGATTGCAATCATCCCGCGCAACTTGGCGGCGATCGACAATACGAGTCCGTTCGTGATGTATTCCGGCTCCGGAACGACGACGACTAGTGCCAGCCTGTACGGCGGCAGCGAATGGATCGGCACGACGAAAGGCGCGACCGCGCGGGTGCCGTTTTATGGGACGCGGGCAAAGGTGCTCGGAACGTTGGCGCCCAACGGCGGCTTGGGCGACATTTATG
Source organism: Paenibacillus oceani (assembly GCF_014705615.1). Lineage (GTDB taxonomy): Bacteria > Bacillota > Bacilli > Paenibacillales > NBRC-103111 > Paenibacillus_AB > Paenibacillus_AB oceani. The sequence goes on from NZ_JACXJA010000066.1 coordinate 24,820, forward strand.
TGGATGGCATTTACCGGACGACGTATGATTTTATGAGGCGAGGCACTGCACAAATCCAGTACGTCGTGTTCGATACGGGCGTTTTGCCGCTTGGTGCGCATACGATCGAAATACGGGCGACAGGGGAGAAAAATCCGGATTCGCAGAACATTTGGGTCCGGTTTGACGCGCTGCTGGCCAGCGGATTTTAGCCCGTCGCGCGTCGCCGAGGGAGGCGACGAACAAAAAATAGAAGAAACGTGGGCGGTGCGTAAATAAAGCCGCAAAACGAAACCACAACCTCCGGCCGTCCGTTTATAACGGCATGGGGGTTGTGGTTTTTCGTAGAAATAGTTTAAGAGTTTATAAGGACTTACGATAATTTCGTGAAGGATCTTATTGAGGCCGCTACCCGGATGCGGGCGACCGTTGCTCCGGCTGACTATTAGCATATCGTTCTCCTGCCAATCTTCTTACGGTATCTGTCCATCCGATACGATAACTGCCGCAAGCAACTTGAAGCGGAATTTGGGGAACCAACAAGTCCGAACTACATGAAACAAGCTGGATTCGGACAGTAAAAAGATGAAGATTTACCAGTGGAAATGAACCCATTCATAAAATTTGGATACTTCTACTCCTTCCCCATTGAGGCTTCGTGAATTTCCATGCAAAATTATGGAACTACTCATTCCAGCGAGGCGATTTTCTTATGGTTTATTATCAACATTAGAATTTAACATAGCCAATCTATAAAGAATCAAGCCGCGTCCCTACTTGGGGATAGCGGCTTGTTGCGGTTCCCGGCGCGCCGGATAACGGGATGTGATCGCATCGATTTCAGCGCGCAGCGTGTCCTCGCCGATCAGCCCGGTCCAGTAGTTTTTCAGCGTCTCGTGCAGCTCGCGGAACGCTGGAGCCGACAGCTCCAAATCCCGGTACGTCCGAAAAGCGGGGATAATGTCCCGAAACAGGTGAAACCGGGACGGCCGGTTGAGCGTTCGCTCTCCTTCGTCCGGAGCTTCGGCGGCCGCCTTCAAGGCAGGGATGCTGAGCGTATGTTCCCGGATAAGCCGCTGCACACGGGGCGATGATAAATAATCGGCGAGAAGCTGGGCTTCCTCCGGATGCTTGGTAAGCGTATTAACCGCAATCCCCGTGCTTGACAGCAGCGTCCGGGGGTCGTGCATATACGGCAGGGAAGAAATATCGTATTCGAGCGACGAGGAGGAGAAACGGTTCAATGCCTCGTAGCCGGTAATAATCATAGACGTTTTGCCTTGCAAAAACAAAGTGCCTACATCGTTCTCCGAGCTGAACAGAAGGTTCGGGAAATAGGTGTGGTTCCCCATCATTTCTTTACTGAGCCGAATCCCGTCGAGCCAAGCCCCGGAGCGGGTACCCGCGGCCGAAGAGCCGGTCCCCTGCAGCAAAAATAGCGGCCAGCGTTCGTGATGAAGCGGCTGAAAATGAAAACCGTAACGCTGACCCGGTATGGACAGACGTCCGGCCTCAACGATGGCGTGCTCCCAGGTCCACCCCGAATCCGGCTCCTGTACGCCAGCATCGCGAAAATGCCGCAAGTTATAGGCGAGAACGAGGGGAGAAAACTGGATCGGCTGCGCATACAGCACGGAGCGTTCGGTAAACACTTTGTTCAAAAAAGGATAAACGTCCCCGCTCGGCTGCTGCGGCTTCAAAATGTCCTCGTAGCCTTCGCCGGTGACTTCCTCAAAATGGCGGTCCTTGATCGTGATCAGGTCGACCAGGCCGTTATCCATCATGGGACGCATCGTCTTGACGAATGTCGGATACGAGTTGACGGCTACAGCTTCGACGTGAATCTCCGGATGCAGCTGTTCAAAATCGGCAAGAAGCCTGGATAATCCGAGCTCCAGCTCGTCCTTCAGATAACAGCCGAGCATGAGCGTAACCTCGGACTTCCCGGACGGTTCCCGACCGGAGGTGACAACCATGCTGCCCACTCGCGGAATTTTCTCGATCAGCCCCTCCTCCGCCAGCTCCTCCAGCCCTTTGCGCACCGTTTTGTTGCTGAGCCCGAATTGTTTGGCCAAATTTTTTTCGGGAGGCAGGTAGGTTCCCGTCTTATAGATGCCGGTATGAATACCGTCGCGCAGCTGATCGACCATATCGTTCAGCCGGGAACGAAACGTTCTTCTGCCGGACTCTGATGAACTCATGCACCATTCCAACTTTCGCTTGATGTCGTAAAAGATTGACGTAATCCGGCTAAAGCCAGCCGGCCATGGCCGCATACCGCACACCGCACGCGGCTGCAGCCGGTTGCTTCCCTATGTCGTCAGCGGTTATTCTTACTTGTATCATACCGAAAAAGAAAACGGTTGTATAGGGAGTGGGGCTGCTTTAAAGCGGATTAAATTCCGAATGATTCCTTCGAGAAAAAATGAATTGACAGCATATCGGGTTCGGTTTTATGATAAAAGTACATCAAGGGGAATTACAGTATTCATCTATCATGAAAGTTGACGTTGAGGAGGTTGCGCAGCCGGTATTTATTATTTTAAGTGTGATTTGGAATCAAGGGGAATCAAATGTCGTCGCTTTAACAATATCAAATCAAGCGATCGGCCGATGTTAGCAAGCGGCCCGACGATCAGAGAAACGAAGGAGAGAATGCGATGAAGCGGGGAACTGGGAAAACGGTAGCGATAAGTTTGTTGACGGCGCTTCTTGTAAGCGCTTGTGGCGGCAATGCGGATAAGGGAGCCGGGAATCAGCAACCGGTGAATGACAAAGGGGCTGCGGAAGTAAAGGAAACCAGCTATCCGCCGGCTAAGCTGGTCATTTATTCGACGAGCGGCTGGACGGAGGAAGTTTTTAACGAGCGGTTTGGTAACGCTATCAAAGCGAAATTTCCGCAGCATACGTTCGAGTATATCCAATGGAAAAACGGGACCCGTTATCCTGATCTGATAGCCTCCAAGCAGGAAATCGACATCGTCTGGGAATCAATCGCCAAATTCGCAAGCGGTCCTCTGGCGTTTAATATGCAGATGGATATGACGGAGCTGATGAAGACGCATAAGGTCGATACGAGCCGAATCGAGCCTACACTGATGGACTTGATGAGGGAAATGTCCGGCGGCAAAATGTACGCGTTGCCCGTACAGAACAATACGACCGTGCTTTACTACAACAAAGACATCTTCGACAAATTCGGCGTTTCTTATCCGAAAAACGGCATGACCTGGGACGAAGTGTTCGAGCTGAATAAACGTCTGACGCGGACGGACGGCAATGTGCAGTATGTAGGGCTTGCGATGCAGCATTATTTCCCGACCAATTCGTTATCGCTCGGGTATGTCGATCTGAAGACGGAGAAGCCGACGATCTCAAGCGAGAAGTGGAGGTCCTTGTACGAAGTGTACGGAAAGCTGGCGGAGCCGCAAGGTTACAAGGATAAAATCAGAGCCGGCAAGAAAATACCGGAAGTGATCTCCTTCGTCAAGGATAAAGACGTCGCCATGCTGGCGGCGCTGGCCAACACCCATATGACCCAGGACATGTCCTCGATGAACTGGGACGTCGTCAGTATGCCGGTGTTCAAGGAAGCTCCGCAATCCGGTCCGCAAGGCTACCCGACCTACTTCGGCGTATCCGCGATCAGCAAAAACAAAGATCAGTCGATGGAGGTGATCAAATATTTGATCTCCGACGAGTTCCAATTAAGCGTATCCAAGACAGGAGCGCTGCCGGTAGTTAACACGAAGGAAATCAAGGACGCTTTCGCCAAGGATACGAACTTCAGCAGCAAAAACGTGAAGGTAGCTTTTTATGAGAAGTTTGCTCCGATCGCGCCGAAGACGATTTACGATCCAGGTGTCGAATCTGCCTATAACAAAAACATTATCAGCTACGCGCTGGGCGAAATGGACCTGAATACGCTGCTGCGCCAAGCCGAGGAAGCTGCTTCGAAATCGATCGCAGACCAGAAAAAATAAAGAAATGGCACATGCGGTCTGAAATAACAAACGATCGACCTGGAAGGAGGAGCGGGAGTGACCGTGACTGATGCAACAAAAAAGTCCGAGCGGATGGCCGGTATCGAGGATTATACGATTTTGCTGGAAAGATGGGTTCGGGGGGCAAAGCCTTATCTGTATGTCTGCCCGGATCGCCCGGACCTGGCCTGTTACGGTACGGGAGAGAACGGCTGGGGCGTCCAGACGAATCAAAAAGCGTTTGCCGCGTTCGCCGTGTTGGCGGAAGCCCCGCAATTCGATGAGCGGCGTGCCGGCATCAGCCGGCTTGAGGTCAGAGAGACCGCTCTGAGTCTGCTGCGATACAGCCTTCATACGCATCTTGTGGGAACGCACACCTGTACGGACGGAACCGCATGGGGTAATACGTGGATCAGCGTTCTGGGGATGGAGCGGATGATGCATGGGGTCGAAGCGGTCGAGGGTTATATGACCGACGAGGAGCGCCTGCTGCTGAGACGGGTCATGCTGTCGGAGTGCGACTGGCTGCTCGATCATTGCGAGATCGTCGCCGGCTTGACGGCGAAGGAAGGACGCAACAAGCCGGAGAGCAATTTGTGGAACGGCGCGTTTCTGCACCGGACGGCGATCCGTTATCCGGACGCCCCGAGAGCTGAGGAGTACCGCGACAAGGGCACCGACTTCCTGATCAATTCCGTATCCGTTCCGGCAGATGAAAGCTGCGAAGAAATCGTCGACGGCCGGAAAGTGTCAGAGCGGTATGTTGGGGCGAATTTTTTCCCTTCGATGGCGCTGAATCATCACGGCTATCTGAATGTCGGTTATATGGTCATCTGCTTGTCGAATATAGCGATGCTTCATTTCGACTGCCTCGGCAAAGGGATACGGGCGCCGGAGTCGCTGTACCGGCACGCCCGGGAGCTGTGGGATGCGGTAAAGTCGTGCACGTTCCCCGACGGCCGGCTGCTGCGGATCGGCGGCGATACGCGAATTCGCTACACGTATTGCCAGGACTACGTGATTCCGGTCTGGCATATGATCGCGAACTTGTTCGGCGATGCGGAGTGCGCGAAGCTGGAGGACGGCTGGCTGCGCCAAATCGTCAAGGAGATGGACGCCTCGGGGGACGGCACGTTCCTGTCGTTCCGCTGCGGCGCTCTGCTCCGCGAATCGCCGCTTTACTTTACCCGGCTCGAATCGGACCGGGCGGCGGCGTTGTCGATGGGGCTTGCCTGGCGGGAGCTTGCTTACCGCGGCGTCACGCAAGGCGCGTCTGCTGCGGAAGCCGTGCCACCTGTGCAACACGTGCCAGCTGGCGTCAACACGCCGCTCCGCGAAACGGATGAAACAGCGGGGACGGCCGGGTCCGCGAGTCCGGACTCCTGGCATGACGCCTACCACGGCGCGTATTTGCAGAGGGGCAAGCAGCGGATCGCTTCATGGGTATGGGAATCGGCGGAGAAGCCGCAAGGGCTGATCGTGCCTGCCGGCTCCAGCGACATGGCCGAATGGCGCGAGAACCTGTCCGGACAGCTGCAGGGGTACGGCCTGTTTACGGAGCAAAAGCTGGATGGGCATACGGGGCACCTGTTTCCGGGCGGATTCGTTACGTCAGGCAGTACGACCCTATTCACCCGGGGGCTCCTCGCGGAAGGACAGCAGGATCAGGAGCTTGCCCGCAGCCGGCTCGTATGCGCGGCGCTGCCCGACGATACGCATATGCTCGTGCTGCAATATGTCGCCGCCTCGGGGCAGCGGACGATGCTAAGGTCGGTCAAAGGGTTGAACCTGCTTATTCCGAACGATCTGTTCAACGGCGGACGCCGCGACTATTACCATGAGCACGGGGGGCGTTCCGTAACCGGCCTTGTTAACGGGGAGGAGATCGTCTCGACCGGGTCCCGCTGGCTTAATGTCGACGACAAGCTGGGAGTTGTAGCGGCTTACGGGACGGACGGGATCTCGATCCACAGCCCGGGCCGAAGAAATGTCGGGCTGAAGACCAATCTACGGACGGCGGGGCTGGAGAAGACGTTGTATGCCGACACCGTCTGCGGTCCTTGCCGGACAGAAGCTATATCCGTACCGGCGGGCGAGCCGCTGCTTGATACGGGGTATCTTCTGCAAGCCGGCCTTCCTAGGCAGAAGACTGCCGCCTATGCCGGGGACGACCGCCTCTTGTCCGTGATCCGGCATGAAGCCGGAGTGATCCGGGCGGTAAGCGTCCGGGGAGCGGACGGTCATCTTTACGTACTTGCGGCGAATTTCGGAACAGAAGACGGCAAGCTTCCTATTCCGCTGCCGGGAGCGGCGGCCGATCTTGTTACCGGTGAGGAGCTGAGCGCAGATCTTGACGGCTCGCTCGTGGTGGAGCTGGCAGGGGGAACCGCACGGCTGCTGAGGATGTTCTAGTCGGAGGGTCCGGCCGGTTCGTTCCTCGATGGCATGGAGGAGCCGATAAGAGCGGTTTGTACCCTCTATATGGTGTGAAACCAGCTTGGGCGGGGAAATAAGAGCGGTTTCCAGCTCCTAATATCCGCGAGAAGGGGGCAGGCCCGGCTAACTGGCAGAAATAAGAGGCACAAACCGCCCTTATTCGTCTCTGACTTGCCGATATGCCGAAAATAGAGGGTGCAAAAGGCTGTTATTCTTTGTCAAACCCGCAAGTAGATACGTGTTCAGCGCTCCTGCCCCTGCCCCTCCCTTTCGCTCACCAACAAGCTGCCGATCCGACGTTCCTTCAGAAAAAGGACCTCAATCCCACTTTACTGTGGATTTGAGGTCCTTTCGTTTGGATACGGGGACGTTCCCGTCGCATGCGAACCGAACAATCGGGATATCCCCCTTCTTACCGGTCGTTCGCCGCTTTGCAGAACGCCTCCAGCGCTTCCTCGACGATCGAGCGCGGGCAGCCGAGGTTGATGCGCAGCCAGCCCTCGCCGTCCGTACCGAATACGGAACCTTCGGTGAAGGCAACTTTCGCCTTGCGGAACATCAAGTCCTTCAAGCCGGCGGGATCGAGCTTCAGCGCCCGGCAGTCGACCCACAGCAGGTAGGTGCCCTCCGGCCGCATCGGCTTCACTTCCGGCAGATGCTCGGCCAAGTAACTGATCGCGAATTCGACGTTACCGGCGACATACTCCTTCATCTGCTTCAGCCAGTCTTCCCCGTGATTAAATGCCGCTTCGACCGCATCCTGGGCAAAATGCTGCGCCATATGCAGGCTGAGCGCCTTGAACCGCTGATCCAGCTTGCGCCGTTTGGCCGGATCGGAGACAACGATGAACGACGTATGCAGGCCGGGCATATTAAACGTTTTGGTGGCGGCCAGGCAGGAGATCGTAATCTCCGCCAGCTCCGGCGACAGCGAAGCGAGCGGGCGATGGGTATAACCCGGCAGCGCGAGATCGCCGTGAATCTCGTCGGAGACGATCGTAACGCCGTATTGCCGGCACAGCTCGCCGAGCTTCCGCAGCTCGCCCTCGCTCCATACGCGGCCGCCGGGATTGTGCGGACTGCACAGCAGCATCAGCTTCGCTCCGTCCTGGAACAGCTTCTCGAGCTGGCCGTAATCCATCTCGAACCGGCCGCCCTGGTGCAGCAGCGGATTCATGGCGACGGTACGCCCGTTGTTGCGGATGACGTCGTAGAACGGATAGTAAACCGGCGTCTGAATGACAACCGCGGCTCCCGGCTCGCTGAACAGCTCGACAGCCAGCGCCAGCGAGGTGACGACGCCCGGCGAATCGATAATCCACTCCGGCTCCACAGCCCATCCGTGATTGCGGCGGTACCAGTCCACGATCGCCTGCAAATAACCGTCATGGCGGATCGAATAACCGTACATCCCGATCGCCGCCCGTTTCTCGATCACTTCGCGTACGGCCGGAGGGCTGGCAAAATCGGTATCTGCTACCCATAACGGCAAAATGTCTTTATCTCCGAACAGCTTCTCGCTTTGATCCCATTTGTAGGAGCGTGTGTTTCTCCGGTCGATGCGGCGGTCGAAATCGTATTTCATGTCGGGTTCCTCCAAGTGATGTGGTTTCTCTTTCGATTCAGTTTAGTTTAGTTTAGTTTAGTTGACATCTTCGGACCGGTACGTTCCGACATGGTCGGCCCAAGCTTCGGCTATCTGCTCCGGATCGCCCTTGCGGATCGACTTGAGCAGCAGCTCGTGTTCCTTCCACAGCTTGTTCAGATCGTCATAGGCTCGGCCCTGGATCATGAAATGAAGCCGGATCCGGTTGTAGATCGACGTCCACGTGCCGAGCAGTCCCGGCATATCGGCCAGGCTGATGACGTATTCGTGAAACATCAGATCGTTGTCCACGATCCGGGTCAAGTCCCGCTGCGCGGCGCCTTCCTTCATGGCGGCCACGAATCCGGCGAGCCTCTCGAGCTCGCGTTCCCCGATATTCGGCAGCGCCTTGCGGATGGCGAACGTCTCGATGATCAGGCGGATCGGATTCAGCACGTCGCGCACTTCTTCTCCGCTGATATCCGCCACCGTCGTTTCTTTATAAGGAAGCGAGACGAGCAGTCCTTCCTGCTCCAGCATCCGGATCGCCTCGCGGACCGGCCCTCTGCTGACGCCCATCTGCTTCGAGATTTCCACTTCGCGCAGACGGTCGCCGGACTTTAATTTGCCTTGAAAGATCGCCTTGCGAATATCGTCGGTAATTTTGTGACGCAAGGAGGTCGCTTTTTGCTCGTCAAATCGGAAATCGGACATCGGGTTCGCACTTCCTTCAATATATGGTTCACTTTATTCATAGTAAGGGAATCCGGCTTGATTGTAAACATTCGGACATCGGCACGGACTAGTAGGAATGAAACCGAGACACGGTCTTCCACACTCAGGAATGATGATGATGCATTTAAAATATTGTTGACAATCGTACAATAATATCGAATACTGGTAATGTCAGCTATGCATTGGAGCATGCGGAGAGAGGGGAAGTCGAAATTGAGTGATACAGGTAATGAGCTGCGCAGTCAGAAAGTGCGGAGCATGAGCTTCGAAGGAGACGCTTTGCGCATGTCGATGGACTGGACAGTGGCAGACCTGGACAAGGTGCAGGTGCTGGTGGAGAGCACGGCCGGCTCGAGTCATCCGAGTTCGTATCATCTCGATGAACTGGTAGCCGAATCGGAGAAAGGTGTGTTGCAGGCGGGAGGCAAGCCTGCCCGCTATACGACGACAGATATATGCGACGGCATCGCACAAGCGCACGAAGGGATGCACTATTCGCTCGCTTCGCGCGATTTCATAGCGTCTATGGTAGAAATTCACGTGAAGGCGACGCCTTTCGACGCGATGGTGCTCAGTTCGGCGGGGGATAAAGCGGTTCCAGCCCACCTGATGGCGATCGCGCGTCTGGACATTCCGGCCATTCACGTACCGGGCGGGGCGATGGGAGCAGGGCCCTGCATGAAGTCGAACGAGGAATTGTGGCATATGAGCGTGCAGGTCAAGGAGCAGACGATGACGAAGGAGCAGTTTCTCGCCTTCCAACGGGCCTGCTGCCCGACGTGCGGCGCCTGCCAGTATATGGGGACCGCTGCGACGATGCAGGTGATGGCGGAGGCGCTCGGCCTCGCGCTCCCCTGGTCAGCGCTTATACCGGCGACGAACGCCGAGATTCGGCGGATGGCGAGAGCCGCAGGCCAGCAAGTGATGGAGCTTCACAAAGCCGGAATCCGGCCGTCGGATATTTTGACGAAGCAAGCGTTCGAGAATGCGATCATGATCCATTCCGCAATCGGCGGCTCGCTGAACGCAGTTATGCACTTGATCGCCATAGCTCGGGAGATCGGCATCGAGCTGGATGCAGAGACATTCGACGCGATTCACCGGACGATCCCGGTGCTTGTCGATACGAAGACGGCCGGGAAGTATCCGACCGAGCTGTTCTGGTATGCGGGCGGCGTGCCGATGGTCGTGAAGGAGTTGAAGTCTTACCTTCATCTCGATTGCATGACCGTTACGGGCCGGACGCTCGGAGACAATCTGGAGCTGTTCGAACGCAGCGAGATGCCGAATTATGCGGAGATGTTTCTGGCCAATTACAAGCTGAACAAGCGGGACGTCATCTACCCGATCGGGAAACCGCTGAAGGCGGAAGGCTCGCTGGCGCTGTTGAAAGGGAACTTGGCGCCGAACGGAGCGACGATCAAAAAATCCGCCGTCGTGGAAGAAATGATGGTGCATGAAGGCCCCGCCAAAGTGTTTGACAGTGAGCCGGCGGCGGTCGAAGCTTATTTGAACCGCGAATTCCGCCAGGGCGACGTTATCGTGATCCGCTATCAAGGGCCGCGTGCGACGGGAATGCCGGAAATGTTCTACATGTCCGAGCTGATCGCCTCCGATCTGGTATTGTCCAGAACGACGGCTCTAGTGACGGACGGGCGGTTCTCGGGCGCTACACGGGGACCGTGCGTCGGTTATTTGGGACCGGAGGCGGCCGACGGCGGGCCGATCGCCTTGATCGAGACGGGCGATATTGTGCGGATCGACATTCCGGCAAGAACGCTCGACATCGTCGGGATTAACGGTGAGATGCTCGGGCAGCAGGAAATCCGGGATGTCCTGGAGAAACGAAAAGCACAGTGGAAACGTCCGGTTATCCGGCACAAGGGAGCTCTCGGGCAATATACGAGGCTGGCAAGGCCGGCTTTGGAGGGCGCTTCGATACACGAATAAAGGGGAGTCGCATATGAGAATCGTCGTGGGCGGGCTGCTTCAGGAAAGCAATACGTTTAGCGAAGCGAGCAGCACCTTGCAAGATTTCCGGAAGTATTACTTTCGACTCGGCGAGCAGCTGCTCCAGCCGCAGACCGCGGAAAACGAGCTGACCGGATTCATCCGGGCGGCTGCCGAGGAGGAACGGGAGCGGGCAGGGAAAATTACGCTGCTGCCGACGATGTTTGCACAGGCGGTCTCGTCCGGACGAGTTCCGCGGCGGACGCTGGACGAGCTGAAACAACTATTGACCGGCCAACTGGCGCGCCTCCCTTCCTGCGACGGCATCCTGTTCGCGCTGCACGGCGCATGGGCGGCCGAGGATCACGACGATGCGGACGTTGAAATCATCGAGGAGCTGCGCCGCTGGGCCGGGCCCGATGTGCCGATCGTCATCACCCTCGACTCGCATGCGAACGTCACCGGCCGCATGGTCCGGCTGGTCGACGGCATTGTTGGCTACCGGACATTCCCTCACGTCGATTGCGAGGAGACCGGTTATCGTGCCGCGAAGCAGCTGTTCCGGATTATACGCGGTAAGACGAAGCCGCATCTCAAGCTTAAGAAGGTGCCGATGATCGTGCCGGCTGAGAGCCATCAGACGTACCGCGGGCCGATGTACGAACTGTGGGAGGAAGCCCGCGCGGGCGAGCGCGAGGACCCTTCCCGGCTCACCTCGCTGTTTCTCGTCCAGCCTTGGCTGGATATCGAGGAGATGGGCTGCTCGGTAATCGTTCAAGGCGATGACCCGGACCGTACGGAGGCGGAGGCGGACCGTCTGGCCGGGCTGATGTGGAGCAAGCGCAGCGAGTTCGAGGTGGACCTGTACTCGGTGCCGGACATTATACGGAAACTGGAAGCGGACCCGGACCGCAGCCTGCCGTACATCGTCTCCGACTCGGCGGACAGCCCCGGCGCGGGCTCTCCGGGCGACAGCAACTTCGTGCTGCGGCGGCTGCTCGAGCTCGGGGCGGACCGCCGCTGGAATTGCCTGCTCTCGATGCTCGACCCCGATTCGGCGGCAGCCGCAGTCTTGGCCGGGGAAGGCAGCGCCGTGAAGCTGCGCCTCGGCCATTCGGTCAGCCGATCCGTCGGCGAACCTCTGGATATAGAAGCCGTCGTCGCTACTGTGGGGACCGGGAAATTCCGCTTTGGCGGCGGCACAGCGAACCGGATGGAGGCCGACATGGGACGCTGCGCGGTCGTGCGGATCGGGACAATCTCGCTGTTGCTGATGGAAAACGCAACGTTCACCGGAGACCCCGCGATGTACAGGAGCGCCGGACTTGAGCCTGCTGAAGCCGACCTCGTGCTGGTGAAGTCGGCCAACCAGTTCCGGGCCGAATACGAGAAGCTGTCGGACCGTATCTATATTCTCGATACGCCGGGAGCGAGCACCGCCAAAATCAAAAGTTTGGCGTTCGAGCGCATCCCGAGGCCGATGGTTCCGTTCGACGAAAATTTCGCATGGCCGGCCAGGGAAGGGGAGAGTACCGATGCGACTGCAAAATAAAACCGCGCTCGTAACCGGAGGCTCGACCGGCATCGGCCGGGAGGTCTGCCTGGCCTTTGCAGCCGAAGGAGCGAAGGTCGCGGTTAATTATTACGGGACGGAAACGAAGGCGAGGGAACTCGTCGCCGAGATCGAATCCCGCGGCGGGCAGGCGATGGCGCTCTACGGGGACGTCAGCAGCGAAGCGGACGTGGCGGCGATGATCGATACGGTGAACCGCTCTTGGGGCGGTGTCGATATCCTGGTTAATAACGCAGGGATTTATCCGCGTAAGGAATGGTACGAGATTACAGGAGACGAATGGGACCGCGTACAGGCGGTCAACCTGAAATCGTGTTTTCTGACGAGCAAGGCCGTATTTCCTTCTATGCGCGAGCGCGGGTACGGGAAAATCATTAACGTGTCGTCGGTAACGTTTCTGAGGGGGAACAAAGGATTCGTGCATTATGTCGCCTCCAAAGGCGGCGTCGTCGGCTTCACCCGGGCGCTTAGCCGGGAAGTCGGCAAGCACGGCATCACGGTTAATGCGATTTCCCCGGGCGCGGTGATGACCGAGCAGGAGCTGCTCGATATGCCCGATCCCGCCGAGCAGGAGCGGACGCGGGTTTATTTGGAGGAAGAGCAGGCGATTCCCCGGCGGCAACTGCCGCTTGATATGGTCGGCGCGTTTTTGTTTCTGGCTTCGGCCGAGAGCGACTTTATGACAGGCCAGACCGTGAATGTCGACGGCGGATGGGCGATGCACTAAAGATGGTAGCCCGTGAAGGGCAGATGGGGTGGCGCGAATGCGACTTTTGGAACTGGAATGCCGTTGTCTTCTTGCAGAGGCGGAGGAAGCGGCGCGAATTGCGGCGGAACGGATCGCGGAAATAACCGGCGGCGGCGCTCCCGACAGGTTGCGGATCACCTTCGATTCGGTCCGTACCGACGGATTCGTGCTGGAAATAACGGAGAATCGGGACGTTTTCATCGGTGCGGCCCGGACCAGAGACTATGTGGCGGGACTGGGCGAGCTGCTGAACCGGCTGCTTGCTGCGGCGGACCGTGCAGGAGCGCTCGGCGCGGAGGCGGACCCGACGGCGGGCGGAGCGGCGATCAAGGTGGAGCTGGCTCCCGGCAGGTGGGAGATTGCACCTGAGCTGACGGACCGGATTCATTATATGCCCGGCCATTTCGGCAATTCGTTTGAGGTGTGCTGGAGCGGGGAGATGCAGCGTTATTTGGAAGATCTGGCGCTGGCCGGGGCGAGCGGCTACGGCGATTGGTTCGATCCGAACGATATGCCGGACCCGTATCATTCTCATGTGTACCACAGCAGCTCGATGTTTTTGTGGCGGAGGAAAAAAGAGTGGCTGCGTATGAGCCAGCGGCTTGGGCTGGATAACATCCTGGTCATTACGCCGAACGTAGGCTACGTGGACCAGATGCGTCCGGACTGGGTCGGGGTGCGCGATCACAAGCTGCGCGTTCAAGGCCAGGTGCTGTGCCCGTCCAATCCGGCGGCGCGGGAAGTTATCCTGAACAACCATCGCCAGCTGTTCGACGATCTGAAGGAGAGCGGGATTCGCATCGAGAAGATCGTCTGCGTCCCTTATGACGACGGCGGCTGCGCCTGTCCGTCCTGTCAGCCGTATTATCCGGTGTTTCTGGAGCTTGTCCGGGATGTGTACGGGACGGTAAGCGCCTTCTATCCGGAGCTGAAGGCCGATATATGCGGCTGGTGGACGTCGGACGAGGAGCTGCTGCAGCTTCAGCAATTTATCGCCGGCCCGGCCAAAGACTGGTTCGGCGTCTACCAGTTCAGCGCCACCTATGGCGTGTTCGAGCTGCCTGACGTGCGCGAGCGGATCGGAGACATGCGGCTCGGCTGCTTCCTGCATATCGGCTTCTCGCATGACCGGAGAGACGTGTATACGAAAACGGGCGTTCACAGCGCTTCCCGGCGGATCAGCTCGGTGCTCGGGTCGTTTGCTCGTCAGCAATGCACCGGCTTTATGAGCTACAACGAATCGTTCGGGGATCACTTCAACGCTTTCGCGGCGAGCCGGCTCGGCTGGAATCCGGCGGGCGGCGTACGGGATATCGCCGAATATTACGGTCGTCTCCTGTTCCGGCTCCGGGGTGATACGCTGAACCGGTTTGTCGATGTGCTGCTGGAGATGGAGATGTTGGAAGAGTCTAAGGCGGCGGGGTGGCAGCGGGAGCTGGAGGCGATCGAGCGGTACGCGTCGGTTGACGAGAACCGTTCCTGGTCGTTCGCCCAGATCCGGCTGAAGGCGGAGCTGATGGCGCTCGATTATACGATCGCGTCGCAGATGGATAGTGGTGGCATCGAGGCCGCCTACCCGCTGATGAAGCGGCGGGTGCAGCGTACCGAGCGGCTGTGGCGCAGCGTATACGGCTTCGGCGTGCTCCGGCACATCCTCATTCCCGACAACATGATGCCGCAGTGGTATAAAGCTTATACGAACTATGCGAATACAGGCGCTGCCGGTTCGATTCGCAGCGGTGTGATGAGCAGCGAGGCTTGAGCGCGGGATCGTCCGCATCCCTGTGCCTGATGATCGCCGGCCGGTCCCGAAGATCAGATACACGAAGGCCCAGGCTTAGCAATGTGTCCAAAATAATAGGTGCATGAGCGGCTTCCCGCCCCACGATCCAGTGGTGTGCGGGAAGCTTTTCTGCGTCCCTGCTCCCGAGTAAAAATAGCCGCCAAGAGGCGGCGATCCGCATACAGTCGGCCGAATCTTCGACGCGGTCCGGACAATCAGCCGGAGAACCGCTCGCGCCGGCAGTAAGCATCGACAAGGTCTGTTTTTGGCAGAAACGTTTTTTTGAACCTCTCATGACTAAAGTCACGAGATTCTTGGGTAGTCCCTTCTAACGAAGAGAAGTTCACCAAGCTAACCCTGTCGTTCCGACAGTTCGTGTAAGGTTTACACAGCAAGAAGTCTTTTGCCTTCGGCAAGAATATTCAGGCTTGCGTTAAAGTCTCGGTCGTGATGCGCTCCACATTCCGGGCAGTCCCATTCACGCAACTTCAAATCTTTTACATCTTTGTGCTTGTAGCTACAGCAGGAGCATAATTGCGAAGATGCGAATGTTGAGCCTACAGCCACTACGATGCGGCCATACCACTTCGCTTTGTACTCTAGCATGGAGCGAAACATCGACCAGGAAACCTCGCTAATGGCCTTGGCTAACTTACGATTCTTGACCATATTGGCTACCTGTAAA
>NZ_JACXJA010000067.1 GCF_014705615.1 Paenibacillus oceani
TGCTTCGCGGCGAGCTGGCGGCGCTTCGCCTCGGCGTCCCGCGCCGCCTTCGCCGCCTGCTCCGCGTACGGCTCGAGCCGCGCCGCCCGCTCGGCGAGCGCAAGCCGCCGCTCGCGCTCGGCCACGTCCTCGCGCTGACGCTCCAGCTCTTCGCGCCTTGCGCGCTTCTGTCCGAGCTCCGCGAACCGCCCGTTCAGCAGCAGCGCCGCGCGCAGCTCGTCCTCCCGCTTCTCGAGCCGGGTCGTCAATTCGCCTTTGCGCTCGGCGCCTGTACGGGCCAGGCCGTCATAATACGCGGCTTCCTCCGCCAGACCGTCCATCACTTGCGACGCGTTGCAGGTCGGCTGGCCGAATGTCGCGGCAAGCCCGCTGCCCTCGCGAAGCGGCATCGTCTCCTGCGTCTGCTTCAAATAAACGTCGGCCTTCGACGCCGCCTCTTTATAAGCGTCTTTCAGCTCCCGGTGCTTCTGCTGGAACCGTTCCTCCAGTCTCTGGTACAGACCGGTCCGGAAAATGCGCCGGAGGATATCCTCCTTGTTGTCGGTATCGGAAGTGAGCAGCTTGCGGAATTCTCCTTGCGGCAGCATGACGATCTGACTGAATTGCTCCCTCGTCAGCCCCAGGATCGTCTCCAGCCTCGCATTCACTTCCCCGACGGTGAACCGGTCGACGCACGGCGTTTCTTGGCCCTCTGTCGTTTCGTACAGCTCCGCTTTGCCGCCCGTTTCGCTTTTGTTCGCCCCTTTCCGGTGAGGCAATTGTCTAAAAATCCGGTACGTCCGCGCGCCCGCGGCAAACTCGAAATCAACGGCGGTATGTGTTTCATCGTCAGCAAAATGGCTGCGCAGCATCCGCGGCTCCGCGCGGTCCTCTCCGCTCGCATAACCGTACAGCGCAAAACAGATCGCATCGAAAATCGACGTTTTCCCGGCGCCGGTATTCCCGGATATAACGAACAACCGCCGATCCTCCAGCCTATGGAAATCGACCGTCTCCGAATCGCGGTACGGACCGAACGCCTGCATCGTCAGCTTGATCGGTCTCATACGGCGTCCCCTTCCTCTTTGAACACTTCTCCATATGTATCGGCAAACAGCAGCCGCTTCTCCTCTTCGAGCGGCTTGCCTTTCACTTCCTCGTAAAAGGCCGCAAACAGCGCGACCGGATCGGCTTCCCGCCGCCGCTCCGGCGTATTGCCCGTCCCTTCGGCCGTTTCAGCCGCATCCCTGACTCTGACTCCCTCGGGCCTTCGCTCGACGTGCAGCGCATTCGGATAAACCGCCCGTACTTTCTCCATCGGAAACAAAACCGGGTTGTCGTTCGTCAGCGTTACAAATACGTAATCGTCGCAGACGGAATGAGTCTCGATGTCCTGAATCGTTCCCGTTATCCGACGCATATCCCTAAGCGGGACCAGCTCCCGCCGGTCGATCGCCGCCGTGCCTTGCGCGTCCAGCTCGACTACGTAGAAGCATTTGCGGTGCGACTCCTCGGAGATCGAATATTTCAAGGGCGATCCGGCGTACCGGATATTGTCCTGCAGCACGTAGTGCGCCTGATGCAAATGGCCGAGCGCCGTATAGTGGAAAGGCCGGAAATATTCCGCCCGCACATGCTCCGCCCCGCCGATCGAGAGAGGACGCTCGGAATCGCTCGTATTGTCCTGCGGCTCGCCGCCGGGCGTGACGAAGGCGTGTCCGACCAGCACGTGGCGCGCCGCCGGGTCCATCGACGCCTCGATCCGTGTAACAATCGCCCGCATCGCCTCGTCATGGGAACGAATCGACTCGTCCCCGTACAGGTGCCGGACCTGAGCCGGGTCGGCGTACGGAACGAGATGAACGTGCACGTCCCCGTATTCGTCCCGCAGCACGACGGGACGCGGTTCCGCCCGCAGCTGACCGGCCAGGTGCAGGCCGCGTCCTTCCATGATCCGGGTCCCGAAGTTCAGCCGGTCCGGACTGTCGTGATTGCCGGATATGGCCAGCACCGGCGTATTCAGGCCGATGACGATCCGCTCCAGCAGCTCGTCCAGCAGGTCGACCGCCTCGGTCGGCGGCACGGCCCGGTCGTACAGATCGCCTGCGATGATGACCGCATCCGGCTTCTCGCGCTCTACCGTATCCACGAGCTGCCGGAGCACGTGTCTCTGGTCTTCTGTCATATATACGCCCTGCACCAGCTTGCCCAGATGCCAGTCGGCGGTATGTATCAATTTCACGAATCGTTTCCCCCTTGCCTGCTTACCTTGATCTCCTTACTAAATTCGGGATAAACCGGAAGATTCCTGTCCGGATGCCCCAAATGGGGTATCGCCAATTGTTGCATGTTCCGGATAAGTGATGTTTGTACACCTTATTTTGGAGAAAAAGCGGACTTGGAGGGAAATAGGTGATGATTGAAGCTCTTAATCCTTTCGTTTTCTGTCTGAGCGGGCTTACATCCCAGAATAAGGGTCTCAAATAGCTCCTAATACCGTTCGGACGGCTCATTTTGAGGAAATAAGAGCTGCGAAAGACCTCTATTTAGTTGACGTGCCGTAGCCGGGAAGCCGGCGGTTGAGTGGTGAAGGGTTTGGTGGCCTGGCGTGCGGAGCGAGGGTTCGAGTTTCGAGGTTTGAGGTTTGGGCTTGGGGTTGGAGTCGGGGTGCGGGGTGCAGCGTTCAAGGCGCAAGGTGCGAGGGTTGCCACACCAACCGAAAACGCCGCCCATCGGCGGCGTTCGGCATTCTTTTTTTCGAGGCAGTATAACCTCTTCCTCTTCACACATCACTTGCTTTTGTTGTACCGGTCGTAAGCAGCCTTGTACACTTTCAAATAATCGGCCACGCCCATGTTTTTAACGGTCGTTACGTACTTGTCCCACTCGGAGAACGAGACGGCGCCGGTAATAAATTTCGCTTCCATCTCGGTGATGTACGTCTGGATGTCGCTTCCTTTCGTCTTCATGAACTCTGTCTCTTCATCCGTAAAGTTGAAGTTGTACCACAGTTCCTTGATCGCGTGCGGCTGGGCCTTCTTCCCGGCTTCGACCGATTCCGGCAGCGTCTCGGAGCCTTTGAAATATTTCTCCTGCACATAACCCGGGTAGCTTCCGCCCATCCAGGTGACGTATTTGGTCAGCGCCTGGTCCATCGTCAAGCCGTTCGGATTTTTCTTGATTTCATCGACGAATTCCAGCTTGCCGTCCGCCGCCTTCGTATAGCTGACGCCTTCCTTGCCCATAAAGTAAAACGTAGCGCCTTCGTCGCCGTAGAAATGGTCCATCCATCTGACGGTCGCTTCGATATGTTTGTTTTTGTCCGTAATGACGAATGCACCCGGCCATACCATCGGCACTTTGATGTGCGTATACAACTGGCCGCCTTGAGGTCCTTTCAAGGCGCCGAGGCCGAAGTAGCCTTCGCCGTTAAATTGCGTTTTCGGGTTCGGGTTGATCGTCGCGCCGAGCACGCCTTTGCCGCCCTTGGCATACAGCTGGTTGCCGGTTTGGGTGAAGACATCCTTGTCGATCAGCCCTTCGCTGTACAGCTTGTTCATAAATTGAAGCAGCTCTTTGAAATTGTCTGTCGTCCGGAAAAAGCGCAAATCGTTCGTTTTCGGGTCGATGTCGACATGCTTATGCCCGAGGCCGCGCGTTCCGACGCCCCACGCTCCCATGATTTGCTCCATGAGCGGGTTAATTCCCGTGCCGCTGTACGGAATTTCGTCGGCTTGTCCGTTGCCGTTCAAGTCGGTCGTCTTGACCGCCTTCAGGTAGGCGTACAAATCGTCGATCGTCTGCGGCTCCTTCATGTTCAGCTTGTCCAGCCAGTCCTTCTTCACCCACAGCGGCGTGCCGATCAGCATCGGCAGAAATTCCGGGCTGTAAAACGACGGGAACGAATAAATATTGCCGTCCGGCATCGTCAGCGCCTTGCGCAGGTCGGGGTATTTGTCCATCAGCTTCTTCAGGTTGGGCGCGTAGCTGTCGATGTAATCGTTCAGCTTGACGAAGACGCCCTGGCCGCCGTATTTCATCAGATCCGAGGCGGGCACCCGCGCCGAGTACAAGACGTCCGGATAGTCGCCGTTTGCGAGCGCGAGATTGCGTTTCTCCGTCAAATTCTCGAACGGCACTGTCTGAAAGTTCACTTTGACGTTCGACATTTTCGCATATTCGCTCCATACGAGCCGTTCCTCGAACTTGTTGCTTCCGTTCGTTGCCGCCAGGCCGGTGAAAAAGGTCAGCTCGATCGGCTGCTTTACGATCGGCATGCCCGCTTTATTTACATTTTGCTTAACTTCGGTTTCTTTGTTTCCGGATGCGCCGCTCGTTCCGCCTGCCGGTTCTTTGGCCTCTCCGCAGCCTGCGATCAGGCTGGCTGTCATAACCGAAGACACGGTCAGCGCCGTCCATTTTTTCCATCTCATGATTCAAGTTCCTCCCTGTGTTGTGCTTCCTGTTCCTCATCTATTGCCAAAAAGGCGGTCAGCCTTTTATAGCCCCAATCAATACACCCTTGACAAAGTATTTCTGCAAAAACGGATACAGCAGCAGGATCGGCAGGTTCGCCACGACGACGACCGCATATTTGACCGCCTCTTGATCAAGAAGCGTCTTGGCGTGCGAGCTGTCTCCCGCATTCACCATCTCCTCCATCTGACCCTGAATCAAAATTTCCCGTAAAATCAGTTGAAGCGGGTAATCTTCACGAGCGGTCAAATAAATCAAGGCGTTGAAGTACGCGTTCCAATGTCCGACGCTGTAAAACAAAATCATCACCGCGATAATCGGCATCGACAGCGGAAGCACAACAGACCGTAAAATCCTCATCTCCGAGCAGCCGTCGATCGCAGCCGCCTCCTGAATCTCGCCCGGTATGCTCGACTGGAAAAACGTCCGCATAATGATGATGTTGTACACCGATACCGAGTTCGGAATCACGAGCGCCCAGAACGTATTCGTCATGCCGAGCTGCTTGACGAGCATGTAGGTCGGGACGAGGCCGCCGCTGAAAAACATCGTGAACACCATAACCGCCATCAGCAGGTTGCGTCCCTTCAAATCCCGCTTCGACATCGGATACGCGGCCATCACCGTCATGACCAGGTTGATCGCCGTACCGAGCACCGTATAAAAAATCGTATTGCCGTAGCTGTTCAGCAGTTCTTTATTTTCAAACACTTTGCTGTATCCCGCGAACGTAATCTCCTTGGGCACCAGCCACATGTCCCCGTTCAGGACGGCTGCGGGATTGCTGATCGAGGCGCTCAGGACGTAAATCAGCGGATACAGCACGATCAGCGATACGAACGCAAGCAAAGTGGCATTGACCGCTCCGAACCATTTATCCCCGTAACTTCGGGCTTCCATCGGTAGTCCCCCCTTGTTAAGCTTCTTGATGCTGTGTGCCCTTTACCAAAGGCTGACCTGGTTGACCTTCCTCGCGATCCGGTTGACCGTAAGGAGCAGAATGAAGTTCACGACCGAGTTGAACAGCCCGACAGCGGCGGAGAAGCTGTACTGCGCCCCGAGAATGCCGCTCCGGTATACATAGGTCGAGATGACGTCGGAGCCTTCCATATTCAGCGAGTTTTGCATCAGAAACACTTTCTCGAAACCGACTCCCATCAGCGAGCCGAAATTGAGGATCAGCAGGATCACGATAGTCGGCCGGATGCCGGGCAAGTTGACGTGCCAGATCCGCTGCAGCCGCGAAGCCCCGTCCACCTTGGCCGCTTCGTGCAGCTGCGGGTCGATGCCGGCGAGCGCCGCCAAATAAATAATCGAGCTCCAGCCCATCTGCTGCCAGACGCCGGAAAATACGTATATCGTCTTAAACCATGCCGGTTCGGTCATAAAAAAGACCGGCTCTCCGCCGAGCGCCCGGATCACCATGTTCACGAGCCCGCTGGATGGGGACAAAAACATCATCAGCATGCCAACAACGACGACGGTGGACAAAAAGTGCGGCGCATACGTTACGGTCTGCACGAATCGGCTGAACCCTTTCATCCGTACCTCGTTGATCATCAGGGCGAGAAGAATCGGAATCGGAAAACCGACGGCCAGCTCGTACAAGCTGATGCCGAGCGTGTTTTTGATCAGCCTCCAGAAAAAGTAACTGTCGAAAAATCGCTCGAAATGTTTGAACCCGACCCAAGGGCTGCCCCATATACCTTTCGTCGCGATAAAATCCTTGAAGGCGATCTGAACGCCGTACATCGGCCAGTAATGGAAAATCGCGAAATATAGGACGACCGGCGTCAGGAGCAAATACAGCTGCCAATGTTTGCGCAGAGCCTTTCTGACTGCGCCTTGCTTCTTGGCTGGAGCTGTGGACATTAGTCCGCGGGCTTGCGCCGGTGCTTGTGCAGGTGTCTGGTTCAACTTGCTGCCTCCGTTTTTTCAGTTGATTTTCATGTCGGTACAAAACAAAAGAAACGCAAAAAAAGCCGGATGAGAAGAAGCGTTCCTGACGGAATCCGCTTGCGTTCTGATCGGGCTTTCTCCACGTCTCAACCCTTATGATATTACCTACATCATATCGGGTAATTGTTTACGGAATGTTTTCTGTACGCTAAGAAATTGCAAAGGGCATGTTGCCCTTGTTGAAAACGTTTGTAATCTCATCACCGCTCGTCGGCGCGATTTTGTTGTTCGGCAGCTCGTAAAAACGCAGGAAGTTGCTGAAGTGCGGCTTCCATTTCTCCGTATCGAACAACTGGTCCGCATTTGGATCCAGAATCGGATAGCCGAACGGATTGTCCCGGAGCATTGCCATAATGTTGGCCGCAAAGCCGCGGTAGACGTTGCCCCCTTCAACCCGGCTCATCTTTTTGGCGATATCGTACGCTTGATCCCAAGTCATGCCGTCTTTCGGGTAAGGGACGCCGAACTGGTCGAACAAGTTTTTGTTGTAGGTCAGCACCATCGGGAAGTAGGGGGGATAAGGGAGTCCATATAACGCTCCGGTCTGTCCCGCATCGATCATCTCCTGAACGAACGGGCCGTTGAATCGCTTCAAGTCGTAATTGTACTACTTCACATATTCGTTCAGGTCGGTTCCCAGCTTGAGGTCGAGGTAGTTGTTTTTCAGGTTCGGCACGTCGGTCCGGATGAGGTCGGGCGTTTCGCCGCGCGACACAAGTTCGGGCAGCGAGTTGCCCTTGTCGGGGGATATATATTTGAACGTAATGTAAGGGAACTTTTCTCCAGGTGCGTCCGGAACCGGTCGTTGAACTCCTCCTCCTTCACGCCGAACCCGAAGACGGACAACGTGAACGGATCTTTTTTGACTTCCGGCGCCGGCTGCGGTTCTCCTGTCTTTCCGGGCTGTCCGTCTTTTCCGCCGCAGGCGGAGACGAGAAGCGCAATCGCGGCAAGCAGTGCCGTCAATCCGGTTAATTTGCTTTTCATATTGATGAGACCCCCTGATCATAAATGATTGGTTCCGCCCTCGCCCAGTTGTTCCGTCTATTATTGCAAGCTGCACACGGTTCCGGCGATATACCGGATTCCACCCGTTTTATCAAAATAATAATAGGTCAGCAGGATCGTACCGTCGTGAAGCCGCGCCGCGCTCGTATAACCGATGTCGCTACCGCCGCCGTCCTCGCGAACGATCAGCTCCTCGGCCTCCTCCCAGTTGTTGCATTCCGGATTCAGCAGAAATGCGCGTATGCCGAACGGCTCATACCGGTATCCGTAAGAAACGAATACGCCGTCATCGCCGAGGTCCAGCACATGGAATGGACTTGGCGAATAGTGGGCGCGCGGAACCGGCTGGCTCCATGTCAATCCTCCGTCCAGCGACTCCGCTGTATACAGCGGCGAGTTGGGCAAGCCTGGGTTGGCGCCCTTGGACACTTTGGCCGTCCGGATAAAAGCGACCAGCTTGCCGGAAGGCGTGAGGCGCAAGTTCGGCTCGTGAAAATGGTAGCCGTCGCAGCCCGGGATATCGGATATTTGTGTCCATGTTAAGCCGCGGTCGGGCGATTGCAGCACATAAACGTTGGACACGCCGTTGTCCTGCCCGTACGTCAGTGCCAGTACGGAGCCGTCATCCATCTCCACGCAGTCTCCTTGAATGGCTACATTGGTGCCGGGCAGCTGCACGGGTTCATCCCACGTATTCCCGCCATCCGTCGACCGGATCGAGAACGAACCGACCAGCGTCCCCGTCCATTTGCCGTATACGTTATGCGAGAAGCTGCCTTCCGGTACGGGATCTCCCTTCTCCGTCACTTTCCACTTGAAGAACGTGCACAGCAGCGTACCGTCCCGCATCACGTGCAGCCGCGGGTCCTGAACTCCGCAGAAGAAATCGTCGTACAGGACCGACGGAGCCGAGTCCCAGCCGTTTCCGTCAGGCGATTCCAGCTTGGCCGCGAACGAAGCCGGGTCGATATGGCTCACATGCCCGAACGTTTTCTGCCAGTCGGGCGCCCGGCGAAAGGTCATAATGTATGTCCCGTCCCGGCGCATCGTTATACTCGGGAACGAGTTGTACTGATCATCCTTGCATAAGATTCGATGCTCCACTACACTTAGCTTTTTCATCCGTTTCCACCTTCCCTTCCTGTGTTTGGTTGTGCCTCATTATTCGTAAGCGTTTTCTTAAAATGGAAAGTCGATCAAGCTGCAAATGCCGACAGACGCCTTTCATGGAAGCAAATTGATCTTGCAGTGTCCAAGCCGTCCCCTGGTATGTTCTCTTTTGCGATCTTTTGGGCAGCAATAAAAATGTCCCAAACCCACCCATCGTCTCTTATTGTGTTACAATATATCTAAATGTATTACATTTAAAGTTTATAATGTGAATTCGACTTCTGTCAAGCCACTTCTATATATATATTTCCCACTAAGTATAGTTTACGCATATGCCGGCTGCCGCTTATTTTTCGATAACTATGCCATGGCAAAAGCCCGAAGATGAAAAGGGAGCCGTATCTTCGAGCGGAATTTTGATTGGATTGTATCCGGTATCCGCTTCGATCCCGCTTCGATCTGCTTTCTGACACAAAAAAACCTCTACCCCACTTCCAAAGTGGTTTTAGAGGCTTTTATTTTTTCGACTTCAGGATTGTGATCGTCTCACTTGTGGCACCATTGGAGAGAGCCACTTTTACAGAAGGATTCAAAGAAACGGACGACTTATCCGCCGTTTTTCGCCATTTCCCGAATTTCATCAAGCGGCAAGCCGGTAAGCTCCGCTATAAGCGCCGGTTCCAATCCTTTCGCCAGCATTTGCTTGGCGATTTCTTTTTTTCCTTCGGCTCTTCCTTCGGCTCTTCCCTGGGCCTTCCCCTCGGCTATCAAGCTATTCCTTTCAATCAGGGAATGCTCCCGGGCTTCGTACAACCGCAAGGTTTCTTCATCACTGCTCAACCATTCCAGCCGTTCCTCCGCTTTTTTGATCACTGGGTCCATCCGGATCAACTCCTCTAATTGCTCTTCGGGCAGCTTCTCATCCAAAAACAACAGCCATCGGTGCAGCGGGTTATTCAAGTTTTTCTTCATATTCGCAAACTTCGGATATTCAATAAAATGGAGCTCCATCGCATCTGTCAGCATAAATCGCTCTTCATGATCTTCATAAAAATGAAACGTGCTGTGAAATCGTTCGAAGCTAAATAGATGAAAATCGAGCAGATTGATCGCAACTGTTTTTTTCAAGTCTTCGTATTTGCCGCCCGCTTTGATCGAACTGATATACAGCTTGCTGGCGTAAAATAACGTGCGCCGGGGCATATTTCGCTGATTGGCCAACTGAATCTCAATATCAAACTGAACTCCATCGAGCGTTTCGGCCCTCACGTCCAGCCGCCCTGTCTTATCATCAATAAACAGTTTGTCCAACTGCTTGTTTTCAATTACCGTGATATCGGCAATGCTTTCAGTCCCTTGTAACTGTAAAATCGCATTAAGAAGGGAGATCAGACTCTCTTTCGTATCCTGTTCTCCAAATAATCTTTGAAAAATAAAGTCATTTTTCGGTTTCAGACGCCGAACAGCCACCCTTTTCCCCTCCTGCCGATTTACTATTAGTTCCATTATACCAACCTGTAAGCGGCCAGCCAATACGAAAGCCCCTATCCGAAGTTCGAATAAGGGCTTCCTATTAGTCAGACAGATGAAGTCGCTCGTGAAACCTGTTACACGGCCACTTTATTGTAAGTCATGATCCAGATCGAACCAACCACAATGACAAGTACGATAAGCAACCCGAGTATGAGCGCCATCAAGTTAAAGCGAGGCTTGTTCTCTTCCTTCAGGTGCATGAAGAACACGAGCTGAACGAGGAATTGAAGCACGGCCGTCACCAGAAGGACCAGCATCGTTCCCGTTCTCTCCATCAAATCGTTCATGACGACGACGATCGGGATAATCGTTAGTACGATCGAAAGCAGGAAACCGATAATGTAAGATTTAAGGGAGCCGTGGCTTTCCTCATGGTGGCCTTCATGACCGTGGCCGCCATGCCCGTTCTGACTGTGAGCCGAATGCTGCTGCGCCATCTTACATCACCCCCATCAAGTAAACGATCGTAAAGACGAAAATCCAGATGGCGTCCAGAAAGTGCCAATACAGGCTGATGACGTTCACTTTGCGCCGCGTTACCGGAGTAATGCCCCGTTTCGCGAGCTGCAGCATAATCGCGATCATCCAGACGAAGCCGATCGAGACGTGCAAGCCGTGTGTGCCGACCAGCGTATAGAAGGCGGACAGAAACGCGCTCGTTCCGATGGTCGCTCCTTCATGAACCAAATGAATGAACTCGTTGATCTCGAGCACAAGAAACGACAGTCCGAGCAGGGCGGTGACGGCCAGCCAGCCGATCAGCCCTTTTTTGTTGCCACGGTTCATCGACAATACCGCGAGTCCGCTCGTAAAGCTGCTCGTCAGCAAGATGAACGTGGATGCGATAATGCCCGGCATTTGGAACAGCTCCGCCCCCGTAGGGCCTCCGTTCGTATTGCCCTGCAAGACGACGTAAGTAGCGAACAGCGTGCCGAACAGGATACAGTCCGTGATCAGAAACAGCCAAAACCCGAACGTGCGGACCGATTCCAGATCGTGATGGCCGTCGTGATGATCGTGATGTCCGCTGGCCCCATGCTGCTGCGAATGTCCGATTGCGTTGCCCATCAGACCGTCCCCCTTATCTCGGCTTCCGTTGCTTTCACTTCTTCCGCCGGAATGTAATATTCGTTATCGTACGTAAACGAGTGCCACAACATACAAGCAAATACTCCGATCATACCCGGTATAGCGAGCCACAGCCAGTTAAATACGAACCCGAAGCCCGCCAGAAACCAGCAGAACGACTTGATAAACGCCACGCCCGAATTGCCAGGCATATGAATCGGCTCGATTGGAGGCTTCGGCGGAAGCGGTTTTCCTTGCTCCTTGGCAAGCTTCTCCTCCCACCATGCATCCCGCGAATGAACGACGGGAACGGTAGCGAAGTTGTAAGCAGGCGCCGGGGAAGGAATCGACCATTCCAGCGTACGTCCGCCCCATGGGTCTCCGGTCGTGTCCCGCTTCATGACCTTCATGCCGTGAACAATCTGCCACACCTGGACGATAAAGGCTGCACCCATCAAGAATGCGCCGATCGTCGAGACCAGGTTCAAATCCCACCAGCCTTTGTCCCAACTGTACGTATTCAAACGGCGCGTCATCCCCATCAGACCGAGGAAGTACTGCGGCATGAAGCAGAGATAAAAACCGATATTCCAAAGCCAAAAGGCCCATTTTCCTAATTTTTCGTCCAGCATGAAGCCGGTCACTTTCGGCCACCAGTAATACAGACCTGCGAAATATCCGAACGTTACGCCTCCGATCAGCACCTGATGGAAGTGTGCGATCAGGAAGTAGCTGTTGTGGAACTGGAAGTCGGCCGGAGCGACGGACAGCAGTACGCCGGTCATACCGCCGATAACGAAGCAGGGAATGAAGCCCATCGTCCACAGCATCGGCGTTTTAAACGAGATACGCCCGCGGAACATCGTAAAGAGCCAGTTGAACACTTTGACCCCGGTCGGTATGGCGATAACCATTGTCGATATGGCGAAAAACGCATTGACATCCGCTCCCGAGCCCATCGTAAAGAAATGATGCGCCCAAGTGAAAAAGGATACGACGCTGATGCTCATCAGAGCGAACACCATCGACTTGTAGCCGAACAGCCGTTTCTTCGAGAACGTAGCCACAATTTCCGAGAAAATCCCGAATGCCGGCAGAACGACGATATAAACCTCGGGGTGCCCCCACATCCAGATCAGGTTGATATACATCATCGGGTTGCCGCCGCCGTCCAGCGTGAAGAAGTGAGCGCCGAGGTAACGGTCCAGGAACAGCAGCGCCAGCGTCACGGTCAAGATCGGGAACGCAAGGATGATCGTCAAGCTGCTGGACAGCACCGACCAGGAGAACATCGGCATCTGCATCAGCTTCATACCAGGCGCGCGCATTTTCAGAATCGTCGCGATAAAGTTGATCCCGGTCATCAAGCTACCGATCCCGGATATTTGAATGCCCCATATATAGAAGTCCTGACCGACGCCCGGACTATGGGAAATTTGCGACAGCGGCGGATAAGCGAGCCAGCCCGTATCCGGCGAACCGCCGATCACGAACGATACGTTGAACAGCATCGCGCCCCAGAAAAAGAGCCAGAAGCTGAGCGAGTTCAAAAACGGAAACGCAACGTCGCGCGCACCGATCTGCAGCGGAACAACAAGGTTAAACAAACCGAACATGAGCGGCATCGCCATGAACAAAATCATAATAACGCCATGTGTTGTAAAGATCGCGTTATAATGCTCCGGACTCAAAAACTCCATTTCCGGCATGACAAGCTGAGTACGCATCAGAAGGGCGTCGACGCCGCCCCGGAACATCATTAGCAGCGCAGCGATGACGTACATAATCCCGATCCGCTTATGATCCACCGTCGTCAGCCATTCGCGCCACAGCCATGTCCATTTTTTGAAATACGTCAGTACAAATATAACCGCAGCGAGCGTCAGCACGATCGCTACATCCGCTCCATAAATGAGTGGATCGCCTGTCACGAAAAATTCGGAAGCGAACTGTTTAATTGAATCCCACATTTAGCGGCTGCTCCCTTCTTTGGAGTTCCCGCTGCCGGCCGGCTCGTTGCCGTGGTTATGGGAAGTCCCGTATTTCGTAACGGTTTGATCGAATATCCCTTTCGGGAATGAGGAGAAGCTGACTACGTCCGACACACCCGGCGTCGCGAGTTTTTTGTAGCCTTCTTCGGTTAGTGCGGGATCTTTGCTCTTAATGCCTGCGACCCATTGATCGAACTCGGCCTTCGAGGTGGCTTCCGCCGTAAATTGCATTTTGGCGAAGTCCTTGCCGCTGAAGTTGGCGCCCGAGCCCATATATTTACCCGGCTCGTCGGCTTGCAGATGAAGTGTCATCGCCATCCCCGACATCGTATAAATTTGACCGCCGAGCTGCGGAATCCAGAACGAGTTCATCGGCGCATCGGAAGTCAGCAAAAACTTGACAGGGACGTCTTCCGGGAACCGGATGTAGTTTACGGTAGCGATTCCTTCCTCCGGATAGTAGAACAGCCACTTCCAGTCGAGCGACGTGACCTGGATCGTCATCGCTTCCTTCTCCCCTTGCGACGCAAGCGGTTTGGAAGGCTCCAACGCATACGTATATCTCACCGTAATGACACCCAGAATCGCGATAATCAGAATTGGGATGCCCCACCATGTCATCTCAAGCTTGTTGTTATGCTCCCACTCCGGTGCATACTTGGCCTTGCTGTTTTTTCTTTCCCGGTATCTCCATGCGATTACAAACGTCATAATTAGAACCGGCACGATGATTACAAGACAAAGCAGGGTAGAAATGTAAATCAAATCGCGCTGCTGCTCGCCGACCGGCCCTTTCGGATCAAGCACGATCAGCCTTTCGCCGCAGCCGGACGCCATCACGGTCAGCAGCACAAGCGTCAGCGCTCCGATCAAGCGTTTGAACACCCGGTTATGCCTCATCTTTCCCATCTCCTTACGACTCGCCTTTAATACTTCCTGTGACTAACATAACAGAAACGACAGTCCCCGTAAGCCCTGTTAACAAAGGCGTCAAACAAACGTTGAAATTCCGTAATAGATCGTTCAACGTTTCGACATTTTCACAAAACGCTGTGAGAGAAGTCACAAAAAAAGAAGAAACTCCGAAACAAAACTTCTTTATTAAATTCCATATTTTATAACTATTCCTTATATTTTCATTTGAAAAAACGGTGGTTAAATACCACCTCGGACCGAATCTTTACCCTCCATTACCCTCAATGGCAGGTAGCGAAGCAGTAACGGAATAGCGAAGCTTGACTTTTCGGTTGAACGGTGCAAACGGGATCGAGACACTGCCGGGTTCTTTCGTGCAACGGGGATTTTTCGTCAATTTCGCGGAAACGAGCGGGGCGGCGGTATCGCTGTCTTGGTGGGTGCACACAGTAATAACCGTCAGGACGTCATAGATCCACCGACGGTTATTACGAGTTTTCCAAACATGTGCGGTTGCGTGCTTAGCTGGGCTGACTGTCCTTTCAAGTACCGGAAAAGGCGGTGTAACGAGAGCCTTCCTTATGCCGGGCACTTCATTCCAGTTACTTTTCGAATAAGTGCGGTTTGCCGCTCTTATTTTAGCATTTCAAGCGAAAAAAGGATGATTGGCGGAAGATAACAGTTTCAAACCGCTCTTATTTTCCGATCAAGCCCTGTTAGGGGCAAAATAGGGGGTATAGATCGCTCTTCAGGCAGCTCTGATCTCCCGTTGACTTTCCTGGGACAAGAGGACGTCCTCTGACTTCCGCTTTATGCAGACTTACCACGTTTTCCTTCTATAAAAATAAATGAAGAGAGCCGACAGCAGAAGCAAGGCGACCGCACTGCCGGCTAGAATCGCTTCCTTTTGCGCCGCTGCGGGGTCTGTCCCGTTCATCCAGCCTTCCGTGCCGGGCATGCCGGGTGCTCCGCCGCCGGGTCTTTGCCCGCCTTCTCCCATCGGACCTCCCATACCTCCGCCCGGACCGAACGGGCCGCCTTGCTGCCCTTGGCCTTGCTGTCCCTGCCCCCGTTGACCTTGCTGCCCTTGGCCGTTAGCATTAGCTCCGGGATTCGCTCCAAAGTTGCCTAGCTGTCCGCCGCCGTTTGGCATACCGCCTCCCATGCCGCCCTGACCGTTCGGATTGCCGCGTCCGCCCCCCATCCCACCTTCGGAGCCTTCTCCATTATTGGAGGTGGGAATCGTTCCGGCAAGCTGCTGCAACACGTTGGCGACGCGAGCTTTCGTAAAGGACAACAGGCCCGGAATGTTTTGTACGTCCTGGTTCAAGGAAGACCGGTACTCCTCATACGTATAAAATTTGCTCGGGTCCCTTTCGACATAAGGCGAGATCAGCTCCGCCAGCGATTGAACCCGCGCTTCGAACCGGCTGTCCGACAAATAACCGTCGACGATTTGCTTTACATAACCCCGATACGTTTGTTTGTACGTCTCGTTCTGGAGCAGCTTCGCAATCATCGGCCGTTCCGCGACCCGGCCCATCGTCGGCTCGTCGATCAGCACGCCGGCATTTTGCTGGGTGTTACCCATTCCGCCCATCGTTAGCCCTGCAAACGACATATTGAAATCCCAGGGCAGCATCGTGAATACGCCGTTCTGCTCATACAAGTAATAATTGTGCTTCAGGTTCCCCTGGTAGCTGTCCATATTGACGAGTATGGTGCTGACGGCCAAGTATCTCAAGAAGCTGTCCACATCGATCACTTTCTCATAATCGGTGCCGTTGTTCAGCTCATCCAGCATATCCAAAATCACATCGCCGTTCGACGTCTCGGACTTCAGGTTCAGCCCGCTGTACAGGCTGATATCGTCCCCTTTCCATACCAGGTCGCTGCCTTCTCCGTCCGGCTTGTACAAAGCTCCGTACGCATCGCCGAAATGACGGGTCAAGTATGGTTCGTTAATCTGCTCGACCGCCAAATAAAATCCGCGAAGCTCGCCGTTGACGTATACGTTGACGTAGGAGCGGCCGGGCGTCGGCACTCCCATCTCCTCCAGCAGTTCATAAGTCAAATATTCCCTCATAAAGGTAGGGTCGGCGTAATTGTTGTTCAGGTTGATTTTGGTTAATCCATGCAGCGTCTGTCCGTCGATATATTTGTCAAACTGGATTTTCCAGCTGTACCGGTCCGAATCCGTATTGGCCACGCTTCGCAGCGTGAGGTTGCCTTTCGTGCGAATGCCGACATTGCGGATCGTCGTGCCGTTATATTCAATATCAGCCGGCTTGTATTCTTCCTGAAGCGGGTTATCCAGCATATCCTGAAAGTCCGCTTCGTCGATTGTTATTTTTACATCGATGACTTTATTTGGGGGAAATACGTTTTCGTTCGCCCCCCGGGTGTGCACTTGAACATCCGCTGCCAGCGGAGCCGTCGTGCCCCAGCTTAAGCAGACGAGGCACAAGCCTAGCAGCAATACCCCTGCGACCTTTGCCTTCATGTCGAATCACCGCCAGTTTTTAAGATACGTAATCGCCGCTGTAGCTGATCAGGACTGCGTTTTTGACTCCGCCTACAGCGGTAAGCTCGTTGACGAAGCCGGGCTCGTTGCCCCGCAGCCGCACTTCGACGGTCATCTCGATGTTGTCCGGCGTTACCGTTTTTTGCTTGACGTTGTACCGTTTCACCAGGCCGTTCAATTTCTGGTACAGATTCTGCTCGCTCGAACCGTCGTCGCAGTTAATCACTAACAAGTAAGGCGTATCGAACGTAGATTTTTTGATAAAAATAAACAAAACCAAACCGATGACGACAGAACCGAGAATCGCTAGTGTATAAAATCCGGCACCGGTGACGATACCCGCAGCGGCGGACCAGAACAGAAAGATCAGATCGGTCGGATCTTTGATCGGGGTCCGGAACCGGACGATGCTGAGAGCGCCGACCATTCCGAGCGACAGAATCAGGTTGGAGTTGATCGCCATAATGACAAGCGACGTGATCAGGCACATGCCGATCAATGCGACATTAAAGCTTTTGGAGTACAGGACGCCGCTAAAGATCCGTTTGTACAAAACGTAAATGAACCAGCCCAGCATAAATGAGACGGCAAGGGTCAAGGCGATTTTCCAGATATCGATCCCGGCGCTGAAGTTTTCGAGCACCGACTTTTTTAGCAGGTCCGCGAAATTAACCGTTTCATTCGTGTTTGTATTCATACTTATTGATCCTCCCAGCTATTGAATTTGAGAAATTTGCGGCAGATCACATATTTGGAGCTTGATTGGCGGACCAGCCCTTCCAGTTGAAGCGCGGTCCGGATAAACTCCGGAATGTATTCGTCATACTTGACCTCGAGCACATATACATGTTCGTCTAAGGCGCGAATCGTCGGCAGATTCGGGTCGAACAGGCGGATCGCGTTCAGACCGGTCCGCAAGTTTTTGTCGAACGTAATCCGGACGTTCCCGGTATGGCAAATGTAAGCCTCCCGCGTATAGTCAACGATGACTTTGGGACGCAGCAGCCGGTTTTTCATCTCCATATACATATGAAATTGCAGCGGTTTCGCCGGTTCGTTCAACACCTCGAACCGTCCCGACACGATCGCGTCCGCCGTTTCTCTGGACAGCGCTTCCTTGACTTTGGATATAGAGTCCTTGAATTTGATTTTCTTCTCCAGATGAATGATGCCGTCCTGCAGGTTGTAGATCCGGATGCGGTATTTCTCGCGGTCGCGCGCGCCTGTCAATTTCTCATGCAAAGCTTTGTTGCTTATATCGTCGAAGTATAAGCTCCGAATGTGGTACTCGCCGGCCGGACCCGCATGTTTGTCCGGCTGCATCAGTCCTCTGAGCCTTTGCCGGATGATATGGTACTGATGGACGTTCACAAAGTATTTCAGCTCGTGCCGGTATTTCAGATGAGGGTATCTCAAATCGGCGGTCGTCGTATCCGGCTTCATGCTGGACCTCCTCTCCAGTCGCTTGATTGGGTATGATTCGGAGTATAAAGGACGAAGCTGAACCCACGTTGAACGCTTGCTGAACGTTTTCTGAATCCGCGCTTTTATCTGAACGCAAAAAAGAAGACCCTCACGGGCCTTCTTCGGAACGTTCCTATTCAAGTGTAATCTTATTGGCGGCGCATCTTAGATACTGCCGCGGCTCGACTTGTCTCTGTGGAACAGTCGAATCGCCGCTCCGATCATATAGATCTGGACGCTGCCGATCAGGAAACCGACTCCAATCATCAGTCCGAGGTTACGGTCGCTGAATTCGGTTACATTTACCAGACAAGTGATTACACCGATCGTCAAAGCAATCCAAGCCGCTACGGTCATGACGGACGCCAGCTTATTGCCGTCCTGCACAGTTTGTTGCTCCATTGCCATCGTTTTGGTTGTCATCATGAACACCCCTTGCCGAAATCATTGTTACCTCTATTGTAACATAGTTTTCGCAAAATGTTCATCATTTCTTCATTTTTTGTTCAAATTATAGACAAAAATCCGTCAAAACCGCTTAGACCTTGAACTTCCCGATATGCTCTCGCAAGTTCTGCGCCAGTTGCAGCAGCGTATCGGAGGCGGCCGCCACCTCTTCCGTCGAAGCGAGCTGCTCCTCGGAAGCGGCCGAGACATGCTGCGTCCCTTGCGCCGACTGTCCGGCCAGCCCGGCGATGCTGTCGACGGAGCGGACGACCTGCCCGGCCCCTTCCGCCGTACGGGCAATCAGAACCGCTACTTGATGCAGCTCGCCGGCTGCAGCGGTCACCGCAAGCTCGATCTGCTCAAACGATTGGCCGGCCTGATCGACGACGCCGATCCCTTGCGCCACTTCTCTCGAGGCGGCTTCCATTTGCTTCACGGCCTGCGCGATTCCGCCGCGGATCTGATCGATGTATCCGGCGATCTCCCCGGTCTCTTGGGCCGACTGCTCGGCAAGCTTGCGCACCTCGCCGGCCACCACGGCGAAGCCGCGCCCCTGCTCGCCCGCTCTTGCCGCTTCGATCGACGCATTCAGCGCAAGCAGGTTCGTCTGGCCGGATATGGCCGAGATCGCTTCCACGATCCGCCCGATCTCCCCCGACAGTTCGCCGAGCTGCCGGATCGACTCGTCCAGCCCGTTGACCGTCTCCCGGATCGAATGCATCTGCCCCCGCGCCTTGCCGATCGCCGCGCTGCCGTCCACCGCACGCTCCGAAGCACCCCCGGCCGCTCTCTCCGCTTCGTTTGCCCGCTGCTTCATATGCCCGACCGTCTCCGTCATATCGTCCAGCACAAGCGAAGCCGCTTCCACGATGCGGACCTGCTCTTCGGCGCCGGCAGCCACCTGTTCGATGCTCGACGTAATTTGCCGGCTAGCGCTGCCGGTCTGGTCCACGCTGCTCTTCAGCTCCCCGGAGGAAGCGACCACCTGCTGAGACAGCTTCATCACTTCCTCGATAAGCTGCCGCAAGTTGTTCGCGACATGACGGACGGAGCCGGTCAATTGACCGACCTCATCCCGGGTCCCGGCCTCCTCTACCGATACGGTCAAGTCTCCGCCGGCGATCGCGGCTGTCGTGGACGTCAGTCTCTGAATCGGCAATACGACTCTCCGCGTCATTCTCCAGGTGATCCACCCGGTCAGCGCAAAGATGACGGCCGCTGCAGCCGTTGTCACATTCAACACGGTTTTATTCCGTGCCAGATTCGCTTCATAGAGAGATTCGATGTCTCGTCCCAGCAGATGGACGTCGTTGACCATGCCTAGCGTACGGATCGATTGGCGCTTCAGCTCGGTGTCGTCCGATTTCTCCACCGCTTTTTTTACGTCCGCAATAAAACCCTCATATTTGGTCTCCAGCCGCTGCAATCGTTCCTTCAGCTCCGGCGAATCGAACCTCGCTTGCAACCCTTCGATCTCCGCGGCGATCGCGGCCGCCTTATCCAGCGCGTCGGCGGCGTTGCCCGCGCCCATATTATAGGAAGCGTTGCTTAGAGCGAGCTGTGACGCCAGCAGCGCTCCTTCCAGTCGTTCCGCTTTCAGCAGCGATTCGACGCTTGCGGAGCTCGACTCTTGAAGCTGCCTGGACTGCACAATAACGACGAGCAGCATGCACACCGCAAGCAGCAGCGGGAGCATGGCGTTTAAGATCAGTTTTCGGCTTAGTGTCATCATCTCTACCTTCCGTCCTTATCCGTCCTTGCGATTCATCTCGAACCGATCTGAATCTTCCGCTCGATTAAATCGCGCTTAAGCGATTCCAGCTTGGCCGACTCCTGCTCGGTGAGCGTTACGACCCTCACCGGAGCGATGCCGACTCCGTTATCCTTTAGACCGAGCGACAACTGCCGGTCCGGCAGAGCCCCTTGATCGGTCATCATTTTCGCTACCTGGTACATGCCTTCGTCAATATGCTTCAGCATCGAGCTGACTACCGCTTTCTCCGCCACGGCGAACTGATCGCTGTCTACGCCGAAGGCCAGCACGCCTTTCGCCTGCGCTTCCTTCAAGGCTCCGACTCCGGTCAGGCCGGCGGCCGGGTACAGCACGTCCGCGCCTTGGGCGATCATCTGCCTGGCGAGCTCCGCTCCTTTATCGGGGTTTCCGAAATCTTCGGCGAACGCCAGCGATATTTTCGCGTCGGGCTTGACCGCATGAACGCCTTGAACGTATCCGTTATAGAAGTTACGGATGACGGGTGCATCGACGCCCCCGATAAATCCGACATGACCGGATTTGCTCTTAAGCGCTGCCAGTACGCCAATCAGAAAACTCCCTTCGTCCTCCTTAAACGTAAGCGAATGGACGTTGCCGAGCTCAGACACACTGTCGATCAACAGAAACTTCTGCTCCGGATACCGCTTGGCTACGCTTTCGAGACTTTCCTGCGACATGAAGCCGAGTCCGACGACCAGATCGTTGCCCGCCCGGACAAGCTCCTCGATCCCGATCTCGTACGTCTGCGTTTCCGATATTTCCCGATAATCGAAGCGGACCCCCAGACCGTCCCGGGCTTTGATCAATCCTTGAAAAGCGGAATCGCTGAACGATTGGTCGCCAAGCCCGACGTCAGAAAGCATAATTCCGATCCGGACTTCCCGTTCTTTCGTATCTCCAGGGCTTGAGCATCCCCCTAGTGCCAGCATGACAACCCCCAGCACGATTATTAGTACGCGTTTCACTTTCTCCCGTCCCTCCTGCCTAACCGCAGATGCACATCAGCTGCATAAAACTCGTAATTTCGTACCAAATTATAGCACTCGCCGAGATCTCTTGTCTAAACATTTATAAGCCGAAAGTCCCGACACCAAGCCTTTTTACCCACCTTCATCTTTTAGAGGCTGCCTGGATCACGAAAAACAAACGGGCGGTTGTTGAATGAGCAACCCGGTACACAGTACATGTGAGAGGGGAACGTCCCTTCGTACAGCAGCTCGCTCACGACTGTATGTTCTATGATGTCGCTTGCATAGAAATAAAAGTCTCTAGCAGCCTCCCTACCTACCTGCCAAGTGGGGAAGAACTGGGTCGCTCTTCCACCCAGAAAAGGTCAAAAAATCATAAGAGCCTGCTTCCCCCGGCTGGGAGGGAAACAGGCTCGTGACACCGTCTAACTAGGCAGCGCAACCTTTTTCATAAGCAATCACGGCGAAGAGTTTTCAGTAACGGTGTCCGATTCCTCTCTCCGCTACCTCATATACGAGCTGACGATCGAATCGAGCGCGGCCCGGTCGGGTTCCCAATACCACAACTTCGAACCGACCAGCGGGTCTTCCTCCGTCACGGAACGCCCGGGTACCGACGAACGCCGGATATTTTTCGGATCGGTATCTTTAAACAGCCAGGCAAGGCTCAGCAGATCGCCGTCCGTCATATTCGTCTCGACCGCCTCCTTGCGCAGCTTCCCGATCAGTTCCGGCAGCTTAGCGATCCGTTCGCGCGACAGCATCTTTTTAACCGCCGCCTTCAAGACGTCCACCTGCCCGGCCTGACGGCCGAAATCGCCATCGGCAAACGAATACCGCTCCCGGGCGAAACCAAGCGCAGTCTCTCCGTCCATCTGAACGACTCCCGCCGGCAACACTTTCCGCGACGCGCTAATCCGCACCTCTTTCGACAACTCCACCTCGATGCCGCCGATCGCATCGATCAGCTCGACGAAACCTTTCAGATCCGTCTTGACATAATAATGAACCGGAATGCGCAGCAGATTGCTGACGGCCTGGATCGCCGCCCCGGTTGCCTTCTCGCTTCCCCCCTTGACCGCACCTAGAAAGTAAGCATGGTTCACCTTCGTTAACCCGACTCCGGGCAAGTATACGCGCGTATCTCTTGGAATCGACAATACATGAACCGACTTCTGATCCGGGTCGACATGGGCGACCATAAGCGCATCCGAGCGGGACGCTTCCTTCTCGCGGCTGTCCAGACCGAGTACAAGCACGTTGAAGCCGGTAGATTCCTCCGCTTGATTCGGCTTGCCCGGATTCGGGAGCTCTTCCTGCCTGTCCTTCACCACAGTCTGTTCCGACCGGTTAGCTGCAACTGCTTCTCCCGGTTCTTGAACGAGTTCGGGCCGCTCGGTGACCCTATCGCTTAATTCGGCGGCAACACTGACAGGAGGAAGCGCGGCAGGTTCGTCCGAATAAGAAGGAACCGCTAATACAGGAAGATGAAACGGATGAAAATGATTGGATGGACGATACGTTTCGTATACATAAAACCCGCACACTACTAATAACGCAATCAATATTCCGCCCGAATAGATCCGGAGACGCCACCTTTTCATATGCAATCCCGCCTTATTATTAAGGATGCAGCCGCGAAAAGTCCGCTCTGGCGGCAGTTTTTTTGTTTAGATACAAAGTGTATCATTTAAGTATTCATCATGCAAGCTTCTCTTTCCGCGTTAAGCTCACAGGTGCGAAGAACGATTCCGGACTTTCTATTATTCATAACTATGCTTTTACGGCGCTTCCTATCCCACGGCCGTACGAGTGAATATGCGACTCTGAATGCGACGGCACGTTCGAATTACGTGCAGGGGGGCGGATGATGAAATGCCATATAAAAAAAGTCCGCTTAACCTCCGCCCCACAAGGAACGGAAAATTAAACAGACTTTGATTAGAACAGCACTATACTACACTACACTATACTACACTACACTATACTACACTACATAAACAGCTCCATCTGCTTGACATCGCCCAGTCTCTCCAGAGAAAACGGCTCATGGTCGCGGAAGTAAGCCTGGTTGATCTCTTTTTCCTTGGTCATGACCAGCTTGCCCCCGCCGGCGGCTTGCCGAAGCCTGCAGCTGAAGACGACCGGGAAGTAATCTTTCAGAAACTTGCCTTCGGCATGCGCCGTCAGCGCGATAATCTGGAAGCCGAGCTGCTCGGCGATAAAAAACACGGGACTGAGCACATGATCGCTCGAAGCTTTGCCGAACGGATTATCGAGAATGACGGTGCGGTGCCTCTTCATATTTGCCCGGATATGCTGGCGCTTCTCGGCGACATAGTTAAGCAACCCGAGGAACAGGGTCATATTTTTGCTCCATTTCTCGCCGCCGGACCAGTTGTTCGACTGTTCCCAGGAGAAGGACGCCTTCGTCACGTTGTTCTCATTCGTCACTTTCCGGCACGTGACTTTCATCGGCTTCTCCTGCAGGACGATTTGCAGAAGCTGCTTCGTATCGAGCCATTTCTCAATCTCCTTGCGAACCGTCGGCTTGACCTCCACCCCGTTGTCGTCCCTGTACGGGCCCTTCTCCAGCTCCGTCAAAATCCATTCCAGATGTTTGCGCAGACGTTCCTTCGCCTCCAGCTCCTCCCACTCGGGGATATGGAACGAGTATATCAGCTTCCACTGATCCTCCACCTTCACCTTCGTTTTGATCGGAATATCCCGCAGCTCGGAAGCGATTTGCCTGAGATGGCTGTGTACGTGAACGATATATTGTTCCAATTGCTGATTATGGGTGCTCATCGTCTCTTCGGCTACATGATTGACGCGTTCGATCCGGCTGTGCATCTTCTGCTGGAACAAGGCGATCTCCGCGTAGCTGCCCTTCTGTTCGACACCCTGCTCGGCCATTTCCCGGAGCTTCACATCTTGAATATGTTTCCGGCAAAAATCGTTGAAGTGGGCTCTCGCCTTTTTCACCGCTTTATTCTCGTTCTCCAGTGCTTCCATAGCAGCGGACAAAACGTTCAGCGCGGCTTTGGCGATTTTCATCCGGTCGTACGGAAACTCTGCTTTCTGCTCCTGCGTCAGCGAAGCCGAAGGGATAAGCGGATTTTCAAACCCGTGAATAATTTTGTACGGATTCAGAAATTGGATCACGTCTTCCAGCTTGCCTAGCTGCCCTTGAATGTGCCCCTGGAGCCGCAACAGCCCTTCCTGCTGCTCGTTCAATCGCCGTTCTTCCCCCTGAACCTGCTCCTCGACCTCGTGCAGCGGTTCATGGAACGCTTCAGGCTGCTGACCGGAAAAAGCGCCGGAATACTGCTCGACGAGCAGCTTAACCTTGGTCGCCTGTTCCTTATAGGC
Source organism: Paenibacillus oceani (assembly GCF_014705615.1). Classification (GTDB taxonomy): domain Bacteria; phylum Bacillota; class Bacilli; order Paenibacillales; family NBRC-103111; genus Paenibacillus_AB; species Paenibacillus_AB oceani. Next base: position 24,589 of record NZ_JACXJA010000067.1, read on the forward strand.
ATCTTCGCTCCGCTTGCACTCGCTCTTCACCCGCGCAAGAAGGGCTTCCTGCTCCCTAAGCTCCTTCAATAGCGCCGACATCTGCTCCTCGCCCGTCGCCATAAACGCAACCTCTTCGTCCAGCTCCAGGTCCGCCTGCTCCAGCCGTAGCTTGCTCATCTCCTTCTCCAGAGACAGTTTGCTGCTTCTCGCATGGTTCTGGCCGGCCTCGAGCTGCTGGCGTCCTTGAGAGATGCGGTGCAGCTTCAGGTGCAGATCTTTTCGTTCGTTTTTCAGCCACTCCAGGCTTTGCTCCGCGGGAACCGGCTGCGAGTCCAGAACCTCTTTATACAGCTCCTGACTGTGGAGGCTTGCTTGTTCCATCTTCAAATAGCCCAGTCGGTCGTTTGCCGAATCCATCTTCTGTCTGACATGCCGGATCGAGCTTTGTCTGCCGGTCACTTTGCTTTGCAGCCCTTCGGCCTGTTCCGTATATTGGTCGATAGCCAGATTCAGCGCGCCGATCTCTTTGCCCAGCTCGGCATATTTATGCCCCTTCTCGATCCACTGCTGAAGCTGAACCATCTCGGCCTGCTGGTCGATCATCATCTTCTGGTGCTGATCGATCGTCTGCTCCGTTTGCCGGATCGATTTCTGAAGCTCCTCTTCCCGGCTCTCCAGTTCCCGGACCCGTTCGCGCGTGAACCCGACTTGCCTCTCCATCTCTTGGACGGCCTCAAGCGGATATGTCTCGATGAAGCGCAGAAACGCCGCCTGCAGCTCCGAAGCACGCTGCAGCTCCTCCTCCTTCGCTTGCCGTGCCTTAAGAACCTCTTCGCCCTTCCGGGCGATGCTCGTCTTCCAGTCTGCGAAAGCATCCGCATCCGCGTTCTCCCGCCAATGCTGCGGTTCGATCCAGGCCTGCTCCGCGGCGGCGATCGGCGCTTCCGTATTCACGAGCCGCGATGCTTCCTGCGAAGAAAGGACTTGGATCGGATACTGCATATCCTCTGCATGCTGTCTTAACTTGCTGGCCAATAAAGGGACTTCCTGCTCCGTCGTAATTAAGGTGATCGACCAGAGAGGATGGACCGAAGCCCGCTGCGTAAAGCCGATCCCCTGCAAATACTGGATGCCGGTCGCAAGCAACGTGAACTGGTTGCTCCATCTCGCCGCCAGCTCCGCCACATATACGTCTGCGAAAAACGTAATCTGGCCGCTGTAGTCATCGATATAACGGAAAGCGAGGCGTTCCTTGAGCAGACAGGCTTCCTTCTCCAGCCGCAGCTTTTCCCGGTCTTCGCCAAGCTGCTCCTCGATGGAGCTCAGCTTATCGTAGACGGACGCAAGCCTTTCCCAGGAAGACCGGTACCGGCCCAGTCTGGAGATCAGATCCTGGTGCTCCTTGCGGAACACTTCCAGATTCCGCTCGGCACCGGTGCGATCCCCGAACGCTTGCTTGAGCGCTTCGCCGGTCCGCATCAGTTGCTCGCCGTTCTCCTCCTTGACGGACGCCAATTCTTTATTTTTCCGGACGAGCATCACGTTGCCATCGTCCAGCTTCTGATAACGCTCGGCCCATCCCTTCATGCTGCCTTCCATACTTTCCACATCCGGGTTGGCCATCACGCTGCTTCGCAGACTGTCCTGGTCTTTGTTGCGCGCCTCCACAATCGACCGGTGCTCGATGATTCGTCTGTTGAGCTCCTCCAGCTGCCCGGACAGCTCCTGCAGCACAGTCTCCTCCAGATTCATCCATTCGCGGCCTTCCGCCAGCTCCTGCCGGAGCTTCTCTTCCTCCGCCTGCCATTCCCGTTCCAGGCTTATATACAAGCTGCGAATCTGCCCGCCGTTGCTCTCCCAAGCCGCCCGGAGCTCTTCCTCCTCCCGCGTGCTTCCGAGCTGCTCCAGCTCCCGCTGCAAATAATTCATCCGCTCTTCCGCTTGTTTCCATTGCTGCTTGTAGTCGGCCAGACGCAAGGAATAATAGTGACGCTTAGCCGCTCTTACCTGCTGCCCGATCCGCTCCATATCGGCTTCCGCCAAGTTTAGCTTCGTTTCCAGGGTGGCCTGCTCCTGCTTGTTTTGGGCGATATGGAGCGACGCCCGTCTTCGTTCCAGAAGCTGCAGCTGCCGCTCGCACTCCGCCATCTGGTCGCGCAGCTGGAACAGCTTGGCCGTTTCCTCCTCCTTCTGCTCGCCCGCGAGCGTCCAGTAAGCTTTCGCTTCCGCTTGAGCGGCCGCGTACTCCTGCTGCCTGGCGTCCATTTTGGCGAATAGGAGAACGTATCTGTCCAGCTCGGCCAGTATTTTCTGGTTTTCCTCGATTTTTTCTTTCAGTTCCTTGTACCGCTTGAAGCTGTCCCGGTGCGATTCGAACGTATCGGCAAACTCGCCTTGGACATAACCCGCCATCGCGTCTTCCACCGTCGGAATCAGCAGCCGGTCGAACAGCTGGGTCGTCGTTTTGCATTCGTCGAAGAAGCTTTCCACGCCGCCCTCCGAGCCGTTGATCTTGGCGATCCGCTCCCATTCCGTGGCGATAATATGGTAGTCGTTCTCCAGCACCTGCTTGTATTCCTTAATCGTGGACGGTAGCTTGGCGTTCATTCGTTTGGACGCCATCCCCTGGTAGTAGTCGTACATCTCGCCTTTATCCGCGGCCCTCATTTTGCCTGCGCTTTCCCTCACGAACGGAATCCGGTCGATCGCATCGGGGTCCAATGTCGGATAATCGTACACATACCGGTACGAGTCGAGCCCGGTCGCCGTCAAAAACAAGCTGACGCACGTGACGGCATACCGGCGCGGCCTGTCGCTTAAAATCCACTCGATCGCCACATGGGCGGGGCCGTTCTCCAGACTTAACGTATCCTTCATCTTCCGTCCGGCGAGGTCGGTATGCGGGAGCACCGCCTGGATCGCCGTCTGGATAAACACCGTTTTGCCCCCGCCGTTCTCCAACAAAATCGCTCCGTTATGGCCGTCGAAATGAAACAGCTCGTCGTTGTAACGTTTGTTGCCGTCCTCATAGACGACATTCGTAAACCGGATTTTAGAGATCGCCGGCATGCGTACTCCCCTCCCCCTCGCTTACGCCAAATTGGTACAGAAATTCCAAAATACCGCGATTGTACTCCAGCTCCATGAAATAACGCTGGACAATGACCTTCGTTTTCTCGGTCAAGGCGATTTCCTGATTGCCGATATCCGCGGCGAGCTCTTGAGCGATCAGAAATTTGCGCACCGTGTCCATGAAGCTGACCCGGCTGATCGTATTGCCGCTTTGCCGGGAGGCCGTTTCTTTAATGTCGTCCATCGCGCTCCATTTCTCGATCAAAGCTGTCCAGTTGTAGGAAAATTCCTTCTCCATCTCCTTCAGCTCGGCTTCGGGATGCGACTTCAGCAGTGTGATACGCTCATTGACGAGCTCCGTCCATTCGTCAAGCCCCAGAAAGCTGCGGGTCGGCTCCATCGTCTGATAGCTGTCGTAAAAAGCACCGATCAGCACAATGATGCAAACATACATCAAATACAAATCGGCATTAACGGCATTTGCCCGCAAATAAGTCCGTTTAAGCGTCTCATTGCTTATATGAAAAGGCGATAACCTTGTCTCCGGAATCATATACAGCTGTTCGCCGGCGATCAGCACCGCGCAATCGACCTCGCGGGCGAATTGATCGACCAGGCCGCGCACCGCGTCGTCCGACATGTATAACTGCAGCCATTCTTTCCCCGCCGTGCTGTCGCGGGCCAGCAGCGTATAAAGGCGAAATGCTTTCATTACCGTTTCGTTCTCAAGCCCCATCTTGATCCGTATCTCCCCATACTATCTGCATATTCTGAATCGTAAACCTCTCGTTGACGCGAATCGAATCCGGCAGCTCCGTAACGATCAGACAGCGATTGCCGAGGAGCGCGTACATGGCGTCCAGCCATGCGCCTTGCGTTTCGCCCTGCCCTCCCTCGCTGTCGTCCGCCCGGAGCGGACTGCGCTGATGCAAATAAATCCAGAAGTCGTAAAACGACCGTTCGCGGAGCAGTCTCGAATATTCGGAGGTTTCAAACCGGCCGATAAACGGCTTCAGCTCGGCCCTCCCGCTATCTTCCATCGTCAGGAGCAGTTGCTCCATCAGCAGCTTGTACAGCTTCTGCTGAACCGTCTGGTACCGCAGCTCGTCGCTGTCGCCGCCGATCTCCAGAAACTTGTCGTCCCGCTCCTCTCCGGTGCCGTCTTCCACTATATTTTGTTCAGCCCATACCGTCAGCAGCGACCACGTTTTCGTCTCCTCCACGGAAAGGAACGGCGCAAGCACCCCTTTCATCGCTTCCGGCGGCAGCGGCGTACTGAACAGGAGGGAGCCGATGTCCTGATCAAAATTAAACGAATCAAGCCCCGTGTAATACAGCGATTCCTGGGCGGCGCTTAAGGCGTGGGATTTCAGCACCATGCTTTGGTGGAACAGGATCGAATGATCCCCGTGCACCTTCTCCAGCTCGCCCGAGATGCGCAGAATCAGCTCGTAAGGCCGCTGGTCCGCCTGCCGGATCGTCTCGGCGTGCACGCGGTCCTTCGTCTCCTTCACGAACTGCCGCAATTCCTCGAACTCCTCGTTTTCCATCTGCAGCCGCATATAAATATCTTCGAGCAGCTCCTTGTACCGTCCGAACGTTTCTTCCGATACGATGTTTCGCTTCAGCTCGTGCTCCAGCTTGACCATCCGCTCCTGCAGCGCTTCTACGTCGATACGCATTTCGTTGATCTGCCGCAGCGCGCCTTCGAACTCGCCCTTCTCCAGCTGCTTGCGCAGCACCAGCTGATGGATCGACAGCTGAAACTCCGAATAAAATTCCTTGGTCGCAAAAATAAGCTCGAGCCCGTCTTCGTCGAGCGTGTAATATTGGGTATTGGTCTTCAGATCGAAGGCGTTGGCCTTCAAAATCGATATGTAAGTCCGGTCCGGCTGTCCGCTCTCCCAGTTCATAAAGGCAAAGTCCCGTTTCTTCCCGGTCGTCGGCCGGAACGTCTGGATGATCTGCCGCGCCAAGTCCTCGTAGCCCGCCTCGTCCAGATCGATGAAGATACCGGTCACTTTCCACAGAAACTGGGCCAAGTCTTTGACGCCGGCCTTGTGGTTGCGCATCAGCTTTTGCTCGAAAAAAAACAGCAGCGTCAGCAGGCCGAGCTCCATCAAGTCGATCGGCTTGTTTTGCCGGTCCGTCTGCCGTTTCCGCTGCAGCTCGTATAGCGGATCGAACAACGCCAGCTTGGCCATCCGTTCCCTGAATCCGGATACGATCTGACCGATTTCTACGTATTCCATGAAGCGTTCCTCCATATGGCGCCAAGCTCTTCCGTCCGCACGATTTCTTGGGGGTAGTAGCCGCCTTCCGCGAGCAGAGCTTCGATTCTTGCCTGTTCCTCTGACGTGAAATAATCCCCGAACCGCCGGATGGACTCCTCTTTGCTCCGCTGATTGTCTTTGCCGTACACGAAGCTCTTATCCAGACATGCCCGGTAAAAAGGGAGCGCCGGCACCGCCGGGCAGCCGAACTTTGCCAGCACACGTTCATTCAGCGTATGCCAGATCGTGATCCCTTCCGGCTGGCGTTGAACCATCTGCAGCATCCCTGCGGCTTCGAGCTCCAGCACCGCACCGGAAAATTGCTCGTAGGTGCAAGGCTGTCCCACGAACAACTGTTCCAGTTCCGGGAGGGAAGCATGCTGCTTCTTTAAAGTTTGCAAATATCGCATGATCTGCGTCTTGGGGTCCATGAACATAAGCTCCTGATAGTAGAAGGATGTGTCTATTATAGCAGAAAACTGCTAAGCGGAGCCCGCAACATGGTCGAGAGCATGTCGGCGAGGCGGAGCGGGTTCGCAATAATGAGATGATTCACGGGACAGAGGCGGTTGAGACGTTCCTCGACTTGGTGCTGGCGATTCAGGTACATGTCGATCTGACGCATAAGATGCTTAATATTTTAATATTAAGAACAGAAAAAAACCGATTCGCGCGGGAATCGGCTTTATCGTATTAGGCTTCCAAGTTAAACAGCTTGCCCAGCGATATTTGAAAATCCTTGAACACGTTCGACCGCACGTTATCTTGCTCCATATATAAGTCGCGTACCTGATACAGGCCATCCTGCAGTGCATATACATGAACCGTGCGATTGCCAGGATCGACGATCCAATATTCCAAAACGCCATATTTCTGATAAAGATTGAACTTCTCATTGAAGTCTTTCAGCGCCGTAGAAGGCGACAATACCTCGATAATCATAGTTGGCGCGCCTTGACAACCGTTCTTAGAGATCTGATTCTTGGAGCACACCACCGATAAATCCGGCTGCGTCACATGATCAGGCGTATCATATTGATCGCTCTCACTGAAGAATACGTCGAACGGAGCGACAAACACTAAACAGCTCTTATTCTGGAAGTGCGTTCGCAGCGCAAAATGTAACTCTCCTACAATAAACTGGTGAAGAGCAGTCGGTGCCGGTGACAGGTTATATGCCTTTCCGTTAATTAATTCCCATGCTCCATCCCAAGACAACCAATCTTGATACGTGTGCTGCTGCTTCTCATCCGGATTGGACATTGTGGCTCTGCCTCCTTCGGATTTTTTTACTTGTTACTGCTTATCTATAACTTACCTTGCTTAATCTGTTCAATGATTTCACCTGTCGTATAGATCTTGCCTTGCTTAAGATCCTCTTCGGATTGCTCAATCATTTGATGAACGTCTGGGTCAGAATCGAGTACATGAATGACCCGTCCTAACGCGCTCGGTTTATCATCCAATGTCGCAACCTCCTTCGATATACTTGTGAAAATCCGGCTGCGTGTACCAGAATTATAACACATCCCTCTACGTTTTCTTAGCGAGAGGGATTTACAATATTAGAGGACTCGAGAAGCGTTGGGATAATCCGTTATCGACGTAAATCGTTTCGGGTATGCCGTCTCGAGGATTGCCTTCTTCAAGCAATCTTCCAGCCGCGCTATCGTTCTTCCAAATAAAATTGTCCGTGCACCATAACCGCGAGTAATCGTCGACTGCCTTGCCACTACAACGTAGGAGCTCTTCGCTACGATAAGCTCCGCATCTTGTTGGGCTTGCAAAATCATTCTCATACGTGCTGCATCTTCTTCCGACAACACGCCAAGGTTTTGAGTCAAACGGTGCTTGGGTTTACCGTCTTTATCCCTATACGAAGCAACGATTTTATAATAGTTATAGGTTTTTTGAAGCCTTCTCCATGTGATTGACCCGACGCAAGAAGGCCTCTTTCCGGTTTGGAGTATCGCAGGTCAACGGCTTAAAGGACGAACATGCCGTGTCTGCTTTTCTCTTACCCGTCCCCGAATCCGAAAAAACAGTCCTCGTCCCATTCACATATCCCCCCGGTCCGTGAATATATTGATAACAAGCTATCTTTTCCAAAGGCAAGCCGCCGTACTGTACTCCATCTTGCGCGAGGAAGCGCGGGAGCGAAACAACCCAACAGGAGGTGCCGCAACATGACCCATCCGCTGTTTATCGTTTCCCGGGAAGACTGGTCACTCCACCGCAAAGGCTACCAGGACCAAACCCGCCACCAGCAAAAAGTACGCGAAGCGATCAAGCAAAATTTGCCCGACCTCGTCACCGAAGAAAACATCGTCACCTCGCACAACAAGCAAATTATTAAAGTGCCGATCCGCAGTCTCGACGAGTATCGGTTCCGCTATAACTACAACAAGAGCAAGCACGTCGGACAGGGCGACGGTGACAGCCAGGTCGGCGATGTGCTCGGCGTCGATCCGTCCGCAGCGAATCCCGGGAAAGGCGAAGGGGCCGGCGACCAGCCGGGCGAAGACTACTTCGAGGCGGAGATCAGCATGGAAGAACTCCAGTCGATGCTGTTCGAGGAGCTGGAGCTGCCCTACATGGAACAGAAGCAAAAAGACAATTTGCAGACACAGGAAATTCAATTTAACGACATCCGAAAAAAGGGGATCATGTCCAATATCGACAAAAAGCGGACCATCCTTGAAAATTTGCGCCGCAACGCCGGTTCCGGCTCGCCGGGCATCCACCACATCTCCCCCGACGACCTGCGGTTTAAAACCTGGGACGAAGTCGTCGTCCCTCACTCGAACGCGCTCATTCTCGCGATGATGGACACGTCGGGCTCGATGGGTAGCTTCGAGAAATATATCGCGCGCAGCTTCTTTTTCTGGATGACGCGGTTTTTACGGACGAAATACGAGAAGGTCGAGATCGTCTTCATCGCCCATCATACCGAAGCGAAGGAAGTCAGCGAGGAAGAGTTTTTCACCAAAGGCGAAAGCGGCGGGACGATCTGCTCGTCCGCTTATCAGAAAGCGCTTGAGATTATCGACCGCCGTTATCCGTCGTCCCAATATAACATATACCCGTTCCATTTCTCCGACGGCGACAATTTGACGAGCGACAACGAGCGGTGCGTCAAGCTGATCGAGAAGCTGCTCGAGCGGAGCAACATGTTCGGCTATGGGGAGGTCAACCAGTACAACAGGAGCAGCACGTTGATGTCCGCGTACCGGCATATTCAATATCCCCGTTTCCAGCACTGCGTCATCCGCGAGAAGGGCGAAGTGTACAAGGCGCTGAAGACGTTTTTCACGAAAGGCAAAGAGGGGTGAGCGAAAGCGATGCATCCGGACGAAATCAAACAGCTGGAGCGGGCGATCGACGAAATTACTGAAATCGCGCAAGGATTCGGGCTCGACTTTTACCCGATGCGGTACGAAATATGCCCATCCGATATTATTTATACGTTTGGCGCCTACGGCATGCCGACCCGCTTTAGCCACTGGAGTTTTGGAAAAACGTTCAATAAAATGAAGATGCAGTACGACTTCGGGCTTAGTAAAATCTACGAGCTCGTCATCAACTCGAATCCGTGTTACGCCTTTCTGCTCGACGGCAACTCCTTGATCCAGAACAAGCTGATCGTAGCGCACGTCCTCGCCCACTGCGATTTTTTCAAAAACAACGCCCGGTTCTCGAAGACGAACCGCAACATGGTCGAGAGCATGTCCGCGACGGCCGAACGGGTACGTGAGTATGAGATGATCCACGGGACGGAAGCGGTCGAGACGTTCCTCGACTCGGTGCTGGCGATCCAGGAGCATGTCGATCCGACGCTCGTCAAGCCGTATTACGGCGACAAGGAACGGCGGGATGCGGAAGCCAAATCGAAGCTGAAGGCTCCGCAGCCCGGAGGCAAAACCGGGTACGAGGATTTGTGGGCGCTGACCGACGTCGCCGAGGAGAAGGCGGAGCGCGAGCGCCAGGAGCAGCCGAAGAAATTTCCGCCCAAGCCGGAGAAGGATCTGCTTTATTTCCTCGAAGAGCACTCCCCCATCCTGGAAGATTGGCAGCGGGATATCGTGACGATGCTGCGCGACGAGATGTTATACTTCTGGCCGCAGATGGAGACCAAAATTATGAACGAAGGCTGGGCGTCTTACTGGCACCAGCGCATCGTCCGGGAGCTCGATCTGACGAGCGAGGAGACGATCGAATACGCCAAGCTGAACAGCGGGGTCGTGCAGCCGTCTCGTCACAGCTTGAACCCGTATTATTTGGGACTGAAAATATTCGAGGATATCGAGAAGCGCTGGGAATCCCCGTCCGAGGAAGCACGGGATCGTTACGGCTACAAGCCCGGACGCGGTCGCGAAAAAATATTCGAAGTGCGCGAATTTGACTCCGACACGTCGTTCGTCCGCAACTATTTGACCAAAGAGCTGGTCGACGAGCTGGATCTGTACGTGTTCGAGAAAAAAGGACCGGAGTGGAAAATTACCGAGAAAACGTGGGAATCGGTGCGTGATACGCTCGTCTACTCACGGATCAACGGCGGCTTCCCCGTCCTGCATGTGGTTGACGGCAACCATACGAACAACGGCGAGCTGTATATGAAACATTCGTACGAGGGCATCGAGCTGGACATCAAATATTTGGAGAAGACGCTGCCTTACGTGCAGAAGCTGTGGGGGCGAACCGTACACCTGGAGACGATTATCGAAGATAAGAGCGTGCTGTTCACGTATGACGGGAAGAAGCAGCACCGGAAGTTTATGTGAGGGATGAAGGGTGCCTGCTCGGGCTTTGTGCCTGGGCGGGCTTTTTTGTTTTGGGATCTTCACTGATGACTGCGGATTTAGTGATTTTTGTGTTTATTTGGAATTAAAACTACTTTATTACTTTCAGAAAACCTATTAAACTGTTACTGAACGAAGCGTTCATTTAACTATTACTATTATTTTAACGTGGAATGGAGAGAGTTTATGAGAAAGTTTCTATTAGGCTTCCTGGCGGGTGCCGTACTATTTTCGGTGAGCCGGGTCGATGCGTCCAACTTGCTGGAAGCCGTCCAGTTCCCCGTAAAACTCATCATTAACGGGAAGGTTACATCGCTAGATACCGGCCATCCGATATTGAACTATAACGGCTCCGCTTATGTCCCGGTCAGGCTCGTCGGTGAAGCCCTGCATGCCAAAGTCCGTTATTCGGATGATGATCCGGAAAAGATCATTTCCATTAACGACCCGCGTGCGGAAACGCCCGAGGATTATCCCGAAGACTTGGCTCGTGCTAACGGAGATGTTGTTTTTATCTCACAAGCCAAAACCTACAATGAGGACCAATTAATCGAGTTTGTAAAAAAAGTAGAACAGAACAGTCCCGATTGGATTCGGATTGTCAGGTACACTCTGGAGGGCGACCCTATCATCCAGCTCGTTTCCTACCGCGATGGCACGCTCAACTACACGGTTGATTATTCACGCGATTCATTTGGCAGCGATGCGATTATGGAAGCTAAATGTTCGTCCATCGTTAGTTCAAACGGAGAATTATTCGGCAAGCCGTATACCGAATTTACTTTGACAGGATGCAGTCCGGATCGGGAGACGTATGCGCTTTACAAATTGTTTGGCAGATGATTTTTTCAAAATTTTTCAGCTATATAGGTTGAACTAATATCTTCCATGGTAAATCTCAATATAGTGGAGAAAAGAAATTAGCTTGAAAGCTAAGAGTTTTCGTCAGAAAACTGGCTTCGGAAGGATAAGCTAAGAGCTTTCGTTAGAGAGCTGCTTCGGAAGGATAAGCTCCCGGTGTCAACAGTCCGAAGGCCAATCCAATCCGAGACACTCCAAACAAGATATCTGAAGCTTCAAGCCATTTTTTTCGGAATGGACGTCAATTCATTAGTTCAACTCATATAGTAACGTGCAAAACATGGGCTTAGTTCCGAACACCTCGAAACAAAATTCGGCAATGACGCCTGATACACAAAAAAAGAGGCTGACGTCCATCATTTTCAATGATCCAAACGTGATTAACCAGCTGGCTCAAGCTGAAAAAGATCTTGTCGGCTGCGGCCCAGCGGCTGCTGGAGATGCTGCCTTAGAGGAACGTCTGCGTCAGCAAGCAGCCGCCCGCTCCAAGGCAGCCTCCTTCCTCACAGGCGGCTCCCTGACGGATGCTGCTCTCCCCGGTGCTTATCCGAGCGCCGGGGCTTGTGCGGCAAAGAGCAAGCTGTAACTGGACGTGACAAGTGAGCCTATTAGGGTGGATTGTAATTGGCAGTAGGAGTAACTTAGCTGTAAAAGCAAATTGGCGGTAGGGGTTACCTTGCGCGGGAGTTACTATTGAGTGGTTAGTTCTTGGACGCACCGAGTGCAGCTCCCAGCAAGTAGTGTTTCGCTGCATGACGGCTGTCGGTCGCCCCCATTTCATATAGAGTAAATGGGGGCCGGAAGCATGTTTGGAGTTAATCGTGTGTTGGCAATAGGAGTAATTTTGCAGTAGGAGTAACTGGCTGTTGGAGTAGCTTGGCTGTTGGAGTAACTTTTTGCGGGAGTTACTTTCGTTGGCGGGTAATTGCTAGGAGTACTTTAGGTAATATGTGACTTTAGGCGGCGCGTACTTGGGCGGCAAACTCGTACAAGTCCCGGTGTTCGGATATAAAATTTCCAATAATCACATATTTTACTCTACATCCACAAAACTGGACGCACCTTTGTCATACATCGGCTCCGTAGTGTGTTTGTGTCAGGATGTTCGCAAATTTGATCTAACAAATATTAACATTCAGGCAACCTGCTATCTCGGCGACAGCATCATTAAGAGCTTTTTACACGTCTTATTTTCAACAATCTTGGGCGCCAGGCAAGAATAGCTGATGTTTGAAGCTCTTATTTTCGCATAAATTAAGTTTTAAGCCGATTAGGCTAACAATAAGAGCTTCTATCGACTTCTATTCTCCTCCATCGGCCGAAATCGTGGCAAATAGCGGCTTCTAGAGACTCTTATTCTTATCTTGCTTGCCTGCGCCGAGGGGGGTTATGAGTTTCTGGGGGGCTGGGAGTCTCGGGTTGTTTGGGGTTCTTGGGGTTCTTGGGGTTCTTGGGGTTCTTGGGGTTCTTGGGGTTCTTGGGGTTCTTGGGGTTCTTGGGGTTCTTGGGGTTC
>NZ_JACXJA010000068.1 GCF_014705615.1 Paenibacillus oceani
AAATCCCCCTACGCAAGTAGGAGGATGGATACGCCGGAGGGTATAGGGAATCCCTTGCCCCATCTGCCTCGGCGAATGCCGAGAGGCTACCTATTCATAAGGGAGGGTTCTTAATCGATGAAAATTACGAAGATGGAGCTGTTTAAAGTTCCGCCGAGATGGTTGTTTCTGAAAGTGGAAACCGACGAAGGCATATCCGGATGGGGCGAGCCGGTCGTCGAAGGGAAGGCCGATACGGTCCATGCCGCCGTGACGGAGATGAGCGACTATTTGATCGGCCAGGACCCGATGCGGATCGAAGATATTTTCCAGGTGTTGTACCGCGGCGGCTTTTATCGCGGGGGACCGATTCTCTCAAGCGCGATCTCGGGAATCGAGCAGGCGCTGTGGGATATCAAGGGCAAGTTTTACAATGCCCCCATCTACGACCTGCTTGGCGGGGCTTGCCGCGACCGGACGCGGGTGTATTCGTGGATCGGGGGAGACCGTCCCAGCGATGTGGGCGAGGCGGCGCGACGTCAGGTGGACGCCGGATTTACGGCGGTGAAGATGAATGCGACGGAAGAGATGCATTTCATCGATTCGATTCCGAAGGTGGAGGCGGCGATCGCCCGGATCGCAGCGGTCCGCGAGGCCGTAGGGAAAGAAATCGGCATCGGCATCGATTTTCACGGCAGGGTTCATAAGTCGATGGCCAAAATATTGGTGAAGGAGCTTGAGCCGTACCGTCCGATGTTTATCGAGGAGCCTGTGCTGCCGGAAAACAACGAAGCATTGAAGGAAATCGCGAAGTACACGTCGTGCCCGATCGCTACGGGCGAGCGGATGTACACCCGCTGGGGCTTTAAGGAATTGCTCGCCCAAGGCATCGTCGATATTATTCAGCCGGACTTGTCGCACGCCGGAGGCATTCTCGAGACCCGGAAAATCGCGGCGATGGCCGAAGCTTACGATGTGGCCGTCGCTCCGCACTGCCCGCTTGGACCGATTGCGCTCGCTTCGTGCTTGCAGCTCGATACGTGCTCGCCGAACGCCTTTATCCAGGAGCAGAGCTTGGGGATTCATTACAACCAGGGCTCCGATCTGCTCGATTATTTGAAGGACCCTTCGGTGTTCGCCTACAAGGACGGCTTCGTCGCCAACTTGACCGGTCCGGGACTCGGCATTGAAGTGAACGAGGAGAAAGTAAGAGAAATGGCGGCGGTCGGCCACAATTGGCGCAATCCGGTGTGGCGCCAGGAGGACGGCACAGTGGCGGAGTGGTAAGGGACCCGATGGCGTGCGTGTGAACGGCCACTCTGCGAGGAACTAACGAATCGTATGGTGCTTATCGCTGAAAAACGACGTTATTCCAGACGTAACGAATCCGGGGATCGTTATTGAACCTAAAGTGGAGAAAACGCGATCCGATTTGCGGAAATAACGATACGAGAATTCGTTACAAATTCAAACACTCGCATTCGGCTCTGATAACGGTTGCTGGGTTCGTTAGCGATACCACCGCAAAAAGACAACGCGACTAGGGCGAGCGGCTGGAGCGAAGGAAGGGGGTGGTACCCGTTCCCTTCCACATGCAACGTATGGATTTGCGTGCCAAAGGACCGTCAGGGTGATTTTCCCTGACGGTTTTCCTTCGAGATCAGAATGTTAGGTTACTCACCGAATGAAAGCGAAGATGAGTTCGGAATTCAAGGGATTCCGGACAACCTGTTTGAGCAGAAGAAGGCAACTTTTCACTTGGAACGGCCTGCTAACACTTCTACTTAATGAATCGACAGCCTCTAGCCGCAGACGATCTGCTGCCAACGTCGTGGAAAAGGCTTCGTATCCGGGGCGCGGTCCGCCGCACGCACATTAACCAGCATCCTGCCTTCCGATAATGCTATAATTAGGAAGCTGCCACGATTACCAATTCACAGGGGAGCCTGTAACGAGGGAGGAACAAGGGATGAGGAAGCTGCGCTTCGGAGTATTGGGTACCGGACATATTATCGGAAAAGCGGGTCCTGCGCTGCAGCAAGCCGCGAACGGCGAATGGATCGGCATAGCCGGGAGAAATGCGGAGAACGGCAGAAAAGCGGCGGATACATACGGGGTGCCGAACGTCTACGCATCCTATGCGGAGCTTCTGGACGATCCGGAGATCGACGCGGTATATATCGCCCTGCTGAACCATCTGCATGCCGAATGGGCAGAAGAAGCGGTCCGGAAAGGCAAACACGTTCTGCTCGAAAAACCGTTTACGATGAACGCCGCAGATTCGCAAAAAATCGTCGATTTGGCGAAAGCGAACAACGTTCACGTCGAGGAAGCGTTCGTCTCCCGTTACCAGGAAGGGCATCCTTTCGCCAAAGCCGCCATTCGCGACGGAGCGATCGGAGACGCCGTATATTTCCGCGGACATTTTGCTTTCACCGCACAGGAGCATAGCACCAGACTGGTGAACGAATGGGGAGGCGGCGGTGTATACGATATCGGCTGCTACCTCGTGAACTGGAGCCGTTATTTGTTCGGGGAAGAGCCGGAGTCGGCCGACTGCCGCCTGATCCGGAAGGACGGCGACGGAGTCGATATGCGGTATGCCGGCACGCTGCAGTTCCCCGGAGGCGGGACCGCTCTTCTGACCGGCGGTTTGGATATGCCGTATGGGTGCGGCTATGAGGTGCTGGGAACGAAGGGCAAGCTGGAGGTCAAGCAAACCGCCAATGCACAAGCCGTAACTTTGCAGGTGACGGTGAACGGCGAGACGAGCGAGTTCACGACGGACCGGATTACCCCGTTCCGGCTGCAAGCGGAACAATTCGCCAAACATGTCCTCGAAGGCAATTATTTGCCGGACGGAGGAGAGGCGATTATGGCGCAAGCCCGCGTCCTGGATGCGTTATTCGCCTCGGATGCCAGCCGCAGCCGGGTTCGGATCGGCTAGCTGTCCGTCCGTTCCGATGTTCATTCACACAATCTTCACAACTCCCGTTCTATAATGATTACGAAAATAAGGGGGGAGTCAACGTGAAGAACGACGAAGAACATCCGGACGAACAAGCCAAACGCAACAAAGCGAAACTCGTCCGGCGGTATTTGCAGTTCGTAAAGCCTTACCGGTATTATATTATGGCGATCGTAGCACTTGGCTTGCTGCAGTTCATCGTTCCTCTCGCCAGCCCTTGGCTGACGAAAATCCTGATCGACGACGTGCTGGGCCAAAAGCCGGACTCCGGCTGGACGCTGCAGCGCGTCGTAACTACTTTTGCCGTCCTCTATGGGGTAAGCGTCATCGTAAGCTTTGCCCGCAACAACGTGACGTCACGGCTCGGCAGCCGGATGGTGGCCGGGATTCGCAGACAGCTATACGAACATATTCAGAAACTGTCGCAGCGATTTTACGACAGCCGGCAGGTCGGAAGCATATTATCCAGAGTCATTAACGATGTGAACGGGGCGCAAAACCTGGTCGGTTCGAACGTAATCAATGTGGCGTTCGATATGATCATGGTTATCTTTGCGGCCTGTTTCCTGTTTTCTCTGAACGTAAAGCTGGCTTTGCTGTCGCTCTGGATTTTGCCGATCTACTACTTGACGTTCACCAATTTGAACGTGCGCATCCGCTTCGCCTCCCGCTCGGTGAACCGGCAGATGGAGCGGATCTCCGGGGTGCTGGTCGAGCGCATTTCCGGGATGAAGATCGTGCAGTCGTTCAACCGCGAGCAGACGGAGCTGCAGCGGTTCGACCGCCAGTCGGAGCAGCATATCAACCATTCGCTCTCCGCACAGCTGCTGTCTAATACGCTCGGCCGGATCAGCCAGACGGTCGGCTATTCGGGGACGCTTATCACCTGGGCGATCGGAGGAGCCCTCGTTCTGCAGGGCGAGATGACGATCGGCTCCCTGGTCGCCTTTAACGCTTATTTGGGCCAGCTGTACGGACCGATCCAGCGTTTCGCCGAAGTGAACGTTACGATTCAAAACGCGATGACGAATATCGAGCGGATTTTCGAAGTATTCGATATCGAGCCTGATGTCAAAAATGCGGAGCGGCCGCTGCCGATAAAGAACTGCGCCGGCGATATCCGCTTCGACAACGTTTCGTTTACGTACGAGACGGAGCTGCCGGTCTCCAAGGGTGACAAGGGCGCGCCGGTCGACCCGGATATCGTGGAAAAGATGAAACCGCCGAAATCGTTTTACTGGATTCCTCCGAAAACGAAACCCGATCCGCCGCCGACGACAATCGAGACCCGGGTCGCGCTGAAACGGATCAGCTTTCACGCCAAGCCCGGACAGGTCGTCGCCCTGGTCGGCCCGAGCGGAGCGGGCAAGTCGACGCTGATCAATTTCATCCCGCGGTTTTACGACGTGAATGAGGGCGCCGTGTATGTGGACGGCCGGAATATTAAAGAATACGATATCTACGACCTGCGCAAGCAAATCGCCGTCGTCCTCCAGGACAACATCTTGTTTTCGGGAACCGTATACGACAATATCGCCTACGGGCGGCCGGAAGCGACGATGGAGGAAGTGTTCGAAGCGGCGAAGGCGGCGAATGCCCATGAATTTATAACGAAGTGGGACAAAGGATACGACACGGTGCTCGGCGAGCGCGGCGTCCGGCTGTCCGGAGGGCAGAAGCAGCGGCTCGCGATCGCCCGGGCGCTGCTGAAGGACCCGAGAATTCTCATACTCGACGAAGCGACGTCTGCGCTCGATGCCGAATCGGAAGAGCTGGTCACCGAAGCGCTTAATAATTTGATGAAAAACCGGACCACCTTCGTCATCGCCCACCGTCTGGCGACCGTCGTCCGGGCGGATCAGATCATCGTGATCGACAACGGCGAAATCGCCGAGTGTGGCACCCACGACGAGCTGATGAAGCGGAACGGGCTGTACCGCGAGCTGTACAGCAAGCAATTAAAAGCGATGCGTCCCAAAGGGATGGAGCAGTATATGCTGAGATAAAGGGTTACAAACGCATATGGAAGCGAAGCTAACCTGTCAGGCAGGATGTTCCTGACGGGTTGGCTTGTTGTGCAGGAAACGGAAATGATAAGCCTGCTAACCTAGCGGAGCGGAAACCGTTGGATGCAGGGGATTGATTCGGGTAATCTATAAGAGTTGGAGACAGATCTGTCAAAACACGGATACGGGAGGACTCGAACATGGACTACAGAATCGAGAAGGATACGCTCGGCGAAGTGAAGGTCCCGGCGGATAAGCTGTGGGCCGCTCAGACGCAGCGCAGCTTTGAAAATTTCAAAATCGGAACGGAGCGGATGCCTGCGGAGCTGATCCACGTATTTGCGATGCTCAAGAGCAGTGCCGCGGCGGCAAACCTGCAGCTGGGGAAGCTGGACGCGGAGAAAGCCGAGGCGATCATCGCAGCGGCCGATGAGGTAACGCAGGGGCAGTGGGACGATCATTTCCCGCTCGTCGTCTGGCAGACGGGCAGCGGCACCCAGTCGAATATGAACGTGAACGAAGTGATCGCGAACCTCGGCAACCGGCATTTGGAGCGGAAGGGAAGCGCGTCAAGGATTCATCCGAATGACGATGTCAACAAATCGCAAAGCTCCAACGACACGTTCCCTACCGCCATGCATGTAGCCGCGCTCCTAGCCGTCGAAGACCACGTTCTGCCGGCGATCGCCAAGCTGAAGGCGACGCTTGCGGAGAAGAGCGAATCGTTCCGCGAGATCATCAAAATCGGCCGCACCCACCTGCAGGATGCGACGCCGCTGACGCTGGGACAGGAGATCAGCGGCTGGCACCGGATGCTCGACAAGACGGAGCGGATGATCCGCGACAGCGCCACCCATCTGCGCGAGCTGGCGATCGGCGGAACCGCCGTCGGCACCGGAATTAACGCGCATCCGAAGTTCGGAGCGCTTGTGGCGGAGGAGCTGGGCAAGCGGACAGGCAAAACGTTCGTTTCGGCCGAAAATAAATTTCATGCACTCACCAGCCACGATGAAATCGTATTCGTTCATGGCGCCCTGAAGGCGCTGGCCGCAGATCTGATGAAGTTCGCCAATGACGTGCGCTGGCTGGCCAGCGGTCCGCGAAGCGGGCTCGGAGAAATTAAAATTCCCGAGAACGAGCCGGGCAGCTCGATTATGCCGGGGAAAGTGAACCCGACGCAAAGCGAAGCGATGACGATGGTTGTCTGCCAGGTGATGGGCAACGATGCGACGATCGGTTTTGCGGCGAGCCAAGGAAATTTCGAACTGAACGCGTTCAAGCCCGTGATCATCTACAATTTCCTGCAGTCCGCCCGTCTGCTAGCAGACGCGATTCATTCCATTAACGATCATTGCGCGGTCGGCATCGAACCGAACCGGGACGTCATCCGCCACCATCTGGAGCAGTCGCTGATGCTCGTCACCGCCTTGAACCCGCATATCGGCTACGAAAAAGCCGCGCTGGTCGCGAAAACGGCGCACAAGGAAGGCATTACGCTGAAGGAGGCGGCTGTCCGAAGCGGGTTGCTGACCGAAGAAGAGTTTGACCGGATCGTCCGGCCCGAGCTGATGATCCGGCCGCAGGAAAGCTGAAAGGGACCATCCCGGCGATGTTCTTGGCTCCGCCGCTCCGAAATGCTACTATTATACTAACAACGGGTAGACAGATTCGGAGGGAATGGATTTGGATTACGCAGAGACGGCTACAGTACTGATTGTCGAGGATGATAAGGAAATCCGCGAGCTGATTCGCCTATATTTGGTCAAAAGCGGCTTTCGAGTCGAAGAAGCGAATGACGGCGTCTCCGCTTTGCGCGTATTTGAATCGGCAAGGCCGGATCTTGTATTGCTCGATATACAATTGCCCGGGGGGGACGGTCTTACGCTGTGCGAACAGCTCCGCAGCGTGTCGAACATTCCAATCGTGTTTGTCAGCGCCCGCGGCGAGGCCGAAGATATCGTGCATGGACTTAGTCTCGGAGCCGACGACTATATTCCGAAGCCGTTCGACCCCGCGGTTGTCGTGGCGAGAGTGAAAGCGAACTTGCGCCGCGCTCCGATCTATCGCAGATACGACGCCTCGGTACCCGTTCCTTCCCGGGAACGGACGATTCCGTCCGAAGGGATTCATATCGATACGAGAAAAATGACCGTCCACGTGAACGGTCAAGAAGTAAAGATGTCGGCCAAAGAATTTATGTTGCTTGCCTTTCTCGCCAGCCGTCCGGACGAGGTGTTCTCCGCCTCCGAGCTGTACGAGCACGTATGGGGGAGCGACAGCAACGACGATCCGCGCACGGTTATGGTCCACATCTATAATATCCGCAAAAAGCTGGAGCAGGACCCGGCCAATCCCCGGTATATTATCAGCGTCCGGGGAATGGGCTACCGGTATGAAGGGACTGCCGCACGCTGACCCAATCTTGAACGCTCCCGGGTGCTTTGGATTCAGCGGCCCGCCGATCGCGGCCGTCTTGACGTGCGCGAAGGCCGGATCAGCTTGACCGGCTCGGTCGGCTTGGCATAAAGCTAGCGCATCTCCTCATCCCTTCCGGGGCGGCAGGAATCCCAGGACGGTCATATCGTCCCTTTGCGGCTCATCTCCCCTGTACCGGTCGATTTCCGCTTCCAGCATCGTCCGCTGCCGGTCGAAGGGAGCGTCTCCGTTGTCCGCCACCCACATTTTCCACCGCGTCTTTCCGTACGAGTAGTTTTTTTCCCCGCCGTTTTGATCCGCCAGCCCGTCTGTAGCCAAATAGTGTACGGCACCCGGTCCGACCTCCACTACCTTGTTCGTGTAAGGGTAATCGGCGGGCGTCTTCCGGTAGCCGACCGATTTGCGGTCGCCTTCGTATTCCGCCAGCCCGTCCGGCGTCCGGACAAGCAGCGAACAGCCCGCTCCCGCAAATACGGTCGCGGTATCGGTCAGCAGACATAACCCGATGTCGAGTCCGTCGTCGGTTAATCCTTCTTTCCCGTTCTGATTAAGCGTCTGCTTGATCGAGCGGTTCAACCGGGTCAAGATCGCAGCCGGATCGTCCGAATCGGAATGTACGAGCTGATCGAGCAAGGAAACGGTCATAATGGACATAAGCGCTCCCGGCACTCCGTGACCGGTGCAATCTCCCACTGCTATCAGAAGACCGCGCTTCACGCGTTTCAGCCAATAGAAGTCCCCGCCGACGCGATCCCGGGGCTTCCACAAAATAAAGTGGCCCGGCAGCGCTTCCTTCAGCTCGGCGTCTGTCGGTAGAGCCGAGACTTGAATGCGGCTGGCGTAGTCGAGACTATCGAGAATTTTCTCGTTTTGCTCGGCGAGCTCCTTGGTCCGGGTCGCGATTTGCCGCTCCAGCTCCTCGTTAAGCTCGATCGCCCGTTTGTAAGGGTCGGCCAGCTTGCGCGACATATAAGTAAAGAAAAAAACGACGGTCAGCAGGGAGATCGCGACGGCGGCAGCCGTCTGCCATTGAATCGTTTTCAGAAACGAGATCGCTTCTTTGCGGTCAACGGCTACGACGAGCGACCATTCGCTGGATGCGATCGGAAAAAGCATGACGTCCTTCCGGTTCCCGTCCGCATCCACGTATTCGGTCACCGCCCGTTCCCGGTCCATCATCGACAGCAAGCGGTCGGCCGATTCCGTAGGCATATAATCGCGCATGTTGTGCCCGTTCTGGGCGAATTCGTCGGACAAATAAATTTCCCCGGACTTGTCCGTCAGCCACAGGTTGCCGTGAAGCCCGTATTTGTACTCCCCGAACTGCTGGGACATATCCTGCAGACTGAGCCCAATGCCGACGACGGAGACCGGCACGCCGTTATGGCGCATGAGCGCATTAACGAAAATAAACGTATCTTTGCGCTCCTCGTTGTAATCGATGTCGAGCTGAACCGGCCTGCCGTCCTCCAGTGTCCTGAAAAACCAGGCGTCGTCCGGATCGCTTCTCGTCATCGTATCGAGCAGTTGGCCTTGTTCCGTCCAATACTGCCCGGTCCGAACGCTGACGATAAACGAATTGTCGTACTGGAACTGTTCGGTCATGCCGCGAATCGTCTCCAGGGCTATCGTCTCTTCTCCGCCGAGACGTTCCCCGCCCAGTATCCACTCGTTCAAATCGCGGTTGCCGGCGAGCAGCCGGGCCGTCTCCATCGCCCGTTCGATCCGTCCGTCGATTTTCGAAGCGATCGAACCGCCGATATATTCGAGATCGGTTTCCTTCAACTTTTTGACGGACTGGCCTTTCGTAATGTAGTAGGCGATAACGCCGGTCAAAATGATCGAAAACACGATGAGCACGGTTGCGAACACCGTTACTTTGGCCGCTCCGGCATCGTAGAGAGGATTGGCGCGCAGCCGCGATCGGTCGGTGGAGCGGGGACCGCTCATGGCTCGTCGGACTCCTTGGCGATGATATCGAAAGGCAATCTTAAATCTTCCTTCAGCTCTTCCGCGCATTCGAATTCGCTTTCATTATCCGGGCTGCAGTACCACCGTACGCCGACCCGTTTCCCGTCCATATAGGCGGTGTCGAATTTGTCCAGCAACATCATCAGGCACTTGGTACTGCTCGTATTGATGTAAGGCATCTGGAACTCGATCGCCAATTCGGTGTCGGACGGGAGCCGGGACAAATAGCTGTCGATCCATTCGAAGATCGGCTCGTAAAACTTAAAGGCGTTCTCCGGATACGATTGTCCGGTTATCGCCAGTACGCGGGTGTTCTCGTCAAAGGATACGGCAGGAGTGCTCTTCGTAGCGACAAGGTGTAAAGGTTCCATTTATACGACCGCCTTTAAAGTGAAAAAAGCTAATTGCTCGTCCAGCTCGGTAACGAAGTATTCCAGACTGCCGGCCTTGCGGGCGATATCGATCAGGCCCAGACCTGCGCCGTCGGAAACGTCCGGCGTCTCCTCGCGGAGCTTTTCTTTGTAAAGCTTCTTCAGCTCGGCCTTGTCCATCGCGACTAACGAATTGATCTGTGAGGTAAGCAGCTTCAAATCTTCCTTCTCGACGGCGTTGCCGGAGCAGACGAAGTAGCCGTCTTCGGCTTTGCCGATCGTGACGATGCTGGAGTGCGCGATTTTCTCGTAGTTGGCGCTGATTTTTCTGGAGGAGCAGTAGTTGTTTATATTCTGCGTCTGCTCGATAAAGATGGAGAAGATGACGGTAACTTCATTGCGCGGACGGTCCTCGTTCTCCAGATACGTTTTGACGGCCGTTCCGTATTCCTCGATAAGGCTTTGTGACAGCTTGCCTGCAAAACTGATTAATATGCCGTGCTCGCGCAGCATATTTTGGACATGAATGAGGTGTTGGTGAATCAACGGTTTCTTCCCCCTGTATCAATATGGTTGTCGGCGACTGCCGCTTACCGGTCCGCGGCGGCCGCGGCCGCATCGCTGTATACCGGAATCGAGAAATGGAACCGGCTCCCCGCCCCCGGAACACTTGAAGCGCCGATCAAGCCGCCGTGACGGCCGATGATTTCCCTGGAGATGGACAATCCGAGACCGCTCCCTTGGACTTCGCTTGTACGGGGAGCTTCGCCCCGGTAAAACCTTTCGAATATATAGGGAAGCTCGCCTGGGTCGATTCCTTCCCCGGTATCCTCGACGAATAAGTTGAACCAGAACGGGGAAGACGGCTCCCGGTGCGGTCTGATCAATACCGAGGCTTCCGGCGGACTCGCCGTGATGGACCCGTATACGCGCACAGATCCGCCTTGCGGCGTATATTTCAGCGCGTTGTCGACAAAGTTGGTGACAACCTGCTCGATCCGGAGCGAGTCTATATAGATGACGGCCAAATCTTTCTGGTTCAGGAGCAGCAGCTCGTCTTCGTCGGGAGCGGGACCTTTCAGCAAATGCACTTGACGGCGTTCTGCAACAAGCGACTTGAAACGCAGCGATTCGTACCAGCGGCCGAGCGGCCTGGGTTCTAAGTGAAACGGAAGTTGATTGGCCCTCAGCGTAGAGAGCTGGAACAAATCGGAGATCAGCTGATTGATCGTCAGCAGCTTCTGGTAAACCATCGGCAAGTAATGTTCGTCAGGCTCGATCACGCGATCCATAAATGCTTTGACATATCCTTGAACGGAAGTGATCGGAGTCCGGAGTTCGTGGGAAATGTCGGATACCAGCTGCTTGCGCAGTTGTTCCTGGTTCTGCAGCTCGGCATGGGCGGCCCTCAGCTCCTGCTCGCGGTGCTTCAGCGTCCGGCCTTGAATATCGCTGATCCGCGACAGCTTCATCGTCGTTTTGAGCAGCTTCTCGTAATGGCGGACAAGCTGCTCGTAATCTTCCGGCTCCGGACTGCCGCCTGGAGCGAGCCTTTTTCGGGCGGCACTCAATGTGCGCTGTTCTTCGGCAAAGACATCATGTTCGGTAACCGTCTCGGACTCCATATTTCGACCTCTCTCCAGGCACATTATAGCTCCATATTATATCACACCCTTCTAAAATCTTTTAGAGGTTGTTCAAAGAGCCCGCTTTTGATCATGTAGCTGATCAGGAGCCTGCTCGACTCGCACTTTTATAAGTTTCGCGCATAAAAAAGTAACTTTGCTTGATATAATTCGTAACAGGAGAGTCTATCCGCAAGAGGAGCGGAGACTGGGGAACGGACTGGACCAAGGTCCGGGTCGGAAACCGACGGCGGTCCGTGTTACGGAAAACGTATCGGAGTTATGATGTAGTCATAAGAGTTACTGATAGGCGGGTGAAGGATCATGAACGGAAAAATATTGCTGCTCTCCGGGCCGTTCGGGGAAGGCCACAAGCAGGCGGCTCAGGCGCTGCTGGAAACGTGCCGGCTGACGAGGCCGACGGCGGAAGCGGTCACGGTCGATTTCATGGAGTGGACCTTGCCGCGGCTGCATGGCTGGAGCAAGGCGGTATTCCACCAGGGCGTGCAAAAATTTCCTTCCGTATACGGATATTTGTTCCGGAGAACGAAAAAACCTTCGGCCTTCTCAACGTTAACCGGACGGCTGCGCTGGTACGGGCTGAAACGGATCGCGAAGCTGCTTGCGGAAGTGAAACCTTCCGTAATCGTCAGCACGTTTCCGCTGGCGGCGGCCGCGATGTCGGCGATGAAGATGGCGGGGCTGACCGATGTGCCGACCGTAACGGTCATTACGGATCACACCGATCACAGTTACTGGGTGCATCCGGGCACGGACCGCTACGTCGTCGGCTCGGAGAAAGTGAGATCCGGGCTGCTCGAGATCGGAGTGCCGGACTACCGGATTACGGTAACCGGCATACCGGTACGGCCTCCGTTCTGCACGGGAGGCTCGTCATGCAAGCGTCCGGCGCTGAGAGCGAAGCTCGGCTTGCGTACGGATATGCCAGTGCTGCTTATGATGGGCGGCGGCTACGGGATGATGCATGAAGGCATGGTCCGGCTGATGGAGGAAGAAGCGCGAAAGGGCACTTCACAGGTGATCGTTGTCTGCGGCCATAACGAAAAACTGCGAACGAAGTTGGAGGAGCGGCTGAATGCCGCCGTACCCGGTCACGGCGTGAGGCTGACCGGATTTGTCACCAATATGGAAGAATATATGGCCGCTTCGGACCTGATCGTTACGAAGCCGGGCGGTCTGACGACCACCGAGGCGATCGCGATGCGGCTGCCGATGGTGCTGTTCCGTCCGCTGCCGGGTCAGGAGGAGGACAACGCCGACTTCCTGACGGAAGCGGGGGTGGCGGTTCGCGCCCGCGTGGAGAGAGAGCTTGTGGCCGTTGTGGGCAAGCTTCTCGATGAACCGGAGCGGCTTGCGGCCATGAGAGCTCATGCGGAACGGCTTCATATGGAGACTTCGTCGTTTCACGCGCTCGACGCCATCTTCTCGGCCCGGCACATTCCGCTGCCCCGGTGGGAAAATTCGGTGGTTCACTCGGTATACGAGAACGCACATTAACCAGGCGGCTGTCCCTTACACATCCGGATATTGGGCATATACTGGGAATAAGACGTGAAGACGAACACGATGGGAGCCGTTGGATATGCCGATCCACTCGGAAGCTTTGCTGGTGTTGATCCTTTTTGTGCTGCTCGTCATCGTTCTGATTGTATTCGCTTCTTAGCCGGAGTAGGGAGCCAGGTAAAGCTGCAGGTGAAAGCCGCTTGATCATGTAGATGATCGGGCGGCTTTTTGTCATCACCATAAACCTCATCAACGAGCGGCTGCAGCCCAGGCACACATTCCCTCCGCCCACTAACGTATGGGTGTGCACGTCAAAAAACCGTCCGGACGCCTTACCGGACGGCTTTCTTATGGTTCTTCCGAATTAAAAACCTTTGTATTGCGGCTCCTCGTTTTCCAGCTGTTGAACGCGTGCATTAACCTGATCGACGACTTGCTGGGTTGTTTGCGCACAGTTCTGGAATACCGATTTGGCCTCCTGATTTTGAGTGCTCAGCGCAAACTGCTCCAGGCTCGCCTGAGCGCTCTTGAGCGACGCGAGGCATGTTTTTACATCGGATGCGACGGTCATGGGTTTCACCTCCCTTTTTATTAACAACACTACTATGCCCGAAAGCCGAGATCTCATTTATGTAAAAAACTGTCACGAAAGGAGATCGTTGTCCTAACTAATAATAAAGATCGACACCCCGGTTTGTTGTCCGCTTGCTTAGCTGGGAAGATAAACCGCGGATCGATATGTGCAATCCAAAACCAAACGAAAGTAACGGTGAGAATGATGCCGCAATGGATTGAAATTGCTTGGAGATCCGCATGTGCCGTTGTAGTTTTGTTCGCATTGACCCGGCTGCTTGGAAAAAAACAGTTGTCCCAGTTGAATTATTTCCATTACATCGCCGGAATCACAATCGGCAATATTGCGGGCTTTATTTCGCTTGAGATCGAGGACCATTTTCTGCTGGGCGTTACCGGTATACTGATTTGGACGTTCCTCCCGCTTTTGCTGGAATGGTTGTCACTGAAAAGCAAGTCGGTCCGAGACATAACAGACGGACAAGCTATGGTGCTGATCAAAGAAGGGAAAGTTTTGGAAGATAACTTGAAAAAGGCCAGATTTACTTCGGACGAGCTGCTTGAGGAGCTGCGCAGAAATGGGGCGTTCCGCCTGGCCGACGTCGAATTTGCCGTACTCGAGACAGATGGCGGGGTCAGCGTCCTGTTAACGAAAGAAAACCAGCCGATTACTCCGAAATTGCTCGGGATCCAGGTAGCGAACGAAAGGGAGCCTCAGACCGTTATTATGGACGGAACGGTTATTGATGAACCGCTTGCGACGGCGGGACTTAGCCGCGGATGGCTGGCGGCCGAGCTGGAGAAGCTAGGGGTAGCGCTGGAGAACGTCTTTTTGGCTCAGGTCGATACGTATGGGCAGATTACGGTCGATTTATACGACGATAAAATCAAAACCCCGGAGCCGAGTCAGAAGCAGCTGCTATGGGCGACGTTAAAAAAATGCGAAGCCGATCTGGAGCTGTTTGCGCTGTCGACTGATGAGTGGAAAGCTAAACGGTCGTACGACCAGTGCGCCGCATCGATGAAAAGCGTGCTTGAGCGATGTGAGCCCTTTTTAGCGCGATAACAGTCCGAAATTACCGATATGAGGAGAGATACGCATGGCAACGATGGCCGCGAAAAAGAAAAAGCTCACTCCCGTTCAGCAGGAGTACCAGACGCTCGCCAAAAAGAAGGAGCCCCCGAGACCTCTCGTCAAAAATTGCGTGCGAGCTTTCGTGGCCGGAGGCGTGATCTGCGTATTCGGGCAGCTGCTGACGGAAATGTTCATTCACTTCTTCGGCTTCACCGAAAAAACGGCCGGCAGCCCGACAGTGGCCGTACTGATTTTTATAGCGGTCGTATTGACGAGCCTGGGCGTGTATGACAAGCTTGCCCAGTGGGCCGGGGCTGGCACGGCCGTCCCGGTGACGGGCTTCGCCAACTCGATGTGTTCGGCCGCGATCGAGCATCGCAGCGAAGGGCTCGTCCTCGGAACGGGCGGCAATATGTTCAAGCTGGCCGGTTCGGTCATCGTGTTCGGGACGGTGGCCGCGTTTATCATCGGGATTATCCACATGCTGCTGGATTGGGGAGGGTTTTGACATGCTGACGGGACATCAGACGTGGAAATTTCCAATCCCGCCCGTCATCCTGTCGACGGCTACGGTCGTCGGCCCGGACGAAGGGGAAGGGCCGCTGGTGAACGATTTCGACATCGTGCACGGAGACTTGATGCTCGGGCAGGACAGCTGGGAGAAGGCGGAACGCGTGCTGCTCGAAGAATCGACCAAGCTGGCCGTGGAAAATGCCGGTCTGACGAACGGAGATATCCAATGTTTCGTCGCCGGAGATTTGATGAACCAGATCATCAGCGCTACGTTCGCCGCCCGCACGTTGTCGGTTCCGTATCTGGGCGTATTCGGCGCCTGCTCCACCTCGATGGAAAGCCTGGCGATCGCGTCGCTGCTGGTCAGCTCCGGAGCGGCCAATCATGCGCTCGCTGCGACAAGCAGCCATAACTGTACGGTGGAGAAGCAGTTTCGTTACCCGACCGAATACGGGTCGCAGAAGCCTCCTACCGCTCAATATACGGTGACCGGCTCCGGAGCCGCCGTATTGGGCCGGGAAGGCCGAGGACCGCGTGTAACGTCCGCTACGATCGGGCGCGTCGTGGATATGGGGATTACCGACCCGTTCAACATGGGAGCCGCGATGGCACCGGCGGCGGTAGATACGATTGAGGCGCACTTGCGCGATTTGAATATCGAGCCGGGGTATTACGATATGATCGTAACAGGCGATCTGGCTACGGTCGGGTATTCGATCGCGAACGAACTGTTCGAGAAGCATCGCATCCCGATGCATCAAACAAACTATTACGATTGCGGTCTGCTCGTGTACGACGTAAATACCCAGGACGTCCAAGCCGGAGGCAGCGGCTGCGCCTGTTCGGCGGTCGTCACCTACGGACATTTGCTGAAAAAGATCAAAAGTGGCGAGATGGACCGGCTGCTTGTCGTCGCTACCGGAGCACTGTTGTCCCCGCTTTCTTTTCAGCAAGGGGAGAACATTCCTTGCATCGCGCACGCGGTCGCCATCGAAAGCGGAAGGAGAGGCTGAATATGAATCTCATGCAGTTTGTCTGGGCGTTCGTCATCGGCGGCGCCATATGCGTGATCGGCCAGTTGCTGATGGACGGCGTCAAGCTGACGCCGGCTCATACGATGAGCACGCTCGTCGTGGCCGGTGCGGTCGTGGACGGTATTGTGATCGGCAACAAAAGCTTGTACGACCGGTTCATCGAATTTGCCGGCGCCGGTGCGACCGTGCCGATTACGAGCTTCGGCAACTCGCTTGTGCACGGAGCTTTGCAGGAGTACAAGCTTCACGGTGCGACTGGCATCATTACCGGGATTTTCGAGGTGACGAGCGCCGGAGTGTCGGCCGCGATTATTTTCTCCTTCCTCGCCGCAACCTTTGTCAAACCCAAAGGGTGAGGGCAGCGAGGAACAAGCCACATACTTCATAGGAGAAGGAACAGCCGACTCTTGCAAGATCAGGCTATATGATGCGGATGGACCTGGGTTTGGCGATCAGCCGGCCTGTTTCCATACAGCGGATAAGCTCCGATTTTGCAGGATTGCGGCTGGTTTCTTTTTGTGGGCACAACTGGAAAAAAGTCCTGAAACGTGCTTTGATGCCTAGATCAACTCATGGTATAATTAAATCTGTTTTAAATAAAACTAAATCGCTTACAACATGATGATAATTAGCTAGATATAGAAGGTTATCCAATCGGGTGGACGGGGAGAAGAAACCTATGGGGAAATGGTTGGGGATCGCGGCTTCATATTTCAAAAAACGATATATGCTGCTTCTGCTTACCGGATGGCTCGTCCTCTTTATGGAGTCGATTAGCCGGAATCAGATTTGGGGCGCGCTGTCATGGAGTTTTTTGCATATTCCCGCTTTTGTGCTGAATGCCGTATTCATATTCGGCGCTTTGCTCGTACTCACTTCCGTGACCGGAAGGATGAGGCTTTCCTACTGGCTGGTGTCCGCCACGGGTTTTACGCTGGCCCTGATCAGCGGCGTCAAGCTGAAGATGATCGGAATACCGCTGCTGCCTTGGGATTTCGTGCTGACCGGAGAAGCGAGCGATATGGTGGAATATTTAAAAAATATTTTCACCTTCCAACTTGTCACCGATGTGGTCATTTTCTTCGCGGTCAGCTGGCTGCTACTGTATAGAACGAGTCATATCGTGAAAGTGATCCGCTGGAAAGAACGGCTTGCTTTTGCGCTGCTCGCCGTCTTGTTCGTCGCCGCCGTTTATTGGGACAAACCGTTGCCGGTCAAAGCGGCGTTCGGGATCGGCCCCATCCCTTGGGACCAGTCGGAGCATGTGGGAACGAACGGCCTGCTGCTCGCCACCGTTCTGAATCTCGACTATATGAACGTGAATAAAATGGAAGATTATGACAGTGACAAAATATCTGCAATTGTGACGGCCGGAGCGAAGCCCGCTCTTCCCGAATCCTCCGTCAAGCCAAATGTGATCGTCGTGCTCAGCGAATCGCTGTGGGACCCGTCGCAGCTGACAACCGTCAAATTCAGCGAGGACCCGATGCCTTTCCTGCACGAGCTCCAGCAAAAAACGGCTAGCGGAACGCTGCTCTCGCCTCAATTCGGAGGCGGAACGGCGAACGTAGAGTTCGAGGTGTTGTCCGGCAACTCGATGCGGTTTTTGCCGCAGGGGACCATTCCGTACAACCAGCACATCACTCACGGAATTGATTCGATAGCGAGCATTATGAGCAGGAAGCACGGTTATCATGCGACCGCAATCAGCCCTTATCACAGATGGTATTTTAATAGCGATAAAGTATATCAGAACTTCGGATTTTCCCAGTATATTTCGCTTGAGTTTTTTAATCCGGTGTACGAAGGACCGTATATCGCGGACAGCGAAGTCGCTAAAATCATTATGGACCAAACGGAAAAAACGGCTGGGCGGGATTTCGTTTTCGCCAATACGATGCAAAATCATTTTCATTATTACCCGGGAAAGTTTAAGGAAAATACGATCAGCGTGGAAGGCGATATCCCGGAAGATACGAGAGGGATACTGGAAACATACGCGCAGGGCGCAAAGGGCGCCGACGATATGCTGAAAACGCTGGTGGAGCACTATCAACGCTCCGACGAGCCGACGATCATCGCATTTTTCGGCGACCATCTGCCGTATCTGGGCGACGATTACAAAGCGTATAAGGACACCAAGTGGATTACCGGCGAGAACGATCCGGACTTCCTGAACAAGATCTACCGGACGCCGCTCGTCGTCTGGAGCAACTATTTGCCCGAACAAAAAGAAACGCTTAATATGAGCCCTTCCTTCCTGGGCCCGTACTTGCTCGACAAGGCGAAGCTGTCCGGCAATTATTACACCGACTTTTTGCTTGAGCTGTCGAAGAAATATCCGGTCATACCGCCGCAAAATTATTATGCCGACATGAAGATCGATTTCGCCGACATTAAGCGGTACGAGATGCTGCAGTATGACATTATGTTTGGGGAACGGTACGCCTACGGAGATCTCAAGAGCAAGATCGTCAACCCGAACTATGTCCTCGGCCTCGGACCGATGCGGATCGAGCGGGTTACGCCCGATAAGATCAAAGCCGGCAAAGTGACGGAGATCACGGTCAGAGGCGCGAATATTCCTGCGCTTGGCGTTGTCTGCGCGAACGGTAAGGTGCTGCCGACTAAGCCGGATGAGACCGGAGCGTTGACCGCGAAGCTGCCGGCGGACGCGTGGAAGTCCGGAACGGTGGATCTGCAAGTCAAGGTGATCGACAGCAAAGAGATTATCGTGGCCGAATCGGCCGTCTACAAGCTGCATAGCGAATCCAAATAATATCCGAAAGAGCCGATCGTCCGCAAGCGGATGCCGGCTCTTAATTTTAATTTGCGCCATGATGCTGCTTTGGGGGGGGGAATCCTTTCTGATCTTTATGCGAACGGAGATTCAATCACGCAGCGGGACCACAAGACATACACCTGGAGCGGACTAGTTTTACGTTCTAATAAAAAGTAAGCGACTAACTGAAACTTTTGCCGGTTGGAAACGTATACATTATGATGCGAAAACCGTTGAACGGAATGAGAGTAAAGCAGCCTGCTTTCGAACAGACAGACACTTTTTTCTAACGTCCGGGGACTATACGCGGTTTTTCAATTCTTGTAGAATAGAATAAACAGCCTTGTAAGAAGGTTTCCGCCCGCATTCCAGGGGCGTCGAAACGGCTTTGAAGCGGGGAACGCTTCACTCGAACGGAACTACGGATCATGGAGAGGAGCAGGACGATATGGATGCACCTGGTATGGAAGAATTTACCTTATTGAAGCAGCTGAAGACAAATTTGGAATCCTGCATTCTGGGCAAACAGGCCGAAGTCGAATTGCTGTTAACCGCAGTGCTCGCCGGAGGACACGTACTGCTCGAAGATGTGCCCGGAACCGGTAAAACGGTTCTCATTAAAGCGTTAGCCAAATCCGTACAAGGACAGTTCCGCCGCATCCAGTGCAACCCCGATTTATTGCCGACCGATATTACCGGAGTCGCGATTTACCATCCGAAGGAAGAAACGTTTATGTTCCGGCCCGGTCCGGTTATGACGAATATTTTGTTGGCCGATGAGATCAACCGCGCTACAACGAAGACCCAGTCGGCTTTGCTGGAAGCGATGGAGGAGCACAGCGTCACGGTCGACGGAGACTGCCATGCGCTGCCTGAGCCGTTCATTCTGCTGGCTACACAAAACCCGATCGATTTCGAAGGCACTTACGTGCTTCCGGAAGCGCAGCTCGACCGGTTTATGATGAAATTCAGCCTCGGCTATCCGGATCACGAGACGGAGAAAAAGATGCTGTTCTCTCAAGCAAGCGGTCATCCGCTCGACAGGCTCGAGCCCATAGCCGATGTAAGACGTATAACCGATCTGCAGCAAAAGGTAAGACAGGTGCATGTCGACGATGCCGTCGCTGACTACGTCGTGTCCATCGCCCGGAAGACTCGCGAGCATTCTTCCGTATTTTTGGGAGCGAGCCCACGTGCGACGATCGCCCTGCTGCAAGCCTCCAAGGCGTTTGCGTACATACGCGAACGGGAGTATGTCATCCCGGACGACATTAAATTTTTGACCCCATACGTGTTCGGACACCGGATGATTTTACACTCCGAAGCGAGAATCGAAGGGATGACCGTGGAATCGGTTCTCCAGTCGATCTTCCAGCAGGTGAGGGTTCCCGTCCGGCTCGAGAAATAACGGGTTACGCGCGGAAATGGGGTGAGCGATAAACGATGTGGATTTTTGCCAGATATTCAGCCCGCTTCTGGGGTATTTTCTCTTTGTTCGCTTTCAGTCTCCTGTTTTTGCTGTTCCAGGGCGGAAAGCTCGCATTTATGGTTTTCATTATCGTGGCCGCGTTATGCCTGTATTTGGCGTTAAGCCGCTGGAGCGGCATATCCAAAACCGAGGGCAGCCGGTCCTTGCTTAACAGCGAGCACGAAGCCGTCGTCGAAGCCGGGACGTCGCTCGCGGTCAAAATCGATGTGCATATTCCCGGCCTGTGGCCGATTCCTTACGTATCGATCAAGGACCGACTCGTCCGCCGGGGCGGGGAGGAGCACGTATTCGAGACGTTCCTGATCCCCGACTGGAAGCGCCGCGGGGAAGTGTCCTACCGGACGCCGCCGCTGCGCAGAGGGTATTACCATTTCGGAGATACCGATTGCGCAACCGAGGATATTTTCGGTTTGTTCCAGCACCGGGGACGGCTGGAGATGCCGCATACGTTCGGCGTCCTTCCCCAAAAGACGCATATCCGCGACTGGAAGCAGCTGCACCAGTTGTTCCGCGGCATGCACCACCATTCGGCAACGACCCGCTCCCATCGGGAGACGACGCAGATCAACGGCGTCCGTGAATACATTTACGGGGACCGGTTATCGCGGATTCACTGGAACGCGACGGCTAAGACCGGGACGTGGAAATCGAAGGAGTTCGAACGGGAGTCTTTGCCGAAAACCGTCATTCTGCTCGACCGGAACATCCGCGCTTATCGCAGCAAGGAGCATTTCGAGCTGGCGGTATCGATCGTCGCCTCTCTGATCGATTACGGCGCGAGCCGGGACTTGGCGCTTGGGCTGCTGTCAGTAGGCAAAAACTCCAAATATTTCGAACCGAAGCTGAGCGCGAGCCATCAGAAAACGATTATGAACCATTTGATTGACGTCGAGCCGGACGGCCAGCACGCGCTGATTGATGTGCTGAGAGACCGGGCGCGTCTGTTTATGCCGGGCGTGTTTTTTACGATCGTATCTCCCCAGTATGGCGAGACGATGATTCAATCGTTGTCCTGGATCGAGCAGCGCCAGATGAACCCTTGTCATATGTGGGTCGCTAGCGACGTCCCGTCTGCCGACCAGGAACGCTGGAAGCGGCAACTGCAGACGACGGGAACGATGGGATACGCCGTCGCCTCGCTCGACGAGCTCGCTCTTGCGCTGGGAGGACGGTGACCTATGGATAATCAACGCTGGTGGAGCAGGCTGCTGCTCCAGGACTGGGCGGACCGGATGACGGCCGTGCTGACGGGGTTGTTCCTGTTCCAGTTCGTCCTGTGGATCGAGAAAGAAAATCAGGTTTGGCTGCCGGAGACGGTGCGGATCGTCGAACTGACTTTGCTTGTCGTTCTGGCGGTGGAACTGTTTCCGAAGCTGATCTGGGCGGCGCGCCGCCTGCTGCAGATCGCCCTCGTCTTCTGGGTGACGGGGTCCGTAACCGGCTTCGTACCGCAGTGGCCTGCTCCCGTTAAGTTTCGCGAGCTTGGCGGCGTGCTTGCCGACAATTTCATGCAGTTTGCGCCTTTTATCTGGTTCGCCCTGGCGGCGTGGCTGGTCGCGCTGGTCGCCAACTGGTGGCTGAAAGCCAAGTGGCGGATTATGGTTGCGCTCGTGTTATCGGTATCCGTATTCGCGATTCGCGATTCGTTCAGCTTTCTGGTTTTGTGGAAGCAAGTGGCCATTCTTATTTTTTGCGGCCTGTTTTTGCTGGTGATCCGCCACTTTGCCGGACTGAAGAGAAAAAATCCGGTCGGCTGGTCGCACTTGGCCGAATATCCCGCTTACATTGCGCTTCCGATCATTATGCTCGTGTCGCTGGTCATCTTCCTCGGCACGCTCGCCCCGGACGTCCGGGCGATCATGACCGACCCGTATACGCTGTGGAAAAACATGCGGGGCGAGCAAATAACGGTATTTAATAAAGGGTTCGGCACGAGCTCCGTGCTCGGCGGCGATTCCTCGTCGGGTTACAGCCGCAATGACTCGACGCTTGGCGGCGAATTCTCGTTCGACTATACGCCGGTGTTGTCGATCTCGACTACCCACCGCAGCTATTGGCGCGGCGAGACGCGTTCGCTGTATACGGGCAAGGGTTGGATCGTCAGCGATATCGAGCGGAGAACTCCGCTCGTGCCGGCGGCGCTGGAAGCGGAGTTGCCCGAGGACGCGCGGCTGGCGCCGACCCAGCTCAAGACGGTGGAAGTGACGCAGACGGTAACCGTGCTGAGCGAAGCGGACGAGGAGTACCCGGTGCTGTTCGGAGCATATTCGGTCGATAAAGTGCAGTCAGTCGTCCGCAGCGGCGGCAACGTAAATCTGACCCCGCTCCAATGGTCGCCGCGTCTGGCCGAGCTGCGCTGGAACGGAAGCGCCAGACAGGCTTACCCGGAGACGTACACGGTAACGTCCCAGGTGCCGATCATCGAAGAGGCCGAGCTGCGCAAAGTGCCGTCCGTCCTGACGAGCCGGGTCGGGCTCGAGGAATATTTGTTTTTGCCGGAAACGCTGCCTAACCGGGTGAGAGATCTGGCTTTGCAGGTTACGCAGTCGGGAACTAACATGTATGACAAAGTGAAGCTGCTCGAGCAATATTTATCGACCACGTTCCCGTACACGAACACGCCCGATCTGGGCAAGGGCCGGAGCCGCGACTTCGTGGATCGCTTCCTGTTCGAGATTAAGGAAGGGTACTGCGACTATTATTCGACGGCGATGGCGGTTATGGCCCGCTCGCTCGGCTTCCCCGCCCGCTGGGTAAAAGGGTATACGCCGGGGGCAAGCGCCTTCGATCAGGCGATGCTCGGGATCGAGGAGGAACTGCTTAACCCGGACGGAGCCGGAGATTACACGGTACGGAATTCGGACGCCCATTCCTGGGTCGAGATTTACTTCCAGGGGTACGGTTGGATTCCGTTCGAGCCGACGGCCGGTTTTGCACTTCCGCTCTTCGCCGAGGAGGAAGAGATCGTTACGGCTCCCGTCACGGAATCGTCGACCGATACGCCAGACTCGGCTGCCGGAGACAGCCGCGTGATTCCTGTTGCGGTCGGCACCGGAGCAGGCGTGCTGGGAATCTCGATTCTGGCCGGGATGTTGTGGGTAAACCGCAGGAAGTTTTCGTTTATGCGGACGTTCAAGCCGCTCGGACGGAATCTGGACGCGAACCAGAGGGCGGTACTCGAGTTCGAGAAGCTGATCCGGTACGCCAGATGCAAAGGGTATTCGCGCTCAGACCACGAAACGGTGAGGGAGATGGCGGAGCGCTGGATCGTCAAAGACAAATGGCTGCAGAAAGATATGGAATCGCTGCTGCTGCTGTTTGAGAAAGCGAAATACAGCGATGCCCGTATTAGCGAGGAGGAGCTCTCGGTCTTCTCGCGGACGGTCCATAAGCTGAGGGAACAGATGTAAGCGAACGTGCAAAAAGCCGGCAGGAACGACCAGCGTCGTTTCCGCCGGCTTTTTCTGGATTGGGGAGCGCTCAGCGGGCGGGATATCGGTGGTGAAGGGCCGAAGGCGGATCGGTATCCGCAAAATCGCGCTGCCGCAAGCGGGCGTCCGTCAAGCCGGCGAGTCCGATTCCCTTTTGCAGGGTATGGACATCTATGGTATAGTTTGTCGTATATATAAGGATGCAAAGGAGTTTGAACAGCGCTTGCTGAAAAAATTGATTCCGCAAAAAAGCGTCCACTCGATATACGAGATTGATGTTCAGACGTTGTGGATGTCCGGTGTCCGGGGCATTATTACGGATCTGGACAATACGCTCGTGGGTGCGAAGCATCCCCAGGCGACGCCGGAGCTGCTCGATTGGCTGAGGCGTCTGCAGGAGATCGGCTTTCAGGTGGTCATCGTCTCCAATAACAATCGGCTTCGCGTGTCGACGTTCTCCGAGCCGTTGTCTATCCCTTACATATTCCGTGCGAAGAAGCCCGGGAATGCCGCGTTTCGCCGAGCGCTGCAAATCATGTCGCTCGCTCCGGACCAGACCGTCGTCATCGGCGATCAGATGCTGACCGACGTTCTCGGCGGAAACCGACTCGGACTGTACACGATTCTGGTTCGTCCGATCGAGCTGCGAGACGAAGGGTTTTTTACCAAAGTGAACCGCAGAATCGAAAAGGTCGCGCTTTCTTGGATGAAGCGCAAAGGCCTAATGGAATGGGAGGACACGTAACATGGCGGAGCATAATCTGCGCTGTTCCGGGTGCGGCATCCAGGTCCAGACAGAGAAGCCGGAAGAGCTCGGGTACGCGCCCGAAGCGGCTTTGAAGCGCGATCCGCTCTTATGTCAGCGCTGCTTCCGGATTAAGCATTACAATGAAATGTCCAGCGTAACACCCGATCAGGACGAATTTCTCAAAATATTAAGCGGGATCGGCAGTACGGATGCGTTAATCGTGCATATCGTCGACCTGTTCGATTTTGAAGGAAGCCTGATCGGCGGCTTGCACCGTTTTGTCGGCAGCAACCCGGTCGTGCTCGTCGTCAACAAGATCGACCTGCTGCCCAAAGCGATCAACACCAACCGGATCTTGAACTGGGTGCAGCGCATGGCAAAGGAGAACGGGCTCAAAACCGCGGAAATCGTCCTGTGCAGCGCCAAGAAAAATATCGGCTTCGACCGCGTCGTCGAAGCGGTCGCTCGGCTCCGCAAGGACAAAGACGTCTACGTGGTCGGCGCTACCAATGTCGGCAAGTCGACCTTGATCAATCGTCTCATCCGGGATTACAGCGATCTGGAGTCGGAGCTGACCGTCTCCCCGTATCCGGGCACTACGCTTGATCTGGTCCAGATTCCGCTGGACGACGGGCGGTTCATTATCGATACGCCGGGGATCGTCTATAAGCACCGGCTTACGGAGCTGATCGACAAGAAGGAT
The DNA here is from genome assembly GCF_014705615.1 of Paenibacillus oceani. GTDB lineage: Bacteria > Bacillota > Bacilli > Paenibacillales > NBRC-103111 > Paenibacillus_AB > Paenibacillus_AB oceani. Next base: position 25,229 of record NZ_JACXJA010000068.1, read on the forward strand.
ATGCAGACGCTGCTGCCGGATAAGCCGATCAAGCCGGCGGTTTATCAATTGAACGAGCAGCAGACGTTGTATTTCGGCGCATTGGCCCGTTTTGATTTTGTACAGGGTGCCCGACAATCGTTTACTTGTTACATCTCCAACGCGGTGCCGATTCACCGGACGAAGCTGGAGCGTGCGGATGAGCTTTATGCGACGCATAAAGGCGAAATGCTCGCTCCTCCGCACAAGGACCGGCTGGAGTTATTACCGCCGCTCGTCAAGCATGCGTTCCGCATCCCGAAAGGAAGCTTGTCCGATATATTGATATCCGGACTGGGCTGGATCGCGATCAACAGCGATGCCGGCGCGCAAGTCGTCGTTCATGCGCCCAAAGGCGTAAAAGTGGCCGTACGCAGCTCTTTGATCTGAAGAGCGGCGGACGGTCGTCGTCATCTTGTAGTACGGGGAGAAGAGCCAGGATGAAGCAGGGGAATATGGACACTGCAACGGTCATGCATGGCGTGTTCGGGGACCCGATCAAACATTCCAAGTCGCCGGTTATGCATAACCGGGCTTTCCGTGAGCTTGGATTGAATGCCGCCTATGCCGCGTTTCACGTCCGGCAGGGTCAACTGAAGGATGCGGTCGCCGGAATACGCGCCATGCAGTTTCGCGGAGTGAACGTAACGATTCCGCACAAGCTCGAAGTGATGGACTATCTGGATGAAATTTCCGAGGATGCCGTGGCGATCGGGGCGGTCAATACGATCGTTAACGACGACGGCAAGCTGACGGGCTACAACACCGACGGGATCGGATATGTGCGCTCCTTGAAGGAGGAGGCCGGATTTGCGGCGGCCGGCAAGAAGGTGCTGATGCTTGGAGCCGGCGGAGCCGCTCGCGGCGTGGCGTATGCACTTGCCAAAGAAGGCGCATCCGCGGTCTACATCGCCAACCGGACCGTATCGAAAGCGGTTCAGCTGGCCGATTCGATCCGTCCGTTCACGACATCCGAAGGCATCGGCTTCGACTCGATCGTGGACGTCCGGGACGAGATCGATCTGATCGTGCATAATACGGAAGTCGGCATGCATCCGAACGTGGACGAAGTGCTGATCGATACTTCGTGGTTCCACGAAGGGCTAACCATCAGCGATATCGTCTACAATCCGCTCGTTACCCGCTTGTTGCGGGAAGCTGCGGAGCGGAGGGCCAAGACGCACGGCGGACTGGGCATGTTCATATACCAGGGCGCCTATGCGTTTGAATATTGGACCGGACGTGAAGCTCCGGTTGCCGCGATGCGGGAAGCGGTGCTGGAGGCATTTGGAAGCTAACAGGAGCTAGAGGTTTTTGAGGGGGACCATACGGATGTTAACAGGAAAACAAAAACGGCATTTACGGTCGCTCGCCCACCATTTGAATCCAATTTTTCAAGTCGGCAAAGGCGGCACGAACGAGCATCTGATTCAACATATCCAGGAAGCGCTGGAAGTCCGGGAACTGATCAAAGTATCGGTGCTTAACAATTGTCTGGATGACAGCGACGAGATTGCGGCCGAGCTGGCCGAAAAGTCCGGCGCCGAGCTTGTGCAGCGGATCGGCAAGACGATTGTGCTTTACAAGGAATCGAAAGAGAACAAGCAGATCGTGCTTCCTTAACGGGTGTACGTGCAACGAGAGTCTTGTGTCCGAGAGGACAAGCGGAATAACTGCACATTCGGCGAATGGGCAGGGCGGGAGTGTCGGGGATGAAGGTAGGTATTATGGGAGGAACGTTCGACCCGATTCATCAAGGACATCTGCTGGCCGCGGAGCGCGCGAGGGAGGAAGCCGGGCTGGACGAGGTATGGTTCATGCCTTCCAGCACGCCGCCGCATAAGCCGAACGCGCCGAAAGCGTCGGCCGGGCAGCGGCTCGCGATGGTCGAAGCGGCGATAGCCGGCAATCCGTTTTTTCGGGCGGAGCCGCGCGAGATTCTTCGCGGAGGCACCTCGTATACGGTCGATACGGTTCGGGAGCTGAAAGCGGCGTATCCCGGATATGATTTCTATTATATTATCGGCGCCGATATGGTGCAGTATTTGCCCCACTGGGTCCGGATCGAGGAGCTTGCCCGGATGATTACGTTTATCGGGCTAACCCGGCCGGGTTACTCTACGGATGTAAGCGGGCTGCACGAAGCGATTCGGGACAAAGTGCTGCAGGTAACGATGCCGCAGGTCGACATTTCCTCTACGTTAATCCGGAATATGCGAAGGTGCGGCCAATCGGTTCGATATCTCGTGCCGGAGACGGTCGTATCTTATATCGAGGGGAATCGGTTGTATGAATCGTGAATCATTACTGGAAGCGACCCGCAGTCAGATGCCGGCAAGACGATGGGAGCATACGCTTGGTGTCATGAGCTCGGCGGTTGCTCTGGCGAAGCGTTACGGCGCGGACCCGGAGCGGGCGGAGCTTGCCGCATTGCTGCACGATTACTGCAAATATTGGCCGATCGACGAGCAGCGCCGGGTATATGCCGAAGAAGGGCTCGATCCGGAACTGCTGGACTACGATCCGCAGCTGCTGCACGGCCCGATTGCGGCCGAGGTCGTCCGCAAACGTCACGGCATCGCTGACGAGGAAGTGCTGGATGCGATCCGGTACCATACGTCCGGCCGGGAGAACATGACGCTGCTTGACAAAATGGTTTGTTTGGCCGATTATATCGAACCGGGCCGGGATTTCCCCGGTGTGCATATAATCCGGGAAATTGCCGACCATAGCTTGGAGAGAGCGCTGATAGCCGGCCTGGATTCGACGATCCGGTTTTTGCTCGATAAAGGAAAGAAAGTATATCCGCTGACGCTTGCTGCCCGCAATGCGCTTCTTGAAGAGGCGGGCAGGGCCGGATTCGGAACGAAATAAAGGTTTGCCTATGCCAAGCAACAGCTAGTCTAAAGGAGGATGCAGATGAGCCAATCACCGGATCATTTGATGAACGAGATCGTAAAAGCGGTAGATGACAAAAAAGCGCACAATATCGTTGTGCTGAATTTGAAGGGCATATCGCTGCTGGCCGATTATTTCGTAATCTGTCACGGGAATTCCGATACGCAGGTACAAGCGATCGTCCAGGAAGTGCGCAAGAAAGCCGAAGCGATGGGGACGACGGTCCGGGGAATTGAAGGGTTCGATACGGCCCGCTGGGTGCTTGTAGACTTGGGCGATGTCGTGGTCCACGTCTTCCACCGGGATGAACGCGAGTATTACAATATCGAGCGTCTGTGGTCGGATGCGAAGGTGGTCGAGCTCGTATGAGATCGTCGGAGGAACGGATGGATGCCGGAAAGGTAGCGAAGCTGACGGTGGCGCGCGAAGTGCCGCCGAACGGCTTCTTTTTGACGAACGGGACCCGCGATGTGCTGCTACATTACAGCGAAGTGGTCGGGACGATCCAGCCCGGCGATGAAGTGGAAGCGTTTTTGTTTCACGATACGGAAGACCGGCTCGCCGCTACGATGAAAACGCCGAAAATCCGGTTAGGTGAAATCGGCTTGCTGGAAGTGGCCGACATTCATCCGAGATTCGGCTGTTTTCTGGAAATGGGGCTTGGACGCCAACTGCTGCTGCCTGCTTCCGAGCTTCCGGAAGCGAAGGAACTCCGGCCGAATCCGGGCGACTGCGTGTATGTGAGATTGGAGCACGACCGTCAGGGACGGATGACCGCGAAGCTGGCGGGAGAGAAAGAACTCGTGCCGCTGGCGTTCCGTGCGCCGGATTCGTGGAAGAACAGCTGGGTCGATGCGATCGTCTACAAGCAGCTGCAGATGGGCACATTCGTCGTATGCGACGGAGGCGTGCTTGGATTCGGAGCGATCGGGATGATCCATGAGAAAGAACGGACCCGGCCACTGCGTCTGGGCGAGAAAATCCAGGTGCGGGTCGTGTTCGTCCGGGACGACGGCCGGGTCAACTTGTCGATGCGCCAGCCGAAGCAGATCGGCCGGGAAGAGGATGCGGAGCGTATACTCAGCTTCCTGCGGGCCAGACCGGGAGGTTCGATGCCCTATTCCGACGAGACGCCGGCCGATGTCATCGCCTCCAAGTTCAATATCAGCAAGGCGGCGTTCAAGCGCGCGCTCGGTAAGCTGATGAAGGAAGGACTGATCACCCAGAAGGGCAGCTGGACGCATTTGGCGAAGAGCGACGACGAGTAGTTTTACGCGGCGGCTCCTTGCGATCAGATGAAGGAGACGGCTCGGCGGATCAAGTCCGAGTGCAGCGCGGGTCGTTTTCCGTTTCAGACTTAAGCTTACGTTTCTTGAGAAGCTTAGCCCATTCAGTTTGCAGTAAAAGCTGCCGCCGTATTGCGCAGGGTCATTCTTACAGCTTCGCCCAAGCTTCGTTCCGAAGCTTTCTTTTTTTTGGATGATTTTGGTCGAGGGGGGCCGGTACAGATGCGTTATGAACAATTTGCATACATCTACGACAAGCTGATGGAGGATATGCCTTATCCGCAATGGCTCCGGTTCATCCGCCAATGCTGGGACAGCTACGGCAAGCCGCAAACGGTCGTCGATCTCGGCTGCGGGACGGGGAACTTGACGATTCCGCTGGCTCAATCGGGCCTTCGCGTGTTCGGAATCGATTTGTCGGACGATATGCTCGCCGTGGCGCAAGAGAAAACGGAACAGCGCCACCGCACGTTTCCATTCGCTTCGGGCGGCTCCGTCACCTGGCTGCAGCAGGATATGACCGAATGGGAGCTGACCGAGCCGGTCGATTCGGTTATTTCGTGCTGCGACTGCATCAACTATTTGACCGAGGAGACGGATCTGGCCGGGACATTCCGCCGCACGTTCGCTGGATTGAAGGAAGGAGGCACGTTTATTTTCGACGTACATACCGAGCATCAGCTGAGATCTTATGCGGAGATGCAGCCCTTCCTGCTTAACGACGACGACGTTTCTTATATATGGACAAGCGAACTGGACGAGGAGCGGTGCGAGATCGAGCATGATTTGGCGATTTTCGTCCGCGAGTCGGAATGGCTGGCTGCGGATTCACAGACAAAGGAACCGGCGCGCGACCTGAAGGATACGAACGGAGCCCGGTATGTGAGGATCGACGAGACACATGTGCAGAGGGCGTATCCGCTGGAGCGGATCGAATCGCTGCTGCGGGAAGTCGGGTTTTCCCGGATTCACCGGTTCGCCGATTTTAAGCTCAAGCCGCCGGTTGCGGAGACGGAACGCGCCTTTTTCGTATGCGTCAAAACACCTGGGGAGTGAGTGCCATGAACGCGAATGTGCTGAAACGCGCGGAATCGTTCGCCAGGTCGTTTCATCAGGGCGACGCTTCCGGCCACGACTGGTCGCATATCGAGCGGGTCGTCCGGATGACAAGGACGATAGCGGCTGCCGAGAAGGCGGACCCGTTCATATGCGAGCTGGCGGCGCTGCTGCACGACGTGGCCGATCCGAAGCTGAATGCTTCCAAGGAAGCGGGGATCGCGAACGTGCGCGGGTTTCTCGATAGTCTTCCGATTCCGGCCGACGCCGCGGATCACGTGATCGCTATTATCGCCACGATGTCGTACAGCGAGGGGCCCGGTCGGCCGATGGCGACGACGGAAGGAAGAGTCGTCCGTGATGCGGACCGGTTGGATGCGATCGGTGCGATCGGCATCGCGAGAACGTTCGCCTATGCGGGCTGGAAGGGGCATCCGCTGCATGATGCGGCGCTCGCTCCGAGAGCAACGTGGACGCAGGAATCGTACGGCCGGGAGCGTTCAACGGCGATTTACCATTTTTACGAAAAGCTGCTGAAACTGAAAAGTCTGCTTCATACCGAAACTGCGCGAAAAATCGCGGATGAAAGACACCGTTTTATGGAAAGCTACTTGGAGCAGTTCCACAAAGAATGGAGCGGGAACGGCTAATCCGGTCCGGTCGTGCGGCGTGCATAAGCGCGTGGGAAACACGGAGGGAACGGGTCGCCGGTTCCTTCATGCCTATCTATATCAAAATTAGAACGATATTGTTCTAATTTAGCTATTACCAATATATTTCGATTCAGGTATAATGGAGACATAGTATGCATACATGAAACCGCGCTGCTTGTGGACGGGTGCGGAGCTGGAGGGAGCTGCTTCAATGAAGACCGGGGATGCGGGCATATTGTTTCCTTGGAGGACTGTATATGGGCCTAACTTAGGGTACGTTCAGGAACAGTACGAAATATACGAATCCGACCCGAATTCGGTGGACCCGACTTTTCGGGAATTGTTTGCGCGCGTCGGCGCGCCGCCAGCTACAGAGACAGAAGGGACGGCACAGCCGGCCGCTGCGCGCGTGCAGGTGGCAGACGGGCTTTCGTTGCAAAAGGCGGTCGCTGCCGGAAAGCTGATCTGGAATATTCGCACTTACGGCCATTTGGCGGCGGACATCGATCCGCTGGGCCTAAGCGCATCTGCCGATACACGTTTGATTGAGCCGGAAACGTTTGGACTGACGAAGGAAGATTTGGAAGCACTGCCTGCGACCTTGATCTGGGAAAATGCTCCGGATGACGTCGTTAACGGGTGGGAAGCGATCGAACGGCTTCGCAGCACCTATACGCGGACGATCGCCTATGAGTTCGCTCATGTCCATGAAGAGCGGGAGCGGGAGTGGCTGAACAAGCGCGCCGAGAACGGCGAACCGCTGGCCGAACCGTCAACCGTGAAGGAAAAAACCGAGCTGCTCGGCCGATTGATCGACGCGGAGCAATTCGAGGCGTTTCTGCACCGGACGTTCGTCGGCCAGAAGCGGTTTTCCGTAGAAGGAAACGACGCCTTGATTCCGCTGCTCGACGAGATCGTCCGCTCGGTCGCACGCGACGGGGCCGGCCATCTGCTGATGGGAATGGCGCACCGTGGAAGACTGAACGTGCTGGCTCATATTCTCGGCAAGCCGTACAGCCGCATTTTCGCGGAATTTCACCATTCGCCGAATAAAGACCTGGTGCCGTCGGAAGGCTCGACCGGCATTAACTACGGCTGGACCGGCGATGTGAAATACCACCTTGGCGCAGACCGTTCGGTAGCGGATCACGGCAATACGATCCGGATCGTGCTCGCGAACAACCCGAGCCATCTGGAATTTGTCAATCCGGTCGTCGAAGGCTTCGCCCGCGCGGCCCAAGAAGACCGCGGACAGGCGGGATGGCCGCAGCACGACCCGAGCAAGGCCGCAGCCGTGCTGATTCACGGCGACGCCGCTTTTGCGGGCGAGGGCATCGTTCCGGAGACGCTGAACTTCAACCGTCTGACGGGATACCGCAACGGTGGGACGATCCATATTATCGTCAACAACAGGCTCGGATTTACGACGGACAGCGCGGATTCGCGCTCGACTCACTATGCGAGCGACTTGGCGAAAGGGTTCGAAATTCCAGTCGTTCACGTCAATGCCGACGATCCGGAAGCGTGCGTCGCCGCCGCCCGGATGGCCTGCGAGTTCCGCGACCTGTTCAAGAAAGACTTCCTGATCGATCTGATCGGCTACCGCAGATACGGTCATAACGAATCGGACGATCCGGAGTCGACGCAGCCGCTTATGTATTCTAAAGTGCGCAACCATCCGACTGTCAGCGAGCTGTACGCATCCCAGCTGGAGAAGGAAGGCGTCATTACCCGGGACCAATACGAGCAGATGAAGCAGGAGACGGTCTCCCGTCTTCAGGAAGCTTATGAAGATATGAAAAACGCTGATAAGCTGGGCGAAGACCGCACATGGGCGGCGGCGGACAGCGAGGCTGCTCCGGCGGAGCTCGTCACCGCGGTGCCGCTCGATAAGCTGCGCGAAATCAATCAAGATCTGTTGAAGCGTCCGGCAAGCTTCAACCCGTATCCGAAGCTGCAGCGCATCCTGGAGCGCAGAGCGGGCGCGCTGGACGAAGGCGGCAAGGTCGACTGGGCGCTGGCCGAAACGCTCGCGTTCGCGACGATCCTGGCCGACGGCAAGCCGGTCCGGCTGAGCGGACAAGATTCGCAGCGCGGCACGTTCGCGCACCGGAACATCGTGCTTCATGATCCGCAGACCGGCGAGACGTATTGTCCGCTGCACGATCTGCCGCAAGCGAAAGCTTCGTTCGCGGTTCATAACAGTCCGCTGTCCGAAGCGTCCGTTCTCGGCTTCGAGTACGGGTACAACGTATTCGCTCCCGAAACGTTCGTGCTGTGGGAAGCGCAATATGGCGATTTTGCCAATGCGGGCCAAGTAATCATCGACCAGTTCATCTCCGCCGGACGCGGCAAATGGCGTCAGAAGTCGAGCCTCACCTTGCTGCTGCCTCACGGCTACGAAGGGCAAGGGCCGGAGCACTCAAGTGCACGTCTGGAACGTTTCCTGCAGCTGTCCGGGGAAGAGAACTGGACGGTCGTCAATATGACGAAGGCTTCGCAATATTTCCACCTGCTGCGCAAGCAGGCGATGCTCTCCGAGACGGAGGACGCGCGTCCGCTTATCGTGATGGCGCCGAAGAGCCTTATCCGCAACCCGCGGGTCGCCTCGGCCGGTACGGAGCTTAGCGAAGGCGCGTTCCAGCCGGTGCTGGAGCAGCAAGGAACCGGGCTTCAAGCGGAACAGGTCGAACGAATCGCCTTGTGCAGCGGGAAAATCGCCGTCGATCTGGAAGAGGCGATCTCGGAAAACGGGCAGTCGCAGCAGGAATGGCTTCACATTATTCGCGTGGAGCAACTGTATCCGTTCCCTGCCGAGGAAATCTCGAACATTTTCGCACGGTACGGCAATTTGAAAGAAATCGTATGGGTTCAGGAAGAACCTAAAAATATGGGCGCTTGGTTCTTTATGGAGCCAAGAATCCGGGAAATTGCCCCGCAAGGCGCAGAGGTCCGGTATATCGGACGCCGGGAGCGTTCCAGTACCGCAAGCGGTTATCAAACCGTCCATACGTTCGAGCAGCGTCAAATCATTGAGAACGTTCAAGATCGAAGCTTCTTCGATAACAACCGATAAGGAGGCCGCGGCTGTGTCAGACATCAAAATACCCGAGATGGGCGAATCGATCACCGAAGGAACGATATCCAAATGGATGGTGAAAGTTGGAGATCGTGTCGGAGCAGGCGATCTGCTTCTTGAATTGGAAACGGACAAGGTCAATTTGGAGGTAAGCGCCGACTCCGCCGGCGTTATTGCAGAAATCCGCAGAGGCGAAGGCGATACGGTTCAAGTAGGTGAAGTCGTAGGAACGATCGGCGCCGCGGGAGCGGAGCCGGCTGCACCTGCCGTGGAGGCGCAGGCTTCTGCGGCTCCGGCTCCAGCCGCACCGGCGGAAGCCGCTTCCGCTCCGGTACAGGCCGCTCCGTCCGTTATCGCAGTATCGGCTCCGGGCGTCGCCGCTTCCCCTTCGGCCAGAAAGCTGGCCAGAGAGCGCGGAATCGACCTGCAGCAAGTTCAGCCGAGCGATCCGAACGGACGGATCAGCCGTACCGACGTCAGCTCCGCGCAGGATCAGGCGTCTGCTCCGGCAGCGCCTGCCGCGCCGGCTGCCCGTCCGCAAACGACAAGCGGCATTACGGCGGCATCGGCATCGGAAGATCCGAGCAAACCGGTTGAGATCATTAAGATGTCGAGACGCCGTCAGACGATCGCGACCCGCCTTGTGGAAGCTCAGCGCACGGCAGCGATGCTGACTACGTTTAACGAGGTCGACATGACCCGGATTCTCGATATCCGCAAACGCCGCAAGCAGTCGTTCCAAGAGAAAAACGATGTCGGCCTCGGCTTTATGTCCTTTTTCACCAAAGCGGTTGTCGGCGCGCTGAAGAAGTACCCGCTGCTTAACGCGGAAATCGACGGCGACCGGATTATCGCCAAAAAATATTACGACATCGGGATCGCGGTCGCGGCCAAGGAAGGACTGGTCGTTCCGGTCGTACGTGATGCAGACCGTCTCGGCTTCGCCGAGATCGAGAAACGGATCGCCGATTTGGCAGGCAAGGCGCGGGCGAACACGCTCCAGCTGTCCGACCTGCAAGGCGGCACCTTCTCGATCACGAACGGCGGCGTCTTCGGCTCGCTGCTGTCCACGCCGATTTTGAACACACCGCAGGTAGGCATCCTCGGGATGCACAAAATCCAGTGGCGTCCGATCGCGCTGGACGAGCAGCGGATGGAAAACCGGCCGATGATGTACATCGCCCTGTCGTACGATCACCGGATCGTCGACGGTGCCGAAGCAGTACGTTTCCTTGTGACCATCAAGGAACTGCTGGAAGATCCGGAATCGCTGCTGCTTGAAGGATAAGCGGGCACGTTCCCGGTAACGGGTTGCATATATCCCAAAGGGGATCGACAGAAGTATTGGATGCTGTCGGTCCTCTTTTTTTTTGTAGGAAGCGCGGGGGTGCGGGAAGGACGGACGGAGTGAAATGGAGCCAATGGAACGGAGTGGAAGGGCTTCAGCCCGCTGAAAAGGTTGCCCGGTAACGGTTGCGTTTACACAGACAGGGCGGGGAGGGGGCGCAAGAATGGATTCGTATGGAAACGTGTCCGAATACGCAAAGAAAGTAGCAGGTATAGAAAGTAGCAAATGTTAGTTAAATTTCTCTTGAACAGCCCTCTTGAGTACTTCCTCATGGGCAGGCGGCCTGGTGGGACCGAGGGGGAATAGAAGTCTTTTGCAGCTGTTATTTGGTTTGCACAACCGCCGACTAGGGATTTAAGAGCTTTTACCACCTCTTATTTAGCCGCTTTTTCGCGTTTTTGGGGAAACGGGCTAAAATAACGGCCTCAAATCGTAACTACTTAGGTACAAAAAAGTGAAAGGTAAAGAAACTGGAATTAAAAGAGGAATTTACCTTGAAGAGACAAGGAGAGGGAAGAGAG
>NZ_JACXJA010000069.1 GCF_014705615.1 Paenibacillus oceani
CTGCGTCTGCCTGCTAGCTACGGGGCGGCTTGGCCCCTACCCCGGCTGAACTTTCATCAGCTAGTTGTGCCTAGCTTGGCTAGGCGCGCAAGGGTACAAACCACTCTTATTCGGTTCCTTCCCCGTTTGAAGATGGGCAGAATGTCGAACGGCGACCCAAAGCGGCTTGCAGCATTTGCTGACTCGATAAGCAAACGGACTACTTTCCCGCTTTACCACGGTGAGGAGCTTGAACTTTCTGGCGTGATTTATTAAACGAAAAAAGCCTTTACCCGATTATCAGGTAAAGGCCGATCCGTCCGACCATTTCGAGCAATAAAGTTAAGATCAACCGGAATGCCCGTCCTGGTCCGGAACAACGAACCGTTTCCCGCTAATCGTGTCCCTTAGGAGTCACACCTTAGGGGCGAACCCACCCGGCCAAAGCCGGAGGCTGCCGCTCCCCCGACGCACTGTCAGTCGTCAGTCGTTAGCTGTTAGCTGTTAGCCATCAGCCGTTGAGCTACTAGCGTCAGTCGTCAATCGTCCGCCGCTAGTCTTTAACCGTTTACCGTTAGCCGCTATCCGTTAGCCGCCCCGGCTTGATCCGTATCTGCTGTCGCCAGAGGCGGAAGCCGGAACCTTCTGACCGTTAGCCCCCGGGTCAAGTCGAGCTCGTCCAGGCCGCGTTCCCGGTACTCGTCGAGAATCCGGAGCAGAATCCGGCCGATCAGGACGCTGTCGCTCAACGCGTCGTGCCGGGGAACGTCATCGGCGTCAATGCTGTAATAGTTCAGCAGGAAATCGGTGGATACGACGGCATCGATCTCAGGATGAATATGGGTGAACATCGCTTTCGTATCGATAACCGGATTACCGGCCATGGGCAAGCCGCTCATGCCGCACTGTTTTTGCAGCAGATGTATGTCGTATTCATAACCCGCTTGGGTGACAAGCACGGCGTCGCCGGCAAAACGGACAAAATCCGCATACACTTCCGGAAACCCGGGCGCACGAGCCATATCGGCGTTCGTTATACCGGTAAGAAGTTCGATTGCGGGAGGAATCGGCTTCGGCGAGCGGACGAGCGAAGAGAAGCGGCCTCCTTCCGGTATCGTCCCCCGTTCGATTCGAATCGCGCCGATCTGTGTAATATATTCCTTCGTATAATCGATGCCCGTTCCTTCCAGATCAAAGACGCAATAGGCCCGGTCTTGCAGTCCGCTGATCCGGAGTCCGTCCACCCGGTATAATTCGGAAGAAAGAAACGTCACATTCATAGGCCCTTCACCTCTTCGGTCTCTTCGGATTCTTTGTCCGCCCTGTCCGCAAACTCCAGATCCGCAACAATCGGCACATGATCGGATGCCGTTCCCGGGATCGTGTGCGTCCGTATCGTCCGGAGATGACCGCTGGCCAAAATATAATCGATCTTCCGGTCCGGCTGATCTGCTGGGAACGTATGTCCCGCATCCGCCCCGACCGCCGTCCAGCTGTCTGGGAACGCCGAGAACAGCGGGGCAAGCTCCGGCGAATCCGGTCGCGCGTTAAAATCGCCAATCACCAGCACCGGGTCCGTATGGACGCCGGCAAGCTGGAGCATTTCCCCGATCTGCATCCTGCGGACCGCCGGATCAGTGCGATAATCCAGGTGGGTGACGTACACGCGCAGCTGCCTATCGGCCGCGCCGAGTACCGCCTCAAGCAGCCCCGGCTTCGGCTCCGGCAGAGCTGACGCCTCCTGGGTCGACAGACGCGTCAGCTGATGATTGGCCGTCTTCCGGATCGGCAGCCGGCTGAGCAGAGCGACTCCGAACTGGCGCTCCTCCTCCCGGCCTTCAGAAGGCGGCAATACGTAGATCGGGGCAAAATAAACCGACATGCCCAGCCGGTCTGCGAGACGGTCCGCCATATGCTCGAACCGGCTCCGCTGGCCAAAGTGAACGTCAACCTCCTGCAGTCCGACGATATCCGCATCCGCCTGCGCGATCGTCCTAACGATCCGCTCCAGGTCGTATAGACCGTCCATCCCGATTCCGCTGTGCACATTATAGCTCATGACCCGCATGTGATCCCGCACTCTCCTTTTCCCTAATCTCGATCTGCTTGTATCGCCAACGGTTCTATTCTTCGAACAGAAGGCGAAAGTATCTCTCCCGGTTGTTCAAAAAGTCGCGCGTCAGCCGGTAATGTTCGGTTTGTTCGTATTCGATGTCGGCAACCGAACGATCCGTAAAATGCAGTAGCCTCGCTCCCGGAAACGACAACAAAATCGGAGAATGTGTAGCGATAATAAACTGCCCCCGGTCTACGCTGGCCAGCTCCCATATAATCCTCATAAAAGCGAGCTGGTTTTGCGGAGACAAAGCCGACTCCGGCTCGTCCAGCACATAAAGTCCCCTGCCGGTCATCCGGTTTTCGAAAAAGGTCAGAAAACCTTGACCATGCGATCGTTCGTTGAGCGATTTCCCTCCATAAGGCTCGTACGCTCTGGAGCCGAACGGCTCCTTGGATAATTCGTCGATATAAGCCGCAAACGTATCAAACGTCTCTGCGCGGAAATAAAAGCCGCTTGTCACCTTCGGCTGCCAGATCAGCTTCAGGATCGACGACAGCGACAAATCGTCCTTCTCCTTGCCGATAACCAGGTCCTTCCCGCCAACTACGCTGAAGCCGCAAGCGGCGCCGATCGCCTCGAGCAGCGTCGACTTGCCGGAACCGTTGTCCCCGACAAAATACGTAACATTGGACGGAAAGTCCAACTCGCTCAAGGATCGGATCGCAGGCAGGTCGAAAGGAAATCCGCGTTTCTCGCTTTCTTCCAGCCGGTCCCAGTCTAAGACAATACGTTTCAAAAAAGGCATGACGAACCTCCATTCCACAAGCTTCCAGTTGTTTTGTATCTACCGAGATGAGTAGACGGCGTTCCGATTCCTTCAGCGGTTTCCGTCTGATCGGCTCGATTTTCTGTCTTGTATCCGGCTTTCCAACGTTTTGTCATTCTGGTTAGAAATTATCGTTCCGTGCTTGGACTCCAAGGCGACAATGTCCCGGTATGCCATTTCTTTCGTATTTCCCCAATTCGTCCATGGAGTTTTATCCAGTGTATAGTGCCGGTAATACTTCATCGGGTGTATGGAACCGGGCGCATAGTTGTAGGTCCCCATATTAACCGGATCTGTGACGATTTCTCCGCTCTCCGTATTATACACGGCCTCGAACCGGCCGTCCGCCGAGACGAACTTCACGTTATAGGCACCGTTTAAGCCGCCAAAATCGTACTTGTGGTACTTCGCGCTAAAGAGCCTCCATTCCCCTTCGGCGGCAAGCGTAATCATATCTTCCAGTTTGACCGGTGCATTGCTGTATGCGTTCAACGTATTTCGAAAATAGTGCAGCTCTTCCGAAATTCGGCCTATTTTTCTAACCATACGGTCGAAGGTTTCAAAGTAACGTTTGAAGTTTTTATGTTGACGCAAAGCGTCGGGGTCGTTTTTCAAGTCGTCCATCATTTGGGCGGCAACGGCCTGTGCGGCCATTTTCCCGGAGCGGTCGAACAGGTGCCATTTGCGGTGTTCCTCTTTGATTTGTTCAAACCTGACATCAAGTTCATAAAAATATCCGTCCGACAAAAATTCCGCTTGACCGCCGATTGCAGCCGGGGTTATTCCGGAATTCCGAATCGTCGCTCCGCAGCTGATCGTTACCAGAATCAGCAATACCGCAATGGTCCTAAGCGAGCTTTTTTTAATCATCATTCCCTCTTGTTACTCGTTATCGTGAACCGGTTATGCTCGGGTACAGTCGTGCCGGACCCGGGAGCAAATGAGTACGGAGCTGAGCTTGACTGCACATATGACGCGAGGTATGCTCAAACTATTATACCAAACTAGCGTATCTCTCGATCTGCGTATAAACTTTCAAGCGTTCTGATTCGTATATCTGGGCCGACTGAAGATCGGGCAGCAGCAGCGATCCGGCCGATTATTCCTATCGATGAATGAAGGTGACGAGACATTGAGACGTGGACGCTTCGCCCCGACTCCATCCGGCCTTATGCATATCGGAAATGCCCGTACCGCGCTGCTGGCCTGGCTGCAGATGCGGGTCGCAGGCGGACAATTCGTGCTGCGGATGGAAGATATCGACAAACCGCGTTCCCGGCCCGAGCTGGCCAGCGCCATCCTGAGCGACCTGCGCTGGCTTGGCCTCGATTGGGAAGAAGGGCCGGGCAGCGGCGAACCGTACGGACCGTACGAGCAAAGCCTTCGCGAGGAGCTGTACGAGCAGGCGGTGGAGCGGCTGGAGCGCGGCGGCTGGTTGTACCCGTGCACGTGCAGCCGCGCGGAGCTGGCGGCGATCGCCAGCGCGCCGCACGGTCTGGACTCGGAAGGCCCGGCCTACCCGGGCATATGCCGCCAGCGGACCAGGGAAGAACGCGAAGCGAGAGCCGCGCTCAAGCCGCCCTCTCTCCGCTTCGCCCTGCCGGACAAACCGGTCGAAGTCGCCGATGCGATCGCCGGGCCTCGCTTCTATCCGCCCGGCGCCGGAGGCGATTTCGTCGTGAAGCGGGCTGACGGCATTTTCAGCTACCAGCTCGCCGTCGTCGTCGACGATGCGGCCATGCGGATTACGGATGTGCTGCGGGGAGACGATCTGCTCGATTCCACGCCGCGGCAATTGTTGTTATACGAGGCATTGAGCTGGACCGCACCCAAATTCGCCCACGTGCCCTTGCTGTTCGGACCGGACGGCCGCAGGCTGGCCAAGCGGGACGATACGATGGTGATCGCCCGGATGCGTTCGGCCGGCATTCCGCCCGAGCGGCTCGTCGGTTGGCTGGCCTTCTGGAGCGGACTTGTCGACCGGCCGGAACCGGTCAAACCGTCCGAATTAATACCCGGCTTCGATCTCGCCAAAGTGCCTAGCGATCCGGTTACCGTAACGAACCATGCGATCCTGAAGCTATGGGATGCGTCGAGGTGCTGACGGTCCGCATGAACCTGCAGCTGCACCAGAAGGCATGAAGACGAAGACACCGGCACGGACGAATTAGGCATCCCGTTGTGCCATCATAGGGATTGCTCCGTCAAACGGGCAACCGTCAGAAGCTCCGAATACCGGACCCGCCGGCATTCGGAGCTTTTTTTGAAGGATTGACCGATCGGAGCTATCCCAGCAGTCGACGGTAACTCCATACTTATTGGCGTTCCTCCGGAATCAGCTGCCGATCACTTGCCCCGGCAGCGCTCCGGTCACCGCTCCGCTCCGGACGACAAATGTTCCGGCCACCAGCACATGAGAGATGCCTTCAGGAGCCACGCGCGGGTTCTCGAACGTAGCGTCGCTGCGTATGACGGCCGGGTCGAAGACGACCAGATCGGCGGCTTTGCCGGTCGCCAGTCTCCCCCGGTCATGCAGGCCGAATCGTTCCGCCGGATAACCGGCCATTTTCCGGACCGCCTCTTCAACAGTCAACCAGCCTTTCTCCCTGACGAACGAGCCGAGAATGCGCGGATACGTGCCGTACCCCCGCGGGTGAGGCGAGCCGCTGACAAAGATGCCGTCGGTCGACGCCATATGGCGGGGATGCTTGTAGGTGTGCTCCAGAAACGGTTCGCGGGCCGGGTCCCAGTGATAAATGAACAACGCCTGCAAATCCGATTCCAGCAGCATGTCGCAGATCAGCTCCGGCAGCGGCATCCCGGTCTGTTTCACCATATCCGCCAGCATCATGCCGATATACGGCTTATACCGCTCCGCCTTTACGGTAGCGCAGCGAAGCCGCTCGGGAGGGAACGCTTCGCTTAAATATCCGGACATCCGCTCGCGGTCCCGGCCGCTGGCCAGCCGCTCCTTGACCTGCGACGGCGAACCGGCCTGCGCCCACGGCGGCAAATAATAGAGCAGGTGCGTACATCCCGCGGGATACGGGTACATATCGAATGAAAGATCGACCCCTTCGGCTTCCGCCCGGCGGATGTTCCCCGCTTGGACATCGTCCACCGTAAAGTGCGAGATATGAACCGGGATGCCCGCCCGCTTGCCGATCTCGATCGTTTCGTCCGTTCCGAACGGGGTATGGCCGGAATTGCCGCGCTGATGGGCAACATACACGCCGCCGTACTCTGCGGTTACCTTGGACAGCTCCACCAGCTCCCGCAGATCCGCGTGGACCGTCGGCTCATATTCAAGTCCGGTGCAAAACGACTTGGCGCCCGCTTCCATCCATTCTTTCACCAGCTTTTTCATTCCGGCCAGCTGACCGTCGTCCGCCGTCGCGGTCGACCAGCCCATGACCGACGCCCGGATCGCCCCGTGCGGCACTTGCAGCGCCAGATGGCTCGGAAGCTTCCCGGCGAAGAGCGATAAAAACTCGGAAACCGTCGCCCCGCCCCATTCGGCCGGCGTATCGCCGTAAAACACTTCCAAATATTGACGCATCTCCTCCCGAAGCGATCCGTCCAAATGGCTCCAGGAGAAGCCGTCGGGGGCGATCAACTGCGTCGTTACCCCTTGCCGGATACCGGCCCACCGGTCCGGTCCACCTACGAGTTCCTTCTCGGAATGGACATGTACGTCGATAAAACCCGGCGCTATCGCACAACCCCGCGCATCGAGCCGCTCCGCCGCCTGAATCCCTGCCGTATCCCCTACCGCGACAATTTTCCCCTGATCTACCGCTATGCCGCCCGCATATTTGCGGCTGCCGGTTCCGTCGATAAGAATCCCGTTTTCAATCAGCAATTCGCACTCCACAACCCATTCCTCCCCGGTACTGAAACTGTAGATCGGGATGTCTTCTCATGCTGCTTGATGTACAGACCGGCTGAAAGCCGGCATCACGCCTGAACCGCTGTTGCCCCGCTTACTCCAGTTGTCCGGCAACCGCTTGCATAACCTGCATCGGCCGTACCAGCTGCGGGCAGCCATACGTTTTCTCCCGCATCGACTCCGGCAAGTACCATACGGCCTGACAAGCTCTCATCCCGGCGCGGCTAGCGCCGTTTAACTCGTCGGAACCCCCGTCGCCGATAAATAGACACTGGTCCGGCTTGACGTTCAGCCGCTCGCACGCCAGCAGATAGATTGCCGGATCGGGCTTGGCGCAGTTAGCCTCGTAGGAGAACAGAACGGTGTCGAAATAAGAGGCCAGTCCGCTCGTCTGCCAACCGCGTACTTCCTCCTCCGTACAGTTGCTGATCAGTCCGATCGCGATCTTGTCGCGCTTCAGCTTGTCCAGCAGGGCGATCACTTCAGGATCGATACCGGTGAAGGCAGCCTTCTTCTCCGCAATCCGCTCCTCATACATCTTATGCAATTCTTGCTCGTTAATCGTTGCGCGCTGCCCCTCCAGGATATGTCTCATCACAGCCTTATAATCGCTGAACTCGCCCGTCATTCTCCTGCGGTGCCTGGCGCCCCATTCCCTGCGGTAAACGTCGTGCTCCAGCCCGAGCCGGGCCGCGTCGTTCCGGCCTGTCCGGTCCACCTTCCGGACGCCTCCTTCATACTCGGAGATGAGAGTTTCGAACAGATCGAACAACACTGCTTCTGTATTCCCTATCACGCCCGCCACCGCCTATTCCGGAATTTGTCAGCTTCATTATCTCAAACCGGTCTGCGGAATGCACCAATTATTTCAAAAAAACGCCAGGGAACCGTGTCCCCTGACGCTTATCGTGAGCATATCTATATCGGACATTGGAGGCTCGCAGATCGGATTACCTCGCCCCCGGCTCGTAAACGAACCGGCCGCCGACCATCGTCCAGACGACGCCAAACCGCTCGTCTATCAGCGCGAGATCGGCATCGGCTCCTGGCGCTATGATGCCTTTGTTAGTCAGACCGAGGATGACGGCCGGCGTCCGGGACGCCATCGCGACGGCATCGTGAAGCGGGATACCCAGCTGTATCGTGTTGCGCAGCGCCTCGTTCATCGTCACCGTGCTGGAGGCGAGCGTTCCGTCCTGCAGCGTAGCGACGCCGCCGGCAACCGTCACCTCATGACCGCCGAACGTATAGGTGCCGTCTCCCAATCCCATCGCCTGCAAGGCGTCGGTGATCAGCACGACTCCTTCCGGGCCTTTGACCCGGTGCATGAGCCGTACGACCGCCGGATGCAGATGAACGTTGTCCACGATCGCCTGCAAACTGACGTGCGGCTGATCGAACGCTGCGGCGACAAGCCCCGGATCGCGGTGATGAATCGGCCGCATCCCGTTGAAACAGTGGGTTACGTGGCTCGCCCCGCGGCGAAACGCCTCGCTCGCTTCGTCATAGGTGGCGTCGGAGTGGGCGAGCGCCACGACGATGCCGCGGCGGTGAAGCTCCGCTACCATCTCCATGCCGCCCGGCAGCTCCGGCGCGACGGTCACCATTTTCATCATACCGTCCGCATGGCCGATTATCCGCTCCATTTCCGCCATATCGGGGTGGCGCAGAAACGCTTCGTTTTGCATGCCTTTGCGCTTAACGTTTAAGTAAGGTCCTTCCGCATGGATGCCGGCAATCCGGGCTCCCGGCTCATGACCGGTTACCTCCTTGACCTTATCGATCATGCTCAGCAAATCTTCGAGGCTCGAACTGACCGAGGTCGCCAAAAAGGAAGTGCAGCCCGCAGCCGCGCAAGCCGAGGACACCGCCTCGACGCTGCGTTTCGTGCCATCCATCATGTCGTAACCGGACGCTCCGTGAATATGCACATCAATCATGCCCGGAATGAGGAGCAGCCCGTTGCCGTCTGTCCGTTCCGTCCCGTCCTCCCCGTTGAATGAATCCGAGGGACCCTCCACCACGGAAACGATATGCCCGTTTTCGATAAGAACGGACCCGCATTCCAGGATGGCGGACTCCATGGCGATCCGCACGTTCGTAATCCATCGTCTGCTCATCGTCACTTGGCCCCTCCCCCTTCCGGAGCAGCCACGACCAGTTCTACCCCGCCGGATACGGCTGCTTCTGCGATATGCAGCGGCGGAGCTTGATCCGTAACGATACGGTGCACGTCCAGGAGGGCGGCGAACGAATGCAGATACCGTTCCCCGAACTTGCTCGCATCGGTTACGATGTTAATACAGGACGACCTTCGCATCGCATGACGCTTCAGCTCGGCCTCGAACGAATTAGAGTTGCTGAATCCGTGCTCCACCGTAATGCCGGTCGTGCCAAGAAACACTTGATCGAACGCCATCAAGCCGAGCGTACCGATCGCGATCGGTCCGACCATCGAGCCGGTCTTCTCAAGCAGCATGCCGCCGGCTACGATCGTATGAATGCCTTTGTCCAGCAGCACGGACGCCACGTTCAGCGCATTCGTCACTACCGTTACCGAGCTGTCGGGCCGCATATGCCTCGCGATCTGCAGCGTTGTCGTGCCGGCGTCGATAAATACCGCCTGCCCCGGCAGAATCAGCTCCGCAGCCGTTTGGCCGACGCGGATCTTCTCGTCGGTGTGCACCGTATCGCGCTCCTTCAGCGATACGTCAAGCGTCAGCGGAATCGCTCCACCGAACGTTCGGCGCACAAGGCCGATCTGCTCAAGCTTCTCCAGATCGCGGCGGATCGTCATCTCGGTGACGGCGTACTTTTCTTTCAGATCGCTTATTTTTACTTCGCCATCCCTTTGGATCGCGTTCCAAATTTCGTTTTGCCGTTCGTTTAAGTTCGGACGCATGGATGCTGCTTCACTCCGTCAGGCCGGTCCGCCAAGGACCGGTTATTGTCGCTTCACCCTTATTATAGCGAACTTTCACGGCGTCTGTCATTCGGTCCAGCCCACAGCCCGTGCGCCGGCTCGATCGCCCACCCGTCGAGCGTCAGCTCCACAGGCCGCCGCTGCCAGCCGGCGTCGATCCGCGCCTTCACTTCCGGCCACGGCACGATGCCGCCGCATGCGTCCAAAGCTTCCACGCTGCAAGCTCCTACGGCTGTCGCCGCCGTCATCGCCGATTCGATCGGCAGCCCGTTCAGCAGGCCGCAGATCATACCGGCAATCGTACAGTCTCCCGCTCCGGTCGTACCGACCACGGTCGCCTGGAAGCACGGGGACAACAGTTCCCTTCCCGCCCATGCGACAGGATCGCTCAAGCGGCACGTTCCGAATTGCTGCAATCGTTCGGCGCTGCCGGATGTCCGGACATAAAGCCCTTCCTCGCCCAGCTTAATCCCGATGACTGCGGCCCCCATGCCAAGCAGTCGCTCCGAAATGGACGACAGCGACGCCGCGTTCATCTCCAGCTCCCCGACGCCGCTATCCGCTCCTTCTACCATAAACACGATCTCTTCCCAGCTCGGCATGAACAAGTCCACATGAGGAAGAATCCGCCGCAGGATCGAGCTCCAGTCCACCTTGCCGGCCGGTGAATCCGGGTCGGGGCGGGACATATCCAGCGATATGGTCAATCCTGTCGCCTTTACCTTCGCAAGCAGCTTCTCCAGTTCTCTTCCGTCGTCCTCATACATTCTCTTCATCAGCGGTGGATAGCCAAAATGGAACAGTCGGGCACCCTCCAGCTTATCCGGCGGCACATCTTCCGCAGTAAACGTATCGTTGGTTCCCGGACAATGGAGGAAGATCCGGTCCGAGCCCCGCGGGCTGATCACCACGCTGTAAGAGCTCTGCTCGCCAGCGCTGACGATCATCCCATCGGTAACGCTCTCCCCATGCTCCCGCAACGTCTCCAGAATGAGGCGGCCAAACGGGTCGTCGCCCACCTTGCCCATCAGACCGGTCCGGATGCCGAGCCGGTTCAAGGCGAGCCCGGAGTTGGCTACCGTCCCTCCTGTCGAGATAACCGCTTCCCCTACATTAACAAGAGCTCCGGGTATGCTGATTGAGGCCAGCCCGGCATTGCCCATGTCGGGAATCATATCGAGGCATATGTGCCCGGCTACGATCGCTTCGAAGGATGAAGCCCCGTTTGGAGCTGCAAACCCTTTATCCCGCTGATTGTCCGGCTGCTTCAAGCGAATCCCTCCCGCCGATGTACACCGTCTGACCGGTGCGATCCGATTCCAGCGCGGCTGTGAACAACTCGTGGCTTTCCGCCGCTTCCTCCGGAGTGGCGCAATAGAGCGGCTGCTTCATCCCGCCGCGGTTAACGAGCTCATCGCAAAACGCCGACCACATCTGCAAAATCGAGTCCGAGAATCCGAATTCGAAAATCCCTCCGGTAATCGTCGGGTATGCGGAATGGTAAGGAACGTCCAGTTCGTGCCAAGCCTGCTCGCCGCCCGGTTGATAAGGAAGAGAACGGATCTGCTTCGGATTTTTCGTCGAATACTCGGCGGACAGCTCGGTTCCGTTAATGCGGATGAACCACGTATTTGCGTGGCCAGGCGCGATCCGTTTCATCGACAATACCATCGGAAAACGCTGGTCTTCCGTTTTTACATCGCATGCCAGAATCGCATTATCCCACGTTTCGCAAGGCGCAGACCCGCCCTTGCCGTCGGGACGCGTCTCGACCACTTTTTGCAGCAGGGCACGGACGCTGTTCGGACGCCAGCCGAAGCGCAAGGGCAAGTGCAAGACGTGCATGCCTAGGTCGCCCATACAGCCGTATTCTCCGTTGGTCGCGATACGGCGCTTCCAATTGATCACCTTTAACGGATCGAGATCGCTGCTGTGCCAGAAGCCCGCTTCCACCTCGATGATTTTGCCGAACCGGCCTTCCCTTACCCACTGTCCGATCCGGTATGCTCCCGGGAAGAAAGGAAACTCCGAGGAACAGCGGACGAGGACGTCCGGTCTCGCCGCCATCTCGGCCACAATTCTCCGGTTCGCTTCGCGGTCGATTCCGAACGGTTTTTCTCCAAGCAGATGTTTGCCTGAACGAATAATATCGATGTACAGATCGGCATGCAGGTTATGCGGAACGGCGCAATACACGGCATCGACATCCGGATCGGCGAGCAGTTCCCGGTAATCCGAATATGCTTTCGTGACGCTCGGAACGAGCTCTCGGAACCACTTCGTCGCTTCCGGATTGGCGTCGCAGACGGCCGTAATCCGCGGCTCGTACTCGACGCCCGTCAGATGGCACCAGCGGGCAGCCGCGCTTGCAAACTCTTTGCCCATCAAACCGCAGCCGATAACCCCGAAACGTATAATCGTCTTCGTCATATCCGGCACGCTCCCTTCCACTCGCTCGAATCCCGGGCCGCGGTGCAGCATAAACCGTCCCGGACAAATAAACCATTCTTTTTCAATTGTATAGACATAGTAACCTCCTGGAAGAAGAATCCACAAATAAAAAACGGCTTCCTTCTTTAATGTTCGTTATTAACATATATAATGTTATATTCAAACATTAATTTTGTCTAGATTAAATTCAATAAACACGAAAAGCCGCCCTGAGAAGACAGGCGGCTTTAAACTGAATAAGCGAATAATAAACGGATTCATCCATATAACGATATAGAAGCAGCCCTTATTGGTTTATAGCCGCCATGTACAAAAAAAAAACCGCATTCCACCTCGGAGATGCGGGGTAAGGCTGCCGGCTGCCGGTTAAAACCTGCGCGGATACGGATGGGAACCGCAGGCCACCAGTCAGGTCAGCCTTCTGAAGCAGCGCTCCAGGCGGTTTCGTTCTTCTTCCGTTCCTTTGGAAGACAGGAAGACGATGTCCTGCGACTCTCCGTTCGTCCGGTCCGGCAGAACATCCAGCCCCAGCACACGGATTAATTGATTAACGGTCCCGGCATTGCCGTCCATCAGCGTTACATGACTCGGAACAAGCGCTTCGATCGCTTGCCGAAAAAAGACGAAATGCGTACACCCGAGCACGATCGCTCCATACTGCTCCATATCGAAACCGGACAGCTGCTGCTGCAAATAACGGCGAACTTCCGGCCCGTCGAAAACACCATCTTCGGCAAACTGGACCAGTCCGGGCAGTCCGAGCGGATCGACCCGGCCCTGCGCCTCCAAAGTTCCCAGCAGCTTTTGAAATTTGTCCTCTTTCAAGGTCAAAGGCGTCGCCGTCACCAAAACTTTTGCTCCGGAATCGCGTACAAGCTGCAAACCCGGTTTTACGGCCGGCTCCATCCCGATAACCGGAAACGCGTAACGTTTGCGCAAGTCGTCGACTGCCGCGCTCGTCGCCGTGTTGCAGGCGATCACGATCGCCCGGACGTCGTCCGTCCGTAAAATGTCGTCGATGCACGCTCTTACGAAACCGAACACTTCTTCTTTCGTATGAATCCCATAAGGTACGTTTTTCGTATCTGCATAGTACAAATAAGATTCCGCGGGAAGCTTGCGCCGTGCTTCGTGGAGTACGGTAAGCCCTCCAACGCCGGAATCGAAAAAAACGATTTTCATGACGGTTCCTCGCTTTTAAACTAAAGGTAAGACGTTTACCGGTCGCCGCGATCTTCCCGGTTCTTCCAGCCTCCGTCGGGAAATATGTCGGAGCCCAGCGTCGGCTCGTAGACGCTCTCTGTGCGCCACGGCTTGCGGGCGGTTTTTTTCGGACGCTCCTGCCGGATCGTGACCGCTTGCGCGTAGGCCAGACTCTCGAGCAACGATTTGCCCGCTCCCACTTCCGCCGCCCGGTGATGCCCGGCGTCCGGACGATCGCCCGCCCTATTGGACGGCGCCGATGCGGCCGCTCTGCGAATCTCCTTGAGACGGGCTTGCAGCAGTTCGATTTCTTTCGTCCAATCGGAGGACTGGGAAGCTTCTCTGGACGCAGCATGCTCTGAGCCGACCGGGTTGATTCGATCGTTCATATGGACCACCGCCCGTTTTCATATGGAGTGCAAGTCTACCTTAGTTTATGTGTTTTCTCGATGATGCAGACTACCCCTTACTATATCATGAAATCGGCGTTGATGGCCTTACATTTCGCAAGCTGCTTGTTCCATCATCTTAGAAGACACCCGCATTTTCCAGCCTGTAAGCGCATCCTTATGCTGTTTCTTACTTGATTTTCATGCTCCGGCTACGAGTTGACCGCAGACAGCAGGCCGAGTCCGTCCCCGACCTGAGTCCAGATGGATTTCCGTCAATAGTCCGTTTTGCAAAACCGGTCACTCTCATACAATGAATACAACAAAGAATTAAGAGGTGCGATAATCGATGCAGGACAAGAAGAGATTGTACATTCTTCTGAGCGATACTGGAACTTGGTTTTCCCGGCTGATCAAATCCTATACCAAGGAGCCGTTTAATCACGCTTCGCTGGCGTTTGACGCCGAGCTCCGGGATGTATACAGCTTTGGCCGGAAATATGAATCGAATCCGTTTCTCGGCGGGTTCGTCAAAGAGAACATACGCAGCCCGCTATTCCTCGACGAACAGCGCAATACGACGTGTGCCGTGTACGTATGCGAAGTAAGTCCAGAAGCGTACGAACGGATCCGCGAGTCCGTCCTCGAGCTGGAGAAGCGTGGAGATGATTATAAATATAACGCCTTGGGACTGCTCGGGGTCGTATTCAACATCAAGCTTAACCGGGACAACGCTTACTTCTGCTCCCAGTTCGTATCCGAGATGTTTCGCGCCGGAGGGGTGTCGCTGGTACCGAAATGCCCGGAGTTCACCACGCCGGGGGATCTGGGCAGCTCCGAACACGTCCGGCTGATTTACACCGGAAGCTTGCGGGATTACGCTTCCCTGAAAGACTGGGGAGAAGTTGCCGCAGACAGCCCTGAATGGATTCCCGCAGGATGAATGCGACGAATGCATCCTCGCGGTTTCGTTTGACGATTCGCTGCTCGCCCGCATCCGGACATGCGAACCGGCATTATGGAAGCTCTTGTATTCCCGTAGGACCCAAAAAATCGGCCCTCTCTGCTGGAAGAGCCGATTCATTATGTTCGGATAAAAATTCGTTGTCGTGGGCATAACAGGAAAACCGGGCTTTCCCGGCGCTGCGCCGCGTTTTTACGTTTTGGGACGCACGCGGTTCGTCGGAACGGCCGACATCGGATCGTCGGGCCAATAATGTTTCGGATAGCGGCCCTTTAAATCTTTTTTCACCTCAAAATACGTTTCCCTCCAAAAGCTGGACAAATCCCGCGTCACCTGCACGGGCCGCTGGGCGGGCGACAGCAGATGAATCGTCACCGCTACTCTCCCGCCCGCGATACGGGGCGTATCCGTCAGGCCGAACATCTCCTGAAGCCGCGCGGACAAAAACGGTGCTTCCGGATCTCCGTAGTCGATCGGCAGACGCGAGCCGCTCGGTACGATCAAGTGAGTCGGCGCCAGCTCGTCCAATTTCCTCCGCTTCTCCCAAGGCAGCACCGCTTCGAACACGGCGGCCAAGTTCAGCCGCTGCAATTCGCTGCGGCTCCGGATTCCTTCCAGGTGAGGCTCCAGCCATTCCGGCAGCGACTCCGCCAGCGCTTCGTCCGACAAGTCCGGCCAAGCTTCGTCGTGCCGTCTGAGGAACAGGATTCGCTGCTGCAAAGCTCTTGCCGTCTTCGTCCAAGGCAAAATACCTAATCCCTCGACCCGGACCCCTTCGAGCATCGCGCGAACCGTTTCTTCCGGATCGGGTCCGGACTGGGGTGCGTCGCTCAGCACGAGCGCCCCGAACCGTTTCCTGACGCGGGCTCGCACCGCTTGTACGGTCCGGTCCCATGCGACGACAGACTCATCGGCGATATCATCTCCGAACCGCTGCAGCAGCTCGGCAAGCTGTACGGGCGCCGCCAGTTGAATCCGGCTCTCCGGCCCTTTATCATCCAGCTCGGCCGCCACGATATACGGCGCGTTCGATAGTTCCTGAATTTCGGCAAAAACGGCGCCTCTGCCGCTGCTGAGCACATATTTCCCCCCACCCCGGCTTTGGCCGATCCGATCGGGATAAGCGAGCGCAAGCAGCAGACCGCACGCGTCGCTGTCGATCCGTCCGCGTCCGGTTATGCCAAGCGCCCGGCTCCAGTTATCCGCCTCTGCAAGCGCTCGTTTGACGGCCGCAGAATCGGCCTGCAGACCGAACAGGGCCATCGCCTCATCCGGCTTGCCGCCGTTTCTCGCCCGCTCCAGAGCGTCCAGCCGGAGCCGGAGATCGGCCGACGCCGTGCCGCTTGCCCCTCTGCGGAACAAGTCCCGCTCGTGCAAAAGCGCGGCAAGGGCGCACGCGGTAGACCCGAGGCCGAGCGACATCGCGCGGATCGTCATATGGGCGAGACGGGGATGCAGACCGGCTTCCGACATTCGTCTGCCATGAGCGGTAATCGCCCCGTTGCGGTCCAGCGCGCCGAATTGGGCGAGCAGCTCGCAAGCTTGACGGTAAGCGGCCGCTGGCGGTTCGCTCAGCCAGCTCAGCTCCCCGGGGTCGGTCGTCCCCCATTCGGCGAGATCGAGCGCGAGCTGGGCGAGGTCGGCCTGTTCGATTTCCGGAACGCGATGCGGATCGAAGTATAGTTCCTCCTGCTCCGTCCATAGCCGGTAGCAGACGCCCGGACTAAGCCGCCCCGCTCTTCCCCGCCTCTGGTCCGCCGAATCTTTTGATACGCGTACCGTTTCCAGTCTGGACATTCCCGTTTGCGGCGAAAACATCGGAACTCGCATCAGACCGCTGTCAATGACGATGCGCGTCCCTTCGATCGTCAAGCTCGTTTCGGCGATGGAGGTGGAAAGCACGATTTTACGGACGCCGGGCTTACCCGGGGCAATTGCCCGATCCTGGGCTTCCTGCGGCAAATTGCCGTGAAGCGGCAGCACCGTCACAGCCGCATCCAGATGCTGCTGCCCGAGCAGCTGCTCGACTCTGCGGATTTCTCCGGCTCCCGGCAAAAAGACCAGCACATCCCCGGACTCCTCCGCCATAGCGCGCATTACCGTGCGTACTACAAGCTCCTCCAGTCTGCCTTCCGGTTTACTGCTCAAATAATCGGTTCGTACCGGGAAGATGCGCCCTTCGCTTGCGAGGACCGGTGCATCGCCTAGCAGCGTCGCGACCGGCCGGGCGTCGATCGTCGCAGACATGACAAGCAGCCGCAGATCTTCCCGGAACAAGGCGCGGGACTGTAAGCATAAGGCGAGTCCAAGATCCGCCTGCAGGCTCCGCTCATGAAATTCATCGAAAATAACGAGCCCGACACCGGCAAGCGACGGGTCCGACTGCAGCATCCGGGTTAATACGCCCTCGGTAATGACCTCGATCCGCGTCCCGGGTCCGACGCGGGTATCCATTCTCACCCGGTAGCCTACCGTGCGTCCGACCGGCTCGCCCAATAAGGCGGACATATAGGCCGCCGCTGACCTGGCCGCGATTCGTCTCGGCTCCAGCATGAGAATCCGCTTGCCCTTCAGCCACGCCGGATCGGCTTCCAACAAAGCCAACGGCACACGGGTCGTCTTGCCCGCTCCGGGCAAAGCGACCAGCACGGCGCTTGTCCGTTCATTCAATTGTGTTATAACGTCCGGCAGTACCGATTCGATTGGCAGTCGTGCGGTCAACGTGTTATCCCCCATCTATCGTGCAAACGGCAGCTTCTTATTCCTTATCTTAACTTCCATCAGTATACGTAAGCGGATCGCCCGGCAGCAAGCCGGCTATCGTGCTGGCCATGCCTCTCGGGCGGGTACCCCTTCCCGGTGCTCGTTCTTTCCTTGTTATCTCGGATCAATCAGGATCTTCCCGCGTCTTGTCGATAGCCGGCAAGTCCGCTGTGAAACGCTTCGGAATCTTCATGCTCCAGTCCGAACAACGCTTCCTGCAAAGCAAAAGTGCCGCGATAAAACGTGATACGATCCATCATCCCGTCGATTTCCGGATATACGGCCGCCGCAAAATGGAGAAATTGTTCTCCATAGGAGGCCAGCAGCGCCGCACAGTCTACAGCCGGATCGCCGATACCTGCCGAACCGAAATCGATAATGCCGCTGATCCGCCGTTTATCGGAATCGTATAATATATTCGAGGTGCCGAAATCGCCATGCACGGCCGCCAGGCGAATCTCGAAGTTCTTCTTCTCGCCAAGATATCCCGTAAAGTGACGGTCCGTCCATAGCCTCGCCTCCGGATTCATATACCGATACAGCTTCGTTCGAATGCGATCATAAAGCTCCGACCATTCCGAATAGAGGTTATCGTCACTTCTCCCATCGTTCATTTCTTCCGTTTCTACCTCATGCAACGCTTTTAAAAACCCACCCAATTGACCCGCTAATTGCCGCCATCCCCGCTCATCCAAATCCGACATCAAAACCTCCGCTTCAAGCGGCTTGCCGGACAGTTTCCGGTATCCGATAAAGGCGCGTCCCGGTTCCAGCGAAGCAAAGCTGGAATAGATCGGACGTGGCACTTCGATCGGCACCCGGCCTGCGATCCGGTTCAAAAATGCCGCTTCCCGCTTCAGCTGTCGAATTCCTTCCGCATACTTCGGAAAGCGGAATATCGTCTGTGAATTGACCAGCACAATGTCGCTGTTTTGCCCGGAACCGAACACTTCTACGGACTCCAGGCTCAGTCCGGGACAATGGTTTCGGATCGCTTCCGAGTATAGTTTCGTCTCTATCTTTATGCACCTCTTATCATAATTAACGTTAAACAGTCCGGCTCAAACCGGAATCTCCGAAAAAAGCCAGTTTTTCTTCCGGTTCTTCCAGCCGTCACGGCGTTCATAGCTTTATTGTAGCATAACCTTTTCTACGTCTACAGAACGCCGTATGGGCGGTGTTCCTTCTAAACCTCTGATGAACGTTCCACTAAAAAAATTTCTATAAAATTCCTTTACTATCGAAAGTATACTTGATATACTATCGATATGAAAAGGAGGATGATTTCATGTTTGTTCCAGGATTTACGGTCTGGTATAACGTCAGAGACATTGAGCAAAGCTTGGCGTTTTATACCGGGAAGCTTGGTTTTGAACTGCTTTTCCACGATCCCGATTCCGGCATGGCTATGGTCAAGACGAACACCGACCAATGCGTAATCGGATTTTCCCAGGCGGAGGAAGTCGTTCCTTCCACCTCGTCGACGGTGTTTGATGTCAGCAACATGGAAGACGCCGTACATACCTTGAAGCAACAAGGCGTGACGTTTATCGGGGATATCGAGACGATTCCGGACTTCGTCAAGCTGGCGACGTTTACCGATCCGGACGGACATTCACTGATGCTTTCGGAGCAGCTCGTCGAGCTTTGAGCAAGGAACGGAAAGTAATCGAATTGTCGCAGGAGCTGTCGGGGCGATGGGTCATCCCGATCCTGCTCTCCCTCGAAACCAGCGGAGGGCGGTTCACGCCGCTTCAGAACAAGCTGCAAATCACACCTGCGCGGCTCAGCGACAATTTGAAGCAGATGAGCGAAGCGAGCCTCATCGATCATTTATCCCCCTATGAGCGACGCCATCCTTTACTGCCGGAATACCGGTTGACGGAGAAAGGCAGGCTTTACCGGGAAGCGGCCCAATCGATCCGGACGGCCGATAGGCAGATCGGACACGATTTGTCCGCCAAAGCGTGGAATGTGCCGGTGCTGATCGCGCTCCATTACCAGCACGACCGGTTTCAGGATATCCGCCGCGCCCTGCAAGCCGTCACGCCCCGCATGTTGTCCGCTCGACTGGACGAGCTGTACGGCGCCGAGCTGATCCGCAGACATGTTACCGAACAGCCCCGGCCATCGTTTATATACGAGCTGCCCCCTCTGACCGGCAAGCCGATCGACCGGATGACTTCCGAGCTATGCTCTCTCGTATGACTATGCGTTAAATCATAAAAAACCAGGCCGTTTCTGGCATTCGCCAGCGTCACGACCTGGTTTTTGTTAAGGTTTAGGCACCGCTGGAAGCCGTGTCGAGCGATTCTGCGGAGGACTCGGCGGACTTGTATTTCATAATCGGAATCATCGCCAATGCGCCGATCAGAAACAAGATCCCGGCAACCGTAAAAATCGAGACGAGCGGGTACGCGTTTTTCAAAGCGCCGGCAAACGACATCGACAGTACCATCATCCCCATGAACAGCGGATTGAGCACCCCGTTCACCCGGCCGACGATCGAGGCGTGAGACCATTTGAGGATCATCGTGCTAATCCCGATATGGATACACGGGAACACGAGCCCGTTCACGAATTGGGTAGTCAGCGTTACCGGCACGCTGGTCGAAAATCCGACGATCACCGTACACAGCGCACTGGCCGTCATGCCGATCGCCAGCAAGACTTGCGGCTGGACGCGTTTAGAGATCGCCGCGATGACCCCGCCTCCGATCAGCATCGCTCCGCCGTTTACCATCAGCATGTACTGCAGAAATTTCTCCGGCTTGCCCAGCCGCTCCGTTACGATGAACAGGTTGAGCGCCTGAGCGAGACCGACGGCAAGCCCTGCGAGCAGAAACGATACGCCGAGCATCCGCAGCACCCGGCTTTTCCACACATAGCTGAACCCTTCCACAAACTCTTTGCGAAACTGTCCTTTGCCCGCTTCCGCCGCAGGCTTGACCTTGTCTTTAGGCAGCCGAACGAGCACCAGCGCCGACAGCAAAAATACGAAACCCATCACCGCGACGGATACTTCCAGTCCGAAGCTGCTGTAAAAAAACGTTCCCAGCATCGGCCCAAGCACGAGAAATATCGCCATCAGCGATTGGAACAACGCCATTCCCTGCTGCAGCTGCTGCTCGGGGACATGCTCCTTGAACAGACGCATGCCCGACGGCTGGGAGAATTGCGACAAAATCGCCGAAATGAATGTCACAAAGTACACCGACTGCCAAGAGCCGAAATGGATCGCAAACAGGACGACGAACACGGATACGGCGGACAGCAAGTCGCACCAAATCATCGTCCTTCTCGGCATCCAGCGGTCTGCAAACGTTCCGCCAATGAAGGAAAAGACGAAAATCGGCGCAAATTCCGCCACGCTGATCAGCGATATCGCGTACGGATCGTTGTTCGTTCGCTCCGCAACGTACAGCAATATGGCGAAGTTCCGCACCCATATGCCAATCTGCAGAAGCACATTCGATAAAATAATAGTTTGTATAAACCGGTTGCTAAGCAACCCCGGCGCTTTTCCGGCACCTTGTTCCGAAACCAAACGTTCCACACTCCTCTAAAGCCGCCGATTACGGCAGCCCGTAATTGATCACGAATCCATTACTCCTTTAAGGCAAAAAATGCAGCCCGCAATGAGGCATAGGCCGCCGGCCATGCCTTTTTCCTCATAGGACAAGCTCTGAAATTGCCTCTTTCAAACGGACTCGGACTTTCGACTCTTCCCATTAAACTTCAATTACCGATCATTTTCATCCGCAAGTTTTTCCTAGCCACCCTTCCGGCATTTTTCCGCCTTCTATCATAACCCGATTCCGGCTCGTCCGTTTCTTAAGGATTGCTGAATTTGCTTGCTTTTTCGATTAACCATGGCTTGATCAAAGGCAAAACAACAGCCGGCTGCATCGCTTTGGAATGATCCATGCCGCTTCCCTCGATCCGCTCGATTTCCCAGCCCAGCTCTACCAGACGCTCTTTGTTTTTGGCCAGCAGTCCGGCGATATCCACCGTCACATTACCGAATCGGCTCCCGTATACGATCGTATCCTGTTCTCCCGCGAAGGCCAACCTTGGAATGGTCAGCTTGTGCTGAACGGTCCGATCGTCAAAATCAGCCAAGCTTTGGTACAAAGTCATAAATTGCTTCGAAACATTCGGATCGATCGTAATGGGGACGTTATCCCAGTCGATATGGTCCGGATCCCAGGACTCGTTTGCCGGTTCGTCAGGCCGACTCCCGGCATGTTGCCGCTCGCTACTCAGCGCCTGTTCGTACGTTTTGACAGTTACCGTCGTCATTTCGCGGTACGGACCTTCATACGGCGGGAAACCGCCCATGATGAAACTATCGAGCCGATCGGTCCGGAGGGCTAGCTGCAAGCCAACAAGCGCGAGCCAGGAATAACCATAGTAGCTGAAGCGGTCGACCTTCATGCTGTCGGCGATGCGCAATAAATCGTTGACGATAAGTTCCGCGGTCAAAGCATCCGGATTCGGATGGGCGAACAAATGACCTTCGTAATCAAAATATAAGACGCGAAACGAATCGTTTAGCCCTTCGACAAAGTGCTGCCCGAACTCCGGATCGATCCCCCACATGATTAAATGCTCGGCTTCCGGGCCGGTCACCGTTTTTTTAGCGACAGGCAGCATTACCGTCCCGCCCGCAACATTTCCCGTCAGGCCGACTTCAATCTCCGAGCCGTCCGTCAGCTTTACCCGCTTGATCACCTTCACCACTCCCTCTGCTAATTCTCCCCCCTATCATATAACATTAACGCAATCTTTCGGTTGGACTCGTCCATCTGCTTGATTTGCCTGCAATGTTAGCGTTTAATATTGTTGTAGGAGTTGAAGGTTATACTTGAAGGATGTGAGCCTCGAATGGAACCGGTCTGCACGCCGAAGCAACTTGCCGATCAATTAAAGGTAAGCACGACAACCTTACGGAGGTATGAGGATCAAGACTTGATCCCCGACGTCCCGAGAACGGACAGCAACCGCAGAGGGTACCGGGCTGTTCACGTTCAAGCTTTTGTCTCCATTCGGGCGCTGCTGAAGGGGTTTGGCATTCCTGTCGTTTATGAAGTGATGAGGAAGGTGAAGGCAGGCCGTGAAGTGGAAGGGCTGTGGTTGCTCAACCAGCAACTGCATGACAGCCATGTCGAGAAACAAAGAGTGGAATCGACCTTGACCCTGTTCAGGCAAACCGACCTTTCCGTGTATCGGAATAAACCGGTAACTGATTCGATGACGATCGGGGAAGTGGCGGAGATCTGCGGAGTCCGGACGTCCGCGATCCGGCATTGGGAAAAGGAGGGCTTGATCCGGTCGGAGAGAAACCTGCAAAACGGATATCGGGTGTTCTCCTCCCGCGAATTAAGGAAGCTGATTGTAATCAGCAGCTTGAGAAAAACCGTCTTTTTTATCGACAGCATGAAACAGCTGCTTCATGACCTGGATACGCAAAACTTGGCGAGCGTAGAACAATCGTTCCAGCTGGCCCTGGACAAGTTGAATGTACGCCTAACCGCTCAATACCAAGGAATCGCCGAACTGATGAACTATATCCAAAGGTTGACCCTGCACCAGCAACAAGGCCCGAGTTGAAGAGGTTAGGTGCGGCGTGTGTATTCGTTTTCGAGAATGCCCATAATTACTAGCGACTCATAAGTACCTTGAACCTGAATACAATCTCGCAGCACTCCCTCGACCACGAATCCTGTTTTCTCGTAGAGCAGCCTTGCTATGCGGTTATGCGCTTTGACGTCCAGTCATAACCGATGTGCGCGCAAAGTCTCGAACACATACGTTTGAAAGAAGCGGATCGCTTCTTTACCGTACCCGTTCCCTTTTTCAGTTATTGCGATTCGCGTCAGTTCTACACAGTTATTCGGGTTGGTTATTCCTGCAGCTATGATATAACCGACCGCCCGGCCTTCCAGGTCCGTAATCACCATATGAAGATGATCCTCACTATCCATCGCTTCGAGATGCTTCTCCCGCGGCCAGGTAATAACGTAGGGGCGGTTCTCCGGATGTTGTTCGGCTTGTTGAACAAAGACCAAATCGTCCTCGTTTGTTTTTCTAAATCGTATTCTGCCGGATTCCGTTACTATGACATGGGACATCAATCAAACACCTCGTTTCGGCATCGATAGTACATATCCGCTTATAGGAGTCATCTGATCATCTTCCTTACTCCAATCTCACAAGCTTCATACAGTAAAAGCGGATACTCGGGTAACGTTCGTATGCCTCGATCGCCTCCAGCCTCCATTTCAACTCGCCGAGGATATCAAGCAGCTCTTCTTTCCGGTGATACTTCACCAAATCCATATACATCAAATGTCCGCCCGGCTTCAACATAGCGGAAATGGCAGTGAACGTTTTCCGGTATGCTCCGATCTCGTTAAGGGCCGATCCGATCATCGTTACCAGGTCATACTCCATACTTGGCAGCGGGCAAGTTAAAAAGTCATCACACCGAACGGCCGACGGATTCGGATGCCCCTCCCGCTTTTGCCTATACGTAAAGCTCTCGCATATGCCCGGATCGATATCGATGCTCGTCAACTGCCCGTTGCCTTGCAGGAAGTATCCTAAATAATCGTCCCATTCGCCAACTCCGATTCCGATATTGCAAGCTTTCATACCTGGAGCCGCCTCAAACTGTCTCAACAAAAAATCCCGCGTCTCCAGCTCCAAGTACAGACTCTTCGGCGACATGTTCCATTGGTACGCCTCCGGTTCCCGCATGTTCAAATAATATTTCAGCAGTTTTTGATCGTCCATGGGATCTCCTTCCTCGTATGGGATAGACGGGTTATACTTGTTCCAGTTGATACGGTTCGCCAGTTTATGGAGACAGCTTCTCGTCTGCACGTTCTCCCATATCCGATTCTCCCGGTTTCCAGCCTCCTACAGTGATGTTGGATAGCTTGTCTCCTATGAACCAAGCCAATCCTGAAACACATAACACTCCTCCAGCAATTGGTCTTCAATATGAATTCGGCAGCCGGCGAATGCGGCGAGAAGCTGTTCAGCCGCCAGAAGTGTATACGGAATCGACCATATGGTTTCTTCCGGGTGCCATCGTCTTCCGGGAATGGATCTGATCCGGCCGATCCCTTCCTTGTCAAAAACAAGGAACTTCACAGCGAGGGTTGCGTCATTTCGGATGAATACTTCAATTTCCAAGAGGCTCACCCCTCCATTGTAACATTATTCCAGCTAATCGGTTAAGAAAAACCGTTCGGCCGCCGCTGGAGGACGGTCCATGGACGTGCAACTACATGGTTGAGCGTGGAAAAGATCGTTTCCGGGACTTCAACCACTCCAAAAGATGAGAACGTGTGACATCTCTCTCCAAATCAGCCGGTATCCCGTAAACCTCTATGTTGCGAGCAGGTTATGTTCGCCTTCTCCAAATCCTCTGCGTGGCGCGGGCTCAAAACATAATAAGAGTCTCTTATGCCCTCTATTTCCGGCATATGGGGATGTCCGGGACAAATAGAAGCGGTTTGCACCCCTTATTTCAGCCATCAGGTGGGGAATGCGGTCTTTTCGCGCATATTAACAGCCCCAAACCGCTCCTATTCCGTGTCCAAACGGGATTTCGGACCAAATAAAGCGTACAAACCGCTCTTATTTGTGTTCCTACCCAAGCCATACGCCAGGGATACGGGGTCGAGCGACCGCAATGCACGGTTTGCCGCACTTGCTGGCACGTTAACAACTCAAATCGATCCATCGAAGCTAACTCCCCAATGCAGGGGCAGTTTTCTTAGTTCCGAATGCTTCGGCAAGCCGTAGCGAGCGAACTTGACCTAATAAATCGCCAACCAAAAAGGGAGGCATCCCAAGTCTAAAAAAGACTTGGAATCCTCCCGATGCTTTCGGCTTTTTTCCTATAACTATCATACGCTACTCTATGCTGCTCGTAAACGATCATCGTTCCCGCACACCGCGTAAGCGTCCAACGTCTGACCAGCGTCTGACCATCCGGCCACTCGGCCTCCCGCCCGCCTTCCCCTCCCGCTTATAACCGGCCGGCTCCAACCGCCAGCGCCTCCCGGATCACTTGACCGAGCCGCCGCACCCCTTCGCGGATTCGCGCTTCGTCCATATTGGAGAAGTTGAGCCTCATCGTGTTTTCGTGACCGCCGTTCGGGAAGCAGGATCCGCCCGGTACGAATGCGACCATCTGCTTCAAGCTGCGCTCCAGCAAATCCCTCGCGTTAAGATGATCCGGCAGTTGGACCCAGGCGAACAACCCTCCGGCCGGCTTCGAGAACCGGACTTCCTCCGGCATTTCCTCGCGTAACGTTTCGATCATAACGTCCCTGCGTTTTCTATAGACGTCCACGATCCCTTCGATATCCTTATCAAGATCGTATTCGTTCAAATACAGATCGAGCTCGCGCTGAACGACGGTGGAGGTTTGCAAATCCGTCGCCTGCTTGAGCAGCACATATTTGGTTATCACCTCTTGTTCTCCCGCAACCCAGCCGATCCGGTACCCCGGGCAGAACGTTTTGGAAAATGTGCCGAGATGAATCACCCGGCCTTCGCGATCGAGCGACAACACGGTGGGCACAGGGTCGCTTTCGAACCGCAGATCGCCGTAAGGATGATCCTCGACCACAGCCACCCCGAACTCGTCGGCAAGCCGCACGAGCTGTTCTCTCCGTTCCAGCGACCAGCAACGGCCGGTCGGATTTTGAAAATCGGGCACGACATAAATCAGCTTGATCTTCGGTACCGTCTGCAGCAGCTTGCGCAGATGATCCGGGTCCATCCCGAACTCGTCCGTCTGCACCTCCACAAACTTGGGGCGATACGTCGTAAACGCTTGAATCGCTCCCAAATATGTAGGACTTTCACACAAGACGACGTCCCCTTCGTCCAGAAACAGTTTCCCTGTCAAATCCAGTCCCTGCTGAGATCCGCCTGTAATCAAAATATTTGCGGCTGTCATGGAAACGCCGAACTTGCCGTTCATCCGGCGGGCGATCTTCTCGCGCAGCGGCGTATATCCTTCGGTCGTGGAATATTGCAGAGCCTGCATCCCTTGCTCGCGGATGACACGGGCGGCGATTTTCTCTATTCGTTGGAGCGGGAACAATTCGGGGGCAGGCAGTCCGCCCGCAAACGAGATCATCTCCGGCTGTTCCGTCACTTTCAAAAGCTCGCGAATGTCGGATGCTTTGATCGAAGCCATCCGGGTTGCATATCGTAAAGACGTAGTCATAAGAAGTGCCTCCTGCCATCTATGAATATTCAATTCCGGTGGATGTTCAAAAAGTCCGCTTTTGATCACGAAGCCGATCATGAAGCCTTCTCGACATCGAATATGGAATGCAGCCGGAACTTCCGGTGCTCACGTAGCTCCGCTCCTTATTTCCTTGCTTCATCCCATCTTCTCGGTGCTGAAAACCGGACTTTTTGAACTCGCATGCATAGTGAATCAAACAATCGGTATCGTTCCTTCCTGTTCGCGCTCTCCGGTAACTTCAGGACCTTCCATCGCGTCTTCCACCGCGGCGCATAAGCGCCGGATGCCTTCGCCGATCCGTTCTATGTCCGCACGTGCGAAGTTTAATCGGATATAGGACCCTTTAGGTTGTTCGGCAAAAAAAGGCGCGCCCGGGATATAATCGACCCCGCGATCCGCGGCTCGCACCGCCAGCTCCTGAACGTTAACACCGCCCGGCAGCCGCAGCCACAAAAACAAACCGCCCATCGGAACATCCCACTGCATCCCCGGTACCGCATAACGTTTCAGAGCAGCGCACATCTCGTCGCGTCTTGCCCGGTACAACGTCCGGATTCGGGCGAGATGTCGATCGACCGCGCCTTCGCGGAGCGCGGCGTCCAGCAGCTTTTGAGCAACCGAGTTTGTATGAAGGTCGTTCAGCTGCTTCATTCGTCCCATCACTTTCAGAATCGGCTTCGGCGCCGCAATCCATCCAATCCTCATGCCCGGCCCCAGCAGCTTGGAAAACGTGCCGATATACAACACGTGCGCATGCTCATCCATCGCTTTGATCGGCAGCGGGCTTTTCTCCCCGTAAGCAAGCTCGCCATATGGATCTTCCTCCACGATCGGCGTACGGTATCTATACGCGAGGTGCAGAAGCGACTCTCGGACGGATGCATCCATGAGCCGGCCGGACGGATTCTGATACGAGGGGATGACGTAAATGAACTTCGGCCTGTAGCTTCTAAGCAGCGATTCCATCGCATCCAGTCGCAGCCTTCCGTCCTCGTCGACAGGTACTCCGATCACGGTCGCTCCAGCGGCGCGAAACGTCTGAAGCGCGCTGAAGTAAGTCGGCTCCTCCGCCAACACGCAATCGCCCGGCGAGAGCAGCGTTCGCGCGATCAGATCCAGTCCCTGCTGAGCCCCTGATAAGACGATCACTTCCTCCTTCGGGCAACGGATGCCGCGATCCCGCATCCGGTCGCATAACGCCTGGCGCAGCGACGCCCTTCCCTCGACGGGACTATGCAGCATAACCTCCCCGCGGTCCTCGGTGAACAGCCGGCCCGCCATCTGCTGCAGCTCCTCCAGCAGTTCGGGTTCGGGCAAAGGAACGCCGACGCCGAACGATACTGCGTCCTGTCTCTTCGGGAGCGCCAGCAAGTCGCGAATGAGCGATGAACTTTCGGCAGCCGCCTTGGCGGTCAGCATCGGTTTCCAGTACAGCGGAGCCGGAGCCGAGGCGGAGTCCGTTACTTCACCGGCCCCTTCGTCCGTTTCCTCAGTCTCCAGGACGATCGTGCCGCGCCCGACAAACGATTCAACCAGTCCGGCCGCCTTTAATTCGTGATACGCATTCAATACCGTGCTGCGATTGAGGTCCAGCCGCTCCGCAAGCTTCCGTTCAGGAGGGAGCCGATATCCCGGGGGCAGCAGCCCGGTCACGATCCGGTCGCGGATCTGCTGCTTGATCTGCAAATAAATAGGAATCGGGCTAGCCCGGTCAATGATAATATTCATGGAATACGGGCACCCCCTCGAAATACACCGTTAATGGTTCGCTCCAATTTAGTTTATCACAGTAAAATGCTTTGAAAAGAGCCAATTGGACTGCTATATCAACCAACCATTTTTTGCGAGGTTATCCATTCGCTAGAACAACCTCCTATTCATTCAGTCCAGTTCGGACGCACACCGTCGCACGGAGCCCGCCATTCCCAAACAACAAAAAAGAACCGCATTGAAGACGGTTCATCATTTTATTAATTGTATTAATAGTTAATGTTATTAAAGAATCGATGACCAAGCCGGCATT
This sequence comes from Paenibacillus oceani, assembly GCF_014705615.1. Taxonomy (GTDB): domain Bacteria; phylum Bacillota; class Bacilli; order Paenibacillales; family NBRC-103111; genus Paenibacillus_AB; species Paenibacillus_AB oceani. The sequence goes on from NZ_JACXJA010000069.1 coordinate 28,750, forward strand.
CCCTTCCCATTTAGAGAAATTAGGGACAAGCCTGATTCAGATTAATATTTTCATAAATTTATCGGCGGATGCGCCGGGTTCCATCGCAAACGAAACATGTACCGATTTCCCTGACGGATGCTCGAAATATTGCCCGTTCAGCTCAAAACCTTTCTGCCTGGCCGTCCGGTACAGCTTCGGAAACGTTTGGGCAGCCGCGATCGCCGCTTCTTTGGCGGAGTAAGCATGGAGGACGACCGGTTGTTCCTCGGCATACACTTTCATGACTACATGATAGCTCCGGGCTGACGACTCTTCAACGTAAAGTTCATAATCCAGGTCAAACGCGTGGTATACATTCCCCATATGAAACCATCCTTTCTCTGTACGTTTACTAGGTTCGACAACCGGAGCGGTTTGTCCTTCTGCCGGAAACGAAAAGAAGCTGCATCCCGGCTTGACCCGGAACCAGCTTCGTCTTTGTTTATTTGAAACGTTTGATAAAGTCTACCGCTTTGCGGATATCCACTTCCGGCTGATCGCCGACTTCGCGTTCAATCGTCAAATACCCGGTGTAGCCGATATCAACAAGTGCTTTGAAATAAGCGTCGAAGTCGACTTTTCCTTCTCCGAGCGGAACTTCCTTGAAGATTTCCCCGGAGCGGACCATCTCGGCGATTTTGCCGTGATCCATCGGCTCGTAGCCGATGGCCCCGTAGATTTCGCGAGGGTCGACTTCTTTATAACGGACGCCGTCTTTCACGTGCGTATGGACGATATAATCTTTCAGCGTATATACTCCTTGCACCGGATCGTCGCCGGTAACCATGACCATGTTCGCCGGGTCGAAGTTGACGGATACGCCTTTGCTCGACAGCGTGTCCAGGAAGCTTTTCAGATGAGCCGACGTCTCCGGTCCGGTTTCGATCGCGAAATAACCGCCCATGCTGCTCGCATATTGGCTGAGTTCTTCGCAAGCCGCTTGCATCGTGTGGAATATTTCTCCGCTATGATCGTGAGGCACGATGCCGATATGCGTGGTGACGATGTTCGTGCCAAGATCTTGAGCCAGATCCAAGATCCGTTTCGATTTTTCCACCTTGGCCGGGTTAGCCTCTTTATCCTGAAAGCCGTGTCCGCCCAAGTCGCCGCACAATGCGGATATTTCAAGTCCAAGCGAATCGATATAGCTTTTCAGCTCGCGTCTGGCCGCCGGGGACAAATTCTCCGGGTCCATTTCACCTTTAACCGCGTAAATTTGGACGCCTTCCGCGCCAACCTCTTTCGCCTTTTTCAAGCCTTCGCGTACGCCAATGCCGAAGCTGTCAACGATTACACCGATTTTGTTCGTCAGTTTCAACCGAAATCTCTCCCTTAATCGTAATTCTTTCTCTCTCATAAGGCGGCATACCGGCACAGAGCCGATATCCGGCAAAAGTCTCCTAATTGGTAACTACTTAGGTACCTCAAAAAAGATGGTTTGAATGATGGGAAATTTGTGTAATGAAAAGTAATGGAACTATTTTTTAATAGGAGCG
>NZ_JACXJA010000007.1 GCF_014705615.1 Paenibacillus oceani
TGGTTTTCATTTTCCATGACTTCCAGCTCCCAACCTCGTGCTTCTTCCACCATCTTCCTTCAATTCCTGTCTAATTCCGAGAGGCTATAAATATATAGTTTAACACGCCAAAGGACCGTCCGGATGTTTTGACCGGACGTTTTTCTTCGTTCACAGGCCCAAACAATTAAACCGAAAAAATCAGCTTACCAGTTTATTCACATTCATGTATAATGATTAAACCGAATTCATAAACCAAACATATGTTCCTTTGTGAGAAAGGTTCGAGGTGATTTCGTGAATTTTATCGTAAAGCTTCAATGGTTTTTCAGGCAGCAATGGTCGAAGTACGTCTGGACCGTCATTCTGATGACGATCGTCAACGTCCTTAACGTCATCCCTCCGAAGATGATCGGGAACGTGATCGACAGCATCCGCCTGGATCAGCTGAGCGCGCCCCAGCTTACGAAGACGGTGGCGTTTCTGTTCGCCCTCGGCATTTTTCTGTACATCTTAAACTTTATATGGGTGTATTCGCTGTTCGGCAACTCATTTCTGCTGGAGAAGATGCTGCGCTCCAGGCTGTTCGGGCATCTGACCCGGATGGCGCCCTCGTTTTTCCATCGTAACCGGACCGGTGACCTGATGGCGCTCGCTACCAACGACGTGCCCGCGATCAGCCAGACTGCCGGCTATGGCGTTCTGACGCTCGTCAGCACCGTATCGGGGACGACCGTCGTTCTCATCACGATGGTTACACTGATCGACTACAAGCTGATGCTGGCGGCGCTTTTGCCGCTTCCGTTTCTGGCATTTGCGATCAGCGTGCTCGGCAAGCAGATGCGCAAACGTTTTTTGGCGGCGCAGGCGGCCTTCGGCAAAATGAACGACCACGCCCTGGAGTCCATATCCGGCATGAGAGTGCTGCGCTCCTATGTTCAGGAGACGAAAGATATGGAAGCGTTCGGCGGCGTGACGCAAGATGTGATGGACAAAAACAGAAGGGTCGCTTTCGTCGGCGCCTTGTTCCAACCGGTCGTCCAGACGATCGTCGGCATCAGTTACGCAATCGGGATCGGCTACGGCTCGTATCTCGTCTTTCACAGCGAGCTTACGCTCGGTCAGCTCGTCTCCTTTAACATTTATCTCGGCATGTTGATCTGGCCGATGATCTCGTTCGGCGAATTTATCAATGTGCTTCAGCGGGGAAGCGCTTCGGCCGACCGGGTCGATGCGGCGCTGCGCCAGCAGACGGACGTACCCGAGCCCCGCGAGCCTGTAAACGTGGAGGAGCCGCTCGTCATCGAGTTTGACCGGCTTACGTTCCGTTATCCGGGAGCGTCCGCAGACAGCTTATGCGATATATCCGTCCGGCTGAACCGCGGCGAGACGCTGGGCGTCGTAGGCCGAACGGGCAGCGGCAAAAGCACCTTGCTCAAACAGCTGCTGCGGCAATATCCGATCCCGGAAAACCGGCTGCGCATATCCGGCGTTCCGATCGAGAACATCTCCCAGGAACGGGTAAAAAGCTGGATCGGCTACGTCCCGCAAGAACATCTGCTGCTGTCCAAGTCGATCCGGGACAATATCATGTTCGGATTCCCCGAAGCCGGGGATAACCGTCTGCATCAGGCGATCGAGGCGGCCTGCTTCACCGGTGACATCGAACAGATGAAGGAAGGGCTTGATACGGTGATCGGCGAATACGGAGTCATGCTGTCGGGTGGACAGAAGCAGAGAGTCGGCATCGCACGGGCTATCGTGACCGATCCGGAAATTTTGCTGCTCGACGACGCGCTGTCGGCGGTCGATGCCCGCACAGAGAGCCGGATCTTACAGAACATCCGGTCCGAACGGTCCGGCAAAACGACGATTATCGCCACACACCGGTTGTCCGCCGTCAGCCATGCGCACCGCATCATCGTGCTGGAGGAAGGACGGATCGCGGAGCAAGGCACGCATGAGCAATTGATGGAGCTCGGCGGCTGGTACCGCCGGCAATACGATATACAGCAGATGGAATCGAATCTGATGAACGAATTGGAGAAGGGGTGAACCGGTGGACCACGATAACGTTACCCGATCGAGTGTAACCCGTAGACTGTTCCGTTACGCGATGTTCAGCCGCACGAAAATTATAATCGCCCTCGTGCTGCTCTGCGGCGCGGTAGGGACGCAGCTGGCCGGTCCTTATATCGCCAAAGTGATCATCGACGGCCATCTGCTGTCGATCTCACGTCCGTGGTTTGTGACGGCGCCAGCCGCTGTGCCGGAGGGAGTCCGTTCGGTCGCGATCGGGGACCAAGCCTATATCAGGCAAGACTGGGCCGAAGGCGTACCGGAGGCGTCCGGCTGGAGTGCGGCGACAATCCGCCAGGAGGGCGCGAGCTTCATGTTGGAGACGGCGGAGTCCGCCGCGCCGGTCCGCCTTACGAACGAAGATGTTATCCAATTGTACAGCTACGAGTTCGTGCCGGTACTAAGGCTGATCGGATTATATGTCGGACTGCTGGCGCTCTCGGGGCTGCTGACATTCGTCCAGTCTTATATGCTGCAGACGGCCGCCTTGTCGATTATCCGCAAAATGCGCATGGACGTCATGAACCATATTCATCGGATATCGGTCCGTTATTTTGACAATACGCCAGTCGGGCAAGTCGTATCCCGCATCGCCAACGATACGGAAGCGATCCGCGACTTGTTCATGAGCTTTATGGCAACGTTTGTCGTCAGCGGAGTGAACCTGATCGGGATCTATGTCGCGATCTTTCTGCTGGACGTGCGGCTGGCTCTGTTGTGCCTAGTGCTGATCCCGTTTTTCATCGTCGTGATGACGATTCATCTGAAATACTCGAAAGTGTACGTGGCCGCGATGCGGGCGAGGCTGAGCGACATGAACGCGATGCTGAACGAGTCGATCAACGTGATGCCGATGATCCAGGCGTTCCGCCGGGAGAAGACAAGAACCGGCGAATTCGAAGCGCTGAACGAGGACCGTTACGTCAATCAGCGCAAGCAGATGCGGCTGTTCTCGTTATCGTCGCGCAATATCGTCGGACTGACGGGAAGTTTGATGACGGCGGGCGTCATCTGGTATTTCGGGGGGAAGTCGCTGCACACGGCGATCTCGTTCGGCGTATTTTACGCTTTTATCGATTATTTGGGCCGGATATTTCAGCCGATTATCGGCATCTTCGATCAATTGACCAATGCGCAGCGGGCATTCGTCTCGGCCGAACGGGTATTTTCGCTGCTGGACCGCGAAGGCGAGAAGCTCGACGCGGAAGCCGCGCCGCCGCGTCCGGAAGGCAACGTCAAATTCGACAACGTCTGGTTCGCCTACAATCAGGAAGATTACGTGCTTCGCAGCATCTCGCTGGAAGCCCGCAAAGGCGAGACGGTCGCGCTCGTCGGCCATACGGGATCAGGCAAAAGCTCAATCATGAATTTGCTGCTCGGCTTCTACGAGCCTAGCCAAGGGACGATTACGATCGACGGCGAGGATATTACCGGGATATCGAAGCAGGCGCTGCGCAAACATATGGGCATCGTGCTCCAGGACCCATTTTTGTTTACCGGCGACATCAAGTTTAACGTGGGGCTGTATAACGAGCACATCGACCGGGAGAAGGTGAAGCAAGCGCTGCGCGACGTCGGGGCAGCCGAGTTCGTGGAGCAGCTGCCGGGCGGCTGTGACGAACCTGTCGTCGAGCGGGGCAATACGCTGTCCGCCGGCCAGCGCCAGTTGATCTCGTTTGCCAGGGCGCTTGCGCACGATCCGGCTATTCTGATTCTGGACGAAGCGACGGCGAGCATCGACAGCGAAACCGAAGGCATTATCCAGAACGCGCTCAAAGTATTGTGTGAAGGGCGGACGACGTTTGTGATCGCTCACAGATTGTCCACGATCCGAGAGGCGGACCGCATCTGCGTCCTTCATCACGGGGAAATCGTCGAGTCGGGCAATCACGAGGAACTGATGGCGCTGCAGGGCCGCTATTATAAAATGTATCAGTTGCAAAAAGGGGAAGGCTCGCCGCCTCCTGCCGCAACAGGCGAACATTCCCCGGCGATCCGCAGCCGTTAAACGGCGAATGGGCATGGAAATAATAAAGCGGATCGGATAACTAGTCTATGTTTGGGGCTCGGCCGTGTTATAATAGTTGTATTACGAATAGACGTACATTCGGCCGGGAGACTACCACTATGAAAACGACGATTTACGATATTGCCAAAGCAGCAGGCGTTTCGATCGCAACCGTCTCCAAAGTCATCAACGGTACCGGAAGGATCAGTTCCGATACGAGAGAACGGATTACGGAAATTATGCAGGAGCTGGATTATCAGCCGAGCGTTGTCGCTTCTGCGCTTACCGGGAAAAGCACGTTTACGATCGGTCTGCTCATCCCCGATCTCGCCAACCCGTTCTTCGCGGAAATCGCGAGAAGCGTAGAGGATCGCGGCCACGAGCTCGGCTTTAATCTGGTCATGTGCAGCACGGACAACAATTCGAAGAAGGAAGCCGGTTACATCACACTTCTGAGACAGAAACGGGTAGACGGCATTATTATCGCGACAGGTACGAGCGTCGAAGGCTTGCTAAGCGGCTTGGCCGACTATAATATCCCGCTGGCCCTGATCTCCAGAGACATCCCGTCGATCGAAGCAGACAGCGTCAGAGCGGACGATGATACCGGCGCTTATCAGGCCGTCGCTCACTTGACCGGTCTCGGTCACCGGCATATTGCCCTGATCGCCGAAGACATGGAGCTGCTGACGACCAGGGAACGGGTGAGCGGGTATCGCCGCGCCTTGGAGGAGGCGGGCATCGCTTATACGGACGATCTCGTCACGATAAGCAATTCTTCCGTCGAAGCCGGCAAGCAGCGTGCGCTGGAACTGATGGGCTCGGATCATCCGCCGACCGCGATCGTCGCCTTTAACGATCTGCTGGCGGTCGGCGTCGTCCAGGCGGCGAAGGAGCTGCGCTTGTCCATTCCATGGGACTTGTCGGTAATCAGCTTCGACAACACCGTACTCGCCGGCATCGTCGATCCTCCGCTGACGTCGGTCGCGGTGCCGATTCAGCAGATGGGCCGGCAAATTATGGACATGCTGATCGAACGGGTACGCGGGGAGAAGGGGGATAAGCAGCGTTTCGTGTTAAAGCCGGAGCTGATTATTCGTCAATCGACCACGTTTCCGAGCAAAGTGTAATGGGCGGAAGAACTACGATTTCGGAGCAAGGCAGCCGGTGATAAGCTGGCTGCTTTTTCGTTTTGCTTGCCCCACTACAGTCGGCAAACCCGCTGAAACGAAATTGTACATAACGAGCGGAACCGAAGGATATACTGTACCGAATACGCTCACCTTGAGGAGTTCAAGGGCTGCCGGGAAGCGGAGTCGGCGAAAGGAAGCCTCGTCTTTACAGATCTGAGGCTGGATACGCGATAAAAAGTAAGGTTTGCCGCACAAAAGGGCGCATTTTAACAAAATGGGCTTTTTTTCGTTGTGATTTCATAATTACTTTCTCTTGACTCGGACAAAACGTTTGTTGTAAGCTAGCTAATAGTTTACTGCTAAACTATTTACTAATAAACGATAGGAGGTGCAAAATGCCGGAAACGAACAGCCATCTGTTGGAGCTCCCTAATCTGTTTCGTACATTAGTGAAAAAAATGAGCCACGAATGGAATCGGAATATGGGCGACACCTTCTCGATGACTCAGTTTCGGACGCTTTATATGCTCAATGAGCGGGGGCCGCAAAAAGCGGCCGAACTGGCTGACTTATTATGCGTCACCTCCGGGGCGATCACGGGACTAGCCGATAAATTAATCGAAAAAGGACTTGTGGGGAGAGAGCGCAGCGAAGACGACCGGCGAGTCGTGTACTTACGCATTACCGATCCGGGCAAGCAAGTGCTTGAGGAACTGCGGGAGAAACAAAAAGAGACGATTGCCCGGTTGTTCGAAGGATTGCCGGAAGAAGACATCCTTCATTTGAAACGGATATTCACAACCCTGCTCGAACGAGTAGAACCTATGGACAAAAAGGAGTAGAGAACATTGGAGCATTTATCGCACAAACGTAAAGTTACGATCATGATGGCGATTGTAGCCGCTATGTTTTTCGCCGCCATCAACCAGACGATCGTAAGTACGGCGATGCCCCGGATTATTGCCATTCTTGGCGGTATGGACTATTATACGTGGGTCATTACGATCTACATGCTGACTTCCACGATTTCAACCGTACTTGTCGGGAAGCTGTCCGATATTTACGGGCGCAAGCCGTTTATTTTGGCAGGTATCGTATTTTTTATCATCGGTGCATTTTTAACCGGCTTTTCCAAAGATATTTTTCAATTGATTACGTACCGGGGCATTCAGGGCATCGGCGCCGGCATTATTATGGCTTCCGCCTTTACCGCGGTCGGCGACTTGTTCGCTCCCAGAGAACGGGGCAAATGGACGGGCGTGATGATGGCCGTGTTCGGCTTCTCCAGCGTCATTGGCCCTACGCTCGGCGGATGGATCGTCGACCATATGGACTGGGAATGGGTATTCTGGATCTTCCTGCCGCTTGGAGTCGTCGCTTTCGTGATGATTATGATGCTGTTCCCGAAAGTGGAACGGAGACAGGCCGAATCGATCGATTACATGGGCTCGTTGTTTTTGACGCTGACGATCGTTCCGCTGCTGCTCGGATTTTCGTGGGCCGGCACGAAATATGCGTGGGGTTCGCCGCAAATCATCGGCTTGTTCGCCGCAGCAGTTGTGGCCTTGCTTATCTTTATGTTTATCGAAACACGGGTAAAAAGCCCGGTTATGCCGCTGTCCTTGTTCCGCAACGGCATCGTGACGGTTTCGAACGTGATCGGATTTTTGATGAACGCCGGTATGATGGGCGCGCTGATCTATTTGCCGTTTTTCGTGCAAGGGGTGGAAGGCGTATCTCCGACGTATTCCGGTTATGTCACGATGCCGATGTCGATCAGTATGGTCATCTTGAGCTCGCTCGTCGGCCGGTGGATTACGAAGTCGGGCAAATACAAGCGGTTCGCCCTGATCGGGATGCCGATCATGGTCGCGGGTATGGTCATTATGGCGTTTATGGACAACATTCCGCTGGCGGTGCTCAGCATGATCGTGTTCGGAGTCGGTCTCGGCCTCGGGATGCCGGTTTTCTCGCTTACCGTGCAAAATGCCGTCAGACCGGAACAGCTTGGCGTGGCCACCGCCTCTTCACAGTTGTTCCGCAACCTGGGCGGAACGATCGGGATCGCGGTTATGGGTACGATCATGGCGACCAGTCTGCAAAACAGTCTGAAGTCGTCGGCGGCATCGGGCGGCGGCATCGATATGTCGAAGCTCGATCCGAAGGTGGCAGAGCAGCTGTCCGCGTTCCACAACCCGGAAATGCTGCTTGATCAGCCGAGGCTGGCGCAGCTTCAAGAGACGTTGCCGGCTGACGTGCAGCCGATCTTTACGAAGATGATCGACATGCTGCGCGACGCGCTCGCCTCTTCGCTGACGACCGTGTTTTTGTCCGGTGCGGCGCTGCTTGTAGTGGCTTCCCTGCTTGTCTTCCTGCTGAAGGAAATTCCGCTGCGCACGTCCAACCGGATGCCGGAACAGACTTCCGGAGACGGGGAGAAGCAGCCGGACGGGACGCCCGTCGTTGCCAAGTAAGGATAAAGAAGTTGAAGTCCCGCGAGTCCGGAATGTACCGGGTCCGCATAAAAAACCTCCAATCCGCTCTTATGGGCGGGCTGGAGGTTTTCGTCTTTGGGCTAGGATGTCCGGCTGGCAGCTTGTTTACGCGGCCGGTTTCTGGAACTCCCGATTGTAGTCGGGATGGACCGGTTTATTCAAATAGTCGGCGTCGATATAGTCGGCGGCATACTTTTTGCCGAACAATAAATCGTATTGCAGCATCCGGTAACGGTCCAATTCCTCCTGCACGTAATCGGGAGGCGAGTTGTACAAGTTCTGTTCGGTATCCACGACCAGATTGCGCAGCAGTCCCGGAATCTCACTGTACACGTCCCAGTTGACCGCGAAAGGAGCGGGCTTCTCCAGGCCGAGCGTATCCATCACGTAGGAGCCGAGAAACGAGGCGCTGATGGCCGGTACGTCGTCGGCCGGCAATTCGAAGTTCGCCCACATGACGAACGGCACGCTGCGCATATGTTTCAACTCCTCCAGCGTCCAGTTCTCCGAACGATCGGTGCGGATGAGTCCTCCCTGGTTGTATACGTCGTAGCTGTATCCGAGCATCGGAAGATGGTCTCCGTACATGACAATGACGGTCGGTTCACCGGATTGCTCGAAATGGTCGATCAACTGCTGCAGGCTCTGATCCGCATCGCGGGCGCCGATTGCGTATGTTTGAAGAATATCGAGCGCTTCGTCGGTCAGATCCCCTTCAATGTCCATCGCCGCGTCCCCGTAACGTTTATCGTCGTAAGGTCCGTGATTTTGCATCGTCACGGCATAGATGAACATCGGCCGTTCCGATTCGTCCACCTGTTTGATAATTTGCCGGGATACTTCGGCATCGGCTATGAACGGTCCTTTGAGCTCCGGCTCGGCGAAGTTTTCGCTGCTCATGAAGCTTTCGAATCCCAGTTGCCGGTAGGCGTTCTCGCGGTCCCAGAACCAGCCTTCGTAGGAGTGCACCGCCAAACTTTTATAGCCGAGATGCTCGAAATAACTGGCAAGGCTGGGCACCGGCTTTTTGACATATTGCTGATACGGCACCGAGCCGCTCGGCAGAAAGCTCATCGACTGGCCTGTCAGCACCTCGAATTCGACGTTGCTTGTACCGCCTCCGAACTGCGGGGACAGCAAGTAGCCGGAAACCGATTCGGCCTGAAGCTTGCGGACGGTAGGGATCGGATCGTCGTGAAAAAAAACGTCGGGCAGCAGCGTAGGGTCCCAGAACGCCTCATTCATAATGAAAATGACGTTCGGTTTTACGGTATCCGCGCCGGCATCGGTTGCAACGGTAGGGGCCGCCGAGGCGGAGGCGGTTCGCTTCTCGGTAATCGCATGGGCGATATCGGCCATGGCCTGTTCGCCGTAACCCGGCGGTTTGGCGACGATCGAATGTTTGACGTTCATCGTAAAGGCGAGCGTCAGTCCGTTGTGCCCGTAATTTTGCTGCTGGTTCCATAAAATTTCGCTTGCGCCCGCCTTGTACTGCATGTTTTCGGCCCAGGCGGCGTTGATGCCGAACGCATACAAGGCGATGACCGACAAGCTGCCGAGCGCGATCCGCGGCAGCCAAGGCAGCGCCAGCCTCGGTACGACCAGCCGCAGGGCGAACAGCAGCACGACGACGCCCAGCACAGTCCCGATTCGGAGCATCGCCGCTTGCCCGGTTATTAGCGGGGCAATATTCAGACCTTCTTTGTTAAGCAAGATATCCCAAGGAAAAAAAGGCTCTCCGATCAATTTTGTTTTGAAAAAGCTGATCAGCGACATCAGGCCGAACAACAAGGCGGCGATGGCGACGGACGGTACGAGCGAGCCGATCACGCAATAAACGAGTGTCAGCGCGCACAAGTAAAGCAGGGCGTTCAGCCAGAACAGCGACGGCTGATTCAGCGCCCAGTCCCATGTTTCTTCGAAGCTGCCGCGCTGGATCGTTTCCGCTCCCAGCACAAGCAGAATGGGGATCACCGCTAATAGGGCCGTAATGGGGATGGCTTGTTTGAGGCCGAATTTCCTCGTAACGGAGGATATAGTGCGATTTTTACTTAGATTGAGCATTTTTACCACTTCTCCCTTCCTACTCCGGGTTGTTGCTCTTTTTCTCTGTTTTTATCTATGGTTTTATTTACGTATTGTAAAGGAAGTTCCTTAAGAAAAGATTAAGCGCCGCCACCCGGTCTATTCCTCTCACCGGAATCCTTGGAGGAACAGATGGTAATCGATCGCAGCGGACAGCAGGAAGGATCTATGCTACAATAAAATAATATAAGAACATTTGTTTTCGTTTAGGAGGCCGGTATGTCAATCCGTTACATATTAGGTCGGTCCGGCAGCGGGAAGACGAACCTTTGTCTGGACGAGATCAGAAGCCAGTTGAAGGCGGAGCCGCAAGGGCCGCCGCTTGTACTGCTCGTCCCCGATCAGGCTACGTTTCAAGCCGAGCATGCGCTCGTCTCAACCCCCGGTCTGGGGGGAACGATCCGGGCTCAGGTGTTGAGCTTCCGTCGCCTGGCGTTCCGCGTGATGCAGGAGGCCGGGGGGGCGGCGCGCGTTCAGATCGACGACAGCGGCAAGAAGATGCTGCTTTATGAGCTGCTTCACAAACACGCGGACGAACTGAGACAATTTGGGAATATGTCCGACCAATCCGGATTTATCGACAATTTATACCGGATGTACAGCGAGTTTCGGCGGTATTGCATCTCGCCCGCCAGGTTTGAATCGTATGTGCAGACCGCAGAGCACAGGGAGGAACCGGGCGTCAGCGAGCTGCCGGCAGCCAAGCTTCACGATATGCTGCTGCTGTACAAACGGTTCGAGGAGCGGCTGTCCGGCCAATATATGGATTCCGAGCATCTGTTGACGAAAACGGCGGAGATGCTATCCGAATCCGAGTATGCACGCGGAGCCCGGATCTGGATCGATGGGTTTTACGGCTTTATCCCGCAGGAGCTGCAGGTCGTCGGCGAATGGATGCGCTGCGCCCCGCAAGTGACCGTAAGTCTGTGCATTGACCGCGACTACAGTTATTCCGATTCGCTTGACGAGCTCGACCTGTTTCATCCGACGGCGCGCACGCTTGTCAGGCTGAAGGAACTGGCGGCCGGGCTGAACGTGCCCGAGGAGCCGCCCGTGCTGCTGCAGCATCGAGGCCGTCCGCACCGATTTGGACGCAGTCCGATGCTGTCCCACCTGGAGCGGAACTTCGAATACCGGAGCGGCAAGCCTTATCAGGGCGGCGGACAAGCCGGGCGGCACGAGATCGTTCTGGCGGCGGCCGTGAACCGGCGGGCCGAGGCGGAAGGGACGGCGAGAGAAATCGTGCGTCTTGTCCGGGATGAAGGCTGCAGATGGCGCGATATCGCGGTAATGGTGCGCAATATGGAGAGCTACGACGACTTGCTGGAGGTCACTTTCCGGGATTTCGGCATTCCGTATTTTCTCGACCGCAAGCGTTCCGTGCTTCATCATCCGGTCGCCGAGCTCGTCCGGTCCGCCCTGGAAGTCGCTTTGGGGCGCTGGCATAACGATGCGGTGTTCCGCTGCGTGAAGACCGATCTGCTATTTCCGCTCCAGGCCGATACAGACGGGGCGGACGCGGCGAAGGAGCGGGACCGGCTTCGCGATGCGATGTGCCGGCTGGAAAACTACGTGCTGGCGGCAGGCATTCAGGGATACCGCTGGACGGAGCCGCGCAAGTGGACCTATCGTGTCGGTTCCGCGCTTGACGATGTTCAGCAGGGGAATGCCGCGTCGGACGAGGCGTTTCTGGACGAGATGGACCGGATGCGGAGCATCGTGGTCGGGCCGTTGTCCGCGCTCGAGAAAGCGTTGAAGGACGCCGATACGGTCCTGGATATGACTGTGGCTCTCTATCGGTTTCTCGAGTCGGCGGACGTGCCGGCCAAGCTGGAGCGGTGGAGCCTGGACAGCATGGAAGCAGGCAAGCCGGAGCAGGCGCGGGAGCATACCCAAGTATGGGGCAGCGTCGTCGATCTGCTCGACCAGATCGTAGAGATGCTGGGGGACGAGTCATTATCGCTGGAGCGGTTCGCCGGAATTGTGGAGTCGGGGCTCGAGAGCGTTCGTATCGGACTTGTACCGCCTTCTCTCGATCAGGTGCTGGTCGGTACGATGGACCGGACGCGATCCGGTTCCGTCCGCCACTGCTTCGTGCTCGGCGCCAACGACGGCGTTATCCCGGCCCGCCCGCAGGAGAACGGCGTATTGACCGAGCCCGAGCGGGATCGGCTGATCGCAGCCGGCCTGGAGCTGGTCGAGGGCAGCCGGAGGAAGCTGCTGGACGAGTCTTTTTTGATCTATATGGCGCTGACGGCCGCCTCGGATTCGTTGACGGTTTGTTACCCGTTAGCCGACGAAGAAGGAAAGTCGCTGATCCCTTCGGAGATCGTCAAGCGGTTGAAGACGATGTTTCCGTCCGTGAAAGAGCGGCTGCTCCTGATCGATCCGCCTTCCGGACCGGATGCTGCGGAGGCGGGCGGCGATCCGTACGAATACGCGGTGCATCCCGACAGGGCGCTGTCCCATCTGGCCGTACAGCTGCGCCACTGGATCAAAGGCGCGCCGATCTCGGACGTCTGGTGGGACGTCTACAACTGGTACTGTACGCGGCCGGAATGGCGAGACAAGCTGTACCGGACGTTAAAATCGCTTGTTTACACGAACCGGGAGGAGCCGCTTCCCGAGTCTGTGAGCCGCGAGTTGTACGGCGAGATGCTGCGTGCCAGCGTATCGCGGATGGAGCGTTACGTCGCCTGCCCGTTCTCGCAATTTGCTTCGCACGGCCTGCGTCTGTCCGAACGGCGCGTTTACAGGCTGGACGCCCCGGATATCGGCCAGCTGTTCCACGCCGCGTTAAGCCGGGTTGCGGCCGAGCTGCAGGGGGAAGGCGAAGACTGGGGGGCTCTGACCGCCGAACAATGCTACGAACGCGCATCCAAAGCGGTGGACGAGCTGGCTCCCCGTCTGCAAGGGGAAATTTTGCTGAGCTCGAAGCGTTATGGCTATATTGCCAGAAAGCTGAAGCGGATCGTCGGCCGGGCCTCGATCGTACTGGGCATCCATGCCCGGCGCGGCCTGTTCGTGCCGATCGGGCTGGAAGTCGGCTTCGGGCCGGGCGAGCCGCTGCCGCCGCTCGAATTTACGCTGGATAACGGCTGCCGGATGGAGATCGTCGGGCGGATCGACCGCGTGGACCGGGCCGACAGCGAGAAGGGCGTCTTGCTGCGCGTCATCGACTACAAATCGAGCTCGACGTCGCTTCGATTGGCCGAAGTTTTTTACGGAATGTCGCTTCAGATGCTGACTTATCTTGACGTGGTCATTACGCATGCGGAGCGCTGGGTGGGCGTGAGCTCGATCCCGGCGGGTGTCTTGTATTTTCATGTACATAATCCGCTTCTCGTACGAAAAAATGCGCTGAACGCGGAGGAAGCGGAAGAGCAAATGCTTAAGCGCTTCAAGATGAAAGGGCTCGTCCTCGAGGATGCCGAGACGGTCCGGCTGATGGACGATTCGTTCCGCGAGCGGAACGGACATTCGCAGCTTATTCCGGTAGCTCTCAAGGCGGACGGAGGATTTTACAAAAGCTCCTCGGTCGTATCGGAGCCGCAATGGGACCGGCTGCGCTACTATGTACGGGGAATGATTACGAGTATCGGAACCGAGATAACGAACGGGAACGTCGATATCCGGCCGTTCCGGATGGGGACCAAATTCGCCTGCGCATTTTGCCCTTACAAGCCGGTATGCCAATTCGAGCCGCTTTTCGAAGGGAATGAATACAAGAAGCTGAACCGGATCGAGAAGGAAGCGGTATGGCAGGCGATCGACCAGGCGGTGAATGAAACTTGACCGGAGCGGAAGGAGAGCGGAAAGAGGGAGGGGAAGCACCAGGCATGACACTGGAACGGGAAAAAGACGGTACGTATGCGGCAAGACCGGCCAAGCCGGAAGGAAGCAGTTGGACGGACGAGCAGTGGGAGGCGATCCGGCTGCGAGGATCGGATATCCTGGTCGCTGCGGCCGCCGGGTCAGGCAAAACGGCGGTTCTGGTCGAACGAATCATCCGGCGGATCACCGATGAGCACGATCCGGTCGACGTTGATCGGCTTCTCGTTGCAACGTTTACGAATGCGGCCGCAGGCGAGATGCGGCAGCGGATCCGGGAGGCGATCGAGAAGCGGCTGCTGGAGCAGCCGGGCTCCGAACATCTGCGTAGGCAGATTGCGCTCATACACCGGGCCTCGATCACGACGCTTCATTCGTTTTGTCTGGAGGTGATCCGCCGCCATCATCAGCTGATCCGGCTCGATCCGTCTTTCCGGATAGCCAATGAGACGGAAGCCGAGCTGTTGCGGCAAGATCTTATGAGCGAGCTTCTGGAAGAACATTATGGCAATAGCGGGGAAGACAGCGCGTTCTGGCAGCTGGCGGACGCCTACGGCGGCGAGCGGGGCGACGACGCTTTGTTCCGGCTCGTGCAGCAGCTGTATGACTTCTCGCGCAGTCATCCGTGGCCGGATCATTGGCTGCTCGAGACCGCTTCGCGGTTTGAGCCGGGCAATAGGGACGGCGGCGGGACGGATCGCTGGCGCGTCACGCTGACAGAAGGCGTGAAGCTGGAGCTTCAAGGGATGGCCGGCATGCTGGAGGAGGCGATCCGGCTGTGCGGCCGTCCCGGAGGTCCGGCTCCTTATGCGGCGAATCTCCGGGACGATCTCGTCCAGATCGCGGCAGCTCTGCAGGCGGCGGATGTTTCCTGGGAGGCGCTGTATGAGGCGTTCCGCGAGAGCGGGTTCGGCAAGCTGAACGCCTGCCGCGCAAGCGATGTGGACAAACAGCTTCAGGAGCAGGTGAAGCAGCTGCGGGACCGTGTCAAAAAGCAGTTTGCCGACATCCGCGAGGAACTGTTCGAACGGTCGCCGGAACAGTACGAGTCCGAGATGGCGAGGATGGCTCCGGTCGTCCGGATGCTGGCCGAAATCGTCATCGAATTCGGCCGGAGGTATCAGTTGAAGAAGGTCGAGAAGGGGCTGGTCGATTTCGCCGACCTGGAGCATTACTGCCTGGCTATTCTTCGCAGTCCGGATTCGACTGCGGACCGGCTCCTTCCATCGGAAGCGGCGATGCAGTACCGGGAGCAATTTGCGGAAATCCTGCTTGACGAATATCAGGACACCAACTCGGTGCAGGAGGCGATCGTTAGTCTCGTCTCCCGTCCCGCCCCGGGCAACCGGTTCATGGTTGGGGACGTGAAACAGAGTATCTACCGATTCCGTCTTGCCGAGCCCGGTCTGTTTATGGATAAGTACAAATCGTTTGAACCGTCCGGCAACGATCATCCGTCCGGCGGACGCAAAATCGATCTGGCCCGCAACTTCCGCAGCCGGCAGCAGATCGTCGACGGCGTCAACTTTGTGTTTAAACAGATTATGACGGAGCGAGTCGGGGAACTGGAGTACGATGAGGCGGCCCAGCTCGTTTGCGGTGCGTTTTATCCGGACAGTCCCGAAAATTTGAATGTTGAACTGGCGTTGATCGACAGAGGCAATACGGCCGGGGAAGAGGACGAGTCTGCTGTGCCGTCCGAAGCCGAGGACGATGAGGAATTCGCCGGCATGCCGGAAACCCATCCGCTACTGTTAACTCCCGAGCAGGAGGAGCAGCAGACGGAGACGGCCCAGCTGGAGGCGCGGTTTATCGCGTCGCAGATCCGCCGGATGACCGGGATGGACGGGGATGCTCCGTTTCAGGTGTACGACCGGGGGGCAGGCGGCTTGCGGCCGATCCAATTCCGGGATGTCGTCATCCTTCTGAGGGCGACGTCGAGCTGGGCTCCTGTCTTTATGGAAGAGCTGAGAGCGGCGGCGATTCCGGCATATGCCGATCTGAATACCGGCTACTTCACAGCGACCGAAGTGGAAACGATGCTGTCGCTGCTGCAAATCGTCGACAATCCGTATCAGGATATTCCGCTGGCGGCGGTCCTGCGTTCGCCGATGTTCGGCCTGACCGCCGCCGAGCTGGCGCTTGTTCGTATTCACGGCCGGCATTTGCCGTTTTACGAGGCGGTGCTGGCCTATCTATCCGATTCCGATCCGAGCGGCGGGACGACAGAGCGGTTGAACGGCTCTCTCCCGGCGGCGGATGCCGGGCAGCAAGAGATGCAGTCCGAAGCAGTGGACGAGCGGAAGGTCCTCTCCAAGCTGCTGTCGTTCCAAGCGATGCTTGGCCGCTGGCGGGACGAAGCGAGACAAGGCTCGCTCGCCCAGCTGATCTGGAACATGTACCGGGAGACCGGCTATTACGATTTCGTCGGCGGCATGCCGGGAGGCTTGCAGCGGCAGGCGAACCTGCGGGCGCTGTACGACCGGGCGTGGCAGTACGAAGCTACTTCGTTCCGGGGGCTGTTCCGTTTTCTCCGTTTCGTGGAACGGATGCGGGACAGTGGGACGGATCTTGGAGCCGCGCGTGCGCTCGGCGAACAGGAAGACGTCGTGAGAATCATGTCGATTCATAAAAGCAAGGGTCTGGAGTTTCCGGTCGTGTTCGTCGCCGGACTCGGCAAGATGTTTAACCAAACCGATCTGAACGGTACGTTTCTGCTGCACAAGGAGCTTGGCTTCGGACCTTTGTTCGTCGATCCAGAGCTGCGCGTCGCCTGCCCTACGCTTCCGATGCTGGCGATCCGCAGGCGGATGAAGATGGAGATGACTGCCGAGGAGCTGCGTGTGCTGTACGTCGCTTTGACCCGTCCGAAGGAAAAGCTGATTCTGGTCGGAACCGTCAAATCGGCGGACAAGACGGTCCAGAAGTGGAGCCGGATGCGAGAGGAGACGTTGTGGCATCTGCCCGCCCACGAAACGGCCAAAGCCCGCACCTATCTCGATTGGCTCGGACCGGCGCTGATCCGTCACCCGGCGGCGCAAATTTTGCGGGTACGGGGCGGCGGCGAACAAGCAGAGCCGTATATACTGCCACCGGTGATGAAGGACGAGCCGTCCCGATGGAGCGTCGGCATCCTGCCCTCGGTCGGTTTCGCTCAGGCGGCTGCGGCCGTCGAAGTGAAATTTGCCGATGAGCGGATGGAGTCGCTGGCCCAGCTCGAGCCGGTCGGAGACGGCAGCGCACAGGGCGCTGACGGCGTTGACGGAGCGGAAGATCCGATAAGCCGGCGTTTCGACTGGACGTACGAATACGGGCAAGCGTCGGGGATGTTTTCGAAAACGTCGGTGTCCGAGCTGAAACGGCAGGCGGAACGCGCTTTTGCCAAGGAGGAAGGAGCGTCGGCGGAATGGTCCGAACTTCCGGTCCCGGGTATTGCAAGTCAGGCTGATTCCGCCGCTATAAGGAAATCCGATCTTCACAGCCTGGCGCGGCGGCCGAAGTTTTTGAGCGAACAAACGATGACCGCTGCGGAGCGGGGCACTTTATTTCACTCCGTCATGCAGCATCTTCCATTGGATGGCGAAGTAGGACCGGCCGACGTGGAGCGGACGCTGGACCGGATGATCACGCGCGAGCTGTTGCTGCCCGAGCAGCGGAAAGCGATCGATACGGAAGTGATCGTATCGTTTTTCAAGGGCGAGCTGGGCCAAAGGCTGCTTCGCGCCGATAAAGTGTACCGCGAAGTTCCTTTCAGCTACGGGCTGGCCGCCGAGCAAGCTTATCCGGGTGCGGACGAGTCGGTGCGTGGGGAGACGGTTGTGATGCAAGGGGTGATCGATTGCGTCTTTGAGGAGAGCGGCGAACTGGTGCTGCTGGATTATAAGACGGATTCGGTGCGCGGCGTCTCTTTGGAACAGTTAAAGGAGCGGTATAACGTCCAACTGAGCTTGTATGCCGAGGCGATCGAGCGGATCTGGCACAAGAAGGTGAAGGAAAAGGCGCTGTTTTTCTTCGACGGCCCTTATACGCTGCAACTGGATGCTTCAGACCGCAAGGGAGAGAGCTAGTATGGAAAGGGAGCCGGGAAACCGGCTCTAAGCTTATACCATGCTCTAACGGACATGGTGGAGGCTAATTCACTAAAAAACAGGGTTTTAAAAATGTAACGGTCACCGCAGCACTTATTTACTCCGAACCACCTCCAAAAGTGATACTTCCCATCAAATAGTTGCATCTATGTCCGTTAGAAATCAAATGAATCGAAATTCACCGCAATAACGGCCGCTGTGTCCGTTAGAGCTTTTGTTCTTATAGTGTGTGTTGCAGAAAAAGCATGACCGGCTTGCTTCGATCGGCGCCGCGGATCAAGATCGATTGCTTAACTCCCCCCAGGACCACTTGCTCAATCTCGGCGATGCTGTCCGGAAGAATGCGGCCTTCGGCGTCTTTGATCGGGGGAGTGCGGGGAGGAGAGAACAGCACGATCACAAGCAGCACAAGCGATAGGACTACGGTGGTGAGCCGCATTTTGTTTCGTTTCCTCATCCTTACCATCCTTTGGTAACAAGAATCCCCGGCAGCGGTAGGTTGCGGCTCCGGGGATTCGGATTATGTATTAGTAATAAGGGCTAAGTTTCGTGAGAGAGCATCAAATCTTTATCGGTCGTATTCAATCGGACCCATTCCTCGAAAATATCCGGCGGCATCGGTTTGCCGAACAAATAACCTTGCGCCTCGTCGCAGTGGTGCTGCCGCAAAAATATGTACTGTTCTTCCGTTTCGACCCCTTCGGCGGTTACTTTCAGCTTCAGCGTCTTGGCGAGTACGATAATGGCGTTCACGATCGCGGCGTGATCGGGATCTTCGTGAATACCGCTTATAAACGAACGGTCGACCTTCAGCACGTCGATCGGGAACTTCTTCAAATAGCTGAGCGAGGAGTAGCCTGTTCCGAAATCGTCGATCGATATTTTGACGCCCATTTCCTTCAGTTCCCGCATCATCAAAATATTGCGGTTGACGTTTTGCATCGCTGCGCTTTCGGTAATCTCCAGCTCCAAATATTGCGGGCGCAAACCGGCCTGCCGCAGGATGCGGGCGATCACCGCAGGCAAATTTTGCTGGCGGAACTGATGCGGCGACAGATTGACGCTGACGGACAGCTCGGGCAACCCTTCGTTTTGCCACCTCTTGATCTGGTTGCACGCTTTGCGCAGCACTTGCTCTCCAAGCTGAACGATCAGGCCGGTTTCCTCGGCCAGC
Organism: Paenibacillus oceani; assembly: GCF_014705615.1. Lineage (GTDB taxonomy): Bacteria > Bacillota > Bacilli > Paenibacillales > NBRC-103111 > Paenibacillus_AB > Paenibacillus_AB oceani. Next base: position 18,873 of record NZ_JACXJA010000007.1, read on the forward strand.
GGGATAAATTCAGCCGGAGGCACGATGCCGAGGCTCGGATGTTTCCAGCGGACCAGCGCCTCCACGCAGACGACCCGCTCCGATTTCGTATGAATGCGGGGCTGGTAATAAACGAGCAGCTCGTCTTTCTCCAGCGCCTTGCGCAGCATGGCCTCCATGGCGAACCTCTCGAGCTGGGCCTCCGTCTTCTCCGGAGCCATGTAGTACTGGAAATTGTTGCGGCCCTGCTGCTTGGCCCGGTACATGGCGACCTCGGCGTTTTTCATCAAATTCTCCGACGTTGATCCATGGTTGGGGTAGAGGGCGACACCGATGCTCGTCGTGGCGTATATTTCGTGCGGTCCGAGAAAGATGGCTTCCTGCAAACATTGAAAAATCAGGTTGCACACTTGCGTGGACTCGTCAGATTTGGAAATGTTCGGGACGAGCAGGGCGAATTCGTCGCCTCCCATACGGGCGAGCGTGACATCCTTGGAGATCGCCGTGCGGATTCGTTGTGCAACCGTTTGCAGGAGAGAGTCCCCCGTCTCGTGACCCATCGTATCGTTCACATGCTTGAAGCCGTCGAGATCAAGGAAGATGACGGCAAGGCCTCGCTGCCTCAAGCTTTTTTTGTTCAGATAGGCGGTCAGCCGCTCCTTGAACATCTCCCGGTTGGGCAGTTCGGTCAGCGAGTCGTAGTAAGCCATCCGCACCAGATTGTCAGAGGTACGCCCGACCAGCCAAATCAGCACAACCATACCCATCAGGCCCATGACGGTGTCGAGAGCAAAAAACGATCGGCCCTGCACGGTTGTAAAGAGGACAATTTCGCCGATACCCAGTGCGCATATGACGACCGCCGTTCGTTTGCCGAGCTCGGATGCGTACAAAGGCAGCAAAAACAGCAGCAGCCAGGTAGGATTGGCATCCGGCGGCCACTTGGGCAGTATATAAACCATCGTAACGATGGCCATGTCGAAAAAAACGATTGCCGCGAGCCCGGGCATCCGCAGCAGCTGGCTCAAGTCGCCGACGCTGTACGCCCGATGAATGAGAAATGCGGTGTAAATAAGCGACAAAGCCGCGAGCGCTAAAAAAATAAATTGCTTATGGCTGACGAACAGAAGCAGCAATACCGCGGGGAAGATGGAATGTCCGATGGCAAACACGTTGGCGTTTTTTTGGTTCATGCTACTTGCTGCACCCCTCGCGATGATTGGATGAATCGGAGCCTGTATCTCGTGCGCGAATCGCGCGCGGGTTCGGCGGTGTCGAATCCTACTCAGTATACCTTATTTCCTTGCCAGATTCTATGAAAAATCGTCTGATCTTGTCGATTCAACGGGAAAATTGTTGGTTCGAAGCAACATGTGTTGTTTTGATAATTGTCACAATATTCCCTCAATTATACCGATCGCCGGTTTCGTATGTGGAATATAATGGATTTAGAGAGGTAAAGAAGCTTAACCTATACGCCGATGAAAGGATGATCGTATGCGTTTCTGGTTCCGCCGATCCAGTCCCCGATCCGATCCGAAGAGCGTTCCCGATAAGGAGGCTGGGCGATCAAACGCCCCGTCTCAAAGCGATTCCTTGCCTCCATCTGCGGACCTAGAGATCCCGGATGGCTCCGAATGGATGTATGCAGCCTCGGACCGAGCCGACTCCGCAGAGCGGGATAGGCCTCCCCCGGCACCCGCCGCGCGGAAACGAAAGGCGAATCACTGGATGGATGAAGCAATAGAGGAATGCGCACTAAACGGGGGCTTCGATCATTTGAAGGGGAATGGGGAACCGATCCTGATTCCGGACGGGGATGTGCTGAGCTCCGTCCTGAAACAGGCGAACGTGCTTCCTCCGTGGCTTGAGCTGCAGCACGAAATCCGCAACGATCTTCGGGCGTACGTGAGCTCCGGCCGGGTTAACCCGCCTGCGCCTTCCGAATCGGCGGACCTGGATGCGATCAACCGGAAAATTTCCCGCTACAATATGCTCGTCCCGACGCCGATCCTGCAGAAGGGCCGGGTAAAACCGGATACGGCCGAGGAGCAGCTCAAGCTGTGGGAGTGACGGGGAAGCTCCCCGGACCGCCGCCTCCCGAGATACCGGGTAAGAGGAGCGCCGATGGCCGCGATCTAAAGGGGAGCTGTCCTGAACGTGCTCGGCCTGACACAGGAGCGTCCCGATTACGAAACGAAAGGACCTCGGCTTCCACGGTAACGTGGGGGCCGAGGTCCTTTTACTTGAAAAAATCGGTTCTTTAAGCGGGCGCAAAAAAATCGCAAAAAAACTTTGGCGACAGTCCCTGGTCCTTCTTAAGCTCCGATCTACGCAAGCGCCGCAGGCTGGGGAATTTCTTTCAGGATCGCCTTCGCCACGTTGCGCGCACTTCCGAAAGCGCGTTCCGCCAGTTCTCCTTTACCTACGCAGCCGTCCCCGCAAAAATAAAACGGCACATTTTCGATCCGGTTGGGCAGCAGCGAATTGGTGGCGATGTTTTTTACGCTGGCGACCATCGCTTTTTTGGATACGCGCTTCACGGCGATCGCATCGCGCCAGCCCGGGTAATGTTTGTCGAACAGCTGCTCCATCTGGACGGTGCGCTGCTCGAGATATTGCTTGCGGAGCTCGTCGCTCTCGAACTCGTCGCTCAGATAGGCGATCCCCTGAAGAAGCTGGCCGCCTTCCGGTACGAGCGTATGGTCGGTGGCGGAAACGTCGCTAATGAAAAGCTTGTTGTTCATGTCGCTGATGTAGGAGAACGGCCGGGCCACCACCCGGCTCAGTCCGACGTCGTACACCATCACTTCCGTCGCGGTATTCGTCTCGTACGGGGCGAGGAACGGCTCCCAGGCGGTTCCTTTGAGCAGCTTGATCACCTGCTGCACCGGCATGGCGAAGACGATCCGGTCGAACGCGAGTTCCCTCGTTTTGGATTTGAGGATGAACTTCTTATCCTCGTACCGGATGCCGTCGATCCCTTCCTGCAAAGCGATTTCCCATTGTCCGGACGCTTCGATTTTCTCTTTCAGCTGATTCGTAATGACCGCCCAGCTGCCGAGCACGTAGTTCACCGGCCGGGAAGAGAGGAACAGGTTCTGGTAATAGTCGGCGATGACCGGCCCCGGTACTTTGCGCGCATCTTCCGGAGTGATGAAAAAATTCGAGCAGACGAGATGCTCCCACAGCTCTTTGACATCTTCAGCGGCGTCGGAATCGGCGAGGAAGTCGCCCAGCGTCTGATAGTTTTTCATCTGATGGATATTCGCGATAATCGCTGTTATTTCGCCGACGAACCGTACTTTCTGCATCGTGCTGAGCAGCTCGGTTTTCATCAGGTTGACGAAATCGAGCGGAGCCGGCGTAATCTGGTCGTGCTTCTCGTACATCACCTTCCGTTTATCGACCTGCTTACTGCTGAACGACAAGCCCAGCTCCTTCTCCAAGGTCGTCAGCTTGTGGCGGTCGATCCCGTAGATTGCATGCGCCCCGTAGTTCAGCGTGAAGCCCGCTTTCTCGTAGGTGAACGCGCGTCCGCCGAGCTGGGGGCTGCGCTCGAACAGTACGCCTTCGATGCCGGATTCCTCGGACAAATAAGCGGCGGCAGTCAAACCTGCCAGTCCGCCTCCGATTACAGCCACTTTCATAGGTGAATCCTCCTTTTGTTTCGGAGCGACGGACAGAGGCTCCGCCCGGGCGTCCGACCGCAGCCCGGCCCACAGCAGGGCGAACTCGGTGCGGATCAGTTGCTCCAGGTCGTCTCCTTCGCTCATACACCATTTCGTTACGATCCCGGTGTATGCGCTGATCAGCAGAGCCGCCTTGTCCGGATCGGGCAGCCAGCGCAGCAACGCGTCGTTCAGTTTCTCCGTCTGCTCCCGTTGATTCCGGTTGATTTTGTCGTTTTGCAGGGCGAGCGAGGTCATGCTGCGCATCAGGCGGGGGGAGGCGCTAATGCCTGCCGCCAGATCGAGGAACAGCCGGTTAATGTGGCTCTCCAGCGATTGCACCTGCGCCGGGGAGTGGCGCAGCCAGGCGGCGATCACCGCTCTTTGCCGCTCGCCGACTTCGGCGATAATATCTTCTTTATTGTTGAAATAGTGGTAAAACGTGCCCTTTGACGTGTGAGTAGCTGCGATGATGTCATCGACGGTTACACTTTCGTAACCTTTTTCCATAAACAGCCGAAGCGCCGTTTCGATGACCAAGTCGCGTTTCTTGAGAGTGGAGGCGCGCATTATGTTCACGATATCACCCTCTGAGACCCAGTATAGCTCCATTGTAGCTTATATTAGACCGGCAGTCTATCGGGAATTAGACTATTAGTCTAATTAGGCTGTTCCGGTCGAAATTCAGCCTTTTCCGGCTTGGGTCGGACGTCTTTTTTTGCGAGTTATCCCCGAGAACCGCGACATTTTGCAGCTTTTGTTTTTTGTCACGATATGGACGGTTTTTTTGGAGGGAAATTAGACCTTTAGTAATAATAAGTTTCGGACGTTGTAGACGCGATCGCGGCCGGAGCCGTAAGCAGGTGGTTCGGATGTATGGGGAGCTTAATGGAGCAACTGGACTGCTGTTGTTGATGCTGTCGTGTTGATGGGCTGTTGTGATGTTGTTGTTGTTGTTATTGTTGTTGTTGTTGTTGTTGTAATGTTGTGCTAATTTGCAGTATATTAACGTGTTATTAGATTTGATTTGTTGCATTTAATTGCGTTTCCTATTGACGATATTCATTTCACGGCGTTATGATGGGATCGACAACATGGGGATGGGAGGGGACGGAGATTTCCATTGCGCTCGGATTGGTGCTCGCCTCGGGATTTACGCATGCCGTCTGGAACTTATTTACGAAATCGAGTATTAACAAAAGCGCTTTTTTGTGGGCGATTCATATTGGGTCGTTTGTGCTGCTGCTGCCTTTTTTCATCGTGGAGCTAAGCGAAGCCCATATCCCGCTTCGTGGATACGCTTTTATGGGGCTGTCCATGCTGTTTCAGTGCGGGTACTTTCTCCTGCTCCCGCTCGCTTACTCCAAGGGGGATATGTCCCAGGTATACCCGCTCATGCGCGGAATCGGAGCGCTGCTCGTCCCGGTTGCCGGAGTGACGATATTCGGCGAATCGTTGACGCAGGCCGGATGGCTCGGGATCGGCTGTATCGTGTTCGGGCTGTTTGCGATCGGAGGCGGTTCCTTGTCGGTTACCAGGCTGAGGCATCTATGGCCTGCGGCGTCGGTCGGGTTGTGCATCACCGGATATGTGTCCACCGATAAAGTGGTGCTGGAATACATATCCCCGCTCGCGCTAATCGAATTGTGCAATATCGCTTATATCGGGCTTATGACGCCGCTTGCTTTGCGCAAAGGCAGGCTGCGGACGGAGTGGAAGGCGAATCGCTGGAGAATTATTGCCGGCACCTTTTTGTCTCCGGGCTCGTACTTGCTGTTTTTGCTGGCCGTGAAGCTCGCTCCACTATCGCATCTCGCTCCGATCCGGGAGATGGGAACCGTGTTCGGGACGATACTCGGCATATTTATTTTGAAGGAGCAGCAGGGAAGCAGACGTATCGCCATGTCTGTCGTGATAACGGCCGGCGTAGTGTCCGTCGGGCTGTGGGGCGGTTCGTAAGTCGGATCAGATGATGGGAGGAGATGGATCATGTTCGCCAAAAGAGTGATCGTTATCGGATGGGACGGTGCGGGCAATTTTGTCCGCGAAGCGAGGACGCCGCACTTGGACCGGCTGATCGCAAGAGGGGCTTATACTTACGAGGCGAAAGCGGTTATACCGACCATTAGCGCGCAATGCTGGGGTTCCATGCTGCACGGAGTCAGCCCTCTCAAGCACGGACTCGACAACGGAATCGCGGCAAGCCGCGCGTATCCGGAGCAGTCCCCTTATCCGTCCGTATTCCGAGCGGTGAGGGAAGCGAGACCGGCTGGCGAGCTGGCTTCTTATGTATGCTGGAAGCCGATCAATAACGGAATTATTGAACAGTCGGCCGGCGTCCGGTTCGTCAGTCAGGCTGACGAGGAACTTGCCGAAGCGGCAGCCGGGCATATCCGCGAATGTTCCGGCCTGGACCTGATGTTCATCCAATTCGACGCTCCGGATATAGCCGGTCACAAGGACGGATACGGCACGGCCGGACAAATGCGGACCATCGCCGAAACCGACGGCCGGACCGGCAAGGTGATCGAGGCGGTGGCGGCCCGGGGATGGACGGAAGAGACGCTGTTCATCGTGCTGTCCGATCACGGCGGCGGGGGAGAGCGTCCGGACAGTCATGGAAGCAGCCATCCGCTGGACCAAACGATATTTTGGGCATGCGCGGGGCCGGGCATCCGTGCGGGATCTGCGGTCCCGGTCAGCTTGACGATTACCGATACGGCTGCTGTTATCGTTCATGCGCTTGGTCTTGAAGCACCGTCCCAATGGGAAGCGAAGCTTCCGGAAGGATTGTTTTCCGGCACAGCTTAAGCGAAGCTTAGCCGCCGCTTGAACGGAACCATCCGGCCATGGGTGAATATCATGGTTGGTATGGAGGTGCTGGGTGATGCATAAGCATGAAGCACAGGCGTTATGCCGGGAGCATATGCACCGGTATGTGCGCATTCAGGTGGCGGACGGGGGCACTGTGGACGGAATTATCGAGTTTGTAGACGAGGAATACGTTTATATGGCCGTTCCGGTGAGGCCGGGCGACGAGGCCAACGACCGGCGCGGGTATTTTCCGTATGTGCCGGGAGGGTTTTACCCGCCTTATTTTAATCCGTATTACCCGGGCGGACGATTCCGCAGAGTCGTACTGCCGCTTGCGGCGCTGCTCGCCTTGTCGCTGCTTCCTTTCTATTGAAAAAGGCGTAAAAAGATAGAAAAAGGGGTCTTCTCCCGTACGTGCGGAGGCGGCCCTGTTTTTTTGCCGGTTCGTCCTGCGGAAGGAAAGGGCGCCGAATGCGAAGAATAAGGATAAGGGTACGGGCCGCAAAGCGGGATACCGGAGCGTTACAGGCCGGCAATGTCATTTCCCTGAGAAAGGATCGATGATCGCGATGATGAACGGGTCGCCTTATCCCGTAAGAATAGGAAAGCTCCGGCAGTTGCTGGAGCAAGTGCAAGCCGATGCGGTGATCGTAACGTCCGCCGCTAATCTGTTTTATTTTACCGGCGTCTGGATCGAAGCGCATGAACGGCTTACCGCTTTGGTCGTCCGCCGTGAGGAAGACGCATTCCTGATTGCGCCCGATCTGCACCGGGGCGAGTTTGGTTCGCTTGGGATGGAGACGCTGTTTTGGAGGGACGGCGAAGACGCACCCGCCCTGCTGGCCAGGGGAATCGCTCATGCGGACGTTGTCGGCATCGATGACAGCTGGCCCAGCGGCCATCTGCTCCGGCTGATGAACCACCGGCCTCATGTCAACTGGCGCAGCGGGACGGAGATGACCGGCAGGCTCCGGATGGTGAAAGACCGCGGCGAGCTGGAGCTGATCCGCAAATCGGCGGCTGTCGCCAACCGGGTGATGGAGTCATTCCAGACTTATCTTCGCGTCGGCAGCAGCGAGGAGAAGCTGCTGGACGAGCTGCAGGAACTGTGGCGCCGCGAAAGGATTCGGGAGCTGTCGTTCGATCCGACGGTGGCGGCCGGCGCGAACGGCGCCAATCCGCACCACGCACCGGGTACGGCCGTTGTGCGCGAAGGCGACTTCGTAATCGTGGACACCGGAGGGAAGCTGGACCGCTACTGCTCCGATATGACCCGGACGTTTGCCGTGGGCGGCGAGCCTTCAGCCGAGCAGAGGGACGTGTACGAGCTCGTGAAGGAAGCGCATTTGGCCGGTCTGCGGGCGATTCGTCCCGGAGTGACGCTGTCCGAGATCGACCGTACGGTCCGCGCGGTCATTGAGGAAGGCGGCTATGGCCCGTATTTTATTCACCGGACCGGTCACGGGCTGGGCATTGACGTGCATGAGGAGCCGAGCGTGCAGACGGGGAACGGGCTGCCGGTAGAAGCAGGTATGGTGTTCAGCATAGAACCCGGCATTTATTTGCCCGGCAAATTCGGTGTGCGGATCGAAGATATTGTAATTGTAACAGACGACGGAGGCGAATCGGTGAATGCTTCCGTTTCCAAAAAGCTAACCGTGGTATAATGGATAACCCGGGAGGATTGCCTCCCGGACGGTTGTGGAATGCAAATTGCGGGAGTCGCCTGAATCGGGGCGGCTCCTGTTTCTGTTCGTCCGGGATTGCCGAGTCACGCTGCGACCGAGGGTGGGCATATAGTATTGCAGGCGGCCGATTTCGCATGAGAGCGAAGCGCCGGCACGGAGGTGTCAGTCGTCATGGAACGATTGATGAGGAATACGCTGCTGTATTTATCCAGAAACCGTTTGGCCCACCGCACGGCTAAACGGTTCGGGCTTCGGCTCGGGGCAAGCCGGTTTGTCGCCGGAGTCACGGTCTCCGAGGCGATCCGGGCCGTCACCGGGTTAAACGAAGCCGGCATTGAAGGGACGCTCGATCATTTGGGCGAGTACGTGGAGACGAAGGAGGCGGCGGCGGAAGCGGCGGAAGCGTGCCTTCATACGCTGGATGAGATCGAAAAGGCCGGAATACGCTGCAATTTGTCTGTTAAGCTGACCCAGCTCGGATTGGACTTCTCCGCTGGCGATTGCCGGAGCCATATGAGGCGGATTGTCGGCCGGGCGGCGGAGTACGGAAGCTTCGTCCGGATCGATATGGAGGATTATGCCCATAACGAACCGGCGATCGAGCTGTTTCAGTCGCTTCATAACGAATTCGGCGGGGCGGTGGGGCTTGTTCTTCAAGCCTACTTGTACAAAAGCGAAGCGGACTTGGATCGGTTAGCCGTTTATGCACCGAATGTGCGATTGGTGAAAGGCGCTTACAAAGAGCCTGCCGAGGTCGCATTTCCGGATAAGTCCGATGTGGACCGGAACTTCATCCGTCTGATCGAGAAACAGTTGCGAAACGGCCATTATGCCGCTGTCGCGACACATGACGACCGGATCATCGATTCCGTCATCCGTTTCGCTAAGGAGAGCGGCATGCCCCGTTCCGGTTTCGAATTTCAAATGTTGTACGGCATCCGCCCCCAGCGCCAGCGGGAGCTTGCCGGTCTGGGCTACAAGATGCGCGTGTACGTCCCGTTCGGCCGGGACTGGTACGGCTATTTCATGCGGCGGCTGGCCGAGCGTCCGGCGAATGTGAGCTTCGTCTTGAAATCGATGTTCAAATCTTGAATTCGCGGTCAGGAGGTTCGTATACATGAACAGAAATGAATTCCGGAACGAGCCGTTTACCGACTTCTCGCTCCCGGCGAATGCCGATGCTATGCGGCAGGCTTTGCGTCTCGCGGCGGGCCAATTGGGCCGGACTTATCCGCTCGTCATAGACGGGGAGCCCGTATACACGGGACGTGTCGCCGCTTCCATCGACCCGGGCTCGTTAAGCCGGACGATTGGTCTCGTGGCGCAGGCGGACGTTGCCACCGCCGGTAAGGCGATGGCCGCGGCGAAACGCGCATTCGACACATGGCGCTTCGTCGCTCCGGACGTCCGGGCCGGCTATCTATTCAAAGCGGCCGCTCTCATGCGAAGACGCAAGTTCGAGTATGCGGCCTGGCTCGTGTACGAAGTCGGCAAAAACTGGAGCGAAGCCGACGCGGACGTTGCCGAGGCGATTGATTTTCTCGAATTTTACGGGCGCGAAGCAATCCGGCTCGGGGCTCCCCAGCCGCTTACTCCGGTTGCCGGAGAGGACAACCGGCTGACCTACATCCCGCTAGGGGTCGGCGTCGTCATCTCGCCCTGGAATTTCCCGCTGGCGATTATGGCGGGCATGACCGCGGCGGCGATTGTATCCGGGAATACCGTCCTGCTGAAGCCGGCCTCGACCTCTCCGGTCATCGCGGCCAAATTCGCCGGGCTGATGGCGGAGACGGGTCTGCCTGCCGGAGTGCTGAACTTCGTGCCGGGAGCGGGATCGGAGATCGGCGATTATCTGGTCGATCATCCGCTTACGCGGTTCGTCTCCTTCACCGGCTCCCGCGATGTCGGCTTGCGGATTCATAAGCGGCTGGGCGTTACCCATCCGGGCCAGCTGTGGATCAAGCGGTTCATCGCGGAGATGGGCGGCAAGGACGCGGTTGTCGTGGACAGCTCGGCCGATCCGGAAGAAGCGGCGACGGCGATCGTGCAGTCGGCATTCGGCTATCAGGGGCAGAAATGCTCCGCAGGCTCGCGCGCCATCCTGCACCGGGACGTATACGACGAGGTGCTGAAGCGGGTCATAGCCAAGACGGAAGCGCTCCGGGTCGGTCCGCCGGAGCATAATGCGGACATCGGTCCTGTCATCGACAGCAAGGCGTATCATAAAATATTGGACTATATCGAGATCGGCAAAGGGGAAGGGCGGCTCGTTGCGGGAGGAGCCAAAGCGGAGGGAGACGGATACTATATCGCTCCTACGGTTTTCGCCGACGTCACAGAGGACTCGCGCATCATGCACGAAGAAATATTCGGTCCCGTGCTTGCCGTATGCAAGGCGGAATCGTTCGAGCACGCGGTCGACATATTCAACAATACGGAATACGGATTAACCGGCGCCGTATTCTCGAACGACCGGGGGCATCTGGAATACGCCCGGGACCGGATGCACTGCGGCAACCTGTATTTCAACCGCAAATGCACGGGAGCGCTCGTCGGCGTTCATCCGTTCGGGGGCTTCCATATGTCGGGGACCGACTCGAAGGCGGGAGGCCGCGATTATTTGCTGCTGTTCACCCAGGCGAAAGTCGTCTCCGAACGGTGGTAGCCCGTATAGGGCTAAAGGGTGGCCCTCCGGCAATACTATTTGCCGGAGGGAAAATTCTTTCCCCCTCTCATCAAAGCGGCTTCCGTATAAAACTGTTTCTCTAGACCCACTCGATTGTCGTCTGGTACGATGGGTTCATGTTTTTTCGGCAGGTTGGCAATCGGAGGGAGCAAGCATGGACGGATACGCAGATTTGAAGCAAGGGGAAAAAGGAGCCTGGGTCAGCATCGCGGCTTACATCCTGCTGTCCGTTTTCAAGGTGGGCGCAGGATTTTATTTCGCATCGGAAGCGTTAACGGCGGACGGTATGAACAATATGTCCGACGTGTTCGTATCGGTCGCCGTCCTGATCGGGCTGAGGATCGCCCAAAAGCCGCCGGATACCGACCATCCGTACGGGCATTTCAAAGCGGAAACGATCGCCGCGCTGATCGCTTCGGTCGTGATGGCCGGCGTAGCGGTGAACGTGCTGTGGGGGGCGATGCAGTCGCTGTTCGCCGGCGAACGGCCCGCACCGGATCTGAAGGCCGGCTGGATCGCGATCGCCGCTGCGATCGCCATGTACGCCGTCTATATGTACAACCGCAAACTTGCCGAGAAATTGGACAGCCAGGCGCTGCATGCGGCGGCCCACGACAACCGATCGGACGCTTTCGTCAGCATCGGAGCGGCGGTCGGCATATTCGGCTCGCAGCTCGGCCTCCCCTGGCTCGATCCGCTTGCCGCAGTGGCGGTTTCCATCGTCATCGGCAAGACGGCGTGGGACATCTTCAAGTCTTCCACCCATGCGCTGACGGACGGCTTCGAGGAAGACAAGCTGGACGGACTGCGTGCGACGATCGGCCGTACGCCCGGAGTGACGTATACGAAAGATATTCGCGCCCGCGTGTACGGCAGCCGGGTGCTGCTGGACGTGATCATCGAGGTCGATCCGAATCTGAATGTGATCGAGAGCCATGGCATTAGCGAACATATCGAGAAAAGACTGAAAGCCAAACATAAGATTATGGAAGTTCACGTCCATATCGAGCCGGGAGACGTTCCGGAACGAACCCCTTAAGGCTTTCTTGCCCGCGCGTTAGCCGGAGTTAGCCGGACGGACAGCGGGCAAAGCCGTGCCGGGCCCGGCGCCGAGCAACATTTCCTGCACGAGTCTTCGTTTTCTGGTATCATGAAGAGGACAATTGAAACCTACCAGGAGGGAGTCTCCACTTTAATGACGACGATTACGTATACCGGCATCCACGATATTCATGCCGTGGTTGATTATTTTATGGCGAACGACGAGATGATGGTGAATAATCCGGTTTTTGCCGAGGCATCGAATGTAAGCATTTTGAAGCAAAGTTTGCATAGTCTGCTGTCCAGAGTCGAACATGAGAAAGATTTCCATGATCTGCTCAACTATAAAAATCTGGTGTTTAACCAGCTTGTCCATTACTGCGATTCGATCGAATCGATCGAAGGGCTGAAGGACGATCTGCACGAGCTGCTCGTCCACCGCATCTACACCGGGTCCGAGCTTAAAATTCTGGCTTGGATCTACAAGCAGTCGTACGGTTCAGACGCCGACATGAGCAATCCGGAAGGCAGCTCGCCGCAAGGATTTCTCCGTTATTTGAAGATGAACTGCAAACCGGAAGTAACCGCGCACTTTATCGGTCTGGGGATGCAGCAATATATCCGCACCAAATATCCGGAAGAGCAATTTTACCAAAATGAGAATACGTTCGCCGGATGTTACAACTATATAACCGAGCTCGTTCTGGAGGCGGAGGAGCTGGAGAAGCTGGTGAAGACGGTGCAGGAGCAGCAGGAAGAGCTCGTCTGGCTTCGCGACGAACTGATCGCCTCCGAGGAGCAACTCCAGAAAGCGCCTGACGACGAAGAGCTCAAGCAGCGCCAGCAGAAGCTGATCGTCGATTTTATGACCGAGCGGCTGGAGATGGAATATTTGTCGCAAGTGATTATCCGTTTATTCTAACGTGAAAATGGAGTGTTGGAGATGGATGACTGCATTTTTTGTAAAATCGTCAAGGGAGAAATCCCGTCCCGCAAAGTGTTCGAGAACGACCGCGTACTCGCTTTTCACGACATCCAGCCGCTTGCGCCGGCCCATGTGCTCGTCATCCCCAAGAAGCATATCGCTTCGATGAACGAAGCGCAGGAGGAGGATGCAGCCGTCCTGGGCGAGCTGCTGCTTACGGCCAAGCAGGTAGCGGGCGATCTGGGCATCGCCGAATCGGGGTACCGGCTCGTAAACAATGTGGGGCCCGACAGCGGTCAGCTCGTGTATCATATCCATGTGCACGTGCTCGGCGGCGAGCAGCTTGGCGGCTTAAACGTCAAGGCTTGAGGCGGCTGCCGAAGGGGTTCAGGGCGGTAGGTTGACACCCCCTTTCCGTTTCAATTATAATGTAGTTTGATAAACAGTGTTTTCGTCTTGGACGGTCTGTTCGGAGGGAGGGAAAACTAGTGTCCGAAACTCGAGTTCGCAAAAATGAAACCATAGATGCTGCACTTCGTCGCTTTAAGCGTTCCATTGCGAAAGACGGTGTCTTGGCGGAAGTCAAAAAGCGCAAACACTATGAGAAGCCTAGCGTTAAGCGCAAGAAGAAGTCGGAGGCTGCTCGTAAGAGAAAGTTCTAGGAGGATCTCATGAGCTTAAGCGAACAGTTGAACGAAGATATGAAGCGAGCCATGAAGAATCAGGACAAGTTCTCACTATCCGTCATCCGAATGATTCGATCGGCGATTAAAAACGTTGAGATAGATCAAAAGAAGACGTTGGACGACAACGAAGTACTTGATATTCTGAATCGCGAGATCAAACAACGCAAAGACTCCCTCCAGGAATTCGAAAAGGCGGGCCGGGACGATCTCGCCGAGACTTTGAAGAAAGAACTTGAAGTCATTGCCGTATATATGCCGGAGCAATTAACCGAGGAAGAGATTAAAACGGTCGTATCGCAGACGATCCAGGAAACTGGAGTCTCTTCCAAAGCGGAATTAGGCAAATTGATGAGCGCGCTGATGCCTAAGGTGAAGGGTCGTGCCGATGGCCGACTCGTTAACCAGATCGTTCAGCAGCTTCTTTCTCAGTGAAGGCCGAGATGTTCCGACACCGTACTACCGACAAAAACAACACTCCATGCGGGGTGTTTTTTTGTTGGGTGCAAGATCGTCCGGATCATTATGAACATTTATTGAAACATTCTTTCTCCGCTTACGTAGAACATACTTAAAGTGCGAGTTCAAAAAGTCCGGTTTTCAGCACCGAGAAGATGGGATGAAGCTGGGAAATGAGGAGCGCAGCGTAGTGGAACTTTTGTGAGCACCGGAAGTTCCGGCTGAATTCCATATTCGATGTCGACCAGGCATCCTGATCTGCTTCGTGATCAAAAGTGGAATTTTGAACAACCTTTTTAAAGAGGAAATAGGATGGATGGCGGCGCTCCGGTTCCCCCCGGTTTAGGTCCGTCATGAAGGAGGAGCTATGAGAAATGGTGTTCATGGACCTCGGTTGAAGCTGTTGACATATGTGCTGCTCGCCGTCGTTCTGGTCGGTGCGGTGATGCTTGGGGTAGGGGTGCAACTCGCCAGCAAGACCGCTCAGGCGGCTCAATCGGACGGAGTGTCGCCGGGGAAGCTCGTGTATGTCGTTCCCGTCCAGCAGACGGTTGAAAGCGGTTTGTACAGCTTTCTGGAGCGGGCGTTCAAGGATGCCAGGGAGGCTCGCGCCGAGCTGATCGTGCTCGATATCGACACGCTTGGAGGACGCCTCGATTCTGCTGAGCAAATCGGCCTGCTGATCCGGGAAAGCCCGGTTCCGACTACCGCGTTCGTACACGGCCGTGCGGTATCCGCCGGCAGCTACATCGCCTTGAACGCCGGTAGCATCCTGATGAGTCCCGGCAGCACGATCGGCTCGGCCGCCGTCGTCGATCTTGGAGGCAACGAGATCGAGAGCGCCAAGATCGTATCGCACTGGTCCAGCGAGATGCGGGCGGCGGCCGAGCTGAGAGGGCGCAATCCGGAAATCGCCGAAGGTATGGTCGACAAAAACGGGATCACCGAAATGCCGCAAATCGGCAGGACGGTCGGCAAGGGCGAGATCGTATCGCTGACCGCGGACGAAGCGCTCAAAGTCGGGTATGCGGATCAAATCGTATCGTCGGTGGAGGAAGCGATTGCTAGTAAAGGGCTGACGGGCGCTACCGTCATCATGTTCGAGCCGAGCTTCGCCGAGAAGCTGGCGCGGATTCTCGTTCATCCCGTCGTGATGACCGCGCTGCTGATCGTCGGAATCGCCGGTGTTGTGATCGAGCTGCTGATTCCGGGTTTCGGCATTCCGGGGATACTCGGCATCAGCGGATTCGGGCTTTATTTTTTCGGTCACTACGTGGCCGGATTTGCGGGAGGGGAGGATATCGTGCTGTTCATCGCGGGCGTCTTGCTGCTTCTTATCGAAATCGTTGTTCCCAGCTTCGGCATTCTCGGTATATTGGGCATCCTATCGATCATCAGCGGTGTCGTGCTGGCGGCTTTCGATACCGGCAATGCGCTGCTGTCTCTTGGCATCGCCTCCGCGCTCTCCGCGATCGTGATTTTCATCGTGGTGAAACTATTCAAGCGGTACGGCATATGGAACAAGTTCATTTTGCGCGACGAGATGAAGACGGAGCAGGGCTACGTCTCGCACACCTCGAAAGACCATCTGTTCGGGGCGGTCGGTACGTCGCTGACCCCGCTTCGCCCGGCCGGTACGGCGGAATTTTTTAATGAGAGAGTCGACGTCGTGACAGCAGGCGAGTTTATCGAAGTGAATCGTCCGGTCAAGGTAGTCAAGGTCGAAGGCGGCGTCGTAACCGTCCAGCAAATGTAGCTGCGTGGTAATCAGGCACGTCCAATATTTATCAGGGAGGTAGTTCGATACATGGAGCCGTCTTACATTTTCATTTTACTTATCGTTGCCCTATCGATTATCGTACTGTCGGTTTTTTTCAGCTTTTTCCCGGTTATGCTGTGGATTTCGGCCCTGGCGTCTGGCGTTCGCATCGGGATTTTCACTTTGGTGGCGATGCGTCTCCGCCGGGTCATCCCGAGCCGGATCGTCAACCCGCTGATCAAGGCACATAAGGCGGGATTGCCGATTTCGAACAACCAGTTGGAAAGCCACTACTTGGCCGGAGGTAACGTAGACCGCGTTGTTAACGCGCTGATCGCCGCCCAGCGGGCGCAAATTCCGCTGTCGTTCGAGAGGGCGGCCGCGATCGATCTGGCCGGTCGGGATGTGCTGCTGGCGGTACAGATGAGCGTTAACCCGAAAGTAATCGAGACGCCGATGGTATCTGCGGTAGCGAAGGACGGAATCGAGGTCAAAGTACGGGCGCGGGTAACGGTGCGTGCCGACATCGACCGGCTTGTGGGCGGCGCCGGCGAAGAAACGGTTATCGCGCGGATCGGCGAAGGCATCGTTACGTCCGTCGGTTCGAGCGATACACACAAGCAGGTGCTGGAAAACCCGGACATGATCTCCCGTACCGTTCTCGGCAAAGGGCTCGACGCCGGCACGGCATTCCAAATTTTGTCGATCGATATTGCGGATGTGGATATCGGCAAAAATATCGGCGCGCACCTACAGACCGAGCAGGCGGAAGCAGATAAGCGGATCGCCCAGGCGAAAGCCGAGGAGCGCCGCGCTATGGCCGTCGCCCAGGAGCAGGAGATGAAAGCCCGCGTCGTGGAGATGCGCGCCCGCGTGGTCGAATCCGAGTCGCAGGTGCCGCTGGCGATGTCCGAAGCACTCCGGGAAGGCAAGATGGGTGTGATGGACTATATGAACTTGCGCAATATCGAGTCGGATACGCAGATGCGATCTTCGTTCGGCAAGATGGGGCAGCCGGACAAAAGCGATAAGGATCACATGTGATGGAACGGCTGCTGGAGTTCATATCGGGCAATTTGGGACTGGTGATCTTCGTCGCAGGTGTTGCGCTGACGTTTCTGGCCAAGCTCCGAAAAGAAGGTGGGAACGGGCAAAACGGCCGCAGACGGCCCAAGTCCAATCCGATGATGCCTTCGTTCGGAGGAGAACCGAGCCACACGGACCGCCGTTGGCCGGAGCCGTCCTCCACGCAGCCGGAAGCATCCGGTTCGGAGGAGCGCACGCAGACTCGTCCGGCGGAGCGGACCGACAGACGAGCTGACTTGACCGCCCCGCTCTCCGCCGCAGCGTCCGGAATGGGAGATTCTCCACGATCTGGAACGGGACGGGGACCGTTCGCCGCTCCCGGTGAGGAGGAAGAGCCGGAGCTGTCCCCAAGTGAGGCGATGCGCGGCATGATGTGGGCGGAAATTTTAGGACCTCCGCGTGCCAAGAAACCTTTCGGCGCGAAAAACCGCTAAAGGGAGGAAACAAATAAAAATGAAACGATACGGATGGATTCGGAGCAGCATCGCGGCGGTTGCGGTGCTGCTTTTTTTCACTGGCTGTCAGCGGGAAGAGGCCGGGACGAGCCGTGATGCGGCGAATCCGGTTCAAGCCGGACAGGACGGCTCCGGTCACCGGGGCGCTGCGGAGGCAGTTCCTTACGGAGAGCCGGAAATCGTCGCAGACAAACTGAATGTGCCGTGGGATCTCGCTTTTGCCCCGGACGGCCGGATGTTCTTCACCGAGCGGCCGGGGACGATACGGGTTATCACGGACGGCAAGCTTCTTCCAGAACCGGTATTCGCCTTTAGCGGGCCGCCGTTCGTCAGCACAGGCGAAAGCGGTCTGCTCGGCCTGACGCTGGACCCGGACTTTGCGGCAAACGGTTACATGTACACCTACCATTCTTACGAGATGAACGGAATCAAAAACCGGGTGCTCCGTCTCGTGCTGGAAGGGAACAAGGCGAAGCTCGACCGTGTCCTGCTCGCCGACATTCCCGGACAGCGCAACCATGACGGCGGGCGAATCCGCTTCGGACCGGACGGGCTGCTGTACGTGACGACCGGAGACGCCCAGGAGCGGGAGTTGTCGCAGACTCCGGGCAGTCTGGCCGGCAAAATTCTCCGCATCCGCTCCGACGGCACGATTCCGGCGGACAATCCCGATCCGAAATCGCCGATGTACAGCTATGGCCATCGCAATCCGCAAGGACTGGCGTGGCAGCCGGGGAGCGGGCGGCTGTTCAGCTCGGAGCACGGTCAGACGTCCAAGGACGAGATCAATATCATCGAGAAGGGCGCCAACTACGGCTGGCCGCTGATCGAGGGAGATGTGAAGGAGGCGAAGCAGCCGCTGCCGGCAGGAACCGTCCTGAGAACGCCTCTGCTCCATTCTGGGGCGTCCGTGACCTGGGCCCCGTCCGGAATGACCTTTGTTGCCAACGGACCGTGGAAGGGCCAGTTGCTGGTCGCCGGGCTGCGGGGCGAGCAAGTGCTGAAGCTGACGCTCGAAGGCGCGGACCCGGTTCGCGTCACCGGGCAAGAGTCGCTGTGGAAGGGGCAGTTCGGGAGAATCCGGAACGTGACCGAAGGACCGGACGGGTCGCTGTACCTGCTGACCAACAACCGGGACGGACGCGGAACGCCGGCTGCCGGCGACGACCGGATTATACGCTTCAAGCCGAAATGATTCGGCGTTTAGGCTCATGGAGTCTCACCGTGATGATACTGTCGCGGTGAGGCTTTTGGGATTCGCGGCCATCCGTGGGTCATAACACCGTCGAACGAAAAGCGCTTTTCTTTGCGTTTGATCTGCCATGGGCGGGGAATCCGCCTAATTCAGCGATCAAGGACATAGAAAAGGGCTTTTTTTAATTGCGGCAAAGTGACGGCAGGGGCCGTCTAACGGTCTTTTTTGCCCTTTTCCCGCATATGGTGGTAGAAGCTACGGTTATAAGGCAAGGAGGACCGCACGACATGCTGCCATGGAACCGGCGACTGAGCAAACTAACAGCCAAACTGCTCGACCTCCCTCAGGACGTCGTGCTGGATATTCCCCGATTCACGATGATCGGCAACCGACAGCTGTATATCGAGAACCATCGCGGCGTTCTCCATTTTTCCAGCGAAGTGCTTAAGCTTGGCTTGACCCAGGGTCAACTGGAAATACGCGGCAAGCAGCTGGTGATCAGAGCGATCTTACCGGAAGAAGTGTTCATCGAAGGGGTCATCACCGATATCCGGTATTCGGAATAGCCCCTTGCGGGCGTATCGTGTACAAGCCGTTGTGAAGGAGGAGCAGAACGTGAAAACTACGTTATTCAACCGGATGCGGGGATATGTGTGTGTCGAGCTGCGGGGTCCCCGGATGGAGAAAGTGCTGAATACGCTGATCGACAGCCGGTTCGTTATCTGGGATATCCGTTACACGGATCAGGAGACGGCGGAGCTGTATATCGTCATCCGCGATTTTTTCAGGCTTCGCCCGATTTTGAAGGAATCGGGCATGAAGCTGCACGTGAAAGGCCGGTACGGGTTTCCTTTCGTGCTGGACAAGCTCGGACGGCGAAAAATGTTTCTGGTCGGCATTGTCTGCTTTTTCCTGGCGATCTACACGCTGTCCATGCTAGTCTGGCAAGTGGAGGTGGAAGGCAACGAGAAGCTGAGCAGGGCTGAGATCGTCCAGGCGGCGAAAGAGCACGGCATATACCGGTTTCAATGGAAGTTCCGGCTCGAAGACCCGGACATGCTGTCCCACAGGCTGCAAAACCGGCTGCCCGGCACCGCTTGGGTAGGCGTGGAGATGCAGGGGACGCATATTCGGATCAAGGTGGTGGAATCGTCGCGTCCCGATCCGCGCGAGCTGATGAGTCCGCGCCATCTCGTCGCGTCCAAAAACGCGCTGGTCACTCAAATATTGGCCGAAAAAGGAAAGCCGTTAGTGAAGCCCAACACCAACGTAAACAAAGGCGATATTCTGATCTCGGGCATTATCGGCGACGAGTCCAATCAGCAAACCGTAGTCGCCCAGGGAACGGTTCGGGGGATCGTCTGGACCGAGGCGACCGTGGACATCCCGCTTGTTCTGACCCGCAAAGTATATACCGGGGAGACGAAGACGCGCTCCTATCTGGTGATCGGCAGCAGGGCGCTGCAGGTGAGCGGTTACGGCGATCTGCCGTTCGCTCAGTTCGAATCGATCCCGGACCATCGGACGGTCCAATGGCGGAATTGGAAGCTGCCGTTCGGCTGGCTGAAGGAGACGCTGCGGGAATCGCATATCGAGGAAGTCCAACTGGAGCCCGAGGAGGCGAAAGCGATCGCGCTCGAGCGGGCCCGGACCGAGGTTGTATCGGCGGCGGGAGAAGGCGCCGTATACAAGAGCGAAAAGATTATTTTGCATGAAAAGTCGGACAATGGTAAAGTTTATATGAAAGTGCTTTTCGAGATCGAACAGCCGATCGCCGTCGAGCAGCCGATCGTTCCATGACCGGCCGGCGGCAGCGGCGCAGAGGAACCCGCATTCGACTACGACGACAAAGGGACTGAGGCTTTTTTGAACCAAGCGACACATTTGAAAATCACACTCAAAAATGCGGCGGAAGGGCTTGCATTGCTGGGACCGCAGGACAAGTTCATCCAACTGATCGAACGTGAAACGGACGCGAAAATCAATACCCGCGAAGCGGAGCTCGTTATCCAGGGATCATCTGCCGAACTGAAATGGCTGGAGCAGCTGTTCGACGTGCTGCTTCAATTAATCCGCAACAATTATCCGCTTACCGAGAGGGACATTCTGTACGCAATCGAGCTCGCCAAAGAGTTGAAGGCCGATCAGTTGCTCGATCTGTTCAAAGGGGAAATCGCCTCGACCTACCGCGGCAAGCCGATCCGGGTCAAGACGATCGGCCAGCGCCACTACGTCTCGACGATCCGCAAGCGGGACATCGTGTTCGGCATCGGACCTGCGGGTACGGGCAAGACGTATTTGGCCGTCGTGCTCGCCGTCGTCGCGCTGAAGGAAGCTCAGGTCAAGCGTATCGTGCTGACCCGCCCGGCAGTGGAAGCGGGAGAGAGCCTCGGCTTTTTGCCCGGAGACCTCCAGGAAAAGGTTGACCCCTATTTGCGACCGTTGTATGATGCACTTAACGACGTGCTCGGACCCGAGCAGGTGGCCAAGTCGCTGGAGCGCGGGCTGATCGAGATCGCGCCGCTCGCCTATATGCGCGGGAGAACTCTGGACGATTCGTTCATCATTTTGGATGAGGCGCAGAACACGACGCCGGAGCAGATGAAGATGTTTTTGACCCGCCTCGGATTCGGTTCCAAAATGGTGATCACCGGCGACAAGACGCAGATCGATTTGCCGAGAGGCAAAAATTCCGGCCTTGTCGAGGCGGAACGCATCCTGAAGTCGATCGAGGAGATCGGAATCGTCTATTTCGCCGACCAGGACGTAGTCCGCCATTCGCTCGTACAGAAAATTATCGTCGCGTATCAGCAGGAAGATATGAACATAAAGGGCTGACCCTGATTTTAGTCCTGACCATAAAGAAAGGACTGAACGAGAGTGGTTCAAAACCAGCGGAATTCCAACGACGGACAACCATCGATCCGGCCGGGCGGCTGGAAGACCAGCTTCGGGATCCGTCTTCTGCTGTTCGTATTGCTGGGATTGTTGTTTTACATAGCGGTTGATTCGAGAGTGATCCCGCAGACGTTTAATGTCCAGCTTGGAGCAGTCAGCGAGAAGACGATCTACGCCACGGAACAGTACCAGAACGCAATCGAAACCGAAAAGGTCAAGGAAGAAGCAGCAAGACGGGTGCAGCCCGTCTATTCCATTTTGTCGATGAAAAACGAACAGCTGGTCGAGGCGATCATCGCCAAGCTGCGGCAAATCAACGCCGACGATCAGTTGGCGGCGGCAGACAAGGTCAATGTGTTCCGTTCGGTGTTTCCGACGATGTACAACGACCATGCCGAGATGCTGTACGGCTCGATCAAGTCCAGCGACCCGGCCAACGAACCTTTGCTGAACGAAGTGAAGGCCGCGCTGCGCGACCAGCAGTACCGGATTCCCGAGGAAGTGTACTTCAAGCTGCCGAGGTTGTCCAAGGAAGATCTAGACGCGATGGAGCCGGTAGCGATCGACGTAGTCGGCAGACTGATGAGCGACCAGCTGCTCAACGCGCAGACGGCGCGCGCACGGGTCGCGGAACTGGTCAACACGTCTACGCTTACCAAAAATACGACCCGCGAGATGGTTCAGGAAATCGCCAGATTCGTCATCACTCCGAACAAATTCGCCAACCAGAAGGGGACCGAAGAGGAGCGGGCGAAGGCGCGGGAAAATACGAAGCCGGTCTACATCAACAAGGGCGACGTGCTGATTCACAAAGGCGAGCTGGTGACGGAGGAAACGTACGAACGGCTAAAAGCGATGGATCTGCTTAAGGAAAAGGTCAGCTATTTGCCGCAGCTGGGGCTGATTGTGCTGAGCGGGCTGCTCGTGCTGTCCTTGTTCATGTTTATCCGTCAAAGCGAACAGCCGATCCGGACAGGCAACGTCCAGTTGCTGATGCTCGTCCTTATTTATGTCTTGAACGTAGCCGGGATGAAGATTGTCGCGCTCGGGCAAAACCTCGAATATTCGAATATCGGTTATTTGGCGCCGGTCGCTTTGGGCGCCATGCTGATCACGATTTTGATCGGGATGCCGATCGCTTTGATTTCATCGGTCATTTTCGCTATCCTGGCGAGCATTATATACAACCAGGGGAGCGTATCGCTGTTCGATTTCCGGTACGGGTTGCCGGCGCTGGTCGTATGTCTGACTTCGATTTTTGCGATCCAGCGGGCGCACCAGCGGGCGTCGATACTCAAGGCAGGCATTATGGTGTCGCTGTTCGGATCGATCACGATCGTGGCTCTTATTTTTCTCGACAATATTTATTCGCGCACCGAGATTATACTGGCCTTTGCTTTCTCCGTTTCGTCCGGGCTGCTGACGGCGGTGCTTGTCATCGGACTGATGCCGTTCTTCGAGGTGGCGTTCGGCATCTTGTCGCCGCTCAAGCTCGTCGAGCTGTCGAATCCGAATCATCCGCTGCTGCGCAAGCTGCTGACGGAGACGCCGGGCACGTACCACCACAGCGTAATGGTCGGCAATCTGTCGGAGGCGGCGGCCGAGTCGGTCGGAGCGAACGGTTTGCTTTGCCGGGTAGGCTCGTATTACCATGATATAGGCAAAACGAAAAGACCCAGCTATTTTATCGAAAACCAGACGAACATTGAAAACCCTCACGATTCTATCGAGCCTTCCTTGAGCAAATCGATCATCGTCGCTCACGCCCGCGACGGAGTCGAGATGCTGAAGGAGCATAATATGCCGAAGCCGATCCGCGATATTGCCGAGCAGCATCACGGAACGACGCTGCTGAAGTTTTTTTACTTCAAGGCCAAGAAGCTGCAGCAGGAGGGCGAAGAGCCGATTCCTGAGGAGGAATACCGCTACCCGGGTCCGAAGGCGCAGTCGAAGGAAGCGGCGATCATCGGCATCGCCGACGGCGTGGAAGCGGCCGTACGGTCGTTGCGCAATCCTTCGATCGAACAGATCGATACGATGGTGCGTAAAATTATAAAGGAACGTCTGGACGACGGCCAATTCAACGAGTGCGACTTGACGCTCAAAGATTTGGAGACGATCGCGAAGACGTTGAACGAAACGCTGCTGGGCATCTTCCACTCCCGGATCGAATATCCGGCGGACACCCCGGCGGCAAGCACGGATGCCAAGGAAGCGAAACAAGCGTAAGGAGACGGTGACGGATGAGTTTAAGCTTAAACTGGAACAGCGAGCAGGATGCGATACAGATCGGTGAGCCCCTCATCGCCCGGCTGGAGGAACTGCTGAAAATTGCCGCCGAAGCGGAAGGGATCGAGGACGGCGAAGTGGTCGTAAGCTTCGTCGACGACGAGACGATCCGGCAGTTGAACCGGGAGTACCGCAATATCGATAAAGCGACCGATGTGTTGTCGTTTTCGATGCTGGAGAGCACCGAAGACGAGCCGGGCATCGTATACGGGACGGATGACGAGGAAGAGGACGACGAGGAGAAAGCCAGCCCGGCCGGCGATGAGATCGGGAACATTCTGGAAGACGAGTCCTACCCCGATCCGATCGGCGACATCGTGATCTCCGTCCAGAGGGCGATCGCGCAGGCCGAAGAGTACGGACATTCGCTCGAGCGCGAGCTCGGCTTCCTGTTCGTACACGGTTTCCTGCACCTGGTCGGCTACGATCATGAGGACGAGGAATCGGAGCGCGCGATGTTTGGCAAGCAGGAGGCGGTTTTGCAAAAAGCCGGGCTGCATAGATGAGAGACGTCAAGAAGTTCCGCAGGAGCTTCCGGTACGCTTACGAAGGGCTGAGGTACGCCTTAGCTTCCCAGCAGAATATGCAGTTTCATTTTTCGGCGGCGATACTAACGCTCATTCTGGCGATCGTATTCAAGCTTCCGAAGACGGAAATCTTATTCGTGTTGTTGTCGGTTACGCTCGTGATCGTCTGCGAGCTTATCAATACCGCAGTGGAGAAGGCGGTCGATCTGGCGATGCCGGACCGCCATCCGCTAGCGAAAATCGCTAAAGACGTAGCTGCGGCCGCCGTTCTCGTATCGGCGGTTTTTGCCGCTATAGTCGGTATGGTTGTATTCTACGAACCGATCGAGAGATTGATCCGGGAGGCTGGCACCGCTAAGAGCGGCCTTACGCCGGGACTGATCTGGACGCTGGTCGCATTGGTTGCGATGACGGTCATCGTCGCCCAGACGCGGTTTTCCAATCAGCGGATTCCGCTCCGGCCGAGCTTGTTGACCGCCGTATCGTTTGCGATCGCCACATGGATCGCTTTATTGACGGCGAATACTTTAGTCGCCTTGCTGGGCTACAGCTTGTCGATCCAGCTTATGTTCGTCCTGTACGACAAGCGGAGCCGGCAACTGCCGCAATTGGCGGCTGGAGCCCTCATCGGGTCAGTCATGACCGCACTTGCCTTTTACTTGATTAATTATATGTGACGAAGAAGGGAGCCGCCTATGAACAGCAACGGGATCGACGAGCAGCAGCTTATCCGCCACGCGCTGGCCGCCCGCGAACGCGCCTATGCGCCCTATTCCGCTTTTCGCGTCGGCAGCGCTTTGCTGGACGGACAAGGTGGCATTCATTACGGCTGTAATGTGGAAAATGCGGCTTACAGCCCCACGAATTGCGCGGAGCGGACAGCGCTCTTCCGGGCGATCGCCGACGGTCACCAGCCCGGTACGTTCGCTGCGATTGCGATTGCCGGCGATACGGAAGGGCCGATCTCGCCTTGCGGCGTTTGCCGCCAGGTACTGCTGGAGCTGTGCGCTCCGGACATGCCGGTTATTATGGCCAACCTGAAGGGGGACATCGCTCGGATGACCGTTTCCGGGCTGCTCCCGGGCGCTTTTGGTCCTAACGATTTGTTGGAAAAATGAGGTTCATAAGTTAACAGCGAGGAGTGCTCCATTTAGATAGAGACCAAAAGGTATTCGCATGACCGTAAATAGGTTAACATAAGGAACAAGATGCCCGTCATTTTCAACGCTTAGGTTTTTTAATTTTTCACTTCTTTTCGACCTCAAGAGCCACGACTGAAAGCGTGCATCCCTAGCCGTTGCCGGCAGGCGAAGGCTAGGGATGCGAAAGCGGTCCAAACTCGAAGCTGCGGTAGTTCACTTCTCTTATCTCTCTCGAAAACTTGGCTGGGTCCAGGGGCGCGAGCGCCCTGGTCCTCCCCCTTGGCGAAGGGGGAAAGAGGGGGTTGGATAATCCATAGAGGCAGATATTTATAAAGGGAAACTATAAAGAAACAGGGGATTGTCCCCAACCAACTGGAGGAAACTATGAAGGACCAACATAAATCGGGCTTTGTTGCCATTATCGGCCGGCCGAACGTCGGCAAGTCGACCTTGCTGAATCAGGTGATCGGCCAAAAAATCGCCATCATGTCCGACAAAGCCCAGACGACGAGAAATAAGATTCAGGGCGTGTACACGACGGAAGGAATGCAAATCGTCTTCCTCGATACGCCGGGCATTCACAAACCGAAGTCCAAACTCGGCAGCTATATGATGAAGGTAGCGGAAAATACGCTGGACGAGGTCGATGCCGTATTATTCCTTGTCGACGTCGTAGACGGTCTCGGAGGCGGCGACCGGTTCATTATTGAACGGCTCAAAAACGTGCAGACTCCGGTATTCCTCGTGCTGAACAAAATCGATCAGGTTCATCCGGAAGCGCTGCTTCCGATCATTACCGCTTACAAGGATCTATATCCGTTTGCCGAGATCGTCCCGATCTCCGCGCTGCAAGGCAACAATGTGAACACGCTGCTGGAGCAGATCGGCAAATATTTGCAGCCCGGACCGCAGTATTATCCTTCCGATCAAGTGACGGATTACCCCGAGCAGTTCATCTGCGCCGAGTTGATCCGAGAGAAAATTCTTCACCTGACACGGGAAGAAATCCCGCACTCGATCGCGGTCGCCATCGAAAATATGAAGGTGGAAGACAACGGGATCGTGACGATCGGCGCGGTGATCTATGTGGAGCGCGATTCGCAGAAAGGGATCGTGATCGGCAAGCAAGGGGCGCTGCTGAAAGAAATCGGCAAGCAGGCGAGACGGGATATCGAAGCGCTGCTCGGCTCCAAAATTTTTCTGGAGATGTGGGTAAAGGTCAAAAAAGACTGGCGCAACCGCGAGCATGTGCTTAAAGATTTGGGCTTCCGTCACGACTGAGGCAATAGGCTATTTTTACATTGGATACTCGATACGCTGACCGCTCATCCTATGACAGAACAAGCAGAATATTTCCTCTGTGAAAGGATGGGCCGCATGCGTGACTTTTCGTGGAAGTATTTTACGATGACCGGAGACGTTGAGTCGTATCTGCTGTATAAGGAGTTTGATTATCAGACATCTGTCCGCCCCGAGGAGGAGGAAGATATCGTTTCGGACGACGCTGACGAGTTGAATTAACCGGGACGAGCGATAGAGGAAAGAACAAGTTCGATCTCTCATGGGAAGAGGGAATGGTTGTGCTGGTTCGGGTCGAGGGCATCGTAATTCGCAGCGTCGATTACGGGGAAGGCAACAAAATTTTATCGATTTTCTCGAAAGAGGCAGGGAAGCTTAGTGTGATGGCGCGTGGCGCCAAAAAGCTGAAAAGCCGCCATACGGCCATCGCACAGCCCTTTACATACGGCGAATTCGTCATTTACAAAGCAGGACAGATGGGTACGCTGAACAGCGGGGAGATCGGGAACGCTTATCAGGGACTCCGGGAAGACATCCATAAGGCGGCTTACGCTTCTTATCTAATGGAGCTGACGGAACGGACGGTGGGGGAGAACGAACGCAACGCCCCCTTGTTCGACCAACTGAAAGCGGCGCTGGACGCGATCGACGAAGACAAAGATCCGCAAATCGTCGTGCACATCTACGAATTAAAAATATTGGCGATCGCAGGTTACATGCCGGAGCTTGGCAAATGCGTCTCCTGCGGCTCCACCGACAGCGCTATGTCGCTAAGCATCCCGATGGGAGGAACGTTATGCCCACGCTGCCGGCATAACGACCCCGGTGCCCTTGCCGTAACGGAAGGTATGCTCAAGCTGCTGCGGCTGTTTTTGAACATGGATATCCGGCGGCTCGGCAGAACGGATGTCAAAGCCGGGACGAAAAGCCAGCTTAAGCTGTTCATCCGCAAATTTCTGGACGAGCATATCGATGTGAAATGGAAATCGCGCAATTTTATTGACCAGATGGATAAATACGGGCTCTAACGGAGCTGCTTGCTTTCCTCTTCCGAATCTGGTATTATTTCTCGAACCCGTCACCGAGGCTAAGCGTCCCGGGAGTCGGGATTTTTTAACGATCTCATCCATGGGCGGTGAAGCCATGAATCGCAATTATCCGAAACCTATCGTCTATGTCGTCTCCGATTCCGCCGGCGAGACGGCCGAGTCTGTGCTCAAGGCTGCGGCTATCCAGTTTCATCCGAACCATGTGGAAATTCGCAGGGCGCCTTATGTGAACGGCAGGGAGGGCGTCGATTTTGTCGTGGCCGAAGCGGCCAAGGCGCACGGAATCGTCGTGTTCACCCTGGTCGTTCCGGAGCTGCGCGATTATTTGATCGCCCAGGCGCGCAAGCGCAAAGTGATCTCCATCGACCTGCTCGGTCCAATTATCTCGACGCTGGAGAAAGCATTCGATCAGGAGCCGCGGCATCAGCCCGGACTTATTCATCAGCTCGACGAGGATTATTTCAAAAAGGTCGAGGCCGTGGAGTTTGCAGTCAAATACGACGACGGACGCGATGCGACCGGCGTGCTGCTGGCCGATATCGTGCTGGTAGGCGTATCCCGCACGTCCAAGACGCCGCTGTCGATGTATTTGGCGCATCGGGGACTAAAGGTAGCGAACGTTCCCCTCGTACCGGAGCTTCAGCCTCCCGAACAGCTGTACACAGTTTCTCCCCAGAAAGTAATCGGACTCGTCATCGATCCGGACAAGCTGAATATGATCCGCCGCGAGCGTCTCAAAAGCCTAGGTCTCGCCGACAACGCCCTCTACGCCCAGTTCGAGCGAATTCACAAGGAGCTGGATCATGCCAGAACGGTCATGTCCCGCGTCGGCTGCAAAGTGATCGACGTATCCAACAAAGCGGTGGAGGAAACGGCGGGCATTATCCTAAGCCTGATTCGCACTTAAAGGCATGTTGAACCAATTTCAACTACGGAAGCAGGATTTTTTGTTTCTTCATCGTATATAATATTACGGTAACAATCGGGAAGGAAATTGGTGGTAGCCATCGCGGTCAAAATTATTGTCGATGCGGACGCATGTCCGGTCAAAAGCGAAATCGCAAGTGCCGCTTCACAGTTCGGCATTCCCGTTATGATGGTCGCTTCCTACGATCACCGGCTGCAGCCAGGGGAAGGCGTCACGATCATTCAGGTGGATCGCTCGGATCAGTCCGTCGATCTGTATATCGCAAACCGGGTATCTGCAGGCGATATTCTCGTCACTCAGGATTTCGGGTTAGCTACGAT
This sequence comes from Paenibacillus oceani, assembly GCF_014705615.1. Taxonomy (GTDB): domain Bacteria; phylum Bacillota; class Bacilli; order Paenibacillales; family NBRC-103111; genus Paenibacillus_AB; species Paenibacillus_AB oceani. The sequence goes on from NZ_JACXJA010000007.1 coordinate 47,766, forward strand.
CGGGCTGGCCAAACGGGCGGTAGTGCTTTCGAACCGCGGGCAGATCTACACGGACCGGACGATCGATTTTTTGCTGGAAAAAAGGCATGAGTCCGCCAAACAGCGGCGGGCCGGCAAATTCGGAAAAGGCCCGAAGCCGTTTACCGAGCTGGATCGACAGTCATTTCTACAAACTTTGACAAAAGTTTTGACCCGTTTGCAGGAGAATGGGACGATTTAGCGAATACGTATACGTGTACTTTGCAAAGGGTGATTAGGATGAGTAGCGGACTTATTCCGGACGACATCATCGAAGCAGTCCTAAAGCACCACGATATCGTCGACGTGATCGGCAAATACGTGCACTTGTCCAAGCATGGCCGTAATATGAAGGGACTCTGCCCGTTTCATTCGGAGAAATCGCCTTCTTTCAATGTCAATCCGGAGAAGCAGATTTACAAATGTTTCGGTTGCGGCGTCGGCGGACATGTAATCCGGTTTATCCAGGAGATCGAAGGATATACGTTCGGCGAAGCGGTTCGGCATTTGGCCGAAGAAGCGAACATTGCTTTCGAATGGGAGCAGCGGACGCCGGAGCAGGCGGAGCGGCAGCAGGAGAAGGAACAGATTATCAAAGGTCATGAATTTGCAGCCAAGCTGTACCATTACTTCATGGGCAATACGGCTGAAGGAAAGCACGCTCTGGACTATTTGCGTTCGAGAGGCTTCACGGATTCGTTGATCGACACGTTCCAGATCGGATACGCTCCGGCCAGATGGGATTTCCTCGCCTCTTATTTGGAAAAACGGGAATTTCCTATGCCTTTAATGGAAAAGGGCGCGCTTGTTGCAGCTAAGTCATCCGGGGGGTATGTCGATAAATTCCGTGATCGTATCATGTTTCCGATCCGCGATGCGAAGGGGCAAGTGATTGCCTTTGCAGGCCGGACGATGGGAAACGAGCAGCCGAAATATTTAAACAGTCCGGAGACGGCGCTGTTCCGCAAAAGTAAAGTGCTGTACAACTTTCATGCGGCACGGGCAGAAATCAAGAGAACGTCACGAATCGTATTGTTCGAAGGGTACGCGGACGTTATTAAAGCGTGGTCGGCCGGCGTTCACAACGCCGTAGGAGGGATGGGTACCGCTCTCACCGAGGATCACGCCTTATTAATGAGGCGTAACGCCGAACAAGTCGTGCTATGCTACGACGGTGATGATGCCGGACAATCGGCGGCTTTCAAAAATCTGGGCATGCTGCTTAAGGCGGGCCTGGATGTAAAGATCGCCATGCTGCCGAACCGGCTGGACCCGGACGATTATATGGAGAAGTATGGACCGGACCGTTTCAGAACGGAGATTGTAGAAGGTGCGGTTCCGCCGGAGAAGTTCAAGCTCCTTCACTTGAGACGGAACTTCAATCTGCAGGATAATGAAGCGAAGCTTCGGTATGTACGAACCGCGATTCGCGAGGTTATCGCAACCATCGAATCGCCTACCGGGCGGGAGCATTATTTGAAGGAGCTTGCCTCGGAATTCAGCGCTATTTCCTCGTTCGAGTCGATGAAGCAGGAGATGCATGAAATCCGCGAACAGCAGCAAAAAAAGCAGCGTTATGGGGATAATAACGACATTTCGTGGAATAATGTTAGGAATGACGGGACCGATTCCGCCCCTCTGCCCAAGCTGAGGCCGGCATACGATAAGGCGGAACGCCACCTGCTGTACGTGATGATGCACGACCGCGACGTAGCGGAGCTCGTTCAGCAGCGGCTGGGAGAGACTTTTAACGAAGAAGCTCATGCAGCGTTGGCTGCTTATTTATATGCCTATTACGCGCAAGGATTCGAACCGGACGCGAGCCGATATATGGCCACGTTGCAGGACGACCGGCTGGAGCGACTGGCCAGTTCGATTCTGATGACGGAGTCCGATCAGGGGATAAATCCCCAAGTTCTCGAAGACTATATGAGACAAATCGATAAGCATCGGCAGCAGCAGGCGATTGAGCGGTTGGAAGAAGAACGGATACGCGTGGAGAAGTCGGGGGATGCAATTGGCGCCGCGCGAATCGCAATAGAGATAATAGCCCTAAAGAATCAACTGAAAGCGATGTAACCAACCAAGCATGGCGAGAGTTGGAGCCGTTGATCATTTTAGGGAGGAGGGAGCTTGGATATGGCGAACGATCAACATACCGAACTGGAAACGGAACTGACGCTCGAACAAGTCAAAGACCAGCTGATTGAGCTAGGCAAAAAGCGGTCTTCTCTGACTTATAAGGATATCATGGAAAAACTGGCTCCGTTCGATCAGGATCCCGAGCAAATGGATGAGTTTTTTGAGCATTTATCCGAGCTCGGCATCGATGTAGGGAACGAAGCGGAAGACGACATGGTGATGGGTCAGGACGAGGAGCATGACGAATTTCATCTGGACGACGATTTGTCGCTTCCTCCCGGCATTAAGATTAATGATCCGGTTCGTATGTACTTGAAAGAAATCGGCCGCGTTCCGCTTCTTTCGGCCGACGACGAGGTTGATCTGGCCAAGCGGATCGAGAAAGGCGACGAGGAAGCGAAACGCCGGTTGGCTGAAGCGAATCTTCGTCTTGTCGTCAGCATTGCCAAGCGTTATGTCGGACGGGGCATGCTGTTCCTCGATCTGATTCAGGAAGGGAACATGGGCCTGATCAAGGCGGTCGAGAAATTCGATCATACGAAAGGCTACAAGTTCAGCACCTATGCGACATGGTGGATTCGTCAAGCGATTACCCGCGCAATCGCCGACCAGGCGAGAACGATCCGGATTCCGGTCCATATGGTGGAGACGATCAACAAGCTCATTCGTGTATCGAGACAGCTGCTGCAAGAGCTGGGACGAGAGCCGACGCCGGAAGAAATTGCGAAGGAAATGGATCTGAGCACCGAAAAAGTACGGGAAATTATGAAGATCGCTCAGGAGCCGGTATCGCTGGAAACGCCGATCGGGGAAGAGGACGATTCGCATCTGGGGGATTTCATCGAAGATCAGGAGGCGCTTGCGCCGGCCGATGCCGCTGCTTACGAGCTTCTGAAGGAGCAGCTCGAGGACGTGCTGGACACGTTAACCGAGAGGGAAGAGAACGTGCTTCGGCTGCGCTTCGGACTGGATGACGGCCGTACGCGGACGCTGGAGGAAGTAGGCAAAGTATTCGGTGTAACCCGGGAACGAATTCGCCAGATTGAGGCGAAGGCGCTGCGCAAGCTGCGTCATCCGAGCCGGAGCAAGCGGCTGAAAGATTTCTTGGAATAAACCGTTCGGGCTGTTATTCGCTTTAATGCTAAGGCAGCGCTCAACGGCTCTTGACGAATAACCGCCGATGGGGATCGAATAAACGGATACCGGAGACCTTTCTGTCGACAAACAGTGAGGTCTTCCTGACTTTATAGCGGCTATTGCGATCCGAGTGCGGCCGCAGGGTGCTCTCTGAATAAAAGGAATCGAGCAGTGAATCGATAACCATACAGCCGCGTGGGAGGTTGCAGTACCCAAAATGGAACACGACAAACGAACGATTATAGTGCGTGAAATCGAACATTGGCGGAGAAGCAAGCTGCTGCCCGAGCATTACTGCGACTTCCTGCTGAATCTGTACGATGCGAGTCCGGCCGAGCGGGATACCCGGGTTATGGGAATTTCCAAGCAAGCTCTAAAAAACAGCAATTGGAAAAACTGGTTTTTCGGATTCGGTCTTGCGGCGCTTGTTGCCTTTATCGTCCTTCATTTTAACTCTTTTCGATTCCCAATGCAAATTGCCGTCGCCGCCATTCTTGTGGCCGGTTGTTATACGGCAGGCATCCTGCAATCGCGAAAATCGCCGCTGGCCGGATACGCCCTGGTCGGCGTCGGATCGCTTATGCTGCTTGGGGCGGGCGTTTATCTCCTTCGCGCGTATGAGATGGACGAAGCGCCGATTATGCTCGCCTACGTGACGTTTTGCAGCTTCGTCTGGATCATCGTCGGGTTATCCGCGAGGCTGGGGTTGTTTCATTATTGCGGGTGGGCGGGTCTGCTGCTCGTATACGCGATGGTGTTGAATGCCAGGTTGGATTTGGATTGGATCGGGGCGCAAGTAAGCTGGCTGCCGCTGTGTGTCGTGTTCGGATGGGTAGGATGGCTGCTGCACCGGGCGAGCAAATCGACCGGAGCCGTATTGCTTCTTGTTTGCTTCACAATATGGTGGATGCCGGAGCTGCATTTACTTTTCTCGGGCGAGGCTGATCTGTCGCTGCTTCAGCTCGTATTTCTGATCAAGCTGATCGTCGCAGGTTCCGTCTTGTTCGGATTACGAAAAAAATGGATAGAGTGGGTTTTCTGACATGGTAAAATTATCGAAACGACTGCAAACGATCGCCTCCTTCGTCCCTCCAGGGAGCGCAGTGGCGGATATCGGATCGGACCACGCGCTGCTGCCGGTGTATCTTGCCGAGCGGGGGCGCGTTTCCTTCGCAGTAGCGGGAGAAATTAACGCAGGACCTTTCGAGGCTGCGGACAAACAGGTCAAGATGGCGGGTTTGTCGAATATCGTTCAAGTCAGGTTGGGCGACGGTCTGGCCGTCGTGAAGCCCGACGAGGTTGATGTGGTGACGATTGCCGGGATGGGGGGCAGTCTTATCGCGCATATATTGGAGGAAGGGCAGCAGAAACTCGGCTCGGTCCGAAAGCTGATCCTCCAGCCGAACGTCGGAGAAGATCAAGTCCGTCTCTGGCTGATGGCGCATGGCTGGGTATTGGAGAACGAAGTGCTGCTGGAAGAGGACGGCAAGTATTACGAGGTGTTGTGCGCCGTTCGCAGTGCGAACGCAGATCAGGACAATCTTGACTTGTACCGGCCGCGTCCGCTGGATGGCGGAGTGATACTGGAGACGCCCGAGCTGATCCGGTTTGGGCCGATCTTGAGCACGCGTCCGGATGAATCGTTTTATGACAGATGGTCGTCGGAGATCGAGAAGCTGGACAAAATTATGCACGGCCTGGAGAATGGCGGCACGGAAGCGGCGCGGAAGCGCTGGCAGGAAATGAACGACGAACGTAACCGGATCGAGGAGGTCATCCAATGTTTGCGAAAGGTCAAACCGTAATTCAGCTGGTTGAACGTCTGGCGCCGAAGCATATCGCGATGGAGGGTGACAAAATCGGACTGCAGCTCGGCTCTCTTCGCAAAGAAATTCGCACTGTACTGGTCACGCTGGATGTGACGGAAGAGGTCGTAGAGGAGGCAATCCGGCTTCAGGCGGAGCTGATTGTGGCGCATCATGCGATCATTTTCCGTCCGCTAGCTCATCTGCAGACGGATACCCCGGCGGGTAAGCTATATGAGAAACTGATCAAGCACGATATTGCCGTCTATATCGCCCATACGAATCTGGATGTGGCGGACGGGGGCATTAACGATATGATGGCGGAAGCACTGGAATTGAAAGTAACCGGCCATCTGGAGGACGTTCATACCGACAAGCTGAAAAAGATGGTTGTGTTCGTACCGGAATCGCATCAAAATGAAGTGCGCGACGCGATGTTCTCCGCCGGGGCGGGCTGGATCGGACATTACAGCCATTGCAGCTTTAATATTCCGGGCACCGGCACGTTTTTGCCGCGGGAAGGTGCGGAACCGTTTATCGGAACGAAGGGCAAGCTGGAGCAAGCGTCCGAGGTGAGAATCGAGACGGTAGTGCCGGAAAGCGTGGAGAAGCAGGTGATCCAGGCGATGCTGAAGGCTCATCCGTACGAAGAAGTCGCTTACGACATCTATACGATGGATCTGAACGGACGGACGTTCGGTCTGGGACGGGTCGGCCGCCTGGAAGCTCCGGTGACGCTGGACGCTTTCGCCCAGAAGGTCAAGCAGGCTCTGGACGTGCCGTTCGTTCGCGTTGTTGGGGAACCGGACCGGGAGATTAAAAAGGTAGCGGTACTCGGCGGCTCTGGAAGCCGTTATGTGAAACAGGCGTTATTCGCGGGAGCGGATGTGCTCGTTACGGGAGATATCGATTATCATACGGCACAGGACGCCATAGCCGCCGGCATCGCGATTGTCGATCCGGGACACAATGCCGAGAAAATTATGAAGAAACGCGTTGCCGAATGGTTGCAAGCCCGGCTGGACGAGCAGAAGGTGTCCACGCGCGCCGTAGCTTCACAGGTCGATACGGAGACGTTTAAGCTGATGTAACGGTGCGTGCGGCCGCCGTCCAACAAATGCAGTTTCCAGCGGAAGCAGCATTCTCCTGATCTGACAATGAATTCGGGGTTGCAGCGACTGCCGCCGTTCGGTTATACTAGAAAACAGTTTCGGAAAGTTTGACAGACAATCGCCGGTGCGCTAGCGCACGGGAGGAAAGTCCGGGCTCCATAGGGCAGGGTGCTGGATAACGTCCAGTCAGCGCGAGTTGAAGGATAGTGCCACAGAAATGGACCGCCGATGACGCCGCAAGGCGAACAGGCAAGGGTGGAACCGTGGTGTAAGAGACCACGAGGGGATAGGGTGACTTATTCCCTGGTAAACCCCACTTGGAGCAAGACCGAAGAGAACGCAGCGGACGGCTTGCCGATCCGCAGTCCTTGCCCGGGGCGCGTTCGGGTTGGTCGCTGGAGTCCGTCAGCAATGGCGGGCCTAGATAGATGATTGTCACTTCGATGGTGGGAGGGTTGTGGTGCCCGTTACGACCACCGGAAGTACAGAACCCGGCTTACGGCAAGCTTTCCGGCATGCCACACTTGTTTGCTTATCCGTGCATAGCAGTACCGCTAACCGCGGTCGCCATCTGCGAAAGAGGTCTGGAGATCCGTTCTCCTCATAAGCATACGAAGAAAGGCGGCCCCTTCCAGGGCCGCCTTTCTGTGTCCAGACTTATCCGGATGACATTCAGGCTTATGCAGGTACATAAGCAGGTACGGAGCGGGCAATAAACAGGTATATAGGAGAAACAGTTACTGCTGCTTGTATTTACGGGCAAGCTGCTCCAGTTCACGCTCGAACCTTTGCGGCCAGAAGGTGAGCGAATCCCGGTTTTGCGCCGCCTGCGACAAAGCTTTGACGATGTCGATCTGGCCGTAGCCGAAATATTTGTCTTTGCCGCTTGTCCCCAGATCGACGGCCGTCTGGCGCATCAGCTCCATTACTTCGGTATTGGTCAGCTGCGGATTGACCGAGCGGATCAGTGCGGCCAGGGCGGTAACGTGCGGACTGGCCATCGAGGTGCCGGACAGCGCGGCGTAATGGTTGTCCGGATAGGTGCTGGCGATATTAACGCCGGGAGCCGCGACATCGATGTAATCGCCGTAATTGGAGAAAGTCGCTTTCTTTTGATCCGGATCGGTTGCCGCTACGGCGAACACTTCGGGATAAGCCGCCGGGTAACCGGGCTTTTCCGTGTTGTCGTTGCCGCTCGCTGCGATCAGCACGATATCCCGGTCGAAAGCGTAGCGGATCGCATCGTGCAAAAATTGCGAGTCGGCATAGTTGCCGAGACTCATATTAATCACTTTGGCTCCGTGATCGGCCGCCCATATGATGCCCTGAGCAACCGAATAAGTGCTGCCCGCTCCGGTCTCATCGAGCACTTTCACCGGCATAATCCGATTGAACCAGGAGATGCCGGCGACGCCTTCCCGGTTGTTCACGAGCGCCGAGATGATGCCGGCGACGTGGGTGCCGTGACCGACATCGTCGGTTGGCTCGCTGTTTTTGCTAACGATGTTAATGCCCGGTACGGTCCGTCCGCTCAAGTCGGGGTGCTCCAGATCGACCCCGGTATCGATGACGGCGACGACCACGTCTTCGCTGCCTCTGGATACGTCCCAGCCGGGCACGGTTTCGATGGCCGGCAAGTTCCATTGATACCGGGCGTACAGCAGATCGTTAGGTTCGGTCGTTTCATTGGTCAAATACAAAAAGTGCGGCTCGGCGTAATCGACATCCCATTTGCGGAAATAATCGATCAGCTGCTTCGCTTCCATGCCGGACGATTCGAACACGTAGGTGTAGCCCATCTTCTCCATGGAGGAGGCGCCGATTTCCGTGCGGATCTGTTTTAATTGCTCCTCGGTGGGCTCCTGACGAAATTTCACTACGATCTGATTGACGTGGTAATGGCTCGTTCCTTCATTATCTTCCGGGTGATCGACCTTGACGTCGCGGAGCGTTTTGGAATCGACGGATTCGATCTTCCACCGCTTATCGCTGGGATAAGGCACGAGGCGCAAGTTTTTACGCTGATGGATCGCCACTTTGTGTAAAATATCCTGATGAATGATGCCGACGAGCGACGATTGACCGTCTTCCGAAGGCTCGCCGATTACGATGTACTGCTGTTCGCCTTCGCCGATTTTGGCGGACTGGTAAGGCTGCCCCGAGCGGACGCTGCTGCGCGCTTCCTCAAGCAGCGGCTCGGCCTTGCCTCTCACGGATTCGGGAATATGGCCGGATTCGGCAGCCGTTTCGCCCGCTCCATGCCCGCTCCATGCCACATAATCCATCTGCTCGTGATGGTGGCGCAGGTCGTCCAGAGCGGACTTGACATCGTCCGTTATTCCGGGTTTTAATTGATGAAGTGCTTGTTTGAAATCCAGGGAACATTGCGCGCGGCACAACTGTTCCGTCATATCGACGTCGCGCCCCAGCATCATTTGCTTCAGCTGCATTTCCTTCTCCGGCGTGGGATTCGCCGGGTCCGGAACTTTGTTGCAGCTCGCCAAGATCAAAGCGAACGCGCAAAGGATAGTAAAAGAAGCGGAAGCTGTCTTATTCCACATGTTCGATCGTCCTCCTTGCCTGATAGCGGCGGTAACCGGCGCGTGTAACTGACGCGGTCCGAGAGCTGCGGGCTTCTATGCCTTAAGGTGGGGAAGTCGCAACCGAATTATGCATGCGCGTCCTTGGCGGTAATTTGGATGCAGGATTGGCTTACTTTTCAATACGAATTATGATACGATGAATGAAAAGGGCGGGGACATTCCTGCTTAGCAGGTCCGACATTATGAGGAGGTCAACGATATGGCAACGGGCCAAGTGAAAAATTTATGCGAAACGACCCGGACGAAGTTAAAAGAAGTCATCGCCAAGATGGAGCTCTTCTTGAATCATTACAGCTTGCCGCAACTGCTTACCGAGAACGATCCCGCGATGGACGAATTTTACCGCGGCTATTTGTCGGATACCCGGCATCTGCTCGTATTTTGCGAGGTAGCGTACGAGAAGCTCGGCGTCAGCTTGCGCCGCCCGAACTTCAATGAAGATTTTGCGGAAAGAACGTTGTACGATGTATATCATAATTGCGTAAACGGATTTTATTACCCGAAAAACGAATGTTATTCGGAAGACGGCCGTTATGCCTACACCGGACAGGACGCGATCCGCTTCCGCAAAAAGCCGAGCCGCGAGGCGCGCAACCTGACGATCGAGCTTTCCAAAATTTTCGAAGAAATGCGCGAAGATTTGGCTTATTACGAAACCGATTATATGACTCAGCGCCGGATGCAGGGCGAGCGGGTCTAATAGAAGCGATCGAAGGTGCGGGCCGGAGCCCGCGTCTTTTTTTGTTGCGCAAATTAGAAGTTTGCTATGGGGAGAGCTTCTAAGAGTCGCTTTGCGGGCGGGGCGAATTGCGGAATTGCTGTATTCATATTCAACTTAAGCAAGCTCGGGTAATGCCTGGCTTTTGGGAAGAAGGGTAACTAGGTATAAAGAGGTATATCGTTTAAGAGCGGTTTGTACCCTTTATTTGGCCCGAATCCTCCATGTACGGGGAAATAAGAGCGGTTCGCGACTGCTAAAATCGGCGAAAGGATGCAGAATCCGATCAGATGGTGGATATAGGAGGTACAAACCGCCTTTATTTGTTGCGATTTTTCGAAAAGGCCGAGAATAGCGGGTGGCAAAGACTCTTATTGGTTTAAAACCCGTAGCGGCGTATGGCCGAAATCGAAGTCAAAGTGGAACTTAAAGTCAAAGTTGAAATCAAAGTGAAAGTCAGAGTCAAAGTCAAAGTCAAAGTCAAAGTCAAAATCAAAGTCAAAATCAAAGTCAAAATCAAAGTCAAAATCAAAGTCAAAATCAAAGTCAAAATCAAAGTCAAAATCAAAGTCAAAATCGGATCGAACTCAACCCAAACCCAAACCCAAACCCAAACCCAAACCCAAACCCAAACCCAAACCCAAACCCAAACCCAAACCCAAACCCAAACCCAAACCCAAACCCGAACTCGAACCCAATCTCAAAACTCCATCTTCAACCCAACATCCCTCTCAAAAAAGTCAGGGACCGTCCGGACGTTTTTGTCGACGGTTTTTTTGTTTTCTTTCCATGCCATGGAATTTAAGCCCTTCAACGTGGCTGCAAGTACATTTAAAGCGCTTGTTCGTCCCTAAACCCGTTTCCTTTTCTATTTTTGTCATAGCTCTCCTCGGATAGGGTCCTCCAAATGCGGGAACATTGTGAATGGAGGTGAGGGTCGATGGCAAAGCCATTGGTGAAATGCAGCGTATCTAACTGTGCTTTTTGGGGCGAAAACAACAACTGCAGAGCCGACGCGATCATGATCGATATCGACAGCCACGCGGGAGCGAAATTCAACGAAGAATTTGCAGGAGAAAGCTTCGATTCCGAGCATCAGGATTCCGCACCAACATCTTCCGCAACATGCTGCCATACGTTTAAGCCCAAATCCTAATTTATTCGATTGGCGGTATCGCCAAGGAGGGCATTTTGATGGGTGATCGTTTTGATGAGCTGGATAGAGACATGGAGGCAACGAAAAGCAACGAATATTACGAAAAGCCGGATGGCCAATTCGATGAGGAGTACGGCGCCGAGCTGACGCCTCCCGCCGCGCCGCTATTCGTCAATAACCGGGTGCGCGCCGATCAGGGAGACGTGCCGGATCATCCAGAGCCGAACCGCGATCTGCATGCGGAGGAAGGCGCAGGCGTGGAAACGGGCGGGGCGACCATCGGCTGGATCGGGCTTGTGCTGGCCATCGCTTCGCTGTTCATCTATCCGGCTATACTCGGTACAGGCGGCATCGTTCTCGGCATTATCGCGTATGTTCAGGGAAGCCGTGCGCTTGGTGCATGGTCGGTCATTATCGGCGGAATTGCCTTATTGTCGTTCGTAGTGCTTGTTCCGTATTACACGTAGCGGCACGAAAAAACCGTCCCGGCGATCTAGAGCCCGGACGGTTTTTCTTTAAAAAACAAGCAAGCTCAAGTTTCAGCGTAGCCGAATCGTTTCTGCTCGCAAAAAAATTCCGCTTACGCGGTCCTTATCTCGGTAAGGGCTTCGTTTAGTCGTTAGAAGCTTATCCGATACGAAAGTCCAACTTTACTAAAAGCGTTTAGAGGGGTGCAGCAGGCTGTATTGCTCAATCGTTTGATTTGCGCGTCATTCTGCCAAAGGCTTGGATCGCCGCGATGACGCCGGTTTCGACGAAAGCGGCCAAAAGCGCCAGCATAAACCAGCTTCCGTTGCCAAGCGAGTAGTACAGGAGCGCATGAAGCGCGAACAGGATAACGAACGCCCATAGCAAGCTGATCCGGTTAATCCACTCCAGCATGATCGTCCCACCTTTATACTCATTCTAAAACGTTGCATGCAACCATTATGCGCCAAATCCGCAGCCGTTATTCGTGCAGCACAGGCAAGCGGGAAGCGGGGGGAAATGAAAGGAAACCGGTAATATCGGGAGCTGTTTCAAGAACGGACTGTTCGTCCGGCAAAAAACGTTGTACAATAAGCAGGAAACCAATTGCTGAAACGGGGCTTAAGGATGAGTATAGATCCGAGGATTATGAAGCAGCTGTTGCAGCTGCAATTTCAACCGGGTGATCCGCTATCGGTGCGCAGTACGTCAGCCGACGATTCGGGAGACTTCACCGCGCTGCTCCAATCTCTGCTCGGGCAAGCGTCCGCGGAAGGGGAGAGCGGCATGACGGCAGCCACTTCCAGGCTGGGAACCGCGTCGATGCCGGCATCGGTATATAACGCACATGCGGCTTTGCAGAGCATGCAGCGTTCGGCGATTGCCCCGTCCAAGCCGAGCGCCTACCAGTTGCTTGTCGAGGAGGCGGCCGGCCGGCACGGAGTCGAACCGAGCCTGATCACGGCGGTGATTCATGCCGAGTCTTCCTTTAATCCGTACGCGGTATCGTCCGCCGGTGCGAAAGGCCTTATGCAGCTAATGGATAAGACGGGCCAAGGTTTGGGCGTCACCGACCCGTTCGACCCTGCCCAGAACATAGAAGGCGGTACCCGCTATCTGGCGGAGCTGATTCGAAAGTATGACGGCAATGAAGCCGTCGCCTTGGCCGCCTACAATGCCGGTCCCGGCCGTATAGACCGTCTCGGGGTTCGCACCGATTCCGAACTGCGGGAGAAGCAGCACCTGCTTCCTCAGGAAACGAGAAACTATGTGGACAACGTCTTGGAGCGCAAAAGGCAGTACGGCGCCTAATCGTGCTATAGCGGGATGTGAACTAGCAGGCCGTTTGAGCAGACAAACGGCAGCTTGTTTTCTAAGTTACGGTAGGGTTTCTAAGTTACAGTAACGCAAGTTTAAGTTTTCTAAGCCTCGCTTCGAAAAAGCAAACGGAGTTCTGAACCAAGAAGAAAAGCTGTTTTAAGCAGAGTAATCTGTTGTGGGAAAACCTCCTGTGGTAGCTTTTATTAACGTTTTAGAATGGAGAAGCTCGTTAAAGTGTTAAAGCGAACCGACACGTTCTGAACCAAGAAAGCAACCACTTGTGTGCGGTTTTTCATCGTGGAAAAGGCTTCGTTTAAGCTTTTCGAATAAGCACCGATACGATCAATGCGGATAGCTTGATATCCGGCATTGATCGTCTTTTTTGAGCCAAGAAGGTTATGTTTTCAGGGAATAAGGGTGGTTTGTACCCTCTATTTTGTCCGAAAACCGGCTTGGGCACGGAATAAGAGTGGTTTGAAGCTGTTAAAATCCGCGAAAAGGGCGCATCCCCCACCAGATGGTAGGAATAAGGGGTATAAACCGCCTCTATTCGTCTCGGTTCCCCGCGTATGCTCAAAATAGAGGGTGCCAGAGACTCTTATTTTGTTGGTTAGCGTTAGGTAGGTAGTCAGTCAGTTAGTCGCAGTCAGCCTGCTCACAAGAAACTTAAACTTTGAAGTGCAAAGGAGTCATCCGTTATGCTGTATTTCGACCATTGCGCGACGACGCCTCCGTATGAGGAGGTCGTTGAAGCGGTTCGAGAGGTGATGGCCCGTCACTACGGGAATCCTTCCTCGATTCACAGGGTCGGCATCGACGCGGAGCGGATGCTGACGAAGGCCAGAGAGGTTGCGGCGCGGCAGCTTCGCGCCGCTCCCGAAGAAATCGTATTTACGTCCGGTGGGACGGAAAGCAACAACACGGCCGTGCTTGGAGCGGCTCTGCAATATGCCGGCCGCGGCAAACACCTGATCACAACCGCACTCGAGCATGCCTCGGTGTATGAATGCTTCGAGTATTTGAGACAGCGGCTGGGTTACGAGGTTACGGTTATTCAGCCGGACGGAGACGGCCGAATCCGTTCGCAAGATGTGCTGGATGCGGTTCGCGACGATACGATTCTTGTGAGCGTCATGCATGTGAACAACGAGATCGGCACGATTCAGCCGGTCCGGGAGATCGGGCAGGCTTTGCGTCAACACCGCAAGGTGCTGTTTCATGTCGATGCGGTCCAAAGCGTAGGAAAAATTCCGATATGGCCGGGCGAATGGGGCATTGATCTGCTGTCCGTATCGGCTCATAAAATCCGCGGCCCGAAAGGCGCCGGCCTGTTGTACCGGCGCAAAGGCATCGCCCTGCAGCCGCTGCTGCACGGCGGCGGGCAAGAAGCCGGGCAACGCTCGGGAACGGAGAACGTGCCGGGCATCGTCGGCTTCGCCAAGGCGCTGCGGATGACGTTGGAACGGCAGGAGGGGGCGTTTGCCCGGTTATCCGGACTGCGTACACGGCTATTGGCCGCTCTTCGGACCGTTCCGGGTCTGGTCTACAACGGCTCCGAATCGGCTGCGGATATGGCGCCCCATATTGTTCACGTATCGGCTCCGGGATTGAAATCGGAAGTTTTTGTCCACGCTCTGGAAGAGCATGGCATGATGATCTCCACACGGTCGGCCTGCTCATCGGGGGAAGACCGGCCAAGCCGCGTGCTGCAGGCGATCGGAGCGGACCTCGATCGTGCGGTCAGCGGTCTTAGAATCAGCTTGTCCCCCGACCACACCGAAGAAGATATAGACTATCTTGCGGATGTTGTAGCCCGCACGATGGAACAGCTAAGGAGGTACCGGTGAATACGGAAGTGATCCTGCTTCGCTTCGGCGAGCTTATGTTAAAGGGAAGAAATCGGAATCGGTTTGAAAATCAGATCGTTCAACAAATCAAGCGAGTGTTGAAGCCGCTTGGCCGTGCGGTCGTACGTACCGAATCGTACGGAAGGATGTATGTTGAGCTCAACGGCGAATCGCATGCCGACGTCGAGAGGGAGCTCTCCAAAGTATTCGGCCTGCATTCCTTCAGCCGCGCGATCAAAACGGCGCCGGATCTGGAGGAAATCCGCGCGGCCGCACGGATCGTAATGGACCGGCTGGAGCGGGTCCCGGAGACGTTTCGGGTAACCGTAAGACGCGTCAACAAGCAGTTTCCGCACGATACGTTCGAGATGCATCAATTGCTGGGCGGATATTTGCTGGAGTCATACGAGGGACTGAAAGTGGATGTGCATGAGCCGCAGGTGAATGTGCATGTCGAGATCCGCCACCAGGAGGCGTTTGTCTATATCGGCACGCTCCCCGGTCCGGGCGGCTTCCCTCTGGGAAGCAACGGAAAAGCGATGCTGATGTTGTCCGGCGGGATCGACAGCCCGGTCGCCGGATGGTTTGCGATGAAGCGCGGTCTGCGCATCGAAGCGGTACATTTTCACAGCTACCCGTATACGAGCGAACGCGCCAAACAAAAGGTGATCGACCTGACGAGTGTGTTGGCAGAATACGCCGGCTCGATTATGATCCATATGGTTCCTTTTACGGAGATCCAGACCCGGCTGAAGGAATCGTGCCGTGAAAACTTGCTGATCACGATGATGAGACGGGTAATGTTCCGCATTACCGAACAGCTGGCCGAGCAGAGGGAAGCGCTGGCGATCGTTACGGGCGAGAGCCTCGGTCAGGTGGCGAGTCAGACGTTGTCCAGCATGAATGTGATCGGCCGGGCGGCGACGCTGCCGGTGCTGCGTCCACTGATCACGATGGACAAGCTTGAGATTATCGCCATCTCCGAGAAGATCGAGACGTATCCGATCTCGATTCTCCCGTACGAAGATTGCTGCACGTTGTTTATGCCGAAGTCGCCTTCGACGAATCCGAGCCTGAAGGTGGTTGAGTACTCCGAGAAAGCGATGGATTGGCTGCCGGAACTGATCCGCGAGGCGGTGGAGAAAACGGAGACGATGTGGGTGAAACCGGAGCAAAAGTCGGAGGAAGACCACTTGTTTTAGTCGTATGCCCACATAACAATTCCGCTACGCGCCATATGTAGGGCTCCTGGGCACGGGGCCCTTTTCCCGTTCTTCGCTCCAATTGCTGTGCGGAGTTGTACTAGAAAGGGCTGCAGGGCGCATACGTTAACCAATAAAGGGACGGGTTTCGCAAGAGACTAGGATCGGGAGGGTGTACGATGCTGGAATGGCTGTTGTTATTTTTGCAAATTTTGCTGATCAATATCGTGCTGAGCGGAGACAACGCCGTCGTCATCGCGCTGGCGAGCAAAAACTTGCCGCTGCATCAGCGGAAGCAGGCGATATGGTGGGGAGCGTTCGGGGCGATCGGGCTTCGGCTCGTTCTGACGGTTGCGGCGGTGTTCCTGCTGTCCATTCCTTTTATCCAGGCGGCCGGTTCCTTGCTCCTGTTATGGATTGCGATCAAGCTGCTGGCGGACGACGAAAGCCATGCTTCGGTAAAAGAAGCGTCTTCGCTCGGTAAAGCCATATGGACCATTATCGTGGCCGACTTCGTCATGAGTTTGGACAACGTGCTGGCGATTGCGGCTAAAGCGCAAGGAAACTTGTCGGTTATTATCCTCGGGATCGGACTGAGTATCCCGATTATCGTATGGGGCAGCAACCTGGTCGTCGTGCTGCTGCAGCGTTATCCGATTTTCATCTACGCAGGGGCCGGCATTCTCGGTTTTACGTCGGGGGAGATGTTTATTAGCGACGGCAAAATGCAGCAATATTTGCTTCACCATAACCCCACGGCTCACTGGGCGATTCCCGTCGCCACGACGCTGATCGTTCTGCTGATCGGAGCGCTGTGGAAAAGACACAGTCCCGGCAAGCCGGCGTAATGTGAAGATGAACGATTGCATGCCTATAGCAGCCAGCCTCGCTCCCGAGCTTCTCGGGAGCTTTTTGGTATGCGGAAATGCCCGAATAACGGGGGGAAAGTCCGATTTCCGCACCTGTAACCTTTTGACGCAAGGTTCGTCTATAATGAAGAAAGTAAGGAGTAGAATCGGAAATGGAGAGGGGTTCGAATGTGAGTATTCGGAGCAACCTGCGGACGAAGCTGACCGGATGGGTATTTTACCTACTGGTCTTGACGCTGATCGCAGCCAATCTCGCCCTGTGGGGAAGCGGGAAGGCTAATGCGGAGCGATTGCCGCTTGATATCGTGATCGAGCACGGCTTTGACGGTAAAATGAAGGACGGAAAATGGTTTCCGGTCAAGATGACCGTAACGAATCCGGGTGACGACGTCTCCGGCGATCTGACGGTTCGGATGACGGGCGACGTAAATGGCGGCAAAGGGATCGTGTATGCCGAACATGTCGATCTCCCCAAACAAAGCACGAAGGTCGTCTGGTTTGCTCTGCCCGGCAAACAACTGAACGAACGGAACAACGTCATCGCCTTTTATGAGAAAGGAGCCGACAAGGGCAAGGTGATCCCGTTCTCCCAGGAAGACGTATCGATCATCACGAAGCCTTTATCACCGGAAACGCTTATGGCGGGCGTGATGGCCCGTGATCCGGATACGCTTAACTTTTTATCCCTGCTGAACCAGAAGGGGTATCAAGTGCAGACGACGCTGCTTACGACGGGCGATTTTCCTTGGGAAGCCACGATGCTTGACGGTCTCGATGTAATTGCCTTCAACGATGCGGAAACGGACAGGCTGAAGCCCGAGCAGGTGAAGGACATTGAAGCGTGGGTCGAGCGCGGCGGCAAGCTCATACTCGCGGGCGGCGCCGGCTATGCGAAGACGGCCTCTCCTTTCAGCGCGATTGCGCCGGTCACGGTTTCCGGTACCGCCTCGGTTGCGGAGCTCAGCTCGTTCGTTCAGGCGACCGGCCGGGAGCTGGACCTGAAAGGTCCGGTTACGGTATCGGCTGCAGCGGTAAAATCGGGCGAGACGCTGTACGCCGAGAAAGGGATTCCGCTTGTCGTGGAAGCCCCTGTCGGACAAGGCTCGGTCACTTATATCGCTTACGACTTGTCGATGGAGCCGCTGGCGTCCTGGAACGGCAATCCGGCGATCTGGGAACGGATCTTGTCGGATGTTCTGGTTATGAATAATAGCGGCAAATCGGTGCGTATGGACGGAATGTGGGAGCTGAACAACGCGCTGGAAATATTCCCGCAACTGATTCCTCCCGCTTACGGAATTCTTGCGCTGCTATTTTTGGTATATGCCATCGTCGTGGGACCGGCGCTGTATATAATTCTAAAAAGAGTGGACCGCCGCGAATGGGCCTGGTTCGCAATCCCGATCGTAGCGATCGTAACCAGCGTCTCGATCTATGCGATCGGCGCATCCGGCCGCGGTTCGACGCTGGCTCAAACGCTCGGAATGAACATCCTCTCCGGGAAAGGGGAGGCAACCCGGACCGCAGCTTCGTCGGTATTCGTGCCGAGCGGCGGCAGCTACGAGCTGGAGTGGGCCGGCAAGCGCAGTATATCTCCGTTTATGGTGAACGACGGAAACTCCCTGCAGTCCGGAAATGCCGATATGATCATTCGATCCGAGCCCGAAAAAACAGTGGCGGCGTTCAAAAACGTTCCGTTCTGGTCGGTGCGCAAAGTGTTCGGCTCGCCAGAAACGGTAGCGGATGCGGGACAGTTCGAATACACGATCCGGCTCGACGCCTCCGGCGCCAAAGGCGAGATCGTCAACAATACGAAATCCGAGATGTACGAAGCCGGCATCTTCATCGGAGGGCAGTGGATCCGGATCGGCGACATGAAGCCGGGCGAGAAGAAGCCGTTTCAGGTCGGAACGACCAACCTATCGTCCATGATGTACTCCGACTGGGGACATATCGTATTCCCGTACGCCGGCAATCAGGACGTATGGGAGCGGGAACGCTCGCTTCTGAACAGCTTCTCGCGCAGCTATGCGAGCGGTATGCAGAGCGCCCTGTCTTCGGAGCCTATGATCGTCGCGTTCTCCAAATCGGCCAGCGCGTTGTTCAAGATCGACGGCAAAGATGTGCAGTCGGAGCGGATCGATCTGTACGCCCAGCCGCTCAAGCTAGACTACGTCCAAGGCGACCGCATTTTCATCCCGCGCGGCGTTGTCGTTCCTTTTGTAGAGTCCAGCAACGTGGCACATATGAGCACTTACAATAACGGCGGTATCGATGTAGGCAAGGGCGACTTTAAGCTTGTCTACCGCATACCGTCCCGTTCCAACTGGAAGTTTGAGAAAATAACGCTGGCGATGCAGGTTCAGCAGCAGTTTACCGTGGAACTGTGGAACGAAAGCAGCCAGTCATGGGAAGCGTTAAACGGCAATCCGAGCGAGCTGGACACCGCCCGTGTGAAGCAAGTGCTGACCGCCGCTAACGAGCTGCGCCTGCAAGTCACGAACAGTCAAAACGGCGGCCGGTTCACGTATCCGACGATCGGTGTGGAAGGGGTAGTGTTGCCATGATCGAAATTCGCGAGCTCACGAAAACATACGGACAATTCACGGCGCTTAACCGGCTCGATATGACGATTGACAAAGGAACGGTATTCGGATTCGTCGGTCCGAACGGAGCCGGAAAGTCGACGACGATGTCCATCCTGGCTACGCTGCTCATTCCGACGTCGGGATCGGCCAAAGTGGGCGGGTACGAGGTAACCGAATATCCGAAAGAAGTCCGGAAACTGATCGGGTATATGCCCGACTTTTTCGGAGTGTACGATAATTTCAAAACGACCGAGTATTTGGATTTTTACGGGGCCAGTTACGGCATTCCCCGCGCGGAACGGCTTAAGCTGATCCCCCAGCTGCTGGAACTGGTTAATTTGAGCGAGAAAGCGGACTTTTACGTCGATTCCTTATCTCGCGGCATGAAACAGCGGCTTTGTCTGGCGCGCTGCCTCGTGCACGATCCGGAGCTGCTCATTCTCGACGAGCCGGCTTCGGGCCTCGACCCGAGGGCGCGGATCGAAATGCGGGAAATTTTGAAAGAGCTCAAATCGATGGGCAAAACGATTATTATTTCGTCGCATATTTTGCCGGAGCTGGCGGAGATGGTGGACGAGATCGGCGTCATCGAAAACGGCACGCTGCTGGCCAAAGGGAAAGTGAACGACATTCAGCAGCGCATGCGCGCCAACCGGGTGCTGCATCTCCGGATCTTGGATCGGGAAGCGGAAGCCGTCGCTTTCCTGAAAGATTTGCCGCTGGTGACGCTGGTCCTGCAAGACGAACTGGGCATCCGGGTCCACTTCGGCGGGCGCGACGAAGAACAGTGGGAACTGCTAAAACTGCTCGTCGCAGGCGGATATAAGGTACTGTCGTTCCATGAAGCGCAGACGGATCTGGAAGACGTCTTCCTGGAGATTACGAAAGGGGTGCGGGCATGACCTGGAAACAAAAGTGGATCAACCCGGTGCTGGAAAAGGAATTCCGCCTTCGGATGCGGACGATCCGATCGCCTCTTGCGCTTCTCGCCTATCTGGTCGTAATCGGCCTGCTGGCGCTCGGGTATATTTATCTCGAGATGCACAGCCGCGGATCGCGCGGTTTCAGCCCGGAATCGAGCCGGATGCTGTTTTACTTTTTGAGCGGCGCACAGCTGGTGCTGGTCTGCTTTATGGCGCCAGGCTTGACGGCCGGCGTTATTAGCGGCGAGCGGGAGAAGCAGACGCTGAATATTTTGCTGACGACGCAGCAAAGCTCGGCGACGATTATTTTAAGCAAGCTGTTTTCTTCGCTTAGCTTTATGTTTTTGATCGTGTTCGCTACATTGCCGGTGTACAGTATCGTGTTTTTGTTCGGGGGCATCTCCCCTACGCAGTTGCTTGCCGTGTTCGGTTTTTATATTCTCGTCATGGTGGCGCTGGGCTCGATCGGCGTATTGTTCTCGACGGTGCTGAAGAAAACGGTCGTTTCGCTGATCGTCACATACGGGGTCGGATTGTTCCTGTACGTATTTACCGGCTTGGCTGCGATTTTTATTATGGGTGTCACGAACAATCAGGCGAGAGAGGTTTCCGGATTTTTAATCGGCATTAACCCGCTGGCGGCGATGATCAGCATATTCGAACCCGGATTTTCGGATGAGTTTTTCAGAGGCGGCTGGAAAGGGATGGAGCTTTGGCATATCTTCGTTCCGATTCATATCGTGATTTCTATTGTAGCGGTACTGCTGGCGATCCGATTCTTGCGGCCGAAAATGAAAAAGCAGACGGTGTAACGCCGGGAGCCGAATTTGAGAGGAGGACTCATCATGCCGACGGAAACTTTGCGGCGCCACATAGCGGCAGTACGAAGACGTCTGATCGCCCTGCGGATGATCCGGCTCGTCCAGTTCGGACTGATCGGCGGAGCGGCGGCGGCGGTAGCGTTAGCGGTAGCGGGCCGATGGTTTCCGATCGGGCATTACCGGCTGCTCGCGCTGATACTGGTTGCGGCCGGGGCATTAGCCGGAGTCGTCGCGGGGATGTTCCGGAAGCCGGATGAGCGGGACGCCGCCCGGGAGATGGACCGCAGCGGAGGCTTGGAAGAACGCGTCGGCACGGCGCTCGCCCATCTGGAAGCCGATTCCCCGATTGCGAAGATGCAGCGGGCCGAGGCGATCCGGTATGCGGAGTCGTTTCGGAGGGAAGCGCCGAAGCGGCTGCCGGTCCGGCTCGATCCGAAAAAGCTCGGCATGCTCGCCGGGATGGCTGCCGCACTCGTCTTCCTGCTCCTATGGCCCAATGCGATGGACGAGAAAGTGAAACAAAGGCAGGAGGCCGAGATGTGGATCGAAGAGCAGGCAGCCCAGACGGAGGAAAATCGGGAGGAGCTAAAGTCGCAAAAGCTGCCTCCGCTCGAATTGCAGAAGCTTGATAAAGAGCTGCAGGCATTGGAGCAAGGTCTGAAGAACAGCGAGACGCCCGTGCAGGCGCTTAACGAAATGGAAGAAGCGATGAAAAAGCTCAAGGAGCAGGAGGAGCAGTGGGTCAAGGAACAGAAGCAGGCCGAGCTGTGGGCCAAGCAGTGGGAAGCGAATCCGGCGTTGAAGGAGCTCGGCCGCAACTTGTCGGGGCTGAATCGCGAAGGAGTGAACTCGGCGCTGGAAGGGCTTCGTCAGGAAGCGGCCCGGATGACCCCGGAGCAAAAGCAGGAGCTCGCCAAAGCGCTTGAGAAGCTGGCCGAATCGGCCGTGTCTGCGGACAAGGAAGCGGAGCAGCAGTTGAAAGATGCGCTGAACCGGCTTGCAAGCGAAGCGAGCGGCCCGGCTTCGGCCCAGGCAGCCGGAGGGCTTAGTGAGGAAGCGCTCCAGGCGCTTCAGGAGGCGCTCGCCCAATCGATCGCCGGCCAGCTTGCCCAGCTCCAGCTCGCCGCGCAGGCCGGGCAGATGAGCGGCCAACTCGCGCAGGCCGGCCTGCAAGCCGCCGGCCAGTTGGCGGCGCAAGGCGTAGCGCTGCCGGCGGCTTGGGGCGCGAACGGGTTGGCGGCCGGGCTGGCCTCGGCCGCTTCGCCCGGAGCGGTTCCGCCGGGAGCCGGCAGCCAGCCGGGCAGCGGCACCGGAACCGGGACCGGACCAACACCCGATCAAGGCTCGGGAAGCGGGGCAGGCTCGGGCTCCGGTTCCGGGAGCGGCTCCGGGTCCGGTTCTGGTAGCGGAAGCGGCTCGGGTTCAGGCAGCGGAAGCGGAAGCGGCTCCGGATCGGGAGGCGGCGGTGCGGGCGGTCTTGCCGGTGGCGTCGGCAACGGCTCGCGCGGCTTGGTCCATACGCCCCGGACCTCTACAGGCGGCGGTACGACCGAGACGGACAGCGGACCGGTTAACGGCAGAGGGGAAGTGTCACTGGACGGATCGGCCCCCGCTATGGACGGCGCATCCCGTCCGTACGAGGAAGTGTACTCCGAATACGAAGCTGAAGCGACGCGTTCGCTGAACCGGTCGGAGCTGCCGCAGACGGTTCAGCAGCTGGTCCGCGACTATTTTACCGAAATACAACCGAATCGATAACGTTAGGAGGAATTCCTGTGATCGAAACTAAGGAACAGCTGGAGCGGCAGCTGGCGACCGTCGCCGCGATCCGCGAGCAGATCGGACGTGTCATCGTCGGCCAGAAGGAGATTGTCGAGCAACTGCTGTGGTGTCTGCTCGCAGGCGGGCATGCGCTTCTGGAGGGGATTCCCGGACTCGGTAAAACGATGCTCGTGCGGACGATCGCGGATACGGTCGACCTCAGCTTCTCGCGCATTCAATTTACGCCGGATCTGATGCCGGCCGACATTACCGGAACAACGGTGATCCAGTTTGGAGGCCAAGGAGACACGACGTACCGGTTCCAGAAGGGGCCGATATTCGGGCACCTCGTGCTCGCGGACGAAATCAACCGGGCTACGCCCAAGACGCAAAGCGCGCTGCTGGAGGCGATGCAGGAGAAGACGGTAACGGTCGGCTCCGAAACTCACGCTTTGCCGAAACCGTTTTTTGTGCTCGCGACGCAAAATCCGCTCGAGAACGAAGGGACTTACCCGCTGCCGGAAGCTCAGCTGGACCGGTTTCTGGTCAAAATCGTCGTCAGTTATCCGACGAAGGAAGAACTGAAGGAGATTGTGCTCCGCACCACTTCGACTACGACTATTCAACCGGAGAAGGCGGCGGACGGAGAAGCGATTGTGCACATTCAACAAACCGCCAAGCAGATTCTGGTTGCGGACAACATTCTGGATTATGCGGTCAACCTGCTGATGTGCACGCATCCGGCGGAGGCCGACGCTCCCGAATCGGTCAAGCGATACGTTCAGTTCGGCTCAGGTCCGCGCGGCATTCAGGCGATCGTATCGCTGGCCAAAGTCCGAGCGTTCTGCGCAGGGCGGATGAACGTGTCGTTTCACGATATCGAGCAAGTGGCGATTCCGGCTTTGAGGCACCGCGTGTTTCTTAACTTTGAAGGCCAGGCGATGGGAATAACGACCGACCGGATTTTGCAGGACGTGCTTGCCGCGATGGAGAGCCGCCGATGAGCGGGAATATGGCGCTGGATTCGGAGACGCTGCTGCGGCTCGAGCGGATGTCCATTACCGCCAAGACGAGAGTCCGGGGCACGATGCAGGGCAAGCGCAGGTCCAGACAGACCGGCGCTTCGCTGGACTTCGCCGATTACCGGCTGTACGCTCCCGGGGACGATATCCGGCAGATCGACTGGAATGTGTACGGGCGCAGCGGCAAGCCGTTCGTCAAGCTGTTTCTCGACGAGCAGGAGCTGATCGTCCGGTTGTGGGTCGATGTGTCGGCTTCGATGAATACGGGAGGCGAGCGAAGCGAAGGAACGAACAAGCTGGACTATGCCAAAAGACTGGCTGCCAGTATCGGGTATATGGCGCTCGCCGGGTACGACCGGGTAGGCGCCGGACTGTTCGGCGAGCAGGTGTCGTCGACGCTTCCCGTGATGCGCGGCAAAGCGTCCGCACGCAGGCTGTTTCAATATTTGTCGGAGGCGGAAGCGGAGCGGACGGGCGATCTGTTCAAGGCGCTCGGACAGCCCGGAACGCTGCCCCGCCAGCCTGGGATGACCTGGCTGTTCTCGGATTTTCTGTACGAATCGGGCGTCTACGAGACTTTGAACATGCTCGCTGCCGCCAGGCAGGAGGTCGTTGTCGTCCAAGTGCTGTCGCCGGAGGAGCTGCATCCGGAGTTGACCGGCGATTTGCGGCTGGTCGATATCGAGTCGGGAACCGGCAAAGAGGTGGCGATGTCCGGCAAAGTGCTGAAAGCTTATAAGGAAGCGCTGGATTCGTATACGGGAGCGCTTCGCGGCTATTGCCACGAGCGAGGCATTACGTATGCGCTGGCTCCGACGAACGTTCCGGTATTGGAATGGATTGCGGGAACGATGCGCTCAAGCGGCGTCCTGCAATGAAGGATTTGACTCAATTACGGCGGCTGGCGGGAGGCGCGTGCGAGGAGGTGCTTGGCTATGTTTTTCGATTCCGTCCCGAGCTTATGGTTCGGCTTGTCTATACCCGCCATTGTGCTGCTGTACTTGTTCAAGCGCAAATATGTGGATACGCCCGTTTCCAGCCATCTGTTATGGAACCGCGTATTGAAAGATATGGAGGCCAACCGGCCGTGGCAGAAGCTGCGCAACCGGCTGCTGATGTTCGTCCAGCTGCTGATGGCGGCGCTGCTGGTGCTGGCGCTGATGCAGCCCTGGATCGCGGCGGGAGGGTCGGCGAAGGAACACGCCGTCATCGTGCTGGACCGGTCGGCAAGCATGACGTCGACGATCGTCACGGCGGACGGCAAGAAGGAGAGCCGGCTCGACCGGGCAAAGACGGCGGTCATGGAATGGGCAGCCGGGGACGCTTCGGGAAGCGCTATCACCCTGATCGCCATGGGGGAACAGGCCGAAGTGCTGTTGTCGCGTGAAACGGACCGGAATCAGGTGAGAGCGGCACTGGATGCGGTCACCCCCGCCTACGGCAAGACGGCGTACAAAGAAGCGATGTCGCTCGCATCCGCCTTGACGCGGGACGGCAAGGATGCGGAGATCCGCCTTTTTACGGACGGGTTATTCGCCGAACCGGTAACCGGGCTGACGTTCGAGGTGCCCGTTACCGTAATGAAGCCGGAGGATGAGGCTTCGGCCGCCGGAGGCAATGTGAGCGTTACGCAGTTCGGAGTCAAAAGCATCCGGGAATCCGGCGGACTGGCGACGGCGGTCGCTTCCGTCAAAAACTGGGGGCAGGCCCCCGCCCAGATCGATGTAACGGTGTATGCGGGCAAAGAAATGGGCGATATGCGCCGGGTGACGGTGGAGCCGGGGAAACAAACGTCCGTGTACTTCGAAGGTCTTGCTCCGGCGGACTGGTACAAGCTCGATATCGGACAAAACGACGCCCTTGCGGCGGATAACGTGTCCTACGCTTTTCTGGCCGGCGAACGGCCCAAGCGGGTGCTGGCGATCGGAAGCGGCAATCTGTTCCTGGAAAAAGCGCTGCAGCTTGCCGGGGCCGAAGTGACGAAGCTGCAGCCGGAAGGGGCGGACGCGTGGATTGCGACGTTAAAGCCGGAATCCGCTCCCGACGTTTTCGTGTTGGAGTCGGTTCCGGAAGGCGCATTGGCCTCGGACGCCTGGCAAAAGCTGCTGGCCGGCAAACCCGTCCTGTATGCAGGGTCCGGCTATGAGGGCAAGCCGGCCTCCGTGCCGGCGGGGTCTTACACGATGGCCGAGCACCCGGTCACCCGCTATTTGAAATTCCAGGACACTCACGTGGCTTCCGTCCGGCAGCCTTCGAACGCATTATGGGGCAAGCCGGTCGTATCGGCCGGCGAGGTGCCGCTTGTGTACGCCGGTACGGACAATGGCGTGCCGCGGCTATTGATCGCATTTTCCCTGCAGCAGTCCGATTTGCCGCTGAGAACCGAGTTCCCGGTATTCGTCCAGAATGCGCTGGAGTGGTTGACCGCTTCGCAGGGCGGAAGCTTGGGCCGGGCGGTAGCCGCAGACCGCAAGGAAATCGCGATGTCTCCCCGCTCGTCCTCGGCGGTATGGATCGATGCGGCAGGCGGCAGGACGGCCGGCGAGGCGGAACTGACGTCAGGGCGTCTGGCGGCGTTGCAAACGGTGCCGGACCAGCCCGGGCTGTACCGCCTGGAGGAGAAGGACGAAGCCGGGCAGACGGTGCAAATGCGCTGGCTCGGGGTTACGATGGATTCGCGCGAATTCGGTACGGCTGCAGCGGAGCTTGAATTCAAGTCATCGTCCGGTACGGCCGGGGAAGCCGGGGAGGACAGCACGGAAGCGGGGGCGCCTTCGAAGTCGCCGTATTGGCTGTGGCGCTGGATTATCGCTTTGGCACTGGTTGTCGTCGTATGGGAATGGGGGGTGTACCGGCGTGGGACTTCAGTTTGATTCAGCTTTGTATATGCTGCTTCTCATTCCGGCGGCCGCCTATCTCGTATGGATGTGGAGGACGACGTCCAGGCTGGCCGGCTGGCGCAAACGGATCGCTTTCGGCCTGCGCAGCCTCGTGCTGCTGCTGCTGATTTTGTCGCTTTCCGGCCTGAATAGCTTTGCCGTGATCGAGCGCAAGGCGGTCGTATTCGTAGCCGACCGTTCGGACAGCATGACCGATTCCGCGTCCCTGGAGTCGTGGATTCGCCAATCCGCCGCAGCCAAAGCGGACCACGATTCGGCCGGAGTCGTCTCAGCGGGGCTGGAGGCGGTCATCGAGAAAAGTCCGGACCCGGAAGGGGCCGAGCGGTTTACGTTTACGAGCAAAGTGAACTCGCAGTTTACGCGGCTTGACGCGGCGCTCCAGTTGGCGGAGACGCTGATGCCAGCGGATGCGTCGCCGAGAATCGTGCTGATATCCGACGGCAGAGAAAATGTCGGGGACTTGCTCAGGCAAGGGAAGCTGCTCAGGGACAAAGGGATTCCGGTCGACGTCCTGCCTCTTCCGTCCAAGGAACGCCGCGATGCGGCAGTCGATTCCTTGATGCTGCCGGAGAAGCTGTATCAGGCCGAACAGTACGCGCTCGAGGTCGCCGTATCGAGCTCGTTCGCCACGACCGGAGAGCTGCGCATCTATGAGGACAACCGGGAAATCTCGAGCCAGCAGGTGGCGCTGGAGAAAGGACATAACCGGTTCGCGCTGCGCGGGCTTGCGAAAGAACAGGGACTGCACCGGTACCGGGCGGAACTGTACGCCGCCGGCGACGAAGTGTCGGCGAACAATGCCGCATATGCGTTCAGCCGGGTGTCGGGGCCTCCCAAAGTGCTGCTGGTGGAAGGAACCGCCGGCGCGGCGTCTAATATGACGGGCGTGCTAAACTCCGGACTGATTCCGTACGACCTGATCACGCCGGAGATGCTGTCCCGCGAGCTGGCCGACTATACGGGCTACGACTCGATCGTGCTCGCCAACGTAGCGGCCACCCGGATGTCGGACAGCCAGATGAGCATGATCGAACAGGCGGTGCGCGATTACGGCGTCGGGCTTGTGATGACCGGGGGAGACGAGAGCTTCGGACTCGGCGGTTACTTCAAGACGCCTGTCGAGCGTGCGCTTCCCGTATATATGGATTTGCGGGGGAAAAGGGAAGTCCCGTCGCTGGCGCTGATGCTCGTCATCGATAAGTCGGGCAGCATGTCCGGTGGCAAGATGGAGCTGGCCCAGGAAGCCGCGACCCGGACGATTCAGCTCATGCGCGAGAAGGATACGATCGGCGTCCTCGCCTTCGATTCCACTCCCTGGTGGGTCGTCGAGCCGCAACTACTGACAGATCCGAAGAAAGTGTCGGAGCAGGTCAACTCGATTACGGCCGACGGCGGGACGGAAATCTATCCCGCCGTGGAGCAGGCGTATCAGAAGCTGGTGGGCGTAAAGGCCCAGCGCAAACATATCATCCTGCTTACCGACGGCCAGTCGGCCACGAACCAAAGCTATGAAGCGCTTGCCGACCATATGGTGAAAAACGACATTACCTTGTCGTCGGTCGCAATCGGGGACGGAGCGGATACACAGCTGCTCGAGCGGCTCGCTCAGCTTGCCAAAGGGCGTTATTATTTCACGAACGACCAAACGACGGTCCCCGCGATCTTCAGCAGGGAAGCGGTGCTGATGTCCCGCACGTATATCGTTGACCAGCCGTTCGTTCCCGCGGTCGGCCAGGCGGCGGAATGGAACCCGATGTTTGCGGGAGGGCTGCCGCAGGTGAACGCTTATATCGCCACGACGCCGAAGGAGACGGCGGAAGTGGCGCTGATGAGCCCCGAGCCGGACCCGTTGCTTGCGCGGTGGCAGTACGGGGCGGGCAAAACCGTCGCTTGGACGAGCGACCTGACCGGCAAATGGTCGGGAGACTGGACCCGGTGGAACCGGTTCGCCGATGTATTCAGCCGGATCGTCAAGTGGACGTTCCCGCAGTTCGACGCGTCTCCGCTGGAGCTTACGAGCCGGATGAACGGAAATGAAGTGACGCTTGACGTCCGCAGCGGCGGAGGCGACGGGACCGGCTACCCCGGCGAGCTGAAGGCGGTCGTTACCGATGAGGAGCTGAACCGTACGGAGGTTGCCCTTGAGCCTACCGTGCCGGGGGAGTACAGCGGGCTGCTGGATGTCGCCAAGCCCGGCGTTTATTTGACCAAAATCGAGGCTGCAGGGGAGGGAGCGGGCACCGCCGGCGCTGCGACCGGCATGACGACCGGGTTCGTAATTCCCTATTCGCCGGAATACCGGATCAGCCAGGAGGACGGGGCGGAGAAGCTGAGACGTCTGGCGGAGCTGACCGGCGGGCGGGTGCTGTCGCCGGACAATCCGGAAGAGGCGTTCGCTTCCGCCACGGTGCCGAAAAAGCGCGTCCACGACCTGACGCGGCCGCTGCTGATCGCGGCGCTGCTCGTCTGGCTCGCGGACATCGCGGTCCGCCGCCTCCACGTGCCATGGGAGCGCCTTGTCCGCCCGCTCGCGGCCTGGACTCGCGGCGGCCGTCCGCAATCGGCCGCAGCCGGCTCCGCCGCTGCGGTCGGCCGATTGCGCACCCGCGTCGCGGAGCGCGGCCAGACTCGGCCGCCTGCGTCGGCGCCGTCTACCGCTGCGCCGACGCAGGCTTCGCCGTATGCGCCGCCTGCGGCGTCCGGAGCGCAGGCTCCGCGTCCGGCCCCCGGTCCGGGGCCGGGGGCAACGTCCGACCAGCCTACGCCGTCCGCAGCGGTCCGGGCGGCGACCGCACCTGCGCCTGCGGCAAGCGCGGATGCGCCTGACGACGGCACGGAACGGCTGAACCGGCTGCTCGCCGCCAAGAAGCGCCGGGACCGGTAAGCCGTTTCTGTTCACGAAATATGCGCCCGCCGATAGCGGGCGCATGCTCGTGAAAAGAGGCGATAAGCTTCGAATTCACACGGAAGCTAGCATTTTTTGTCCGTTTTCGTTACAATACAAGGAAGAACGGTGCGTCTGGACACCGTTTTGAACTGTAATCGGGAGGGAAAGCCTTTTGTCCAACAATCGCTACTCCGTTGGCCTGATCATCGTTGCGGTCGGCATCGTCCTGCTGCTCGGGAAGCTGGGTGTATTCGGATTTTTTTGGGAAGTGTTTTGGCCGATTTTCATCTTGGCTCCCGGTCTCTTATTCCACGCCTTGTATTTTAGCCGCGTGCTGCCTTCGGGCGTGCTCATTCCGGGCGGCATTCTGACGACGATTTCGATTATCTTTTTCCTGTGCACGATCATTAGCTGGGATCTGATTGCTTATTTATGGCCTGCGTTCATTTTGGCTCCGGCGGTCGGATTGTACGAGTTTTATTTGTTCGACAAGCGGAGTCCGCGCGGCGTGCTGCTGGCCGCAGCCATTCTGGCTGTCATAGCCGGTCTGTTGTTCAGCATGACGATTTTGTTTACGGTCGGCATTTATTTTATCGCCATCATCCTGATCGCCGTCGGCGGTTATCTGATTTTCTCCAACAACAAGCGCCGCTCCTGGTAGGCGGCGCTTTGGAAGCTGGGGCGTATTCATAGAAACTT
Source organism: Paenibacillus oceani (assembly GCF_014705615.1). Taxonomy (GTDB): domain Bacteria; phylum Bacillota; class Bacilli; order Paenibacillales; family NBRC-103111; genus Paenibacillus_AB; species Paenibacillus_AB oceani. Next base: position 77,764 of record NZ_JACXJA010000007.1, read on the forward strand.
CATGCTCCGCAGCCTTGCTTTTTGCACCATAAATATATATAATTCTATTGTGTCAAGCGTCGGCGCGTGAGTCCGACGCTTATTTCGTGATTAGTAATCCGCACGATTTCCGCACGGTTGCCCTATATAGAAAGGATGAACACCGACTTTATGCACGCAAGAGACAAAATTCGCAACATCGCCATCATAGCCCACGTCGACCACGGCAAAACGACGCTCGTAGACAAACTGCTTCAGCAATCCGGCACGTACCGCGACAACGAGACGATTCAGGAGCGAGTGATGGACTCCAACGATATCGAACGTGAGCGCGGCATTACCATCCTTGCCAAAAACACCGCCATCACCTACAAAGACTTCTTTATTAATATTGTCGATACGCCGGGACACGCCGATTTCGGCGGCGAAGTGGAACGGATCATGAAGATGGTAGACGGCGTATTGCTCGTCGTCGACGCCTTCGAAGGCTGCATGCCGCAGACGAAGTTCGTGCTGCGCAAGGCGCTCGAGCAGAATCTGACGCCGATCGTCGTCGTGAACAAGATCGACCGACCGAACGCGCGTCCGTTGGAAGTTGTCGACGAAGTGCTCGATCTGTTCATCGAGCTCGGCGCGAACGACGACCAGCTTGAATTCCCGGTCGTGTACGCTTCCGCCCTGCAAGGGACGTCCAGCATGGATCCGGAGCAGCAGGATGCCAACATGCAATCGCTGTACGAGACGATTATCGAGCATATTCCGCATCCCACGGAAAATCCGGATCAGCCTCTGCAGTTTCTCGTCACGCTTATGGACTATAACGAATATTTGGGCCGGATCGCGATCGGCCGGATTAACCGGGGGATCATCCGCCAAGGCCAGACCGTAGCCGTTATGACCCGCGAAGGCGGCACGAAGCAGGCGCGCATCGAGAAGCTGTTCGGCTTCCAGGGCTTGAAGCGGATCGAGATCGAACAGGCCGGTGCCGGAGACATCGTGGCGTTGTCCGGGATCAAAGATATTAATATCGGGGAAACGATCGCCGATCCGGCGAATCCGGAGGCGCTGCCGGTGCTCCAGATCGACGAGCCGACGCTACAGATGACGTTCGTCGTCAACAACAGCCCGTTTGCCGGAAGAGAAGGCAAATGGATTACGTCCCGGAAGCTGCGCGAACGGCTGTTCAAGGAACTCGAAACCGACGTATCGCTGCGGGTGGAAGAAACCGACAGCCCGGACGCTTTCGTCGTATCCGGACGCGGCGAGCTGCATCTCGGCATCCTGATCGAGAATATGCGCCGCGAAGGATTCGAGCTGCAAGTATCGAAGCCTGAAGTTATTGTTAAAGAAATCGACGGCGTCAAGTCGGAGCCGATCGAGCGGCTGATCATCGACGTGCCGGAAGACAGCATGGGAGCGGTTATGGAGAGCCTGGGCACGCGCAAGGCCGATATGGTCAATATGACCAATACCGGCACCGGCACGGTCCGTCTCGAGTTCCTCATACCGGCGCGCGGACTCATCGGCTACCGGACCCATTTCCTTACGCTCACCCGCGGCTACGGTGTAATGAACCACGCCTTCGACAGCTACGGGCCGTATGCGGGCGCGGGTGTCGGTGGACGTCATCAGGGCGTGCTGATCGCTTTCGAATCCGGCGTAGCGACGAATTACGGCATCCTGTCGATCGAAGACCGCGGCATTTTGTTCCTGCATGCGGGCACCGAAGTTTACGAGGGGATGATCGTGGGAGAGCATACGCGGGACAACGATCTCGTCGTCAACATTTGCAAAGAGAAGCAATTGACCAATATGCGCGCTTCGAGTAAAGACGAGACGGTGAAGGTGAAGACGCCTCGGGCTTACTCGCTGGAGCAGGCGCTTGAATATTTGAACGATGACGAGTACTGTGAAGTCACTCCGAAATCGATTCGTCTTCGCAAAAAAATATTAAATAAAAGCGAGCGGGAGAAAGCGGAAAAGCTCCGCAAGATGGCCGAAGCGAACGTTTAACGTTCGATCGGCCTTTCTTCCCATCCGAACCAAGGGAGGCGTTCGCCGGTGCAGCAGTGGTTGTACGATCATCCGTGGATTACTTATATTCTTATTTTTGCGTTTCTCGTATACATTTATAATAAGGTGTTCCGCATGCGCAAGCTTCCGCCGCTGAAGGATGCCGTCATTTATTTGACGATCGCGGTAGGCGCAGGCATCCTGACGCTGTTCCAGCTCGATCTGGAGCTGCCGATCGTGATCAGCTTGGGCGTGGCTGTAGCGCTTATGCTGACTGTCAGAATCCGGTATTGGATGATCGAGCGGGAAAACCGCAAGAATGGCATCAGCACGGCTGCGGCCCAGGATGCCCGGCAGCCTTCGCCGGACGCTGCGGCTCCTTCCGCCGGTTCGGATCTCCCGAGCAAGGGTGTCAGGGCGGTTAAGAAGGACAAGCCGCAGGCTTAATGTCAGGAAGGCAGCGGCCGTACGCGCTTTCGCAAAGGAGAGATGAGGCATGGCCCAGCTGTGGCTTACTCCGATTGTATGCCGGAGCCCGTTAATTTTAGGAGGGGAGCGCATCCGTTGCGGTCCGCCGGACGAGCTTGTCAGCTTCCGGGGGATGCTGGATCGCGTTCACCCTCGTTTTTTGCTTTCGTTCAAAGCGCGCCTGCTCTTGTCCGGGCAGGACGAGCTGGCATGCGGTGCCGGCAACGGGGCATTCTCCTTGTCCGCACCCGGCGATATTGCGTTCGACGGGACTACGCTTGCGCTGTCCGACTGCGGCTCCGCCCTGTTAAGCAGGCTGGCCGAACCGCAGCAAACCGCATTGTGGCTGGATGAGCTGGAAGCCGGGAACGATTGGGCTTTGCTGCCGGACGTTCAGCGCGGCTGGATCGGACGGATGCGTCGCTGGACCGGATTGGGCTGGACTACCATCATCGTCAGAGAGGATGCTTGATTCATGAAGCTGCAGGATGCTTTGTTCAATTGGCTTCAAATCCGATTAGTCGCCGACGTCAGACCGGACGATCGCGCTGCGGGCGAAACCGAATCGTTTTTCGCTGAAATACTGCGGGACGATCATAAGCTGGACAACGTTCGTATTGCGCTTACGGACGACACGATGGTGCATATTCAATACGAGCAGGACGGGAAGACTCAAACGCAATTATTCGATAAGGAACACGCGGAGCAGTTGCTCCAGGATATTCTCGCAAACCCGAAATATAACGAATAAAAGAGGGGGAACTCCAGATGCCGTCAACTGCCACAAAGCCCCTTCCGCCTCGGCGTCCCCGGAGCTCGTCCAGACGGGTTTGGAAGACGCTGGTCTTTATTGTCATCCTGATCCTTCTGGCTGCTGCCGCTTACGCCGGATACTTGTATTATAAGATCAATTCGGCGATCGACAGCGCAGGCGGTGACAATACAGCCCCCGTAACGAAGCCGGTGAACGCGAATCCCGTAACCGTGCTGTTGCTGGGCGTCGACTCGAGGCCTAAAGGAGGAAGCCTGAATACCGACGTCATTATGGTTGCTTCCCTGAATCCGGAAAGGAAAACCGCTACGATTGTGTCCATCCCGCGGGATACGTATATCAAAATGAACGGCTACAGCTCCGGGAAAGCCAACTCGTTTTACGCCGCTTTTCATAACGCCAAGTCATCGACGGCGGATACGAAAACGAAACAATTTTTCGGTAAATATTTAAACGTGCCGATCGATTACATCGCCAAAATCGACTTCAAAGGATTCGAAGAAATCGTCGACAAGCTGGGCGGGCTCACCTTAAACGTAGATATGAACATGTGTTACACCGACAAGTTCGACGGCACCTCGATCAAGCTGGCCAAAGGGACGCAGTCGCTGAACGGCAAGCAAACGCTCGATTTCGTCCGCTACCGGAAAGGCAACTGCCAAAATGCCGCCGATTCGAACGATATCGATCGCAACGAACGCCAGCAGCAGGTGATCGGGGAAATGGTCGGCAAGCTGAAATCGCTGGAAGGACTGCTGAAGCTCGGTCCGGTCATCGAAGCGGGAGGGAAAAACGTCGATACGGACATCCCTTCCTCGCAAATCAAAAGCTTTATCCGGACATATATGGGAATCGACCGCGATAAAATAAACTATGTTCATCTGGAAGGCGAATGGCATAGTCCGTATATTACAATCGGGCAAACCGAGCTGAAATCCGCTCAGACCGCCTTGCAGGAACAGCTCAAATAAGTTTGCTTTGCAGGATCTATACAGACGGGCGGACCCAATCGGCTATGGCTGACTGTCCGCTCGTTATGGTATACTGGAAGCAAGCTGCACATCAGGAGGATGAATGAATGGCGGAAACGATTACGGCTTTGACGGAGCAACAACTATCGGAGCTGCAGCAAGAAAGGCTCGTTATGCTTTCCACCATCGATGCGGAAACGGGTGCGCCAAGCCTTAGCGCCATTTCCTGGGTTAGACCGATGAGTCCGACGGTGGTCCGCTTCGCAATCGATCAGCGCTCTCGACTTGTGGCGAATATGAAAGCGAATCCGCTCGTAACGCTGACTTTTTTCGGCGGCGGAACGCTGAATGCGCTGTATGGGAAAGCGGCGTTCGTAACGGATGCGCTCGAAGGCGTGCCGTTTAAGCTGACTTGTATCGACGTGCAATTGGAGGCGGTCCGGGATGCGATGTTTTACGGCTCCCGCATTACTGTCGAGCCCGAATACGAGAAAACGTATGACAAACGTGCGGCAGAGAAGCTGGACGGACAAGTTTTTGCTGCCATCCAAAAAGCCTAGTTCCAAGGGAACCAGGCTTTTTGCGTCTTCATCGAAGCTTGTCCTTTAGGATGGCGCCTACAGCTGCTTATCCATCTGCTGACCGTCGTCCGTACGGGCCGGAGGATTCCCTTGTGGCGTTATATCTTTCGGAATTTGCGGCACGATCCGGCCGATCATATCGGCCAGTTCTTCGGCGAAGCCGGCTATCGGGCGCCCTTGACGGATATCCTCGCGGATTTCCGCGATGCGTCCCGCCATATCGAGATCGGCCGTAACGAAGGCGTGTACGCCGTAAGGATCTTTGCGGAGCGCTTCGGCGACCGAATATTTGATCACATCGACGCGGCTCCGGTCGAGCTGGGGATCAACGTTGATGCCGACAATAGCCGTATTGCCGAGAATGACGCAGCGTGCGCTGTGGACTTGCGGAATATCCGACGCCAGCTTCTCGAGCCTTTGCGTCACTTCCTGCTTATTATGGATTTCCGGTTTCGCCGGAACCGATTGCTGGACTTTCACTCCATTTTGCCCATCCGGCGCAGGCGTAGCCTGATTCTGCGGATGGCGGGCACAGCCGGAGAGCACAGCTATCGCCAAAACGAGGACAACGACATATCTCATATAAATCGCTCCTATTCTAATCCTGAATTGCCATGGTTAGTTTGTCCGATTCGACTGTGATTATGTACAGGCGACAGCCATACGCCAAGCGGGAGGGGACGTACGATGAAAAAAGTATATGTGTTGGATACGAATGTCCTATTGCAGGATCCGAATGCCGTCTTCGCCTTCGAGGACAACGAAGTGATCATTCCTGCGGTCGTTCTGGAGGAAATCGATTCCAAAAAACGAAACGCGGACGAATTGGGTCGCAACGCGAGAACGGTATCGAGACTGCTTGACGCCTTGCGTACGAAAGGGCGTTTGCACGACGGCGTAGAACTGGAGAACGGCGGCAGCCTCAAGGTGGAGCTGAATCATAAAAGCTTTCAGAAACTACAGGATGTGTTCGGGGAAATTACGAACGACAACAGGATTCTCGCGGTCGCTCTGAACTATTATCTGGAGGAGCAGCAGCTGGAGCAGCCGAGACCCGTCATTCTGGTCAGTAAAGATACGCTCGTACGGATCAAGGCGGACGTGCTGGGGCTCTCCGCCGAAGATTATTTGACCGACCGGGTCGTCACTTCAAATGAATTGTATCCCGGCTATTTAACGATGCATGTGCATCCGGGAGTTATAGACAACTTCTACAATGCGCGCTACTTGCCCGTTACCGACCTGAATACCAATTATACGTTTCAGCCGCATGAGTTCGTCATTTTGAAAGATGAGCTGGGCACTTCCAAGTCGGCGCTGCTAAAGGCGAGCGCGGACGGCAAACGGCTTGATCCGCTGTACTTGAGCAACGAGCCGATCTGGGGCATCGGGGCGCGGAACGTCCAGCAGCGGATGGCGCTCGAGCTGCTTCTGAACGACGAGATTCCGCTCGTTACGCTGACCGGCAAGGCGGGGACGGGCAAGACGCTGCTGGCGCTGGCGGCCGGACTGATGAAGATCGAGGACGAACGCAAGTACAAGAAGCTGCTGATCGCGCGGCCGGTCGTGCCGATGGGGAAGGATATCGGGTATTTGCCCGGCGAGAAGGACGAGAAGCTGCGTCCGTGGATGCAGCCCGTATACGACAACCTGGAGTTTCTGTTTAATACGAAAAAGCCGGGAGATATCGAGAAAATATTGGCCGGGATGGGCAGCATTCAGGTCGAGGCGCTTACGTACATTCGCGGTCGCTCGATCCCGGGACAATTCATCATTATCGACGAAGCGCAGAACTTATCCAAGCATGAAGTGAAAACGATCGTATCCCGCGTCGGGGAAGGAAGCAAAATCGTGCTGATGGGCGATCCGGGACAGATCGACCACCCGTATCTGGATGCTTACAGCAACGGGCTGACGTATGTGGTCGAGCGATTCAAAAACCAGTCGATCAGCGGCCATATCAATCTCGAGCGGGGCGAGAGATCTCAACTGGCTCAATTGGCGGCGGATTTGCTGTAGCGCGCCTTACAACCGAAAGCAGCGGGGTTCCGGTAACGGCGCCTTGCTGCTTTTTCATAAGAGGATCAGGCTCTGTGAGTTGTAATTTGTTGGCAAATGTCGAAAATAGTCGAAATGATTCAAGAGAAGGAGGTGAGTCGTTCGGGCTAGTCCGGTTCGTTCTTCCCTCCCTTGTCGATTTAGGTCGTTTGCCTGTGTTCAACTCCTTCGGTTTCCCGATATGATTGTTTATTGGAGCGTACATAACAACCGGGGGAGTATTGTACATGAGACGAACGAGAACGTTACTGCTAGCGCTTGCCTTAACGACCGGCTTGTGCCAACTGGCGGAAGGAGTCCGGGTCGTGGCGGCATCTTCGATCGAGACGCCGGGCCGATTTACGGATACGGCCGGACATTGGGCCGAACCGACGATCAACCGGCTTGTAGCCGAGGGGATTCTGGACGGATATCCGGACGGTACGTTTCGGCCGAACGAGCCGGTCTCGGCAGATCAATTTTTGAAAATCTTGCTGTTATCGTTTACAGACCGTCATCAAAACGGGGAGCGCAGCTGGAAAGAATCGTTTATTCAGTCGCTTAGCGCGGCCAACCGGAACATCCTGCGCCAGGATTACCGCGACTTTTCGTTTGCGCCCAGCTCTGTCGGATATTGGGCCAAGCCTTACATCGACCTGGCGGGAGATCTTCATCTGATGAACCCGAGCGTATTTCCCGACTTCAAGCAGAAGCTGAACCGGGAGCAAGTAGCGGAGCTGCTTTATTATACGCTGAAAGAAACCGAGTATTTGGAGGACGCGGACTACAGCCGTAAGCTGTCCAACGGCATCGGCGATCTCCGAAGCGCCAACGAGCGGCAGCAGAAGTTCATCGCCGAATCATTCGCCAAAGGCATTATGGAAGGGTACCCGAATGGGTATTTCGGCGTAGGCGTAACGGTAACGCGGGCGGAGTCGCTTACGATCGTCGAGCGGCTGATCGACAAGAGCAAACGGATCGAGCCGTCCGCGTCCCACACCGGCCTGCATACGCTTGTCGTGCCGACGAAGGACGGAAGCTATAAGCGGATCGTGTTCCCGAACGAAGCGATGAAGCGGGCGTATGGCGTGATGGAGGAAGCCGGCAAGCTTCGGGGAACGAACTACGATCTCGAAGAGACGACGCTCCGGCTGTTCAAGGACGCGGAAGCGAAGTCGAAGGCGTTGTCGCCGAACAAAAATCCGGGCGATGTCTGGGACGAGGCGTCCTTGTGGGTAGAGCCCAAGTACGATACATACGGCATTACGATTCGTCTGCAGGAAGGGGCGCTGGCCCGCAACCGCGAGCCGATTAAACGGTTCGTCAACGAAATTTTCGGCTACGACGCCGCCAAGTTCGACAGCTGGTTCGACGCCATGTACGCTCAGAAAGAAAGCGGCGGCGCCTTCGAGACACAAAGCGTCGCGATCGGTGCTTATACGATCGAAGCTTCTTCGCCGGACAACGCGTCGCTCGTCTTCTCGATTGTGCCGCAAGCTACGAAAGTCCAGAAGTAAGATTTGCCGCACATACGCAGGAATCATCTCGCGGGCGGGCAATACCGGTGTCGGCTGCAAGATCAGGCCGGCCAAACAAGCAAACGGCGGTCCCCTGAAGCAGGGGGGCCGCCGTTTCTTTGTGCGCTTGGCAGCGCAATCGACTAAGGAGTGAAAGTCTCCAGCACGCCGCGAGGTGGCGGAAGTGCATAGCTGACGCATAGTGCTCAGTCCGTGAGGATGGGTGCGGAGGTAGCGAAGACAAAACCCGGAACAGGCGGCGAAACATGTTGGCTGACGGAACCGGACAACTCTGCAAAGGAAGGGAATGTCCTATACCACCAAAGGTTCCGGAAGTTAGGAGTACTGGCTTCGGGGGAAAGTTGGTTGGCGTAACCCAAGGAGATCTCATCGACTCCAACTTAAGGTGGTAACCCTTGTGCAAGGTCGTGACGACCAAAACAAGGCTACGGATGGTGAGAAGTTAGACGTAGGGATAGTAGCGAGAAAACTTACCGGAAAGGCCGCAATGGTAAGTGAAACGGCGCAAAGTCGACGTTGCAGGCCACGACCCAAAAGGCATGGACTTGTGCGAAGCCCGAAACCAAGGAAGAAGAGAGATTGAGGGAATTCATGTGCCAGACAGGAGCCGGGGAAGCGCCAGTCCCGCGATCCCCCATTTGGCAGCTTTCACTTGGTTTTCTCCCCTTCTTGCATCACGTTTCTTTCTCTAATACTACTTGTTCAAGCCAAGTTAATAAAGAGTTTCTTCAAAGGAAGGCCGCTTCGGGGGAGGATGGGGAGGAGGGAACGGCCGGCTGAATCCGGACGTGAAGGCTGGTAGACGGGATGCAAAAAAAGGCCGCCCACCGGGAAGGAACCCGGGAGACAGCCTTATCCATCAACGCTTATTTAAATTTCGGCAGCCAGTCGCCGTGAGCTTCAATCATCGCGTCACACATCGCGACGATATCGTCGATCGACAATTCCGCGGAAGTGTGCGGGTCCAGCAGCGCCGCATGGTAAATATGCTCTTTCTTCAGCGTACGGGCCGCTTCGATCGTCAGCAGCTGGGTGTTGATGTTGGTCCGGTTAAGCGCCGCCAGCTGCGGAGGCAGATCGCCCACGTACGTAGGCGTGATGCCGTTGCGGTCGACGAGACAGGTTACCTCGACGCAAGCTTCCTTCGGCAGGTTGGTGATCAGACCGGTGTTCATTACGTTGCCGCCGATGCGGAACGGGTTGTTTGTCTCCATCGCTTCCATCATATACGAAGCGTATTCGTGGGAGCGCGTATGCTCGATATTTTTGTTATTGACGAGCTCTTCGCGCATCGTCTTCCAGCGTTCGATCTGACGGACGCAGCGGCGCGGATATTCGTCGAGCGGGATGTTGAAGCGTTCGATCAGCTCCGGATAGTTGCGCTTGATGAAGTACGGATGATATTCTGCGTTATGCTCGGAAGATTCGGTGACATAATAGCCGAACCGGAACATCAGTTCGTAGCGGACCATATCCCCGTGTTTTTCCTTTTGTTTCTCGGCGGCGCGACGTTTGATCTCCGGATACAGATCGACGCCGTCCTTCGTTACTTCCAGCAGCCATGCCATATGGTTGATGCCGGCGATTTTCGCCTGCACGCCTTCCATATCGATTCCGAGCGGCTTGAACAGATGAGGAATGCAGGCTTGGACGCTGTGGCACAAACCTACCGTTTTGACGCCGCCGTCCGTATTCATCACGTTCGTCAGAACGGCCATCGGGTTCGTATAGTTGAAAAACCAGGCGTCCGGGCATACTTCGCGAATATCTTTAGCGAAATCCAGCATCACCGGGATCGTACGCAGATTGCGGAAAATGCCGCCGATTCCGAGCGTGTCGGCGATCGTTTGCCGGAGACCGAATTTTTTCGGAATTTCGAAGTCGGTAATCGTACAAGGGTCGTAACCTCCGACCTGAATCGTATTCACGACGTAGGTGGCACCGCGCAACGCTTCCCGGCGGTCGGCGTACGAGATGATGCGGCACGTGCTGCCGGACGTCGTCTTCAAGTTGTTCAGCATGTTCTCCGAATCTTTCAACCGCACCGGGTCGATATCGTGAAGCGCGATTTCAAAATCTTGCAGAGCGGGAGTTTTCATGACGTCGCCCAGTACGTTTTTGGCGAATACGCTGCTGCCTGCTCCGATGAAAGTAATTTTCGGCATTTTGCAATTCCTCCTTGTTCGTTCTATAAGTGCGAGTTCAAAAAGTCCGGTTTTCAGCACCGAGAAGATGGGATGAAGCAAGGAAATGAGGAGCGGAGCGTAGTGAAAGCTACGTGAGCACCGGAAGTTCCGGCTTAATTCCATATTCGATGCCGAGCAGGCTTTCGGATCTGCTTTGTGATCAAAAGCGGACTTTTTGAACAACCTCTATAAGCAACTATAAAGTTAGGAGGTCAAAAAAAATATGGAGAAAAGCGTGTTGCTTATGGAACAATGCGGCTTCCTTCGAACGTGCCCCGGCAGCCTCTTGATTTGTGGCGGCGCTTCGTTTTCAATAGAAGAGAGGTTCACCGATCCAGAAAACGAACAAGGAGCGTACGACCATGAACATGGAGGAACGTCATTCGACGTCAGTGAATCCCCTGCCGGGCAAAGGAGAATTGACCGTCCTTTTCGGCGGAAGAGAGCGGACGGCGCCTGCCCATAATGTCGGTCCGCAGGTGCGCGATTATTTCCTCGTCCACCATGTGATGTCGGGAAAAGGTACGTTTAATAGCATGGGGCGCACGTACGAGCTAGGGGAAGGAGACAGCTTCTTCATTTTCCCCGGAGAGCTCATCCGGTACACGGCCGACGACGCCGATCCGTGGACGTACCGGTGGGTCGGCTTTCGCGGGAATATCGCCGAGGAGCTGCTGAATGCGGCGGACATCTCCCAGCATCGTCCGGTAGCACGACCTTCGCGTCATCGGCGCGTTGCGGTGCTGTTTCATCAGATCGAGCGGTCGCTGGAGCTCGCGGACCCCGGCGTCGACCTGCGAAGCGACGGTCTGCTGCGGATGCTGCTGGCCGAATACAGGAAGGACGAGGCGTACCGGTCCGAAGGTGCGGACGGGAAGAGGACGCCGATCGAGCAGCAGGTCGAGCGCACGATCCGCTGGCTGACCGTGCAATATGCCGAGCCGATCTCGATCGAGAAAATGTCGCAGTCGCTCGGATACAACCGGACGCATTTGTCCAAAATGTTCAAGCAGTATACCGGGCTGACCCCGATGCATTTTCTGCTGAAAATTCGCATGGAGCGGGCGAAGCTGCTGCTTCGCGAGAAGCTGACGGTGGAGCAGGTGGCGGCATCGGTCGGCTTTACCGACCCGCTTTATTTCTCCAAGCAGTTCAAGAAATGGTTCGACCGGTCTCCGACGGAATACCGGCAGGAAGCGGACGGAAAGTCTTTTTACGATTGCAAGGACTGATCGGGCCGAAGATACGCCCAAAAGCGGGGGACCGTAGCGCTCCTCCGCCTTCCTGCTGCAAACGTCATACCGCGGTACCGGAGCCATGGAGAAGGCCGGCTACTCCCAGGCGAATTGCAGGCGGCAGCCGTACGCCTTGGCGATGCCGTGCATCAGTTCGCCAAGCGAGCGGTCGACCGCATAATGCACGCTTCCTTCATAAGGAAAACGGGCGATCAGGTGCTCCTCCATCTGCGCCGCCGCCTGAACGGGCTCGGCAAGTCCGTCCGATTCGGCAAAACGGTATACGGCGCACAGATGGTCGTACAAATAGCAGCCTCCGGACAGCGATACGAAGCCGTAATCCTCAAAGAGCGGAGTCACCTCGGCCTTCTCCGGCAGCTTCAGTAGCTCGAAGGGCTCGTACTCGAATTCGTATTCCTCGATCAGCTCCGTCAATATTGCGCGCTCCCGATCCTCATCCACGATCAGCAGCTCCATATCCCGGTCCGACAGCCGTACGCAGTTCGCCAAAGCTTGGACGAACCCGGCGTAATCGCCCGGTTTTTTGCCGTCGGGAAGCTGCACCTCCACACCGTATTTCCTCATCAAATCTTCCCCCCCGCTTAGATCCGCTTTTCTCCCATTGTAACAAGCCGTCATTTCCGTGTCGATTTTCAGGAATAATTTGTATTGTTTTTTTGAAACGCATGAAAAAGAGTTCACGAAAGCGCTTTTTTGATATAGTATAGATAAAAATAAGGCTTTTGAACTAGCAACCTTTTCGCTGTCTGCATATCCGAAGGAGGGATGTCCTCTTGTTCCGCCATAAAAAGTGGCTGCTGCTCGGCTCCGCGGTATGTTTCGCCGTCGTACTCGTCTCCGTTCTGTTCGGCGGATCGGTCGACCGGTCCAAACCGAGCGCAGGGGAAGGCAATCCGGTCGATCTTACGCCCCCGTCGGCGAGCGATGCGGAGAAACAGCTGAAAGTCGCCGTCTCCATGCCGCCTAAAGAGTTTCAGCTGCTGCAGCAGTTGAAGGAGCAGTATCAAAAAGCGCATCCCGGCATCGTGATCCAGTTGGAGAACGTGCCGGACGATACGGTTTACGCCAAACTGAAAAAAGCGGCACAGCTCGGGGAAGCGCCCGACGTCATGCTGCTTGATAATAGCTGGGTGAGCGAATTCGCCGCTCTCGGTTATTTGCTGCCCGTCGATTCGATGCTTGCCCAGGATTTGCAGTCCCAGCAAATGGAACAGGCGCTGGCGCAAGTGAAATGGAACGGATACGTATGGGGGGTTCCCAAAGATTTGGATGCCCCCGTATTGGTTTATCATACAAAAAGACTGGCTGATGCGGGAACGGAGAAACCTCCGGCAACGTCCGAGGAGCTCGTGTCGCTCCATAAGCAGCTGCATAAACCGGAGGAAGGCAAGCACGGAATCTACATTCCCGCGTCCGATGGACATCTGTTTGCGACGATGGTGCGCATTCTGGGCGGCGGCAAAACCAATTCCAAGCAATATCCGGTGAAGCTGAACGACCCGGCTGTGTTGAAATCGCTGGAAGCTTTTCTGCTGACGGCGCCGGATGGGGCTAAGGAAGACGCGAAAGCGCTATTAAAATCGTTTCCTTACGAAAGCGCGACGTGGAAACCGTGGGAGCTGCTCGCGCAGGGCAAGATCGCCGGTTATTTGACCACCTTCTCCGACTGGAAGCAAAACGGTTCTCCGGCCGTTCAGACGATGGCGAAAATCCCGCTTCCCAAAGGCGAAGAGACGTGGCTGACGCCTTGGCTTTCCGGCAGAAGCTTCACGATATCCGCCCGGTCCGAAGCCGCCAAGGAATCGTTCGAGCTGATCCGGGACTGGATCTCCCAGCCGTCCGCGCTTCATTTCTGGCGAACCGCCGGTGTACTGCCGGCGCAGCGTAACGCCTATTTAACCGGAATCCGGGATGACGCCGGCTTTCAGAGCATCGCCGCGCTTATCGACAATAATGAACAGACGCCGGCTTTCCCGCAGCGGGTGAAGCAGTTGACGGCGCTTGAAACCCAACTGGAGCTGCTGTGGAAGGGCGAGCAGCCGCTCCGGACGTTCGCGGAACGGACCGAAGCCGAATGGGAGACGATCCGTCCCGCTTCCAAGTAAAGCTTACGTTCAGAGGCTGAGCTTCAAAGAAATCGTCATTTCGCCGGTTTTGATCGTTACGTCGGTCGCTTGAATAAACGGGGCGATCTTGCCCGGATAAAAAGCGAGATCGAATTGCCGCTCCAGCGACTTTGCGGTAGATTCGGGCATCGCGTACCCGTTGAACGATAAGCTGTCAATGAAAAAACGAATGGCGTTTACAGGTTTATTCTCGGCTACATACCGTCCTTTGAGCGAGATCTTGATGTCGTCGGCCGAACCTCCGGCTGCGATCGTCCCGTCTTCGAACAGAAACGAAAAACCGTGCAGCGACTTGCTCTTCGCCTGCATAAACCGGTTTAACTCGCCGTCGCCGATGACGATGGTCGGGTTCAGTCCTTTCATCGAGACCATTTTGCCGTTTTGTCCGATCAGCTCCGGCAGCTTTGTCATCACTTCGGCCAAGGCGGCGAAATACGAGCGGAACAAAGGAAGCCCGCGTTGTTCCCACTGCAAGCGGATATCGGCCAGTTCGGTTTCGAGCCGTAATCTGTCGGGGTGTCCTGCCAGCAGATGGTCGACTTCCTCTTGCGCTTTCGTCCGCTTCGCCTTTTCCGCTTCGTAGGCGTTCCGCGTATCGGCAAGCAAGCGGCGGCCCTCTTCCAGCTCGGCTGCGGCTTGCCTGTAGGCGGTGTACTGTTCCTGATAGTCGTAGATGAACTTGCGGTCGCGGGAGAGGATGAACTGCAGCTGCTCCCAGACGTACAAAGCGTCCCGGAGCGAGCTCGCGCGGAGCACGGTCAGCCAGATCGAATGCCGCTGTCCTGTATAATAAGACCGGATGACCGATCCGGTCTGATTTTTTTTCTCTTCCAGCCTCCGGCTTGTCTGTTCGGCCAGCCGGCCGGTCACTTCAAGCGTTTCGATCAGCTTGTGTTCCTCGTCCGTCAGCCTTTCGATCTCACGGTCCATCTCGTACACGGTTAATCCTTTCCCGAGCAGCAGGCTGTCGGCACTGACGCTTGGCTCGGCCAGAGCGAAGCCGTTCCCGCAGAAAAGCAGCGAGCAGGCCAGTCCGATCGCCGCCATTCGGCGAACTATATTCAGCATCGGTTGTCCCCCCTGTCCTATCCGTACTAAATGTATCGGAGGGAGCGGCGTTTTATGCTTCCCGATTTGGTGAACATGGAAGTTGTTCCGCTTCGCGGGACAGCGGGCGTAAGGAACGGCAAATCCCCATACCGGAAGGTACAGGGATTTGGGCTGGGCTGCGTTGCGATGCGCATTATCGGAAGCTCACTTCTTGGGAAGCAGCTTCCATAGATCTTCAAACGGCTTTACGGCAGCCGGGACGTTTTGTTCAAAAGATATAGGCTCGTTTATGTCCGACAAGCTGTAGTCGAGCTTGAACCGGTACGTTCCCGGGGCAGGCGACGAGGCCGCCGGCAAGGCGTTCAGATCCAGGGAGATCTGTTCGAGAAACGACTCCGGATTCACCCCAAGCCGGATGTAGCCCGGCGCTTGAAGCTGCATTCCTGCGAGCTTTGGCGGGCCGCTCCATGTGCCTCCCGTGATCGCTTGCAGCTGTCCGGTCCATCCGTCCAGTCCCGCCTCCATCTGCTTCGACAGTTCGGCCGCGTTGGCTTCCGTAATCTCGATCGAATACTGCTTGCCCGCCCCCGCGTCATCGAGCTTATCTTCCTTAAACCACTTCGGCTCGACTCCGGACAGAAGCGAATCCAGCATACGGGTCATCTCGTCCCGGGTACGGGCCAGAGCATCGGACGGCAACGCGCCGGGAGAGGAGCTGCCCGCGGGCTTTGCCAGATCAAACGAGTAGTACTCGTCCTTCTTGTTCAAAAGTGGAATCTGGGCGTACATTTTGTTATCCTTGATAAGAAACGGAATTTGAAATGAATTCCCCGACCGGGTTGTCATCTGTACGTTCGTCTCCAGCCGCACCGGGTTGTAGCTGGCGATGCCGGACCATTCCAATTGCGCGCCGTTGACGGCACCGGCCAGCGCCGTGGTAAGCAGATTGGATGCGCTGCTGGAAGCGGCTCCCGGGGTGTCCCAGCCAAACGACCCGCTGCCGCTGAATCGGAATTGCTGAATCTCGCTCTGCTTGCGGATCGCTTGCTGCACCGCTTCTTTTTCCTTGACTCCGTCCGAGCAGCCGGAGAACAGCAGGGCGACAGCCGCCAATACGACCGGGAGGAACGGCAGCTTTTGGTTCATCGATGTCTCCTCCTTTGCGGGTTTTCCCTAGTTTATCGCTCTCATTATACTTGGATATCGGGCGATTGTCTGTACGCAACAAGTGCCATTTACAGAAGCAGGAAGGAGGCCGCAAACCGTGACGGACTTAACCGGACTGTGTCCGTTGATTCCGATCATCCGTTCGATAATCGGCGATAGTCCCTGTTCGGCCCTATCGTTTCGCGATTATATGGAGCTGTGCTTGTACCATGATCCTCTCGGCTATTACAGCCGCGATACGGTCAAAGTGGGCAAGGACGGGGATTTCTACACGAGCTCCTCGATCGGAACGATTATGGGCGAAGTGCTGGGCATGTTTATTATCAAGCAAGCGCAGCGGTACGATGTGGATACGCCTCTGACGATCGTCGAATGGGGAGGCGGTACGGGCCGGCTGGCCGGCCATATCCTCGATACGGTCGCACAGCGCAGTAAACCTTTGTACGACCGGCTGACATATGCGATGGTGGAGAGCAGTCCTTTCCATAGGCGGCTGCAAACCGAGCAATTGAGTCCTCATCCGGTGGTGCAACACGTAACGCCCGGACAATCGTACGAGATGCTGGAGAACGGTCCGGCGATCGTGCTGTCGAACGAACTGCTCGACGCGTTCCCGGTACACCGGATCGAGCGCAAGGACGGGAGCCTGTACGAATGGTTCGTCGGCTGGAGCGAAGAGTCCGGCAAGTTCGAGACGCGGCTGTTTCCGCTGGCTGCCGGCAGCCGCGCGGCTTCTTATATCGAGCGGGAATCGGTGCCGGTCCGCGAGCGCCAGATCGTCGATGTGAATCCGGAGGCGGCCGATTGGGTGAAACGCGTCGTATCGGGACTGCGGGAAGGCATGCTGGTTACGATCGATTACGGCGATGTCGCCGAAGAGCTGTACAGCGCTCACCGCATGCAGGGAACGTTTTTATGCTACAGGAAACATCAGGCGTTCGATGATCCGTATGCGTATCCGGGCGAGCAGGATATGACTTCTCATGTAGACTTTACGGCTTGCATACGGGCGGGTACGGAAGCAGGGGCGGGCGAATGGTCGCTAAGGACGCAAAAGCAGTTTCTGATCGACGAAGGGGTGCTGGAGCTGCTTGTTGCTCATAACGGTCAAGACCCGTTCGGGCCTGAGGCGAGACGGAACCGTGCGGTTCGCCAGCTGCTCGTCAGCGATTCGATGAGCGAATTGTTCAAAGTTTTGGTGCAAACGAAAAAAAGGTGATCTCCCGGTTATGTACGTAAAACGCCGGAAGCTCACCTTTTTTTGTTGGCTTACTTGCTAAGCAGGGGATTAAAGCTCCATCTCGAAAAACGACCAGTACGTGAACCCTAAGAAGGAGAGAACCATGTATCCCCAGAAAATCATAATGTACGTACGTTCGGACAAATTCATATACCCCAAAACGACAAAAGCGGCGGTTTGGAAAAAGAACAGCAGCGCCATCTCCTTCATGTCGCCGGCCAGTGCCATCAGACCGATCGCGAGCGTCCAAAAGCCGAGCACTCTGAACATGCGAGCCACCATTACTCCCCCTCTCTGTTGAACGATCGATAAACGCAAAATCCTATTGTCCATTATACCTGCAACCTTTTCGACTTGTAAACCGGAGAACGTGACGAATTAGCAAACTTTTTAACCCTGGTGGTTCTAGCATAACCGGTTGTCCGAAAAAACATGTATGAGCGCCACAAAAAATGGTAATACCAAATAGTATCAAATAGATTCTATGAACTCTAGTTTGGGCATAGAAATAAGTTAGTGGCGATATTAGTTTGTGTTGGGAGGTTTTCGTTGATGACTGTAGTCAGACAAGACGCATGGAGCGAGGAAGACGATCTAATATTGGCCGAGGTGACGCTTCGCCATATCCGCGAAGGCAGTACGCAGCTTGCGGCCTTTGAAGAAGTAGGGGAAAAGATAGGTAGAACGGCGGCCGCCTGCGGGTTTCGGTGGAACAGCTGTGTACGCAAAAAATACGATGCGGCGATCTCGATCGCAAAGGCTCAACGGCAGAAGCGGAACCAGTTCCGGAAGCAAGCCGGAATAGGCTCGGCCGTAACGTCCGTAGCTACGCTGGATACGGCGGATATCGGCTCGTCCAGACACGAGCCGGTGACGGAGGAGTCCATCTCGATCGATGCGGTCATTCGTTTCCTGCGCCAGTGGAAAGGAACGTATCAGGAGATGAGCAGACAGATCCGCAATCTCGAAAAAGAACTGAAGGAAAAAGACGAAGAGCTGGACGATCTGCGCCGCGACAAGGAACAGCTAGGGAAAGAAATCAGCAATGTGCAGACCGATTACCGCGTCGTGAATGACGATTACAAGGCGCTCATTCAAATTATGGACCGTGCCCGCAAGCTTGCTTTTCTCGTAGAAGAGGAAGAGGATCAGAAAACGCGGTTTAAGATGGATGCGAACGGAAACCTGGAACGGATCGATTGACGATTGCAGCCGCGATGCCGGGCAACGATGCGCACGCGGACGATATAAGGAAGTTCGAGCTATAAGCCTGAAGCGGTTTAACCCGCGGCGGGCTTTTTCGATTTATTAGACAGTATATCGTGGAAGTGGCTTCAACCCCCGGTAAACGCCAGCGTCAAAGACGCCGGTAGGCGTTTATCCTTGTTTCCTTCCGAAAATATGGTATAGTAGCGGAAAAAGCCGGGGGGGACGGACATGAGGATCGCATGCGTAGGCGCCGGATCGATAGGAATGCTGGTAGCTTTCAGACTGGCTGCCGCGGGGACGGATACGACGCTAATCACCCGTACCGGAGAGCAGGCGGAGCTGCTGAACGAAACGGGTGTTCATTTGCTGAATGGCGGGGCGGAGAGCGTTGTCGCTATTCGCGCACGTTCCTATGAAAGCAAGACCGCTCCGCTGCCGGACGGCGCAGAGAAACCTTACGATTGGGTGTTCCTGACGGTGAAGCAGAAGCATATTACGGAGCCGCTGCTGGACACTTTGCATCATTTGCTGGGGGAGCAAGGGAAGCTGGTATGTTTTCAGAACGGAATCGGTCATGTCGAGAAACTGGAAGAGCGGTTTCCGCTGGCGCGCATTTATTTGGCGGTGACGACGGAAGGCGCGAAGAAACTGTCTCCTAGCCGGGTCGCGCACACCGGACAAGGATGGACAACGATCGGACATGCAGGTACGGATATTGGTGGGAAAGAGCGAAATTTGCTTGAAAAAACGATGAATGAGGCAGGATTTCGTACGTTCCTGTCGAACCAAATGATAGAGATTGTATGGAATAAGCTGCTTATTAACGCGGTCATCAATCCGCTGACTGCTCTGCTTCGTCTTCGTAACGGAGAGCTTCCGGCGTCCGAGGCGAGGCGCCGACTTATGCGCGATCTTCTGGAGGAGGGGCTGGCAGCCGCCAACGCTTCTGGCATCCGCACGCGCGAAGACGTATGGGAGCAGCTGCTTGACGTATGCGCCAAGACGGCCGGCAATCATTCCTCCATGCTGCAGGACGTATCCGAAGGCCGTATCACCGAGATCGATTGGATTAACGGAGCCATGCTGGAAGCAGGCGCGCGTCACGGCGTGCCGATGCCTCATCATGAATCCGTATACCGTCTAATAAAAGCTGCGGAGCCGGCGGAACCGGCAACAACATAATTCCGGTTTGCTGCGGGCAGCTTGAACGACGATGTCTCGATAAAGCGACGATAACACGTTACACGTACGTTTCGGAAAAAGATCATGATTCCGGGTGGTGCAGGTTGGACGGATTATTGAACATACTCATCCATATTTACGCATTTACCGCCGCAGTACCGTTTTTATGGTTTTTCATCCTGTGGATCGGAGTATATCTTTGGCGCAGGGATACCAAAAAAGCGACGAAGCTGGCGATGGACGTAACGACTTTGCTGCTCATCGGTTCGGTTCACGCGATGTTTTTGCAAATTTTTCATTCCGATTTCGGCTTTTTTCTAATTTTACTTTTCTTTTTAATCGGCTACGGGCTTGTCGGCAATTTCCAGTATCGGATGAAAGGCAAGCTGGACCATGTCAAAATCGTCCGGCTGTTATGGAGGCTAGGCTTCCTTTGCCTTAGCGTCGTTTATTTGTTGTTTTTGGTCGTCGGTCTTATCAAATCGATCGTATCCGTTTAACCCGTTCCGCAGCGTTAGCCGCAGTAAGCCGCTTCTTGCAATCCGCGTGATTGCAGAAACGGCTTTTTTGCTTTGCTTTACATATTTTAGCCGCTGCGGGGGAACTTAAAAAGGAGAAAAGATGTCCTGCTTTAACGCTGAAAAGCTTGCTCTGTTTAACGCTTCAACGATTTTCGCTATTCGTGCAGTAAAGAAAGAAGCGGTGTCAAGATCAATATATTGCACGTTTTCGTTCAATATAATGCGTGGTTTTTTGACTCCGAGGGAAGTATATTATTTCGTGTATGACAAAAGGTAGAGAAAAAAAGTTTCATGAACAGGGAGGAACATTTGTGAAGATTAAGGGGTTCAACAAATCTGTAATCGTTTTCACGAGTATCGTTCTGCTTGCGGGAACAGCGCTGGTTGGCTGCGCGAAAAAGTCCGAAACGGGCGCAGACGGTGCGGCCGCCGAGCAGAAGTTTCGGATGCTGATCGCTTCCGAGCCGCCTTCACTCGATCCGGGCCTGGCCCAGGACAACAACTCCTCGACGGTGCTTCGTCCGATCTACGACGCCTTGACCCGTATGGACGAAAAAGGCGAAGTAAAACCGGGCGCAGCGGAGAAGTGGGATGTCTCGGAAGACGGCTTGAAATACACGTTCCACCTTCGCAAAGACGCCAAATGGTCCAACGGGGACCCGGTTAAAGCGAGCGATTTCGAATTCGCCTGGAAGCGCGTGCTTGATCCGGGGATGACGCCTCCGGCTCCATATGCGTACCAGCTGTACTACATCAAAAATGCGGAAGAATACAACACAAAGAAAATTACGGACGCCTCCCAAATCGGAGTGAAGGCGAAGGACGACTTTACGCTTGAAGTCGAACTGAAATCGCCGACGCCGTATTTTCTCAGCCTGGTTGCCTTCTACACCTATATTCCGCTTAACGAAAAAGCGGTGAAAGCGAATCCGAAATTCGCATCCGAGGCGGCTACGATGGTCACAAACGGACCGTTCCTGCTGAAGGAATGGAAGCATAACGATTCGTTGACGCTTGTCAAAAACGACCAGTATCATTCCGCCAAAGACGTTAAGCTGACCGAAGTAAACATGAAAATTATGAACGACCCGGGCACGATGCTGAACATGTACAACACGAACCAGATCGACTGGGCCGGCCGTCCGACCAACGAATTCCCGGTTGATCAGCTACCGATGCTGAAGAAGGACCCGAAGATCAACCTGCAAATTAAAGGGATCGCATCGACGTATTATTACGAGTTCAACACGAAAGCCGAGCCGTTCGACAATGCGAGCATCCGGAAAGCGTTCGCCATGTCGATCGACCGCAAGGCAATCGTAGAGAAAATTACGCAGGGTGACCAGCAGCCGGCCTACGGTCTTGTCCCTCAAGGCATCCGCGGCGAAAGCAAAACGTTCCGCGAAGAAGTGAAGGACGACTACTTCAAGGAAGATATTGCCGAAGCGAAGAAGCTGCTTGAGCAAGGGATGAAAGAAAAAGGCTACTCGAAGCTTCCGGCGGTTACGCTGATCTATAACAAAAGTGAAGCGCACAAAAAGATTGCGGAAGCAGTCGTCGATATGTGGCGTCAAAACCTCGGCATCGACGTCAAGCTGGAAGTGCAGGAGTTCGGCGTCTATATCAAAAACCGTCAAAACGGCAACTTCCAAATTGCGCGCGCAGGCTGGGGAGCGGATTACAACGATCCGATGACCTATATCGATCTGATGATGACCGGCGGCGGCAACAACAATTCGAAATATTCGAACGCGGATTACGACAAGCTGATCAAAGATGCGTACGGCACGTCCGATCAAGCAAAACGTATGAAGGCGATGGCGCAAGCCGAGAAAATCATGATCAACGACATGCCGATTATGCCGATTTATTACTACACCGGTATTTGGGCTCAAAAAGATTACGTGAAAAACGTGTTCGTCGATTACAAAGGCGACGTCAACTTCATCTACGGCTCTATCGAGAAGAAATAATCGGGTCACCATACAGGTTGGAGTTCCCATTCGGGGTATATAGGGCGTCTTATATATCCCGAATTTTTTTGTGCAGGCATGGAAAATGCTGCAGTTGGACAGAATGAGACGTTATTGTTTACAATAATTAAAGAGTTATGTTAACTAATTCGCTATTCACCGAAGCTGGCTGACATGCTTCGTATTTTGTTCGGGAGGTGCGCGATTTGGTTCGCTACTTGCTGCGAAAGCTGGTTTTTGTAGTCATCTCCTTGTTCGTACTGGCTTCGGTCACGTTTTTTCTGATGAAGGCGATACCGGGTGATCCTTTTACGTCGGAGAAAGCAGTACCGCCTGAAATCAAGGCGAACTTGATGGCCCATTACGGCTTGGACAAACCCTTATATGTCCAATATGCCGCATACATTAAAAATGTCGCTTCGTTCGATCTGGGCATGTCGATGAAATGGCAGGGCCGTTCGGTCAACCAAATTATCGAAGGCGCGTTCGGTTATTCGCTTCGCCTTGGCCTGCTGGCTGTCGTAACCTCGGTTACGATCGGCGTGCTTCTGGGAACCGTCGCGGCGCTCAGACACCGCAAGCTGCTCGATAACGTCGCCATGATCGTTGCGGTTCTCGGGGTGGCCGTACCGAGCTTCGTTATGGCTACGCTGCTTCAATACTTATTCGGGGTGAAGCTCCCGCTGTTTAATGTCGCCGGGTTAAACGAGCCGCTGGATTATGTGCTGCCCACGCTCGCTTTATCGTTTATGCCGATCGCCTTTATCGCCAGGCTGACGCGTTCCAGCATGCTGGAGGTGCTGCAGTCCGATTTCATCAAAACGGCGAAGGCCAAAGGTCTTTCCGGATCGGTTATTACGGTCCGGCATGCTTTGCGCAACGCCATTCTGCCTGTTGTCACCTATTTGGGACCGCTTGCAACGAGCGTTATTACCGGATCGGTCGTCATCGAGAAAATTTTCGGGATTCCCGGCTTAGGCAAATATTTTGTCGAAAGTGTGGAAAACCGCGACTATACGCTTATCATGGGCCTGACTTTGTTTTACGGAACGCTGCTGATGAGCGCCCGCTTTTTTACGGACGTGGCCTATGGTCTCGTAGACCCGCGCATTAAATTGACCGGTGGAAAGGAGAAGGCATGATGAAGGAACATTCGGTCCCAGGCATGCCGGAGACGGTGACGCCGGATCAATTCGAGAAACTGGATCACGAGAGCAGGCAAGGGGAGAAGATCGTCCGTGAAAGCTTGTCCTCCTGGAAAGACGCATGGCTGAGACTGCGGGCGAACAAGCTCGCGATGACGGGTCTCGTCATCCTGATCATTCTTGCGTTTATGGCCGCTTTCGGCCAGATGATGACGCCTTACGACTATTATACGAACGACCTGAACAATACGAATCAGCCTCCGTCGGCCGAGCATTGGTTCGGTACGGACGATCTCGGACGCGACATGTTCGCGCGGACGTGGATGGGCGCTTCGATCTCGCTGCGCGTCGGGCTGTTCGCCGCTGTGATCGATTTGCTGATCGGGGTTATTTACGGCGGCATCATGGGCTACTTCGGCGGCCGAATCGACGAAGCGATGAATCGTTTCTCGGAAGTGATGGATTCGATTCCTTACCTGCTTATCGTTATTATGTTCGTAGTTGTATTTGAACCGAGCATGTACACGATCATCCTCGCGCTGGTCATAACCGGATGGATCAAGATGGCCTGGATCGTCAGGGGGCAGGTCATGCTGCTAAAAAACCACGAGTATGCGCTCGCCTCGCGTTCGCTCGGAGCCGGCTTCTCGCGGATTTTGTTCCGTCATCTGATCCCGAACGCTTCCGGTCCAATTATCGTGACGCTGACGCTGACCGTGCCTCAGGCGATTTTCGCCGAAGCGTTTCTGAGCTTCCTCGGTCTTGGCGTCAACTCCCCGGCGGCTTCCTGGGGGACGATGATTTCCGACGCGCTTTCGTCCTGGATGTATATGCCTTGGAGATTGTTCTTCCCGGCCGTACTGATCAGCTTGACGATGTTTGCCTTTAACGTATTCGGAGACGGCTTGCGCGACGCATTTGATCCGAAGATGAAAAAATAACCGGCTTATCGATTTTTGAAACAATGGAAGGGAGGAGTGCCTGATGGAACCGATCTTGGACGTACAAGATTTGCAGGTATCGTTCCGCGTTCGCGGCGGAGAAGTTCAAGCGGTGCGCGGCGTCAGCTTTCAGGTCGGCAAGGGGGAAGCGGTGGCGATCGTAGGCGAGTCCGGCTGCGGCAAAAGCGTTACCGCTCAAACGATCATGCGGCTCATCCCGTCGCCCCCCAGCATCATCAAAGGCGGCGAGGTCCGTTTCCTGGGCCAGGATCTGCTGAAAAAGTCGGAGAAAGAGATGCAGCGCATTCGCGGCAAAGATATCGGCATGATCTTCCAGGACCCGATGACCTCGCTGAACCCGACGATGACGATCGGCCGGCAAATCGCCGAAGGGCTTATCAAGCACCAGAATATGAGCGCGAAGGCGGCGGACAGCCGCGCGGTGGAGATGCTGCAGCTCGTCGGCATTCCGAATCCGGAATCGCGCATCAAGCAATACCCGCACGAATTCTCCGGCGGGATGCGTCAACGGGCGATGATCGCGATCGCGCTTGCCTGCAATCCGGCGCTGCTGATCGCTGACGAACCGACTACCGCTCTTGACGTTACGATCCAGGCGCAAATCTTGCGGCTGATGAAAGATTTGCAGAAAAACTTGGGGACGTCCATCATCCTGATTACTCACGATCTGGGTGTAGTCGCCGATATGTGCGATAAAGTGATAGTCATGTATGCAGGCAAAGTGGTGGAGGCCGGCACGAAGTGGGAGATTTTCAAAAACCCGCAGCACCCTTATACGAGAGGGCTGCTTCGTTCGGTGCCCCGGCTCGATCAGCGGAAAGACGAGCCGCTCATTCCGATATTCGGCACGCCTCCCGATCTGATCAAACCTCCGGCCGGCTGCGGCTTCTGCGCCCGCTGTGACGACGCGATGCGCATATGCGCCGAGCGTGATCCGGGGACGACTACGATCAGCGACAGCCATCAGGTCCGCTGCTGGCTGACGCATCCGCTTGCCAAGGAGGTGGCGCAATGAGCCAGCCCTTAGTGGAAATCCGCAATTTGAAAAAATATTTCAATATCGGTAAAGGCCAGACGCTGAAGGCGGTCAACGACATCAGCTTTAATATCAAGCAGGGCGAGACGCTGGGTGTCGTAGGCGAGTCGGGCTGCGGCAAGTCTACGGCGGGACGTACGATCTTAAGATTGTACGAGCCGACCGAAGGCTCCGTTCAGTTTAACGGAACGGATATCTACTCCTTGTCGGGCTCGAAGATGAAGGCGCTGCGCCGGGAGATGCAGATGATTTTCCAGGACCCGTACGCCTCGCTTAACCCGAGGATGACGATTACCGATATTATCGGGGAAGCGCTGGACATTCACAAGCTGAGCGGCAGCAAGGCGGAGCGTAAAAAGCGTGTAGAGGACCTGCTCGATCTGGTCGGGCTGAATCCAGACCATGCGACGCGGTATCCGCACGAGTTTTCCGGCGGACAACGCCAGCGGGTCGGGATTGCCAGGGCGCTTGCCGTTGATCCGAAGTTCATTATATGCGATGAGCCGATATCCGCTCTGGACGTGTCGATTCAGGCGCAGGTCGTGAATTTGCTGCAGGAGCTTCAGCGCAAAATGGGGCTGACTTACTTGTTCATCGCACATGACTTGTCGATGGTCAAGCATATTAGCGACCGTGTGGCGGTGATGTACCTGGGCAAGGTCGTAGAGATCGCACCCAGCGAAGAGCTGTACGCCTATCCGACTCATCCGTATACGAAGGCGCTGCTGTCCGCCATCCCGATTCCCGATCCGGAAATCGAAGCGACGCGGGAGCGGATCGTACTTACCGGCGACTTGCCGAGCCCGGTGAATCCGCCGAGCGGCTGCAAGTTCCGGACCCGCTGTCCGCTCGCTACCGAGAAGTGCGCAAGCGTGGAGCCGGAGCTGGTGGAAGCCCGTCCGGGCCATTTTACGGCTTGCCATTATGCTTAAGTATTAACCGTCGTGTATTAAGCCGAATCGATTGCGAGCACCCGGTAACGGCCTTTTAGCCGCCGCTGACGGGTGCTTTTCGGCGTGAGCGCGCGTTTGCTTCTTTGGTCTGCGAACGGCGTTAACGAAACGGTTCCGAAAGACGTATCTTTTTTTGACGAATCGGGTTCGGACGTGTACAATCGAAGTAGTTTTGCCGCGAAAAATGCACGACATCTTACGATGAGGGGTTGCCGCTATGAAAATGGAACGTTACCGATGGGCGCCCGGACAACCGATTACGCGGGATTACATACATGATTTCGCATCTGTAGCTTCTCTGTACGAGTTTAACCCTTGGGAGGAATCCGGAGAACGGGAACGGGTTGCCTGGCTGGACAGGGAAGACAGGCCGGAGGCGGATCGGGAGGAGCTCGTTCGGACGCTGCTCGCCTATAATAAGAAGATCGGGAACGCAGCCGCGGCGCTCGATCGGATCGAATCGCTGCGGGATCGCGGAACGCTCGTCGTGGCGGGCGGCCAGCAGGCGGGATTGTTCACGGGGCCGCTGCTCGTGCTCTACAAGGCGATCACGATTTTGACGGAAGCCCGCAGAGCGTCCGCGAGACTCGGCAGGGAAGTCGTGCCGGTCTTCTGGATTGCCGGAGAGGATCATGACGTAGACGAGGTCAACCATACCTACGTGCTCTCCGATACGCTCGCCGTACATAAGATTAAGTTGAATGCGGAAGCAGGCGTCAAAACTTCGGTCAGCAGGTGGAACGTGCCGAAGGAAGCCTGGGACGCTGCCCTTGCGCAGCTCGAACAAACGCTGATGAATACCGAGTTCAAGCCGGTGCTGATGGAGAAGCTCCGGGCGATCCTCGCGGATTCGGACAGCTTGACCGACCAATTTGCCCGGACACTCGCCTGGCTGTTCGGGGAGCACGGCCTTGTCTTCGTCGATTCCGACGACCCTTCGCTCAGGCGGCTGGAGTCCGGGTTGTTCCGTTCGATCGTCGGACGGCAAGCCGAGCTAAGCGAGACGGTGATACAGGCCAAGAGCCGTCTTGAAGAGGCGGGATACAAAGCTCAAGTCGAGCTTCACTCCGATCAGGCGCACTTGTTCGTTTACGATGATGCGGGAGAGCGGATCTTGCTGTACCGGCGGGACGGATTGTTCGTCGACCGGAAGGGGACGGTGTCGTTCACAACGCAGGAGCTGGAGCGGCTGGCCGAGGCTGAGCCTCACAGGCTCAGCAACAACGTCGTGACGAGACCGCTGATGCAGGACTATTTGTTTCCCGTCTTGTCCACGGTGCTCGGCCCTTCCGAGATCGCTTACTGGGGCTTGCTCCGCGAAGCGTTCCGGCTGTTCGGCTTAAGGATGCCGGCGCTCGTCCCGAGACTGGAGTTTACGCTGCTTGAAGGGACGATCCAAAAGCAGATGGGCAAGTTCGGACTCGAGTTCGACGATGTCGTACGCCGTCTGGACGACAAGATGAACGGCTGGCTGGCGGCCCAGGGCTCGGTTGAGGTGGAGAAGCTGTTCGCGGATGCAAAGGCGAAGTTCAGCGATCTGTACGGCCCGGTTGTGGATACGGTGGCCGGACTGAATCCGGGGCTGAAGAAACTTGCGGAGACGAATCGGAGCAAGATCGTCGAGCAGATCGAATTTCTCGAAGCAAGGGCGGCGGACGCGTTCCGCTCCCAGCACGAGACGTCCTTGCGTCACTGGGAACGGATTCGCCAATCGGTACTGCCGCTGGGCAAGCCGCAGGAGAGAGTGTATAATGTGTTTCAGTACTGGGTGAAATACGGCGGCGGCTGGCTGCAGCAGTTGGCCGAAGAACCGCTATCCAGCGACGGCGATCACCGGATTGTATACTTTTAAGCGGATAGAGCCAAAGAATCAACCTACATTCAAGGAGGCCATTATTAGAATGAGCACAAAGGCACAACAAAACTCGATTATTACCGATCTGTCCCTGGCTAAGGACGGTCACCTGAAAATTGACTGGGTACAAGCTCATATGCCGGTATTGAACCGGATCCGCGAACGTTTTGAGCAAGAACAGCCGTTCAAAGGTTTGAAAGTGGCGATCTCCCTTCACTTGGAAGCGAAAACCGCTTATCTCGCCAAAGTTGTACAAGCGGGCGGCGCTGAAGTAACGATCACGGGAAGCAATCCGCTGTCCACGCAGGACGATGTGTGCGCGGCTCTCGTCGAAGACGGCATCACGGTATTCGCCAAGTACAATCCTTCTCCGGAAGAGTACAAGCAACTGCTCATTCATACCTTGGAAACGAAGCCGGACCTGATCATCGACGACGGCGGCGACCTCGTAACGATTCTGCACTCGGAGCGTCAAGATCTGCTCGCGCAAGTTCGCGGCGGCGCGGAAGAAACGACGACCGGTATTCTCCGCCTGAAAGCGATGGAGAAGGAAGGCCAATTGAAATTCCCGATGGTGGCGGTTAACGACGCCTTCTGTAAATATTTGTTCGACAACCGTTACGGTACCGGCCAATCGGTTTGGGACGGCATCAACCGGACGACAAACTTGGTAGTGGCGGGTAAAACGGTCGTTGTCGTCGGATACGGCTGGTGCGGCAAAGGCGTAGCGATGCGTGCGAAAGGCCTCGGAGCTAACGTCATCGTTACGGAAATCGACGCGATCAAAGCAGTCGAAGCGTACATGGACGGCTTCGCGGTTATGCCGATGGTCGAAGCTGCCAAGGTCGGCGATTTCTTCGTAACGGTAACAGGCAACCGCGACGTTATCCGCGGCGAGCATTACGAAGTGATGAAGGACGGCGCGATCCTGTCCAATGCAGGCCACTTCGACGTAGAGGTGAACAAGCCGGAGCTGGAAGCTTTGTCGTCTTCCAAACGTACGGTTCGCCGCAATATCGAAGAGTATGCGCTGAAAGACGGCCGCAAAATCTACATTTTGGCGGAAGGCCGTCTGGTCAACCTCGCGGCTGGCGACGGACATCCGGCCGAAATTATGGACATGACGTTCGCGCTGCAAGCGATGTCGCTCAAATACGTAAACGACATGTACAAAGAAATCGGCAGCAAAGTCGTGAACGTTCCATACGAGCTGGACGAGCAGGTTGCCCGCTTCAAGCTGGAATCGCTCGGCTTCGGCATCGACAGCTTGACCGAAGAGCAAAAATCGTACCTCGACAGCTGGGTGGAGCATTAATCTCCCGCTGTAATCCGAACCTAAACCAAGCCCTTCCTGATCCCAGGAGGGGCTTTTTGTCACAAGATCAGGAAGTTTAAGTTATTCACCGCGGTTATGCGGAATAGGGGTTCCTTGCTTTATGCTGTCGGGTCAGCGATGTCACAAAAGCTGCCTATCGTTTGTTATCGTGGCCGTTCGGCTCTTTGTCCTGCAGCTGTTTGGGGGGGAGGAGTCGCAATAGGAGTGGTTTGCAGCCTTTATTTGGTCAGAAAACCGGCTGGGACGCGGAATAAGAAGCGGTTTGAAGCTGCTATATCCGCGAGAAAGGCGCAGCCCCCTTCAAGTGGGGGAAATAAGGGGTACAAACCGCCGCTTTTTGTCTATTTCCTCCCAAAATGCCGATAATAGAAGGTGGCTGAGACTCTTATCTGGTTGGGTAGCCTGTACAGATAGCGCCCGTGAAGCCAACGCGATCGGTTCGAATGAAACTTGTTTACGGGCGTCGGCGTCATTCGGAGTCGAGTTGTTCTGGAACACCCTCAACAACGACCGGCTGGAGCGAATGGGCCCGACCTTCCGCGCTCCAACATGTGGGTTTGCACGTCAAAGACCGTCCGGGAGATTTGAAGTTACCGGACGGTTTCTTATTTCGATTCGCATCTCACAACGGAGCGCCTCCGGGAGAAGCGGCCGTCAAGGGACCGGACGATCCTGCTCTCCGATCGCCCGCATGCCGGCGATCGTATGCTTCGTCTCCTCCGTACCTAGCTCGTACAGCTTCCGGTACACTTCGGTCAGCGCATAATCGTAGCCGTCGTGTTCGGCGTCCTGATGATACGGCACGCCCGGCAGATGGGCGCGAAAGGCCGAAGCGTTGTCCTGATCGCTCAGCATCCCGAACTGTTCGATCAAATCGTCCACTTCCGGTTCCGTTGCGAAGATCTCGAACTCGTAGGCGGCGTCCCCCTGATTCTCCAGCACAGATCCGGCCTGAACCGAGACGTAGTATTTTTTCTTATCCACCGGGTAACACTCCCTTCATTATACATAAAACCAAAGCATGACGGCGGCGACCACCGCCAGGACGGGAAACACCACATAAGCGATTACGATCGGATTCGCCAGAAACGGATGCTTGGCGGTTGTCGCATTCGTATTTTGGTCGAACCTGCCTTCTCGCTGCTTTCGGCCCGCAATAACGGTAAGTACGAAGCCGACAGCCGATACAAGTACAATAAGCCAGGCGAGGTACGTGATCACGCGCAAAACTCCTTTAAGTCGATATCGTTCCCAATATTGTTATCCCATAACAGAGGGGACTTTATTCGCCGGGAGAGGAATCCGTACGGATTGCTCAGCAACCGCAACCGCAACCGCAATCCCCTCTGCAAACCCCTCAACTGCCCCCCTCAGCAAACCTCATATCTTGCCGTCTCTTTTTTTCCAAATCTTTGCAACCTTAAGCGGATTTGACTCGTTTAGGGAGTGGCGGCGCTTTCATCTGCGATTCACGCTGTCAAAATAGGGTAGACCTAGGGGGAATAGATTTGAGCGGATTCAGAAGGGGACGTAAGACGGGAACCGTTTTGCTGGCGGGTTGTCTGCTGGCCGTCGGCTTGCTGGCCGGGTGTGGGTCGGCGAAGGAGGCAACTGACCAGGCGATGAATTCGGAGTCGGCGCCGGCACCGACGATGGCAGCCAAACAGGAATCGGCCCAGATTTTCAATGCCAACGATTCGGGCACGGCGGCAGGAGCGGCGGAGCAAACAGACAGCATCCAAGCAACATCCGGCATGACAAACGTTCAATCCGGGGCGGGAGCGCCGGCTTCGGTTCCGGGCGCTGCTCCAACCGGGCAGCAACCCGCGTCGATCGACCGGCAAATCATCTACAAAGCGAATGTGACGATGGAGGTAGCGGAGTACGGCAGCGCCCATACGGAGATTAACAACCTGGTTCATTTGTCCGGCGGTTACCTGCTCCAGTTTTCCGAAAACCGGACCGACTACGAGCAGAGCGGCATCCTTGTCGTGAAGGTGCCGTCCAAAGGGTTCTCCGGATTTTTAGCCAATCTGGAGAAGATGAAGCCGAAGTCAATCCAGCGCAGCGTACAAGGCCAGGACGTTACGGAAGAATATGTGGACCTGACCTCCCGGCTTAAGGCGAGAGAAGCGGAGCTGGCAAGACTGTTTTCCTTTATGGACAAAGCGACCAAAAGTGAAGATCTGGTGACGTTCTCGAAGCAGATCGAGACCGTTCAGACCGAAGTCGAGCGGTTGAAAGGCCGGATGCGTTATTTGGAACAGAACGTCGCCTATTCGACCGTTGAGATTCGGCTGTATCAGAAAATCGAAAAAGCGAAGGTTGAAGCGGAGAAGGCGCAGGAGAGCGGCTTTGCAAGCAAGCTGGCCAAAGCGCTGAAAGGCAGCGCCAAGGTTGTGCTTGGTTTCCTGCAAGGGGTTGTAATCGTGCTCGCCGGGGCGCTTCCGGTACTTGCGGTGCTAGCTGTAGTCGGCATACCGGCAGCTACCATCTACCGGAGACGGAGAGCCCGCATGAAAGAGCTGGAGGAACGTTCCAGATCGATCCGCAGGCAAAACCTGTCCCAGATCGAGTCCGATTCAGAAGCGGATCGAGATGCGGATCACGACAGCAAGCCGCCGGCCTCCGATGCGTAAGCGCAGCCGACTAGTACAAATTGAAAACAATTGATAAATTATTTCAAAAATCCTGCTGCTTGCGGCAGGATTTTATTTGTCTATGGAGAATAACAAGTCAGAGTGGTGAAAAGTGGGTGAAAGTGGCGGGAAGGGGGAGACTAGCGGATGTTCATGGGGGAATACCAGCACTCGGTCGATGATAAAGGTCGAATGATCGTTCCCGCCAAGTTCCGCGAAGCTCTCGGAGCCGCGTTCATCGTCACCCGCGGGCTCGATAACTGCTTGTTCGTATATCCCAGGGAAGAGTGGGCCGTACTCGAGCAGAAGCTCAAAAGCTTGCCGCTTATGAAGGCGGACGCCCGCGCGTTCACCAGGTTTTTCTTCTCCGGCGCAACCGAATGCGAGCTGGATAAGCAAGGCCGCATCAATATCCCGAGAAACTTGTGCGAATACGCCAAGCTGGACAAGGACTGCGTCGTACTGGGAGTCTCGAACCGGGTGGAGATTTGGAGCAAGCAAGTTTGGGAAAGCTATTATGAGCAGTCGGAGGAGTCGTTTAATGAGATTGCGGAGAAGCTCGTCGACTTCAATTTTGATCTCTAACCTTGTCGATTTTACACATTTCGTACGATAGAATCGTCCGGCTGGCAATCGCTGCGCCGGACTTACAGGAGGGCGCAGTTTGTTCGAGCATGTGACGGTATTAAAGGAAGAATCGGTAGAAGCGCTGGCGATCAGGCCTGACGGCATCTATGTAGACTGCACGATGGGCGGGGCGGGCCACAGCTCGCTGATCGCTTCCAGGCTGGGGGAGCAAGGCCGGCTGATTGCTTTCGACCAGGACGATATCGCCCTGGAGAACGGCCGAATCGCGCTGGCTCCATTCGGTGAACGGGTACATATGGTCAAGAGCAACTTCAGATATTTGCGGAGCGTACTGGGCCGCCTCGATTTCGTACCGAAGAAGGACGGAGTGCCGCAGGTGGACGGGATCTTGTTCGATCTGGGTGTATCGTCGCCGCAACTGGATGAAGCGGACCGCGGATTCAGCTACAACCACGACGCCGAGCTGGACATGAGGATGGACCGGGATTCCGATTTGACCGCACGCGAGATCGTTAACGAATGGAGCGCGGAGGACATTGCCCGCATCCTGTTCGAGTACGGGGAAGAGAAGTTTTCGCGCAAGATCGCAAGAACGATTGAAGAAGCGCGGAAGTCGGCTCCGATCGAGACGACCGGCCAACTGGTGGAGCTGATTAAAGAAGCGATCCCCGCAGCCGCGAGAAGAACGGGCCCTCATCCGGCCAAGCGCAGCTTTCAGGCGCTGCGGATCGCCGTGAACGATGAGCTGGGCGCGTTCGAGGATGCGCTGGAGCAATCGATCCAGTGTCTCGCTCCGCACGGCCGTGTAGCGGTGATAACGTTTCATTCGCTCGAGGACCGGATCTGTAAGCACGCCTTCGCCAAATATGTAGAAAAATGCACGTGTCCGCCCGATTTCCCGATGTGCGTCTGCGGCACCAAGGGGATCGTCCGGCTTGTGCACCGCAAGCCGCTGCTGCCTTCGGACGAGGAACTGCAGCGCAATTCGAGAGCGAGATCGGCGAAGCTGAGAGTAGCAGAGAAGCTGCACGTCTAATCTGCATGAATATAACCAGGGGAACGCCCGAAGGAGGATGACACCCGCGTGTCGGCATATATCAACGGAAACTTGGCGATTGAACGGAAACCCGTCAAAAAGCCGAAAGGACAAGACCAGAAGAAAGTCGTGGTCAAACGGAAATCGATTCCGGTTCAGGAGAAGCTGCTGTATTTATTTACCGTCATCGTATGCGTCGTGGTGGCGGGTGTCATCATATGGCGTTACGCTCAAATCTATGAAATGAATACGAGAATTCAAAAGATAGAGAGTGAAGTCAAGGCGCTGCAAATTGAAAACAACAAGCTGAAGATGGAGATCACGAAATATCAAGACCCGAAAAAACTGCTCGATCAAGGAAAGTCGCTCGGACTTGTCCCGAACGAAGAGCTGAACCAGTTGACCGAGAGAAAGTCCCCCGCCGGCGATAGTCGCTAATGAATACGAGTGAGAGGACCGGGCCATGAATAGAAAAGTAAAACTGCGCACACTGCTGATAGGGGGATTGTTCACCCTATTTTTTATTGTCCTTATCGGTAAAATTTATTGGGTTCAAGTCGTAGACGCAAAAGAACTGATCAAAAAAGCGCAGGCGATGTGGGAGCGCAACAAAATCCTTCAGCCGGTCCGGGGATCGATCGTCGACAGGTACAATCAGGTTCTCGCCGAGGACGGCGCTTCGTATACGGTCATCGTAAACCCGACGGCGATCGATAAGCTCAAAAACGCCCAGACGGTTGTCCAAGTGCTGTCGAGCATTTTGAACAAACCGGAAAACGAACTGATGGAAATGGTTACGAAGCAAAATAAGGACGGTGAGTTGTCCAGTTGGGTGGAAGTACGAAGCGAAGGCTGGAAGATTGACGCCGAGACGGCCGACCGGATCGCCAAGGCGCTTAACTTGCCCGAACCGATCAATAAGCAAGCCAATCTGTACACCCACGGCGTGTATTTGGAAGAATCGCAGAAACGGTACTACCCGGCGGGATCGATGGCTTCCCACGTGCTCGGGTATTTCGACAAAAACGGCAAAGCGGTGATGGGGCTCGAAGCCGCCTACAATGAGCTGCTGACGGGCAAGCCCGGCCATATCAGTACGACGAAAGACCGGATGGGCTACGAGCTGCCGGACGCGAAAGCCAGCTACGAGCCAGCCGAGGACGGCAAGACGCTGCAGTTGACGATTGACCGGAATATCCAGTCGTATATCGAGACCGCTTTGGAGAAGTCGTATAACGAATGGAAGCCGAAAAGCATGACGGTCGTGGCGATGAACCCCAAAACGGGGGAAATCCTCGGTATGGCAAACATGCCGACCTTTAATCCGTCCAGATATTGGGAGTCGGAAACGAAAAACTTCTACAACCATGCCGTAGGCTCGCAGTACGAGCCGGGATCTACGTTTAAGCTCGTAACTCTTGCGGGCGCCATAGAAGAAGGACTGTTCGATCCGAACGACAAGTTCCAGTCCGGCGGGATCGCCGTTTATGACCGGACGCTGAAAGACCATAATTTGAAAGGCTGGGGCAAAATTTCGTATCTCGAAGGATTAAAGCGTTCCAGTAACGTTGCTTTCGTCAAGCTGGGCTACGAGAAGCTGAAGCCGGACAAGCTGAAGGAATATATTACGCGATTCGGCTTCGGAGAGAGAACGGGCATCGATATTCCCGGAGAAACAAAAGGTCTGGTGCGTTTCAATTATCCTGTCGATTACGCAACCGCTACGTACGGGCAAGGCGGCGTCTCGGTTACGGCGATTCAGCAGATCGCCGCATATGCCGCGATCGCCAACGGCGGTAAGATGATGCAGCCGCACATCGTGAAAGCCGTGCTTGATCCGAAGACGAACGAGCCGGTTCAAACGTTCGAGCCGAAAGAAATTCGTCAAGTCGTATCGCCGGAAACTGCAGCAAAAGTAACGGAATATTTGGAGCAGGTCGTATCCGATCAGGAGATCGGTACGGGAAGAAATGCTTATATCGAAGGCTACCGGGTAGCCGGCAAGACGGGAACGGCGCAAAAGGTTATCGACGGCAAATATTCGACGGAGAAATGGCTGATTACGTTCGTCGGATACGCGCCGGTCGAAGATCCGAAAATAGTGGTTCTCGTACTGGCCGACGAGCCGGAACTGCACGGCAATTACCATAACGGCGGTCTGGTCGCTCCTCCCGTATTTAAAGAAATCGTAACGCAAAGCTTGCGTTATATGAACGTCTCGGCAACCGTCAAGCAGGAACTGTCGGGTATCGACAAAAAAGTGGTCGCCCCCCAAGTGGAAGGCAAACTGCTTATAGAAGCGAAGAAAGATCTGGGTGATTCGAAAATCAAGTACGATGTGCTGGGCAAAGGGGCGTCCGTTGTAGCCCAATTTCCCGAAGGCGGTACGGAAATCGGACCGACGCAACGAATCTATTTGGTAACCGAGGAGAAGGCGGGGATGGATCTGCCTAACCTGCAGGGCAAATCGCTGCGCGACGCGCTCGCCGTCTGCTCGTTTCTGAAAGTGAACTGCCAGGTGACCGGCGAAGGTTATGTCGCCTCGCAAACGTTATCTGCAGACGAAGGCGGACAACAAGTCGCGGTGCTTCAGCTCGTTCCTTGGATCGATCTGGAGAAAGCGAAGGCGGAGGCGGCCAAATTGGCGGCCAAGACCGAAACCGCGAACAAACAGCAGCCAGCCAATTCTGCGAAAAATAGCGATCCAAAGCAAAAGACGGACAAAAAACAGTAAGAAAGCTAGCGAAAGAGCTTGTTCTAACCCCCCTCACCCAGGAATAGCTATGTTATGAAACGTTCTAGCTATTTCTGTAGATAAGATCTAGCAAGCTTGATCCGAAAAAGGAAGGCGTACGAGCTGCGGCTGACGATTTCGGAGGAAAGCGTGAGGGGGGCTCTCTTCGTGAAAGTATCCAGTGTTACCGTTCGTCGCAGATTGTTTATTGCGCTTCTCGGAAGCGGGATTATTTTTGCCGCGCTTGTTCTGCGTCTGGCTTACGTCCAGCTATGGATCGGCGGGGATTTGGCGGAGAAGGCGGAAGATTCGTGGCGCCGCAACATACCGTTCGCCGCAAAGCGGGGCGATATTTTGGACCGGAGCGGAGTACGTCTGACTTACAACGTCAGTTCTCCGTCCGTCCTGGCCATTCCCGCCCAGATCCAGGACGCGCGCGGCACGGCGAGGGAACTGGGCCGTGTGCTGCAAATGAATGAAGATGAGATTTACGCGACGATTACAAAAAAGCAATCCAGCGTCTATATCCGGCCAGCCGGGCGTAAAATGACCGAGGAGAGGGCTAAGGAAGTCCGGGAGCTGAATTTGCCGGGTATCGAGGTGGCTGAGGACAATAAGCGGTATTATCCGTTCGGCTCGTTCGCTTCCCATATTCTCGGGTTTACCGGGATTGACAACCAGGGATTGACCGGAGTCGAGGCGGCTTATAATGCGGAGCTGCGGGGCATTAACGGAAGCGTGTCGTATTTGAGCGACGCGGCGGGGCGCTACATGCCGGGTACATCGGAGCAATACATCCCGCCCAAAGACGGTCTGAACTTGCAACTGACGATCGACAAAAACATTCAGTCTTTTCTGGAACGCGAGCTCGATCAGGCGATGGTCCAGCATCAGGCGAAAAACGCGATCGGCATCGCGATGGACCCGAATACCGGTGAAATTCTCGCGATGTCAAGCCGGCCGACGTACGATCCGACGAACTTTCGCGACTTTCCTTCCGAGGTGTATAATCGCAATTTGCCGATCTGGATGACGTACGAGCCGGGATCGACATTCAAAATCATTACGCTGGCGGCCGCTTTGGAAGAGAAAAAAGTGGATTTGAAAAACGAGCATTTCTACGATCCGGGCTTTATCGAAGTGGGAGGCGCCAGACTCCGCTGCTGGAAGCGGGGCGGACACGGCAGCCAGTCGTTTCTGCAAGTGGTCGAGAATTCGTGCAACCCGGGCTTTGTGGTGATGGGACAGCGGCTCGGCAAAGAATCGCTGTTTGATTATATCCGCCGCTTCGGCTTCGGGCAGAAGACCGGCATCGATATCGGCGGAGAAGAAAACGGCATTTTGTTCAAGCTGTCCCGGGTCGGCCCCGTCGAGCTTGCGACGACTTCGTTCGGCCAAGGCGTCTCGGTTACCCCGATTCAGCAAATTACCGCCGTGTCGGCCGCGATTAACGGCGGCAAGCTGTTCAAGCCGCACGTGGCCAAAGCGTGGTACAATCCGGAAACCGGCGAGAAAGTGAATAGCGTAGAACCCGAACTGGTCCGTCAGGTGATCTCCGAGTCGACCTCGAAGCAGGTGCGCGAAGCGCTGGAAAGCGTAGTGGCCAAAGGAACGGGACGGCCGGCGTTTGTAGACGGCTACCGGGTCGGCGGCAAAACGGGTACGGCGCAAAAAGTCATTAACGGCCGCTATTCGCCGGATGAGCATATCGTCTCGTTTATCGGCTTTGCGCCGGCGGACGATCCGAAGATCGTGATCTATGTGGCGGTCGACGATCCGGCTGGCATTCAGTTCGGCGGTCTCGTCGCCGCTCCGATCGTCAAAAACGTAATGAGCGATGCGCTGCGTTACATGGGCGTTGAGCCCCGCAAAGACCAGATCGAGCGGGAATACCGGTACGGCGAGACGAAGCTGGTGGAAGTACCGAATCTGATCGGACATTCGGTCAGCGATTTGTATGAGAATATGAATATGAACTTCCGGCTGGAGAAGTTCGGCAGCGGCGACGAAGTGATCAGCCAGGCTCCTAAGGCGGGCGACCGTGTGGAACAGGGCACTACGATTCGGATTTATATGGGAAATCACCCGGAATCGTGATTGCAAGGGGGAGGTTTTGGTCTATAATAGTTATGGCGATTCGTAGACATACAGAGTAGGCTCTGTATGTCTACGAATCGCCACATCGAAAACATAATCTCAGCGTTCAAAGCAACGTTTCATAGAAGAGCCATTCCTTTTTACTATAACGGCTTCAAGGGGGGACATTTATGCAGCTTCGGCAGTTCGCTTCTCTATTTGCCGCTTCCCGGCTGACGGGAGATGCGGATACGTTCGTAACCGGCATTCAGACCGACTCCCGTAAAGTGCGGCCGGGCGATTTGTTTCTGTGCATACCGGGCCTCGTCAGCGATGGACACGATTTTGCCGCCAAAGCCGCTGAGGCTGGTGCGGCCGCTCTGATCGTTGAGCGGGACGTCCCGGTCCAGCTTCCCAAACTGTTCGTCAAGGATGCGCGGTTCGCGATGGCGGTAGCGGCCAGCTTTTATTATGGCTATCCGAGCCGGGAGATGAAGCTGATCGGCGTTACCGGTACTAACGGAAAAACGACGACGACGACGCTCATCGAATCCATTTTGCGGGATAACGGCTATCCGACCGGTCTGATGGGAACGATCAGCATGAAGATCGGCGATGAATGGTTCGAGGCGGAGCGAACGACGCAGGAGGCGCTCGAGCTGCAGATGAATTTGCGGAAGATGCGGGACGCCGGAGCGCAATACGCGGTTATGGAAGTTTCGAGCCACGCGCTCGAGCTCGGACGCGTGAAGGGCTGCAAGTTCCGGACCGCCCTGTTTACGAACCTGACTCAGGACCATCTTGATTTTCATCAAACGATGGAGCAGTACCGGGCCGCCAAAGGACTGTTTTTCTCGCGGCTCGGCAACGAGTTCACCGCGAATCCGGACGACGCCGTGTATGCGGTGCTGAATGCCGACGACGATGCCTCCGATTATTTGGCATCGCAAACAAGCGCGCAGGTGATCCGTTACGGGTTCGGCAAAGATGCCGACGTCCGGGCGACCGACATTAAGATGTCGCCGAAAGGCACGCGATTTACCGTATCGGCGTTCGGGGAAACGGCGGAAATTCAGATGAGACTGGTAGGCAAATTCAACGTATACAATGCGCTTGGGGCCATTTCATCAACTTTGCTGGAGCAGATTCCACTTTCAAGCATAGCGAATAGTCTGGATAGGGTGAGCGTCGTCCCCGGGCGGATGGAGACGGTGGAAGGGGATCACGAGTTTCTCGTTATCGTCGATTACGCGCATACGCCGGACGGCCTGGAAAATGCGCTTGCAACGATCCGCGAGTTTTGCGAAGGCCGGATTCTTACCGTATTCGGCTGCGGAGGAGACCGCGACAAGACGAAGCGCCCTGCGATGGGCCGTGTAGCAGCCCGCTACAGCGACTATGTGTTCGTCACTTCCGACAATCCGCGTTCCGAGCCGCCGGAGTCGATATTGGCCGATATTGAACCGGGCATAACGGCGGCGGGGCTCAGCCAGGACCGTTACGAACTTCTGGCCGACCGACGCGAAGCGATATATAAAGCAGTTGAAATGGCAAGCCCGAACGATGTAGTATTAATTGCGGGAAAAGGGCATGAATCATACCAGATCGTGGGCGGCGTCCAGCATCATTTCGACGACCGGCTTGTCGCCCAGGAAGCGATAAGGGGTAGATCGAAGTGATCATTCGTACGTTCGGCGAAATCGCCCGTATGGTAGCCGGGAAGGCGGTACACGGCGAAGGGTCGGCCGTCATCCGAGGCGTATCCAAAGATACGAGGACGATTCAGGCCGGCAATTTGTATGTTCCGATAATCGGAGAGAGGTTCGACGGGCATGAATACGCAAAAGAAGCTTACGCCAAAGGGGCTGCTGCCACATTGTGGCAGCGGGACCGCGGCGAGCCTCCCGAAGGCGTTCCGGCGATTCTCGTCGACGATGCGCTGGCGGCGCTGCAGCAGCTTGCTTCGCAGTACCGCGAGCAGTTGCCTGTCCGGATCACGGGCATCACCGGCAGCAACGGCAAGACGACGACCAAAGATATGATTGCGGCCGTACTGGCCGTCAAATATAACGTTCATAAGACGGAAGGCAATTTGAACGGTGATATCGGATTGCCGCTGATGATTTTGCAGATGGATGAGCGAACGGAACTTGCCGTATTGGAGATGGGAATGCGCGGCTTTCACGAGATCGAGCTGCTGACGCACATCGCCAAGCCGGAAGCGGCGGTCATTACGATGATCGGCGAGGCGCATATGGAGTACCTCGGTTCGAGGGAAGGGATCGCGAAGGCGAAGCTGGAGATTTTAAGCGGCTTGAAGCAAGACGGGGTGTTCGCCTATTTGGGCGACGAGCCTCTGCTGGACCGGCTGCTGCCGCATGTCCGCAAGCCTGCGTCCATGAACGTCGTCCGGTTCGGCGCAAGCGCAGGGAATGACCTGAGACCCACCGGGATCGAGATCGACGGAGACGGAACGAGGTTTACCGTGAACGGCGCGGAGGAGCCTGTCTTTTCTATTCCTCTGCTCGGCAAACATAATGTGGTCAACGCCATGGCCGCCGTAGCGATCGGACGTTACTTCGGGCTGACCGACGCCGAGATCGCGGCCGGGCTGTCGTCCATGAAGCCGACCGGCATGCGGATCGAACGGCTGACGGGCGTATCGGGAGTGACGGTGCTGAATGACGCGTACAATTCGAGCCCGGCTTCGACGCTGGCCTCTCTCGAGCTGCTCCGCGACTTGACGGGCTTCGGCCGGAAACTGGTCGTGCTCGGCGATATGCTGGAGCTCGGGGAGCACGATGTGCGATACCACACGGAGATCGGAGCGACGCTGTCGTCCGAACATTTCGATTGCGTGTTGACGTACGGTCCGTTATCCAAACATATGGCGGATGCGGCGGCTCCCTTTTTCCCGGAAGGCAAGGTTCGCTGGTTCGGGGACAAGGACCAGCTTGCAACTGTACTTGCGGGTTATGCGAAGCCGGACGATATTGTGCTGGTGAAAGGATCGAGAGGAATGCGGCTGGAAGAAGTCGTCCATCGCCTCATAGAACAGCAGCTGTAGAAGGGAGGGGGAACCGACTGTCATGGATATACGTGTTATCTTGTTTACAATGGGCGCCGCATTTGTGCTCGCGCTTATTCTCGGGCCCATCTGCATCCCGATCCTGCGGCGGCTCAAGTTCGGCCAGCAGATTCGCACCGACGGTCCGCAAGGGCATCTGAAAAAAGCGGGAACCCCGACCATGGGCGGAACGATCATCTTGCTCGCATTATCGATTGCCTTTTTACGGTTTTCCGACAAAACAGCGGAAGCGGTTATCCTGATTGTCGCCACGTTAGGATATGGCTTGATCGGCTTTTTGGACGATTATATCAAAATCTTGTTTAAACGCTCGCTCGGACTTACCGCAAGGCAGAAATTGTTCGGACAGTTGTTTTTCTCCGGCGTCGTATGTTACCTTTTATATCGGAGCGGGCACAGCACCGAACTGACGGTACCGTTCACCAATTTCTCGTTCGAGCTCGGCTGGTGGCTGTATGTGCCTTTTGCCGTTATCATGATGCTGGGCATGTCGAATGCGGTGAATTTTACGGATGGGCTGGACGGTCTGCTGGCCGGGACGAGCGCGATCGCTTTCGGCGCTTATACGATTATCGCCATGGTCACCTCCGAGATGGAAACCGCCTTTTTCTCGGCCGCTATGGTTGGCGCAGTGCTTGGCTTTCTCGTCTTCAACGCGCATCCGGCCAAAGTGTTTATGGGCGACACCGGTTCTCTCGGAATCGGCGGCGGGCTCGCCGCCGCGGCGATGCTGACGAAGTCGGAGCTGCTGATCCTGATCATCGGCGCTGTATTCGTGATCGAGATGCTGTCCGTCGTCATCCAGGTCATTTCCTTTAAGACGCGCGGCAAACGCGTGTTCAAGATGAGTCCGATCCATCACCACTACGAGCTCGTAGGATGGTCGGAATGGCGCATTGTTCTTACGTTCTGGCTGGCCGGTCTCGCTTGTGCGGCACTTGCGCTGTTTACTTTATAAAGGTGGGTTGCAAACCTATGAATCATCCCGAGTTTTACCGGGGCCGGGAAGTCGTCATCCTCGGCCTCGCGCGCAGCGGAGTGACGGTGGCAAAGCTGTTTCACGAACACGGCGCCGCCGTGAAGGTTAACGATATGAAGGAACGCTCTTTATGCCCTGAGGCCGACGAACTGACGGCTCTGGGTATTTCTGTTCTATGCGGGGGTCATCCGGATACGCTGATTCATCCGGGCGTGGCGCTCGTCGTCAAAAATCCGGGCATTCCGTACTCCATTCCTCCTATTAAGGAAGCGGAGCGTCTCGGCATCGAAGTGGTCACCGAGGTCGAGGTGGCGAACTATACGTGCGAAGCGCCGATTATCGGGATTACCGGGTCGAACGGCAAGACGACCACGACGACCTGGATCGGACTTATGCTGGAAAATGCCGGCCTGAAGCCGATCATCGCCGGGAATATCGGGATCGCCTTATGCGAGGCGGCTCTGGAGGCAACTCCGGACAACCGGATGGTCGTGGAGCTGAGCAGCTTTCAATTAAAGGGGACGGTGTCGTTCCGTCCGCGCATCGCTTGTCTGCTCAACCTGTGCGAGACCCATCTCGATTATCATGGAACGATGGACGATTATATCGAATCGAAGGCGAAGCTGTTTGCGAACCAACTGCCGGAAGACGTAGCGGTAGTCAATTTTGACGACCCGGAATGCAGACGAATCGCGGGCACCGTCCGTGCTCAGCTTGTCCCGTTTTCTATGAAGGAGCGGCTCCATCGCGGTGTATTTGTCGATCCACCGCTCGCCTCGCCGGAGGAAGCGCTCACGGAACGTCATCGGATCGTATACCGCGATGCCGCCGGTCAGGAAACTGTCGTGCTGCCGGTTAAGGAACTTGGACTTCCCGGCAAACACAACGCCGAGAACGCTCTGGCCGCTGTCGCAGTAGCCATGTCGGCGGGAGCCGGACTCGAGCCGGTCGTGAAGGCGCTCCGGGAGTTTCGGGGCGTTGAGCACCGTCTGGAATTCGTAACCGAGCGCGAAGGGATCGGGTACTACAACAATTCGAAAGCGACCAACTCGCTGGCTACGATCAGGGCGCTGGAATCTTTCGAGCAGCCGATTGTGCTGATCGCCGGCGGACAGGACCGGAAGCTGGACTTCCGCGACCTGCTGCCGCTGCTGCGCGAGAAGGTGAAAGCGGTCGTTTCGCTGGGAGAGACTCGCGATATCTTCGCCAGGCTGGCGGAGGAGGCAGGGATTAGCGCCGTAAAATCGGTCGATACTGGGAACAGTGCAGCCGATACGCTCGACGAGGCGGTCCACACGGCGCGGTCAATGGCCGCACCGGGAGATATCGTGCTGCTCTCGCCGGCCTGCGCCAGTTGGGATATGTTCGAGTCTTACGAGATTCGGGGACGCATGTTTAAAGAGTCGGTGCATAAGTTGTAGAGAGGGCTTGTTTACATCGACCGTTCGCCGGGGGGGGCGTGCTGGTGCGGCTGCGATAGTGCAAACTTGTATGAGAGATGTGATTGAAAGTCCAGGCTTGAAGGATAGGCTTCGCCCGCTTGTTGAAATGGTGTCCTTTTGGAATGGATGGTAGGGAAGGACACCCTTTCAAAGGCGGGACGTAAACTCTTCGCTCTATCCTTGCAATCCTTCGGTATTCCAGTTTCGCATACAAGTTTGAATGTTACTTGCAGCCCGCAACGGCACCGCCTCCCGCAGTTCCGGCGGAGAGAGTCGCTGCAAACAAGCCCAAGAGTGGGGAAGGAAGTAGAGAGGGCGTGTGCTTAGGAGAGTTATAGAGCATAACTCCAATAAGCCGATTCATGGTTTGTGAAGCGCCGGTTTCTACGTATTCTCCCCCGTCTATGGAGGTATGCGGCGATGTCTAAAGTGCGTTCGTTTCCCGATCCGTGGATTCTCATATCCACACTGCTTATTTTGACGATCGGCGTTGTGATGGTGTACAGCGCCAGCGCGGTTTTGGCTTTTCACGACTATGGGGACTATTATTACTATTTGAAGCGCCAGCTGATTTTTGCCGTT
Organism: Paenibacillus oceani; assembly: GCF_014705615.1. GTDB lineage: Bacteria > Bacillota > Bacilli > Paenibacillales > NBRC-103111 > Paenibacillus_AB > Paenibacillus_AB oceani. Next base: position 122,484 of record NZ_JACXJA010000007.1, read on the forward strand.
CTGGGCATAGCCGCGATGTTTGTTACGATGAACCTCGACTACTGGGTATGGAAAAAGTATGCGAAAGTCGGCCTCATCGTCTGTTTCGCGCTGCTCGTTATCGTCCTTATTCCCGGAATCGGGGTTGTCCGTGGCGGGGCGCGCAGCTGGCTCGGCATCGGCTCTCTGGGGATTCAGCCGTCCGAGTTTATGAAGCTGGGCATGATCGTATTTCTGGCGAAATGGCTGTCCGAGGACCAGTCGAAAATAACCGAGTTTACGCGCGGGCTTGTGCCGCCTCTCGGCATTATGGGGCTTGCTTTCGGGATGATTATGCTGCAGCCCGATCTCGGAACGGGCGTCGTTCTTGTCGGTGCGTCGCTGCTTATCATTTTCACCGCAGGTGCCCGGATCTCGCACTTATCGTACCTCGCTCTGGTTGGGGTGGCCGGGTTTGTCGGGCTGATCGCTGCGGCGCCTTACCGGCTCAAGCGGATCACCGCTTTCCTCGATCCTTGGCAGGACCCGCTCGGAGCGGGGTATCAGTCGATTCAGTCTTTATACGCGATTGGCCCCGGAGGGCTGGCCGGACTCGGGCTCGGCATGAGCCGGCAAAAGTACAGCTATTTGCCCGAGCCGCAGACGGACTTTATTTTCTCGATCATCGCCGAAGAATTGGGCTTTATCGGCGGTGCCACGATCCTGCTGCTGTTCGCGCTGCTCGTCTGGAGAGGGATGCGGACGGCGATTACCGCTCCCGATTCGTACGGCAGCCTGCTGGCTGTCGGGATCGTCGGGATGATCGCAGTCCAGGTTATTATTAATATCGGCGTCGTTATCGGCATGTTTCCGGTAACCGGAATTACGCTGCCGCTCATCAGCGCAGGAGGCTCGTCACTGACGCTTATGCTGACCGCCATCGGCGTGCTGTTGAATATTTCCCGCTATGCGAGGTGACATCCATGAAATCGATCGTCTTCACCGGCGGAGGCTCGGCGGGCCATGTAACGCCTAATCTGGCGCTTATATCCAGACTGCGCGAGAGCGGCTGGAATGTGAATTACATCGGCTCGGCGGACGGCATCGAGAAAACCATTATCGAGGAAGCCCGCATTCCGTTCCATCCGATCTCGTCGGGAAAGCTTCGCCGTTACTTCGATCTGAAAAATTTCAAAGATCCATTTAAAGTGATCAAGGGCGTCTTCGACGCTTACCGGACTATACGCAAGCTGAAGCCGGACGCCGTCTTTTCCAAAGGCGGCTTCGTGTCCGTTCCGGTTGTCGTGGCGGGCTGGATGAACCGGATTCCCGTCATCATCCATGAGTCGGATATGACGCCGGGGCTGGCCAACAAGCTGTCCGTTCCATTCGCTTCGCACATCTGCGTCACGTTCCCCGAGACGCTGCGCCATATGCCCGGAGGCAAGGCGGAGTGCACGGGGCTGCCGATCCGCGACGAGGTGAAGCGCGGCAGCAAGGCGAAGGGACTCTCACTCTGTGATTTTCACAGCCGGAAGCCGGTATTGTTCATTATGGGCGGCTCTCTCGGGGCGAGAGCGATCAACGAGGCGGTCCGGAGCGGACTCAGCCGGCTGCTCGAGACGTTTCAGATCGTACATCTGTGCGGCAAAGGCCATGCGGACCCGCAGCTGAACGGCGTCCGCGGCTACCGGCAATTCGAATACGTGACGACCGAGCTGCCCGATCTGCTGGCCATGGCCGACGTTGTCGTATCCCGTTCGGGCTCGACGTCCATCTTCGAATTTTTGTCGCTGCGCAAACCGATGCTGCTTGTTCCGCTGTCCAAAAACGCTTCCCGGGGCGACCAGATCCTCAACGCGGAATCGTTCCGCAGCCAAGGCTTCTCCGATGTGCTGGAGGAGGAGCAGCTAACGTCCGATACGCTGCTGGACGGCTTGCTTCGTCTCTATGAGCAGCGGGAAACCTACATCAACCGGATGAACGCGTATTCCAATCAGGACAGCGTCATGCAAATCATCGCCCTGATCGAGCGGCTGTCCGAGGCCCGGAGCTGACCGCGATGCTTGCTCCGCAGCCGCGCCCCGCTTATCCGCGCCCGCACAGATGGGCGTTTGTCACACATCCGGCCCTCTTACATACTATACACTATAACCGTGACAGACACCGGGATACCGCTATATGCACGATGCGGAAACATAACCGTATTTTCTCGAAGTGTTCGGACCTTAGGGCGTACCCGCGTCTGCAGACGTTCGACGTTCGTTCAGGCAGGTCCCAAGGCGTTCCCGTGAAGGAGGTTCACCCATGCTGCAGGTAATCCAAGATTTGCAGGCTGCACAAGTAGGCGAAGTGATGCAAAACGAACCGCTCGCTGACTACACGACCTGGAAGATCGGCGGTCCCGCCGACGTTCTGGTCGTACCGAACGGCAAAGAGGAGCTGGCTGAGACGATGCGCATCCTGCATCGGCACGGCGAATCGTTTATGACGATCGGCCGCGGCTCCAATATGCTCGTATCCGACAAAGGCGTACGCGGCTTCGTGATCAAGCTCGGCAAAGGTCTCGACCAGATCCGGTTCGATGATCAGGTTGTTACGGCCGGCGGAGCTGTGTCACTCATCCCCTTGTGCGTTAAGGTCGGCAGAGAAGGACTTACCGGGCTGGAATTCGCAGGGGGCATTCCAGGCACTGTGGGCGGAGCCGTCTACATGAACGCCGGGGCTCACGGTTCGGATATGTCACGTATTCTCAAAGAAGCCGAAATTGTACTGGAAACCGGAGAGACGATACGCCTGCGTAACGATGAGATGGAGTTTGGATACCGGCATTCGCTGCTCCACAGGCGGCCCGGGATCGTGACGGAAGCCGTCCTGGAACTAAAGCACGGAGACCGGAAAGAAATTTCCGCCGCTATGGCATCCAACAAAGCCCGCCGCATTCATACCCAGCCGCTGACGCTTGCGACGGCCGGGAGCACGTTCCGCAATCCGGAGGGGACGTTTGCCGCGAAGCTGATTGAGGAGGCCGGGCTGAAAGGCTACCGTGTAGGCGGGGCGGAAGTGTCACCGCAACATGCCAACTTCATCATCAACACCGGAGGCGCGACGGCGAATGATGTATTGCAACTGATGGACCATATACGAAGCACTGTACTCGGAAAGTTCGGCGTCACCCTAGTGCCGGAAGTATGGATCGCAGGGGAAAAGTAACGCTGGTTATTCCGGTTCCCGGCTTGCAAGGCAGGCTTTCGGGAGGGTATAACATTGGAGAAGCTGGTTATCGAAGGCGGGAAGCCCTTGTCCGGCAATGTCCGGATTCACGGCGCCAAAAACGCTGCGCTGCCGATCCTCGCGGCATGTACGATGGCGGAAGGCGTTCACCGGATCGGAAACGTGCCGGATCTGCTCGATATTCATGTCATGCTGGACATTTTGCGCGCACTCGGCTGCAAGGCGGAGCTGAAGGACGATGTCGTTTCGCTGGAAACGTCTTCGGCCCAGTCGTCGCATATTCCCGAGGAATTAATGCGCCAGATGCGGTCATCGATCTTTTTGATGGGGCCGCTGCTCAGCAGGTTCGGCCATGTGCAAGTGTATCAGCCGGGAGGCTGCGCCATCGGGGAACGCAAGATCGACTTGCATCTGAAGGGCCTGCAGGCGCTTGGAGCGAAAATCGAAGAGTCGGGAAATACGATCAAGTGCAGCGTAGACCGGCTTAGAGGAACCGATATTACGCTCGATTTCCCAAGCGTCGGGGCGACGGAAAACATCATGATGGCTGCGGCTTTGGCGGAAGGCGTTACGACGATTTCCAATGCGGCGCGCGAGCCGGAGATTCAAGATCTGCAAAACTTTTTGAACGCCATGGGAGCCAAAATGATCGGTGCCGGCACGGACACGATAACGATCGAAGGAGTGGAGCGGCTTACGCCCCGGGCTTACCGGGTCATTCCGGACCGGATCGTAACGGGCACGCTGATGGTCGCAGCTGCGGCAACGCGGGGCAGTGTCACTTTGGAGAACGTGTGTCCGGCTCACCTGACTTCGGTCATTCACGTCCTTAAGCGCGCGGGTGTTCAAATCGTCGCTAGCGATGATATAATACACGTAAGCAATTCTTCCAGACCGCGAGCCGTCGAACGAATCGTAACTTCGCCTCACCCGTCGTTCCCTACTGATCTTCAGGCGCAGTTGATGGTGCTCCTGGCGCTTGCCGACGGAATCAGCGTCGTTAAGGAGACGGTGTTCGAAGGCCGCTTCAAGCACGTCGACGAGCTTTCCCGCATGGGCGCCGATGTGCGGGTCGATCTGAACAGCGCTTTTATTCGCGGGGTACCGCGATTGTATGGGGCGACGGTCGAAGCGACCGACTTGCGCGCCGGAGCCGCGCTCGTGATTGCCGGCCTGGCGGCGGCTGGCACGACCATCGTCGAGCAGATTCATCATATCGACCGCGGATACGACCAGATCGAGATCATGTTCAGCAGGCTCGGAGCGAAGATCGAACGTTTCAGCCCTGTACGTCATTTGAAAGTTCCATAAGCCGTTTGCGGCATCGCCAGAAGCTCCCCTTCTCCTACAGGAAGGGGATGAACGGCGTTTTAACGTTTTTGCGCGTTACGATCGGAGGTTTTCGATTTGCAGGAAAGAATGCCCGTACTGCGGGAAGAGAAGCGGAGGCCCCGCAGCAGCCGGAAGCTGATCGTTTTTTTGGTGCTGCTGTTTATCTCGCTGTTGGCCGTGCTGTTTTTCCGTTCGTCTCTCAGCAAGATCGCCCAGATCGAGATTACCGGCAATTTGGCCCTGACGACCGAAGAAATCGGACAAGTGCTCAGCATATCGGTCGGAGACAACTTTTTTCCGTTCCGTTCGGCTAGCGTCGAAGCTCGCGTGCGCCAGCTGCAGGCCGTCGAGAACGTGGCCGTGAGCAAAAAGTTTCCGGGGCTGGTGCGAGTGGCAGTCGAGGAATATCCTCGCGTCGCTTTCCAGATCAATTCGTCGGGCGGTAAAGACATGCTGCTGTCCAACGGCCTGGCCATTCCCGTGAACGACCCCGGTGTCGTGGTGGACAAGCCGATCTTGTCCGGTTGGAGCGACAGCGACCCGTGGAAGGCGAAGCTGACGGAGACGCTCCGGCGTTTATCGGACAAGACGCTCGCCGAAATATCCGAAATCAAGCCTTCCCCTACCAAAACCTACGAAGATAAAATTAAAATGTACACCCGCTCCCAATTCGAAGTTTATACGACGATCACCTACTTGCCGGACAAAATCCAATACCTCGACGAGATGATCGAGCAGGTGGCGGAGAAGGACGTATCTTCCGGCGTGTTCGAACTTTTGGAAGCCAATACCCATATTCCGTTCGACATGTACTACACCCAGCCGCAGGACCCCGCCAAAGAGGCGGACAAGAAAAGCGGTTCCGCGTCAAATACGACAAAAAACGATACCAAAGATCCCCAGAAAAAAGGAAACTGAACCGAATACTATGTCAGGGGGCGAACAGTCGCCTCCTCTTTTCCGTTTGGTTAAGGGTACGTTACATATTTACCTGTATCTGGATGGCGTTCCGGCGGCTTGATTGCATCTAAAAAAGAACTACTCTTTCCTATTAAAAAATGGTAGAATTGTAGTTATGGGATCTACCAGCCACTCGATTTTTCACTCTTAAATTGGAAATAATTGATACGCCCGAATCCTCATAAAAAATTGTTGAAAAAAGAGGGAAACTATAAACCGTGTGGAATATGTACAAAGGTGTTTTTTGCGACACCGACATTTATCTGAATTGCTGGGAGGTGCCACGGGTTGAGCAGCAATGACATCATTGTGAGTTTGGACATTGGTACGTCCAAAGTGCGAGCGATTATCGGCGAAATGAACAACGGCGCCATTAATATAATCGGAGTTGGATCTGCCGACTCGGAGGGTATTCGTAAGGGTGCTATCGTGGACATCGATCAGACCGTCCATTCGATACGGAGCGCAATTGATCATGCAGAGCGTATGGTAGGGATTCAAATTTCGGAAGTGTATGTCGGCATAGCCGGTAATCATATCGCTTTACAGTCGAGTCACGGGGTAGTAGCCGTGTCGAACGAAGACCGGGAGATTGGCGAGGAAGATATCGAGCGGGTGCTGCAAGCCGCAAAGGTTATCGCGCTTCCTCCGGAGCGGGAAATTATTGGCGTTGTGCCGAATCAGTACGTAGTTGACGGTTTGGAGGGAATTCAAGACCCCAGAGGGATGATAGGCGTCCGGCTCGAAGTCGAAGCGACGATTATAACCGGCACGAAGACATCCATACATAATTTGCTTCGCTGCGTAGAGAAATCGGGACTGCGCGTTTCCGGCATCGTCCTCATGTCTCTGGCTTCGGGTCAGCTCTGCTTGTCCAAGGACGAGAAGACGGTGGGGACGCTGCTGGTCGACATCGGCGCAGGTGCTACGACGATAGCGGTGTACGAGGAAGGCAGCCTTATCGCCACGTCCACCTTGCCGATCGGCGGAGAATATATTACAAACGATATCTCGATCGGACTTCGGACACAACTCGACATTGCCGAGAAGATTAAGCTCAAGTTTGGCTGCGCCATCATCGACGACGCGGCAGCGGACCAAATTTTCAAGGTGAACCGGATGGGCAGCAACGTGGACAAAGAATATTCCCAGGTTGACTTGGCCCATATTATCGAACCCCGGGTTCAAGAGATTTTTCAGTTGATTCGTGCCGAGGCTCATCGTCTCGGTTATGGGGAAGCGCCGGGAGGTTACGTACTGACCGGCGGTGCCGTGTCGATGCCGGGTGTGCTGGAGATCGCACAGATGGAGCTCGAGAACTCGGTCCGCATGGCGGTGCCCGATTTTATCGGGGTTCGCGATCCGGCTTACATGAGCGGAGTCGGCATCATTCATTACGTTTCCAAGTTCGCGCGCCAGCGTCCGAGCACGGCAACCGTCAAGAAGCTTCCGGCCGTGAGCAAAAAATCGTCGTCTGCCAAAGAAGGGAAGCCCGGGCTGTTCGAACGGATTAAAAATTATTTGAGCGAATTTATTTAAACTCTCGCGGCAAACGAACACAAGCAATTGAGGGAGGATAACACTTGTATGTTTGAAATCGATTTGGGTAACGAATCGCTTGCGCAGATCAAGGTAATCGGCGTAGGCGGCGGCGGGAGCAATGCAGTAAACCGGATGATCGAATTCGGCCTGAAGGGCGTAGAATTTATAACGGCCAATACGGATGCTCAAGCTTTGCAGACGGCGAAGTCCGATACAAAGGTGCAGCTTGGCGAGAAGCTGACTCGCGGTCTTGGTGCAGGCGCCAATCCGGATGTAGGCAAAAAAGCGGCTGAGGAATCCCGTGAGGTTCTTGTAAATGCGCTTCGCGGCGCAGATATGGTGTTCGTAACTGCCGGAATGGGCGGAGGAACCGGTACTGGTGCCGCTCCGGTTATTGCTGAGATTGCCAAAGAATGCGGAGCACTGACCGTAGGCGTTGTTACGCGTCCGTTTACGTTCGAAGGACGCAAACGTTCCGCACAAGCCGAGCAAGGCATTAATGCTTTGAAGGAAAAGGTAGATACGCTGATTGTCATTCCAAATGACCGGCTGCTCGAAATTATCGATAAAAAGACACCGATGCTGGAAGCGTTCCGCGAAGCGGACAACGTCCTCCGTCAAGGGGTCAAAGGGATCTCGGATTTGATCGCTGTTCCCGGTATGATCAACCTAGACTTTGCTGATGTCAAAACGATTATGACCGAACGCGGCTCTGCGCTGATGGGAATCGGCGTCGCTACCGGAGAAAATCGCGCTGCCGAAGCGGCAAAAAAGGCTATTATGAGCCCGCTTCTTGAAACATCGATCGACGGTGCGCACGGCGTTCTGATGAACATTACCGGCGGAGTGAACTTGAGCTTGTATGAAGTAAACGAAGCGGCGGATATTGTCGCCTCGGCATCCGACCCTGAGGTCAACATGATTTTCGGTGCAAGCATCGACGAAAAGCTGACGGACGAGATTATGGTAACCGTTATTGCCACCGGGTTCGAGCATAAGCCGGCGCAGATTCCACAGCAGCCGCAGCGGCGCCCAGGTCTTGGTGGAAGTGCGGAACAGCCGGCTGACAAATCGCAAGGAGGCCTTCGTCCGTTTGGAAGCGGCCAGCCTGCGGGCGACCAGCTCGACATTCCAACCTTTTTGCGCAACCGCGGGAAGAACAATCCTTCCGGCCGTTAATCACAGCAGAGCCAGAGCACCTCATTCGCATACGATTCCCGTAAATACCCGGCCCGGCCTATATGGTCGGGTTTTTTGAGTTGACTATCCAGGATGTTAAAGTTCCTCACTACGGTAAAGGGGAGAAGGAGCTCCTTCCTTGTCGGGTAAGCAAGTATCACAAGTACGTTCATCACGGTTGGGTGGCCGTTTGGACTTTCTGCTCGGTTTCAAGAGGGGAAGGAACCAAATAGGGTCGGTTTGTACCCTTTATTTTGTCCTAAGCCTACTTGGATGGGGAAATAAGAGCGGTTCAGAGCTCCTAATATTCTCGAAAAAGGCGCAGACTCCACCAGTTGGCTGAAATAAGGGGGCAAACCGCCTCTATCCGTTCTAGTTTGTCGAAAAGATCGAAAATAGGAGGTGACAAAGTGACAAAGACTCCTATCTTGTTCGTGCAGCTATATTTCAAGCTGCGCGGACCTCGAATATGAAAACGAGTGTCCTTACCAAGTGTCGTTACCACCTTGGGAGTACATGTGCCGGGATGAGTAATCCTGTGTTAAGTTGCAGAACAGTTCCCGATGATTTCTGAAATCTCGCTGCCTATTCCCATACCCTCGGTAAAAAACACCATATTCCGCCATTCTTTCCTTGCCGCTGTGCAGGAAATTCGTTTTCTTGCGCGATTGGTCGTTTGATTATGTTGTTTTATAGTGTTATTTATTTTGTTTATGCGATAAAAGGGAGAAAACCTGCTCAAAAAATTTCGCCAAAAAAAGACGCTTCGTCATGACAAGTTTAGACAGACTTTGAAATATGCTTACTATATACTGATTTCATGAATGGCAGATTCAACTGGAACCAGCCGCAGCTGCCCGGAGCGTACAGGCCTCCGGCGCTTCGATGCGGTGTTTCGTCGTCTTTGCAGCAGGCAGGGGGGAACCGATGGTCGTTTATTTGGATCTGATCTTCCTTGTCAATTTCCTCATCGATGGTGCGATTCTGCTCGCAGCGGCCCGGATTCGTCATATACGGCCGAGCTGGTGGAGAATTGCGGCATCGAGCGCGTTTGGCGCCTCGTACGTTGTGATGATGATGGTGCCCTCCTTATCTTTTATGTTTACGATCGTTTTGAAATGCTTATTTTCGTCGGCCATGATCGTAATCGCTTTCGGTTTCGGCGGACTGCAGACGTTTTTGCGGAATATGGGCGCTTTTTATGTGGTTAGTTTCGCTGTAGCGGGCGGGATGTTCGGCATTTATTATTTCCTCCAGTCGCCGGGGGAAGTGATGAACGGCATTCTTGTCACCCGCTCGGGCGGGCTTGCCCACCGGGTCAATATCGGTTTCTTGTTCGTGGCACTTACGTTTATTCCGTTGTTGTGGCTGTTCCGGGCAGTATTTTTCGGCGCCAAGCGCAGGCGGGAGATGACGCAATATTTGGCGAAAGTCAAAATCCGCATCGACGACTACGAATCGGTATGCACCGGATTGATCGATACGGGCAACCAGCTGTACGACCCGTTGACGCGCACGCCGGTTATGGTTATTGAAGCCACTCAGTGGAGCGATATGCTGCCCGAGTCGTGGATGGCCCGTATTCGTCAGTCGGAGGTGGACCAGCTTGTTGCGGGGATCGGGTCCGATTCGTTCGTCTGGCAGGATCGGCTCCGCCTTATTCCGTACCGGGGGGTGAACCGTGGAACGCAGTTTATGCTAGCTTTGAAGCCTGACAAGGTGGTGATTGTCCATAACGAAACGGAAATCGTAAACGAGCGGGTGCTTGTCGGCCTTGATGGCGGGAAGCTGTGCGCCGACGGATCGTACCAGGCAATCATCCACCCTACATTGGTGCAAATGGAAGCGTAGCGTTTACGTGTACGTAGAGAGAGGCTGGTTTTAAAATAAGGCGCACCCCCGAAACGATTGCGAGTAAGCCGGCTTTTCTATAAAAAGCCCGGAAGATGCTTACGAAGCTGGCTTTTCGTAGAAAAGCCCTTAACTTACAATTAAGCTTTTCACTGAAAAGCCTTCAGGAGGTATCCCATGCTGCTAAAGTGGAAACTGATCATGCAAGTGCTCTATTACCGTCTGTTGTTCCTCCTCGGTCTGAAGAGCGACGAGATTTATTACATAGGAGGCAGCGAAGCGCTGCCGCCACCGCTGACAAGAGAAGAAGAGGAGTATTTGCTAGGGAAGCTGCCATCCGGAGATGCGGCGATCCGGGCAATGCTCATCGAGCGTAATTTGCGATTGGTCGTGTACATAGCGAGGAAGTTCGAGAACACCGGGATCAATATCGAGGATCTCGTATCGATCGGCGCGATCGGGCTGATTAAAGCCGTGAACACGTTTGATCCGGAGAAAAAAATCAAGCTGGCTACTTACGCTTCCCGTTGTATCGAAAATGAGATTTTGATGTATTTGCGCCGGAACAGCAAAGTCCGGACGGAGGTTTCGTTTGACGAGCCGCTGAACATCGATTGGGACGGCAACGAGCTGCTGCTCTCCGACGTGTTGGGGACGGAGAACGATACGATTTACCGCAATATCGAGGAGCAGGTGGACCGGAAGCTGCTGCATAAAGCGCTCGAGAAGCTGACCGAGCGGGAACGGATCATTATGGAGCTGCGCTTCGGCCTGCAAGACGGGGAAGAGAAAACACAGAAGGATGTTGCCGATATGCTGGGCATCTCCCAATCCTACATCTCCCGGCTGGAGAAACGGATCATCAAGCGGCTGCGCAAGGAGTTCAATAAGATGGTATGAGGAGAAGCGCGAACAGGCTTCTCTTTTTTGTTTGGCTTCCGCCGATTTTTCTTGCGGTGATGAGGGGGCTTTTTGCTTTAGAGAGAGTAAGCTGTAAGCGATTTCCACACCCTTTTCAGGAACGTCAGTTCGCATTCGGAGGCGCATAAAAAAAACTTCCAGGGAGATAATTAACAGTAATGTTTCTCCTTGGGAGGTATTCACGTTGACCCGAAACAAAGTCGAGATCTGTGGTGTTGATACTTCAAAACTGCCTGTTCTGTCCAACGCGGAAATGCGGGAATTGTTCGTACAGCTTCAGACGAGAAACGAACGAGCAGCAAGAGAGAAATTGGTTAACGGCAATCTACGATTGGTCTTAAGCGTTATTCAGCGCTTCAATAACCGTGGGGAATTCGTTGACGACTTGTTTCAAGTCGGCTGCATAGGTCTTATGAAGGCGATCGATAATTTCGATTTGAGTCAAAACGTCAAGTTCTCCACATACGCCGTACCGATGATCATCGGGGAGATCCGGCGTTACCTGCGGGACAACAACCCGATCCGCGTATCCCGCTCGCTTCGCGATATCGCCTACAAAGCGCTGCAGGTACGGGACCAACTGACTAATTCCAATTCGCGGGAGCCGACCGTATACGAAATATCCGAAGCGTTAAATGTTCCGAAGGAAGATGTCGTGTTCGCTCTTGATGCGATTCAGGATCCCGTTTCTTTATTCGAGCCGATTTATCATGACGGCGGAGACCCGATCTATGTGATGGACCAGATAAGCGACGAAAGGAACAAAGACGTGTCGTGGATCGAAGGAATCGCCCTTAGGGAAGCGATGCGCAAACTGAACGATCGTGAGAAAATGATCTTGTCGATGCGTTTTTTCGAAGGAAAAACCCAGATGGAAGTGGCCGACGAAATCGGCATCTCTCAGGCGCAAGTGTCCCGGCTTGAAAAGTCGGCAATTTCACAAATGCAGAAGCACGTTAAAACCTGATCCGATCCGAAACTAGTTTGTACCGAAAGAACGGACTACACGCGTTATCCCCGTTCAAGCACTACTATACAAGCGACAAACCTCCAAGCCCATTGGTATTGACCGCAGTACGGGGCTGGAGGTTTTTTTAACTTTAAACATGGATGAGGGGGAACCGAGTAAGAGTGGTTTGCACCCCTTTTTTTGACCGAAAGCCCGCTTGGACACGGAATAAGAGCGGTTTGAAGCTTCTAATATCCGCGAAACGGGTACAGACCCCTTCGGCGGGCGGAAATAGGGGGTGCAAACCGCCTCTATTTGTCTCTGTCCCCCCAATATGCCGAAAATAAGGGGTGCCAGAGACTCTTATTTTGTGAGCTAGCTCCCGATTTAGACAGATGCGCATCAAACTTCAGCGACGCCGAACATGTGCTCTTCGCAAATACGGGTTACGTGCTGCATCTGAAGTCGAGTTCTGGTTGTATCCCTAATTCTTCCTCTAGATGAACATGACTTCAATGAGCGGCTTCAGCGAAGGTACCCATTTCCTCCCGCGGACAAACGTTTGGGCTTGAACGTCAGAAGATCGCCCGTACGCCGTTTCCTGGCGGTTTCTCTTACCGGTTTTACGATTTTTAACATAATCGTACGCACGAACTACCGCTTGCACGGCTGCTTTTCCGGTCAGGACCGTTCCTTCGCTTTCGGCCAATAGACAGGCCCTGGCATATTTACCTCACTTTTTCAGCTTGTCAGCACGGAGGAGCAGGACATTTTGCCCGTATGTCACATATACTGGTATAGAGCCCAGTCGTGTCGATCCTGATCTTGCGTGTAACCGCATCGTGCGGAGAATTTGACAGGTTCGGCGGCCGGCAGCTCCCATCCTCTGCGATTCGTGGTGATTGGACTTGAAAATATCGGACTTCCAATCGAAAGACGTCATCAATATCGTCGACGGCAAAAAGCTCGGTCAAATTAGCGATCTCGAGCTCGATTTGCGGCAGGGCCGGATCGAGTCCATCGTCGTGCCGAATCAGAGCAAGTTTTTTGGTTTCCTCGGCGGGGGGACGGATGTGGTCATACCGTGGCGGAACATAGTAAAAATCGGGATGGACGTCGTGCTCGTCAAACTGGATGATGCGAGAGCCTACCGGGTCGAAGGCGATAACGAGTTCCAGGACGACCAGCGGTCGTACCGGTCTTAGAACGGACGAGAACGCGGAAGCACGCCTTCCTGGCGGTGCCGGCTGGCTTGTCGGCTCTGCCGGACGGCGTCGTCCGGATATGATATACTGGATGCCGAGAGGAGAGGACAAGCGTTGCCATTGGAACCTTTTCAATTGACCCGTAAACCGGGAGAACCGGCGTACGTTACGATAGAACGATGGGAGCGGGAGCATCCCGGCATTAGCGCGGGGATGACGACCCGGATCGGAGGCGTAAGCGGCCCGCCTTACGGAACGCTGAACTGCGCTCTGCATATCCAGGACGAGCCGGTTGACGTGATCGAGAACCGGAGACGGCTTGGCGAGACGTTAGGCTGGCCGTTTGAAGCCTGGACCTGCGGAGAACAGGTGCACGACCGGCAGGTGGCCGTCGTGACGCTGGCCAACAGGGGGAAGGGCCGTGAATCCCGCGAAGATGCGTTTGCGCATACCGATGCGATCGTTACCAACGAGCCGGGAATATGGCTCACTTCCTTTTATGCCGACTGCGTTCCGCTTTATTTTTTCGATCCGGTGCGACAGGCAGTCGGCCTCGCGCATGCCGGTTGGAAAGGCACGGTGCTGCGCATTGCAAGCGAGACGATCCGGACGATGTCCGAAGCATACGGCACCGATCCGTCCGACGTGATGACTGCAATCGGACCATCCATCGGCATGTGCTGTTATGAAGTGGACGATGCGGTTATAGCGAGGATCGATTCCTGTCTGGACGAGATCGGCGCAGAGCCTGGTGTCCATTCATACGTATACCGTCCCGGAGCGGAGTACGGGAAGTGGATGCTGAGCTTGCAAGAAATGAACAGACAAATTATGATAAAAGCAGGAATATTGCCGACGCATATCGAAATATGTGGGATGTGTACCGGCTGCCGCACGGATCTGTTCTTTTCCCACCGGAAGGAGAACGGGGCGACGGGTCGTATGGCATCTTGGATCGGACTAAGAAGCGCGAGTCAGCGGTAACGGAAAGGATTGGACAAGTTGGGCATGCTGGAACGAATTCGCCAAGTGGATGCGCGCATCACGCAGTCGTGTGAACGAAGCGGGCGCGACCGCAAGGACGTTAATGTAATTGCTGTTACGAAGTATGTATCGATTGACACAACGCGGGAAGCGGTCCAATGCGGACTGAAGCACCTCGGCGAGAACCGCTGGCAGGATGCCCAGGCGAAGTGGGAAGCTATCGGCTCCGAGGCGGCGTGGCATTTCATCGGTCATCTGCAGACGAATAAAGTAAAAGACGTGATCGGAAAGTTCGCTGCCATACATTCACTCGACCGGCTGTCTCTGGCCAAAGAGGTGGACAAGCATGCCGCGAAGCTCGGAACGGTCGCCGACTGCTTTTTGCAGGTGAACGTATCCGGCGAACAGTCGAAGTACGGCTTGGCGCCGGAGCAGCTGATCCCGTTCGCCGAGCAGTTGTCCGGCTACCCGAATATCCGTGTGATCGGTCTGATGACGATGGCGCCGTTCGAGGCCGAAGCGGAAGAGACCAGGCCGGTGTTCCGGGGACTGCGCGAGCTGCGGGACCGGCTCAATTCGCAAGGAACGCTCGGGTACCCGGTGCCGCACTTGTCGATGGGGATGTCCAACGATTTCGAGGTGGCGATTGAGGAAGGGGCGACCTGGATTCGGCTGGGAACGGTTTTGGTCGGAAAGGAAGGATAAGCTCCGCTGCCGCCAATTCCATAACGAGGACGGCTCCGTACGAATCGTACGAATGAAATCGTTCATAAAGGAGGACAATCGTAATGGGAGTTATGAATCGATTTTTGAATTTCGTCGGCTTGCAGGATGAAGAGGAAGTTGTCGTGGATCGCGACCAGAACCGGGTAAACGACGAGATGGAAGATGCTGAAACCGTTCCTTCCGACATGCGTAAAAGTAATAAGGGAAATATCGTCAGCATCCATTCCCAGCGCAACGTCCGGGTCGTGCTGACCGAGCCGCGCTCCTACGAGGAGACGCAGGAGATCGCCGATCAGTTGCGTTCGCGCCGGCCTGTTGTCGTCAATTTGCAGCGGGTCCGGACGGATCAGGCGATCCGCATCGTCGATTTTTTGAGCGGCACCGTATACGCTTTGAATGGGGGAATTTCGAAGATCGGTCCGAATATATTTTTGTGCACTCCGGATTCGGTTGAAATTCAAGGCGCTATTTCGGAAATGCTGCATGATCAAGAGTGAAATTTGTAGATTGAGGTGAAAGTATTGAGCCCGGGAACGATCGAATCCATTATAGGGTATATTGGACAGCTGGGAACGGTGTATACGTATTTGATTATCGCGTACATTTTGCTTTCCTGGCTGCCCAACGCCCGCGACAGCTTTATCGGTGAAATATTGGGGAAGCTCGTTGAGCCTTATTTGACGCCATTTCGCCGGTTCATACCGCCCATCGGCGGAATGATCGACATCTCTCCGATCGTAGCCCTGATTGCGCTTCGGTTTGTCATTGCGGGATTGCAGGCCGTCGTTAGTTATTTACTTAACATGTTCAGTTGAGGTGACTCGAGATGTCCTCGGAAGTACGCGCGCATTTTCACCCCGATGAATACCGCTTCGTCGACAAAGCGCAGGATTGGATTCAGCGTGCAGCCGAACAGCACATCGTGAAGCGTACCGATTTCTTGGATCCGAGGCAGTCGTTCATCATCGAGTCGTTAGCGAATCGGAATGGCGGCGTCTCGGTCGTCTTTGACGGAGGTTACGAGGGGGCCGAACGCAAGCGGGCCTTGATTGGACCGGACTATCGCCGCAGCGAACCGGGTGAGGCCGGTGTCGGATTGTTGTCCATCACGTCCGGGGACGCGAAGTTTTCCCGGCTTCAGCATAGCGATTTTCTCGGCTCGCTGCTCGGCTTAGGCATTAAACGCGACAAGATCGGCGATATTCATGTCGGAGACAACAGCTGCCATTGCCTGGTGGCTGACGAAATTATCGATTTCGTGAATTCGAATTTGCAATACGTGAACCGGGTATTCGTCTCCACGGAGACGCTCCCGCTGGATCGTATTCAAGTCGCAGCGCAAACGCTGGAGGAAATGAATTTGACCGTCGCTTCGCTTCGTCTGGACGGAATCGTTAGCGACGTCTACCGTCTGAGCCGCGCCAAGGTGATGGACCCGATCAAGGCCGGACGCTGCAAGGTAAACTGGAAACCGGAAGCGGACCCTTCCAAAGCCTTAAAGGAAGGCGATGTCGTCTCCTTCCAGGGATTCGGCAGATTTAGGCTCGTAACGGTAGAAGGCGAAACGAAAAAGGGCAGAATTCGGCTGAAAATTGGCAAATTCGTGTAAGAGATTGCAGGATTTCCGCTGTTCCCGTCGAAATTTATAACGGGATAAGACAGCGTTTTCCGCCGTCATCATTTACAGGAGGTGCGCCAATGCCTTTAACGCCATTGGACATACATAACAAGGAGTTCGCCAAACGTCTTCGCGGATATGACGAGGACCAGGTCAACGAGTTTCTTGATCAGATTATTAAAGATTATGAATTGTATATACGTGAAAATAAGGAACTACAAAGCCAGATAGCGGCGCTTCAGGAGCGGCTCGATCATTTCTCCAATATCGAGGAGACGCTCAGCAAGACGATTATCGTCGCCCAGGAGGCGGCGGACGAAGTCCGGAGCAACTCCAAGAAGGAAGCCCAGCTGATCTTGAAGGAAGCGGAGAAAAACGCGGACCGGATCATCAACGAATCGTTAACGAAGTCGCGCAAAGTCGCCCTCGAGATTGAAGAACTGAAGAAGCAGGCGTCGATTTACCGGACCCGGTTCAGAACGCTTGTCGAAGCGCAGCTCGAGCTGCTTGGCAATGACCAATGGGATTCGCTGGATTCGGGCGATGACCGCAAATAAATCAGCGTACCTGTCTGGATGGGCTTCAGTTGACTCCCGTTTGCTGACTCGGGTATAATGATGGACGACAGACCGCTATGCAGCGGTTGTTTTTCTGAAGCAGCCCAAAGCGATGACCGGGACAAGTACATTCGGAGAGATGGAGTCAAGCGAGCCGGGGAAGGTGCAAGCCCGGTATCCAGCCGAGTCGAATATCCCCCGGGAGCGTCTCTCGAACGCCGGCGAATGAGCGGTTACTAAAGAGAACGGGAGATCCCGTTACAGATCGTCGAGTGAGCATGTCCGAGAGGAATGCCGTATTCATTACGGCCGAATCCGTATGCTTATGAGGGTGGTACCGCGAGAATAACCTCTCGTCCCTTTGTGGACGAGAGGTTTTAAGTTTGTTCAGACGATAAAAGGAGTGTACGAAAGATGGATTACGGCAAAACGTTAAATTTGCTGCAGACCGAGTTTCCGATGAGAGGCAATTTGCCCCAGGCCGAGCCGAATATGCAGAAGTGGTGGGAAGAGATCGACATTTACGCGAAGGTGCGCGAGCACCGGCAAGGAAGTCCCAAGTTTATTTTGCATGACGGGCCTCCGTATGCGAACGGGGACATCCATATCGGCCATGCCTTGAACAAAGTATTGAAGGACTTCATCGTCCGGTACAAATCGATGCGGGGGTTCGACGCCCCGTACGTTCCCGGCTGGGATACGCACGGATTGCCGATCGAGCAGGCGATTGCCAATAGCGGCAAGGTCGATCGCAAAAAGATGAGCGTGCTCGAATTCCGCGACTATTGCAAACAGTACGCGCTGAATTGGGTCGAGAAGCAGAAAGGGCAATTCAAACGGCTTGGCATCCGCGGAGACTGGAACGATCCTTACATTACGCTGAAGCCGGAGTACGAGGCCCAGCAAATCCGGGTTTTCGGCGATATGGTCAAGAAAGGGTATATTTACAAAGGACTGAAGCCGGTGTACTGGTCGCCCTCCTCGGAGAGCGCTCTGGCGGAAGCGGAGATCGAATACCGCGAGAAGACGTCCGCCTCGATCTATGTTGCCTTTGATGTGAAGGATGGCAAAGGCAAGCTTCCTGAAGGATCATCGATCGTGATCTGGACGACTACGCCATGGACGCTGCCCGCCAATCTTGGCATCAGCCTGCATCCGGAATTCGATTATGTACTGGTGGAAGCGGACGGTAAATTACTCGTTTTGGCGGAAGGGCTGCTGGAGGCGGTTTCCAAAGAAATCGGCTGGAGCCAAGTCACGACGAAGGCGACGTTTAAAGGTGCGGAGCTGGAGTATGTAACGTGCCGTCATCCGTTCTACGACCGGGAGTCGGTTGTCATTCTCGGCGAGCATGTCACGCTGGAAGCGGGTACGGGATGCGTTCATACGGCGCCGGGTCACGGGGAAGACGACTTTACGGTCGGGCAGAAATACAATCTCGGCGTATTGTGCCCGGTCGACGATCAAGGCAAGATGACTTCGGAGGCTCCCGGCTTCGAAGGGGTATTTTACGATAAAGCGAACAAGCTGATCACCGAGAAACTGGAACAGTCCGGCCATCTGCTCAAGCTGGATTTCATCAAGCACCAGTACGCCCACGACTGGCGGACCAAAAAACCGGTCATCTACCGGGCGACCGAGCAATGGTTCGCTTCGATCGATAAGTTCCGCGGGGAGATGCTGGAGGAGATCAAGCGGGTCGACTGGACGCCGGAGTGGGGCGAAGTTCGCCTGCACAACATGATCGCCGAGCGCGGAGACTGGTGTATATCGCGTCAGCGGGTATGGGGCGTGCCGATTCCGATCGTTTATTGCAGAAGCTGCAACCATCCGCTCGTGAACGATGCGACGATCGAGAAGGTGGCGGGCATCATCGAACGGGAAGGCTCGAATGCCTGGTTCGCTTTGGATGCCCACGAACTGCTGCCGGAAGGAACCCGTTGTCCGGAATGCGGACACGGCGAGTTCCGCAAGGAAACCGATATTATGGACGTCTGGTTCGATTCCGGCTCCAGTCACGCTGCTGTGCTGGGAACGCGTCCGGAGCTGCAATGGCCGGCCGATCTGTATCTGGAAGGCTCCGACCAGTACCGGGGATGGTTCAACTCGTCTCTGATTACAGGTGTGGCGGTCCGCGGTCAATCGCCTTACAAAGGAATTTTGAGTCACGGATTCACGCTGGACGGAGAAGGCCGCAAAATGTCCAAGTCGATCGGAAATACGATTGACCCGAGTCAAGTATGCGGCAAGCTGGGCGCCGATATTTTGCGGCTGTGGGTCGCTTCGGTTGACTATCAGGCGGACCACCGGATTTCGGACAACATTTTAACGCAAATCTCCGAGGGGTACCGCAAAATCCGCAATACGCTCCGCTTCCTGCTGGGCAACTTGTCCGATTACCAGCCTGCGAGCGATCGCGTATCGTATGCGGAGATGAACGAGCTTGACCGATTTGCGGTGATCCGCTTGAACCGGATGACGGAGCGGGTGCTGAAAGCTTACGAAAACTATGAGTTCCATGTCGTGTATCAGGCGGTACACCATTTCTGCGCGGTCGAGATGAGCGCCTTCTATCTGGATATCGTCAAAGACCGGCTGTACGTAAGCAGCCCGGACGACGCAGCCCGCAAAGCGTGCCAAACCGTATTATACGAGGCGCTTACGGCAATAACTAAACTGATTGCGCCCATACTGCCGCATACGGCCGACGAAGTGTGGAGATATACCCCGGAGACGGCGGCGGTCAGCGTCCAGCTTGCCGATATGCCGGACGTGCAGACGTCCGTATATGACGCGGAGCTGGAGAACAAATGGGAACAGTTTATGGAAGTTCGCGACGAGGTGCTGAAGGCGCTGGAAGTCGCAAGGAAGGACAAAGTGATCGGCAATTCGCTCGGAGCGCATATCCGACTGTATCCGGATGCGGAGACCGCGAAGCTGCTCGGACGTCTGACCGGTCTGGATCAGCTGTTTATCGTATCGGCGGTAAGCGTGGAGGAGACGGGAGCACCGGTGCCGGACACGGCGATGAAGCTGAAAGGACTTGCCGTAGCGGTTGAAGTAGCATCCGGTGAAAAGTGCGAACGCTGCTGGGTAGTCAGTCCCGAGGTGGGTACGGATAAAGAGCATCCGTCGCTGTGCGGCCGCTGCGCGCCGATCGTAAAATCGATGTAATGACCCGTCATGGAGAGCCGGCCCGCCGGTTCTCCATGAACGTTATTCGAGTCTATTTCCAAAAAGGGGGGCCTTGCGTGACGGAGAAGAAGCCGGATGAAACTACGCTGGACAGTGTGAATGAAAGATTGAAGAAAATCGCCGATCAGATGGAAAAAGTTCAAATCGCGGACTATGTGGCGTTGCTGAATCGCCCGAGACGGCTCATCTTCATTAATTTGTACACCGGAATTGCCCGCGGCGTCGGAATCGCCATCGGTTTTACCGTGTTCGCAGCGCTGATCGTCTACTTCCTTCGCATGCTCGGAGCGTTAAACCTTCCGATCATCGGCGATTTTATCGCCGATATCGTCAAGATCGTACAGATACAGCTGGAAGGGCGCGCTTATTAAAATGGGGGAGGGACGGGACAGTGGGAGTAGAACGCCAGATCGGCTAATGGAGTCCAGATTCCAGATCGTTGTACGGATCGGGCTCCAGCAGCGGATCGCCCTCCCGGTTGTCCATATAGTCCCGATACTGCCGATTGCGGATAACCGATACTTGCTCGCCGTACAGATCCGTGGCGATAAAGCTTTCGAAAGATTCGACGAAGCCGTCATTCTCATCGGATTCGGTATACAGCTGATCGTAGTTCCAAACCTCGCGATCCTCGGCCATGGCGGGAGAGTCCGAATTGCCCCAGCTTTCGACGATCTGCCATGCATCTTCTCCGTCAAATCCGTTTTGTCCGGGCAGCTCGTCCAGGCTCGTACGGCCAAAAGGGGGTTCGAGCAGACGTTCTTCCACAGGACGACGCTGGGAGATATCGCGGTCAGGGACATGGTCGATGCAATACTCGGTAGTCGGCATCGCTTCCAGCCGTTCATACGATATGGATTTCCCGCATACCGCACAAACGCCGTAGGCGCCTTCGCTCATCCTCTCCAGCGCATCGTTAATGTCGGCGAGATGGTGTTCCTCGTGCTCGTTCAGCGCAATGTCTTTCCCGCGCTCAAATAGCTCCGATCCGAGATCGGCGGGATGATTGTCATAGGCGGACAGCTCGCCGGTTGTCGCCGAAAGCGGATCGGCGGCGCCAAAATGGTCGTTTTGCTTCAGGCGTTGCTCCAGCTCGTATTTTTCCCGTATGAGTACGTCGCGCAGCGTCTCTCGTTGTTCGCTTGTTAGTCGGTTCACCGGTTGTCGTTCTCCTTCCGTAAGGCAATGTCTGAATCGGAGCGATACGTATATCGTTAGCCATCGATGCGGAAATAAAACAACCATAATTTATGATTGCGAGAGCCGGATAATGGCGGTTCGCTTCATTGGACGCGCATGCGGCCGCTATGCTACAATGCGAGGTATCGGAACCTAAAGTCGCAGGGAGGACTGCACGTTGATTTATTATATTTATGCGCTTATCGTATTTGTGATCGACCAAGTTACGAAGCGGCTAGTTGTGGTGAATATGAAAGAAGGAGACTCGATCCCGGTGATCGGCGAGTTTTTTCAGCTGACTTCGCATCGGAACCGGGGAGCGGCATTCGGCATTTTGCAAGAGCAGCGCTGGTTTTTTATTGTCGTTACAACGGTTATCCTGATCGGGCTGATCTGGTATTTGCAGAAGCTTCGCAAAAACGGCGACAAGAAACTGTTGAAAGTCGCGCTGGGATTACTGCTTGGCGGAGCGCTCGGCAATTTTATAGACCGGCTGTTGTTCGGAGAAGTTGTGGACTTTATGCATTTCACTTTCCGGTTTTCGCTGTTCGGCTGGGACGTCGACTATCAATTTGCCATATTTAACGGGGCCGATTCTGCGATCGTAATCGGGGTAGCGCTTATTTTCCTCGATTCTATTCTGGAATGGCGTAAAGAAAGAAGAGGTCTTACTCATGAACAAGGACAAGTATAAGGAACACGATTCGTCAGCGCAGCAAGTCCTGCCGTTCGAAACAAATTCGGAAGAATTGGATACCGAGGGTCTGCAGGAATGGATCGTCGAAGCGAAGGACTCCGGCGAGCGGATCGACAAATATGTGACCGAATCGTGCGGCGAGGATATCTCGCGTTCGCAAATCCAGCTGTGGATCAAAAATGGGGATGTCGTCGTAAACGGCAAAGCGGTAAAGCCGAACTACAAGCTCGCCGAGGGGGATAACGTCCGGTTGATCGTTCCCGATCCGGTCGAGGTGAGCATCGTTCCCGAACCGATTCAGCTCGATATCATCTATGAAGATTCCGACGTCATTGTAGTCAACAAACCTCGCGGCATGGTTGTCCATCCGGCACCCGGACATTACTCGGGAACGCTCGTGAATGCGCTCCTGCACCACTGCACCGATCTGTCGGGTATTAACGGCATGCTGCGCCCCGGTATCGTACACCGGATCGACAAGGATACTTCCGGTCTGATCATGGCCGCCAAAAACGACAAGGCGCATCTGTCGCTGGCCGCCCAATTGAAAGAACACAGTGTTACGAGAAAATATATCGCCGTCGTGCACGGCAACGTGACCCACGATCAGGGAACGATCGAAGCCCCGATCGGCCGATCTTCGGAAGACCGCAAGATGTATACCGTTACGGACAAAAACAGCAAGCATGCGGTCACCCACTTTATCGTGCTTGACCGGATCGCCGATTATACGCTGATGCAGCTGAAGCTGGAAACCGGACGGACGCATCAGATTCGCGTTCATATGAAGTATATCGGCCACCCGCTCGTAGGCGACCCGATGTACGGACGCAACAAAGGAAATCCGATCGACGGACAGGCTCTTCATGCGGGTGTGCTCGGATTTGTTCATCCGACGACGGGGGAGCATCTCGAGTTCGAGGTCGGCCTTCCCGACGATATGACCCATTTGTTGGACGTTCTCAAAACGTTATAATCCGTACTCATGTAATGGGGAGGAACATTTGTGGAGCATCTGGTCAATTCCGCGGTTCACAATATTCAAATCTCGGGCATACGCAAAATTTCGAATCTGGTGGCCGCTTACAAGGACGTCGTCACGCTGACCATCGGCCAGCCGGACTTCCCGACGCCCGCCCATATTATAGAAGCCGGCAAGCGGGCGCTCGATCAAAATAAAACACTGTATACTCCCAATCCGGGGCTGCCGGAGCTGCGTCAAGCGGCTTCGGCTTTTGTCAACCGCAAATACGGGCTCGATTACGATCCGGATCAGGAAATTATCGTGACGGCCGGAGCAAGCCAGGCGCTCGATATTACGCTTCGGACGATAGTCGGCCCGGGCAGCGAGGTCATTATCCCCGGCCCGATCTATCCCGGCTATGAGCCGATTATCCGGCTGTGTGGCGGAACGCCGGTATACGTGGATACCCGCAAGACCGGGTTCAAGCTGACGGCAGATCTGCTGAAGCCGATGCTGACCGAACGGACGCGCGCCGTCGTTCTCTGTTATCCGTCCAACCCGACGGGGCGGGTGATGGCCGAGGAGGAGCTGAAGGCCGTCGCCGATCTGCTGCGCGGCAAACCGATTTTCATCATCTCGGATGAAATATACAGCGAGCTGATTTACGATGCACCTCACCGTTCAATCGCTTCGCTGCCCGGGATGAAGGAGCAGACGATCGTAATCAACGGCTTGTCGAAATCGCATTCGATGACCGGCTGGCGGATCGGATTTACGTTTGCTCCCGCCGACATCTCGAAGCATATGGTCAAGGTGCACCAATACAATGTGACGTGTGCCAGCTCGATCAGCCAATATGCGGCGGTAGAAGCGCTAACGGCCGGGATCGACGATGCGGAGCCGATGAAGCGGCAATACAAGCTCCGTCGGGATTTCGTATACGACCGGCTGCAGCGGATGGGGCTTGAATCGGAGAAGCCGGAAGGCGCGTTTTATTTGTTCCCGTCGATTCGCCGCTTCGGATTAAGCTCCATGGAATTTACGATGAAGCTGCTGGACGAGGAGCGGGTGGCGGTCGTTCCCGGCGACGCTTTCTCGGAATACGGGGAAGGTTACATCCGGATTTCGTATGCGTACTCGATGGATCTTCTGGAGAAGGCGATGGACAAGCTGGAATCGTTTGTTGAACGGCTCGACTAAATTTTTTTTTGAATCCGTTCATTTTCCTGCAACAATTTTCCGGAAACGCTCGTTAATAGAGTCGGAAAACAATTCTTGGAAAGAAGGGAAAATGAACGATGAACATGACGATGAAGAAGAAATGGCTGATTACAGGGGTAGCCGCCCTCGCATTAACGACGGCACTGTACGCTCAAAGCCTGCCGCGCTTCGGCCCGGGCGAAGTATACGCCGCCGAGCAGTCCTCCG
Organism: Paenibacillus oceani; assembly: GCF_014705615.1. Taxonomy (GTDB): domain Bacteria; phylum Bacillota; class Bacilli; order Paenibacillales; family NBRC-103111; genus Paenibacillus_AB; species Paenibacillus_AB oceani. Next base: position 146,963 of record NZ_JACXJA010000007.1, read on the forward strand.
GCGTCAAAAACGTGATTACAGTCAACGGTCAAGGCGAAATGACGGTCGCTCCGGACGTCGCTTACATCAACCTCGGTATCCGCACCGAAGCGGAAACGGCGAAAGATGCCCAAGCGGCCAACGCGGAAGCATACACGAAGCTGCGGGAAGTATTGTTCGACAAGTACAAGCTGCCGGCGAAAGACGTGCAAACGTCCGGCTTCAGCGTAAGACCGGAGTATTCGTACTCCGATCGCGGAGAAGCGAAAGTAAAAGGATACAGCGCCACTCAAATGCTTCAGGTGACGTACCGTGACCTCGACAATCTGGGAACGTTCCTCGATGCGGTATCCGCGGCCGGGGCGAATCAGATCGAAGGCGTCCGCTTCAGCACGGAGAAGGGCCAGGAATATGAGCTGCAGGTCATCGAGAAAGCGATGGACAACGCGAAGGCGAAAGCGCAAGCAATCGCTAAATACGCCGGCAAAGAGCTGAAAGGGATCGTAGCCGTGAATCAAGGCGGCGGAGTCGCCATCCCTTCGGAATACCGCAACATCGAGATGTCCAAAGCGATGATGGATTCCGCAGCCGGGTCTCCGACCAGCATTTCGACCGGTGAGCTGAAAGTAACGACAAATGTGACGGTTCAGTACGAATTCTAAAAGCAGATCGAGTACAGCCTTTGCCCTTGACGGGTGAAGGCTTTTTTTGCGTTCGCCCGTTTGATGCCGTTGACCGGGTTCCCCGGTTTTCTGATCGTGAGCCGAATTGCGGGAATTCCGGGCCGGGGATAGGCATACACTCGATTAGATTGTATACTTAGAGCCAGAACGGACATGAGAAGAGATCTGATCATCCGAATACCCGCATGGATTTAAGGGAGGCGCTGGAAATGGAGAACAAGCAGGAGCAATCTTACGAAAATCATCGCAGGTTATATCCGCTGCAGCATTTTGTGCTGATGCCGCTTGGGCTTGTTACGTTTTTGGCCGCAATCGGCTTCGCCATCGCAGACGCGGTATCCGGCGAGCTCGACTGGAAGACGGTCGTCCTGTTTTCCTTGGTGTTGCAGTCGGTTATAACCGGCATTCTTACCCGCAGAAACAGTCTCGTCGTGCAGGATCGCGTCATCAGAGCCGAGGAAGGGCTGCGTCATCTCGCCCTGACCGGCAAGCCGTTAAGCGGCAAGCTGACGATCCGCCAAATCATCGCCTTGCGCTTCGCATCCGACGAAGAGTTTCCTCAACTGGCGGCCCAAGCAGCCGAATCCGGCCTATCGCCAGCGGATATCAAAAAATCGGTCAAGCAGTGGCGAGCGGATCATCATCGGGTATAGTCCTCAAGCAAAAGAGCGGTTAACCCGGACGGTTAGCCGCTCTTTTGCTGCGTATACCCATAGTCATCTTGATATTCCCGGTTTACCGGTCATTGCGGTGCAGGAACGCTTTCACCGCGAAAATCGGCAATACGAGCTGCCGCCGCCAGCGGGAAGGGTTGGAGAGCAGCCGGTACAACCATTCGATGTTCAGCTTGATCCAGAAGTCCGGCGCCCGCTTCACTTTGCCCGCGAGAATGTCGAGGCTGCCGCCCACGCCCATAACGAGCTTGACGTTCAGCTTCGGCTTGTTGCGGTAGATCCAGCGTTCCGCATGGGGAGCGCCCATCGCCACGATCAGAAAATCGGGGCTTGCCGCAGCGATTTCTTCCACGATGGCGGGTTCCCGGTCCGCTCCGAAGAAGCCGTTATGGCGTCCGGCAATCTTCACGTTCGGGTAACGGGCGGCGATCGCTTCGACCGCCTTGCGGTTCGTATCCTCGTCCGTACCGAGGAAGTAAAACGACCAACGGTCCCGGTTGCCCTGCTCAAGCAGGCGCAGCAGCATATCATAGCCGGTTACGCGTCCGGGGACGGGTTCGCCTTTCCACTTGGCAGCTTTCACGATGCCGATGCCGTCAGGCGTGATAATGCCCGCTTCATGTAAAATTTTCATCAGAGACGGATCTTTCGAGGCGGACATCACAATTTCCGGATTCGCGGTCACGACATGATACATGCAGCGTTCGGAACGATTCGCCAATTCCGTAAAATGCCGGATCGTCTCATCCAGGTCCATCTTCGAGAACGGCACGCCCATGATCGTCACGCGATCCTTTCTCGGGTCCGCTGCGGACGCCGTCCGGCTGTTGCCTCCACTCATGCCCTATCCCCTCCTGAACGCAATCGGCCCGATTTCCAGCGGAAATAATCGGTCACCGTATGAATAGCGACGGGTATCGCCTGCTCGCTCGGTTCAAGCTTGGCGTGATGCAGACCGTAGGGCGTATCGACGCCGAGCCAGAACATAAAGCCGGGGATGCTCTCGAGGAAATAGCCGAAATCCTCCCCGGTCATCGCTTCCGAACATTCGATCAGACGGGCGTGACCGGACTTCCCGAGCCATTCCATAAATTCCCGGGTGATTTCCTCTTCATTGTACACTTGACGGTAATTCGACCCGTAATCGATATGTGCCGTACATTCGAAGGAAGCTTCCGTTCCGCGAACGAGCGCTTCGATCCGCTGCTTGACGAGCTGCATCGTGTCTGCGGACAAGGTGCGGATCGTCCCTTCCAGCCGGGCTTTTTCCGCGATGATGTTTTGCTTCGTGCCGCCTTCGATTTTACCGACCGTTACGACGGCCGAATCGAGCGGATTAACGTTGCGGGAGACGATCGATTGGAGCTGAACGAGCAGGTGGGCGGCCGCGACGACCATGTCGTTCGCCCGGTGCGGGTAAGCCGCATGTCCGCCTTTTCCTATCAAATCGATGAACAGCTCCGATGTATTGGCGAACAGGATGCCCGGTCTTGTCGCAATCGTACCGGCCGGGTATTCCGGCGCGATATGCAGCGCGACGATCTGCTCAGGCAGCCAGCCGCGAAGCTCCTCGCTCTCCAGCATCGGCTTGGCTCCGCCAGGGCCTTCCTCGGCGGGCTGGAAAATAACGATCAGATCGTCCGCCATCTCCTGTTCGACGAAATGGGTGAGCACCCCGAGCCCGATCGCCATATGCATGTCGTGCCCGCAGGCGTGCATATATCCCGGATGCTCCGAGCGGAACGCGTAAGAGGTGTCCTCCTCGATCGGCAGCCCGTCCATATCGGCGCGGTAGCCAAATGTGAACTGCGGGTCCGTTCCTTTGACTTTGACGAGAATGCCTGTCCGCCATGTGCGCACCTCGATCCGGTGCTGCGGCAGCTCCCCGATCCGATCCAGCAGGAAGCGCTGGGTTTTAAATTCGGCATAACCGGGCTCCGGGATGCGATGGAGCTGCCGGCGTATGTCTACAAACGTTTGGATCTCCGTACGCATAAGTCCTCCTTAATATTGGAAGCCAGGGGAGGCCCCTGGCTTGTGGTGTGAGAACCGATGATGCAGCTTACAGCTGGCGCAGTTCCTGCATAATTTCCGTCTTCGACTTCGTCTGGTCGTCGACCTTCTTGATCACCCGGGCCGGAGTGCCGGCTACGACCGTATAAGCTTCGACGTCTTGCGTAACGACCGCTCCCGCAGCCACGACGGCTCCTTGGCCGACGCGGACGCCTTCGAGGATGACGGCGTTGGCGCCGATAAGGACGTCGTCTTCGATGACGACCGGCTGTGCCGAAGGCGGCTCGATTACGCCGGCTACGACGGCGCCTGCCCCGATATGGCACATTTTACCGATCTGTACGCGGCCGCCGACGACTACGTTCATATCGATCATCGTGCCGTCGCCGATCGAAGCGCCGATGTTGATGGTGGAGTTCATCATAATAACGGCGTTGTCGCCGATCGTCACTTTATCGCGGATAATGGCGCCTGGTTCGATGCGGGCATTGATGCCTTTCAGATCGAGCAGGGGGATCGCCGAGTTGCGGCGGTCGTTTTCGATTTCGAAATCTTCGATATACGATTTGTTCGTTTCAAGCGCCTCGGCGATTGCCGGCCACTCTCCGAAGAGCACTCCGCTTCCGCCCGAGATAAAGGCTCGGACGCCGGAGCCGAAGCTTGCTTGCTCGAGCGTGCCTTTCACATATACTTTTACCGGCGTTTTTTTGACGCTGTTTTTTATAAAGTTAATAACTTCCATCGTGTTCATTTCAGACATGTAAGTGTATTCTCCTTTTCGGCTTGGGAATAACGTCTAAACCTTTTATAGCATAAAAGGAGGGGCGCAATCAATGATGGCGGGCCGCAACGATTCGTCATATTTCCAAACTGAATTGTCGATTGACATCATATGTCGAACGTGAGATAATCGTTTGGAACCAAATAGTGCCTTTAAGCTGGTCCTGTGAGGCTGGCAAGGTGGTCGACGAGAAAGTCGCGATATCGTAACGGACGTGCCGGTTGCGAACATGGTCATACGCGCTCTGGGTGGTTGTGCCTTGAGAACGCGAATGGCTGTTTCGTGCCCCAGCGATGCGGTCGAATCGAACTCCTTGCCCTAGGGCAAGGAGTTTTTTTGCGGGCGGACTCCGTCATCTCCAGAAGCGGTATCGGCACATGGAAAGCCCCGGACGGATCGGGGAGTAATCGGGAGGTAGCAGGCCATGAATCCGGATAAGCTGGTTATAATGGACGATACGGCGATACGCCGCGCCTTGACGCGCATTGCACACGAGATACTGGAAAAAAATAAAGGCGTGGACGACAGCATTATGGTCGGCATTCGCACACGGGGGATCTATATCGCCAACCGGATCGCAGAACGGATTCGCGACATCGAAGGAATCCCGATGCCGGTAGGCGAGCTGGACATCACCTCGTATCGTGACGACCGCGTGCGGCTGAATTCGGTAATGGCCGCTTCGTCGGTGCAAGCGCCGGATATCCAGGACAAGCGAATTATTTTATGCGACGACGTGCTGTACACGGGCAGGACGGTAAGAGCGGCGATGGACGCCCTGATCGACCTGGGGCGCCCGAGATCGATTCAACTGGCTGTTCTGGTCGACCGCGGACACCGGGAGCTGCCGATCCGCCCGGACTACGTAGGCAAAAACGTACCGACCTCCAAGCTGGAGCAGATCGAAGTGAAGATGAACGAAGTGGACCGGATCGACGAAGTCGTCATCATTCAGCAAAGGGGATAACGATTCATGACGAGAACGAACGTAGCTGGCGACAGACACCTGCTTGGACTGAAATCCCTCGGAAAAGAAGAGATTGTAAGCATCCTGGACCGGGCCGCGTACTGGGAAAGCCACACCCACAAACTATCGCCGGTGCTGGAAGGCAAGTTCGTCGCCAACATGTTTTTCGAGAACAGCACGCGCACGCGGTTCTCGTTCGAGGTGGCGGAGAAGCGGCTGGGCGCGCAGGTGCTGAACTTCGCGGCGGCGGCATCCAGCGTGGAGAAAGGCGAATCGATCTACGATACGGTACGGACGCTTGAATCGATGGGAATCGACGCCGGGGTAATCCGGATGAAGCCGATCGGCCTGCTGGCCGAACTGGCCGAGAAGATCAAAGTTCCACTGATCAATGCGGGGGACGGCAATAACGAGCATCCGACGCAGGCGCTGCTCGACTTATATACGATCCGCAAGACGTTCGGCGAATTCAAAGGACTAACGGTGGCCATCATCGGCGATATTATGCACAGCAGGGTTGCACGCTCGAATTTGTGGGGACTGCAGAAGATGGGCGCGACTGTGAAGTTTTGCGCGCCGGACAACATGCAGGCGCCCGAGCTGAGCGAATTCGCCGGCTACGTGACGATGGAAGAAGCGCTGCAGGCCGACGTCGTGATGATGCTTCGCGTACAGCTGGAGCGCCATGACAAAGGATTTATCCGCTCGGCCGAAGACTACCGCGCTCATTACGGGCTGACGGTGGAGCGCGCAGGGATGATGAAGCCTCATGCGATTATCATGCATCCGGCTCCGATCAATCGCGGAGTCGAAATTGACGACGAACTGGTCGAATGCGACAAATCGAAAATTTTTACGCAAATGAGCCACGGGGTGCCGATCCGCATGGCGGTCGTCGAACGGGCGCTGAGCTAACGATAACGAGACGGTCGGCTGCCGGAGCATGACGATCCGGCGGCCGATCCGCAACTACCGATCAGGAGGCGAACCATGGGAACTTGGATCATTAACGGACGCGTGCCGGTACGAGGACAAAACGAGCTGGCCACCCGGCATTTGTTTATCGAAGACGGCAAGATCGCGGCTATCGGCAGCGATGTCCCGGATACGAACGGCCACGAAGTGATTGACGCAAAAGGCAAGCTGGTATCGGCAGGTTTCATCGACATGCATGTGCACTTGCGCGAACCCGGCTTCGAATATAAGGAAACGATCGCGACCGGCACCCGCTCGGCTGCACGCGGCGGGTATACGACGATCGCCTGCATGCCGAATACGAGACCGGTCATCGATAAGGTAGAGACGGTTAAGTATGTGTTGGACAAGGCCGAGAAGGAAGGGATCGTCCGGGTGCTGCCTTACGGCTGCATATCCAAAAACCAGCTCGGTCGCGAACTGACCGATTTCGCAGCTCTGAAGGAAGCGGGAGTCGTCGGCTTTACGGACGACGGGGTAGGCGTGCAAAGCGCCCAGATGATGAAGGACGCGATGGCGCTGGCCGCTTCGATGAATATGCCGGTCATCGCACACTGCGAGGATAACACGCTGGTCGAGGGCGGAGCGGTATCCGAAGGCGAATTCGCCCGCAAGCACGGGTTGAAAGGAATCCCGAACGAATCCGAAGCGATTCATGTCGGACGCGACATTTTGCTCGCGGAAGCGACGGGCGTTCACTACCACGTCTGTCACGTCAGCGCCGAGCAGTCGGTAAGGCTGATCCGGCACGGCAAGCAGTTCGGCATCAAGGTCACTTCGGAAGTATGTCCGCATCACCTGCTGTTGTCCGACGAGGATATTCCGGGAGTGGACGACGCCAACTGGAAAATGAATCCGCCGCTTCGCACGCCGAAAGACGTAGAGGCGGTTATCGCAGGGCTTGAGGACGGTACGATCGACATTATCGTAACTGACCATGCGCCGCACAGCGAAGAAGAGAAAGCCCGCGGCTTGCAGATGGCGCCGTTCGGCATCGTCGGTTTCGAGACCGCGTTCCCGCTGCTGTATACGAAATTTGTCCGCACCGGACGCTGGACGCTGGAATTTTTGCTGGACCGGATGACGTCGAAGCCTGCGGAACTGTTCGGACTGCCTTGGGGCGTGCTCGAGGTGGGACGCGAAGCCGATCTGACGCTGATCGATCTGGACGCCGAGAAGGCGGTAGAGCCATCGGAATTTCTCAGCAAGGGGCGCAACACCCCGTTCACCGGCTGGAAGCTGTACGGCTGGCCGTCGCTTACGATGGTGGGCGGCAAAACCGTTTGGAGCGAATAACTTCCTTATATATAGAGCAAGGTGCAACTAGAAGCAGAAATCATCATGGCATAACGACGAGCAGCACATCGATTGGAGGATGAAAGGATGCAAGCAAGACTATTGTTGGAAGACGGCACGCTTTTCACAGGCAAAGGGTTTGGCAGCGAAGGCGAGTCGGTTGGCGAAGTCGTATTTAACACCGGAATTACCGGTTATCAGGAAGTATTGTCCGATCCGTCCTACTGCGGACAAATCGTAACGATGACGTATCCGCTCATCGGCAACTACGGGATTGCGCGGGACGACTTCGAGTCGATCCGCCCGTTCATCCACGGGTTCGTCGTGCGCGAGCATGAAGAGGTGCCGTCCAACTGGCGCGCCCAATATACAATCGACAGTCTGCTGAAAGAATACGGCGTTGTCGGAATCAGCGGCATCGACACGCGGATGCTGACACGGCTGATCCGTCATCACGGGGTTATGAAAGGGTTGATCACCACGTCGAACCGCCCTGTCGAAGAGCTGATGGAGCAGTTGAAGGCGACTCCGCTTATTACGGACCAAGTATCCCGCGTCTCCACCAAGACGGTATTCGGCTGCCCGGGTACGAAGGAGCGTATCGTGCTCGTCGACTTCGGCGCCAAAAGCGGCATCATCCGCGACTTGACGAAACGCGGCTGCGACGTCGTCGTCGTCCCTCAGGACGCGACCGCCGATCAGATCCGCCGACTGGCGCCGGACGGCATCCTGTTGTCCAACGGCCCCGGGGACCCGAAAGACGTCCCGCATGCGGTCAAAATGATCGCCGAGCTGCTCGGGGAATTCCCGATCTTCGGCATCTGCCTCGGACATCAGCTGTTCGCTCTCGCTTGCGGCGCGGATTCGGAGAAGCTGAAGTTCGGTCATCGCGGAGGCAACCACCCGGTTAAAGATCTGATCTCGAACCGCTGCTACATCACTTCGCAAAACCACGGCTACACGGTTAAAGACGATTCGATCGCAGGCACCGACCTGATCGTGACTCATATCAACAACAACGACAAGACGATCGAAGGCTTGAAACATAAAACGCATCCCGCGTTTTCGGTGCAATATCATCCGGAAGCCGCTCCGGGACCGTTCGACTCGAGCTACCTGTTCGACGACTTCATCACGATGATTCACAGCTTCAAGGAGCAAAATCCGCGCTCCCCGCGTCAAGCCGAAATCGTGGCTGCACGCGGTGCCGGATCGGACCTCCAGCGGAAAGGGGAACTCGCATATGCCAAAAAATAATGCACTCAAAAAGATACTCGTGATCGGCTCCGGTCCGATCGTCATCGGTCAAGCGGCCGAATTCGACTATGCGGGAACGCAAGCTTGCCAAGCCCTGAAAGAAGAAGGCATGGAAGTTGTCCTGATCAACAGCAACCCGGCCACGATCATGACCGATACGAATATGGCCGACAAAGTATACATCGAACCGATCACGCTGGAGTTCGTATCGCAGATCATCCGCCAGGAAAAACCGGACGGCTTGCTGCCGACGTTGGGCGGACAAACCGGTCTTAACATGGCCGTAGCGCTCGCGAAAGCAGGCGTGCTGGAGAAAGAAAACGTCAAGCTGCTCGGTACGCAGCTGACCGCGATCGAGAAAGCCGAAGACCGCGACCTGTTCCGCGACCTGATGCGCGAGCTGGAGCAACCGGTACCGGCGAGCGTCATCGTAACGACGGTTCCGCAAGCGGTCGACTTCGCTAATGAGATCGGCTATCCGATCATCGTTCGTCCGGCCTATACGCTGGGCGGCACGGGCGGCGGGATATGCAACACGGAAGAAGAACTGGTCGATATCGTATCGTCCGGTATCCGCTACAGCCCGATCGGCCAATGTCTGGTCGAGCGCAGCATCGCCGGCATGAAGGAAGTCGAATACGAAGTGATGCGCGATGCGAATGACAACTGTATCGTCGTATGTAACATGGAAAACTTCGATCCGGTCGGCGTTCATACCGGAGACAGCATCGTCGTAGCCCCGAGCCAGACGCTGTCGGACCGCGAATATCAGATGCTGCGTTCCGCATCGCTCAAAATCATTCGTGCGCTCAATATCGAGGGCGGCTGTAACGTCCAATTCGCGCTTGATCCGCACAGCTTCCAATATTATGTGATCGAGGTCAATCCGCGCGTAAGTCGCTCTTCGGCGCTCGCTTCCAAAGCAACGGGTTATCCGATTGCGAAGATGGCAGCCAAAATTGCGATCGGTTATACACTGGACGAACTGGTCAACCCGGTTACCGGACAAACCTACGCCTGCTTCGAGCCTACGCTTGATTATATCGTATCGAAAATTCCGCGCTGGCCGTTCGATAAATTTACGAGCGCCAACCGCAAGCTCGGCACACAGATGAAAGCGACCGGGGAAGTCATGGCGATCGGCCGGACGTTCGAAGAGTCGATTCATAAAGCGATCCGTTCGCTGGAGATCGGCACGCACCGCCTGTTCCTGAAAGGCACCGATCTGCTCGACGTCGATACGCTCGAGACCCGTCTGCGCAAGCCGGACGACGAGCGCCTGTTCCTGATCGCGGAAGCGTACCGCCGCGGCTATACCTTGCAGCAGATTCAAGATTTGACCAGCATCGACTGGTGGTTCCTCGGCAAGCTGGAGGGAATGATCCAGTTCGAATCGAAGCTGGCGGGCGAGCTGACAAGCGAGCTGCTGCTGGAAGCGAAGCGCAAAGGATTTACCGACCGGGCGATCGCCGAAGTGCGCACGCTGGCCGGAGCGGACTCCTTTACGAAGGAAGCCGACGTTCGCACTTACCGTCTGCAGTCAAACATCAAGCCGGTATACAAAATGGTCGACACGTGCGCGGCGGAGTTCGAAGCGACGACACCGTACTACTACTCGACTTACGAAACCGAAGACGAAGTGCTGGAGACGAGCAAGGAGAAAGTCATCGTCCTCGGCTCCGGACCGATCCGGATCGGACAAGGTATTGAGTTCGACTACTCGACCGTTCACGCGGTATGGGCGATCCAGGCGGCCGGTTACGAAGCGGTTATTATTAACAACAACCCGGAGACGGTATCGACCGACTTCAATACGTCCGACCGTCTGTACTTCGAGCCGCTGTTCTTCGAGGACGTCATGAACGTCATCGAGCGCGAGAATCCGATCGGCGTAATCGTCCAATTCGGCGGCCAGACGGCGATCAACCTGGCGGCTCCGCTGTCCAAAGCGGGCGTCCGCATCCTCGGAAGCAGCCTGGAAAGCATCGACGCAGCCGAAGACCGCAAGAAGTTCGAAGCGCTGCTGCGCGAGCTGAACATCGCCCAGCCTCCGGGAGGCACGGTCACTTCGGTTGACCAAGCGGTCGGTACGGCTTCGCAATTCGGCTACCCGGTTCTCGTTCGTCCGTCCTACGTACTGGGCGGCCGCGCGATGGAGATCGTCTACTCCGACGCCGAACTGCTCAGCTACATGGAATACGCGGTGAAGATCAATCCGGAGCATCCGGTTCTGATCGATCGTTATATGCTCGGCAAAGAAGTCGAGGTCGACGCGATCTGCGATAAAGAAACGGTGCTAATCCCGGGCATCATGGAGCATGTCGAGCGCGCAGGCGTTCACTCCGGCGACTCGATCTCGGTATATCCGCCGCAGTCGATCTCCGAAGAGCTCAAGCAGAAAATCGTCGATATTACGGTAAAAATCGCACGGGCTCTTGAAGTTGTCGGTCTCGTCAACATCCAGTTCGTCATCTTCCAGGACGAAGTGTACGTTATCGAGGTGAACCCGCGTTCGTCCCGTACGGTACCGTTCTTGAGCAAAGTTACGAATATCCCGATGGCCAACGTGGCGACCCGCGTCATCATGGGCCAGAAGCTTGCCGACATGGGTTACGAAACCGGTCTGTGGCCGGAAGACGACCACGTGTCCGTCAAAGTGCCGGTGTTCTCGTTCGCCAAGCTGCGCCGCGTAGAACCGACGCTCGGTCCGGAGATGAAGTCGACGGGCGAAGTGATGGGCCGCGATCTCAATTTCGCCAAGGCGTTGTATAAAGGATTTATCGGCTCCGGTATGAAAATTCCGCCGACCGGCGCGTTGATCGCGACGATCGCGGATAAAGATAAAGAAGAAGCGATTGAGCTGTTCCGCGGATTTTTCGAGCTCGGCTACAAAATCGTCGCTACCGGCGGCACGGCAGACGCGCTCGAAAAAGCGGGCTTGCGCGTAGAACGCGTCAACAAGCTGAGCGAAGGCTCGCCGAACATTCTGGACCTGATCCGCAACGGCGAAGCTCACTTTGTGGTCAATACGCTGACCAAGGGCAAGACGCCGGAGCGTGACGGCTTCCGGATCCGCCGCGAGGCGGTCGAGAACGGCGTCGTCTGTATGACATCGCTGGATACGGTACGGGCGCTGCTGCACGTGCTGAACACGATCAACTTCTCGTCGCGGGCGATGCCAAACGTGCAGCTATCCGCTTCGAAGTAAGCGGATAGCGGATAGCCGGCAGCCGGTGCCGGGAAGAAGGACGTATCCCGCCGCCGCAACCGAATAGAACGAACAGGAGGCCGGTTTCCCGACTATGCAATGGAGTCGGAGACCGGCTCTCATATGATCTTATCCCCGTTAAGGAGGGCTTCGAACTTGAAATCGAACAGGAATCCGGCAGAACGGATTATCGTCGCACTCGATTACCCCGATGCGGCGGGAGCCGAATCGCTGCTTCGCCAGCTGGAAGGCATTCCTTGCTATATGAAGGTGGGCATGGAGCTGTTTTACGCGGCTGGACCGCAATTCGTGCTCCGTCTGAAGGAAGCGGGCTACAACGTATTTCTCGACCTGAAGCTGCACGATATTCCGAATACGGTCAAGGGCGGATCGGCCAGTGTGACGCGCCTCGGCGTCGATATGTTCAACGTGCACGCTGCGGGAGGCGCTGCGATGATGGAAGCGGCGCGGGAAGGCGTGGAGCAGGCAATGTCCGGCCGTCCCGGAGCGGCGAAGCCGATTCTGATCGGAGTCACCCAGCTCACCAGCACGAGCCAGCAGGTGCTGAATGACGAGATCGGCATCGCCGGTCCGATCGAGGAAGCGGTGCTCCGGTATGCGTCGCTGGCCAAGCAGTCCGGGCTCGACGGCGTAGTCGCTTCGCCGCTTGAAGTGACCCGCATCAAGGAACGCTGCGGCGCTTCGTTCGCCACCGTGACCCCCGGCATTCGTCCGGCGGGCGCCGCGATCGGAGACCAATCGCGCGTCATGACGCCGCAAGACGCCTTCGCGCAAGGTACCGACTATATTGTCATCGGCCGTCCGATTACGGGAGCAGCATACCCGCGCCAGGCGCTTGAACAAATTATCGAATCGATAACGGGATAAGGAGAAGATAAATATGGCACTGCGTTACTTGGATGAACAAATCGCGGAAGCGCTGCTTGAGATCGGCGCGGTCAGCTTGCGGCCGAAACAGCCTTTTACATGGACGTCCGGGATTAAATCCCCGATCTACTGCGACAATCGGATCACCATCTCCGATCCGTCGGTACGCGATCTGATCGCGCTCGGCTTCGCGGAGAAAATCCGTGAAATGTACCCGGATGCGGAAGTGCTCGCAGGCATCGCGACGGGCGGCATTCCACATGCGGCATTTGTAGCCCAGAAGCTGAACCTGCCGATGATCTACGTGCGCGACAAGGCGAAAGGCCACGGCAAAGAAAACGTCATCGAAGGCTCGCTGAAGCCGGGCCAAAAAGTAGTGATGATCGAGGATCTGATCTCCACCGGAGGCAGCTCGGTCAAAGCTTCGCTGGCCGTACGCGAGGCCGGCGCGGAAGTGCTCGGCGTGATCGCGATCTTCAGCTATCAGTTGGAGAAAGCCGCCGAGAACTTCGGCAAGCCCGGATTTGCGTTCGACTCGCTGTCGAACTTTACGGCGCTCAGCAAAGTGGCGCTCAAGCTCGGTAAAATCGAGCAGGACGATATGGAGCTGCTGCAATCGTGGAGGACCAATCCGGAATCGTTCGGCGTGTAAATCGATCAAGCCCCTCCTTGCTGCCAATAGCGGGAGGGGCTTTTTGTACGCTGCGCGCCTGGCGTGCCTTGCAGCCACCACCGGCTGAATTCGGCTGCCGCCGGAATTTCAGGAAGAACCGGAGTCGGACGCTTCCGGTTTCCAAGCATCGATGCGGAACAGCTTGCGGGGTCTTCCTTTCGCACCGGGAGCTTCCTCCCCGACGATCCGGGCCAATCCGCTGCGCTCCAGCTCGGCCAGGAGCCGGTTCGCATTGCGCTGCGTCATGTCCAGCCAGGAAGCCAAGTCGGCTGCGCTGACAGACCGTTTGCCCGTCCGGGTCTGCACGGAGACGATCCGGTTGAACATAGTGGCCGAGACGCCGGCCCGCTTCAATTGCTCGATCACATCCAGGTCGCCGGACCGGTAATGATACGAGAGCGACTCCTGATTCGGAAACGATTCCTGGATTGCTCCCGCTTCGTCGGCGACGACGAGACCGCCATTCGCATTCATTTCCGTGCGGGACAGCGCCAGTACGGCGTTTTGCTCCGCGCCGAATGCAGTGAGTCCGTACCCGATACCGAAGTGAACCGTACCGCCGGTAAGCAGCCGGATTTTCTCGAACAGAAGGGTAGGGGGGAACGACGTATTCCGCTCGATGGCTCCCCGTGTGGAGAACATGCTGAAGGTCGTCCCTCCCGATGGGAGAAGCGCCCCGGAGATATGCTCGGTAAATTGGAGCAGCAATTCCTGCAGCTTCAGGCTGAGCCGGTACGTTTCATAAGCGCTTGTATGTTCATTCAGCACGTTGCGCACATGCAAGAGAAGCACGGCAATCTGGGATTGCCGGAAATGGTTCGTCTCTCCGAGCTGGGAGGCCAGGCGCAAAGTCTCGCGGATGGACATGACGGTCGGGACGATCCGGTAGACGGCGACCCCGCGCTTGCGCAATTCTTCGCAGACGTGTCCGCGATGGGTAATGCATACTTCCACTTGTCCGGAACGATAGAGCGCTTCGTGGAACTGAACAAGCTCGGCGGAGGGAACGTATCCGCTATTCGGATGAATGACCGGGACGCTGCCCTGCAGCTGAAGCTCGTCCAGCGTTTCCGCGACTTCCGCTTGCGTCAGCGTATCAATGCTGAACCGTAACGGGATGCCTCCTTCGCGTACGGCGGCGAACAACGCTTTCATAAGCGCGGAACCGCTGGAGCGGATCATCAGCATATGGGGCTCGGGTACATAAGCGCGGCCGAACTCGTATGCAATCCGTCCGGTAAATAGCCAGATGTCGATATCGCTCCGATGCTCCTTCACGATATCCGCAATTTCCTCGACATCCTCATAGATGTACGGGATCAGGGTGATCCGGCCCTCCCATTCCCGGCCGACACGCTCCACAAGAGCGATCGTATCCGAAGGCCCGACCAGGCCAATAACAATGTTCATAAGTACCTCCGCAAGGTGTGGAATGCAGCAACATCACGCTTCGCTAGTTCAAGCTCATCATCCTATTATGGAGGGCGGAGCCTGCAAAAAGCAATCCGCTCCGGTTTTCCCGCCCAACTTTCCTGTCCAACTTTCCGTCCAAATGTCCAAAGAAACATCCTTTTTTCCGCTTCCATCTTTATATAATTATCGATTGACACAGGTGCGAAAGCAATGGTAGTCTTTATATGGAATATATATAGACAATTTCTTTAAATGAACGTATTTCTGTTTCTGTACGATGAGACGGCGGTAGTTTGAATGTAACCGTATCCTTGAACGGGGAGGATGACATGGATAGCTTCCAAAAGGAACAATGGCACGCCGATATGATTGCCTGGCGAAGAAACCTCCACGCCCACCCCGAACCGGGCTGGCTCGAATACCGGACAGCGGCGTTCGTGGCCGCACAGCTGGCCTCGCTTGGGCTGGAGGTGACCGCCGGCCGCGGCGCGTGCTCGTCGAAGGCGCGTATGGGCGTGCCTGATGCGGAGACGATTCGCGCTCACGAAGAGTTAGCTTTGAAGGAAGGCGTCGATCCCGATTGGCTCGGGCGAATGAAAGGGGGCCATACGGCAGTCGTCGGCGTGCTTCGCGGCGCCAAGCCGGGGCCGGTCATCGCCCTCAGATTCGATCTGGACTGCGTCGAGGTCGGGGAGGATGAAGGCTCGGAACATCTGCCGAGAAGGCTGGGCTTTGCTTCCCGCCGGCCGGGGCTTATGCATGCATGCGGTCATGACGGGCATCTTGCGATCGGGCTTGGGGTGGCGGCGAAGCTTGCCGCAAGCGCGAACGAGCTGGCCGGGGAAGTGCGGCTGCTCTTCCAGCCTGCGGAAGAGGGCTGCCGCGGCGCGCAGTCGATGGTGGAGTCCGGCTGGCTCGACAGCGTCGATTATTTGTTCTGCGGACATATCGGCCTCAAGAGCAAAACACTCGGCGAGATCGTCGGTTCGGTCAGCGGCTTCCTGTCCACGACGAAAATCGATGCCGTATTTCGCGGCAGAGCCGCGCATGCCGGAGAGTCCCCGGAGCAGGGGAACAACGCGCTGCTCGCAGCCTGTGCCGCGGCGCTGCATCTGCACGGCATCAGCCGCCACGGAGGCGGGGCGACCCGGGTGAATGTGGGGAGGCTCGAAGGAGGTGCCGGACGCAACGTCGTCCCCGGGGAAGCGAGCCTGAAGCTCGAGCTTCGCGGGGAGACGGAGGAGCTGAACGCGTATATGGCTGGAGAGACGAGCCGCATTTTGGCTGCGGCGGCGGCGCTGTACGATGTAACCTGCGATTGGGTTACGGTCGGCCGCGGAACGAGCGCGGAAGGCGACGTTTCGCTTATCCCGCTGATCGAGAAGGAGTGCGCCGCTTTAGAGGCGGTCGGCTCTTTTATCGGTACGCTGCCGTTCGGCGCTTCGGAGGATGCAACATTTATGCTGAGGAAGGTCCAGGAGCAGGGAGGGCGCGGCGTCTATATGCTGTTCGGGAGCCCATTGGCCGCAGGGCACCATCATCCTTCGTTCGATTTCGACGAGCGGGTGCTCGGGATCGCCGCCGAACTGCTGGTCCGTCTCGTACTTGCCTGCCCCTACTGGCCGGCGGAAGATCAATCTGGTACTTTCAATTAGGAAGGACTGAATCGGCTTGACCCGAATGACGATTGCCGCTACTGGCGACAGCTTTATTACAAGACGTCTGCCGGTCGGGGACGAGACGCTTCCCGGCTTGGCCGAGCTGCTCGGCCAGTCCGACATCCGGTTTACGAACCTGGAAGTGACGGTGCACCGGATGGAAGGGTTCCCGTCTGCACAAAGCGGCGGCACATGGGCTGCCGCCGACCCGGCCGTGCTGGACGATTTGCAGCGATACGGCTTTAATGCGCTTGCCTGGGCGAACAACCATACGCTGGATTACTCCTACGGCGGGCTGGAGGCGACGAAACGGTACTTGGACCGGTACGACTGGGTGCATGCGGGTGTCGGGCGCAATCTGGCCGAAGCGGGCGGCATCCGGTACATGGAATTTCAAGGGGGAAGGGCGGCGCTGATCGCGGCTACCTCGACCTTTCACGAATCATGGCGCGCCGGAGAGCAGCGCTCGGACGGAATCGGCAGACCGGGAGTCAACCCGCTCCGCTATGTGACCACCTACCGCCTGTCGGAGGAGCAAATGAATCAATTGAAAGCGATTGCAACCGAGACCGGCATTAACCACGAACACGACATGCTGGCCAAGGAAGGCTTCGCGGTCCGCGATCCGGACATGATGCTGTTCGGCGGGCACCGTTTTACCGTCTGTGAGCCGAGGGGAGCTGCGACCAAGCCGCACCAGGCCGACCTGTCCCGGATACTTGAAGCCGTCCGGCATGCGAGGCGTCAAGCCGACTACGCGATCGTCAGCATTCACTCCCATGAGATGAAGGGCAAGCGCAAAGATGCTCCGGCCGATTTCCTCCAAGAGTTTGCCAGACGTTGTATCGACGAAGGGGCGCATGCCGTGATCGGCCACGGGCCGCATATTATACGCGGGGTGGAACTGTACAAAAACAAGCCGATTTTATACAGCTTGGGCAATTTTATTTTCCAGAACGATTCGGTCGAATGGCTGCCTTCCGATTATTATGAGAAATACGGTCTTGGTCATTCGCATCATACGGCTGATGCGCTCGATGCGCGCAGCGCCGGCGATACGCGCGGATTGGGCGCCAACCCCGACGTCTGGTCGTCCGTTGTCGCGTCGCTCGTCTTCGAAGGCGGCGAATTGCTGGGTATGGACTTCCATCCGATCTCCCTCGGGTACGGAACGCCCCGATACCGCCGGGGCTGGCCGAAGCTGACCGGCGATACGGGCATCTTGCGCAAGCTGCAAAGCTTGAGCCGGGAGTTCGGGACCGAACTGCATATCGTAGGAACGCAGGCGAGCTGGAGAGCCGACCGGGTATAACGATCGATGAAACGGAGGAATTTCAAATGTTGTTATGCGGAATGAGCGAGCTGGATATTACCCCTCCTCTCGGCAGCTCTATCCCGGGCTATACGGAGGAACGAAAATCCGTGGGAATCCGGGACCCTCTCTACGCCAAAGCATGGGTCGTCGAGTCGGATGAGACGGTGCTGGCGTTTATTGCTGTCGATGCGCTGTACATTCCGGCTCGCGAGGCGAACCGGATTCGCGAAAGGCTGCTAACGTATACGGGAATCCCGGTTGAGCGAACGATGGTATCCGCGACGCATACGCATACGGGCCCGCCTGTGCGCATCGGGCTGGACGGGAGCCTCAGCGAGGAATATTTGGCTTATATGGCCGACAGGGCGGCCGATGCCGCGATTGTCGCTTATAACGGACGGAAGCCTGCCCGTATAGGCTGGGGGACGGGGCAGGTGGGCGATGTATCGTTTAATCGGCGCTATTGGATGAAAAACGGGCAATTGCGGACGAATCCGGGCCGATTGAATCCGGATATCGACCGGCCGGCCGGGCCGATCGATCCCGAGCTGTCGGTTGTACGCGTCGACAGTCTGGACGGACAGCCGATGGGCATCCTGACGAGCTTCGCCTGTCATACGGATACGACCGGGGGAAGCGTCTACAGCGGCGATTACCCGGCCATCCTGTCGGCGGCGGTGAAGAAGTCGCTGGGCGAGCATGTCGTCAGCTTATTTCTGCTCGGGGCGTGCGGGGATATTAATCATACCGATCCGGGCAAGCCGATGCCGGCGGAGCGGAACTTCCCGCAGATCATCGGCCAACGTCTCGCCGGGGAGGCGCTCCGGGTACGCGAGTGTATCGAGACATCCACGGACGCTGAAGCCGGCGCCGTCCGTGCCTTTATCCCGATGAAGCTACGCGAGGCGAGCCAGCGGGAAATCGAGCACGCCCGGAGCGTGCTGAGGGACAATCGGGCCGTCGGGGCGGAGCGCTTTTTCGCTGAACAAGTTTTGAAAGTGGCGGAGCTGCCCGGAGGAGAAGCGTTGCTGGAAGTTCAGGCCATCCATCTGGGCGATCTGGCGTTCGTCGGTTTGCCGGGAGAGCTGTTCATGGAGCTGGGGCTTGCCGTCAAGATGGCTTCCCCGTACGCGTCTACGATCGTGAATACGCTGTGCAGCGGCTCGATTTACGGCTATGTTTGTACGGAAGCCGCCTACGAGCAAGGCGGGTACGAGCCGAGACTGAAAGTATTCAACCGGATCGCCCCGGGGACGGGGGAACGTCTGACGCAGTGCGCATCCGCGCTCCTGGAGCAATTGGCGCGAGCGGAATAGAAGCGTCAGAGACGTTCATCGTGCATATCCATGAAAACCTGGCTGCTGGTCAGGTTTTTTTGTGCATTAAGCAGGTTTAGGTTCGATAAGGGGTTAAGCGATAAAACGATAAGCGAACCGAGACATATTGAACTAAGAAAAGCTGCCTTTTGCGCAGGGTCATTCGTCGTAGAAAGGGCTTCGTTTAGAAGCTTTTCTTTTATCACGCCATAATGATAAACTTCTTCACCGTACTAAAGCAGACAAGGGACCATCTTTCTTGTCGGGTCAGCAAGTGGCGCAAGCCGCTTTACATAAGCGGCCCTTTGGACATTCTACTTCGCTTCAAGCGGGAAAGGAGGAGCTGAATAAGGGTGGTTTGGAGTCGTTATTTTGTCCAAAATCTGCTTGGATAGGGAAATAAGAGCGGTTTGGATCTGTTAAACTAGCGAAAAGGGTACAGATGAGGCGAGTGGGCCGAAATAAGGGGTACAAACCGCCTCTATTCGTTTTTGTCCCGGGAAAAGGCCGAAAATAGGAGGTGCCAAAGACTCCTATTCTGTTACTCAGCCCGTACGTAGGTCGTTTCAGCGAGGCTAGACATGATCGGTTCACCAGAATGGAGGGTAACATGCTTCAGTTGGAGTCAGATTGTTCCCTGTAAAACCTCATCAGCGAGCGGCTGGAGGATCGAAGGTAGCTATTCCCTCCAACACGCTAACGTGTGGGTTTGCACGTCACAGGACTGTCCGGACGTTTTGGCTTGACGGTTTTTCTTAAAAGGAAAATTGTACTTGGAATGAAGATCCCCCAAAAACGGTGGATAATATAGCCCGGCAGGAAAGCGGAACTGGAATAACGCAAATAAAAACCGGCCAATTGGGAGACCACCCGGCTGATCTACATACAAAGGAACTCTTGCTTGCGCGCCTCATCATATTCGCTATTTACAGATCATTCGTCTAGTGGTATTTTTTATATATAATATATAATACATAAAAACCGACTACATCATAAAGCGAGGGAAATCGTATGCGAACGTTGAAAAGGGCCGTTCATCTGGACTTCCACACGATGCCGAACGTGAAGGATTTCGCCGCACATTTCGATGCCGGGCAGTTTGCACGTACCTTGAAGGAAGCGCGGGTCGAGTTTATTAACGTATTCGCCAAATGCAATCTGGGCTTCGCTTATTACCGGACCGATATCGGCATTCCGTATCCGTACATGAAAGGCGATATGCTGGGCGAGATCGTGGAGGAATGCCACAAGGAAGGAATCGGCGTAGCTGCGTATTTCAACATCGGCATCGACCACGAGATGGCGAGAAAACGCCGGGACTGGTGTGTTTTGAACAAGGACGGCCAAGTGATATCGGGAGACCGTACGGGTAACTTTTTCCGCCTGATGTGTCTGAATTCCGGCTACAAGGACTACATGCTCGGTATGATCCGCGAGGTGGTGGAGCGGTATCCGGTGGACGGGGTGTTTCTCGACTGTCTGGTGACGAATCCGTGTTACGGAAACGAGTGCCAGGAAGAACTGCAGACTTGCGGTAAAGATCCGCTCGATCATCATGAGGTGGACTTGTTCACGAGGCAAAAGGTGAACGATTTCTGCTGGGAGGTCAAAAAGATTACCGGCGACGAGCTGCTCCTGCTGCCGAACGGGCTGGGCCATATCCACTGCGACGGATTGGGCTCGCATATTGAGATCGAATGTTTGCCGGGAGCATGGGGGTACGACTACTTTGCGGCCCAGGCCGCCTACTCCCGGACGCTCGGCAAGCAAGTGCTGTACATGACGGGACGGTTCCACGCCAGTTGGGGGGATTTCGGAGGGCTGAAGACGAAAGCGTCACTCGAATACGATTGCTGGGATGCGATCATGAACGGGATCACGACCTCGGTCGGCGATCATATGCATCCCCGTGATGGGCTGGATAGTTCGGTGTACCGGAGAATCGGCGAAGTGTACCGCGATATCGAAGCTTACGAGCCATGGACGGAAGGAGCTGCGGCAGCAGCCGAGATTGCCGTCGTGCTACCTCCGGGAAGCGATCTCGGAGCGAACAATCCGAGGTTTCCGAAAGGTCAGCAGGTGCTGTATGCGGCGGCCCGGATGCTGGGCGAGTTGAAGTACGGGTTCAATATCGTAGAGGAACGCGGCGACTTCTCCTCCTACTCTGTTATAATCCTCCCGGACGAGGTGACGGTAACTCCAACGTTGAAGGAGAAGCTGGAGCGGCATCTGGCTGCCGGTGGAAGCGTCATCAGCACCGGTTTTTCCGGCCTGAATCCGGAACGGACGCAGTTCGCCCTTGAGCAATGGAATATGGAGTATGTCGGCCCGGACCCGCGCAATGCGTCGTACTTCAACATGATTGAGCCTTCGGAACGGTTCGATTCGGAGTTTCCATATGCCGTATACAAGCAGGGGATACAGTTGAGAGGGAAACCGGGGACCGTCCGGCTCGCCGCCGATGTGGATGCATATTCCAACAAGATGTGGGACGGCTTTCACGGCTATTATTATACACCTCCGGCGGCAGCTTCCGGTCTGGACGCAGCCGTTCAGTCCGGCCGGATCGTGCAGATCGGGTTCCAGCTTTTCGGGGGATACGGTGAGAACGCTTATCCGGAGTATAAATATTTGCTCAGGCATTGTCTGAAGAAGCTGCTGCCCGATCCCTTGATCAAACATGAAGGCATCCCGTCGACTGCGCGGGTAACCGTCACCCGCAAAGAGCGGTTGGACATCCTGCATGTCAAAGCGACATATCCCGAGCTGCGGGGAAGATACAACGTCATCGAGGAGCATAATCGTTTGCACGACGGCATCGTATATGTAAAGGGGACGGATGTGAAAGCGGTGTACACCGCTCCTGACCGGACACCGGTTCCATTCGATATTGTCGACGGGTATGCGAAAATCCGACTGCCTGCCGTTAACGGCTATTTGATGACCGTGATCGAACGCAGCGCGAGCATGTAGCGGGAAAGCGAACCTCGCCACCGCCCAAGAAGCACGGTGTCCCAGAAATGCTCACATGGCAGGGAGCGTCCCCTTAGCCGAGCGAAAGGACCTCCAATTTCACGGTAACGTGGAGATTGAGGTCCTTTTTCCGGAGGTGAGTTGGTCCCAAGTGCGGCTCCACAAATCGCCAAACGGACTTAGGCGGCAGCCCCCTTAGATGTGTGCGGCCCCTTACTATGTGGGAGAGAGGGAGCGGTGCCATTGTTCCAGCCGCTCGTTGATGGATGACATCGAAGATGTGGAATAACGCATGATGGCAAATCGGATGATCAGCCTCTACATGGAATCACACATCCATGAGGGTTTATGGGAACAATCCGACTCCGCATGAACCACGTTACCCTCATTTTGGTGATCCGTTCATGCTTAGCTTTGCTGAAACGAAATTCGTACAAGCTGAAAATAAAATAGGAGTCTTTTGCACCTCCTATTTTCGGCCTTTTCGAAAAACCCCAACGAATAGAGGCGGTTTGCACCCCCTATTTCAACCAAGTGGGCTGGTCTGCACGCTTATCACGGATAATAGCAGTCCCAAACCGCTCTTAAGTCCCCAACCAAACGGGTTTTGGACAAAATAACGGCTCCAAACCACCCTTATCCAGTTCCTTCCCCACTGCGAGCGAGGCGGGAAGACGAATGGCCACGGAGCAGGGCAGAAGCGAACGCAACTAAGCGGGGCAGAAAGCCGAACAGCCGCGAAGCAGGGCAAAAGTGGAACGTCACATAGCAGGGTAGAAAGCCGAACGCCCACAAAGCAAAACTCAAAGTATGTAACCTTGCGGCATTTGCTGGTCCGATCGATAAGTAAGAAGCCCTGCGCTGCTTTCGTGCGTTGAAGAAAGAATGTAACCATTCTACTTCATCCCAAAAAAGCCTTGCCGGTCGGTGGCGACCGCCAAGGCTCTTTTCTCGATCCCCCGCCACAGGACGGCGGAATTCCGCTTATCTAAAATCCGGCGGCGTCCGGCGGGCGACACCGGTCAAGATCGCCGCTTCCACGACCGCGCGCCTGACGCGGACGACGACCTCCTCGTTGAAGATGCCGGGGATGATGTACTGCTCGTTGCGCTCGCCCTCGGATATGACAGAGGCGATGGCGCGGGCTGCGGCGAGCTTCATCGGCTCGTTGATGAACGTCGCCCGGCAGTCCAGCGCGCCCCGAAACATGCCGGGGAAGACGAGCACGTTGTTGATCTGGTTCGGGTAATCGCTCCGGCCGGTTGCGAACACCCGCACATGCGGCAGCGCTTCTTCGGGAGCGATCTCCGGGTTCGGATTCGCCATAGCGAAGACGATATTGTTCGGCGCCATCCGCTGGACGTCTTCCGCGTTCAGCAGCCCGGCGCGCGATACGCCGATAAAGACGTCGGCGCCGGTCAGCAGTTCCTTCAGGCTGCCCGGGGTCTCTTCCACCTGCGGCTGCTCGGCGAGCCAGTTCCACATCGGGTTCGGGTAGCTGCCGCCGCGCACGATCGCGCCGTCGCGATCGACCGGGACAAGCTGCTTCACGCCGGCGGCCAGCAGCATTTTGCAGATCGATACACCGGCGGCTCCGATGCCGTTGACGACGACCCGGATATGCTCCATCCGTTTGCCTACAACTTTCAGCGCGTTGATCAGTCCGGCGACGACGACGACGGCCGTTCCGTGCTGGTCGTCATGAAACACCGGAATGTCCAGCTCTTCCGCCAGCCGGGTCTCGATCTCGAAGCAGCGCGGCGAACTGATGTCCTCCAGATTGATTCCTCCGAAGATCGGACTGATCGCTTTGATCGTGCGGATAATTTCCTCGGTATCCGTCGTGTCGAGGCAGATCGGGAAGGCGTCTACATCGGCAAGCTGCTTGAACAGCATCGCTTTTCCTTCCATAACCGGAGCCGCCGCATAAGGACCGATGTCCCCAAGACCGAGGACGGCCGTCCCGTCGGTGATCACGGCTACCGTATTGCGCTTGATCGTGAGCGAGTACGCTTTTTGCGGATTTTCGTGAATGGAAGTACATACCCGCGCTACGCCGGGGGTGTACACCCGCGACAAATCGTCGCGGTTTTTGACCGGAAGCTTGGGCTGAACCGATATTTTTCCTCCCAGGTGGGCAAGAAAGGTGCGATCCGATACGTTCACGACCTCGACACCCTTAAGCGACTTCAATCCTTCGACGACCCGGGCTTCGGCCGTATCGGAGACGTCGATCGTAATATCCCGGACCGACCGATCGCTGCCGGGACGAATGACGTCGATTGACGTAATGTCGCCCTTGGCCAGACTGATCGCCGAAGCGACCTCACCGAAATTGATTTCGCTATGATTCAATTCAACGCGGACAATGATACTATTGTAGGCCATTATCGGATGTTCCCTTCTCATTTAGGAGTATCATATCAGGTTCGACTAGAAGCTGGATATCGCTTGGGTAATCTCTCTGGCGCCTTTCTGCAGCAAGTTGCGGGTGATCTGGGCATCGTAATGGTTGGAAGCGCTGGAACGGAACGCGCCGAGATTAAGGACGATCTCTCCCCTCGAATTAAAGATCGGACAGCCGAGTCCGGCGATACCGTACGTATACTCCTCAAAGCTTTCCGAGATGCCTTCTTCGCGGATTTGCCGCAGGTTGTCGAGGTACACATTCAGATCGGTGATCGAATTGTCCGTATACCGTGGCAGCTTGCCGTCGACAACGACCTCCTCGATAATGCTCAAGGCGGAATGAACCGACGGTATGAAAGATCGTCGTTCGATATTCGTGGAGGGTTGCCTGTTCACCTATTCGCATACATTCTTTCGTCTAAGAGAGCAAGGTAAAGGTTCGTCCGCGGATGCTCCCCAATTAGAAGGATACATCATCTATTCCGTAAACGACAACTATATTTGATAGAGATTATGAATCAAGGAGCCTTTACGTTGCAGAATTCTGCCTAAAAATACCTATGTCCAGAAAACTATTATACCATCAAACCTGGCATCGACTTGTACGTAAAAGTCATCCACGTAGTACCTTTATGGGGAGGCCGTTGACAAGCAAGGTGAAGCCGTATAAATTTCAAATGGGGCCTTTTGCCCCGGCTTGTATAGCACAGTTTCCTTCTCCGCTGTATCGTTCGGAAGGGATGTCGAAATGGGAGTACGGCATGTATGGCGTCTGTCAGCTTGGGGATTTCCTGTATATGGAAGGTGTTGCCTCCAAATCGGGCCGGATAGAAGACGATGTCCAATGTGATTGCGGCCGGAACGGCCTTTCAGAAGTGAAGGACGACCCAAATCCGGGAGAGATGGAGAACATACGGCGCAAATCCGGTAATCGGGGAAGTACTGACCAGGCAAGTGCGAAGCCAGGGCCGATTCAGGGAATTTGCCGCTATTTCGGGAAAGTGGGGATACGATGAAACATCACTTATATATGAACGGCCAGTGGAAAGAAGCGCCCCGGTATACGCCGCTGTACTCGCCTTATTCCGGCGAGCTTGTGGCGGAAGTAGGGCAGGCGGGGGAAGCGGAGATCGAGGAGGCGATCCGTGCAGCCGAGGCGGCCGCTCCGGTGATGGCGGCGATGCCGGCGCACGAGCGGGCGGCGATCCTTGACCGGGTCGTCGCCATTCTCGAACGGCGGCAGGAGGAGCTGGTGCGCATTCTGGCGCTGGAAGCGGCCAAGCCGGTCAAGACGGGACGCGGCGAAATCATGCGGACGATCCAGACCTACAAGTTCGCCGCGATGGAAGCCAGACGCATCCATGGCGAGACCGTTCCGCTGGACGCCGCACCGGGCGGAGAAGGGCGGATCGCTTTTACGATGCGTCGGCCGATCGGCGTCGTAGGGGCGATTACGCCGTTTAACTTCCCGTTTAACCTGGTTGCCCATAAGGTGGGCCCGGCGATTGCGGCGGGAAATACGGTGGTGCTGAAGCCTGCCGGGCAGACGCCGCTTTCTTCGCTAGTGCTCGGCGATATTTTTGCCGAAGCGGGACTGCCTGCGGGAGCGCTTAACATTATTCCGGGGCCGGGAGCGGTAGTCGGGGAGAAGCTGGTGAGGGACAGCCGGGTCAAGGCGATTACGTTTACCGGCAGTCCGGCGGTGGGCATCGCGATGAGAAACAAGGCCGGATTGAAACGGATGACGCTGGAGCTGGGCTCCAACTCCGCGCTCGTCATCGATCGGACTTGCGACATGACGCCGGAGCTGATCCAGCGCTGCGTGCTCGGCGCTTTTTCCTTCAGCGGGCAAGTCTGCATCTCGATCCAGCGCATCCTGGTCCATGAGGAGAAGGCCGAGGCGTTTGTGCAGCAATTTAAAGCGCAAACCGAGAAGCTGGTCGTCGGCGATCCGCTGGATGAGGCGACGGACGTGTCGGCGCTGATCAGCGAGAAGGAAGTTCGCCGAATGGAGGAATGGGTCGGCAGCGCGGTCGCCCAAGGAGCGGTAGCCGTTACTGGCGGCAAAGCGGTCCATCCGCGGCTGTATCCGCCGACGATCCTGACAGGGGTTCCGACGACCGAGCCGGTATCATGTCAGGAAGTATTCGGTCCGATCGTCACGGTCGGGTCGTTCTCGACGCTGGACGAAGCGATCCGGGAAGTGAACAATTCCCGTTACGGACTTCAGGCCGGCATCTATACGAACGATATCCATGCGGCGATGCAGGCGGCGGTCGAGATGGACGTAGGCGGGGTTATGATCAACGACTTTCCGACCTTCCGCGTCGACAACATGCCGTACGGCGGAGTCAAGGAAAGCGGCTTCGGCCGCGAGGGCATCAAGTATGCGGTAGAAGAAATGACCGAGCTGAAGCTGATCTCGATCAAGCTGAAGCCGTAATAGGCAGGATGCTGCCTCGATAACCGTCCGGGAATGAAGTGCCCCCCGCTAGTTAGATCGCATCTAACCGCAGGAGGTGCGTTCAAGTTCCGGGCGGTTTTTTGCCGCTTGCTGCTTGTGGTGTTAGGCGCGCTGGAGAACGGCCGGCTGGAGAGGAAGACGGGGGAGCGGTTTGCTTTGCAGGACGCAGCCAGCGGCCATTCGCGGAGTAGGAAGCAGAGGCAGCACGGGCCAAGCGTTGCTCCGCGTCGAAGATTAGTGCTATAATGATCAACTTAAAGGAGCAGATGCAACCCCACTACGTGTTAACAGGAGGAATCCGAATGGGATACGTCGAAGAACTTCGTTCCGCGGTCGGCCACCGGCCATTGATTCTTGTTGGAGCGGTGACTCTTGTGCTGGATGATCAAGACCGCCTCCTTCTCGAACAGCGTCGTCATCCGTACGGAAGATGGGCGCTGCCCGGCGGACTGATGGAGCTGGGAGAGTCGGCCGAGCAAACCGCGATTCGCGAAGTCCGGGAAGAGACGGGACTTACGATCGGCGATTTGCAGCTGGTGGACGTCTTCTCGGGCCCCGAGCAATTTATAACCGCTCCGAACGGAGATCAGTTCTATGCCGTCACCGTAGCGTATTTCACCCGGAATGTAAGCGGACAGCTGCAGATCGATTACGCTGAATCACTTGATTTCCAATATTTTGAATGGGCCGATCTGCCGGACGACATCGTGAAGAGCCACAGGAAGATTATCGACCGTTATTTGTCTCAGCAAGATCGCAGAATGGAGCACAGGTAGCCGGATACGGATCGCTTTACTTGGATATTCCGCTTGCTTCACGAGCTACGTTAGAATCGATGATTCCATACATGAACATGGTGCTAAGTTAACAAAAAGGGACTGCCCGACGGTCATCTGCGATGGCTGCTTGGGCAGTCTCTGTTTATTACGAGGTGCAGGCGGAAGGGCTACCCGACTTATTGCCGTCTGCCCGGCGTGGTAATATTTAATGTAGTCATATATTATTACAACAAGACTCCCTTTTTTTAGTAAAATGGAACAATCAATGTGCCTGGGATGTACAGGCAACCGGCGAAGGCTACCGGAAGTATGTTGAACGAAATGTATTTCACGTTTGCGGTATGAAACATACATCCTTTATATCCAAAGATGACGGCGACGCTGAGGCGGCGGAAGGGTACTGCGCCGTTCAAAAAGCAAACAATGAAAGGGTCGACGGGTTAAAGTAAGACGAGCTAATCAGAAGCGATCAGAAAGAAGGTGCCCCGATTGTCACATTCAGAACGCGTCTACAACGTCGTGACGGCTGGCCTCTACGTGCTTGCCCGCGGTTTGTTTCCGTTTCAAGCCGGTCCGGACCGGTCCGGACAAGTGCTCGGCGTCGTCAGGCTCGGCGGTCATCGGGAGGAGGGCGAGACAGGCTGGGAGTGCGCATCGAGAGAAGCGTGGGAGGAGGCGTCGATGCGGGTGAATCCGGTCGCTCCGCCCGCTACTTATTGGCTCGACTACGGCGAGAGCGACCGGTTGTCCCCCGGTCCGTGGGAGGAAGACGGCATAGCGCCGATTCTTGTCTCAAGAAGGGAGGATGGAAGCATTACGCCGATTTATTTGGCCACTTCCACGGATTCGCCGGTTCCCGCTGCGGAGACCAAGGCGCTGCTCCTGCTCCGCCCGGAAGAGATTCGGCGTATGGTGACAACTTCGATTACGTTGAGACAGTATTTGGAGGCGGGGGGACAAGCGGTGTCGAAGGCAGAACTGCCGCTCGATTTTATTTTGCAGCCGTTCCCGCATTTGCGTTTGCTTCACGTTTTGCTGCAGATGCATCCGGAACTCGCTCGGCTTGCGCCTCCCGCCAAGCAGGTATAAAAGAATGGAAATCGTGTCAGAAAATGATTCACACGGGAACGTGTGTTTGGTATACTGCTAAGTAGATGCGAAAATCGCAATAGACCAGACTCCGGTCTCCTGCTGCACGCGGGACGGCGGGAGGGAAGGAAGGTATACATGGTTACGGACCAGCTTACGGAAATAGACGAGGTGATCGCTTATATTCATAAGCATCTGGATGATCCGCTGCCTCTCTCCCGGTTAGCCGGCCATATTAGCTACAGTCCCTATCATTTTACCCGGCTGTTTAAGGAAAGGGTCGGGCTGCCGCCGCTTTATTACGTCTCTTCTCTACGGCTTCAGAAAGCGAAAGATTTATTGCTGCATACGAATATGAGCATTCGCGATATCGGCCTGGAGATCGGCCAGCAAAGCCTTGGTACGTTCACTACCCGATTTACCGAACGGGTAGGCGTGTCCCCGTCCCAATTCCGGAATTCGCGGCTGCAGGCGGACGATCAGTTTCGCGCTTTGCGCAAGCTTGGCGATTGGGAACCGGAGCAGCGGTATTTGAATCACCTTAATACGGTAAGAGGCACCATCTGTGCGGAGATTCCTTTCGACGGCGTCATTCTGATCGGCCTGTTCGCCAAACCGATTCCGGAAGGATTGCCCCTGTACGGGACGCTCCTTCCGTCCGTCGGCGATTTTTGCTTTACCGGCGTCAGGCCGGGCACCTATTATTTGATGGCGACTTCGCTCTCGTGGGGGATGCAGGCGATGGATATTTTGCTGCCGCACGCTACTTTACGGACCCGGACGAAAGAGCCGATCGTAGTCGGCCCCGGATCATATATCCCGCATCTGCAAGTTACGTTATATCCCCCGCGGGCGGACGATCCGCCGATTCTCATCTCTTTATCGCTGCTGATGAACAACTTCATGAATAGGATGACGAGCGGCGTTACCCGGTAAGGTGCGGCGCATTTGGTTCTGCTTGTAGTTTATATGATCCGCTGCCGCATCTGCTGCAGGAAACCGCCGCAAAGCTCCAGTTGCCGTTCGGCGAAAGACCAGTCTCCATGCCCCTCCAGCGCCAATGCCGCATTGCAAAGCGTCGACACCAGAATACGCGCGCGCAATATGAATCCGAACGATTCCCGGTCTGCTGCAATCTCCGGACGGTTCAGCACGGCTTGCAGAAACGGCTCCTCCCACCCCCGGAACAACGCCAAATTTGCGACAAACGAAGCATAGTCCCAATATCGCGGCATCCGGCTAACGTCCTCGAAATCCGTCCAGCGCCAGCCGTCCGGGCCCGGAAGCAGGTTGCGCGCATGGGAGTCGCCGTGGGCGGGGACAAGCTCCTCCGGCCGGAACCGGCGCATCCGCTCGTCGACGCTCCGGTACGTTTCCAGTGCCCGGCTGATTCGCGGATTGTCGTGTACGGGCATCGCTTGGATGATTTGATGCGATTTGTCCCAGACGCCAAGAACGGGAAGCTCCTCGTGAAACGAGGCCATTGCCGACGTCAGGTCGCCGATAAGCCCGATCGCCCGGTCCGGGGCAAATAGCGGCAGAACCGCTTCAAGCGGATAATTCCGCTATGCTTGTTCTTTCCGCCCGAAATGCCGCTTCGTCTGCCGGAAATCTGGTATGATGCGGAGTGGAATCGTTCCATTCGGGAACGGATACGGAAAAACGGGAGGGTTATAATCATGACTGCATCGAATTGGAGCACGGCTGTACAAACCGTTAAGGGTGTCTTATCGGCGACACTCGCCTGTCCTCAGACGGATCTCGACCGTGAGAGCGTATCGGTGCACGAAGCGAAAAGTCTGGAAGGAAGGCTCCGGTTTCCGCTTCGCGAAAAATCGCTAACGCTCGTAACGATGGGGAAAGGCGTCGTCATTTCGTGCTGTGCAGACCGGATGGATTGGGCGAGGCGGGAGCTAGGGGGTCTCGTGCCCGGGCAAATTTTCACGGCGCGGACGGCCGCTTTACTGGAGGAGCTTGTCGCACCGGATCGTCAGTTTATGGCGGGACCGGATCAGAAGTATGTATGCTCTGCCGATCATTTCCGGGCGTTTATGGTTCCGTCTGGAGTCAGCGTCTCCACTTACCGCGGCGACCAAGTGTCCGGCTTGTACGGCTACACCCGGTTTAAGCACGCTTTGTCGTTTCGGGCCGACAGCCTGCGGCCGGATATGATGGCGGCGGTAGCGGTTTGCGACGGGACTGTCGTCGGCATTGCCGGAGCATCGGCGGATAGCGAGACGATGTGGCAGATCGGCGTCGATGTGCTGCCGGAGTACCAAGGAAAAGGGATCGGCAAGGCGATCGTCGGCACGTTAACGTTATCGATCTTGCGGGAGGGCATTACGCCATATTATTCGACGATTACAAGCAATCTGCAGTCGAGACAGCTGGCCGCCAGTTTGGGCTATTGGCCGGCTTGGGTCGAGATGTACGCCAGAGACAACTCGTAGTCCAGCGAGACCTGGGCCCGGACTTGTTTGTGGCGGGAGGTGCTGCCGCTCGGCAGCGGGGCACCTGTCTGGGCATCTGGGCCGGAATAGGTTCCTTCACCAGGCACGATACCCGAGTGGCCGATTAACTTGAAACGATTCCCTCTCAGCGAACATTTTTTGGAACCGCCCCGTCAACTCCCTTTTAAGCTTATTTCCTTTTCTCCATGGCATGTCTCTTGATACCGTGTGATGATTAGAGTGCCTCTTACACAGCTCCTTTCCTGCTGCGAAACACTCCTTTCCCACATCCCCATCCAAATATCGATAAATCACAAATGTAACGTCTATTATCGAATAGACCCCCTCTTGGAACCCGGTGTATATTGGTTGTGATCTTCAAACAAGGATGTACCAGGGCATAGACAGGGGGATGCATATGAAACGCGAAATGCATGCAGACGTCGCGATCATCGGCGGCGGTCTGGGTGGTTTTGCAGCTGCGCTGGCAGCAGCAAGAACAGGCAAGCGCGTCGTATTAACCGAAGAAACGGATTGGATCGGCGGCCAAGTGACGAGTCAGGGAGTACCGCCCGACGAACACCGATGGATCGAGGAGACCGGTTGTACGAGAAGCTACCGGCAGTTCCGGGACGGCGTGCGCCACTACTATCGCAGTCACTTTCCGCTGAGCGATCTGGGGAAGAAGGCGGATATTTTTAATCCGGGCAACGCGCTCGTCAGTAAAGTAAGCGGCGATCCGAGGACCGCGCTGGCCGTCCTGCTCGAAATGGCGGCTCCATACACGCATAGCGGCAGACTGGTCATTGTGCTTAAGCACGTACCGGAATCGGTGGAGACGGAAGGGGATACGGTTCGCGCCGTCACGATGCGAAGTCTCGAATCCGGGGATCGCCTGGTTCTCTCGGCACCGTATGTGCTCGACGCGACGGAATGCGGCGATCTGCTGCCGATGGCCGGGGTCGAATATGTAACGGGAGCGGAGTCCCGGGAGCAGACCGGGGAGCCGCGCGCTTTGGAGGGAGCGGCGAATCCGTCGGAGATGCAAGCGATCACGCATTGTTTCGCTATGGACTATATCGAAGGCGAAGACCACACGATCGACAAGCCGCGGGATTATGCGTTCTGGAGAGAGTTCAGTCCGGATTATTGGCCGGGGCGGATGCTGAGCTGGATCGGTCCCCATCCGGTCACGCATGAAGCGAGACAATACGTGCTGTTTCCGGAAAACGACTTGTTCCCGCTGTTTGATTACCGCCGGATCGC
Organism: Paenibacillus oceani; assembly: GCF_014705615.1. Taxonomy (GTDB): domain Bacteria; phylum Bacillota; class Bacilli; order Paenibacillales; family NBRC-103111; genus Paenibacillus_AB; species Paenibacillus_AB oceani. The sequence continues at coordinate 179,489 of NZ_JACXJA010000007.1, forward strand.
CGACAAATCCAATTTCGCGCCAGGTACGTTTGAAAGCGATGTCACGATCGTAAACTGGCCGCAAAACGATTACGTGCTTGGACCGGTTATCGACGTAAGCGAGGAAGAGAAAGCCCGCCATCTGGACGGGGCGAAGCAGATCAGTTTATCGCTCCTCTACTGGATGCAGACGGAGGCGCCTCGTCTTGACGGTAAAATCGGCTATCCCGGACTCCGGCTGCGCAAAGATATTTTCGGTACGGAGGACGGTCTGGCCAAATCCGTTTACATTCGCGAATCGCGCCGGATTCAAGCGGAGTTTACGATACTTGAGCAGCATGTGACGAAAGAGTTCCATCCGGACGGCAAGGCGGAACGGTTCCTTGATTCGGTAGGCATCGGTTATTACGCGATCGATCTGCATCCGAGCACGGCGAACCGCAATTATATTCATTTCTCGCCGCTTCCGTTTCAGATTCCGCTTGGCAGCTTAATCCCGGTCCGGGTCAACAACCTGCTGCCGGCTAACAAAAACATCGGAACGACTCATATTACGAACGGCTGCTACCGGCTTCATCCGGTCGAATGGAATATCGGCGAAGCGGCCGGGCTGCTCGCTTCCTTTTGCCTCGACAAAGGCGTACAGCCGCGCTCCGTCTATAAAGACCCTGGCCTGCTGGAGCAATATCAGCAGTTGCTGACCGGACAGGGCATCGAGCTGATCTGGAACCTGTAAGCTTACACTTGTAGAGAAAAGGGGACTTGAGAATGAACGTTAATTTGAAAAAAGGGTTGGTCTTTGTATCTCTTAGCGTACTTCTCGCAGCATGTGGCGGACAGAACGGAGCAACAGGCGGAACAAGCGCAGGGAGCGAGACTCCGCCGGCCGGCAATCCGGCCGAGGCGCCGGAGAAGCTGAAGGACCCGGTTACGATCAACTTTTTCTATAACGGATATTCCGGATCGCTGATGGACGAGTGGAAGGCGAAGGTGAAGGACAAGTACAACATCATCTTGAACCCGTACTTGAACGAAAACATCGACAACCTGATCGCCTCCGGCGTGAAGCTCGACTTGATCGCTTATTCGGCGGGCGGGCTGTTTAAGGCGATGGACCTGCAACTGACTTCCGATATGAGCGACCTGATTGCCAAGTACAAGTTCGATATGAGCCGGCTGGCGCCGGGCGTGCTCGATTCCGTAAGAATGTATACGGACAAAAACGATATTTCGGTTATGCCGTACGAGTTAAACAATAACGTCGTCATTTACAACAAAACGATCTTTAACAAGTTCGGCGTTCCGTTTCCGAAGGACGGCATGACTTGGGAAGAACTGAACGAGCTGGTCAAAAAGGTATCGCGTGTCGACAGCGGCATTCAGTACAGAGGATTCGCCTACAGCGGATTGAATCTGATCTACAAAAATCAGATGGGACTGCCTTTCGTCGATCCTGCATCGAACAAATCGCTGGTCAATACCGATGCGTGGAAAAAATGGCTGAGTACGATGGCCGGATTATACCAGGTGTCAAACAACGACCTGGTCAACGCCAAGGAAGATCAGCTGTTTTTCAAGGAACAATCGCTGGCCATGCGGGGAGGGCCGAGTCCGCTGGAGCTGCTGCCGCCGGCGATCGAGAGCGGTTTGGAATGGGATGCGATTACGAATCCCCGTTTCGCCGGGATGGAGAATGTCGGGTCGCAGATGAACGCGCCGTTCCTCGCGATTCCTCCGAACAGCCCTCACCGGGACGAGGCGTTTAAAGTAATCATGTTTTTCCTCTCGGATGAGATGCAGGCGGAGAACGCGCGGGCGGGCCGGGTACCTGTTCTCAAAACGGACAGCGTCGTGAAGGAATTCGGCACGAAGCTGCCGTTCCTGAACGGGACGAATTATGCAAAAGCCGTGTTCGCCGATACCATCGGCAAGCCGATCCGGGTTACCAAATACGACGGCACTGTCAGATCCCAGCTCTCCGCAGCGATCGTGGATGTCGCCACAGGCAAGTCTGATGTGAATACGGCACTTCGAACCGTTGAGGAGAATGCGAACAAGGCCATCGAAGCGGCGATGAAAAAGTAAGGAAGACAGACAACGAATGAAGGAGCCGGGACGACTCGTTCCGGCCTCTTTCGCGTTACGTTGTGTATCGGATTGGCCGAGCTGCGCTCACGGACGGTTGACATTCCATGGAAAAGACTCCGTTCAGCTCCGGTCGAAGCTTTTTTCTTTTCCAACATCTTGGGCTTAAACGAAGGACGGTGGCTATGATGAACGTTAGAAAAATTGCCGTTATTACGGCGGAAAAAAACGATTTTACAAACATGCTGCAGCTTCAGAAGGCGAACCTCGCTTTTTTCGCCCCTGATGACAATCCGAATCTGGATGAATACGACGCGGTCGCCGTGCTGGGCGGGGTGTCGGAAGAGCCTCTGCTTCTGCGGGCCCGGACAAGAAATGCGGTGGAGAAGCAGATCAAGGCGGGGAAGAGGGTGTTCGCCGAATATGTGGGCAGCATCGGCCACGTTTATAACGCCCCTCCGGTCAGCAGCCGGTACGAGCGGCTGGCGGTATGCGCGGACGGGGTTATCGACGGACTGGAGGCGGGCGAGCTTATTGAGGATCAGTGCAATATGCGTCTGAAGCCGCACAGCATCGCCTGCTCGCACGGCTTGCCTATTCTGCAATATGTAAAGCTTCATGCTCATGACCGGGTAGAGATGACGCCGGAGCTGACCAAGCCGGTATCCGACCGTGGGCTTTGGTTCGATACGCCCGACAATCTGCTCGTCTGCTCGCTGCGCCTCGCTAATTTCGCGAAAGCGAGATTTGCGCCGAGACGTTCCGCGCTCAAGCTGATCGGGTTCATCCTGGAGTGGCTGTTGGACGGGCCAGCCGATCTGAGCGGCGCCACAGCCGCTTATTCGGTGGGAGCGGAGCGGCCGGAAGCTCCGCTTGCCGAACAGATTAGAGACAGCGCAGATCGCGCCGTTCGCTGGTTCGAGCGGTCCGGAGTCGTCTATGACGAAGGCGTCACCGGTGCTCTGGAAGGACCGGGAACGGAAATATATCCGGACGGCACCCAGCGGATGAGCACGATTCGGCGGGTCGATTGTATCGGAGAGATCGCGCTGCCTTATTATTTGAACCATTTGCTGACCTCTGACCGGCGCAGCCTGGATATCGCGGACAATCTGCAGCGAGTCGTATACGGCGAGTTCCAGTGCAAAGATCGGGACGAGCCGTGGTACGGCATGATTCGTTGGACGGAAGAGGCATGGGGCGTCTGTTACCAGGACGATGTGGCGCGCGCCATCCTGCCGCAGCTGCTCAAATGTCTGTACTCCGGTACGACCGAGCATTTGGACGATATTGCCGAGGCGCTGCTGTTCCTTGTCCGTACGACCGGGGCCGACGGGACGAGAGTGTACCGGACCGATAATATCGGACTTACGCCGGAGAAGATGGAGCAGCTTCGGTCGGAGCCGGGCCGTATGCCGAGCGCGCATTACAACGGCTTTTATTATGCCGCTCTGCTGCTCGCCTACCGGTTGACCGGCATCGGAGAATTCCGTATGACCGCGATCCAGGGGATGGAGACCATGATGGCCCTATATCCGGATACGAAACGGGAGCAGAGCCAGACGCAAGAATATTGCCGGCTGATTCTGCCGCTCAGCTGGCTGTACTGGGAGACGGGGGAGGAACGTCATCGGGAATGGCTGTACCGGGTTGCGGGCGATCTGCAAAAGTTCCGGCATCCGACCGGGGCTTATCTGGAATGGGACGAAGGGTACCGCGCCGCCATGCGGCACGAGATCGGGCAAGGCGAAAGCTCGCTGATTTCGCGCAACGGCGATCCGGTCATCGATCTGTTATACTCGAACAATTGGCTGCCGATCGGATTTATTCAGGCGTATTTCGTTACAAAAGATCCTTATTTCAAGCAGCTGTGGGAAGAGATCGCCGGGTTTCTTGTGTCTGCTCAACTCCGCAGCGACAACCCGGTCCTTGACGGAGCGTGGACGCGGGCGTTCGACGCGGAGAGAGCGGAAGTGTTCGGCTCTCCGGCGGATGCGGGCTGGGGACCGTGGTCGATCGAATCCGGCTGGACGGTGGCCGAGATTTCCGCCGGGCTGCTGATGGGACTACTGGAGGAACGGCTGCTGCCTCATTATGAACAAGGTTCGGCCCGATAAATGATAATCTGCGGGAAGGACGGTCGTCGTGGGACAGCGCGGGAATCGAAGCCGTTGCATTTTGCAGGATCGTTCTTTATGATGAAGGGTAGGAAGGGCTGGAGCCTTTCCGGCAGGATCGGGGAAAGGGGAGTCTTCATGGCACTTGACCGCTCGCTAATCAACCAGTCTCCTTCGATGAATGATGCCGTATGCAGATGGTTCGAAGAATTCCCGATTTATTTGCGCCACGATTTTTTAAGCGCGCATAACTTCAGTATGCACACCCAGCCCGGCATCGAGCTTAATTTGACGCTGGAAGGCCAAGGCACATTCGTAGTTGATAAAAATATATTGAGGCAGTCGCCCGGCCAACTGCTCGTTTTTTCGGGTAAAATGCCGCATCAAGTGTTTATCGATCCGTCCGATCTATATACGAGAATGGTCGTTCTGATCGACGACCGGAGCTTGTCTTCCTTAATGCCCGGCCGCGACTTCGACTGGCTGTCCGATGTGAGCTGCCAGCAGATCAGACTGCAGCCAGATACGTATATGACGATGAAACACCTGCTCTTCATGATGCATAAGGAGATGCGGGAGCGCAAAATCGGCTGGCAGCAGATGATCGTCTCCGGCTTGATGAATTTGACTGTACTGGTTCGACGTTGTCTGGAGGCCGGGCAAACGCTGCAAGGCAGTCCGGGGAAGCGGAAGCCCGGGCGGCGGGCCGGAGAAAATCCGATCTCGCAGCTGTGCCAATATATCGAACAGCATCTCGATGGAGATTTGTCGCTCAAGACGATGGCCGACCATTTTCAGCTTAGTCCGGATCATCTGATTCGAACGTTCAAGAAAGAAAAAGGGATGACCTATCACCAATATGTGCTTCTCCAGCGCGTATTCGAGAGCAAACGGCTGCTCTTGCAGCAAAGCGAGATGTCTCTGACCGACATCGCTTATTCGGTCGGGTTCGCCTCCTCGTCCCAATTCAGCAAAACATTCAAAAACATTACCGGGCAAACGCCGAGCGCATTCCAGCAGCAGGTGCAGACGAATATCCCGTAAGTCCGGCCGCGTGCGGGGATCATCGTCCGTTCAAGCCGCACTATTATAGAAGGACAATCCCTCAGAAGGCAGATGAGCAGGCTATGCAGCCGCGCTTCCCTTTTGAGGGATTATTTACTATGATGATGGAGGAGACACCTTTTAGAGGTGTTGTGTCGGGTACAAGGAGTCGATTAGATGAAGAACAGCCAGTTAAAGCCGGAAGTTCGGGCCTACTTGGACCGGATCGGCTACGACGGCCCTGCGGACGGCAGCGCCGAATGTCTCGCCCGCTTGCAGGAATGCCATCTACACACAGTGCCTTACGAGAACTTCGATATTTTGAACCGGGTGCCGATCTCGCTTCAAATTGAGGCGATCCACGACAAGATCGTAACGCGCAGACGTGGAGGTTATTGCTTCGAACTGAACGCTTTGTTCGGCTGGCTGCTGCGGGAGCTCGGATATTCCGTCACCGATCTGTTCGCCCGCTTCTGGCGGGACGAGCCGAACCCGCCTCCGAAGCGCCGGCATCAGGTGCTGCTCGTGACGGTTGAGGACGCATCGTATTTGTGCGATGTTGGCGTCGGGGGGATCGTTCCCCGCAGACCGATCCGGATGGAGGAAGGGCTGGAACAGGTGCAAGGCGACGAATGTTACCGGATGGAGACGGACGACGATTTCGGCTGGGTGCTGTGCGAGCGGAAGCGTGGGGCGTGGGGCCGCATTTACTCGTTCAGCGAGGAACCGCAGCTGGCCAGAGATTTTGTGATGGCGTCGTATTGGTGCGAGAACAGCCCGGATTCGATCTTCATCCAAAGCCCGATGGTCGCGATCCGTACGGCGGAAGGACGCAATACGATCGCCGGAGGCGAGTTCCGCATCTTCACCGCAGAAGGCGTACGCACGCTCGTTCCGCAGACAGATGAGGCTTACAAGGAAGCTTTGCGCACTTATTTCGGTATCGATCTGGGGTAGCAGGGAAGCGGGGAAGCGGCCTGGAACGGCAAGCTTTGCCAAACGAAGAGGCTTTCGGATTCGGTTCCGGGAGCCTCTAATCGTTATGGCCGGAATAAGCGATCGGTCGTACAGCTTCCCGCAGTTGTCTGTTCCAGACACAACACAGACAGGGTTTACCGGGCGATGTCCTGCAGTCCGGCCATCCCCTCGTCATAACGCTCCATCCATTGACGGAAAGGACAGGCGTCGTCCCAGTAAACGGTGCCGCTCGCTTTGTGGTATCCCCAGACGAGTAAACGTTCATGAATCAGATGAACACGGAAACGGTTTGTCCATCCGCGATCCGGCGTGTCCCGAACGCTCCGGCTGTCCCAGTATCCGGTCATAAATTGCCCGGCAAGCTCCGGAGCGTCCCTGTCAATGTACATCGCATACGCACGAGGCAGATCGGCAATGCCGTCCCCCATGCCGCAAGCAGTAAAATCAAAAGCTCCCGACACTTCCCAGTCCCCGCCGCGCTGCTCGAACAGGACATTGTCCAGCTTGTAATCCCCCATCACAAAGCAAGGCTTCCATCCGGAATCGAAAGCGCCGCTTGATGCGGCAAGTACGCGTTCAACCCAATCGCGATCCTCCGGGGTGATGACCGAATACTTTTTGGCGTCCTCGAGCCAAAAGCGGATTTTCGTATACAACCATTGCCGATAAGGGTTGTCGTTCACCGGGAAACTGTCAACGTACCGGTCGCGCACCGGACCGAACAGCCAATCCCGATACAGCTGCTCCAAAGGAACGATGCCATTCTCGTGCGGCACATACAGGCCCGGCCGGTCAGCGGTGAATTGCTGCATCCGGGCTAGATTGCGGCCAAACGCCCTCGCAATGCTCCGCTCGTCATCCGCGCTCAGCCGGTTCCTCATCTCCTCGGTATCGATATGAACGCCGCCTAGCCGGGGCATAATCGCATAACTCCATCCGAACAAATCGGTCGACAAGTCGAGATGGTACGGGGCCGGAACCGGCACACCGGTATAGGCGTGCAGATGGTCAATAATAAACTGTTCTAACTGAAGCTGCCCCGGGTTCGGATCGCCTCTCATCACATATTCGCCCTCGGTTGAAGAGAGGAATATCGTCTGTCCCAAGCTGCCTCGAGCGGTCTTCTCGGCTTTCTGGAAGCGTCCCAGCTGTAACCGGTCCAAAGCCGCCTGAAATTGCCGGTCGGAAATCGTTCCTAATCGTTCGCCGTAATGGAAGCTGTTCATGGATACCTCCAGATATAGGAATATATGTTCTCATTATAAGGAATATGGCCGGAGTAGACAATAGGGTTTGGGCTGGCAGCTTAACCGTCCGCCCTATTTTCCCCCGCTTTCTCGATCGGATCGTATATAATGGGGAAGTCAGGTGACGAGGGCGATGGTGGCTGTCATACTAGCCGGCAGCGAAAGCTCGCTTTGCAGTAAAGGAGAGAGTGGCTGATGTCAGGTAACGTGTACAAATATACGCTTTGTTTCATTCAGCGCTGCGACGAGATTTTGATGTTGAACCGGCGCAGCAAGCCGGAGATGGGCGTATGGAACGGAGTCGGAGGCAAGCTGGAGAAGGACGAACGCCCCGAGCTTGGCATCATCCGGGAAATCGCGGAGGAGACGGGAATTCGGCTGGAGCGGGAGCAGGTTGTGCTGGCGGGCAGAATTACTTGGGTTACGCCGACGATGAAGTCGGGCATGTACGTCTTTCTGGCGCGTGTGGGCGACGACTTGGACTATCCAACCCCTCGGGTGACGGAAGAAGGCATCCTGGACTGGAAGCCGGTCGCCTGGATTTTGGAACCGCTGAACAAAGGCATATCGCATAAGATCCAGCATTTTCTCCCGCCGATGCTGGAGGGTGCCGTGTACGACCATATTTATGATTATGATTCCGGGGACAACGATATCGGCTACACTCGTTTGCCCTTGGGGGAATCGGCCGGAGGGCCGGTGCGGGCAATGTAATCAGACCGGCCAACCTCCGGCATCATCGACTGTATGGAATGGACCCGGGATGCCGTTATATCACCAAAGGGTGAATGCGTAATAAAGAGGGCTGGCCGGGGCAGGCTGCTCTTTGCTTTTTTGCCGAATCCGGAAACGATTGTGCTTAATTTACGTATAAAGGTAAACAACTAGCAACAGGAAGGTGAAAAATATGAGCGATATGGGACCGTCGTTTGGCGGAGGAATGTCTTCCTTTATGTTCTCCGTCGTGCCGATCTTGGTTATCGTCGTATTTGCGATCGTGATCGTTCGGATGGTGATGAGCGGGGCTCGTTATGTAAAAAACGCGAGCACGCCGCAGGAGTCTGTATGCGCCAAAGTCGTCGCCAAACGGATGGACGTCCGACATTATACGAATCAGCACAACCACGGCAGCGGAGCGATCCACACGTCCAATTCGTCCCGTACGTACTACTACATTACACTCGAGTTCGATAACGGCGATCGCAAGGAGTATCTGGACGTCAAAAACTTGTACGGTCTCGTCGTCGAAGGGGACACGGGATATGCAGCGGTGCAAGGGGAATGGATCGTTGCGTTTGAGCGCAGCGCTGGCTGAGGGCTGATTCGGAAGCTGGCGACAAAATCATCAAAGCGGCTGAAGATCAGAGTTAGTGACACTCGGATCTCCGGAACGGCCGCGTCATATGGATTCCGCAACGGGTTCGTCCTGAGCTGGAGCCCGGAAGGGCGAAGCCGGATCACCCGGCGAGCTGCTGGCGGTTACCGGAGCGGGAGCCCGGCGGAATCAACGGAATTAAAAGGAGGAACCTTTTACGAGGGGCCTTCTTTTTTTGTTTTTTAAAATAATTGTCGTTTAGCGATAAGATTTCGACCTGCTCAATACATTACTTAATAGAGGGCAAGATTATGTTTAAACAGCCTTCGACCGGATGAGGAGGGGGAAGATGAATTTTGACCAGCTTTACGACAGTATCGTACATAACAAAGCCGAAGATGAGATCGTTATCCGGTTCAGAACCAATTGGCTGCCGGGTGTCGTTATGCATCTGGCTTCCTACGAAGCGATCAAGTGCGAACGTTCCCTCGGTGCAAGCGATTACGAGGAGATCGAGGATAAAGTGTTCGAGATCGTGCTGCATAAAGCGGCTGAGACGAAGCGAGGCGCCGCGTTTCGCGCCTGGGTCTGTCAGGTGATCGTTTATGTGAGCAAAAACCAGCTTCGCAGGATCAGCCCGATTCTGGTCGATTTTACGCCAGGCGGAGGCTTGAGAAGCCAAAGGTATGAGAAGCAGTTGGCCGACCGGAACGAGGAATTGAAGGATCAGATCGAGGAGGCGCTCGAGATGCTGCCTCCCAATCAGCGCAAGGCGATCATTCTCCGGTATTGGCGGGGGTACTCGTCCAAGGAGACGGCCGAGCGGCTTGCCTGCAGCAGCAATCAGGTCGATCAATGGGTGCATAAGGCGAAGAAAACGCTGGCCGAATCGCTGGCGCAATACCGCGGAGTCCGCAAGGCGGACCGGGAAGTCAAGCCGTCTAGCGGCAGCGGGATACGCGAGAGCGGCACTCGGTATACGGCGGCAGGCGGGCCGGACGGATTCGGGCCGGATGAGCTGGAGCCTTTCGAGCCGGATGCCGTCCTGCTGTTCCGTTTTGCGATGGAGGATGAGCGGGGGACGCCGGAGCAATGGAACGAGCAGCTGCGTCTGGATGAGAAAATAGACGGACCGCTGCTGGCCGGGAAGTTTGACGCATGGAGATGGGAGCGGCGGACACTGATCCATTTGCTGCGATGTCTGGGCTTGCCCTGGCAGGAGGCGGCGGAGGTGCTGCTCAGACAGCCTTTTCATGCGGCTTGTGCACGAGCGCTTTTTGACGATCGGCCGGCCAGCGGCGGCAGCGGAGATAAGACGCCGATATGAACAGGAAAGGAAGGGTTGCCTTGTACGCCATCTACTACCGGAGCAAGCGGCTGACCAAACCGGGGACCGAATATGAAGCGAGAATGGATTTGCTGAGGTTAAATAGTCTCTTTTTGCATCTGGAAATAAGGGAAATCAAGGAGCGACGGGGCCGCGCTTCTCCGGAGCGCAAATAACCGGAGAACTGGCCTGTTGGATGTTGCGGCATACGGCACCGTCCGTCCTGCAGTCCGCGTGAAGGCGAAGCTGCAGGATGACGGGGATGTTTGTAGTACGCCGGCTTGGCTTAGCTTAGCCTCTCCACCCGGACTCCGTCGGGAACGTCCAGCTCCGCTTTGCCGTCCGCATAGCTGAATCGGACTGTCCCGGAAGGAATCCGGAACTGCAAGCTGATTTTGTCCAGGGAGGCCGGGACCCGGGGAGCGAACGTCAGCGATGCCCAGCCCGGCGAGGCCGGCTTGATGCCCGCTATTTCTTCGATGAGCAGCGGGATCGGGGCGCTGGCCCAAGGGTGGCAGAGACTCGTGTTCCGCTTCAAATCTTTGGACCATACTTCGAAGCAGGTGGTCGCGCCTTCCTTCACCATCGTGCTCCACGAATGCAGATCGTCCGAGGTAATCAGCTCGTATACGAGTTCATGCTCCCCTGCGGCAGCGAGCGCCTGCAGAACAAAGTAGGCTATATAAACGCCGCAGCTCAGGCGCTTCTCCCGGATCAGGCCGACGACGGCATGGCGGTCGCGTTCTTCCGTCAGCCGGAACAGCAGCGGCAGCGCATTGGCATGCAGCGAGGAATGGAGCGAGCCTTCCGCATCGGTGAACAAGTTCGTCTCCGTATTCAGAAAAGCTTGCCGGAACGCGTTCTTGAAGGAACTTCGGAGCCCGCTCTCCGGGTCCGGCTCGTTCAACAGCTGCCGGATCTCGTTCATGGCGAGCATCGCTCCGTAATACCAGGCGTTGACGACGTTGTGGCAGCCTTCTCCGACAGGTTCGAGCGGGAAGTCGTAGCCGTCGCGCATATTGGTCGGCCAGTCGACCAGATTCGGCTTGTCTGTTACATTTGCGAGCAGACCGTCTTCCCGCTTGTACTTGTCGTAATACCGCATCAGCCGTTCCGCCACGGGAAGCATCTCCCGCAGGAAATCCGTATCACCGCTGAGCATCGTATAACGCAGCAGTTGCAGAGGCCATTGCAGGGAATAGTCGACGAACTCCTGCATGAAATGCCCCGGAGCTACTGCCATAAAGCCGGTACAAGTGCGGGAGGACAATAAGGCGAAATCGATCAGCGACTTGCGGAACAGGCGAAGATCGCCAGTCAAGTAGGCATGAGCATGCGTGATGATCGTATTGTCGCCCAAGTATTGGCCCTTCTCCCGGGAAGGACAATCGACGTAGTTTTCCTGGGAGCCGTATTTCACGCCTTCGCGGCAAATGTCCCAGATCCGGTCAAGCAACGGATCGGACGACTCGAACCGGCTGGCCTCCTCGTCGAACGGATAGTGGCGGACGATGACGCCGAAGCTGTCCGGGTCCGCCTGAACTCCCGCCTCCGGCAAAACCTCGACGTAACGGAAAGCTTTGTAATCGTAAAACTCGAGCTCGTCCTCATCGCTGCCGGACAACGTCCATACTTCGCGATACGTGCAATTGCACCGCATCTTGTAGCGGACGCTCCCGTCGTCCTCCAGCTCCTCGCCGCACCGGATCTCGATCGTTTGTCCGGGGGCGCCGCGCGCCTTCATCCGGAACTGGCCGGTCCGCTCTCCGCCAAAATCGAGCAGGAAGCCGCCGGGGTTCTCCGGCAAAGCGACGATCTGCACCGGCTGGATCTCATATACGCTAACCGTCGGGGTAGGCTGTGCAAATAACCGGTGATCGTCGGACCCATGCTCGGCCGGAGTCCGCCAGCCGGAGTCGTCATAGCCGGGCTCCCGCCAGCCGGTAAGCTTCAGCCGGTTGTCGATATGTTCCAGATACTGCGTGTCATAACCTACGATTCCGCCGCTCGCATATTCGCGGGCCGTCTCGATCTTCCACGTCCGGTCCGTCTTCACGACCGTTCGCCCCTGAACGTCGAGCTCGGCGATCAGCCCTTGGCGGTAGTCTCCGCTGTTGAACGCCCGGCAGATCAGTCCCTGATAATAGACGTGGACAGCGATTACGTTGCCCCCCTTATGCAAAAAAGGAGCGAGGTCGTACCGGTTGTAATAGTAATGATAATGATTCCCTTGCGCAGGGCCTTGACCGACAAACGTCCCGTTCACATACAGCTTGTAACAGTCGTCGGCGGTAATGTGAAGCACGGCGTTTTCGTACGAGTCGTCGAGTACGAACTTGGTTCGGGCGAGCATATGCCGGTTTTTCAGGTCGTCCCGGTGTTTCGGGCCTTGGCTGGGCTCCAGTTGCTTGCGGTATACGTCGATCGGCTTTAGGCCGGCGAAATCTTCGTCCATAATCCAGTGGGCAGACCATCGTTTGTCCATTTTTTTGCACTCCTTTTCGGGTTGTAAACAGCTGTCCATCTGCAGGGCGACAGCTCTGTATGCGGAGAGTGTACAACAGATAAGGGCTCCGATCTTGTAACTTTTGCCGTAAAACAGGGGGGATCTGACGCGCCGGGCCTCTTGCCAGAAGGAGCGGCGTATTTTACTATTGCTTCAGAAGGACGAGTTCTGCGGAAGAAGGAGCCTGATATGCTCGTTTACTCGAAGGAACGTTATTTGGAGAGCGACGAATTTGCTTTTGCGGCTTTTCCTTACTCGACGATGCCGGACCGGCCGTTTACGCCTCATGTGCATGAGTTTGTTGAGCTTGTCTACGTGGACAGCGGCTGCGGCGAGCATCTGTACAAAGGAAACCGGTTTCCGGTATCCAAGGGAGATCTGTTCGTCATTCCGCCTTACGCCGAGCATGATTATCGCGTGATCGGAGACGCTCCGCTGGACGTGTACAACATTTTGTTTTTGCCGTCTTTTCTCGTATCGGAGTTGAAGGTGCTGTCGCAGGTGACGCCGTTTGTGCAGTTTTTTTATGTGGAGCCGTTTATGAAGCAAAATCCGGATTTCGAGTCTCATCTGAAGCTGTCCCGTTCGGAGGCGGAGGAGGTGAAGCAGCGTCTCGACCGGATTGTCCGGGAATTTCGCGACAAACCGCTTGGTTACCGGATTACGGTGAAGGCGTTGCTGATCGAGCTGCTCGTCTGGCTGAGCCGGCGGTACGAGCCGGTAACGGCGGAGCCGCCGTTTCAGACCCGGGACTCGGAAGCGATCCGGAAGCTGTGCGAGTTTCTCGATACGCACTATGCCGAGCCGCTTCAACTGGAGCAGGTGTGCCGGATGTGCGGCATGAGCCAATCGGCTTTTACGGCCAAATTCAAGGAGGTTACGGGCAAGACGTTTACCGGGTACCGCAACGAGCTGCGCATCCAATCGGCTTTGGAGCTGCTTCGGGGCACGGACGAGAAAGTCATTCATATCGCGGAACGGGTAGGCATTGGGGATAGCAGTTATTTCAACAAGCTGTTCAAGGAACAGATCGGAATTTCCCCGCGGGATTACCGCCGGTTGACCCGGACTTGACGGGATACGGACAAAGGGTGCCGGAATGAGGCGCACTTTGTTCTTTTTATTTAGGAAATGATGAACCTTGCCGTAGCTGAGGATACGTTTTGCCGTATGGAGAGGAGCGGATAATCCGGGATCGGCTGGTTTTTCCTCGTGTAGAGGAAGTCCAACTTCCGTTATTCCCGAAAGGTACGTACATATCTATGAGATAAAGGAACTTTCATTTCCTTTCTTTTGGCGTTTTGGAGTGGAGTAGGCTGTTTCGTCGAAAGTAACGGAACCACTTCTTCCGCTAAACGTCTTTTTCCTGCGGCGAATAACAGATACCGGAAGTAGTTCTTCCGGAAGAAGCTTCACAGGCTGGATGGGAAGTCGAAGCTGCCGATGGGGTTTCGACGCAGGCTGCGTATCAGCAATCGAGCGTGAAGGGTGACAGCCGTCACTCCGGCTTGCCGGGCGCCGCTCCTCTTTCCCGGTAGTGCTGGGGCGACACGCCTTCCATCTTTTTGAAGATGCGGCTGAAATAAAAGGGCTCCTGGTAGCCGACCTCCATGGAGATTTCCTTGACGGTTTTATCGGTTTGATGCAGCAAATGTTTGGCGCGCTGCACGCGCAACTGCTGGACGTAATGATGGATCGTCGAACCCGTATACTTGCGGAATACTTGGCACAAATATTCATACTTTCTTTCCATCGCCCGCTCCAGCTGATCCTTGCTCACTTCGCGCTCATACGAGTTGTTCAGCATATTGACCAGTTTGCGGAACGTAATATATGAGATCGGAAACGAAGTGTCGAGGTGGCTGGACTCCAGAAATCCGGAGGCGATCCGGTGAAGCATGTCCGACAGCAGCAGCGTGGCCTGATACCGGAAGTATCCTTCAGGTCGGTTCATCGTGTCCAGAAGTTTCTCGAACAGGCCGAGCAGCGTATAGCGGCCCCGGTTGCTGAACTGGCGGGGAATGATCAGCAGATCCTCGTGGCTCACCTTCACGGTCCTTAATTCCGTCCGCTCGGCATGCACGATATTAAGTTCGGAGGCGCGATTTAGAACGAATTCGTTCATGCCGGGCTCGCAGGAGAACTGCACCCAGAAAAACTTGCCCGAACCTTCGCAAGGACTCCATCCGCCATGCGGCTCCCACGGCTTCAGCAAGTACGAATCTCCCATCTGCAGCGTCATCCGGCTGTCTCCCGCCTGTAAATGCACCGTCCCCTCCGCCACAACGATCAGCTCGTAATAAGGGTTATAGTGCATATTGTTGAAGAAGGAAGTGCTGCGGTTCGTATCGAGATAATCGGCCCATCTGACGTCGAGCGTCGATAAACGGGACATGGAATAGTAGAGAGTCATGACTTCCTCCGATGATTTTTCATGACAAAACCTTAATCCTGTTCATGGATGCGGCGGGCGGCCGTTCCTATAATGAAATCAGGCTACATGCATTATACCATGACGGATAAGCGGCTGGAGGAGAAGATATGGGAATCAGTATTTTGAATGAGCGGGACTATTACCGGATCGTGTACGGCGGATGGCTGGGCAAAAATATCGGCGGAACGCTGGGCGCGCCGGTAGAAGGCAGGAAGGAGCTGCTGGATCTGACCTTTTATCCGAAGCTTCCGGACGGCCCGCTCGAGAACGACGATCTGGACCTGCAGCTCGTCTGGCTGCACGCTTTGGAGCAGTACGGTCCGTCCTTGACCGCACGGGAGCTCGGGAAGGAATGGGCGGAGCACGTATTTTTCCCGTTCGACGAATACGGGTATGCGCTTGCCAACTTGCGCCGGGGGCTGCAAGCTCCGATAGCGGGCTGGTTCAACAATCCGTTTACGAACTGTATGGGTTCGCCGATCCGCTCCGAGATCTGGGCGATGGCTGCGCCGGGCGCACCGGAGATTGCGGCATATTACGCGTATCAGGACGCCATCGTGGACCATGCCGGGGGTGAGGGCGTATATGGGGAAATGTTTTTCGCGGCGCTGGAAAGCGCGATCTTCGTCGAGAAGGACAGAGACCGGCTGATCGAAATCGGCATGAAGCACATTCCGGAAAGTTGCCGGACCGCCAAAGCGATGCGGGATTTGATCCGCTGGCACAAGGAAGGCTGCAGCTGGACGGAAGCGCGCGAGCTGATTCTGAAGCATCACGGAAACGATAATTTTACCGATGCTCCGCAAAATATCGCGTTTACGATTCTCGGCTGGCTGTACGGCGACAACTTTGAGGACGCGCTTCTCAAATCGGTCAACTGCGGCTATGATACGGACTGCACGGCGGCGACGCTCGGCGCGATTCTCGGTATGCTGCTCGGACCGGAACAACTGCCGGAAAGATGGGTCAAGCCTGTAGGCGACCGGGTCGTGGTGAGCCCTCCGATCAAAGGGTTTCCGGCTCCGGCCAATCTGGACGAATTGACCCGCCGCACGATCCGGATGGGCAAGCAAGTGCTCGCGGCCTGGGATTCGGATATCATCGTGCATCCGGATCTGCCGACCTCCTGGAGCCGGAAGGAAGCGGCAGTAGATCCGCTGATTGCATTATCGGAAAGCCCGGTATCGTCGAACAGGTATCAGCTTCCCGAAGGGTCTGTGCGTAATCCGGATCTGGAACTGGTTATCGAGTATGGGCAGACGGGCCCCGCGATCGGCACGAATCAGACGAAATCCGTTTTTTTCGAGTTGGTCAACTGTTCCCGGGTCGCCGTTGAAGGGACGGTCTCCCTGGAGCTGCCGGACGGATGGACCGCTTCCGAAGCTCGGCCGGTCGTGCTGGAGCCGGGGCAATCGTACCGCTGGGAAGCGGAAATTCGCGCTAACGAGTTGGTAAACTCGTATAACGGCCTGGCGCTTCTATGGACCAGAAACCATGACGTGTCCGTATGGTCCGAACAACGGGTAGCGTTCTCCCTCGTCGGAGCTGCGAAGTGGACGGTATGGGGACCTGACGGGCAGCAGCTCAAGGACGTCTGGTTTAGCGGAAACAGACTGGACTGGGAGAAGGCGCTCGGAGCCGAGATGGAGGGTGTGTACCGGGCCAGTACGACGATGCATGTTCCGACGGAGAGACCGTTCCGTCTTATAGCCGCAGCCAATTGCCCGGTTCGGATGAAGCTGGACGGACAGCTTGTCGTCGACTGCGGCGATACGCTGCCGCTGATGCCGGCTTTCCATAGAGCTCCCCCCAGACAAACGGCCGAATTGACGATCGGGGAAGGTTATCATGAAGTGGAAGTGGAAGTCGTAAAGGGTGAAAATCCGCTCGAAGTATACGTCCTGCCCGTATCCGTAAGGAAGACGTCTTCTCCAGGCCCGTGCTACTTTTTCACGGACGTAACTTGGGGGCTCCGTTGAGAGTCGACGCACATCAGCATTACTGGGAGCCGCAGCGGGGCGATTACGGCTGGCTGACCCCCGGGCTGGACGCGATGTACCGGGACTTTTTGCCGGATCAGCTAGAGCCGTTGCTCGGCAAGTACAGGATGGACGGTTCCGTTGCGGTGCAGGCCGCGCCTACTGTGGAAGAGACGAAGCATCTTCTGGCACTGAGCGATACGTACCCTTCGATTCTGGGGGTCGTCGGCTGGCTTGATCTCGAGTCGCCCGGTTTCGCTGAAGCTTTGGCGCGGCAGCGCGAGCATCCGAAGTTTGTCGGCATCCGGCCGATGATTCAGGATTTGCCGATGACTGGCTGCTGGGCGAGTCGGTTGCGGGTTCCATGCGGATTTTGGAGCGGCAGCGGTTTCCGGTCGATCTCCAGCTTCGCCCGCGCCTGCTCGACAGTGCGGTTAAGCTGATGGAGCGAGTCCCGGAGCTTCCCGCCGTTATCGATCATCTGGCGAAGCCGGATTGGGGGCAATCCCCGGTCCGGTGGCAGGAGGCGATCCGGCGGCTGGCGGAGTACCCGAATGTGATGTGCAAACTATCCGGAATGGTGCCGGAGAGCAGAGTACGGTGGGATGCCGAGGCGTGGAAGCCGTACGTGACATATGTATTGGACGTGTTCGGCCCGGATCGGGTGATGTACGGAAGCGATTGGCCGGTTTGTCTCTGGTCGGCTGACTACGATCGGGTGTACGAATCGTTGGCCGGGCTGCTTCCTGCCGGACCGGAGGATTCGAGGTGGACCGGCTTGTGGGGAGAAAATGCGGCGCGGTTTTACGGTTTGAGATGAACGGAACGGACTTCGGCGTATTGCCGTTTTTCTTCCATAACTAAAGAACCTTCGTTTCCTGCAATCGATCGCGGGAGGGCGAAGGTTCTTTTTATTTTGGGCCAAAGAAAGGGAGTGGAGCAGGGAGGGGAATCGTAATGGAACCAATTGGTGCAAGCGAGACTGCCCGTTTCCTCAGACGCGCCGGCGTACGGGGATGCCGAAAAACCGTCTGGGGGAAATCCCACTCCCGGACGGTTATTACAGGGGTTAAGAGTAGCGCGCAGCAATGCCGAAATGCGTTTTGCACGAGTCTATGCCGCGTTCACACACGCCGGGAGCCGCTCATGGGCACGGGCCGACCGGATAAGGGTGGATTGTACCTTGTATTTTGTCCGAAACCCGCTTGGTCGGGGAGATAGGAGCGGTTCGTAGCTGCTAAATCGGCGAAAAGCTTATAGCCCCCGCTAATTAGTTGAAATAAGGGGGCAAACCGCCTTTATTTGTCTCTTCCTTCCAGTTGGGCGAGAATAAAGGTTGCCAAAGGCTCTTATTCCTTGCAGTGCCGCTCCCGCAAACACGTCTTTAGCGAAGCGAAACGTTCATATCCGAGGGGAAGCTGTTTGCACCGGGGGATTGGACTTGAACAAGGTCGGGTGTGGAAGCTTTTCTTAAAAGGCCGAAACCAAAAGCGGTTGTATACGTTGTATACGGATATGCCAGCCGTCCTGTCGATATATGCGTCAAAGTCCCGCCGGGCCTAAGATCAGTGGCAATCGGGGGCGTCGTTGTATACGATTCCGTCTCCGGTCAATACGATTAGGGGCTGAGGCACGTACGGCTTCGCCTCTACGACGGAAATCCGGTCCTTTTGTCCGTATACGGCCACCACGACCGCTACGATGGCGATCGCCGAGAAGGAAATCCATTTCTTTTTGTTCATCTTCGCCAAACTCCTTCCGTCAGCAATGAAGTTAAAAGTAGTATACCTTATTTCACACCAGAATACTAGGGATTATTCGGGGAGAGGTTTGCAATTCCAGAACGTGCAAAGGTTTCCTGCCTCGCCAAAACCATTCGTCCGCTGCGTTCGTGAATGGGCCCGATTTTTTGAGGGCCCATTATGAAAAATTTTGCAAACCATGTAACTTTTTTTGTCGATGCGACGTCTATAGTTTGTATGAACGAACTATGAACGCGAAAGAGATAGGAGGAGAATCGGGGGATGGCTTGGCTTCCGCGTTTTGCCGCGAAAAAAAAGAAGGAAACGGCGCCGGCTGCAGCATCCGGTGAACGGCCCGCGACATCGGCTGTTGCGGTGGAGACCGCGTCGGCTGCCGAGACGGCTTACCGGGACGGAACAGCGGCGGCCGGTCTGCCGGTCAGGGGAGAGCCGGCAGCGAATGAGCTGATTCTGTCCGTCAACCATGTCGAGCGTTCATTTCCGGTAGGCGGTCAACAGCTTCACGTCCTGAAAGGAATCGATATGGAACTGAGGCGCGGCCAATTGGTTATGCTTCGCGGACGTTCGGGCTCGGGCAAGACGACGCTGATGAATATGATCGGCGGCCTCGATCAGCCGAACAAGGGCGAGATTTATTTTATGGGACACCCGTTCCATCAGTGGAATGACGATAAGCGGACCGAAGTAAGACGCAAGCAGATCGGGTTCATCTTCCAGGCTTATGCGCTGATGCCGCTGTTGTCCGCATGGGAAAACGTCGAGCTGTCAATGAGGATGGCCGGTATTCCGCGTTCGATGTGGAAGCCGCGAGTCGAGCATTGTCTGGAACTTGTCGGACTTGGCAAAAGGATGCACCACCGCCCGTTCGAATTGTCCGGCGGCGAGCAGCAGAGGGTGGCTATCGCCAAATCGATCGCACACCGTCCAACGCTGCTGCTGGCGGACGAACCGACTGCGGAACTCGATTCGCAGATGGGCGCGCAGATCATGTCGGTTTTTCGCGAAATCATCGAGACCGAGCAGGTGACGATCTGCATGACTACACACGACCCTACGATTTTGGAGGTAGCCGACCATGTCTATCAGATGGTTGACGGGAAATTCGTCACTACATAAACGCAGCAAAACGATACTTACAGTTGTATTGGCCGTATCCATGATAGCCGCCAGCGGCTGCTCGCTGCTTCCGAAAGAAGAGGAAGAGGAAGTGCTTCCGGCGATTACTCCGCCGAAGATTTCCGCGAAGCCGGAACACACGGTCAAGACGACGACTCTCGAAACGAAAGTGAGAGGCGCCGGTCGGCTGATGTCCACCAAGGAGGAAATCTTGTATTTCACCGAGGACAACAAACGGATTAAGGAAATGTATGTCAAATCCGGAGATGCGGTCACGGCAGGCCAACTGATCGCGGAGCTTGACGTCAGCACGCTGGAAAGCGAGCTTCGTACGCTGAGACTGCAGCAGCGCAGCGAGGAGCTGGCGATGATCGAGAAGCTTCGCAAAAGCGACGGCGACCAATCGGCAACCGAGCTGGAGCAGGCCAAGATCCAGTTCGAGCTCAAAAAGGAAAAGCTGACTGAGCTGGAAACATCGATCGCCAAGGCGAAGCTGAGCGCTCCTTTCGGCGGGACAATCGTCTCCGTGCCAGTCAAAAAAGGCGACAGCGTCAAGGCGTACGACGATATTGCCGTCGTGGCCGACCTGAACGAGCTGACCGTCGTGGCCGACCTGAGCGCCGACGACCTGAAAAAAGTAGCGGTCGGAATGGAAGTGCTGGTCGATATTAACATGGCTGGTCAGCATAAGGGTAAGGTGAAGCAGCTGCCCGCTCCTAAGCAGGATAACAACAACAACCCGGGCGGGCAGAAGAAGCAAGACACGATCGACAACTATCTGGTCGTGGAGCTCGATGCGTTCCCTCAAGGACTCAACCGCGGAACGCCGCTAAGCGTGCAGGTCATCACCCAGCGGAAAGAAAACGCAGTCGTCATTCCGGCTTCCGCGCTTCGCAGCTATTCCGGCCGCAACTATGTGCAAGTGGTCGACGATAAGGGGAAGCGGGAGGTAGACGTAGAGATCGGCCAGCAGACGTCGACCGAAGTGGAGATCCTTAAAGGCCTGCAGCCGGGGCAAAAAGTGGTGGGGAGATAACGTCTATGCCTATGCTCCGGTTTTTGTATCGTAAAATGTGGAATAACCGCTGGATGACGCTCAGTACACTGCTCGGGCTTATTGTGGCGGTAGCGTTCACGACCAGTATCCCGATGTACTCGGACGGCTCGCTCAAGCGGGTCGTAGCGAATACGCTGCTGGACAATACGGACGGACTGCCTCCGGGCTCGACGCTGATCCGTTATCAGGCGGTAGGGGCGGATAAAGCCGATCTGGAATCGCTTGGTGACGTTGACGCCTACATTCGCGACGAGATTCCGAAGCAGATCGGATTTCCGTTTACGACTTATGCACGTTCTTATTCGATTCGGGGTTCGCAGATCACGCCGGTCGATCCGACCAAGACGGACCCGAGCAAGCGCCGCCAGATGACGATCGTCACATACGGCGGCTTGGCCGACCATATCGAGATGTCGAACGGCAGCCCGTTCTCCGATCAAGTCAAGAACGGGGTCATCGAGGCGGTTGTTTTCGAAGAAGCGATGTACCGGAACGATTTCAGAGTCGGAGACGAGTTCAATTATCCGATTACCGGCGGGCAAGGCATCGCACCGCTTAAGGTGAAGGTTGTCGGCACGTTCAAGCCGAAGCAGGAGGAAGATCCTTACTGGTACCAGGGCTTCGAGGGACTGCTTAACAGCCTGATCGTCAGTGACGAAGTGTTCCAGAACGAACTGCTCCAGCAGAAAAAAATACCGCTTAATCTTGCGAACTGGTATTACGCGTTCGACTTGCGCGAAATCAAAACAAGTCAGCTGTCCGATCTGTCCCGGATTCTGGACCGACTGGACATTACGCTGTACCAGAAGCTGAAGGATACGAGAGTGGACTTCTCGTTCCAGGATATGCTTACCGAGTTCAAGCGGCAAAGCCTGCAAATGCAAATGACGCTGTTCACGCTCGCTGCGCCGATGATTGCGATGGTCTTTTATTATATCGTTATGAATGCGCGCCAGTCGCTGGACCGCCAGCGGAGCGACATCGCCGTACTGCGAAGCCGCGGGGGAAGCACCCGCCAGATCATTTGGGTATATTTGCTGGAAGGGCTTCTGCTCGGCGCTATCGCTCTCCTTATCGGACCGGTTATCGGCTGGATGATGGCGAAGAGCATCGGCTCGTCGAACGGATTTCTTATGTTTGTCGACCGGAAGGCGGTTCCGGTAGGTGTGACGACGGAAGCGCTAATGTATGGGGGAGCGGCGGTGCTGCTGGCCATACTTGCGAGCGTAATTCCGGCGGTTTCCTTCGCCCGGTCGTCCATCGTCAGCTACAAGCAGCAGTTGGCCCGTTCGGACCGCAAGCCGTTCTGGCAGAAATGGTTTTTGGATGTGCTGCTTATTCTGCTGGCCGGTTACGGGTATTATTCGTTTCAGAATTATCAGGTGTTGTCGGCCAAAACCGGCTTGACGAACGATCAGCTTCAGGTGCATCCGCTGCTGTTTTTCGTTCCGGCGCTTACGATATTCGCGCTGGGCCTGTTTTTCCTGAGATTGTTTCCGTGGCTGCTGCGGCTGTTTAACTGGCTCGGCAAAACGTTTTTGCCCGTACCGATCTATTTGACGCTTACGCAGCTGTCCCGTTCGTCCAAATCGTATTATCCGCTTATGCTGCTGCTTATTTTGACTCTGGGCCTGGGGGTATACAACTCCTCTGCAGCACGGACGATCGATCTGAACTCCACCGAGCGCACGTTATACCAGTACGGCACCGATGTCGTGCTTCAGCCCGTATGGGAAGCGTACTCGGAAGCACCGCCGCCGTCGCCGGAACAAGGTCAAGGAGGCCAAGGCGGCCAGGGGGGACAAGGCGGTCAAGGTGGCCAAGGAGGCGGAAACCCGGGAGGTAATCCCGGCGGCGAACCGCAAAACTCGAAGATGCTGTACCTCGAACCGCCGTTTGAAATTTTCCGCACGCTGGAAGGCGTGGAACATGCGGCGAGAGTGCTGCAAACGAAAGGAAACGTCGTCGTTTCCGGCAAATCGCTTGGCGCCGGTACCGTCATGGGTATCGACAACGTGGACTTCGCGGAAGTGGCCTGGTTCCGCAACGATTTGTTCCCGGCGCATCCGCGGCAATATTTGCAACTGCTCGGCTCTTACGAGCATGCGGTGATCATCCCGGAATCGTTCGCCAAGAAACATCAGGTGAAGCCGGGCGACCTGATCTCGATCGCGATTCAGCAGCAGATGGTCGAGTTTGTCATTGTCGGCACGCTGCCGTATTGGCCGTCGCTGTATCCGGATCAATCGCCGTTTTTCATCGCCAATCTGGATTACATATTCGATCAGGCGCCTCTCGTACCTTATGACGTCTGGCTGAAAATGAAGCCCGGAGCGCTGCTCGCTCCGATTATCGAGACGCTGCAAGAGAAAAATATTCCATTGGTCAGCTACAAGGACGTACGAAGAGAGCTGATCACCCAAAGCAAACATCCGTCGCGCGGCGGCGTATTCGGCATACTGAGCCTCGGATTCCTCGTATCGGTTCTCGTATCGCTGATCGGATATGTGCTGTATTGGTTCTTTAATCTGTCGAGCAGGGTCGTTCAGTTCGGCGTCTTGCGGGCAATGGGATTGTCGCGCAAGCAGTTGACCGGCATGCTGCTGCTCGAACAGGTGTTTACCGCCGGATTGTCGATTGTGCTGGGCTTCGTGATCGGCAGGCTGACGAGTATTCTGTTCCTGCCGTTCCTGCAGACGACGGAAAATGCCAAAACGCAAGTTCCGCCGTTCCGGGTCGTGTTCGAAGCCAGAGACATGTATCAGCTTTACGCCGTCGTCGGATTTATGCTGATTACAGGCGCAACGCTGCTGCTGCTTCATATTCGCCGGCTGAGAGTGCATCAGGCGGTTAAGCTGGGGGAGGAGCGGTAACCGATGATTACTTGCGAAGGGTTAGTCAAAATTTTCAAAACCGACGAGATCGAGGTCGTCGCACTGCAAGGCTTGAACATTTCGGTAGAAGCCGGCGAGATGATGGCGATTATCGGCAACAGCGGAAGCGGAAAGTCGACGATGCTGAACATTCTGGGCGGACTCGACCGCCCTTCCGCGGGCCAGGTCCGGGTCGGCGAATGGGATCTGCTGAAGATTACCGACGAACAGCTGGTAGAGTACAAGCGCAAGACGGTAGGCTTCATCTGGCAAAATAACGCTCGGAACCTGCTTCCCTACTTGACCGCGCTGGAAAACGTGGAAATGCCGATGATGCTGAACGGCAAGGTGGATCGCGCCTACGCCAAGCAGTTGCTGGACTGGGTCGGGCTGAAAGAGCGGATGAACAACAAGTTGTACCAGCTCTCCGGCGGGGAGCAGCAACGGGTCGCGATCGCCATCTCGCTGTCGAACCGGCCTTCGCTGCTGCTGGCCGACGAACCTACCGGTTCGGTGGATACGCAAACGTCGGACCTGATCATGGATATTTTCCGCAGGCTGAACAAGGAGATCGGCATCACGATCGTGATCGTCACCCACGATCTGTCGCTTGCCAGCAAGGTGGACCGGGTCGTGGCGATCCGCGACGGCCTTACGAGCACCGAATTCGTCAAGCGGAACGAAAATCTCGATTTCGATGCAGGGGCCGGCGCTCATCTCAAAGGAATCCGTGCGGGGCACGAGGAGTATGTCGTGCTTGATCGCGCGGGGCGTCTGCAAATTCCTAAAGAATACTTGCAAGCTCTGCAAATCACGAACAAAGCGTCGATGGAATTCGACGGCAAGACGATTACGATTAAAGCGCCGAAACAATTAGGGGGAGAAGCGAATGAATCAATCTAAACCGCGATGGCTTAAAACGTTGACCGGCCTTACGGCAATTGCGACCTTGACCGTGCCGGTACTGGCAGCATGCAACAAAGGGGAAGGACCGGGAGATAAGGGCGAGCAGGTGCTGCGTATCGCGACTCCGTATTACGGCGAGGAAGATGAATACTTCCGCCAGCAGTTTACCGAAATTTTCGAATACAATAATCCGAACATCAAGGTCGAGATCGTGTCTGCGATCAATCAGGACCAGTATCGTTACGGACCGAGACCGGAAGGGGAAAAGCCGGAAGATCCGAACGAGAAAATGAAAGAGCTGATGAACAGCGATAACCCGCCTGACGTCGTTATGCTTAACTTTGAGCAGCTTCCCGATCTGATCAGCAACAACATGCTGAAGCAGCTCGACGCGGACATTACGAAGGATAAATTCGACTTGTCGGACGTAGTGCCGGCTGTCATCGACGGGATCAAGTCCGCAGGCGAAGGCAAGATTTACGCGCTTGCGCCGACGTTCTCCTCTCAAGTGCTGCTGTACAACAAGAAACCGTTTGACGATGCGGGTGTAGGGTACCCGAAAGACGGCATGACCTGGGATGAGATGTTCGATCTGGCGCGCCGGGTATCGAAAGGCGAAGATGAAAACCGCGTCTACGGATTTTCTTTTAACCAATACAATTACGGCTCCAAGGAAAACTTGTTCCATGAGATGAGGACGTATACGGCGCCGCTTCAATTGCGTACGTTCTCGGATAACGCTGAGAGCATGACGGTGGATTCCGACCAGTGGGAAAAAGTATGGTCGACGATGATCAGCCTCAGCAAGGAGAAAATATTCCCCGAGCCGATCGATTACAGCAAGATGGATGCGGCCAGACGGGCGCAGATGGCAAGCGGCGAGTACAATCCGTTCCAAAACAATACGTTCATGAACGGCAAGCTCGCGATGACGCTTGGCCATACGTACAATATAAACGAACTGATCCGCAGCAACAAAAATGCGGCCAACATTAAAGGGTATACGCCTATCGATTGGGATATCGTCTCGATGCCTTCGCATCCGGAGTTTAAAGACGTCGGCGGCAACGTGTACCTGAACGGTCTGATGGGTATTAACGCCAAGGCTCAAAACTCGGCGGCGGCGTGGAAGTTCATTAAATTCATCAATGGCGAAGACTGGGCAAGACTGAAGTCCAAAAGCGTCAATCAGCTCGTATCCCGCGCGAAGTACATTCAGCCTCGCGACGGCATGCAATATAACATCAAAGCGTTCTACACCATGAAGCCGGTACCGGTTCAGGACGAGATGAGCGAGTTGTATCGTGAATTCCAATATATCGGCCAAGTTAACGATATGGGCCGGGAATACTTCAAGAAAGCGATTGAAGGTACCGTTACTGTCCGTGAAGCTCTGAAAGAATGGCAAACGGCCGGAGATGCGGCGTTGAAGCAGATGAAGGATAATCCTAACGCTCCGATCAACATCATGCCCGGCGGCGGCTCGATGATGATGCCGGCGTACTAATCGATGAAGGATGCCGGATCGCCGACAGAGGCGGTCCGGTTTTCGCATTTTCCGACAAATTCCGGGAAGTCCATGCTATAATGAACCTATGTCTGACATCGAAGGGGAGATTTCAATGCGGAAACGGGTCCACAGCAAGGATGTAAAGGAAGCTGCACTGCGCAAGCTGCAGGAGCGCGGTGTACAGCTTGAAGATATCGCTCATATCGTCTATGAGATGCAATCTCCCTATAATGCGGGTTTGAAGCTGCAGTTGTGCCTGGAAAGCGTTCGGGCGGTGCTCGAGAAGCGCGAGATTCAGCATGCGATATTGGTGGGAATCGAGCTCGACCAGCTGGCCGAGAAGCAGATGCTATCCGAACCGCTGCAGTCGATCGTCGAGACGGACGAAGGGTTGTTCGGCTGTGACGAGACGCTGGCGCTTGGCTCGGTATTCGGCTACGGGAGTATCGCGGTTACGACGTTCGGTCATTTGGACAAGCATAAGGTCGGAGTGATCAAGCGGCTCGATACGAAAAGCGGGAACGGCGTCCATACGTTCCTGGACGATCTGGTGGCGAGCATCGCGGCTTCCGCGGCCAGCCGGATCGCTCACCGGATGCGCGACGAGGAGGAGCGCCTGGAGGCGGTCGATAACCCTGCGGTGCTTCGGGGAGAGCATGCGGGCTGAATAAACGGTATTGAACCTCTCACGCAGAGATGCGGGGAGGTTTTTTTGCGGTCTTTTTCGTTTATAGCGGGGGCGTAAGCGTTAGGGCAAATAGCGTGCTTCTGAAACTTTTTGCATAGAATCGTACCGATCCCGGTAAAAAAATGGGGGAGATGGGATATGCTAATGAGAGAACAAAATCAAAGAAAGGATCGGTCGGAATTGAAGATGCAATGGGTGTACTGGGTCAAGCTGTATGAAAGCAAATTCCAGGCGGGCTGTCTGGCAAAACGGATGGAAGAGGATTGGTGGATCTATGGCTACGAATGCCCGCAGTCGGTGGAAGTGTTCAGGTCCAGGAAAGGCCGGTTCGGCGTCCGGTATCAGCTGTAGGGAACAAAGGAAACTTACGTTCCGTATCAATAAGTGAAAAAAATATTGACATCCACTCTTCATATGGTGTATATTTATTTTTGTCGCTGTCGCGAACAGGACAGCATTTCCAAACGACGCGGGGTGGAGCAGCCCGGTAGCTCGTCGGGCTCATAACCCGAAGGCCGCAGGTTCAAATCCTGCCCCCGCAATAATCTTTTCCGCTCATTGGGGCCCTTAGCTCAGTTGGTTAGAGCGGTCGGCTCATAACCGATTGGTCGGGGGTTCGAGTCCCTCAGGGCCCACCAGAAATAGAATGCGGCAATCATAGATTGATAGGAACGTCCATACATACATGCCGGGGTGGCGGAATGGCAGACGCACAGGACTTAAAATCCTGCGGGGGCAACCCCGTACGAGTTCGAGTCTCGTCCTCGGCATAAACCTACAATCCAAAAACACAAAACGCTTAGTTAAAGACAGCGGGAGTTGATCCCCGTCGATAACTCGGCGTTTTTTTGTATAGGCGAACCAGGTTCGACCTGGTTTTTGAGTGTAAACTCCAAGAGAACAGACTGCTTCCGGGATGTGTCCATGATGATCATTGAAAGTCTTGTCGACCGCAAAAACCAGGCGCCGTTAACGGTGCTGCTTAAACTGAAAAAGGGCGACCCGGTCGATTTGCGTTTGGAGGACGGTTCCTGGAAGGCATATGCGCACGGCGCCTATCTGGGGGCGATCCCCGATTCCTATGAAATAAACGGGAGCCGTTATCAGCATGCGGTCATAACTAAGATGGAGCGGACCGTTACGATAAATTTCTCGCTGCGATGTGTAACGGTTCAAGAACTGCAAGCGCATGCGGAGAAGCAACGTGTGGAGACGGAACATTACAAGAAGAAGTATATTCAATATCAAAAAGAAAAAGAGTCGGACAAGTATAGACCGGGCACCTCCAGCGGCGTTAGTCTGTACGATAAAGAGCTGGATAAAGAGTTAACTTGGGATTATGACCCCGAGCCGTGACTTTGTCAAGCATCGTTGCAAAGCAGTGTATATGTGAAAGTAGTTGCATAGCAGTTGATCTGTAACGTCAGGAAAAGAGAGCTCAGCGGTTAACCGACTGCCAGGGGCTCTCTATGGTTATCAATGATCTGGCAGCATCGATTGCTAGAACGGATATCCAAATAATGGGCCGGATTGTGGGGCTGTACTAAAGAAATAGTGGAATGCAGGGCGGACGCACAGGATTTTAAGTCCTGCGGGGGCAAGCCCGTACGCCCTCGGAAAGTAAAAAAGAACTCCGGCCAAGAGCGTCCGCTCTGCCGAAGTTCCCGGGTGAAGCTTATCTTACAACGCGTCGGAAGACGAAGTCGATCCGGCGGCCGGCTGCAACACCGGCTTATAGGTTGAGGCGACGTAGGTGTCGATTTTGGCCTCGCTGATTACTTGCGGATACATTTTATCCGGATCGGGCTGATGAAGCTCGTAGGAGATCAACGCTTGGCCGTCAAGGGTGAACTCGATGTTCGATACCGAGATTCCGTATCCGGGATGCGGTCGGTTGCTCCAGGTTAAGGTTACTTTGTTCACATCGTCGTTTACTTTCGTAACCGACAGCGATACGTCCGGATCTACCGCTGGAACGGGCTTGATCGGTTCGTGCTTTTTGGCGAACAAGATCGCCTGGTTCAGCAGACGGGCGGCTTCGCTGCGCGTAATTTCGTGTTTCGGATAAAAATATCCGTCGTCAAGCTCGGTAATTTTGCCGAGCAGCAGATGCTGGATGCTGTTCATGTAGGCTTTGGTTACGTCCGCTTCATCCTTCAGGATGACGTACATTTTAATGAACGCATAATCATTTTTGGCGGTCAACGCATGGAACAGCAGATCGGCATACTGTTCTTTCGTCAAGTTTTGCAGCGGATCGACGTCCCTCGGAATAGGCAGGCCGTTATGATGCGCATAGATGAACGATTCTGCGTACCAGGCGTCGTTAGGAACGTTGGTGAAATAATCGCTTGCTTCCGGTTTCTTAATAAACCGGATATGATCGATATTCAAATCAAAAGCTTTAACCAGCATCGCAACGCCTTGCGCCATTGTGACTTTGCCTTTGGGGGCGAAATGCTCGGCCGATATGCCGCTGACGATGCCGGCTTTCTGAAGCGCGGCGATATCCGCCTCGTTAGGATCACCTTGTACGTCGGAGAAGGCATAAGCGGAGCCGCCCAGCATCATCAGCAGGGCGAGCAGTGCGGAGATTAGGACGGTTGCCCGTTTTTTCATTTCATTCACCTCTTCTTCTGATGTTATCGTGCAATCGATCGATCAACCTTCTAAACGGAAAACGCTGGAGAAATGTTGCAAAGTTAATCCACTTTTTTTGAGAATGCGAGTATCGCTAGAAACCGAACAAACGCCAGAAGCGGAAGCGATACTCCGCAATCTGGCGTTTGTTGGTTGGATTATTCGTTCAAGCCGGCACGGCCGGTGCTTGTAGCGAGAGACGAATCGGCCGGTGAAAAGGCGATCAGAGTTACCGGCTGTCCGGTTTCCTGCTTCAATTTTTGTTCCAGCTGAACGATCTCTTGGATAAGAGCGGGTTTGCCGTTTAAATCGGTGTATTCGTATTCGTTGCGAGTGGACAAGTGTCACTGCTCCTTTCCGCGCAAAAGCCATCATTTCCATCCTTCCAAACCTAATCTTAGACTGTCCCGAAAAATTGCTTTCTATACCCGGCATATTCTGTATTGGCAGACAAGCCCGTTTTTGTTAGAATGCGTGTAAGGCCCCGGATCGGGGTCTGTTTGTCCATATGAGGGAGGAGATGAAGCGATGATACAATTATCAGTGCCGATCGTCAAACCCGTCGCGGCAGCACGGTATGGAGGTGATGGCTGCCATGAGCCATAGTGATGCCAAAGGAACAAGAGACGCTTTAATCGGGCAGCTCGTTTATTTTGACGAGCAAGTGTCTTCTTTCTTAGATGAATACAGCGATTCCGCCCGTCAGGACCGGGTCAAGCTTCGCAAGTTGATCGAGCGTTACCAGCGTAAGCTGCAGGATGTTACGTCCAGAAACGACGATCGTCTCGACGAATCGCTTCGATCGGTTGTGCTGATCGGCAGCAGCGTCAAAATCGAATTTCCGGAAGACTCCATCGTGGAAACGTATACACTCGCTTTTCCTGAGCATATCGATCCGGACCAAAACCGGATCTCGTTTTTGTCGCCGCTCGGGATCAGCCTGTTGTTGGGAAGTATCGCCGATACGGTAACCGTTGAAGGGCCGGGAGGGAATTATGTCGTTCATGTTCAGGAAGTGAATTTCGCGGAAAACGCCGTGTATGCAATGCCATAAAGCTGGAAGAAACGCCGGGTCGGACGTCGGACGATCCGGCTTTTTGCATAGTGGCGGACGATTGACTTCATCTGGAGCTTCCTCTATAATATAAGAACAAACGTTCTTATTCGGAGGGTTCGCGATGTGTAAAGTTCCTGTTGAGTGTATGGCTGTCGATAGTTCAACGGCTGCCCGGTCATCCGCAAGACGGATGCCTGACCTGGACGATCGGCAGTATGAAGAGAACATTCGATCGCTTGCGGTCGCTTTATTTACAGAGAGCGAAGCGATCGTCACGGTATGGGGAGACGAGGAGGAGCAGACCATTCAAGGACGGATCACCAAGCTGGATAAGGAACGCAAAAGAATCAAAATCGAGAACGAATGGGAATACAGCTGGATCGACTTCGCCGATGTGGCAGGCATACGTCTTCTCTTAGATTGAAGCGAAACTCCCGGATATGGTATGCTGCTTCAGAGCGGGCTTTTCTAACAACCTATCGAGTAATGGAGCAGAGCGGTATGAATAACACTATCGACAAGCAATGGGTATCGCGTAAAGTGCAAAGTTTGATTGCGATATCCGAAGAACTGATTTCTTTCCTGCAAACGAAGCAAGGTGAGGACGGGACGATCCGGATCACGCTTAAAGATTTGGCTGCGGAGCTGAAAACATCCGTGCCGTCCGCGACTGAGCGGCTCGATCGGCTGATCGATTTCGGCCTGGTCCGGCGTATCGATTCCCGTTCGTATCAGATGGTGCATACGAACTTGGCGCAGACGCCTTTAACGAAGATTGAAGAATTGATGCAGGTCGTATCGGATGTGCCAAGCTCCAGCTATAAGCAGCAGGCGGAGGCGCTGGGCATATCGGTGGAAGAGCTCGAGATCGTATACGGATATTTTGTTCTTCTCCTGAAGTAGCTGCCGAGTCAAAGGAAGATCCGGACCGGCACCCATGCACCAATAACGGGAATATCCCGGATGTGCTTCATCCAGAAAGCTCCGCCGGCAACGCCGCAACCCAAGGTATGACATGATCCGTCCGCTCCTATCATATACTGCTATCACCCTGGGCTAGAGGTGAGAGGATATGGAGCGTAACGGTTCTGCGGTCAGAGGTTTGTTGTTCGCCGCGCTGCTTGTGGCACCGGTCTGGGGCGTGCTGATCTGGTTATGCAGCCGATAACCGGGATCGGGCCGTCTTATGCAGCCGGATTATTTTAAAAAAACAGAATCGAAGGTTGACATGATAGGCGATCCTTGGTATTATAGTTTTTGTCGCTAATGAATACGACCTGTTAGCTCAGCTGGGAGAGCACTATCTTGACAGGGTAGGGGTCAGTGGTTCGAGCCCACTACAGGTCATACCAGGAAAGCCTTGAGATATCAAGGCTTTTTTCTATTTTCTATTAGCCGGAACGGACCCGATAAGAGTTGTTTGTAGCCTTTATTTTGCGCATAACCCGCTATGGACGGGGAAATAGCAGCGGTTTGGAGCTCTTAAAATTGGCCATAGGGGTGCAGACCCCGTCAACGGCTTGAAATAAGAGCTGCAAACCGCCTTTATTCGCTTCCATCTATCAAAAAGTCGAGAGACTCTTATGGCGCTCGACCAACCGCCCTCCTGCAGCAAAACGCCGCACGCTGAAAGCAACGTGCGACGCAATGAGATTCACTTCTTCCTTTGCAGAACCCCAACAGACGGCTTCTTACAAATGCCGCGTCAATCGGACACGGTCGGACCGTCCTCATCTGCATGTTGCTGCTCCACGTATTGACTCTGATCGCTGCCGTAAATAAAATCGACGGAATAGTCGATACCGGGCTGATCCGAGCCGGAAGCGGAAGACAGGCTAGCGGCTGCTTCGCGGTGATCGGCTGCTTGTTCCTCGTTGTACATGGAAATCCCCCTCTCGGTATTAACGGGAGTTTGCACCAGGAGGGCGGTATTTATGCAGTGCGGATTATTTTTGCCGATCCGGACCGCGCTTGCTTTTTACTTTTGATAACGGACGATTCTCCGGTACATGGACCGGTTCTTCAGCTTCAAGAACAGCGACTTGGCCGGGTGAAAGTTCGCCTCGATGATCCATACCCGCCCTTTGTTATCGATCCCCACATCCAGGCCGACCGTGCGAATCCGGTAATAGTTGTGAAGCTGCCGGGCGGCCTTCAGCCCGATCGACTCGACCCGGTGCTCAATCTCGCTAACCGACCGGCCTTGAACGTCGGACCGCCGGATCGCATCGGAGAGAGGCACGACTTTGCCTTTGCTGCGAGCGGTATTCGTGATGATGTACCCGGCCCCGGCGATTTTCGCCAGCTGCCCTGTCAGCACCCATTCCGAGCTGCCCCGCTTGCGCTGCACCATGACGCGTGCGTCGAACGGACGTCCGTTCACCTTCGCCAATCTGATCTTCTTTTGCACAATGTAGGAGGCGCCTTTTGTTATGCGCTTGATATACGCATAAGTTTCGCTTAACCCGGTTATCCTCTTTTTGCTTGTGCCGTGATGGAGCTTGTAAGATTGGCCTCCCTGGGAGACGACCGACATGACTCCGATTCCGCCCGAGCCGGAGAAGGGCTTGACGATCACTTTGCCGTATCGGCTGATCAGTTTCTGAAAATGGCTTTTGGTCATCGAATACGTTGACGGAAGGGCGGATGCCAACTCCGAAGACTTTTTCAATACCCGGTATTTCGCCAGTTTATTTCGGCTGTAGCGCATTCCAGTTCACTTCCCCTGTCTCATTAAATAAAGGGTGATCCTCGTAGCGGGTAATCCGGTTATCCGGATCGACGAAGACGACCCGAGGGACCAGCTTGCGGATCTCCTCTTCGTCATACAAGCCGAGACTTAACACAATGACCAGATCGCCGGGCTGGAACAAATGGGCGGGCGGTCCGTTCAGACAGATTTTCCCCGAGCCTTCTGTGCCGGGAATCGCATACGTTTTCCAGCGCGTAGCGTTGCGGAGACTGGTGACCTGGACCATCTCGTAGGGATGGATATTCGCCGCTTGCATCAGGTGAGAGTCGATCGTAATGCTTCCTACATAGTCCAGACTGGCTTCAGTGACGGTTGCCCGGTGAATTTTTCCTTTGCACATCAATCTCTTCATGCCGTAATGATCCTTTCTCTTCTCGACGAGTAGTCATTCTTGCGGTCGATCTCAACATCAGACTATGCACATCTGCACAGGAACGTTTGGGAATCGGTGAATTTGGCGCAGGAATAGGCGTCAACCCTCGAACTTTCGTACAGGGGTTCATACGTTGTAAGGAAGCTTGAGAACGGGGGGATGCTGCGATGAGATTCGGTTTGGTTTGCGGAACATGCGGGAAACAGAAGCCGTTCGACTTACAAGGGATGAAATGCGGCTGCGGCGGTACTTTGTCGGTGGAGTACGATCTCGAACGGGTCGGCCGGACGCTGACCAAGGAAAGCTTGCAAAGCCGCGTAACGTCCATGTGGAGGTACGAGGAGTTGCTGCCTGTCACGAGCATGGCCCATATCGTAACGCTTGGGGAAGGGTGGACCCCGCTGATCCGGTTGTATCCGCTGGAGCGGCAGCTGCCGCTCCGCAAGCTGTGGGTCAAGAGGGAAGAGCAAAATCCGACCGGAAGCTTTAAGGCGCGGGGCTTCTCGGCGGCCATCTCGGTGGCCAGGGAGCACGGTGTCCGGAAAGTGGCCGTTAATTCCAACGGCAACGCCGCTTCGGCTCTAGCCGCCTACGCCGGCTATGCGGGCATGGAAGCTTATGTGTTCCTGCCGAAGGATTGTCCGGGGCTGATCGCAGCGGAATGTTCGCTGTATGGCGCGTTTACTTGTCTCGTAGACGGATTCATTCACGATGCGGGCCGCATTATTCAGGACGGCGGTCGGGAACAAGGCTGGCACCATGTCGGCACGCTGAAAGAGCCCGGCAGGGCGGAAGGTAAAAAAACGATGGGGCTGGAGCTCGCGGAACAGCTCGGCTGGAAGCTCCCCAGCGTGATCGTGTACCCCACTGGCGGCGGATCGGGGCTGATCGGCATGTGGAACGCGTTCATGCAGTTGAAGCGGCTCGGATTGCTGATGGGCGACTTGCCGAGGATGGTCAGCGTGCAGGAACAAGGCTGCCAGCCGGTAATCGATAATATGGAACGTGGCGGACCGTTCGTGCCGATCACGTCCGGTGTTAGTTCTAATCCGACAGGGATGCGCGTTCCCGAGCCTCCGGATGGTGAGCTGATCGTCCGGGTGCTGCGAGAGTCGGGCGGCACCGCTGTAGCCGTATCCCCGGAAGAGATCCGCTGCGCGCAGGCGGAGATGGGCAAGTCGGGCATATCGTCTTCGCCCGAGGGGGCGGCTGCGTGGGCGGGGTTCCTTCGACTACTGGACCGGAACTGGCTGCGTCCAAGCGATGAAGTCGTCCTGTTTAATACGTCGCACGCGATGAAATACACGCCGAGTCAGCCGGATCGATTGCCGGTCGTCAAGACGTATGAAGAATGGAAACGCCGGCGGGCCTAGGAGGTCTGCCGGCCTGCGATTGTGATATAATAGCGTCAGCACGAAAACATAGATTACGCTAGCCTGTGCCGGAGGATCAGATGAAACGATACAGTGAGATGAATCAGGAAGAACTACAGGAGCAGATCAAGCTGCTGAAACGGGAGCGGCGGCGGGCGGAGTTTCCGAGCCAGGCGGAGATGCTGGAGCGGAAAATCTGGATGGTCAAAGCGTACTTGCTGTCCCCCGAGTCGTTTCCTCCCGGACAGTATGAGGTGGAAGGGCACTCGGAACCTTTTGAGCTCCGTTATGTGAACGGGGTGATGGCTTGGGGCAAGATGGGGGATGAGGACGAAGCGAGCTTCTTGCTCTCCATGCTGAAGCCGAAGGAAGCGAGCAGCACGGCTGCGGAGAAACCGTCTTGAACGCGGCTCGTCCTCACCCGGATTCCCGCCATGGACGGGAAAGACGGCCGGATGACGTTGTCCGATCGCTGCAGGCGACACCGCTTTGCGGCAACTCTCCGGCCTGCTAATCCGCCCCGCACATCGAACCGAACAGTCGGTCGCAGCGGTCGATCAGCTCGATATCGAGCTGTGTAATGCCGCCTTCGCTCCAGGTTGTGACGCTTAGTGTTACGACTTTATACTCAATCGTGATCATCGGATGATGGTTCAGAGCTTCGGCGATCATCGCGGTTTGCTGTACGAATTCGATGCCTTTCATAAATTGCGGAAACCGGTATTTTTTGATAAGCCACTTGACGTCTTTGCGTGTCCAGCCAGTGCGGGTCGCCAGCAGCTCCTGAATGTGCTCGTCGGTTAATCTGCTCATAATAGCAGCACCACTCTCCAAATCTAGTTCTCGTTTATCGGACGGTGTGAACCGGAGGACGCGCCGTCCTTCCTCTTATTATACACGAACATGAAGGCAGGGAATGTCGGGATGTTTAAATTTAATGCACAATTGATGTTTGAAGCCGAGATTCGTCCATTCCAGGCGTTTGCCGAACGTAGGGGGCCCTTTGTGGACATCTATATGCGGCTCGAGCCGGAAGGGCAGAGCTGGCCGGACGATTTGACCGAGCCGGGGGCTCTGGTCATTTGCGACGAGACCGGAAATCCGATCGACTATGTCGTGCAAAGCGAAGGGTGCGACTGCGAATACCGGTTCACAGAGAGCGAGAAGGAACAGCTCCGGCGGTATATCGCAGAGCAGAGGCTGATCGAAAAATGCCAGATAGAATGAAAAAAGAGAGGGAACCTGTCCCTCTCTTCGTCGTTATTAAGCTTCAACAATCAATTTGGCTTTCATGTTTGCGTGGCCTGCACCGCAAGGAACGCTGCATACGATCTCGTATGTACCCGGTTTGTCGAACGTAACTTCCTTGGACGTATCTTTGCCTTGCAGCGTAACTCCAAGTCCGTTAATTTCGATGCCGTGAACGCCTTCCGAGTTTTTCAATACGACTTTCATCGTTTCGCCTTGTTTCACTTTGTATTCCGCTTGATCGAACTTGAAGTTGCTGGCCGTTATTTTTAACTGCGGCGTACCCGATTCGGCTGCAACATCTTCCTCGCTCTTCTCCGGCGTTGCGCTGATCATCAGGAAAATCAGACCGAAGGCGCAAGCTCCGAAAAACAGAGCGGACATGACCCATTTATACATGTGTGGTCCTCCTCGAACAAAATGTCACTTCAAGATTATACGCTATTTCGGAATTCAAATCCATTCGCCCTTTCCTTCACTTTATGACAAAACGTTGAACAAATCGGTACATCCTTCATTGTTGCCTGTTCATCCGGACATCAAACGGCGGCGTTCGCACCTTTCCATTGCTGTCGGCTGCGCAAATTTCCGCAACAATCATAGAAGTAGGCGCACGACCAATTTGACGCCCATGGGTGTTTAACCGTGTTCCGGGTAGGTGCTTCCCCATAGACTAATGTAGATTGCAGGACACAAGGGAGGTGCAATAATGGAATATATGCCAAAGCAGACCGGGTTCAAACCGATGCCAGCTCCGATGCCGGTCGCCCCGATTTCGGCAGGACCGATGCCCATGCCCATGCCCATGCCGATGCCGGCTCCGATGCCGATCGCCAAGCCTTCGTATGAACACGTTTCGGTCAGCTACGTGCAAGCCCCTGTTTGCGAACCGAAGAAAACTCACGGCTGCGCCAGCTCGGCCGGTATCATATTGGTACTGTTCATCCTTCTTGTCATCATCAGCCGCGGTAAATGTTAAGCGAAATGAAGCGGCGGATGGAAGCCGGGGCTTGCTGCTCCGGCTTTGTCCTTTCTACATGCCGGAACGAACCGATCCGGCACGAAACGATACGGGTGGTGAAGGTTGGGAATGGAGAAGCCGCAAGGCACACATCGTAAACGCTCCGATATTCATCCGAAGATGAGCCCGCTTTTGCGTAAAGCGGTTTCCGGTATGATCCGCCGGAACGAGGGCCGTTCCGCGAGCGGCAAGCTGCGCGTCATCATCGAATTCGACCGCAAGCCTTCGCTGCGGATGGTCGATTCCTTACGGCGCAGCGTCGTGACTCACGCCCACCGGTTCGAGCCGTTGCGGAGAATGTCGCGGGTATACGCGCTGTCGGCGATCGTATCGGTCGCATGCCTGCGCAGGCTGTGCCGCCATCCGAACGTGCTTCGCATTCATTTGGACAGCAAGCTGAAGATCAGCTTAAATGTCGCTACGCCTTCCGTGGGTGCCACAGCGCTGCAACGACGCGGAATTGGCGGGAAAGGAATCGCCATTGCGATTATCGATACCGGAGCTTACCCGCATCCGGATCTGACCCGGCCGGTCAACCGGATCGTAGCCTTCAAAGATTTCGTGGGACTCCGGACCCGCACTTACGACGACAACGGTCACGGAACGCATGTGGCGGGCGATGCGGCCGGCAACGGGTTCAGCTCCCGTGGCAAATACCGCGGAGCGGCCGATCAGGCCAAGCTCGTTATTTTGAAGGCGTTCGACAAGTTCGGGGATGCGAACAGTTCGGACGTCATCGCGGCCGTCGACTGGGTATTGCGCCACCGTAAAAAATACAATATTCGCGTCGTGAACATGTCGTTCGGCTCGCCGGGCGTAACCCGGTGCTCCGACGATCCGATATGCCGGGCGGCCGAGCGGGCATGGAGAGCCGGACTCGTCGTCGTGACGGCCGGAGGCAATTCGGGACCCGATCCCCGAACGATCGAAT
Source organism: Paenibacillus oceani (assembly GCF_014705615.1). Classification (GTDB taxonomy): domain Bacteria; phylum Bacillota; class Bacilli; order Paenibacillales; family NBRC-103111; genus Paenibacillus_AB; species Paenibacillus_AB oceani. The sequence goes on from NZ_JACXJA010000007.1 coordinate 217,808, forward strand.
CCCCGGGGATCAGCCCGCTGCTGCTAACCGTCGGAGCGGTTAATGACCGCCGTACGATCCGACAGGCGGACGATACGGTTGCGCTGTTCTCCAGCCGCGGTCCAGCCGCCGGCAACCGGATCAAGCCCGACTTGACCGCTCCGGGCGTTAACATCATCTCGCTGCGGGCTCCGGGATCGACCCTCGACCGGAACAATCCGTCTGCGCGGGTGGGCAACCTGTATTTCAGACTGTCCGGTTCGAGCATGTCCACGCCGATCGTAAGCGGCGGCGCCGCCCAACTGCTTCAGCGGTATCCCGCTTTGAAGCCGGAGGGGGTGAAGCGGCTGTTGAAGGCCGGAGCGTTCAAGCTGAGGAAAAGTCCGAATGCGGTCGGCAGCGGGGTGCTGAACGTCGGATTCATTGCAAAACCGCTATTGCCAGTCGTCAGAAGCCGTGGTAAGATATAGCATTATTACGGAAGGGCCTCTAGGGATCCGCGGCGGCTGGAGAACAGCTTGCCGGCGAACCGAGCGAGGCCGGGCGCAGGCCATAACCGATCGCGCTACACCGCAGGGATAAAAGACCCGTGGCAAGTTCCGGCTCATGATACGATGAGCGGACTGCAACGGGTCTTTTGTGCTTTAATCGGATGAAGAGCGTACCAACAACGTTAAGGAGGGAGAGCGGCTGTGAAAGCAATCCGGGTGCAAGGACTGACGAAGCGGTTTAGTCAAAAGCGGAAGAAAGCAGGATTAAGGGGCAGTATGCGGGCGCTGTTTAAACCGGAATATACGGAGAAGACAGCCGTTAGCCCGATCGACTTCGAGGTGGAGAAGGGGGAGTTTTTGGCATTTCTCGGCCCGAACGGCGCAGGCAAATCGACCACAATCAAGATGCTGGCGGGCATTCTCCACCCGACGGCCGGTTTTGCCGAGGTGCTCGGATTGTGTCCGTGGAAGGAACGGAAGAAGCTGGCTTACCGGATCGGTTCCGTATTCGGGCAAAAATCGCAGCTGTGGTATCATCTGCCGCCCGCGGATACGTTCGAACTGATGAGACGGATTTACGAGCTGGAGGAGAGCGATTATAAGAAACGGCGCTCGGAGCTGATCGAACGGTTCGAGCTGGGACCGTATATCGATATCCCGGTGCGGAAGCTGTCGCTCGGCGAACGGATGCGCTGCGAGATTGCCTCGGCTTTGCTTCACCGGCCCAGTGTCGTTTTTCTCGACGAACCGACGATTGGCCTCGATGTCGTGGTCAAGCAGCGAATCCGTGAGATGTTGCGCGAAATGAACGAAACGGAGCGGATGACCGTATTTCTCACGTCGCACGACTCCGGAGATATCGAGCAGCTGTGCAGCAGAGCGATCGTTATCAATCACGGGCAAATTGTGCTGGACGATAAAGTGTCCAGCCTGAAGCGCCTGTATTTGACCCGCAAGACGATCGATCTCGTGCTGCGGGAAGAAGCCGAGCCTTTCCCGTATCCGGGCGTAGAGCAGCTGCTGCGATCCGGCAGACGGCTGAAGCTGTCGGTCGATACGTCGCGGACGTCGATCGAGGAGGTGCTGGCGCAGCTCGTCGGGCGCTACCGGCTCGACGACGTGACGATCGAAGATCCGCCGATGGAAGAAGTCATCTCGCATATATACGCAAGCCATACGCAAAGGGGGGCGCTGCCGTGATTGTAGTCCGGAAAGCGGCGAAGTACGCGGCCTACGCCCGAATGACGGTGCGGAATCATCTCGCGTACGTGCTGGATTTTCTGATGCGTTCCCTGTTTCTGCTCGTTATTCTTTACATCTTTTTTCAACTGTGGTCGGTCACCTTCGAGGGCGTAGGGGAGAGCCGCATCAACGGTTATTCGTTCGAGCAGATGATCTGGTATCTGGTTGTCGCGGAATCGATCATATTGGCTTCGCCGAAGTTGAACGCGAAGGTGGAGGCTGAAGTGAAAAACGGCGACATCGGTTACCAGCTGATCCGGCCGGCCAGCTATCTGCTTATGCATTACGGCAGCTACATGGGAGAAGCGGCGGTCCGGGTTGTCGTCAATTTACTGCTCGGTTCGTCTCTGGCCACGATCTGGTTCGGCTGGAGCTGGCCCGGCTGGAACGTGCCGATGATGCTGGCGGTTATGATCGGGGCTTTTACGGTCAATTTCCTGATGGCGATGCTGATCGCGTTATGCGCGTTCTGGGTGGAGGAGACGCGGGGGCTTGACTTTGTCTACAATAAATTGCTGTTTACGGTAGGAGGCATGCTGCTGCCGCTGGAGATGTTCCCCGATACGTTGAGGAGCGTCAGCGAATGGCTGCCGTTCCAGACGATCGCTTATTTCGCGGCGAAGACGGCGGTGCTGCCCGATGCGAAGGAGCTGGTCCGGATGATCGCGATCCAGTGGGGCTGGGTCGTCCTGCTGGCAGCTGGAGCGGGGCTCGTCTACCGGAAAGGAGTGCGGAAGCTGAATGTCAACGGCGGCTAATTTGTTGAAGTTTGTGTGGGCGTGCTGGAAGCTTAATTTATCCGGAGCGATGGAATACCGGATGAGCTTTTTTTTGACGGCGGGCATGATGGTGGTGAACAACGTAGTCTGGATTTTTTATTGGGGCGTTTATTTTACCAAATTTCCGGTCGTCAACGGCTGGGAGCTGCAGGACGTCATGATGATGTGGGCGGTCAGCGCCGGAGGTTTCGGGTTGTCCGCTGTGTTGTTCGGCAACAGCTATGCGATGTCCACGCTTATTGCGAACGGCCAGCTGGATACGTATTTGACCCAGCCCAAGCCGGTGCTGCTTCACGTTCTGATCAGCCGGATGTCCGTCTCCGCTATCGGCGACGTTGTCTTCGGCTTGCTGCTGTATGCGTTGTTCGGCGACCATACGCTTGCGGGATTGCTGAAATTCGGCTTCGGCCTCGCTCTTGCGACGACGATCTTCATCTTTTTTAATGTAATCGCCCAGTCGCTCGCCTTTTACATAGGCAACGCCGAAGGAATCGGGCAGCAGGTGTTTATCGGCTTCGTCACCTTTTCCACCTACCCGACGGATATATTCCGGGGGCTGGGAAGGCTCGTTTTATTCACGGTGATTCCTGCAGGCTTCATCAGCTATTTGCCGATCGGTTTGCTCCGGGAAGTGAAATGGACGTTTCTGGCCGGAGCGACCGGCATGGCGCTGCTGGTCACCGCCGTCGGCGTGTTTGTTTTCTACCGGGGATTGAGACGGTACTCCTCGGGTAATATGATGTCGATGCGTGGCTGAAGCGAGCCCTCTAACTTGCCCCCATGGCAGTTCGATCCGGGCGATCCCGATCTGGTATAATCGGTTCTAGACTCCAACAAGCTGCTGCAGAAAGAGGATGACCATGATCGAGACAATAACGGTACAAAATAAGGATCAGCTGGAGAGGTGCCTGAACTTACGCAGGGAAGTGTTCGTCAAGGAGCAGTCGGTTCCCGAGGAGCTCGAGGTGGATCAGTGGGATGTGCTCGGAAAGGAATGCCGGCATATTCTGATCCTGTCGGACGGGGAAGCGGCGGCGACGGCGAGGCTGATCCGCTACGACGCACAGACGGCCAAGATGCAGCGGGTGGCGGTCCGAAGCGCCTTGCGGGGGCAAGGCTACGGACGTATCGTGATGGAGGCTCTGGAGGAGTTGGCCCGCGAGCTCGGTTTTTCCCGCTCGCTGCTGGATGCTCAAGTAACGGCGCGTCCCTTTTACGAACGGCTCGGATACGAGGCGGTGTCCGAGGAACTGTTTTACGATGCAGGTATTCTTCATGTGAGGATGATAAAAACGATCGTCTAGACGGCCGGTCGCCAAGCAAGGCAGACAACAAAGGCGCTCCGTTGAACGGGGCGCCTTGTTGTGGAGCAGCGGAATATTCAAGTTTCATTCCGTGCTAAAGCGGTACATACGGCCGGCTTCCCTGAGGGCATGCGAACTAGGCGAACTAAGCATCCTGGCAAAGCTCCTCGGAGCCGGCTCTACTAGTCCGTCTCCGAAGGGACCGCCGTGCGGTTCGCTTCCGGCACGCCCGGCAACGGCAGCGAGATCCGGAACGTCGTACCTTTGCCCAGATCGCTTTCCACCTCGATCAATCCTCCGTGATCTTGGACGATTTTATGGCAGATCGATAACCCCAGCCCGGTTCCCGTATCTTTGGACGTATAAAATGGCTGGAAAATCTGGTCCAGCTCGTCCGGCGCAATCCCGGTCCCCGTATCCTTCACTTCCACGACGGCAAAGGCTCCCGACTGCATAAGCGCGATCGTCACTTGTCCTTGCTCGTGCATCGATTCGATCGCGTTTTTGATCAGGTTGAGCATCAGCTGGACGAGCTTGTCCGGGTCCATCCAAATCTGGATGGACGGGTGTGACGCTTCGTATACTAGCCGGTGTCCGAGACGGGTCGTTTCCGATTCGGTCAGCGAAATCACTCTTTGAATGCAAGTATGGACGGGCTGCAGAACGAAATGAGTGGCACTTGGCTTGGAAAATCGCAAAAACTCTGCCGTAAGCTCGGACATTCGATCAATTTCTTCCATAATCATGTTATACCAGGGCTCAATGTTGTACCCGTTTGAACGGGAAATTTGCAAAAAGCCCTTAATGGTCGTTAGCGGATTGCGGATTTCATGCGCCATCCCGGAAGCGAGCTCGCCGACGATTCGCAGCCGCTCGGAACGGGCGATGATCACTTCTCTCTTCATCCAGATGTCCTGCTTCATCGCAATCATGTTTTTCTCCGCTTTGGCGAGAAGCTGCTCGCGGGTCGTACCGTCGTCTGGAGATGAGGAAAACCCGTATGAGAGCTGCAGGCCCGTCAGCTTCGAAATTTCGGATTCGATAAACCGGCGTACCGATTCGAGCTCCGCCGCTCCGGCGCTTCCGAATACAACGGCCAGACGGCCGTCCCCGTAACGTGTAATAACCGCTTTGTCCGAGAAAGAAACGCTCAGCAGACCGGCGATTTGATTGGGCAGCCGAGCCCTTTCGGGATCGGGCTGGGACTGCTCCAGCATGTTGGTTTCGTTGCAATCGATCAATGCCGTCAGGACCGGAGAAGGCTCGCGCAGCAGGCCGTCCATATGCCGATGAAACACGTCGTATATTACAAGTCCGGCGAGCGGCTCGCGATGAGGCGGCTTGCCGGGGGTGGCGACGCGTTTATGTTTGTCCGCGATGTGGGCGATTACTGAACTGATGATGAACAACCCGGAACAAACGGCAATGAGTACGCCAAACAGCATAACATTACCTCCGTCTTAATGTTAAGAGGTATACCAACACAACAATACCATTCCGCTCCGGCTATTGGTACACGGACATTCTATAGATTTCCTCAAGAAACGTTAAAGTTCTAATAAAATAGCAGGATTCGGGAATGTTACATAAGGATTGGCAAATCAAAAAAAGGAGGCGGAGGAAATGAACTCCAATTCGAATAACGAAAGAGAAACATTCGTAGCCGTGCAAAAAAACGGGGACGGAGACATTACGGCCTTCCAAACGTCGACCGGACGTACGCTGAACTACGAGCAGGCTTTGGCGGAAGTGCAGGGCGGCCAGATCGCCGGCGTCAACGCATTTAAAGGGAGAGACGGCGAGACGTATATCCGGGGAGACGCCGACGGCGATCCGACCAACAACCTCGACAATCTCCCTACGTTCTGACAAATTTTTCGTTCACCACAGCATGAAAAAACCGGGCTCTAGGCCCGGTTTTTTGGCGTTTCCTTATTCCTATTCGTTCAGATGACGGCATCGGTCGGGAACGAATACGTCTTGCGCTGAAGGATAAACTTCATCAACCCGGTATGACTGACGTACGACTCCATATCGTCTCCGTAATGCATCAGCCATACTTTCTTCTGAATATCGGGGGGCAGCGTCATCAGTTCGGCGAGCGTGGCGTGTACCAGGCCGTGTCCTTCCAACTGGCAGTCGTGCAGCAGATACGTACAGCCCCGTTCGTGAACGGAGCGGATCAGCTCGGGATCGAACACCGTATCTCCGCTGTAAAACAGCTGATTGTTCAGAATAGCGGCGTAGCTCGGCATATTCCGGAAATGCGTGGTCGGCAAAATCTCAATCGTAAAGCCCGCATGGATCAGATGCGGAACCCTGCTTCTCAGCGGAATCACGTCAAAAAACTGGTCGAGCGACTGGTCTTCCTCCGCACCGTACTGCAGACCGCCCTTCAAGGAATGCTCCCACAACGGGCCGATCAGCTGTTCTTCGATGAAGAGTGCCGGTTTTTTCTTGTATTGAAACTTCAATCGCAGCATAAGCTCTTCGAAGCCGCCGATATGATCGGCGTGCAGATGAGTGACGAACACGCCGTCGATCCTGTCAAGCGGGGCGTTCAGCTCATGCATCGCAAGCGGTGCCGTAATGCCGAAGTCGATCATGAGCGTATACCCGTTGCACGTGACGAGCGCATTGTTGTTGTAATATTTTTTGGCAAAGGCCGAGCCCGTCCCGATCATCTGGATATCGATGCGCATATAGTTTCTGCTTCCTCCTTCGGCTGGTTCGAATAAACGTTGCATGCGCACGTCATTTGAGGACATATTGCTTCAAATGTATCATTTTTCCTGTCAAATGGAAAGGAGTTGATCACCGATTTTCGACAAATTTTTCAGTATGCCTGCGGCTTCCCCGCTCCGCAAATAAACGTACCCCGGTACAGAGGCGGAGTCTTGTTCGTCCTCTTCCGCATAGTATACAAGGCGATCAGGCAACGGGTCGACAAGCGCGCGGGAGGAAAAACGATGGCGGGGAAAAAAGTGAAAAAACAAGCGTCCTCGGGAAGGACGCAGGCTCATTACAAATTCGTAACTTCAGACGTATGCGCGGTGTGCAAGCATCAGTGCGCGCGAGGCATCCGGTATATGGAACGGATGAAGCAGCCTGGCGCAGTCGGCAGAGGCGTTCCTTGCGTGCTCACCCGTTATTTCAAGTGACCGTAATCCGTTCGGGACACGGATGTACGTTTATGCCGCTGCCTCCCAGGCCGTTGACAGTCCAGGGCCAAGGCAAGCGGTTATCTGGCGGCGAGCGGATCGTTTCTTGCGGTCCAATCGCCGCCTTCGTATGTGCGGGAGGGTCCAACGGCACAGACGACAAATCGGATCTGCGGCCGTTCCTGTTCCTTTTGATATCCCGGGATGCCGCGGAAGCGGTTCCATGGTATCATAATCGTATGGAAAATCGAGGAACGGAGGGTGAACCGTGGGCAAAACGAAACATTCCGGCCCGATGAAACTGGATACGAGGCTGAAGCCGTCGCTGTGGGTAAGCCCTGCGCCGCTTGGTCTCGGCAAAGTGAAGCCGCACCACATTTGGGATACGTTGAAAGCGGTTTACGACAATCGCGATAATCTCCCGTACGCCTACCGTATTCTGACACAAGGGGTATGCGACGGATGCGCGCTGGGCGTATCCGGGCTGCGGGACCGGACGTTGACCGGCCCGCATCTGTGCACGACCCGGCTGAACGTGCTCCGGCTGAATACGATGCCGGCCATCGAGCCCCGCTGGCTCGAGGATGTCTCGAAGTTGAGGGAGATGGACAGCGCCGAGCTTCGCAAGCTGGGCCGTATCCCGTATCCGATGATCCGGAGGAAAGGGGAAAACCGGTTTACTCGCCTCACCTGGGATGAAGCGCTGGAGCGGATCGCGGCCAAAATACGCAGCATCGACCCGAAGCAGCTCGCGATGTATTGGACCGCGCGGGGCATTACGAACGAAGTGTATTACACGGCTTCGAAGGTGGCGCGGTTCCTCGGCACGAACAATATCGACAACGCGTCGCGTATATGCCACTCACCGAGCAAGACCGCCCTGAAGCGGTCGCTCGGCATCAGCGCCTCAAGCTGCAGCTACAAAGACTGGATCGGCACCGACGTTCTCGTGTTCTGGGGCTCCGTTGCCGCGAACAACCAGCCGGTGTCGACGAAATATATGTACGCCGCCAAGAAAGCCGGCACCCGGATTATCGTGGTGAATCCGTACCGGGAGCCTGCGATGGAGAACTATTGGATTCCGTCGATTCCGGAGAGCGCCCTGTTCGGGACGAAAATCGTCGACGAGTTCGTCCAGGTACATATCGGGGGAGATATCGCTTTGATGAACGGGGTGATGAAATATTGGTTCGAGCTGGAGAAGGACCGCCCCGGAAGCGCCATCGACCGGAAATATGTGCACGAGCATACGACGGGATACGAAGAGCTTCGCAAGCATGCCGCTTCATTAAGCTGGCCTGCACTGGAGAAAAGCTCCGGGCTGACCAGACAGCAGATCGGCGAGTTTGCGCAGACACTGGCGTCGGCCCAAACCGGCGTGTTCGTCTGGAGCATGGGCTTAACCCAGCACCGGTTCGGTACGGACAACGTATCGCAGATCGCCAACCTGGCGATGCTCCGCGGTTTTATCGGCAGGGAGCGGTGCGGGTTGATGCCGATTCGCGGGCATAGCGGGGTACAGGGCGCCGGAGAGATGGGCGCCGAGCCGATGTCCTTGCCGGGAGGAGGGCCGATCGACGAGGAGAGCCGGGATCGTTTCGGGAAGCTGTGGGGGTTCCCGATTCCCGCCTGGTCCGGGGATATCGTCGGCTTGTCGCTGGAGAATGCGCTATTGCCGGATGGTCACGAGCGGCGTACCCGCGTCTTTTATACGAGCGGCGGGAATTTCCTCGAGACGATGCCGAAGCCGGAGTTCATCCGCTCCTGTCTGGAACGTATGGAGCTTCGGGTTCATCAGGATATTATTCTGAACACATCGACGCTTGCGGACGCCCGCGAGGAAGTGATCGTCCTGCCGGCGATGACGCGTTACGAGCAGCCCGGAGGCGGCACGTCGACGAGCACGGAGCGGATGGTTTATTACAGCCCGGAGATCGAAGGCCCGCGAATCGGGGAAGCCCGGGCGGAATGGGACATTCTCGTCGATTTGGCGGGGAGGGTCAAACCCGAGCACAAAGCGAAAATCGCCTTCCGCTCCGTACAGCACATTCGCGAAGAGATCGCGGAGGCCGTTCTGTATTACGACGGGATTCAGCGTCTGTCCAAGGCGGGGGATGTTTTCCAATGGGGCGGCGTATGGCTCTGCGAAGACGGAATCAGTCCTACGCCGGACGGCAAGGGACGGCTCCTGCCGATCCAGCTGCCGGAGCTGCGCAAGCCGGAAGGTCATTTGTATGTCACGACCCGCAGAGGCAAGCAGTTCAATTCGATGGTGTACAGCCGCATCGATCCGTTTAATGCGGCCAGACGCGACGACGTGCTGCTGCACGCATCGGATGCCGGGGAGCTGGGGATCGCCGAGGGCGAAGCGATCGTGGTTTATAACCGGAACGGTACGATGTACGGCCGGGCCAAATTCGCCGAGATCAAGCCGGGCAATGTCGAGGTGTTTTGGCCGGAAGGCAATGTGCTGTTTCCGGTCGGCGTCTATGAACCTCATGCCGGAATTCCGGAATACAACGGCGCGGTTATTATCGAGAAGGCGGAGACGTTTTTCGCTTTCAAAGACACCCGGTATGCCGAACGGCGAATCGCCGAGCTGGAGATCGGAACGGAGTAGCAGGCTCCCCCATAAGATCCGTAATCGGCCGGATGCTTCGGGCGAACGGTTCTAATGATAGAGATGGAGCGGCCCGGTGAAGTTTTCGCCGGGCTTTTTCTTTTGGCCCAAAAACCGGATAAGCCGTTGGGACTATTGGTCATGCAGGACTTTAGTCTAATTATTTGTCGAAGATCGATGAATTTCATGCAGGAATTGGAAAGATCACGTGGAATATATTGGAGTTACGATTAGAATGTGCTGAGGTTATGGACCATGAATCTACTTATGAAGCCGCTCGTTCGTTTGATGGGGCGAATGAAATATAAACAAAAGCTGTATTTGATGGCGCTTGCAGTTATCGTTCCGTTCAGCCTGCTGGCGGTGTATTGGATTCAGGATATCGAGGACGACTCCCGCCGGCTGCGAATCGGTCGGGAAAGTCTGCTCGTTCATGATGCGCTCGTGCAATTGTACGGCGACATACAGAGCCATAGAGATTTTACCGGACGCGTCTCAGCCGATCCAGCAGCTGTACAGGAGAAGCGCAAGGAGCTGCAGGCGGGGATCGATACGAAGCTGGCTGCTCTGGGACACGTGCTTCGCCAAACGAATGCTCCGGATAGCGTGACCGAGGACTGGCGAGTCGTCTCCGCCTACTGGAACGAATCCACGCGTGCGGAAACGGCCGTGAGTCCGGCGGAAGCCGTCTCCGTCCACTCGAAGGCGCTAAGCGCGATCTACGCGATGATGATCCGCACCGCCGAACGATCGGGACTCGGTCATAGCGCGGAACCGGCGACGGAACGGCTGGCGGAAGCGGCTCTGACGAAGCTGCCGGTCGTCATCAGCCAGGCGGATGATCTGCGTACGGCCGCAGCCCTCGAGCCGTCTCTCGGCGCTGAAGGCTTAAGTTCGCAGGTCAAGCAGCCGGCCGAAGAAACCGTCTCGAAATTGCTCCAATTGCGTGAAGGCACCCTTAGGCAGATTCCCGAGCCGCAAACGCAGCAGCGGTTGAACCAGGCTTTGGAAAGCGCTGTATCTGCATTTGCCGTGTTATCCGCCAAGCGGCCGGCCCTTGCTTTCGAAGCAGGCTTGACTCGTTTGGACAAGGAGCAGCTCGACTCCCTCTCCCGAGAGGCGGTTAAGAAAGTATATGACGTATACGCGGAATATTCGAGGCTGCTTGACGATACGTTGAAGCAGCGCGCTGCCCGTCTGAAATCCGGCAAAATCGTCGTCGTTCTGTTTGTCATAGCCGGCCAGCTGGCATCGATTCTGCTGTTCGCGGCCATCTACAAATCGGTTATCGGGTCGGTGGCCGAACTGAAGCGCGTATCGCGAAGGATCGCCTCCGGGGATTTATCGGCACGGGTCCGTCTGCATGCCCGCGACGAATTGCGCGAGGTGGAGACGGCGTTTAACAGAGTCATCGATTCCTTCGACCAGACGATGTCCGAAAGAAAGCTGGAAGAGGAGCAGATGCGGCACAAGGCATACTACGACGCGCTGACCGGACTGCCGAACCGGTTCCTGCTGCAGGACCGGCTCCGCACGGCGATCTCCCACGCGAGCAGGCAAGGGGGGATGCTGGCGGTTCTGTTTATCGATCTGGACGGATTCAAGCATATTAACGATACGCTCGGACACCGGACAGGTGATATGCTGCTTCATGCGATCGCCGGACGGCTCCGCTCGCGACTCAGGGAAAGCGATACGGTGTCCCGGGTGGGCGGGGACGAATTTATTATCTTGCTGCCTGACCTGTCAGAACGGCAAGTCGCGGCTTACGTGGCGCGCAAGCTTGTAGACGAGATGTCCAAGGCGTTCGTATTCGAAGGGCAGGAATTGTTCGTATCGGCGAGCGTCGGCATTAGCCTGTACCCGGGCGACGGAACCGATTCCGACACGCTGCTCCAGAAGGCGGACTCGGCGATGTACCGGGTCAAATCGAGCGGCAAAAACAATGTCCAGCTGATCGACAACGAAGACAAGGGCGGCGTGCAGCAGAAGCTGAATCTGGAGAACGAGCTGCGGATCGCGCTGGACAAAGGCCAGTTCCATGTCGTCTATCAACCGATAGTCGGAGCGGAGAGCGGGACGCTGGCGGGGATTGAAGCTTTGCTGCGCTGGAACCATCCGAGACGCGGGCTTCTGTACCCGGCGGACTTTATGGAGGTGGCCCAGCAGAGCGGACTGATTGTCCGGATGGACGAATATACCCTTGCGGCCGCATGTCGGCAGATGAAGGGTTGGAAGGACGGGCTCGGATGGAACGTTCCGGTATCGGTGAACTTGTGCCTGCATCCGGAGTGGCGGGGCCGGCTGGCGGACAAAGTGTCGGAGCTGCTTGCCGCGAGCGGGCTCCATGCCGATCAGCTCGTGGTGGAATTTACGGAAAACCGGGTGTTTCAAAACCTGGACGAGACGCTGCACATCCTAAAGAGCTTGCGTTTGCTCGGCGTACGCATTTTGCTGGACGATTTCGGAACCGGATTTTCGTCGTTCACGCATTTGAAGAAGCTGCCGATCGACGGGCTCAAAATAGACCGCACGTTTGTAAAAGACATTCCGCACGGACTGAAAGACTCGGCGATCACCGCTTCGACGGTAACGCTTGCCAAGCAGCTTCATATGCGTGTAGTTGCAGAAGGAGTGGAGACGGAGGAGCAGCTCCAATATTTAAAGCAGATCGGTTGCGGTGAAATTCAAGGGTATATCGTATCCAAGCCGGAAACGGCGGGTGTGATTGCAAGCCGTTTTCGGTAATGCCGGTCTGCCAGGCAGCTCGGCGAATGATAGAATTGGAAACAGCAGGGAAGTGTGACGCTGAAAAAGAACCGCAGCATATTGGAAACCGGGCTGCAGGATCTTTAGCGGCTGTACCGCATGACTTTGACAATTAATTGGTCCAGCTGTTGGCTTATTTCCAGTACTTGAGGATGTCCGAAGTTGAATTCATATATTTTTGCCGTGCGCAGAAGTTGTTTTTTTAACAGGTCGATTTCGACTTGAAGGCCCGTCAGATGATTCATGATGATTCCGCTTCCTCTTTCTGATGTATATTTCTGTATCAGTTTACATGATTTTTATTGATCGTGTAACACCATTCCGTGCAGGTTTATTTTTGTTTACAAACTACTTGGGATTCATGTAAAATATAATATTTACCAATTCATAGAAAGCTCTATCAATCATCCATATAATAGAACAAACAAACGATTCTTGCGGCTGATTCTAATAAGACCGGCAAACTTTTGTGACGGTTTCCCGCAACTTTTTGCAGACGTGCGAGTATAACGATTCAGAACAACACGTTTGATGGAGGTAATCGCATGAAGGTGAAGCGGCTTGCCGCACTAACAGCAACATTAGTCGTGCTTGGGGCAGGAATCGTATACGCTGGCTCCCCGTGGGGAGATTATAAAGGTTTTGACAAAGTAAAAGTGCAGGTAAACGGATCGGCGGTGCCCGATGGCGATGTTCCTGCGTTTATGATCGACGGCCGCGTCGTGCTGCCGCTTCGTGCTTTATCCGATTCGCTTCAGGCCGTCGTCCAGTGGGACGATTCAGCGAAGACGGTTAATATGTATAAACCGAATGTACATATGTTCGTCGCCGAGAAGCTCGGCAAGAAAGATTCGCTCGAAACGCCGTTCGGAGCCGTACCGCTCGGCAAAAAGCTGGATTTTGTCGTATCCGCGCAGGTCGACAGCTTGACTACACCGATCGATGCGTTCAAGATCGATCTGGTGTCTCCGGCCGGTGACGTGATCCGGACGACGGAAGTGCCGATGGAACAAAGCAAGGAGAGCTTCTGGTATACATGGCCGCTTGAAGCCGTCCATTTTGAAGAGTCCGGCACCTATAAGATTGAGTTTAAAATCAAGATCGACAAATCGCAAGATTACGCCGTCGTCTCTGAGAAAAAAATCATTTCCCAGTAAGCTCCGCGCGCCATTCGTTTCATTGACCGTCGATAGGGAACATGGTACGATAGGATGGGTTTGAAATTCAATCGATGAAACGAGGGTTTTGCATGAGCGACCATCAGCACGACGAAAATTGCGGCTGCGGAGAGCATGAGGAAGACGTATTTATTTTAACCGACGAAGACGGCAACGAACACGAGATGGTGATCGTATATACGTTTGAAACGAAAGAGAAAGCGTACGCCGTATTGCTGGACCGCAACGACCCGGAATCGGACAGCATCATTTTCCGGATCGATGAAGAAGGCGAGGAGTCTTTCCTGGTCAATATCGAAGACGATGCCGAGTGGGAGCACGTTACGGCAGTATACGAGCAGATCGTAGAATCAGAAACCGAGGCATAAGATAGCGAAAAGAACCCCCTTTGCACGAGAGTGCAGAGGGGGTTCTTTGGTTTTGCTAGAAGAGTAGCGCCGGACAGAGAGAACGTGATTCTATCACTTGCGCGGATTAAAGTACATCGTCCGGCCGTTGAACAGCCGAAGCTCAGCCTTTAAGTGACGCGCCAAATATTTGCACAATTCGTTGCCTTTGGACTTGTCGCCGTGCGTCGAGTCATCGGGAAGCGTCACTTGAATGTACGTTTTTTCTTTCTCTTCTTCAGTTTGGGTGCCGACGCCGAACAATATGTATTTATACAGAGGATTGCTGCCTTTCAAGTAAAACCATTTGCCCTGGCCTTCCGGCTTCGTCTCGATCGAATAAGGAAACGCGGAAGCGGCATAGTCCCATCCTAGCTGACGGCCCGTTAGCCCGGTTTGCTCTTGGTAACGGCCGAGGTGATCTTTCAGTTCGTCCAGCGTCAGGGTGGATGCGGCCGATCCGTCCACCAAATAAATGTAAGCGCTTTGCGCCATCGTTACACCGCCCTTGTCGTTCCGTTTGTCAATGACCATCATAGCACTTCATCCCTTCATTGACAATATCCGCTGACGCCGGCGGATGAACCAATCCCTTATCCGGGACGAGACGGATACATTTATCATTGTCAAACTGGCGAGGAGAATGGTATAGTAACTGTAAAATATTATAAATATTCAGAAAATTCAAACGAACGGGGCGTGATTCGCATGTTTGAACGTTTGTATGATACGTCCGAGCAAGCTCAAGTACAATTTATCGGCTATGCTTCCGACCGGGCACGCTACGATTTCGGAATTGTGTATACGAACGCCTTTTTCGGCAAACCGATCGTATTTTGTATGCAGACGAACCGTTCGACTCTTCTCGATTATGAAGATCTCGATAATTTGACTTATCTGCAAAAAGCGTTCCAGCTCACAACCGCCGAAGCGGAGGAAGTATCGGCACTGATGAAGCAATTTATTCCGACCTTGTCGATTAAGGATCAATATTAAAGGTTCGGACCGGAAACCAAAACGGAGAGGGGCCAGGGGCTCCTCTCCGTTTTGTATGGGCTGCCCGCCGGCAGAACGGCAAATTTCTCAGAAAATCGGCTTGGTCTCGACGATCACTTTGACGAATTCGATCGTGCGGTCTTCCGGGCCTTTGACCGGCAATCCGACCTCCAGATGATCGACGATATAATCGATGTTGTCCTGAGAGATCACTTCGCCAGGAAGCAGGATCGGTATCCCGGGCGGGTATACATAAATAAATTCGGCCATAATGCGCCCCGCAGATTCTTTAAACGGCACAATCTCCGTATCTCCGTAAAAAGCGTCGCGGGGGGTCAGCGACAGCTGCGGAATTTCCGGAATGTGAATAACGAGCTCGTTCGAATGATTGACGTTGTGCGTTTCCTTGGAGAGCTCCGCCAGTGCCCGGATCAAAATGTCGACATTCTCCTGCGTATCGCCCGGTGTGACGAGGCAGAGAATGTTGTACATATCGCTCATTTCAATCTCGAGGTTGTACTTCTCCCGCAGCCAGTTCTCGGCGTCATACCCCGTAATGCCCAGATGGCGTACGTGCACGGTCACTTTGGTCGGATCGTAGTCAAACGTCGCTTCCGTTCCCAATATTTCTTCCCCGAAGCAATGCAGTCCGGGTATTTCATTAATCGCCCTGCGGGCGTATTGGGCCAGCTGCAAAGCTTTCTCCGCGATCGCTTTGCCGTTCAGCGCCAAGTTTCTGCGAGACGTATCGAGTGAGGCCAGCAGCAAATAAGACGTCGAAGTGGTCGTCAGCATGCTGATGATCGTCTGAATCCGGCGCTGGTTGATTCTCGGACCTTGCACGTTCAGAATCGAGCTTTGCGTCATCGAGCCGCCGAGCTTATGAACGCTGGTGGCCGCCATGTCGGCGCCGGCTTGCATTGCCGATATCGGCAAATCGTCATGGAAATGAATCAGCGCCCCGTGAGCCTCGTCGACGAGTACGGGAATATCGTAGCTGTGCACCAGCTCGACGATTTCTTTCAGGTCGGCGCATACTCCATAATAGGTCGGGTTGATCACGAGCACCGCTTTAGCGTCCGGATGCCGGCTTAACGCTTTTTTGACGGAGCTGGTCGTGACCCCGTGATCGATCCCCAGATTGGCGTCGCGCACCGGCGACAGGAAGATCGGTTTGGCACCCGAGAAAATGATGGCAGACAATATCGATTTATGCACGTTGCGGGGAACGATGATTTTATCGCCTTCTCCGACGACGGACATAATCATGGTCATAATCGCGCCGCTCGTGCCTTGGACGGAGAAGAACGTATAGTCGGCTCCGAATGCGTCGGCTGCGAGCTGCTGCGCTTCCAGGATTACCCCTGTCGGCTGGTGAAGATCGTCCAGCGGCGCTATATTGATCAGGTCGATCGAAAGTGCGTTATCTCCGATAAACGAGCGAAACTCGGGATCGGAGCCGACCCCCGTTTTGTGTCCGGGAATATGAAACTGAATCGGGCGTTTGGCCGCATGCCCGGTCAGTGCGGTAAATAAGGGGGTGCGGTTATGATCCATGCGGTCATCCCTTCCTTCCGGCGATTTCGAATGATATGCTTAAAGAGTTGCTCAAAAAGTCCACTCTTGATCACGGACTTTTTGAACTCACGCTTAAAACTAAACAAGCTTGAGTATATCAAATTGGGCGGGTGATGCAAGTTTTTATTTCATTAAAACTTGCACCATTGATGCAAAGTTTTTATTTCATTAAAACTTGCACCATTGATGCAAAGTTTTTATTTCGTGAAAAACATGCATCGTCGATGCGAACTTTTTATTTCATTAAAACTTGCACCGTAGACTTCCCTAAGCGAACATCGGCTTCGCGACGTTTTGCGGCCCTGCTCCTGGGGTAGACTAACCAATAAGTAGATTCTTATATCGGCTGAGGTGAACAAGTGAACCGGTTACTATCGTTTTGGAACGAACAGAAAAAATTTCTTACTCCTTTCGTGGTGATGCTTTTGGTCATTATGTTTATTGTTGAATTCGTAAAGGGAGCGATTCTCGTCTCGATATTGCCGATATATATGAAGTCGGTGCTCGGGATTACGACGTTTTTAATCGGGTGGACGCTTGCGCTTCAATACATAGGCGACAACTTGTTCCGTTCCCCGATCGGCTGGCTGATCGATAAAGTCGGCTATCGTCCGGTTATGCTGGGCGGGGTGATCGTGACGCTGCTATCGGTGCTTATTCTCGTGTTTTTTCGTCAGCCGTATTGGATCATGCTGTCCTGCACGCTGCTCGGAATCGGCACATCGCCTTTATGGCCCTGCGTCATTACGGGGGCGACGAATTCGACGGGAGAGAAGGCGACCGGCACTACGATGTCGGTCATCAATATATCGTGGTTATCCGGGGTCGGCATGGGGCCGGTCGTCATCAATTTTTTTATCGGAGACACCTACAGAACAGCGTTCGGAATTTTGCTCGGCCTGATGGTGCTGACTGTCGTCGTCTCGCTGTTTTTGCCTGGCAAAGGATACGGTTCGGATCTGAAGTCCCTGGTGAACGATTACCGGGCCGAGCACGGGTCGCGCGGGTCCGCAGAAGGCTTCTTTACCCGGCAGGCACGCAAGATCCGTTTATATATGGATGAAGTGCGCCGTTCGCTCCATGTCAGTTGGGTATTTTATCCTTCGTTGTTCGCCCAGACGTTCGCTCTCGGGTTGCTGACGCCGGTGCTAACGCTGTATGCGAGGACGATCCTGAACTTGACGCCTGCCCAGTACAGCCTGTTTCTGGTTGCCGGGGGAGCGGTTACGGTACTTTTTCTTATCCCTGTAGGCAAGCTTGTGGATCGTTTCGGCGTCCGCTGGTTTATTAATATCGGGCTCGTGCTCAGCTCTGTGACGCTGCTGACGTTCACTTCGGTGAAGTCCGTCGGCTGGGTGCTTGTGCTGGTGATGCTGCTCGGGGTCGGTTATGCCCTGATCATCCCTTCCTGGAATGCGCTTATCGCCTCGGTTATTCCGAAGGAGAAGCGCGGCGCGATCTGGGGGTTTTTCCTCACGATCGAAGGATCGGGCAACGTGCTCGGACCGATCCTATCGGGCAAGCTGTGGGATTCGATTGGCTATCAGGCGCCGTTTCTGTTAAGCGGGTGCGTGCTTGCCGTCCTTTTCGTTCTACAATTGTTCATTTTTGTCGACCGTAAAGTTATGGTAAGATGATTAAAGCGCCTGCAAACGCAACGGTTTGGCTAGTGTTGTATACTACGTTTTCGGAGGCCTTTCGTCCATGAACAAGCAGATTGGGGTCATCATGCTCATTCTGGTGACCATCTTTATCGGATTCGGCATTATCATTCCGGTCCTTCCGGAAATTGTCAGTCCTTTTCATCTCAGTATGATGCTAACGCTTTACTCCGCGATCTCGTTCGTGATGTCGCCGTTTTGGGGCTCGTTATCGGACCGGATCGGCAGACGGCCGGTGCTGCTGCTCGGTCTTGTCGGATTTGCCGTGAGCTTTCTGATTCTCGGCCTTGCCGGCGATTCGTTATGGCTGATGTATGTGTCCCGCATTCTTGGCGGCGTGTTCTCCGGCGCGGCGACTTCCTGTGCAGTCGCTTATGTGGCGGATATTACGACGGAGGACAACCGGACGAAAGGGATGGGGCTGGTCGGCATGTCGATCGGGCTCGGGTTCATTTTCGGTCCGGCGATCGGCGGGCTGCTGGCGGGCTTCGGCTTGTCGATTCCGTTTTTCGTCTCCGCAGCCTTGTCGCTGATCACGTTCCTGTTTGCGTGGAAACGGCTGGTGGAGTCGCTTCCGGCAGAGAGCAGGGGACAGAGCGGCCAGAAGCGGGTGTCCCGATGGACCGCTTTCTCGGGTCCGCTCAAATATTTGTATGTGCTGTCGTTTTTCGTGACGTTTACACTGGCCGGCATGGAGGCGACGCTGCAATACTTCCAGATGCTCCGGTTTAATGCGACTCCGATGGATATCGGCATTATGTTTCTGGCCAGCGGCATCGTAGGGGCGGCCATTCAGGGAGGCGTCGTCCGGAGGCTGGTTAAACCGGGGGACGAGCCCAAAGTGATCGCGATCGGGCTGCTGCTGTCTTCGGTCGGATTTTTCCTGATCCTCCTGTCGTCGAACTTGCTGACCGCTTCGATTTATTTAACCGTATTCGGCGCGGGCAACGCTTTGATCCGTCCGTGCGTGTTGTCGCTTATTACGCAGAAAACGAAAGTCGGCCAAGGCGTAGCGACGGGCTTGAACTCGTCCATGGACAGCCTCGGCAGAATCGCCGGACCGCTGATGGGGATGGGTGCCTTTCACCTCAACGTCAATATGCCGTTCGCGATCGGCGGCGTCCTGTGTCTGGCCGCAATCCTGCTGCTCGTTCCGTACCGGGCGCTTGACCGCCGGATGAAAGCGGAAAGCGCGGCCGGCTGATCGCAGCCTGCTTGCAATGGGAGTGGCTCCTGCCGGTAACATTCCTGCGTCCGCGTCCGCTGTGTTCACCTCGAGCCGCAGATTTTTTCTAGCTGCACATATCCGCTACGAAAACATATAAAGCCCCCCGGTAACGCCTGACGGCATTTCCGGGGGGCTTTGTTGATGCGTTGTGCGTCTGGCTTGTTACTTCGTTACCGAAACGGTAATCGATGCGCTGGAGGTCACTCCGGCATAGTTGACCAGCTCGGCCCGATACGTATACGTCCCGACCGGCTTGTTGCTTATAAGCGTCGCCGCCGATTGCGCCTGAGGCGTCCGGGCGGTCAACGTCTGCATGTCGATCAGCGTTCCGTTCTCGTACAGCCGGTACGACTCTCCGTTCGTTCCCCACCACATATTCATACTGATCGTAAAGTTCCCGTCCTTATCCCAATTATCGTGAGAGAGAATAGCTTTGGCCGGTGCGGCATCGGTTACGTTAACGGTCAGCACGCCGCTTTTCGTCGTGCCTTAAGCGTTCGTAAGCTCCGCATAGTAACGGTAGGCCCCGTTAGGTTTATAAGTGACGGACGTAACGGTCGCCTGCGCATGAGGCGAATTGTCGAGAAGCGTCCGGGTGTCGATCACCACGTCGTTCTCATACAATTTGTACAAGCTGCCGTTATTGCCCGACCACATGTTCATCATGATGTTGTAGCTGCCGTCCGCCAGCCCGGTGTCGTGTCCATTATCGTGGGATAAAACCGGTTTCCCCGGCACTCCGGTGCTTTTCGTTACAATATTCGTCACGGTAGCGGTTTGGCTGCCCCGATTGCCCGCCTCATCGATAAATTCGAACGTAAAGCTGCCGTTGGTTTGAAACGTATAGCTGGCCGATCCGCCGTTGTTCGTAATCGTAACCGGTTCGCCCGGCGCCAAGGCAGCCGTAACCGGGCCGCTGGTCGGCGAAGTGCTGCTGTAAGTGACGGAAGCGGCCGGTGCCGTCGTATCGATCCGCAGCGAAGCAGTCTTGACGGCTTCGCCATTGCCCGCCATGTCCGTCGAACGGTAGCTGATCGTATAGGAGCCATCCTGATCGAGGACGAACGGGCCCGTATAAGCGTTCCAGGCGGCTCCGCTGTTCAGGCTGTACACGGTGTCCATTACGCCCGCACCGCGGTCGTAGGCGGACATGGTGACCGTAACCGGGCTGACGTACCATCCGTTCAAGCCGTCCGGCTGCCCCGGCGACAGTTCCACAGTCGTTACGGGAGCCGTGCAGTCCATCAGCATGTTTTTCAAGTATATCTTCCGCTTGTCGTCCACGTTGTAGCGCAGCTCCATCCAGGTCCGGACGTTCTGGAACAGCTGATCCGTTTGCACCGCATTCAAGCTAGCCAGTTGGCTCATCGGAGCGCCTTTCGCCGTGCCGTCCTTAATCAGAGGCAGGACGACACGGTTATAGAAGGCGATGTCTTGCGTAGCGGGGTTCTGGGACCAATAGGCGGTCAACTCCGCCGATTTGGTTTGGAACGACGCCCAGGCTTTGGCCAGCACATATTTCTGGATCGCCATCCGCTGCTCCGCCGTCGGAGCCTGAAAGCGCAGCAGGTTGAACTTCCCGGGCTGATGGACGTGCCCTCCCCAAGTCTGGCCGTCGGATGGGGACCAGCGGATCAGGTTGAACTGCCAGTCTCCGCCGTCCAGAGGCAGACGGTCGTACACGTTCTCCCAAGGAATAACGACCACCGTTCCCCAGCCGGTCGGAATTTGTCCCGTATTCACCTTGACGCTGCCTTTCAGCGGACGGTTATCCCGGTACTCGGTCTGCCATTCGTAATATTCGATCGGCCCTCCGTCCGTCGGCACAATCATCTGATGGTAGGGGAGATCGCCTTCTCCAGGGACTACAAAAAACTCGAACGAGCTCGGCTTCAGGCTTCCGCCCGCATCGTTCTCCCATTCGTTCGCCTGGAAAAACATATACAAGCCGTCCTCGCGATATACCATATAAAAGGAAGTTTCGCGCGGGCCGCCCGGCGGAATCGGGGTACCGGGCCAGTAAACGCCGAACCGCGTCTCCTTATATGCCGGATTGTTGAAATAAGAGCTTTGCGCCCAATCCGTCGGAGATTGGAGCGATTGCTCCGTCCAAGTGACCGGATACATCTTCTTCGTCTCGGCCTGCGCACTCGCTGGGCTCATACCTGAAGCGGCCCATACAAGCGCAAGTAGCAGGATGATAACTCGCCCTGATTGTCGGAACATCGTACCGCCTCCTTAGTGGGTAGTTTCCAAATCAAGCAACAGCCCGATATGCCGGATCATCTCCAGCCGGAGCAGATCCTGATTCGTCGAACGTTCGTCGACTTCTTCGAGCCAGAACAAGGCGTTGTTCGCGGCGGCAACCCGATCGGCCTGACCCGACGCAATCGCTGCGGCGGCAGCCTGCTTCAGCTTGGTCGCATAGCGGATATCGTCGATCCCTTCGCGGAATCCTTCCCAGGCGATCGTGTCGATCAATTTCGTTCTTGTCGGATAGACGAGGTTGAAGTTACGGAATTCGTCCTGGATCGAGTTGTCGTTCCAGATGTTCGGAGGGCCTTCATAGAAAATATAATTGTATGTAGCGTCATAGTTGGCTTTGTACGTCCACATCCCGTGACGCTGGCGCATCAGGTCGGGATTTTCCGGTCCGGTATGCGGATACGCGTAATTCGTGATCATTTTGTCGCTGCCGAAGGAGTGCCACATATCCGCCTTTTCGCGGGTCGGCTCTCCGACGATGTTCAAGAAGTTTTCTTTCACATCCAGCTCGAAGTGGCGTTCGGTGCCGGTAGAGAACACTTTGACTCCCTTGTCGTGCATGTACTGCCACATCTCCTGCTGGAACTGCAGCATCGTCCAGGAAGGCTCATCCCAGCCGTCAAAATACAGGTTCGTGTGGCCGACGAAGTTGGAGACGTAATCGTACGCCTCGTCGAGCGCGGCCTTTTGCGCGTTAACGCCGTTTCGCCATGCGTAGTAGAGGGTGTCCATCGCCTGCTTGTTCGCTTCGGTCGGGTTCGCTTCATAAGTCGCCTTGGCAGCCAAATAACCTGTGTATTTATTGAATATATCGTAGGGAGGAAACGTCTGCTTCACGCCGAACAACGGGTTCAGACTGAGGCCGGCCTGCTGCATAAGCTCCAGCTGCTTCGTGAAGGTCGCCCGGTCGGCAACCGAATATAGCGGTCCGGGGATATGAAGCGCGTTATGATCGGCGAGATTCTGGTAATCGTTTAACAGCTTGGTCTCAACGAGAGCGAGATCCCCTTTGGCTTGAACCAAATGTTCCTTCACTCGGCTTTGGTGGTAAAGCATGACGTAAAAGTCTTTGTTCACATCGTAATACGTTTTCGGCTGAGGAAGCTCATAAGGAAGGACGCGGACATGTAAGGCGAGGCTGCCTGCCGGGACGCCGTCCGCTACGATGTCGATCGAGCCGGTATAAAAGCCGGCGGCGGCTTGGCCGGGAACTTTCAAGGTGAGCCACATCTGCTTCGATTCCCCCTGCTTCAGTTCGATTGGCAGAAGAGTCAGGCTGTCCTCGACCGGTTCCTCGTATGTGTTGAATTTGGTCGCCGGGATGTTGGAGATGTCTTTATACTGGGAGCCGGTCGGGTAGTCGACACGCAAGGAGTTGCCTTTGCGGTTATGGTCGACGAGAATGAGGTTTTCATCGTGCAGCAGCAGCTCGGGAACCAGCACTTGCTTGGAGGAGTCGCTAAAGTAGCTTTGCCAGGCCGTTCCGCCCTGATACCAGGTTTTGACGACCCGCAGGTCGATAGCGCCGGCCGGAATCGTGCCGCCTTCCCCTGTCAAATCGCTGACGGCAAAGGTGACGGAGCTTACGTCGGAGAGCGGGGCGAGGACGAAGGAAGCTGCTTCGAATTCCCCTTTCGCCGAGATGACCGACAACTGATCGGATAAGACGCCGTCTTGCGGAAGCGTATCCGGCAGCCGCTTTTCCGGGCTGATCGGGGGAGCCTCGTAGACGATAAAAGGCGAGTGCGTCCAAGGGGCGTAGCTGCCGAGAAGGTTGACGTCCGAAGCGAGCTTAATGGCGTAGCCCAGCGCTTTGTGCGTTTTCAGGCCGACCTCGGGCGTAATGTCGGCTGAGCCCAGCACTGTATTCGCTTGATTGCGAACGCTTTCAAGAAATTGCTTCAACGGAAGCCGGTCGGTAATGCCGAGGAGCGCATTCAGTTCACTGACTTGGGCGGCCAGCCTTTCTCTCGACCAGGAGTCGCCTGGAGCGGGGGAAGCAGAATTCGCCATAGCCGGCGAGACAACGAGAAGCAAGGTGCAGAGCATAGTGACGACAAGCATCAGACGCTTGAACAACAAGATCACTCCCTCGTATTCCATTGTGACGGTTGCAGTCTGCGCACACTGCAGCCTTATATTTCACTCCACTGCGGCTTGACTCGGGCGGCCAACCCCGATACAGCTGCCGCACTGCAGGAAATAACGAACTCTCCATATCTGCTTCACCCTGCTGTAGCTGTAACCATCGGCGTTCTCGTGTATCCATTCTCCTCCTGTCCTCTTAGAAAACGGTTCGATTCATATTATACATTATAATTTATGTATGTAAATGTTTTTCTCATTTGCGCATTTTGCATCGAAATCATGCGGGTTCAGGATAAAATAAGCAGATAAAATCTTTGTTTTTTTTCATTATGCAATTTATTTATATTTATAAAAGTGGTAATATGCAGTTAACTGGAACAGGAACGGACCTGGAGAAAGACGGATTCGGCATGAAGTATTCCCGTGGAGGATGGACGAATGCGGAACAGAATTAGCTGGTGGAGAGCGGGCTTGACCGGACTGGGGTGCCTGACGCTGGCTTTGTCCGGATGCACATTGTGGCCGAAGGAAGAATCGGTGCTGAAGCCGCCGCTCGTATTGCCGCAGAAGGAAATCTACAATTTGCACGAAGTGAAGCGGGGGACTGTGACCCGGCAGGTGAAAGGGATGGGCTTGTTCCAATCGTCCGACGTCGTCAGCCAGCACTTTTATTCTACGGGCAAAGTAACGGCCGTTCCGGCAAAACCCGGAGACCGGGTCCGGCAGGGAGACCCTCTGATCGAGCTGGAGATCGGGCTTGGCGATATCGCCGTCAAGGAACGGGTCCGGGACTTGGCGAAGGCGAAGCGCAATCTGAATCTGGCCAAGGAAATCCGGGACGAGGAGCTGATTCCGATCCGAATATTGGAGGTGGATATCGCCGAGCGATTATGGAACGATGCCCAGTCGCAACTGGACGGCAAAACGATGCGGGCGCAAATCGACGGCATTATCGTCGCTATGGAAGAGGTGAAGATCGGAGATACGGTTGAACCGGCTAAACCTTATGTAACGATAGCCGATCCGCAAAGGATCGAGCTGACCTACACATCGTCCGGCTCCGATAATGTGCAGGAGGTCCGGGCCGGGATGCGGGCCGACATCGTGTACCGGGACCGGCAGCTGCAAGGGACGGTGGTCCAAAGTCCGGCAAACGCACCGTCTATCGGTCAGAAATCGCAAAACGCCGGTTATGCGAACACGATATATGTGCGGCTGGACGATGCCGGCATCCGCCCGGAGCTGAACGACAGCGCGGAAATTCAAATCATGCTCCAAAAGAAGGAGAACGTCATCGTCATTCCGAGGTTCGCACTAACCTCTGTTCTGGGGCGTACTTACGTCAAAGTGCTGGAAGGAGAACGGATTCGGGAGGCCGATGTAGAGACCGGGCTCGAGTCGGCTACAGAAGTCGAGATCGTCAAAGGGCTGGAAGAAGGGCAGCAGATCATGATCCAGTAACGGCCGGGCTCCGCACTCCACTAAGTCGGGAGGTATCGTGTTGGCACTGCTTCTCATGATGGTGCGCAAGCTGGCGAATAACGGATGGCTGGCGGTTTGTCTTCTCGGCGGGCTTGTTATGTCCGTGGCGCTCGTAAGCAGCATCCCGATCTATACCGATGCGGTATTGCAGCGGATGCTCATTAAGGATCTGGAGCAATTCCAGATTACGTCCGGCCGTTATCCCGGAATTCATTATGCGAAGGCGGTTATGGGAGGCACTTCCTATTGGGATACCGGGGACTACAAGCCGGAGGACCGGCCGCAGGCGGTACGGACGCTGGACGACTTCATGCGCAAGGAAGCGGCTCCCGGATTCGGACTGCCGGTAAGCGAGCTGGTGCGCGAGAGAAGGACGACCTATTATTCGGTGATCCCGGCGGAACAGACCCGGATCGAATCGGGGACGAACCGGCAAATCGAGCTGGCGGCAAGGTCCGGCTTGTCCGAGCATGTTCGTCTGGCAGACGGCAGATTACCGGCCGATCGGCCTGTGGACGGGATCTACGAGGCGCTTGTGACCGAGCAGTCGCTGAAGGCGTTAAATATGGTGCTTGGCAACGTATTCGTTATAAACGACGAGGAAGCGAAGACGAACATCCGGATCACACCCGTCGGCGTCGTCGCCAAGAAGGATCATGCCGATCCTTACTGGTACAACCAGTTTGAAGACTACGCCAAAACGTTTTTTATCGACTTCGAGCTGTATGAACGCGACTTTACGACAGGGGATGTGCTGCCGACGGCAAGCGCCGGCTGGCTGTTCCTGCTTGATTACTCCCGGATGGGCCTTGATTCCATGCACCGGTTCGTTGAGACGAGCGAACGAATCGACACTTATTTATCAGACCGGTTCCGTACCTACCTTGCCGAAGTCCCTGCCATGCCGACCTTGCAGACGTACTTCCAACGGGAAGCCGACTTAAGGAAGATGCTCTGGTCGCTGTACGTGCCGATTATGATCATGCTCGCTTATTACCTGTATATGGTGTCCAGCCTGATTACGGAGCGCCAACAAACGGAAATTGCGGTGCTGCGCAGCCGCGGAGCCAGCCGGCTTCAAGTCGCGGTCGGCTATATGATCGAAGGGCTGTTGCTGGGGGCTGTTGCGCTGGCGGTCGGACCGCCGCTCGGCTTGCTGCTCGTCCGCTTGCTCGGCGCTTCGAACGGGTTTCTCGAATTCGTCAACCGTTCGGCTCTGCTGGTCCGGTTGAGCGGCGAGTCGTACCGGTATGCGCTGTATGCGGTCGCAGCCTCCGTCCTGATGACGCTTTTTCCCGCGCTTGCCGCAGCCCGCCTGTCGATCGTCAGCCATACCCGGCAGTTGGCCCGCCGCGGGAGCCGTTCGCTATGGCACCGATTCTACATAGACTTCGTGCTGGTCGCGGCCGCGGTATTCGGCCTTCGCCGGTTCGACAGGCAGCGCAGCGACTGGATGCGAATGGGAGCGGACGGCTCCGAAATGACCGTCGATCCGCTGCTGTTCTTTTTTCCCGCGATGTTTATCCTGGGTGCAGGACTGCTTATGCTGCGCTTTTATCCTTGGCTGATCCGACTCCTCTATTGGACCGGCAGGAAAAGATGGCCCCCGGCGCTTTATGCGACGCTGATCCAAGTCGGAAGAGCCGGAGCGCCGTATTTGTATGTGATGATGTTTCTGATCATGACGATCGCAATAGGCCTGTACAGCGCAAGCGCGGCAAGGACTTTGAACGATAACGCGGAGCACAAGATCCGTTACAATAACGGCGCGGACCTTGTGCTGAAGCAAGCCTGGATCAGCGACGCCCCGCTTTCGGGCTCCGCAGGTCCAACCGGCCGTTTACCGGGCAGCCCCGGAGAGCAGGCGAGCGCCGGCGCTATCGGGGGGGATACGCGTTCGGCGAAGCGGACTCACTACGTGGAGCCGCCGTTCCAGCTGTTCCGGGAGCTTCCGGGCGTACAGTCCGCGGCCAAAGTGTTCGTGAAGGAGGAAGCGAGGTATGCGGCCGGCAAGGAGGGCGGACCGATCCGGCTAATGGGCATTAACACCGCTGAATTCGGACGTACGGCATGGCTGAGGAACGGCTTGCTGGAGCATCATCTGAACGACTATTTGAATCTGATCGCGACCGATCCGTCAGCGGTATTGATTTCCCGAACGATGGCCGATCAGGGGATCAAGTCCGGAGACGTGATTTATATCGATTGGAGCGGCGTTCCTGCGAAGCCTTTTACCGTTTACGGCGTAGTCGATTACTGGCCGGCCATGAATCCGAATCCGTCCGGGCGTGTCCGGGGCGGCGTGCTCCCGGAAATCCCCCGCTTCGTGATCGGTCATCTCGAGTATATCCAGCTGGCGCTGGCACCCGAGCCGTATGAAGTGTGGATCAGATTAAAGGATGGGGAAAGCAGGCAGCCCCTGTACGATGCGCTCGCGGCGGACGGCATGAGCCTGATCTCGGTGGCGGATACGCGGGAGGAGGTCGTCGCAGCCAAAAACGATCCTTTTCAGCTGGCCGTAAACGGGGTGATGACGCTCGGCTTTCTCATCGCCTTGATCATCAGCTTTGCCGGTTTTCTGCTGCACGGGGTACTGTCGCTCTCCGGACGGCTCGTGCAGTTCGGGATCTTGCGGGCCATGGGCATATCGTTCCCGCAGCTGCTAGGGATGCTGGCTGCCGAGCAGCTGCTGACGACCGCCGCCGCCGCGGTTATGGGCGGGCTTGTCGGTTGGGTAACGTGCGCTTGGTTCGTCACGCTGTTCGAGATCTCCTTCAGCCCTGCGGCGCAAGTACCGCCATTCCGGGTAACGTTCGATTCCGGCGATTCGCTGAAGCTGTATGTGATCGTGACCGGTATGATCACGGCGGGGCTGGTTGTTCTCGGCTGGCTGCTGTCCCGTATCCGAATTCACCAAGCGGTCAAGTTAGGAGAGGATTAGGCGGTGATGATCTTGGGGCATGGACAAAGGACGGACCGATCCGCTGCGAGAGGAGGACGGCGCTTCACGGTCACCCTGACCGCCGTACTTCTGGCGGCAGCGCTCCTGGCGGGATGTTCGCTACTCCCGAAACGAAGCGAGTCCGGTCCCGGGCTGATCGAGAATGTCCGGGTAAAAGCCGACGTCTGGGCAGTGAAAAAGGGGACGCTGACCGTCGAATTAACTGGAGCCGCTATAGTCGTCCCGGCCCGGGAAGAGTTTTATTCTTTTCAGGTTAACGGCACGGTTGGGGAGGTACGGGTCAAGCGGGGGGACCGGGTCGGCCGGGGAGACGTGTTACTGCGGCTGCAAACCGCGGATTTCGCTTTATCGCACGCCCGGCAAAAGCTTGCCGTCGAGAACATGAAGCTGGTGCTTCGCCAATCGCTGAAGTCCGGTCATCCCGACGATATAATGATCGACCGGATGAACCTCGAGATCGAGCAGTTGAAGCTGTCCCGGCTGCTGGACAATCAAAGCAAAAGCGAGCTCGTCTCGGCAGCAGACGGAATCGTGACGTTTCTGGACGATATCGTAGCCGGGAGTAAGGCCGAGACGTACCGGAACGTGGTCGGCGTCGCTCCATCCGGTGCGTTGCGGCTTCAATATACGGGAGACCTGTCCGCTTACGTAGGCGGGATCAGGCCGGGGATGCCTGTCGCCATACAGGTGGAAGGGGCGACGGTGAACGCCCGGGTAGCGGGGGCGCCTTTGACGATTTCTCAAGATAACGGTCATCAGCAGCAAGCCGAAACTAACGAGGATACCCTTTTTTTCGAATTCGCAGGCCCGCTCCCGGACGGACTGACGCTTGGGGCCAGCCTGAATTTCAAGCTGGAGCTGGCCAGCAAGCCGGATGTGCTGACGATCCCGCGCCGGGCGCTTCGGTATGAGAACGGCGCGGTTTACGTACAGATTGCAGACGCGGATGCACGCCGGGCTGCGGAGGTGCAGACAGGGCTCGTCACCCGTACGGAAGCGGAGATCGTAAGCGGGTTGACGGAGGGACAGCTCGTTGTGATCAGTCCGTAGCCGACAGGCGAGTGGGATTGGATATTTCATACCTGTGAAAAATGTCGGATTTTCGCTGGATATTTCATTTGAGATTTTTATATTTATCACAAATAAGAAAATAGTACACATCTATGAAAAATTTGTTGACTATCCGGATTTGCGGATATAAAATTTTGTTAGCGTTTCCTATTCGTCGGATCGTGCGGAACAGTTCAAGGATAAGGGAGAGGACGGCCATGGGCGAAAGCGGCAAGAAGCTGAAAGTAGCAGTCCTCGTCACGGAATACCGGTACAACTCCCACGCGGATGTCATTTTGGGGCGTCTGTTGGGCGATTTTGCTTATTGCCCCCGGGTAGAGGTCGTTTCGATGTATACGGATCAGGTGCCGGACGGCGATATGAGCCGGGAGGCCGCGGACCGGTGCGGCATACCGGTCTGCCCGTCGATCGCCGAGGCGATCCGGGCCGACCATTCGGGAGGGCCTGTGGACGGCGTGATCATAATCGCCGAGCACGGAAATTACCCCAAGAACGAGAAGGGGCAGATTTTGTACCCCAGACGGCGTTTTCTCGAGGAAACGCTGGCGGCGCTCGATGAGCTTGGGCGTGCGGTTCCGATTTTCTCCGACAAACATCTGGCCTACACTTACCGCGATTCACGGTGGATGTACGACGAGATGAAGGCGAGAGGCATTCCGTTCATGGGCGGCTCCTCGATCCCGTATGCCGATCTGGTGCCGGCTCTCGATCTGGGGCGTGCGCGATCGATGAAGATGATCCTGGTGATCAGCAACGGAGGGCTGGAATGTTACGGTTTTCACGCCATGGAAGTGCTTCAATCGATCGCGGAGTTTCGCGAGGGCGGCGAGACCGGGGTGCGGTCCGTGGAGTTGATCCGGGGCGGCCAAGGAGAAGTATGGGAAGCGATGGACCGCGGGGAATGGCCGGAAGATTTGCTGCTGCATGCGCTCTCCGTTTATCCGGATTTGCCGCAAGTGCATCCGAGAACGAGCGAGCCGGACCCGGCTATGTACAGAATCGAATATGCGGACGGCACGAAGGCTTTCATTATTCAGTTCAAGCGGCTGCACGAGCATTGGGCTTTCGCCTTTCGCGACCGCGAAGGCCGGATCGCCGCTTCGCGATACGACAACGACCTCGACCGGCCGTTCAGCCATTTTGAACGGTTGACCCGGGCTATCGAGACGTTTTTCCTTACGCGGCGGCCGCCGCAGCCGCCGGAACGGACGCTGCTCACATCGGGCATGATCAGCTTTGCGATGGATTCCTTATTTGCAGGAAAGAAGCTGGAGACGCCCGAGCTGATGATCCAGTATGCGGCGCATCCGGTCTTGGAGGGAGAAGAATGAATAACAATCTGTTTGCCGGAATTCCGGAGGAGCTTACCCGGTTTACCCAGCTGCCCAATCAGGAAGGCCACAATGCGGTGTGGGATTTCGTGCGGTCGCCGGACGACCGGTTTTATGTAAGCGTATGCGGGGAGAACGAAAAGCCGCTCACCGCTTTACTGTACGAGTATTACCCCAAGTCGGGCGAGCTTCGGCTTATATTCGATGTGGCGAAAGTGTGGATCGTCGATTCGCAGCAAATGCCGCCGAGCAAAATCCATACGAGCATCGATTTTTTGCCGGACGGCAGACTGATTATGGCAACCCATAACACGGCCCCGGCGCCGGGCCACAAGCAGTGGATGTATGAGCAGTATTACGAGCATCCGTGGGAAGGGTATCCCGGCTCGATCCTAATGATCGTCGATCCGGATACGAACGAGGTTCAGGTGAGAGGCATTCCCGTGCCGAGGGAGAGTATGTACGGCGGCATGCTGGGCAATGATCCGCGTTATTATTATTTTCTCGGTTACATGAGAGGGCACTTGTACCGGATCGATCTGGAGACCAATGAGGTGAAGGATTACGGCAAGGTGTCGGAATTCTCCTCCTGCCGGCTCGTCAAGGATGCCCAAGGCCGGTTGTACGGCAGCTCCTATACAGGGGGGATCTGGCGATTCGATCCGGAGCGGGAAAAGGTGCAGGATTTGAAGGTGAATTTCGTCTCTCCTAACGGAACGAAGCATCGGAGGCAGTTTATTTTCGCCGTGCATTCTCCGCGGAATTCGCTGTTTCTCGTAGACAATATGGACGGGGAGATGATCGAGCTCCATACGGAGACGCTTGCGGTTACGAGGCACGGCCCGATCCATCTGCGCAATGAAACGCCGGTGAATCCGTACGGGATCGGAGGACTGGCGGCCGACGACAATTTCGTTTTGTATTACGGCTTGAAAACATATGACGGCTATTTCCCGATCCGGCTCGTCCGGTGGGATATTTTGAAAGGCGGAGAGCCGGAAAATCTGGGGCTGATCGCACCGCAAGGCAAAGACTCCCAGTACATATGCGAGATGATTTTCGACCGCGACGGCTGGCTGCATATGGTGGACGTATGCGGAGAGTTTTCCCCGTACATCCTCGCCGTCGATCTGAAGAAGCTGC
The DNA here is from genome assembly GCF_014705615.1 of Paenibacillus oceani. Lineage (GTDB taxonomy): Bacteria > Bacillota > Bacilli > Paenibacillales > NBRC-103111 > Paenibacillus_AB > Paenibacillus_AB oceani. The sequence goes on from NZ_JACXJA010000007.1 coordinate 249,522, forward strand.
AGCCTCCGGGACCGGGCGCCCCGAACGTGCCGCTGAGGCCGTACACCGAACCGGACTATAACGATGTCGGCCGCCCGGCGTTTATGCATATCGTGGCGGGCGGCACGCGGACCATGCCGCTTCACCAGTATATGAGCTGGAACGATACGGCGGTCCGTCATGTGCGTTCCATCGCGGAGCGCGTATTCACGATAAACGGCGGCGCTCAAGTGCTGCTGGCCGAGTCGGATGCCGGAACGGGACGGCTTATGCAAACAACGGTGATTTATGACGGGGGCGCTCCTCTATCGTGTGTGGATGTGGACGGCCGGAGGACGGCGGTTCTTACGGCGGACGGCAAAATCGTGGAAACGGATCTGCAGGCCGGCACCGGTACGATTATTTTCGAAACGCCGGAGGGAACGAAGCTCACGAAGCTGCACCTGACTCTCAAAGGAAACAGGCTGCTGGCCAGCGACCCGGCAGGCGCCGTGTACGTATGCGATCCGCAGAAGCGCTCCCTTCAGTTGCTGCATGGTCTGGTCTTGACCGAGCCGGATGCCCATCCGATCCGGCTGGACGACGACCGGCTGCTGCTGTCTGGCGCCGCTGACGAGCTGGTGCTCTACGATCTGGCGGAGGAACGTGCCGTGACGCTGCCGGTCAAGGTTCCCTCCATCCGGGGAAGAACGTTCCGGGCGACGGTAACGGGAGGAGCGGCGCTCGCAGACGGAACCGTAGTTGCGGGGACGGCGGACGGCATGTTGTTCACGTTGTCCGCAGATCACCGGAAGACGACGTCCTACGCCCGGTTATATTCCAGCGGGCAACTGCGTTGCTTCGTCAGACGGAACGGGGAGGAAGTATTCGGCGTATACGGCGGAGCCAGGGACGCCGGCCATGTGTTCCATTTTTCGCGCGAGCACGGGTTTACGGATCTGGGAAGACCGCGGGTTATTAAAGACAATGCGGAGCTGAGGGAGCTGGATTCCGAGTGGGCCAGCATCCATTCCATCTCGTGTCTCGCCTACTCGCCCGAGGACGATTCCTTATGCGTCGGTTCGGGAGAACTGTACGGCTGCGTGGTGCGTTATACGAATGTCGCGGTTCCCGGACAGGGCGGGGAGTTAGGTTGAGTGACGAATACGAGGCCGGCGTCACGCGGGAAATGGCACCGAAGGCCGACTATATGCTGGGCAACGATTCGAGACGGATGATCAACGGACAGGGCCGAAAGGGGAATGCAAGATGAAGGGACGGGAGCAGACGAAGGCGGGTTTTCGTTCCGTCGAAGAGCGATACGATGTCGTGGTGTGCGGCGGCGGACTGGCGGGTTTCTCCGCAGCCGTCGCCGCGGCCCGTCACGGCGCGAAGGTGTGTCTCGTGCAGGACCGGCCGGTGTTCGGCGGCAACAGTTCGTCGGAAATACGCGTTCCCCCGCAAGGAGCGGCCAGCTTCCATGCTTACGCACGGGAAACCGGCATCATCTCCGAGCTGCTGATCGAGGAGAGGGCGCGCAACCACGAGAATCCGACGTGGGACAACGGATATATCAACAGCGTCTGGGATATGGTTATGTACGATATGGCGATGCACACGCCGAATCTGACGTTCCGGCTGAATTCGACGGTTACGGATGTAAGAATGCGGGATGAACGGACGGTGGAGGCCGTAATCGCCCGCGTCAGCCATGCGGAGACCGAGCTGACGATTTATGCGGATACGTTCGTCGACTGTACCGGCGACGGTATCGTTGCCGCGTTGGCCGGCTGCGAATGGAGGCTCGGGACGGAGAGCCGGGACGAATTCGGCGAGCCGCACGCTCCGGAGCAAGCCAGCGATGCGGTCATGGGCAATTCGATTCATTTCAAAGCAAAGGATGTAGGCTATCCGGTGCCGTTTACCGCTCCGGACTGGGCGGTCCGCTACGACAACCCGGACTTTTTCTACAAGCAGGGCAGATGGCCGAGCGATGTGCGAAGCGGGTTCTGGTGGATCGAGCTGTCCGTGCCATGGCATACGATCTACGACAACGAGACGCTCCGCCACGAATTAACCCGGCACGTATTAGGCGTCTGGGACTGGATCAAAAACCGGGACCCGCGGCTGAAGGAGGAAGCGAGGACGTACGCGCTCGACTGGATCGGGCAAGTGCCCGGCAAGCGGGAAAGCCGGAGGATCGTCGGCGAATACTTGATGACCGAGCATGATCCTTTGCAGAAGACGGTATTCCCGGACGAGGTCGCCTACGGCGGCTGGTTTATCGATTTGCATGAGCCTGGAGGACTTCTCGCTCCGTTCAGCGAACATTCTGCTATAGGGGGAAATTCTGGAACTTCCTACATGTCGAAAAGTTATGTCGGACCGTACGGAATCCCGCTGCGCATCTTGATAGCGAACAAGATGAATAATGTGATGATGGCCGGCCGGAACGTCAGTGTCACTCATGCGGCGCTCGGCACGGTGCGCGTCATGGGGACGACGGCGGTGATGGGGCAGGCGGCGGGGACGGCTGCCGCCCTGGCGATTCGCGCCGGCATCCCGGTGCGCGACGTTCCGGAGCGGGCGATCGGCGATGTCCAACAGGCGCTGTTGCGCGACGGGTGTTTCCTGCCGAACGTGGTGAACGAGGATGAGCGCGATCTGGCCAGACGGGCCGAGGTCCGTGCGAGCAGCGAAGCGGTTCTGGCCGGCGCACTTCCTCCGCCGGACGGGGAAGACCGGCCGGCTGCACAGCCGCTAACGCACAGGAGAGGCCAATGGATCTGCGTCGGCGCGGATCGTGTGGAGGTGTTGACCGTATGTCTGGCCAACGGGTCGGGCGCCGCTCAGACTGTGGAAGCCCGGTTATATGCCGCGGAGCATATATGGGATTACCGGGTCGAGCCGGGAGAGCCGCTCGCAGCGGCCGCGCTCACGGTACCGCCGGGAGAGGAGCAATGGGTGGAATGGCCGGTCGGCCTCGACGTATCGCAGCTCCGGGGAAGCTATATCCGCCTGGATCTGCTGGCGAATCCGCTCGTCGGCTGGCACGCAGCGGCCGCGATCCAGCCCGGGCATGTAAGCGCCTACGAGATCGGCAACGGCCTGATGCGGCGGTTCGGAAGCGGGACGACGATGAGCTTCCGCATCTCGCCGTCCCAAGCGTGTTACGGGGCGGACAACGTCCGCAGCGGCGTCACCCGCCCTTACCGGAGCACGAACTTGTGGCGCTCCGACCCGTCCGAGTCTGACGCTCCTTGGCTGGAGCTGACATGGGCGGGGCCGGTGGAGATCGGGCGGATCGAACTGACCTTTCCCTGCCAGCTGCTTCGCGACTACCGGAACTATCCGGGGCTTTACCGCGATCCGGAATGTCCGAAGGATGTTGCGGCAGAAGCGTTTGTAGACGGCAACTGGACCGGGATCGGGGCGATCGCCGGCAATTATCAGCGGATGCGGTCGATCGTTCCGGAACGCCCGGTCCGGACGGAACGGCTGCGAATCACCGTTCGTTCCACGAATGGCGATCCGTCTGCGGGGATTTATGAAGTCAGGTGTTATCCTACTTCCTAGAAAGTGGTGAACCGCGTGAGTATGCTGGACAATAAAGTGGTGCTGATCACCGGCGGTTTAGGCGCTTTGGGCCGGTCGGCCGCGCGCATGTTTTTGGCAAGAGGAGCGGCGGTGTTCCTATGCGACCGCGCTTCTCTTGCGGCATTTCCGGAGATCGGAGCGTTGGAAGCGCAGTACGGGGACAAGCGGTTCGCCTTCATGCAGGCCGACCTGTGCGACGAGCGGCAGGTGATGGACGTCGTAGCCGAAGTCGAACGCCGCTTCGGCAGGCTGAACGGGACGTATCATAATGTGTTCGCGAATGTATGGAAGCCTGCGCTTGAGATCACGCTGACGGAATGGGAGGATACGATCCGGGGGACGCTGACGAGCACGTTCCTGGTTAATAAATACGCGCTCGCCCTGATGATCCGCTCGGGCGGCGGATCGATCGTTAATACGTCCTCGATTCTCGGGGAGATCGTGTCGGAGGGCTGTCTGGCTTATGGAGCCGGCAAAGCGGCGATCCATCAGTTTACGAAAGTGCTGGCCGCCGATTACGCGTCAAACGGGATACGCGCGAATGTGCTCGTTCCCGGCGATTTCAGGGCGAAGGAAGATTTCGCGCGCCAATCCGAGAAGGAAAAAGAAGCGATTCGCAGCCGAACCTGGCTGGGCCGCAGCGGCAGTGCCGACGAGATTAACGAGATGGCCGCCTTTTTATTGTCGGACGCTTCCTCTTATATAACCGGCTCGATTTATAAAGTGGATGGAGGGTTTCATGCATGATGCCAAAAACGATAGAATGCAAATTTACAGAGGATGAGACCAGGAGATGGGAGACGCTGCAGGCGGAACAACTGGTCGATGTCGTCAGCGGCGGTCAGGTGCAGCAACCGACGCGGGTGAAAACGTGCTGGGACGGGGATGCGGTTTATTTCCGGTTCGAATGTGTCGATGATCATACGGTCGCCGATTATACGCAACGCGACGATCCGTTGTACGAACAGGATGTAGTGGAAGTATTTATAGATGAAGAGGGGACGGGGCGGCATTATATCGAGCTGGAGCTCAGCCCCTTGAACGTAGTGTTCGATGCCCGCGTGGACAACGAGGACGGGCGGATTCGCGTACATACGGAGTGGGATGCGGATGGAATGGAGACGAAGGTATGGAACGAAGGCGATCTTCGACTCTACGAGATCCGCTTGCCGTTTATCCATTTTAGCCGGCGGCCGGAAGCGGGCGCGTTGTGGAGCATCAACTTTTACAGAATCGACGAGGAGCGGGACAACAAACGGCATTACCAGGCATGGTCGCCGACGGGGGCGGTCAATTACCATATTCCGTCGCGATTCGGCACGTTACGGTTCGTCAAGTAACCGTACGCCATGGGGGAGGAGACGGGGCAAATCATGAAATCCTTCTTGTATCACGAGCATACGAGGGAAGAACTAACGGCCAAAGCCAAACAGGGTTATATGGCCGTCGTTCCGCTGGCGGCAACGGAACAGCACGGGCCGCATCTCCCCGTATACACCGACAGCCTGATCTGCGGGCATATCGCTAACCGATCGGTGCTTCGGGCGGCCTCTTCGGTTCCGCTCCTGCTCTGTCCGCTTATCCCGATCGGCTGCTCGCATCATCATCTCGCCTTCGGAGGAACGCTGAGCTTCTCTTCGGCGACTTATATGCAGATGCTTCGGGATATCGGGGAAAGCCTCGTCGCGAACGGGTTCCGTAAAATTGTATTCCTTAACGGCCACGGCGGAAACGATCCGATCATGCAGCAGACGGCGAGCGATCTGGCCGTTTCGCATCCGATCTGGACCGCCTCGGCTTCCTACTGGAGCGTTGCGAAGGAAGCGCTGCGGCTCGCCGATGCGGAACAAGTCGGCATGGTGCCGGGCCATGCGGGAGGGTTCGAGACGTCGGCGATCTTGGCCTTGCGCGAGGAGCTGGTTCATACCGACAGGGCTTCCGAGGAACATCCCCAGCGTCCCTGGATTCTTTCGGGGCCGCCCGGAACATTTATTGGCAGGCACGGAGAACTGACCGGAGCGGACGGATATACCGATTCCCCGCACCGGGCAACTGCGGAGAAAGGGCGCGTATATTTGGATGTAATCAGCCGTAGCGTCGCCGAATGGCTCGTCCGGACGTATCAATCGATGGAGACCGGGGAGAGGAGCCTGGCTGAGGGCGAAAAGCAGGAAAATGGCATATAAGCCAAGAACATACAAAGGGGAGGGCGAGCCGCAGCTCGTCGCTCCCCTTCACTGAACGTACGGGATTTATGCTTTCAGTTTGGCGATCACGTCGATTTCGACAAGCAAGTCGAAATTGAGTTCGCAATAGACGAGGGTGCGCGCCGGGTAAGGGCAGGGGAAGAGGCGGGCGTAAATTTGGTTGAACAGCTCGTAGTGTTCCCGTTTGCATAGATATACGTTGACCTTTACCACGTCCCGCAGCGTTAATCCGGATTGAGACAAGATGCGTTCAATGTTCTGGACGGTTACGATCGTCTGATGTTCCAGATCGTCCGCCGTAATATCGCCTGTATGCGGATCCACTCCCCCTTGCCCGGATACGAACAGCAGCGATTCCGTAGGCGTAGCAGACGAGAAGGGAACTTCATCCATTCCGTATTTTTGTAACTTCGTATCCAATGCTCATGTTCCTCTCCGCGGAAAAGGTTCTGTACGTATCCGATTGGCCCCGGGGAGGCGAGACGGCCGGTTTCCGCTTACTTCCGCCCCGTTCCTCCTCCGAGGGGCCGATATCTACCAGCCTAAAGCTTTGCGGGTCTCCAGAGCTTTGGTGTTGTAAGCCTCGATCACCGGGAATACGGTGCTGATATTGCCTCCTTCGCGGATCAGTTTATCGATGGAAGCGTTGACCTTGCCGGCCAAATCGCCAAGATTGACGGTGCGCGGATCGCTGGAGAAGCAGCACATTTTGGCGGACAATTGCAGCGCCTCGACGTTTTTGCCTTTCCAGAGCGGCACCTCGCCGAAATATTTCTCCAACACGGGATCTTTGACGAACGCGCTGGAGCCGGTTTCAATCATCGTTTTCTGGGCTTCGATATCGAACAGGAAGCTGATGTACAGGAACGCTTCCTCTTTATGTTTGGACGCTTTCGGAATCGAGATCGGGCCTGCCTGATGAATCGTCGCCTGCATCTTTTTGCCCTTCGGCATCGGCAGAACGTCCCACTCGAACTTCGCTTTCTGAATTGTCTCCAGCATCCAGTCCGCACCGAGCATGAACAGGACATTGCCTTTTATGAAAGCTTCTTCCGCTACGGCAGGGATACCCAAATCTTTTTGCTCTTGGACGGTAGGCTGAACGTGCCATTTGTTCGTCAAATCCTGAACCCATTTGAAGTCTTCCTGAATGGCCGGCGTATGGGCGACGCTCTGGGAAGAGTCTTTGTTCATATACCGGTAGTTATCGGCGCTTCCGTTCGCCATCGTCAGGATGCTCGTAAATTCATGGCCCATGCCGACCATGCCCCAATCGTTTGCCGCCGTGTTCGTCGCTTTTTTGGCCATCTCGAGGAAGTCGTTGTACGTCCAATCGTTTTTGGGCATCGTCATCCCGTATTTCTTCATCAAATCTTTGTTGACGATGATCCACATCGGGATGTCGGAGAAAGGGACGGTCCACTGTTTGCCGCCGGTTGCGAACGATTCCAGCAAGTTATCGATTTTGTTCGCGCTTTGAATTCTTTGATCTTTCTTGATGTAAGGAGTCAAATCTTCGAGCAGATCGCCGCTCATCCATTCCGATAACCCGTTGTCGAGAAAGACGAGGTCGGCCTGATCGCCGGCTATGACGTTTTTGATGATGCCCCCGTTGATCTTCGTACTGGCGTCGATCGTAATCCAAGGGTACTTCTCGGTGAACTTGTCGAACAGCTTCTGGAAAGGTCCTGCGTTCCAGGTTAATACTTTTAAAGTAACCGGGTCCTTTTTCTCAGGTGCGGCGGTATTCGGAGCCGGGGTGGTGCCGGCCGGATCGGCAGGTATCCCGGAGCTTCCGCCGGAACAAGCGGCTAATAAAGGCAGGAAGGTGAGGACCAGGATGAACATGCTGATCAGCGCGAATTGCCGTGAACGCTTTTTACGGAATTTCATTGGATCGCCTCCACATATCGATTCGAGTGACACCCAGTTTCATCATTTCATAACCCTTATCTGCGACAGCGATTGTCGCGGTTCATCCAGATGGTTACAATCCCGTAATCCCCCCTACATATCATTCGCATATTCGGATAGTAAGCGCATACATCTCGGGTTTTCTGAACGATTCGGAATAGGGAGCCGGATCAAGCGAGAAGCGGAACCGCTCATCGAAAACGCTTCGGACGAAAGCTTTTCTTTCTCGATTTTATCATGAACATTTCTCAAGTCAAGAAATAAATTTCATGTATACGATAAATAAATAAATGATAAGCGCGGACAAAAAGTGATTTACCGTATATATATGTAATAATATTTGTGTTTACGTGATTATTTTATTTTGCTATGATTTATTCATGTATAGGAAAAGTTTTTAAGATTTGAATGTGGGGGTAGGTCCGTATGGGAAGCGTTGCATTCAACCACGTGTATAAGTACTACAAGGGGGAAGCGAATCCGTCGGTCAACGATTTTCACCTGGATGTAGCGGACGGGGAGTTCCTTGTCTTGGTCGGACCTTCGGGATGCGGCAAATCCACGACCCTTCGGATGCTCGCCGGCCTGGAGGAAGTATCGCAGGGCGATATCTACATAGACGGCAAATTCATCAACTACGTATCCCCGAAAAATCGCGATATTGCGATGGTTTTCCAAAACTATGCCCTGTATCCGAATATGACTGTGTTTGAAAATATGGCGTTAGGCTTGCAGCTTCATAAGGTGGCGAAGCACGAGATCGAGCAGCGGGTCAGCCGGGCGGCCAAGATGCTGGAGATCTCGCATTTCCTGACGAAGCGGCCCGGTCAGCTGTCCGGCGGGCAGAAGCAGCGCGTAGCGTTGGGGCGTGCCCTCGTGCGGGAGCCGCAAGTGTTTCTGATGGATGAGCCGCTCTCGAATCTGGACGCCAAGCTCCGGACGCAGACCCGTGTGGAGATCAGCAAGCTGCACAGCGAGCTGCGAACGACGATGGTGTATGTCACCCACGATCAGACGGAAGCGATGACGATGGGAACGCGGATCGTCGTGATGGAGAAAGGCAAGATCCAGCAGGTGGCCCCGCCCCAGCACTTGTATGACCATCCGAATAACATGTTCGTAGCCGGATTTATCGGCACCCCGCAGATGAACTTTATACCGGGGGCGATCGTATCGGAACACAACGTTTTTTATTTTGAGAACAGGCGGCTGAAAATACGGGTGCCGGAAAGCCGCTGCGCCCAAATTGCCGCAGCCCGGACGAATTTGCGCCAAGTCGTGCTCGGCATCCGGCCGGAATATGTGCTGAGCGAGTCTTGGGCGCTCGAACAGTATCCGGATTGGCGAATAACCGCCATCGTCGATTCGAGGGAACCGATGGGCTCCAACACGTTTCTGCATGCCAAGTCGGGGGACGATACGTTCATCTCACGAGCGGAAGCGCATACACCGATTCAGCCCGGCGATACGGTATCGCTTGTCGTGCGTATGGATCGGGCGCATTTCTTCGACTCGGAAAGCGGAGTTTCCTTTGCGGCGCAGGGGGATCTTCGATCATGAGCCGGCGCTGGAGAAGAAGCGGACGTATCTTGTTCGGCACGTTAGCAGTGTGCGGGATCGCATGGATCTTCTGGCGCTCGTCATCCGCGGAGCCTGCCAGCTTCCCGGTTGTCGCCCAGTCGGACATCCGTCTGTCTGCCGCGGCCGCGGACCGGCAGCCGGTCTCTTACGTGTTGTGGCAGCGCAGCAGCGAATTCAGCCGGTTCCAGCCGGCCGGGACATCGGGGGTCCGCGTGCTCGCGGCCGAATACAGCGGGATGTCGCCGGATGCCGGCGTCCAGCGCCGCCGGGATGACGCGACGAAGGCGGATATCGTGGAATGGACCCATGCGAAAGGCTGGCTCGAATGGAACGTGGAGGTGCCGGAGGACGGACTGTACGATCTGATGATCGAGTATGCGCCTATGAAAGGAAGCTTCTCGGAGATCGTCCGGGGCGTTCAGATCGACGGCAAATATCCGTTCGTCGAAGCGGGGCGGATCGTCCTGGACCGGCAGTGGAGAGACGCCAAGTATCCGTACGACCGCAATGGGATCGGCAATGAGATCCGTCCGGTGCAGGAGGAAAGAACCGGCTGGCAGACCGCGCGCATAACCGATTATTCGCTCTCCTCGGAGCCGCTGCGCTGGGCGCTGACCAAGGGCACGCATACGATCCGGCTGGTCGGAGTGAAAGAGCCGGTTGCCTTGTATTCGCTTACACTCGCTTCGCCCGAGAAGCTGCCGGCTTACGCCGAATACGTCGGCCGGCATCCGGCCGGCAGCGGGCCGCAGAAGGACTGGTATCACCGGTACGAAGCAGAACAATATCTGCAGAAGTCTGCGGTCAGTACCCGAACGTTAAGCGTGGCGGAGCCGCTGGTCTCCCCGGATGCGAAAGGCAAAATAACGTACAACGCGCTCGGAGGCACTTCGTGGGAAAAGGCGGGCCAGTCGGTCGAATGGGAGATTGCCGTACCGGAGACCGGTTATTACGCAATCGATCTGAAGTATTTTCAAGGCTATAACGGGAATGCGTCCGTGTACCGGACGGTGCTGATCGACGATCGGGTACCGTTCCGGGAAATGCTGCATTACCGCTTCGCCCCGAACCGCGCTTTGGAGATCAAACCGCTTGCGGACCCGGACGGAGAGCCGTACTTGTTCCATCTGACCGAGGGCACGCACCGGCTTAAGCTGGTCGCGGATAATTCGATCGTCCGCCCTGCGGTCGAGGCGTTGCATGAAATTAGACAACGGGTCATGTCGATCGAGAAGGAGATCCGGGCGATCTCCGGCAACTACGGCTTCGGCGCTGATCAGAACATCGACACCGCTCGGACATGGGAGATTAAGAAATTCGATCCGGAGATCGAAAACAAGCTGCAATCCGTCATCGATGAGATGGAGGTCGTCCGCGACTACTTGCTCGGACTGAACCAGGCGGTTACCGATCCGACTACGGCTCTGAGCGCGCTGATCGACCTGATCCGGTCGCTTAAGGAAGACGTCAACGATATTCCGAATCAGGTGACTGCCTTCTCGGATATCGTGTCAGGCATCGGTACCTGGATCAAACCGATGGAAAGCCAGGCGCTGCAGCTCGATTATATCGTCGTGCGAACCCCGCAGACGAACCCGCCGTTCCAGATCCCGAACGGTTGGGACAAGGTGCAGTATACGGCGGTGAATTTCGCCCGCTCCTTCTTCGAGAATTACGATACGAACGAGCTGAACGACGAGAACGCCCTGACGATCTGGGTGCAGCGCGGACGGGACTACGTCGATTTGCTGCAATCGCTGATCGAGCAGGAATTTACTCCGCAGACGGGCATTAAAGTGAATGTGAATCTGATCCCGAATCAGAACGTGCTGCTGATGGGCAATGCGGCAGGCGATCAGCCGGATCTGGCGCTTGGCGTCGGGATGGAGACGCCGGTCGACTTCGCCATGCGCGGTGCGGCGGAAGACTTGTCGCAGTATGACGGGTTCGAGGAAGTGATCAAACGGTTTAATCCCGGGATCATGCGATCGTATAACTACGGAGGGGGCGTATACGGGCTGCCGGAGACCCAGACATACAACATGATGTTTTACCGGACCGACATCTTCGAGCAGTTGGGCATCCAGCCGCCGGATACGTGGGACGATCTGATGCGTTTGCTGCCGACCTTGCAGGAGAGAGGCATGTCGTTTAAGTATCCGAGAAAAATCGACGGTACGATCCACTCCAACTTGACGACGTCGGGCGCCTACAGCCTGCACTATGCGCTGCCCTTTTATCAGCAGGGAGCGGAGTTTTATACGGAAGACGGCTTGCAGACGGAGCTGACCAGCACGGAGGGGCTGGCCGCGTTCAAGCAATATACGGAGTGGTTCAGCAAATACAGCCTGCCGCAGGAAGTTCCAGCCTTCATCAACCATTTCCGGTATGGGGATATGCCGATCGGGATCAGCGATTTTATGCTGAACATTCAACTGACGGTCGCCGCTCCCGAGCTCGCGGGACACTGGAAGATGGTTCCCGTCCCGGGCATCCGGCAGCCGGACGGCACCGTGGTGCGATGGGCGCCGCAGGAAACGACGTCGGCTTTTATAATGAAGCAGAGCAAGCGCCAGGAAGAGGCGTGGAAGTTTCTGGAATGGTGGACGTCGGGTAGTGTCCAGAGCCGGTACGGCAACGATATCGAATCGTATGCCGGCATCGAGTACCGCTGGTATACGGCGAACGTGGCCGCGATGCAGACGCTGCCCTGGTCCGACGACGACTTGAAGGCGTTGAACGAACAAGACCGGTGGGCCAAAAACGTGCCGTACGTTCCGGGTTATTATTTTCTGACCCGCGAGATGGATTTTGCCTGGATCAATACGGTCATCGGCGGAAAACCGGCGCGGGAGACGCTCGGCAAATCCGAAATGTCGCTGCAGCGGGAAATGAGGCGCAAGCAGGAGGAGTTCGGCCTCATGCCGGACGACAATCTGCAAGTAACGCCATACAACCAGCCTTACGGAAGGGAGTAACCTATGGAACCCGTACAACTGTCTAAGGCCGCTACGCTGCCGCCGGGCGAGACGAGAACCCCGGCTCCTAAGTCGATAGTGAGAATCAAACGATTTTTACGGGAATGCTGGCGCGACCGATTGTCGTATTTATTTCTGGCTCCCTTTCTCATCTGCTTTGCCTGTTTTATTATCGTTCCGGTGCTGATGGCGGCTTTGCTTAGCGTCACTTCCTTTAACGGAATCGAGTTTCCGCGATTGATCGGAGCGAGCAACTTCGTCTACATGCTAACGCAGGACATCGTGTTTATGAAATACACGCTTCCGAATACGCTGAAATTCGCCATTATAGTAGGACCAGGCGGTTACATCCTATCGTTCGTATTCGCCTGGCTCATTCATCAGCTGCCCTCCGGCATCCGCGATTACTTCACGCTGGCGCTGTATGCGCCGTCCATGGTCGGGGGAGTGGCACTGTCGGTCGTCTGGGCGGCTACGTTCAGCGGCGACCGGGTCGGGTATTTGAACAATGTGCTGATGCGCCTGGGGTTTATCGAAGCTCCGCATCTATGGCTGCAGGACCCGAAATATTTGATGACCATCATGATTGTCGTGACGTTATGGACCAGTATGGGGGTCGGGTTTCTCGCCATGCTCGGCGGGCTGCAAACCGTGAACAAGGAGCTGTACGAAGCGGGCAGAATCGACGGGATCAAGAACAGCTTGCAGGAAGTGTACTATATCACGATTCCGGCGATGAAGCCGCAGATGCTGTTCAGCGCGGTCATGGCGATCGTCGGCACGCTGAAGGCGGGGGCGATCTCGACCCAGCTCACGGGACTGACGATTACGCCGGACTATGCCGGACACCTCATCACGAACCATATCGACGACTACGCTTATTTGCGGTATGAATGGGGTTACGCTTCCTCGTTGTCCGTCGTGCTGCTGATCATGAGCTACGGCCTGATGAAGCTTAGCTACAAGCTGTTCGGATCAAAGGGGGAATAGCGGTATGCTGCTTTCGATTCGCAAGCTCTCGTTCTCCCGGGTAGTGCTGGTCGGTTTCCTTGCCGCTGTGGCCGCGTTTATGCTCGTGCCGATTGTTTTTTTGTTTAATAACGCCTTCAAGCCGTTAAACGAGCTGTTTTTGTTTCCGCCGACGATCTTCGTCAAGCACCCGACGATGCGCAATTTCGAGCAATTGCTGCTTCATACGTCGGCCGGACTCGTTCCGGCGACGCGATACTTGTTCAACAGCGTCCTCGTATCGGCGGTGTCCACCGTGTCCGTCATCCTCGTCAGCACGATGGCCGGTTATGTGCTTGCGAAGCACCGGTTTCATTTTAAAACGGCCATTATGGCCTTCATCTTGATCGCGCTTATGTTCGCTCCGGAGACCGTAGCGATCCCCCGCTATCTCGTCGTAAGCAGTTTAGGGCTGAAAAACACGTATCTCGCTCATATTTTGCCGTTTATCGCTTCGCCGGTCGCGGTGTTCCTGATGAAGCAATTTATCGACCAAATCCCGGACTCCTTGCTGGAAGCGGCCAAGCTGGACGGCGCCGGCGATCTGTACATCTTCTCGCGCATCGTTATTCCGCTCACGGCGCCGGCGGTGGCAACGGTCACTATCATTACGTTTCAGGCCGTGTATCTGGATGTGGAAACCTCGACGCTGTACACGACGAAAGAAACGATGAAGACGCTGGCCTTTTATGTGACCAGCCTCACGACGAATGTCCCCGGCGTTGCGGCGGCCAGCATGGCGGCGGCGGTCGGACTGCTGATGTTTTTGCCGAATCTGATCCTGTTCCTGCTGTTCCAGCGGAAAATGATCGAAACGATGCTGCATTCGGGTGTGAAGTAATATGGGGAAAAAGAGAGGGCTTCCGATGATCCGACGCGCCGCATCCGGTGGGAGGATAACCACTGTGACTATGCTCACCGTCCTATGTCTGCTCGGCTTGCTGGTCCCGCAGGCGGCATGGGCCAAGCTGCCCTACAGCACGTATTATGTCGATCCGGTCAACGGCGAGATGAATCAGATTCAGCCTTTATATGTACCGGACCGCATTATCGACGGGAACCTGATGAAGAAGCCGTTCTCGGCGCCAAGCGACCTGTTCATAGCGGACAACGACCATGTCTACATCGCCGACACGGGGAACGATCGCATCGTCGAGCTCGGTCCGTCCGGACAATTCATCCGTTCGATCGGCGAGGAGGAGGGGCCGGGCAAGCTGAGCCGTCCGGAGGGCGTGTTCGTCGCTGCAGACGGTATGATCTACGCGGCCAATACCGCCGGGGAGACGATTGTGAAGTATGCGCCGGACGGCAGCCTGTTGAAGGTGTTCGCCAAGCCGGACTCCAGCGTGCTGGGGAAAGACTACTTTTTTATTCCGACCAAACTGGTCGTGGATAACCGCGGGTTTCTGTATGTCGTCATTAAAGACACCTATCAGGGCTTGCTGCGGATGAATCCGGAAGGCGAGTTTACCGGGTTTTTCGGGGCGAACAAAGCGAAGCTGAGCTGGATGGACCGGCTGAAGCGGACGGTGCTCAATCAGGTGCAGTTGGCTCAGGAGGTCGCGAAGCGCCCGGACTCGATCGCAAACGTCACCTTGTCCGAAGACGGCTTTTTGTTCACGACGACCGCAACCGCACTTAACGACGGGCAGATCAAAAAGCTGAACGCCGGAGGCTCCGACGCGTTCAAAAACAAAGAGTTCGGGGAAACGCGGCTGGTCGATATGACCGTGGACGGCCACGGCTTTTTGTACGGGATGAACCGGCAGTTTAATGAAATCTCGATCTACGACCCGATGGGCGGCGTGTTGTTTTATTTCAGCGAGGGCGACAAAAACGCCCGGCAGATCGGGGTAACGAGCTTTGCCAGCAGTATCGCAATCAATGGACGAAACGAAATATGGCTGGCCGACAGCCGCTCCAATCTGATTCACGTCTTTAAGCGAACGAGCTTCGGCGACGCTTTTATGACAGCGGCCCATCATTACTACGAGGGCGATTATGTCAAAAGCAAGGCGTACTGGGAAGAAGTCGTCCGTCAGAACGGGATGCTTAACATCTCGTTTAACGGATTGGGCAAAATCGCCCTGCACGAGAAACGGTATGACGACGCGCTGTATTATTTCAAGCAATCGTACGACCCCGAAGGATATTCGGACGCCTTCTGGAATTTGCGGTACGAATGGATTCAGGACCACTTCTTCATAGCGGCTCTGGCAACGGCTGCCGGGATCGGAGCGCTCGTTTTTCTCGGGAGGAAGGGAAGGGCGTTCGTCCGCAGCCGGACATGGCCCCGGGGGTTGGAGCGTTATGCGGCCGAGCTTAAGGATGCGATTTATTTGATTTTCCATCCGTATGAAGGGTTTTACCGGTTGAAGGACCGGCAAATTTCCTGGTTCGTGCTGCTGCTGATCGGCTTTCTTGCCGTCGGGGTCCATCTGCTGTCCATATTCGGCTCCGGTTTTATCGCGTATCCGTTCGATCTCGGCAGCTATAACCTGAAATGGTCTTTGGGCCTGCTCCTGGTGCCGTGGGCGACGTGGGTAATTGCGAACTACCTGGTCAGCTCCGTGAAGGGCGGGGAAGGGCGGTTTCGTGAAGTGCTGCAGGCCAGCACCTATGCGATCGTTCCTTATATGGTGATGCAGATTCCGGCGATTGCGCTCTCCAACGTCGCTGTGCTCGAAGAATGGATATTGATCGACCTGATTCATCAGCTCATGTGGATCTGGATCGTACTGCTGCTGTTCGTTATGACCCAGGTCATTCATAATTTCGACTTTACCGAAGCGATCAAAAATGCAGGCATCACCGTATTTACGATCGGGGTTATGTGGGTGTTTGCGGTCATCATGACCGGGCTCGGTATGAACCTGTACGATTTTCTGGAACAGATCTACCGGGAGGTGACGTTTCATGGTTAGACGGCTATGGCCTGTGCATCCGAAAAGGCGCATCCAACTGATCGCGGCAACTGCGGCGGTTCTGGCGATCGTATTGCTGTGGGCGTTCAACCGGGATACGCTGCCGAAGCTGGAGGCGATGAATATCGAAGTTCCTGCCGCCGCCAGGCTGTCCGTGGCGCAAGGAGAGGATTGGAAGCCGGCGGCGGTCGATCCGGAAGGCTACGCGACGGTGGCAGCGAACAGCCGATTCTCGCTGCGGCTCGATCCGAAGACGAGTCAGATCGCCATGCTGAATAAATCAAACGGCTACTTGTGGCGAAGCAATCCGCCGGCCGGCCAACTTGCCGGGGAGACGGTAAAGGGGACGCTGCTGGAAAATATGCAGTCTCCCTATATTCTCGAATACACGTCGGGAACGGAGACGAAACGTTCGGTCACGAATGCGCTCGATCCGAAAATGACGACCCGGTACACCCGAATCGGAACGGACGGCATTCAGGTAACCTATACCCACACTGAGCTGCACATCTCTTTCGTGCTGCAGTACCGGATAACCGACAGCGGGTTCGAAGTGTCCGTCCCCAGCTCGGGAATTGCCGAAACGGGAGAAGCCCGATTGTTTGCGCTTAATGTGCTGCCTTTTTTCGGAGCCGTTTCGAAGGCGGAAGAGACCGGTTATTTATTCGTTCCGGACGGTCCCGGGGGGCTCGTCTACTATGACCGCAAGCGGCCGGCGATCGGAACCGTCTACGAGTTCCCGATCTACGGGGAAGACCCGTCGCATCTGAAAGAGCGGGAGAGGAAGACGCCGCGCGAGCAGATCGGCTTTCCGGTATTCGGCCTGAAGCGCGGACCACAAGCGTTCGCCGCGATCGTTAAGGAGGGGCAATATACCGCCTCGGTCAAAGCGGTCCTGCCCGGCAACATCTCGAGCTACAATACGGTGAGCGCCAACTTCAGCTACAGGCAGGAGTACGGGCGCAAAGTGAGCGGGATTACGAAGGATGTCGTCGGCACGATTCAAAAAAACCGGAATGAGGACGACCGGCGCGTGGAATACCGGCTGTTGTCCGGCGATGCCGCAAGCTACGTCGGGATGGCGCAGGCGTACCGCGCATATTTGAAGGAAGGGGGCGCGCTCGCCGCCGAGCTGAAACCGGTCGATCAAGTCCCGATGCAGCTGTCGTTTATAGGCGGAGCGACGAAGCCCCGATTCGGCGGCAGCCGATACGAGACGGCGACCACGTTCGCACAAGCGGAGAGCATGGTGAACGAACTGATGCGGCTGGGTGCGGGCAACATCCGCGTGACGTATCAGGGCTGGCAGCATAGCGGATACGCCCGGTCCGATCAACGCTTCCCCGTCGTGCCGGAGATTGGAGGAACCGAGGGAGCCGGGCGATTCGTCCAGGCCATGCACGATAAAGGCATCCAGGTGCTGTTCGAGGATTATATGTCGTGGAAACAACCGGATTACAGCCGCTTCCAAGTCAAGTCGGACGGCATCCGCGGGATCGATACGGCCGTCTTGCAAGACCGCGATGGCCGATTCATCGTTGATCCGGTGAAAGCTGTTCGCGGGCAAAAAGACGTCGTCGACCGGTTGAAGGAGCTCGGCGCGGACGGTATCCATTACGTCGAAGGCCCCGGCGATCAAGTGTTCAGCGACTACAATCCTTCCTCTCCCCTGGCGAGAAAGGATACCTCCTACTATTACCGGGAACTGCTTGATTATGTCCGTAACCGGCTGGGGACGGTCGGAGTGGTCCGGGGCAATGACTATTCGCTCGGACACGTCAGCTTTATCGAAGAGCTGCCGTTCAGCTCCAGCTACGACCTGATGATCGACGAGACGGTGCCTTTTTACCCGATGGCGCTCCATGGGTCGGTGGAATATACGTCGGCGGCCGGTAATTTGCGGGACGTGTATGACGAGCAGCTGCTGAAAGCGATCGAATACGGTGCCGTTCCGTATTTCAGGCTGACCTACTCGGAAAGCCGTGTCTTGAAGGACACCGATTACAGCCATATCTACAGCGGGGAATATGCAGTCTGGAAAGACCGGATCATCGAGGAGTACCGGAAGTTCAATCAGCTCGCTGCCGTCTACCATCAACCGATGACCGGTCACGAGCGGGTCTCGGAAGGGGTCTACAAGACGACCTATGCGGACGGAACGAGCGTGACCGTCAACTATAATACGAAACGATTCGACGTAACGAAAGGAGGAGGAGCCTAGATGGTCAGCAAGACGGAACGGCGCCTGGGATACATCAAGCTTCTCCTGAAAGACTACGCCATCGGTTATCTCTTCATGCTGCCGTGGCTGGTCGGTTTTGCATGGTTCGTCGCGTTTCCGGTCGGCTGGTCGCTCTACAACAGCTTCAATAAAGTAACGCCGTCCAGCGGCAGCTTCAAGTACGAATGGGTGGGTCTCGACAATTACAAGCGAATGCTGGTGACGGATAACGCTTATCCGATCGTCCTGTTCTCGTTGTTTCAGGAGATGCTGATGATCATTCCGCTCATCCTGATCTTTTCGTTTTTCGTATCGCTGCTGCTGAATCAGAAGTTTCCCGGCCGGGGGCTGATGCGGGCGATCTTTTTTCTCCCGGTCTTATTTGCGACAGGGCAAGTGCTGCTGGAGCTGTTCGCGCAAGGCGCGGGGGAGATGCCGTTTCTCGAGCAGTACAACGTGGCTGCGATCGTCAAGCAGTATTTCAGCGAACGGACGGCGGCTACCGTGATGAATGTGCTGAGCCGGGCGGTCATTATATTATGGTACTCGGGCGTGCAGATCCTCATCTTCTTGGCCGGTTTCCAGACGATATCCAGATCGATCTATGAAGCGATTCGGGTAGACGGCGCTTCCCCGTGGGAAAGCTTCTGGAAGATTACGTTTCCCGGCATGCTGCCCTTTATCGGGTTAAACGCCGTATTTACGATCGTTGATCTGTTCACGTTCCCGTTTAATCCCGTGCTACAAATTGTCAAAAACAATATGTTCTCCCCGACCACGGGGTACGGATATGCGAGCGCTCAGGCGTGGTTGTATTTCTTGCTCATCCTGATCCTGCTTGGCGTGACCGTGGGGCTGACGTATCGGGCGACGAAAGGAAGGGGCGAGCTGCGATGAGGTTGACGGAGCGATACCGGCAAGTGAGGCTGGAGGCGGTGAGATTCACGGAGAGCCGCCGGGCGCAGCGGGTAGGCAAGCTGCTGCTCGGTCCAAACGTGAATGACGGATACGTGGCAAAAACGGTGATCATCGTCTTGTTGTCGGTCATCGCCTTCCTTTACTTGAAACCGATTATTTACATGGTCTCCACCAGCGTGAAAAGTTTGGAAGACTTGATTGATCCCGTAGTCGGACTGATTCCCAGGAGCGTGCACAGCCAAAACTATATCGATGCGTGGAAAGGGCTCCGCTACCCGGAAGCGTTTACTAACACGTTTATTATCGCTTTTTTCGGTTCCTTGTTCCAGGTGTTCTCCTGCGCTCTTACCGGGTATGCGCTGGCCCGCCTCCGGTTTCCGGGGAAATCGCTGTTTTTCGTCTTGATTTTAATTACGTTTCTCGTTCCGCCGGAAATTACGATCATCCCGCTGTATATGATTTTCAACAAGCTCGGCTGGCTGAACACGCCGCTCGTGTTTCTCGTGCCGGCTATACTGGGTCAAGGGATGCGCGGGGCATTGTTCATTATCATCTTCCGGCAGTTTTTCCTGTCCCAGCCGAAAGCGCTGGAGGAAGCGGCCAAGATGGACGGGGCATCCGTGTTCCGGTTGTTTTTCCGGATCATGATGCCGCTCGCCGGCTCCGCCTGCCTTGTCGTGTTTCTGTTCTCGTTCGTCTGGTATTGGAATATGCATTTCGAGCCGTCGATGTTTCTCAGCAAAGACTTCATTCCGCTGTCGCTGCGCCTGAACGAGCTGTCGACCGAGCTGCTCGGGAACAAGTCGCTGAGCTTAAGCGTAGCCGTCGGAAAAGATCCGGTCTCGGAAGGGCCCAAGATGGCCGCCGCGTTTCTGATTATTTTGCCGCCGCTGCTCGTGTATTTCATCGCACAGCGCTGGTTTACGGAAGGAATCGAGCGTACGGGGCTGGTCGAATAGGACGGCACGGCGCGTTGCGTCAAAAAGGGGGGCTCAACTCAACAGTCAGGCCGCGATGATTCGGGCCCCGCTTAGAACCGGTTGACTGGAGAAAAAGGACCTCGGCCTCCACATTACAGTGGAAGTTGAGGTCCTTGTCCTTTCGACCGGGAAATGGGGATGTTCCCTGACATGCGAGCATTCCCGGGACCGCCCCGAAGCGGAGCGGGTGAGGGCAGCCAAACGGAGTCGCCCCCTCCGCGCCTGTTAATTTTGGCGGTATACCTTGTTGCTAAGCTCCTCGCACGAGCGTCTGATCCAATCGTGCACGTTCCCCCACACCTCGCCGGTAATGCGCACGACCGGGATAGAGATGCTGATCGAGGCGACCGCACGGTCGTCCATATCCTTGACCGCCCCGGCGACACAGTGTACGCCGTCGACCGTCTCGCCCATGTTGTAGCCGAATTCCTGCTTGCGGACCTTGTCCAGCTCCTTGAGCAAGTCCGAGAAGGAGGAGATCGTCTTGCCCGTCACTTTCTCCAATTCGTCGGTCGGGTACAAGGCGCGCAGTTCCTCCGCCGACAGATCGGCCAGCAAAATTTTGCCCGACGCGGTGGCATGCAGGGGCAGCGTTACGCCGAGACTCGGATTAAACCGGAGCGAATGCGTGCTTACCTTTTCTCCGATATATAAAAGCTGATTGCCGGTTCTTATCGATAAACTGACCGTCTCGTTCAGATTGTTGATAATCTTCTCGGCGATGTAGTTGAATTCTCCGGTTAAGCTGGCGTTGCGCATATAGCCGGAACGAATCGCAAACAATTTGTAGCCGATGCGAAACTGCTTGCCGGACCGGTCTGTCTCCAAATATCCGCGGCTGAGCATGTTTTGCAAAATCAGATACGTGCTGCTGGAAGGCATGTTCAGATTTTTGGATATTTCCGTCAAATTGTACGAATCTTTCTCTCCGGTGAACAATTCGAAAATATCCAGGACGCGATCGGCAGATTTAACTTTTGGCGCTTGTTGTTCCATTGGATTCACCCTCCATAGAAAAGATTTCATAAATATGAAATCTATAATGATTCTATCGTATTTGCTTCAAATTGTCGACATCATTATTTGGCCGTTGCAGGCAGGCCCGGGCCTATTCGGAAACCGGGGGCTGTCCGCGAAAAGCAGACAGGCCGGTGCATCGTATGGATTGACAACTTACTGGTAAATGTAGTATAGTGGGATATGGAAATGGAATTTTTTGAAATTCGCATATCGATAAATGTTATCATCCGTCGTTATGGTACCTTTATCAATATGTGAATTTTTTTCGTTGCAGATGTTCCTGAACGTTCAATCGCTTCTGCTTTGAACCGGATTCCAGGCTTCTGTCGTAAAAAACAGAACATGTTAGTTTATTCAGAAAGGAGCGATTTCCATGCAAACAGGAACAGTAAAGTGGTTCAACTCTGAAAAAGGGTACGGCTTTATTGAAGTAGAAGGCGGAAATGACGTTTTCGTTCATTTCAGCGCCATCGTCGGTGACGGTTACAAGTCGCTGGACGAAGGTCAACAAGTTCAATTCAATGTGGTACAAGGCAACCGCGGACCGCAAGCTGAGAACGTTGTGAAGCTGTAACACCGGACAAGAGTAGTAAAAGCTGCCCTGCCTCGTTGTATGGGCGGCTTTTTTTCATACAGAAAGGGTCCACTACAATCGGAAGGGGTACGTGAGAGAGATGAACAAACGCAGACGGTTTACGGAAGAGCTGCCGCTCGAGGAAACGGAAATCTGGTCCTGTACGAAAGAAGCTTGCAACGGATGGATGAGAGACGACTTTGCTTTCGAGAGCACGCCCACTTGCCGCCTTTGTTTGTCGCCGATGACTCGCGCTTTAAAGATGATCCCTGTGGTGTCGAACTCAAACGGAAACCTGAAACCGTTTAAAGCGGAATAGAACCATAACGATCGATCACGAGGTCCGGCCGGACATTCGCGTTACCCGAAAATCCTTTTCTTCCTTGTATCGGACGAAGAGGATTTTTTTGATGATTTATGTAAGCGGTTTAAGCTATAATACAACCATACTGCGTGCTGTTCGTTTTGTTTATGGATAGAAATTGGAGTTATACCGGTTTCCATGGGGGATTTTGTTCAAGCATCTGGAGGGACCAACTGTGAAACGTTCGTTGACCGCGCTTCGACCCCGCTCGCGTATTCTGATAGCCGCTGCGGTCGTATTCGTTATGTTGTACATGCTGCACCTGGAGTCCGCCGTAGGCAACGACAACAGGCCGAAGCAGATCATGATCCGGCTTGAGGACGTCGGTCCGGGAGGACAGTACGAAGGTGCGGAACAGCTCGGCAAGCTGCGGGCCGTGTTTACTTTATTGAAGGAACGGGACATTCCCTATCAGATTGCGGTCATCCCGCGCTGGAAAAACGTCTTGAAAGACGGTACGGTATACGACGTGTCGATCGACCAGACGGATAACGAATACGCGCGGTGGTTTGCGGCTCTGCTGCACAATGCGGCAAGATCGGGCGCTGTGATCGGGATGCACGGGTATACGCATCAGGTTGGCGATACGGTCCGTCCGGACGGATACCAGGAGTCGGGAATCGGCGACGAGTTCTACGTCCCCGACGTCGCAGAGACGTTAACGACGCAGTTCGCCTCCCGAAGAGTAGAGGAGGGTGCGGAGACTCTCCGCCGTGCCGGCTTGTTCCCTTACTTTTGGGAAGCTCCCCATTACCGGACGCTTCCCGAGCAGGACGCCGTGTTTCGCAATTATTTCGGGCTTCATTTTCAAGCCGACGTTCATCAGAATGCCAACACGTTATATACGCAATACAAGACGGAGCGAAACGAAGGTTACGGCTCGTCCTCCCTTGGCGCGATCTACGTGCCGACACCGTTCTCTTATATTCCTTATAACCGGGATTCCGACATCATCATGAACCAGCTGGACCAATCGGATAAGCTGCCCTCTTTTTTTTATCATCCTTTTCTCGAGTTTGGTCATTTGCTTCCGGTTACTGACGAGCTGGGGGAGCCGGTCCTTCAGGACGGCCTGCCGCTGTACCGTTATCCGGCATCGGATAAGAGCAATCTGCAAAAGCTGCTGAGCCGTCTTAGGGATAAAGGCTACAGCTTCGTCCCGATTACGGACTACATCCCGTTCGTTCCGGCGCACAGCGTCCAGGTCGGCACGGGGATGGAGGGGGCGGTGTCGGCCGCGGATGTGACGGGAGACGGCCAGGCGGATGTCGTCGTCTGGGACCGTAAGAACGGGCAAGTGACCGTTAAGAGCGGCGAGTTCCGGGGACTGCGGAACGAAAGCTCCGGTGCGCCGAAAGTATGGTGCCGGCTGCCCTATACGAAAGGGGACGCCTGGACGCTTCTGGACGAAAACGGCGACGGAAAAGCCGACTTATGGGTGATGCGCACGGACGGCACCCTGGAGTCGTACCGTTCCCGCGGAGACAGCTTCGTGCCGGGCCGTTCCTGGAAAACGGGCAAGCCGGGATGGAGCTCGATGTATGCCCTGAAACGAAACGGCGGCGAATGGATAATCGCGGGCGAGACGGCGGATAACAATCAGCTGGAGAGCTTCTCGTTCAACAAAGGCGAGCTGCAGCCGCTGGCTCCCCGTCCCTGGGACCGGAGACTTCCCGTACGGCTGGTCGCCGGCGACCTGGACGGAGACGGCAACGAATCGCTGCTGATCCCGTTCCCTCATTCCTCGAGATGGATCGAGCTGAGTCCCGACGAGACGTCCCGGAAATGGAAACGCCGCGTGCTGCAGCTCGATATCCCGACCGGAGAGGACGGCAC
This sequence comes from Paenibacillus oceani, assembly GCF_014705615.1. Lineage (GTDB taxonomy): Bacteria > Bacillota > Bacilli > Paenibacillales > NBRC-103111 > Paenibacillus_AB > Paenibacillus_AB oceani. Next base: position 273,602 of record NZ_JACXJA010000007.1, read on the forward strand.
GGTGAAGATCGGGGATTTTAACGGGGACGGGAAGACGGATATTTTGTTCTGGAACCGGGAGGAGAAAACGTTCGCCGTATACCGGCAGACCGGTCCGCTGCAATTCGAGCTGTCCTCGCGAATGGGGCCTTGGGGGCATTCGGACGGGGAACTGCTCGTCTGCGATATGAACGGGGACGGACGCCAGGACGTCGCGGAGCTGGACGACGGGCAGCCGTACATCGATATGGCGCTGTCGTTCCAGACCAAGAAGCCGCCGGTTCCTGTCAAGGCGCCATAACATACAAAAGCTTCGGCCAGGGAAGGGAATTCCGCTTCCTTGCGCCGAAGCTTTTTTCGTTAACCGGGACGTTCCGAAGTGGATAACCCGTACAAAATAAACTGGATGGTGTGCTCGATCTCCTGCTCGTCCTCCCATTCCAGATGGGGCAGCAGCATATAGCGCATCGCCAAAAATCCGAGGATGGCCGAACCTGTCAATCGCAGCGCGGTCTTGGACGGAATCGGGACGATTTGCCCGTTCGCTTGAAACTTTTCGATGATCGGCGTCAATCGTCCGAGCACTTGTCCAGCGACAGCATCGAGAAATTGTTCCTTCAGCTCGGGATGGAACGGAATCTCCTGGAGCAATATTTTGACGACCGGCAAATGCTTTTTGACGAACTCGATGCGGTTCACGATTACGGCACGCAGAAATTGTTCGTAGGAAGCATAGTCGGCGTCAAGCACTTTCGTAAAATCGCGAAGCACGAACGGGGCCAGCAGCTTGGTCATCATCGGTGCCACGATGCTTAGCAGCAGTTCTTTTTTCGTCTTGTAATGCCGGAAGATCGTACCTTCGGCGACAGCCGCTTTTTGGGCGATTTCGCTCGTGGAGGAAGCCGCATACCCTTTCTCGGCAAATACTTCGATGGCAGCCGATAAGATTCGCAGCTGCTTTTCCGTTTTTTTCTCATCCTCGTCGTAAAACTTCAACTGCTCCTGCAGCCATAACTCCATTTGGTCCGACATAGGGCGCGGGCCTCCTCCCGGTGCGATATAGGGGACAAGTAATTCCTTGCGGATTTCGGGACCAATCAGATCCGCCGGTGTTTTTTCAGCGCCAGCACGTTCAAGAACATGATCACGGCCGAGAAGGCGAGCAGCACGTAGACGTCAGCCGCAATATCGGACCACCCCTGGCCCCGGACCATAATGTTCCGCAGCGCATCAGCTCCGTAGGTAAGCGGCATGCACTTGCCCAGCCAGCGCAGCCAGACGGACATCGTGTCCATATTAAACAAACCGGAGAAAAACACTTGCGGAACGATAACCAGCGGTATAAATTGTATCATCTGAAACTCGTTGCTGGCAAATGCCGACAAAAACGTGCCGAGCGCCAAAGCGGTAACCGCGAGCAGCAGCGTAACGAGCAGCACGTACCAGAACGAGCCGGCCATCATCATGCCCAGCACGTGGATCGCATACCAGGCGATCAGGGCGGACTGAATCATCGTAAACAGGCCGAATCCTAAAATGTAACCGGCCACGATCTCCCAGCGCCGGATCGGAGTGGCGAGCAGCCGTTCCAAAGTCCCGCCCGTCCTTTCGCGCAAAAACGATACGCCGGATATAAGGAAGACGAAAAAAAAGACGAAAAACCCGATAAGCACAGGGCCGAAATGATCAAAAGCCGCCATCTCCGCCGATCCGTGCAAATAAGTGACGGCAGGCTTGGGAGCGTCCGCTGCCGGATTCAGGTCCTGGAGCACGTTTTGGAGCAGCAGAAGCACCGCTCGGTTGGCCGTCGGGTCGCTGCCTTCCAGCTTCACGACAGGTGCCGAGCCTTGCAGGGTGACGATGGCATCGATTCGCGCGTCCGCCAAAGCCGTCTCCGCTTCTTCCGGAGTATAGCGGTAGATGTCCACGCTGTGCTGCTCCAGTTTCTGAACGAGCGGCTCGGGCAGCCCGCCGACCGAAAGGGCAGGTCGGAACGTATCGCCGTTAAAGACGAGCGACATCAAAGTAAGTACGAGCATCGGCGCGACAATCATAAGCGCGAGCGTCCGTTTGTCATGCCAAAACTGGCGCAAAATCCGGATGACCAGTGCGCGGATTCTCATGAGGCGGCACCTCCGAAATGCAAAAATGCTTGTTCCAGCGTAGCGGAACCGGTATCCTTCTTGAGCGCTTCGGGTGTACCTGCGGCGATAAGCGTGCCGTCGCGAATCATCCCGAGCTGCCCGCACCGTTCGGCTTCGTCCATCACGTGGGTGGTGACGACGATCGTCGTGCCGGAACGGCTTAACTGCTCCAGCTCGCTCCATATCGATTGGCGCAGGACGGGATCGATGCCGACCGTCGGTTCGTCCAGGATAAGCACTGGCGGCTGGTGGAGCAGCGCGACGGCCAGCGACAGCCTTCGTTTCATCCCGCCGGAATAACGGGCGACCTGTTGCTTCATATGAGCGCCGAGATTGACCAGTTCCATAACCTCCTGCATGCGGCGCTTTTTATCGGCTCCGCCGAGACCGTACAAAGCGCAGAAAAATTCGAGATTTTCCTGTGCGGTTAATTCCGCATACAGCGCATCGGATTGACCCATGTACCCGATCTGCTGCATATGCGACAGTTTGGGCATGCGTTCGCCCAGCACATACACGTCGCCGCTTGTCGCCTCGTCGATTCCGGCGATCATTTTCACAAGCGTCGTTTTGCCGGAGCCGGATGGTCCCAGCAATCCGAATATGTCCGAGCGGCCCACTTGAAGCGAAATCTCCTTGATCACTTCCTTGCTTCCGAATGTTCGGCAGACCTGATCGAGCCGAATACAAGTCGCACTTTGCATAAATAATCGCCCTCCTCACGAAAGTGAGTAATCACTCATTTTTAGTATAAAGCGGACTTCGGCTATTGTAAATAAAAAAGGCGAGGGGGTGAAAAATGGCTGCGAAATAATTTAAGAATACGCATTCTTTATGATTGAAAAGTAACCGCATACATGATATATTGAAACCGAGAAATCGATTTCTATTAAATCGGGGTCAAAAAAAGGAGGTATATGGAAAGTACGGTTTTACTGGATAATCGAGCGTCATAATGCGGATCTTGCTCCGATTAGGCAGGGCCATCGGGCATCGGGCAAGCAGTGGCAATAGGTAAAACATACGTATAAGTTAATAGCGAATCCGTACAGCTTATAAGCAGGCTCGACACATGGAAGGATAAGAACGGAACCATTGGGAAGCATCTACTAAAGGGAGGGTTCAGCATGTCTGTTAAACGCGCTTTGGTCGCTTCGACCGTAATGGCTGCGATGCTGCTTGCAACCGCTTGCGGAGGCGGCGGAAAATCGGCCAGCCAAACAGAGAATGGAGAGAAAGGCCAGCCGTCCGCACCGGATATTACGAAGACGCCTGCGGAACTTAATTTTTTCACGATGGCCGGAGATACGGATGAAGTATTTAACGAAAGGTTCGGCAATTCGATCCGCAAAAAATTTCCTAATTATAAAATCAATTATATCCGCGCCCAAAAAGGGAGCACTTTGCCGGAGCTGCTGGCAGCGGGGACGACGATCGATATTTATTACGATTCGATCGGCAATTTCAGCGAAGGGCTGCTGGTCAACAGGCTGGAGTACGATCTTTCCGAGCTGATCAAGAAAAATTCGGTCGATCTGAACCGGTTCGAGCCGACGGTCGTCGATGCGATGAAGCAAATATCCGGCGGCAAAATGTACGGATTGCCTGTGTACATGAACAATCTGGCTTTATTTTATAACAAGGCGGTATTCGATAAGTTCGGGGTGCCGTATCCGAAGGACGGCATGACGTGGGACGAGACGCTGGAGATCGCCCGCAAGCTGAACCGGACCGACGGCGATAAGCAATATATCGGACTGGCCGTATCGGGCTCGCATATGCTCCGGATGAATCAGTTCTCGCTTCCGTATGTCGATATGCAAACCGACAAGCCGACGATCCAAAACGAGAAGTGGAGACGGTTGTACCAGGCGACGATAATCGATCCGGCCCAGGATGCCGGTTATAAAGCGAAAATTACCGAATTGAAAAATGCGCTGCCGTATCGCGACGCGCTGACGAAGGACCAGTATCTCGGCATGTTCGTCTTTTTGTCTCAAATGCCGTTTACCGTGCCGGAGATGAAAACGATGAACTGGGAAATGGTCTCCCTGCCTACCTTCAAGGAGCTTCCGAACGTCGGCTCGCAGTCGTATCCTTCGTACTTCACGGTCACTTCGCTGTCCAAATCGAAAGAGGCGGCGATGGAAGTGCTGAAATACCTGATCTCCGACGAGTATCAGATGGAGATTTCACGCAAAGGAACGATGCCCGTTCTTAAAAACGAAGCCGTCCAGAAAGCGTATGCCCAGGATACGGAGTATAAGGATAAAAACTTTGCTTCCGTGTTTTATAACAAATTCGCTCCCATATCGAACAAATCGATCTATGACGTAGCGGTCGAAAAGACGTATACGAAAGATATCGGTCTAATCGCGAAGGGCGAGATCGATATTAACACGGCATTCCGCAACGCCGAAGAGGCGGCGGTTAAAGCGATCGCCGAGGCGAAGAACAAGTAATGCGGCGGTTCGCTTGGAACGGATGAACGGAGCAATGGATGAACAGATGACGGGACAGCAGGCCGCAGCCTGCTGTCCCGTCTGCGTGTGCGAAGAGAGAAGGGCGGGTGCAACCGAGCCGATTCCCGCTATCCGATCCGGGAATTCCCGGATCGATCCGCCTACGGATTCGTAATCGTTCCGAGGAACAGCCAGGAGCCGGTGTGACTGTCCTCGATGGCGAAGAAAAAGGGACGGTTCACGACCATGTCGACCGGCTTGGAAGGCGGGGCCGAGCCTGCCATCATGGCGCCGGTAGCGGCGGCGGCTTCGGTGCCTTCTTCGTTTACGTCCAGATACGTCTTGTGCGTAACGCCGCTAATGTAAAGAGGATGAACGTCGGCCATTTTACGGAAATCCGCCCGGCCCGGATCAAAAGCTAGGGACATGCCGATACCGGTTAGCGCGTCTTTCAGCTGCGCTGTATACTCCACCTTGAACTTGGGGAGACGGAGATCGACCCGGACGGGTTCGAACGTCTGCCTGCAGGGGAGACAATCGGACCACAGCTGGCGGTTTAATTCGTCCAGGGAGGACGTCTCCTTCGGCAGGACGAGCAGCATATTCATCCGTCCGTCGCCGTAGGGAAGCTTGACGGCTTGCCAAGCTTCGTGTTCGGAGTAGGCATAGGTGCGGGTTTGCCGCATCATGGGCACTTTTTTGACGGCACCGTCCGGCAGCGTGAAGTTATCGTCTTGAGTATCGCCCTTCTTGAACGGGTCCGTCCAGGACGCGTTGAAGTAGACCGCATTCAGCAGCACCGCTGCGCTATCGGCGGGGAGCCGTTCCTCGAGCAGCTTGCGGATTTTGCCTTCCGTCCGCTTCGACACCCAGCTGTTGATAACGTCCGTCGTCTTCGGGGAGGCGAAATCTGCAGAGCGGACCTCCGCTTGATAATAATCTTTGACGGTCTGAAGATAAGGCTTATGGAAGACCGTATGTGCAGCGGTCCATACGGAATTCGCGATCGTTAGCTTGACGCCGCCCCCGGATGCGGTCAGCAGCTCCGTCATCCTGCGGTTCGCCTCGTTTAACTCGTTCTCACTCATTCCGTCCCAGCCTAGCGCAGCCGCGATTTCCTTCGCCGTCTCCCCGGAGCTTCCCGTATAGGCCAGAGCAAGCGCGGCCGATACGCTTGCCGGCGAGATTACGACATTTTCCCCTTTTCCGGCATCGCTCATCTGCTGGTGCAGCTTAAGTCCGAATGAGCGGCTCGCTTCGGCGATTCGCGGATCGATCGCGGCCGCGGCCGCTTTTCGTTCATCCGCCGACCACTTCGGTCCGGAAGGCCCGGCGCCTGCACAGGCTGTCAGCAGGAGTAGCAGAGCACCCGCCGCAGCAGTCCTTTGGTTCATCTTCATAACCCGTCCCCCCAAAAAAAATCTCCCCAAAATGTATCTCATCCTAGTCCAGACGAGTTCAAGACGCCGAAGGTTGCGCCTCCGGACGACAATTGTGCCGGACAGCAAGTCCAATCAGAGAGGAGCGATTGATTAGAACCGTTTTATCCGGATGCGCTTCCAATTTTGAAACGGTATAATACATAAGCTCCGCAAGAGAAGACCATCTGAATAGGAGGGGCCGCCGTTAATCGGATGATCCGTTGTTTTCTCCAAGCTGCTTCCATTCTTTATCAGGTAGAGAAGCGGCCGGTAGTCGTACTCGCCGCTGCCATGCTGACCATCGTCCCGGTATTGCCGGCTGAGCTATGGCTGATGAAAGAGTTGATAAATCGTATCCAAGGCTGGAACCCCTCCCTAAGTAGTTACCCGATCCTAACCGCTGCCGCCTGGCTGGCCGCTCTGATGCTGGTGAACAATATCGGGCTGGGCGTACCGATCCCCATGGCGCTAACCCGGATTAACGAGATCGGAGCGCTGGAGCACCAGCGGCTGGTGCTTGAGAAAACGTCCCGCCTTCCTCTCCAATCCGTAGAAGCTCCTTCCGTCAAAGATATCCGGGAGCGGGCCTTGCTGGTTTCCCTGCACGAGGTCTACAGTACGGGCCTTCAATGGATACAGCAGCTGATCCAGGCCGCCCTGCTCGTCTCGATCCTGCTCGCCTTCGGGCAATGGATTCCTCTTGCTGCCGTAATCGGCGCTACGGTCTTGCTGTCAATCGTTACCGGCAAGTCGGTGCGTTCCCTCGAGAAGCTGTCCCGTAGCCAGACGCCGGATCAGAGATTGATGGATCATTATGCGGGGCTGATGACCGGAAAAGAGGCGGCGAAGGAGATCCGGCTGTTCGGTCATGCGCCTGAGCTGGAGAAACGCTGGCGCGGCCTGTATGAGCGGCAATCCCGGGACAGACGGACCGCCGTCCGCGTCTCCGAATTGCGCAAGCTGGGGCCGGAGCTTCTGCTCGCTCTGCTGTCGGGACTGCTGCTGGCGTTGCTGGTGCTGCTGCCGGGAGCGCGGACGTTTACCGCAGGAGACTTTGCGGTATTGTTCATGACGATGTCGATGCTGCTCGCGAAGCTGCCGGACATCGTTCGGACCGGAGGTTCCTTCCAGAAACTATATATGAGGTGGGAAGACTTCCGGACTTATCTGGAGCTGGAGGAGGACGCCTCGGAGGAAAACGCGGGGAGGGCGGAAGCGTGCGGCAGGAGCGCAGCCGGCGGAGGATTGCGGTTATCCGATGTTTCGTTCCGTTATCCCGGGGTGGACCGCAAAGCGCTGGATGGAATCCGGATGACGATACCGCCGGGCTGCCGGGCCGCGCTCGTCGGCGAGAACGGCTCCGGCAAATCGACGCTGGTGAAGCTGCTCGCCGGGTTTTATCAGCCGTCGGAAGGTGGTATCGATTGGGGCGGTTTACCAGCCAGCGGGCTGGAGTTGGACCGGGAGCCGGAGAGAGCGCGGAACGTGAAGCTGGCCGCCGTCTTTCAAGACTTCTCGCAGCTGCATGTGCGGCTTCGAGAAAATGTCGCGCTCGGTCAACTGGCGGAGCTGCATAACGATCCGGCGATCGAAGCGGCGCTCCGGTCCGCCGGATACCGAAAAAGCGGACTGGACACGCAGCTTGGCACCGCGTTTGGCGGAATCGAGCCTTCCGGGGGCGAATGGCAAAAAATCGCCACAGCCCGGGCGCTGATGCGCGACGCGGATTTCGTCTTTTTCGACGAACCGACGGCCGCGCTTGATCCGCAAGCGGAGCGGGAGGCGTTCGAGCTGTTTATGAAAGTGACCGAAGGCAAGTCGGCGCTGCTCGTCACCCACCGGCTCGGAGCGGCGAAGCAGGCGGACCTCGTGTTCGTCCTCAGGCAAGGCAAGCTGGTGGAGCAAGGGACGCACGAGGAGCTGATGCGGATGAACGGCGAGTACAGCCGGATGTACCGGACGCAGGCGTCCTGGTATAGCGGGGATTAGGCGGCAAGAGTATTTGTTCCATAAAGAAACTCCGGCCGAAGCCGGAGTTTGCGCCACCTTCTAGAATGATCGTGCGGAGCGACCGTTTCAGCGCACCCGTTACCGTTTCAGCAGCGTGATCGAAAATAAGGTGCTGCCTTGGTTAACGGCTGTTCCTGACGGGTTGAGAAGACGGAGGGACACCGTTCCTTTTGCCGCTACATAGGCGGATGCCACGAGCTTTTGCAGCGCGACATTGGTACCGACCGTTACGGCATCGCCGTCTACCGCCTCCGGATGGGCGATGTTGACGGTTGCTTCTCCGCCTCCTCCGGCGATTGACGGAACGTTCCACGTATAGTCGACAGAGAGCAGTTGGCGGTCGTTATAGCGGTTCGTATCGTCCGCGAAATAAGCGTTGCTCAGGCCGTTCGGGTCGGAGCCGTTTCCGTAAACAGTCGGGAAGGGGATATCGTAAAAGCGGTTGCCGATCAGCACCGGCTTTGCCGCCGTTCCGGCGTAGGCCGTCGTCCAGGCCCACCGCCAAGTAATGCCGACCCCGCTTTTGCCCGCGATGTTGTTATTGCACAGCCGGATGTTCATATAACCTTCGCTTGTCGTCAGCGGCAAGTTTTTGGCCGGATCGCAGTAAAACATCACGCCATTATGGCGAATGCTACACCCGCGCACCTCCAGTCCGTCGATGGAATTGATTTCAAGGATGTTGGACGAGGCAATGGTAGGGTGAACGTTGATCCGGTCCAGAACGGAGTTATGGAATTTCAAGACGCGGGCGTGAAAGGAACGGATGCCGTCGAACGTAATATTGCTCCATTCGCAGTTTTGCAGAACGTGCGACAGCGAGTCGATTCCAAAATGAATGACGGAAGCGTCCGCCTTCAGGACGAGATCCCGGAAAGAGCAGTTGACCAGGGAAGCCGGATAATAAACCGCTCCGTCCGTATGCGTAAACGTTTTGATCCGGTTGCCGGCGTTAAACAGGTGACGGGCATTCATATCGGGCGGAATAATAATTTTGACGCACGACTGCTGCGCGGCCGATCCGGCCGGGATCTCCAGCGTCGAGCGGCGGAACGTGAGATGAACCGCCTGCGGCAAATAAGAATGCTCGTAGTAGCGCCACTGATTGACTCCCCCGAACACGACATTTTCCTTGGAGTCGTAATGGCCGTCATACGTCCAGCCTGCGGAGTTCGGCACGAGCGCCGGATCGTCGGCATTGGCCCGGTAAGCGACGTATTTTTTTCCGCTCTGGAAGACGACCGGCAGCTTGGATACGATATGGCAGCCGTCGACCAGAACGTGCCGCACCCGGTTAAAGACGAACCCGTTCACCGTTCCATGGAAGTAGCTGTCCCTCACCTGCAAATGTTCGCTATAGTCGAATTCGTCGCTGCTCCGCAGCCAGATAGCGGTAATGTAACCGCGGACGTCCGCCCGTTCGACGCTGATATGTTTGCTGCCGTAGCCGACGTTAATGCCGCGGGCTCCGATCGTACCGTCGCTGACCACTTGAATGTCGGACACGCTGCACTTGATGCCGTGCTTGTACTCGTAGCCCATCGTATTCGTTTTGCCGACGCGGATGCGGCGGTCGTGAATCGCATAGCTCCAAAAAATAAACACGCCGTATGTAATGTTCGCGTTGTCGTCGATCCGGACGTTCTCCCAGCTTCCTTCAGAGCAATAAAACGTCCGGATGACGTTGCCCGCCGAAGGAAGCGGTCCGGCGGAAGGGCTGGCAAACGTAAAGTGAAGGTTGGCGTTGCGGAAGCCGTCGACCTTCCGCATCGTAATGACGGTGCCCGTATTCCGGGTCAGGCACAGCTCCAGATCGGAGATGCCGACGTTGCTGAGACGATAGTCGTCGCCGCCGTATTGCGCAGGGTCGAACGTATCCATGTCCGCGTAATAAGGCAGGTTGCTCGGATTCGTTCCGCCGAACCCTCCGCGGCTGTCCCAGACATGGATACAGCTGTCGCCCGTTCCGGGGGACTGAAACAGCAGCCGGGTATGGCCGGTGCCGCACAGAAAGACGTTGCTCCGCTGGATCGAGACATGGCTTCCCTGGACGACATACGTTCCGTCCGGGATTACTACGGTGCCGCCGCCCGCGTCGTAGGTGGCGTCGATCGCGCTTTGCAGCGCCGCCGTATCGTCGGTAACGCCATCGCCTTTGGCGCCGAACCACTTGGCGTTCAGAACGTCTTCGTACGAACGCTTGAACCTCGCGCCGGCGGCGGATACGAGCACCGTCCCCGTATTATCCGCAGATGTCGTATCGGCGGGGTCGTAATAGTAGTGGCCTTCCTGGCCCGGGTCCGTTACATAATACGCCGTATCCGCGTCCGGCAGCGTCATCGTGCGCAAGCCGGATACCGTCGTCGCAACGACGCAAACGCCTGTAGCCTCTGTCAGGCCGTAAACCGATGAAGTAACGGAACTTTGCGCAAATGTTCGCGTAGCGAGGCTGGTCTGGACGAGGCCGCCTGCGGTCAACGCGGCGCCGGCAAGGCCGGCGGCTGCCAGCAGCTGTCTGCGGCTTAATTGTTTCGGATCGGAAGTCATAAACGGTCACTCCATTTCCCCATGGTTATTGTCAGACTGCGGGACCGCGCGGGCTCCGCAGCCGTCGTGCCTGAATCCGTCTTGCGCCGCCGGCTACTTGTTGGCGGATTCCAATTCCGCGATTTTTTGATTGGTCCGCTCCTCGGCTTCCCGGATCGCCGAATTGTAATCTTTGCCTCCGGCCATCAGCTCGGTGAACGCCTTGTTCAGCTCCGCGACGCCGTAGCCGTTATATTTGGACATGTACGCGGGCGGCGCGAACGTTTCCGGCAGGAACGCCTGCAGATTTTTCCCTTTATATTCGGGCGCATCCTGGGCGAACGCTTGCCGGATCTCTTTGTTTCTCAGCACGGTCAGGATGCCGCTGCGCGACTTCTGCAGCTGGAATTCGTCCGACGCCAGAAAGGCGAGAGCCTGAAACGCCTCCTCCTTGTGCGCGCTCGTGCTCGTCAAGTAGAAGAACAGCGGCCACGACTGCGGTCCGATGCCGGGCGCCTCTTTAAACGACGGGATTTTCGCGAAATCGTAATTGATCCCTTCGAACGACAAATCGTGAACGCCGGTACCGGACACCGGAAGCCACATGGCAAGCCGCTGCTCCTTGTGAAACAGCGTTCTCGTCTCGCCTCCCGCGAGCTGGGCGGGCGACAGCTGATTGCCGGGAATCTGGTAAAAGCGGAGCAGGTTGTGAACGTAGTCCCTCCACTTGCTGCTTGACAAATCGGCTTTTTGCGTCGTCGGCTTGATGAAGCCGAGCGAAAACGAATTGCGCAGCAGCGCATCGACCGGCGAGATGACGGTTCCGTAATACGATACGCCGCCTTCGCTCCGGGACAGCTTTTTCGTCATCTCGTACAGATCGTCCCACGTCATATTGTCCGTCGGATAGGCGACCCCGAACTTGTCGAACAAGTCCTTGTTGTAGACGATCGGCGAAGCGGCCCCGTTTACCGGCATCCCGTAGATGCCGCCCCCGGCGAGCTGCTTGGCGAGCGCGACCGTCGTCGGGTCGATGCGTTCCATATCAAAGCCATGCTTTTTGATGTAAGGCGTCATGTCGAATTGCAGCTTGTTATCTTCGATATTCCCGTAGAAGCCCGACAGCGCTACAATAACGACATCAAGCTGCGCTTTGGTCGTCAGCATCTCCTTGATCGGAGCGGCGCTTTTCGGCACGAACGAAATTTTCATATGCGGATATTTGTTCTGAATCGCATTGCCGTAGTCTTTCATGAATGATTCCGCTGACCAGCCGAACGTCGCATCCTTAAATACGAGCTCCACCGGCTCCGGCGGCTTGGGCGTTTCGGGACGAGTCCTGGTCTGCGGCGCTTCTCCGGAGCTTCCGCTTCGGCTCCCGCAGGAGGTCAGCAGCAGCGGCGCGATCATCAGGCTGGCCAGGACGACCGTTCCGCTTCGCGCCCGGCGGCGTTTCCGGCCCCTCGTATACTTGTCCTCCTGTTCCGGGTTATTGCTGGATCGTGACATGTTACGTACACCCCTTCGATTTGTTATGGCGACTGCATTCTTATTGTCTGATATTCCGGCCGGCGGGCCTATATTAAATTTTTAAGATTCATTACATTTGTTTGCGCAGCGGCATTACAGTTTTTCTGCGGAGTACGTTTTTTTGCGCGGCAGGGCGGGTGATTCGGCTTGGAGTGAGGGAGGGAGAACGGATGCGGCCCACTGTTTACAAGTCGTATACCGCATGTTACGATTCAAGTTACATAAGGGAGAGAACGGAACGGGAAGGCGACGTGGAATGGGGGCATTCGGATGAGAAAAGAGAGGGTACGCCGATTCAGCGCTTTATTCGAAAACGCTTACTTTCGGCGGTTGTTCGTATCGTATGCGGTGACAACCGCCCTGATCGCCTGCTTATGCGGCGCCGTCCTGTACGACAGGGCCGGAAGAGCCGCCCATGAGGAGCTGGAGCGGCAAAGCCGCAGCAAGCTGCTGGGCGTTCAGGAGCATCTGGAGAATACGTACCCGAACGTATTCAAAAACGCGTTCGTCAGCAATTTGCTGTCGGCGGTCGATAAGCCGGGGCGGGACGCGTTTTCCGTCTATTACGAAGAGTACGGACAAAATGTATATCAAATGTATCATTTGGCCGCTCACTTGAAAACGATCGTTTCCGGCCGGCCCGAAGCGGAGAACGTAACGGTTTATTTCAAAAATACGAATTTTATGGTCGACAAGCACGCCTTCTTCCCGAAGGAGGAGCATACGCCGGGCGCCGAACTGATCCAGCGGCTGCAAAAGGACGAAATCCCGACAAACCGCTGGCTGCAGCGCAACGTGTATTACGGCGAAGGGGTGTACGACCGGCTCATGACGTTCGTATATTCGTTTCCCGAACGGGCGAAGGGCGGCGAGATCCAAGGGTATATGCTGATCGACATTCGCGCCGACCGGTTCCGCGACATCCTCAGCGGGCTTGCCGGCGATTCCGGAGAGAAATTTGTGATGCTGAGCGTCAAGGACGGCTATATGACCGGCTCGGATCACGTTACGGAAACGGATTTCACTCGGGTGCTGAACGTCCGGGAACGGGGGGCAGGGAGCGGCGACAAAGGAGTGAGCCTGCTTCCGGCGTCCGAAGGGAACGGCGATTGGGCATATGCCTCGATCCGGCCGAAAGGGATGGTAGCTCCGGCTTCCGCCCAGATGCAGCGCAACGTCGTTTTCGTATGTCTGGGCGTGATCGCGTTAGGCGTGCTGATCGCTTATTATTTGTCGCTCAAATCGTATAAACCTGTGCAAACGATGCTGCTACGGCTGAAGGAACGCGACAACGGGCTGCTTCCGAATCAGCAGCGCAATGAATTTCTGGCGCTCGATCTCGTGCTGAACGGGCTGTACAGCACGATCCAGCAGCTGTCCCAGCAAGTGGACGGGAATATGCTGCACGCCTTGCTGAACGGCCGATTGTCCGAGGACGAGATGCCGAAGCAGGTGCCGGTCAAAGCCGGTTACGTCGTGGCGGCTGTCAGGATGGAGAACGGCGGCGCGCGCGAGCTCGTCCCGGCCCTTCAGAGCGGCAGTCCGATTACGCAGTTAGTCGCCGAGAAAGATGCGCATGAGATCACGATCCTGTATTTCAGCGATGAGACGGGGACCCTCCGGGAGCGCATCCGGGAGGAGCTGGAGCGCTTGCTGCCTTCACTTGCCGGGGATCGCGGTTATGCGGCCGGGATGGGCGGTCTGGTACAGACGCGCGAGGATATCGCCAAGTCGAACGAACAAGCGGCCAGCGCTTTGAAATACACGTTTCTGCTCGGGATGAACCGCGTGTTTGACTCCGAGGAACTCGGATTGCGCTGCGATATTCCTCAGATCGATTACGAGCCGTTCGAGCGCGCGCTTCGTGCGGGAAACAGCGAGGCGGCGAAGCAGTTTATCGCCGATTTTTTGGAGAAGATCGAGGGCCGGCCCGTCCCGCTGGAAACGGCGGAGCTTTCGCTTGCGCAGTTGACGATGATCATGTCCAAGGTAATGATCGATATCAATACGAAGGAACGTATCTTTCCCGACGTTTTGCCGTATCAGCGGGCGAGTCAGGGGACGTTTGCCGAAACGGTCGCCTTGATTTGCGAGCAGAGCATGCAGATTGCCGGTCATATCGGGCGGCATTTGCTGCCGCATGCGCAGCACGAAGTCATAGCCGGACTGATGCGGTATATCGATGCCCATCTGCACGAAGATATATCGCTGGACCAGCTGGCGGGAATGGCCGGGCTGTCGACCCAATATTTGTCCAGACAGTTCAAGGAGATCGCCGGGATTTCCTTTATCGAATATTTGACGAATGTGCGGATGGAGCGGGCCGGCGGACTTTTGCAGAACAGCCGCTCGTCCGTAACGGAGATCGCCTCCGCTGTCGGATACAGCAACGCTCAATATTTTTGTGCAAGGTTTAAAAGCAAGTTCGGCGTCACGCCGATGCAATACCGGAATTTATTCAAAGCAGAGGGTGACCGGACCGCGCATGCGGGACGCGGATAGACGGAGGGAGGGGGCCGGCGTCCGTCCGCTGTCCGGGATTTCGCTTCATCCATAGGAGGGGAAATGAAAAGATCTAGCCGCTATTCGTTAGGGCGCTGCATGATGCTGCTCGTATACCGGATATGGAGGGCTATGCCCGTGCTTGCATCGGTATGGCTCGCCGTTCCGCTGCTGCTCGGGCTGCTGCTCGTTCCGGGCTTCGCGGCGCAGCGGGAGCTGATCGATCTATTTACAGGAGGAATCGGCGGCAAAAGCTGGACCGAGATGCTCGCGTTGGCCTGGCAACCTGTCGTCGTGATCGCGGCCGTCGCGATGCTCCGCTCGTCGTTATCCGCCCTGGACCAGATGACGGATTCCGGGTTGAAGGACCGGGCGTCGATGCTTCTGCAGGCCGAGGTGCATGCCAAGGCGGTCGGCGTTCCGCTCGAGCGGATGGAGCAGGCCGGCTACTATGACCGGTTGGACCGAGCCAATCAGGCGGCCAGGTCGGAGCTGTTCGACATTTTGCAAAACGGGATTGCGCTGCTCCGCCTGTTATTCGAGTTCGCGGGGCTGCTGGTCGTATGCTGGCTGGCCGATCCGGTCGTCGGCGTTATTCTTGCCTTCGTGTTTACGGTGTCATTCGCGATCCGTCTGGAAGCGGATATGGTGAAGCGCAGGTTGAACCGGGAGCTGACGTTCTCCGGCAGATACTCCGACTATTTGCGCAGCGCTGCGGTCCAGCCGGCGACGGTGAAGGAGCTTCGTTTATTCGGATCGATGAGCTACCTGATCGGAAAATGGCATGCGGTCACGGAGCAGGCGGTTACACTTCGCGGCGATGCGAACCGGAGAGAGATCCGTCACGGCATCGTCGTATCGGCCGTTCAGATCGCCGGCCTGTTCGCTTCGATCGTATGGCTCGTTTTGCAGATGAAGGCGGGAACGTTTACGGCGGGAACGCTGGTCGTCGTCTTCCAGGCGATGAGGCAAGCTTACGGAATATCCGGAAGAATGGCGTGGCCGGTAGGGAAGCTGTATTTGCAAAGTGCGAAAATCACCGACCTGGTCCGGTATTTGCATGAACCGCCGGAGACGGAGGCGGGAGCAGGAGAGAGGACTGGGGCAGCGGAGCGCCGGGAGCGTTATGGTCCGGACGGAGCGTCCGCCGCAGAGAGCCGGTCTTCCCAAGTGCCGGGCGAAGAGGGGTGCATCGTGTTCGATCAGGTGGAGTTTCGTTATCCCGGCGCTTCGCAGCCGGTGCTGCGTAATATCCGGCTGGAGCTGAAGCCCGGCGAGACCGTAGCGCTTGTAGGGGGAAACGGTGCGGGCAAATCGACGCTCGTCCGGCTGCTGCTCGGTCTGTACGAGCCGACATCGGGCCAAGTGACGTGGGACGGTACCGACTACCGGGAATTGGACCGGGAGCTGTTCCGAGAATCGGTATCCGCCGCGTTCCAGGACTACGTCCGCTATGAAACGACGGTTCGCGACAACGTCGGTTTTGGCCGGCCGGACCTGCTGAACGACGACGATTCGGTCCGGCTCGCGATGCGGGCGGGCGGGGCCGAGCGGATCGGGGGCGGTGATCTCGATTCGCGGGTCGGGCTTGTGACGGAAGGCGCCCGCGAGCTGAGCGGCGGACAATGGCAGCGTCTCGCGATCTCCCGCGCCGCGATCCGCCCGGCCCGCCTGCTGGTGCTCGATGAGCCGACCGCCGCGCTGGACCCGCAGCACGAACAGGAACTGTACCGTTCGTTCCGCGAATTGTCCCGAGGTCGGACCGTGCTGTTCGTCTCGCACCGGCTCGGCTGGGCGCGGTACGCCGACCGGATCGTCGTGCTTCGGGACGGTGCGATCGCCGAAGAAGGAACCCATGAAGCGCTGATGGCTGCGGATTCCTGCTATGCAGCGATGTTTCGGGCGCAAGCCTGGTGGTATTGCGACGAGAGAGGGGGGAAAGGTCAGCCTTGAACCTCGGAGGCGTCGATGAAACCGGCGACGATTCGCTCCAGTGCGGTCATAAAATCGTCCGAATCGTTCGGATATTGAACCGATACGAATTCCATGCCGAGTTCTCTGGCTTTCACGCTGCAATCGTGGCCGCAATCATAGACGACCTCGACATTTTCCGTCACGGTGAGCAGGTCGCATGCGACGACGGCGGCCGCTCCGTCTGCGGCGGCTTCTCCGATAAACGGCGGCGTATGCTTGAACGCGGTATACACCGCAATCTTCTCGCCGTAACGAAGCTCCAGCCTTCGTTCAAGCGCCCGGGCTGCCGGGCTGTGACCGCGCCGAGCGGATCGACGGTTCCCAGGCGCCGGTAACGCTTGGCCGCATCCGACATAACCGATTCCACCGGCAGGCGGCCGTGGAACAGGTGCGAGTAAAAGGCAGGCAGCTCGTCTATCGAAGCAATCGAACAGTAACCCATCAGAAAAACGGCTTTTTTCATAGTCGAATCTCCTTATTTCCTGAAAGGCCCGGGATGAAACCATTCGGCCAGTTCCCTAACCGTATCGTCGTTATAGCGGTTCGGGAAACTGTCAACGCTCCCCATCGGCAGCACAATACCGGGAATTCCCCTACTACCGTAACTTTGTTTGACGGCACTCGCCGCCTGAAACGGTATGCGATTACCTTCTCCGTGATGACCGCCGCTATAATTGCCGCCGTAATAGCCGCTTGCTCGCTGGGACCGGTATGCATACCGTTCAGCAGAACGACCGCGATTTTGGCGCATAAGCTCGGTCTGCCTGCCTGGACCGCTTTCTCCGATCGGGAGCTGCTGGTCGTTGCTCAGGTCCGTCTGCCCCGCGTACTGGCGGGCGCTATGGTCCCACGTTTGTCCTCCTGTGATGGTTTCTTCCTGCCGATCCGCTGCGCCACAGCGTTCACTGAACATTTCTTTCCCTTGGGCATATAATTTTACTTTGGTTTAAAATTTTTCCTTTAGGTAAACAAAATGCCCGAAAAAAAGACGGGCGCCGATCGGGCTTCCGGATGATTTTTATCGTACAATATGAAAGTTTTCCTTGCGACAAATATTTTCCTGAATGCAAGAATGATTCGGTATATCGAGTTAAATACAGGAATCATGAGTTACTTTGAATTATTAATCGAAATATGGGGGCTATCTGTGGCAGCCGCTCAAAAAAAAGCTTGAAATGTTTTTTAAATGCGGTATGATTATGATAATGATTATCATTCTAGTAGGTCATTACGATTTGACGAGGAGTGCCGATGATGACTTTCATGGTCCCGATCTTATTTGTCATATTGCTTGCGGTTGGCGGGATGGCCATATTTACCGGATGGGAGAACATTCGCCAGACGAAAGCTTGGAAAGCGCAGCCGGCCCGTACCGGCAGAGCGGTCCGATTGGACTGGAGCGGTTCGGAAGCCCGGGGGATGAAGTAACAGTTAATCAAGGCGTGACTCCGTTCGTCGTAATAACTTAATCGTGGCCTGAGAAAAGCGGCGTTATAATCGGCGCTTTTTTTATGTTGACGTTATTCGGTTATTTATTTATAATAAGTATAAATAAGAACCGATGCTAAATAAAAAACGAGCTTTCTTATCATGCTGTTCCCAATCGGGAGCAGCATGAGTCATTTTTAAGGTACTAACAATGGTTCTCAATCTCAAATAGAATGGAGCGATCGAACATGAACTCATCCCTTAATAACGTGGACCGCAACGTCCATTCCCCCATCGTGAAGCCGTCCATCCACAGCGTCAAATCGTGGATCGCTCAATACGGCGAAGGAGCGGCTGCGCTTCTAAGCGGCTTGCTGATTGCCGTCGCTTGGTTGCTCGGGAACGTCTCGGACACGGCTTCCGTACTCGTCTACTTGCTTGCCTTCATTGTCGGCGGCTTCGCCAAAGCGAAGGAAGGGCTGGAGACGTTAATCCAGGAGCGCGATCTCGACGTAAACCTGCTCATGATCGTCGCCGCCATCGGTGCGGCTTGTATCGGGTACTGGGCGGAAGGCGCCGTTCTCATCTTCATCTTCTCTCTGAGCGGTGCGCTCGAGAGCTACACGATGGCGCGCAGCCACCGCGATATTTCGTCGCTGATGGAGCTGAAGCCGGAGACGGCCGTTTTGTATACGGATGGCCAGGAAACTGTAGTGCCGATTGAGCAGCTTTCCGTAGGCGATACGGTGATCGTGAAGCCGGGCGAGCGCATTCCGTCCGACGGCGTGGTGAAAGGCGGCGCTTCGGCGGTGAACCAGGCTTCGATCACAGGCGAATCCGTTCCGGTGGACAAAGTGGCAGGCGACGGAGTGTACGCAGGAACATTGAACGGCCAAGGCATCTTGTTCGTCGAAGTCACGCAGACGAGCGAGTCGTCGCTGTTCGCCAAAATTATCCGTCTCGTTCAGGAAGCGCAAAGCGAGAAGCCGGCGTCGCAGCGGTTTATCGAACGGTTTGAACGAATTTACGCCCGAGTGATTATCGCCGGTACGCTGCTGCTTGTCCTAGTGCCGCCGGTATTGTCGGCGGTAAGCTGGAGCGATGCGTTTTATAAAGCGATGGTATTTCTCGTCGTCGCTTCTCCTTGCGCCCTCGTCGCTTCGATTATGCCGGCCGTGCTGTCGGCCGTCTCGAACGGTGCCCGCCAAGGACTGCTCGTCAAAGGCGGCGCCCATCTGGAGCATTTGGCGAATACCGCGGTTGTGGCGTTTGACAAAACTGGCACCTTAACCGAGGGCAAACCCGCGGTGACGGATGTAGTCGCATTCCGGTCTTACACGGAGGAGCAGGTGCTGGAGATCGCCGCTTCGATCGAAAGCTTCTCGGAGCATCCTCTGGCCAAAGCCGTCGTTCAGCACGCGGCTGAGCGCAAGCTGGAAGTAGGCCGTCCGGACCGGTTCACGTCGCTGACCGGTTTCGGAGTAGAAGCGGACTACAAGGGCGGGACATGGACGATAGGCAAGCCGGAATGGACGGATGCGGAGACGCGGGAGGCCGAGGTAACCGCTGCCGTTCATGAACTGGAGCAGCAGGGCAAGACGGTTGTCGTCCTGCGTGGCAGCGAAGGTCCGGCCGGCTTGATCGCGATGCAGGACCGCATCCGGCCGCAGGCGGCTGCCGTCGTCGCCCGTCTGAAACAGATGGGCATAAAGGTAGCGATGCTGACCGGCGACCAGGAGCGGACGGCTCAGGCGGTAGCTCGCGAAGCCGGCATCGATCTCGTCTACGCCCGGCTGCTGCCGGAGGAGAAGGTAGCGCGAATTAAAGAGCTGAGACAGACGTACGGCAAAGTCGCGATGGTCGGGGACGGCGTCAATGACGCGCCCGCGCTTGCGGCGGCTACGACGGGCATCGCCATGGGAGGAGCGGGCAGCGACTCCGCGCTCGAGACGGCGGATATCGTTCTGATGAACGACGATACAAGAAACATCGCCACCGCGATCGCGCTCGGGCAAAAAACGAAAAAGATCATTAAACAAAATCTCGTCTTCTCGATTTCGGTCATCGTTCTGCTGATCGCGGCCAACTTCCTGCAAGGGATCGCGCTTCCGCTCGGCGTAGTGGGGCATGAGGGAAGCACGATTCTCGTCATCTTAAACGGACTGCGCCTGCTCCGCGGCGTTCCGGACCGGTTCGCTTCCGGCGAATAATCGAAGAAGGCAATCGTCGCTCTTGGGAGCCGGAGACGGTTCACTGGATGGAATGTATACTTGGTTCACTGTACTAAGCGGGAAATGCGCCTGTTATGAAGTTTGAATGTAGAAGACAGCTCGTACAGCTCCTCGTAAGAGAGTACAGGAATGGGCAATGGGGCAGAAGGTTTGCATGAATTGGCAAGGGTCATGCTATAAGGATGTTGTTTGTCCCAAAAGTGTTTGCCTGATGGAGAACTAGCCCCATTTCCAAACGAAAGGACCTCGATTTCCACGGTAACAGTGGAGGTTGAGGTTCTTTTCTCAAGGAAAAACCGGGTCAAAGGGTGCCTCGCAACTCGAAAAATGAACTTGACAAGTAGTAGCCGGTTTTGGGAACAGTCCCTTTTACCAAGCCAGAAAGTGCCGCAGGCCGTTCATCGTGGCAAGTGTAACAGGGAGACGCCTCATACGTTGATCAATGTCCCGTTTATGGGGGTGAGAGACCCGAATAAGGGTGGTTTGTACCCTTTAATTTGCCCGAAAACCAGCTTGGACACGAAATAAGAGCGGTTTGAAGCTGCTAAAATCGGCGAAAAGAGCGCACACCCCATCCGGCGGCTGAAATAAGAGATGCAAACCGCTTCTATTCGTCGCTGTCACCCTAATATGGAGAAAATAGCGGGTGCCAGAGACTCTTATTTTGTGGATTGGGGCTGTCTGTCTCAACGTCTCAACCGTCCTGTTGCGATGTTCGAGCCCCGCTTACAACCGATTTTCCCCTTGCAAATAAGACCTCAATCTCCACTTTACCGTGGAAGTCGAGGTCCTTACGTTTGGAAAGTGGCCTATTTCCCTCTCATGCGAACGCCGTTGGCACAGTTCCTCTTTTATAGGCTGCCAAGCCAATTGAAACTTCACAGGAAATGGAGTCGATCCGCGCACCGTTTATCGTTTGAACGAATGACGCTCCATCCGGTTCGGCTTCCATAGCCGGGCCGCTTTTATTTTGCGGGACAGCAGGGCGATAACGTAGATCGCGGCAAGTACGCAGGGCAGCCATACCCATTTGAGCCCGGTGGTGGAGATGTAGCTCCACAAATCCTGGACCTGATCACCCGCTTGAAATCCGATGGTGAAATAAATGGAAGTCCAGACCAAGGCCGGTGCATAGGCAAAAAGGGCAAATCGCTTGAACCTCATCCGGTTCGTTCCCGCGAGGATGGGCATCAGATGGCGCACGACAGGGAAAAAACTGCTGATGCACAATGCGAAGCTGCCGTACTTCCCCATCAGCCTCTCGGTGAAACGGATATATCGGCTATATTTCTTATTCCGCAGACGGGCAAGCAGCTTGACACCGATCCACCGGCCGATCGAATAACCGACAGTTAGTGCGACGGCAAGACCCATATATATCGTGGCAAAGGCAGCGATCGGATAAAACAGCCCGCTGGAAGCGGCGGCGCCACCGGTCATCACGACAATCTCGTGCGGCAGCGGAAGCCCGAACAGACCGAGAGCGAGCTGAATGAACAACGCCCAGTACCCTGCGTCGTCGATAAGACGGTAGATGAGATCGACGTTCATCCCGGTTGCCTCCTTTATCGAATGATTCTACACGTTTAGTATAGTCCCGGACTATTTAAATTTTCTTAAAACGGTCTAATCTGCTACAATCAATTCGAACGAAATTATACGGTATCCGGATGAAAAGGATGGGGGCTTAATGAGAGTTCTGGTTGTTGAGGACGAGCCGTCTCTGCAAAAAGTGATACAGGACGTATTCGAAAGCGAGTCGTTCCAGACCGATTGCGCAGCTACCGGAGACGACGGATATTTTTTGGCGGAGCAGGCAATTTACGATTTGATCGTGCTTGACATTATGCTGCCCGGGATGAGCGGGATCGATATCGTCAAAAAGCTTCGCGAGAGGTCGATCATGACGCCGATCATACTGCTGACGGCCAAAGACAGTCTGGAGGACCGGGTAGCCGGACTGGATGCCGGGGCGGACGACTATCTCGTCAAACCTTTTGCCGTATCGGAGCTGCTGGCCCGGACGAGAGCGGTGCTTCGCAGGCAGGGAACGATTCATGCCGACGGCTTGCTCGTATGCGGTCCGATCCGGCTCGTGCCGGCGCTCCGGGACGCTTTTACGGGGGAGCAGGCATTAAAGCTGACGACCAAGGAATACGATCTGCTTGAATTTTTTATGTGCAACAAAGAGCAGATTTTGACCCGTGAGCAAATTCTGCACCGGATCTGGGGCTTCGACTCCGATACCGCTTCCAGCGCCGTCGATGTGTACGTCCACCTGCTGCGCAAAAAGCTGGCTGCCTGCGGCGTCGAATCGTTACTGCAGACGATCCGGGGCGCGGGGTATATGTTCAAGGGGGAGCAGCATGTTCCATAAAACCAGGATACGCCTGGTCCTGTTATACTCGATCGTGATCCTTCTGATTTTGACCAGCTTCAGCGCGTTATTGTATGCGTATGTCCGTTACAAGCTGTTTGAGCAGGTCGACACAGGGCTTCAGCAGACGGAACGGAAGATCGTCCGGCTCGGCTTTCAGGATATCCATCCGGAGCTGGACATCGGCACGTTTTATTTGTTCTGGAACACCCAGGGGGAGCTGCTGAATCCGCTTCCGAAACGCTTCATCCCGGTCGAGCACCAGTACGGGTTCCGCCAGGAGCTGACCGAGCGCACGATGAAAAACATGACGTATAACGGGCAAAGCTACAGGCTGCTGCAGTTCCCAAATGAAGGAAAAATCAAGCGGCCGTCCGACGATCCGTCCGTTCCCGTCATAGCGGCGGTGACGCTGCTGAAAGATTTGGGCGACGAGAAACGGATGCTGAAAGCGCTCCGGTTCGTCATTTTTATCGGAATCGCGGCAGGTATCGTGTTATCCGTCATTGCCGGCTTTTTTTTGGCGGGACGATCGCTTATTCCGATCCGGCGTTCATGGGACAAGCAGCAGCAGTTCGTGGCAGACGCTTCGCACGAGCTCAGGACGCCGACTACGGTCATTCAGGCGCAGACGGAGCTGCTGTTCCGTCATCCCGGCCATACGATCGAGCAGGAAAGCGAAAACATCGCCAATGTGCTGAAGGAGAGCAAGCGGATGGGCAAGCTGATCGACGATCTGCTGACGCTCGCGCGCTCCGATTCGGACCAGTTGCAGATTCAATCGAACACGTTTCCGCTCGGTCCGCTCCTGGAGGATATTGCCCAGCAGTTCCGGTACTTGGCCGAAACGAAAAGCATTACGATCAACACCGATATACAGGAAGGAACGGTATTCCGCGGGGACGAGGGCCGAATCCGCCAACTGATCGTCATTTTACTGGACAACTCCTTGAAGTATACGCCTGCGGACGGAACGATCGAGCTGCACTGCCGCAAAAGCTCCAGCGCCGTTCATCTGGTCGTCAAGGACAGCGGCTGCGGCATCGGCCAGGAGCACATCTCCCGGATATTCGAACGGTTCTACCGGGTCAATATTTCGCGTTCGCGGACGGAGGGCGGGACCGGGCTCGGCTTGTCGATCGCCAAGTGGATCGTAGAGGCGCATGACGGCGACATCCGCGTCCAGTCCGAGCTGACCAAGGGGACGACGTTCCATATTACCTTTCCGCAAAAAAAACAAAGAGAGTAACACAAGAAGGGCTTCCCGGGCGCATGTTACCATGACGCATTGCCGGAGAAGCCCTTTGTTTTAAAGGCCGGAATGTGTAAGTTTCCTAAGGTGTTCAAAATGGTGAAATAAAATATTTTTAACAAGGAAATCCTTCACCTACGCAAGGTCATTCATCGTGGCTAAGGCTTCGTTAAGAAGCTTTTCTTTTTATTTCTGTCCCGTTATGGCGACGGGGGACCTTTGCTGACCCAGAACGTAACTTTGCTGCCTTTCTCCACTTTCTTGCTCGGAACCGGGTCCTGCCGGATCACAGTGCCCGCTGCCTGAGTGCCGAATTCGATAAAATATTCGTATTTGAGACCGTAGGCCAGCGCCAGCTTCTCGGCGTCTTCCCTAGCCAGGCCGGTTAAGGTCGGGATGTCCACCACATCGCCGGAACCGGACCCGGGAGCGGGAGTGACCGGCGGTTTTACCGGGTCAGGCGCAGGCTGATCTTTTTTGGGCACCTCCGTAGGCCCCTGCTTCTGCTGGGCCGGCTGATCGGGCGTAGCGACGGACGGCGCTTCCTCCCCTTTATTGCCAGTAATTCCCAGCAGCAGCGTAAATACTCCGACGAAAACGGCGACCCCTACAAGCGCGAACGCCCCGCCGATCCAAAGCGACTTGCTGATCCGGAATAAGCGCCCCTTCCGGCCGTCCGAAACAGCCTCATCCGCCTCCGCTTCATCGGCTTCCGCCTGCAAGTCGTCGTTCGGATCTTCATCAGGCACCGCTTCATAACGGCGTTCATGATCGTCGGACGGGGAGCGCGGTTCTTTACGCGAAGGCAGCGGGGGAGCGAGCGGATCGCCCGACCGGTTGTCTCCGTGAACGATTTCCGGGCGCATATCCGAGACGATACGGACGAGATCGGCAGCCGTAATGTTTTCCTGCCAGCCTTCCGTTAGAGCCGTAATCGCCGTTTCCTTCACCGAGGAAGGAACGTGGCGCATCGCCTGCCGGAGCTGGGCGGAGAACGTGCCCGCTTCCGCAGGCACGACAAGCGAGCCGACAACGAGCTGGTACAAGAGCCCGCTTAAATGTTTGACGAGTCGATCCTTGAAGGAAGGCGCGTTCCACGTATCGATGACGTTGATCCGCATCTCCTCGGTAACCCATAGATTGCCGGCTTCGAGCGAGAAGTCGAGCGGTCTCTGCTCCGCTGCGTCCAGCAGGGCCGCACCGAAATCGCCCACCATCGAGGCGGCTTCCTTAAAGGACAACGGATGCTCCTGAATGAAATCGCGCAGCGGGCGGCCTTCCTTGTAATTCAGGACGGCGCGCAGTTGCTCCTCTCCGACCTCGACATCCAGAACGTGCATAAATTCCGGCTGGTGAAGGCCGTGAGAAGCTTTGCTCAGCCCGGCGATCGCTCCGGACTTGCCGGTTTCTCCCTGATACGGAATTTCGTATATGAATACGAGCCGTTTTAAGGCCGTGTCTTTGCCGATATATAAGGTGCCTTGCTGGAGCGGTGTTACGAGCCTCTCCAGAATATAACGGTTTGAAAATGGCTTCATCTGGAATCCCCCCTATATGTCTATACCCATATTGTTCGCGTACGCCGCTGCTTTTTGGGGTAAGAGAAAGCTCTGAATGCGAAGCTTTCCAATAAAATACATAGGAATGATTGCGGAGCCTTGATCGCAGCTTGGCAGAGCCGTATAGACAATTCCTATAACTTTAATACGATTTATAAATTTCCTGATGGAAATCCGGTTTTATATACTGAAATTGACAAGCACATCGTTCAACAAATACAAAATACAGGGAGGTGTCCGGATGTCCGACATTGTGAAAAACCAATTTGATAGTGCGGCGGACCGTTACGACAGCCAGAGAAAACGGTTGATTCCTTGCTTCGACGACTTTTACAGCGCGGCCGCCTCCTGGATCGAGACCAGCGAGCCGGCTCCGCGCATATTGGATCTTGGCGCAGGCACGGGCCTGTTCGCCAGATTCGCCAGACGGAAGTTTCCGGAAGCATGGCTGACCCTGGTCGATCTGAGCGATAATATGATCGGGCCGGCGCGCACCCGATTTGCAGGAGACACCCGGGTCGAATGCATTGTAGCTGATTATACTAGTTATTCGTACCGGGGACAATACGACGCTGTCATCTCTTCGCTGTCAATCCATCATTTGTCCCATGAACAGAAGAGAGCGTTGTTTCGCACCGTCTACGAACTGCTGCATGAGGGAGGCGTCTTCGTAAATGCGGATCAGACTTCGGGTTCGACGCCGTATTTGCCGCACGAAAAGCCGGCCCGTCGAAAGGGCCGGCTTAGGCTTCATGCATCCACAGCGGCGGACAAGGTCAGGAGCGGGAAAACCCTTCCTCCTGCAAATATTCGACCGCTTCCTCATACGTTTCGAACACCGAATCCAGGTTCAGCCCGGCGAATATGTACCAGAAGTCGTCCTCGAACTTCAGCGTCAGCGACTGGTTGCCGGTGCCGGTCCATCGTTCGCTGCGCGGCTGGCCGCTGGCTTGGGCCGGTTCGGCCGCCGTCGACAGCGAACGGATCGAGTCCGCGATCAGGGAACGAAGCTCATGCTCGGGCAGATCCCGGATGTTGACGAACCCTTTGTCGTCCGCAGGGCAGTCGGGAAGCAGTCCGGCGTATACGAAGCCGTTGCCGTTCGGATGGAGATGATAGACGACGTTTTTCTTATCGTGCACGCTTCCGGGATACTGGAAGTTGACGCGCCCGAGCGAGACGTCTTTGCGCTCCAGCTCGGCGAACGATTCGATGATCGCCAGTTTCTGTTCAAAGCTTAACATGCTGATTCCCCTTCGTCATTCCGCTTCGTTTTTTAGAAATTAAAGTTGTCCGGGTCCGCACCGACGCGGGTATCGAGATTGAGACCGTCGATTAATGACATATCCTCCGCGGACAGCTGGAAATCGAAAATATCGGCGTTTTCGCGAATACGCGACGGCGTAACCGATTTTGGAATCGTAACGACGCCGTTTTGCAAGTCCCAGCGAAGAATGATCTGGGCGGGAGACTTCCCGTATTTTTGGCCGAGGCCGACAAGCAGCTCATGCGAGATCAGCTCTTTGCCCTGCATCAGCGGACTCCATGCTTCCATCTGAATTCCGTTCTTTTGGCAATAGGCAAGCAGCGGGCGCTGAGAGAGCCGGGGATGATACTCGACCTGATTGACCATCGGCTTGACCACCGCATCCTGCAGCAGATCGTCGAGATGATGAACGTGGAAGTTGCTGACGCCGATGGCGCGCACGCGGCCTTGCTCATACAGATGCTCCAGCGCTTTCCATGTGTCCTTATACTTGCCTTTAACCGGCCAATGAATCAGGTACAGGTCCACGTACTCCAGACCGAGCTTGCCGAGGCTTTGCTCATAAGCGGCCAGCGTCGAGTCGTAGCCTTGATCGGCGTTCCACACTTTCGTCGTAACGAACAATTCATCGCGGGAGACGCCGCTATCGCGAATAGCCCGGCCGACGCCTTCCTCGTTGCCGTATACGGCCGCCGTGTCGATGCTGCGGTAGCCGGTTTCGATCGCAGTCCGGACCGCATGCTCGACCTCCTGGCCTTCCGTCACTTTCCATACGCCGAGCCCGAGCCAGGGCATCCGAACGCCGTTGCCAAGTACAGTCGTGTCCGTCAAATGTGAAGCCAAGTGCAGCCTCCTCCTTCTCACCTGCAGAAATGAATATCATCCTAGGATTCGCGATCCTCTTCCAAAATACCATCCCGGGACATCCGATGCAAACAGGGAAGGGCCGCTCTGCGCCATCGCCTTCGGGAGTGCGGCAAACGGCTACGGACTCACCCTCGCGATCACGGCGGCGGCTTCCGCGCGCGTAATCGGCCGGTCCGGCCGGAACGTGCCGTCATCATAACCGTCGAACAGCTCAGCTCGAACGGCCGCATAGATGAGGCCTTCCGCCCAATGACCTTCGACATCGCCAAAGGCCGCAGCCGTCCCGCCGTCTTGTCCCGACGTGTCCAGCGCTTCGCTTCGGGTCAGGATCGCCGCAATCTCCGAGCGTGTAATTTCCTGGTCCGGCCGGAACGTGGAGTCCGGGTAGCCGTCGACAATGCCGTATTCGATTGACGTTGCGATGTAGGTTTTGTAGGGGGACTTGGCGATGTCGGTGATGTCCGGACCGCTGCCGTTCGAGAGGAACAGCTGTTTGGCTTTGACCAGATACGTTATCAATTCCGCTCTCGTAATGTTCTGCTCCGGCTTATACAGCAGCTTGCCGTCTTCGATATAACCGTCGACGGCCCGTTTGCGATGAAGCGCCAAGATCGAATCCCGGGCCCAATGTGCTTCGATATCGGATAATTCCGTCGGAATGCCGTTAAGCGACAATACATAGTTGACGATCGCTTCGTAGTCTTCGTTCCGGAGCGTGGCCGGCGCGTTTTGCGGCATCTCGGTGCTGATATAGCCGTACGCCTCTTCGAAGGTGCCGTATTTTTTCTTGAAGCGTTCTGTCGTCAGCGCCGGATTCGAGCCCCGTCCTGCGCCGTCTGCGGCATGGCACGACAAGCAGTGCTGCTTGTACAGCTCTTCGCCGGAAGACAGGGTCCCGGAGGCGGAGCCGGCGTTCGTCTGAGCGGATGTGGGGGGCTGCTGAAAGGGCAGGGCGGCAGCGGCCAACGCGACGGTGCCGATCGCTGCGGCAATCAGCCATTTGCGTTGACGGTCCGTGATAAGCGGCATGGTGAACGGCCTCCTTGTTGTGGGGTTAAAAGTGTCATCCACCAGCGTATCACAAGTTTATGACATTCTTATGACGGCCTGTACGCCACTAACACCATTTCGCGGGCAGTTCCTCGGTATGGTAGCCGGGGGAGGGGAGCTGCCGAAGAAGCTCCGAACAAACGTCCAAACCGGCCCAGGGCCGGTTTGGACGTTTGTTCGGTATGGCAGCGATTAGTAGATCATGGATTCATGACTTGGAATGCCGGAATGGGACTGTATCTCTTTCCCTTTTTTGTGGTGGCGTTCCTTGTCCTTTTTCCATTCCTTCCAGTCTTTTTTGTTGACCATCGCTTTCAGGTGCTCCGGCAGCTTTTGTTTGATGCGGTCCGCTTTGTCCTGCGGCCATTTGCCGGATTGGACGGCTTCGTCGATTTTCTGGTTCCGGATGGCGATCATCCGGTTGATCAGATCCTCTTCGCCGATGCCTTTCGCCTTGGCGATATCCGCTATGCTTTTGCCGGCTTCAAGCTGCTTTTTCAGCTCTTTTTTGTCCACGCCGATGACGGCGGCGGCATCTTCGAACAAGAAGAAGCCTTTGCGCCGCTTTTTCTCATCCTGGGCGGCGGAGGGCGAGTGAAGCTCGGTATCGGGAGCCGCTTCGTTCAAGACGGCGATCTCGGGCGACGGTGCCGCGGAAGCGGGGGTGCCTCCGGGAACGACCAGCAGAGCAGCCGACAAGCCAAGGGCGATGAGGCCCAGCGGGATTTTTTTGACAGTCGGAATAACGTTCATGGTACTTCATCACCTTTCTTCTCCAAAGTTCGGGTCGGTTTTAGTTTGTTCCAAACTTTGGAGAATGATACGGGATGAATGTCAGAACGCGATCCGGTACAGCGGCATGACGCGGTCGAACGTATCTTTGATGATGTCGGTCAGCAGAGCCGGATCGGTCAATACCGGATCTTTGCGGTCGATGCGGATGCCGCACAGCGCTTCGGTTTTTTTGACCCGCTGCAGCTTGTCGATCATCCGCTCAAAGTCTTGTTTGCTCATATCCTTATGTACGGAGGACTCAGGCTGCATATGATCGGTTGACCAGCGGAAATGTCCGGGGATCGATTTGCGGATGGCGGGCAGTTTCTTCTCCAGATTGCGGGCGAAAATTTCTTTGTTGCCGCTTTCGTAAATAACGGCGAACTGCACGAATACATGTGTCGACCACAGTCCGACCTGAAAATGCGGATGGGCTTTGTACCCTTTTTTGTTATTCGCCCACGCCACCCATGTGTCGTCCGGAGGATTGATCGTCCGTCTGGCATGTCTGGCCACATGGGGGTACATCGGCTCGCCGCACAGCGCGGACAAGTAAGGAGCGAGCTCCTCGCCAAGCTTCGTCAGCTTCGGCCGGACGCGTGAGATTAAAGCTTCCATACGCGGCTCCAGCCCGGGAATTCCAAATACTTCAAAATCGGCAACGTCAAACGCGGGAACATCGAGGACAGTCATAAGTACCTCCTGAATAAATAACTTATCGATCGTCGAACGGCTCCTCTTAACAGTACAACAACCGGCCGATTGTTCGCAAACGGTCAACTCCTTCTATGCGGGGGAACGAGCCTGAGCTATAATAGAAACTGGATAAAGAAGGAACTGATACGAGAACAGTTCGGGACAGGAGTGAGATTGATGAACCATATTCGTTTCAAACGGATAGCCGGATTAACATTGGCGATGGGGCTTATGTTTACGGCTGGCGTCTACGCTAAGGACACGCTGCAGAAGGTCGAGGCTTATCTGCGTCCGGATTTCAAAGTGGAGATCGACGGCAACAAAGTCGGCGGCATGACTCCGCTCATCTATGACGGCAGCAGCTACTTGCCTTTCAAAGCGATCGGAGAGCTGCTGGGCGCCCAGGTAAGCTGGGACGAGAGTACGACGACGATCAAATTGAAGCGGCCGGCCGCGCCCCAGACAGGTTCCGGTACGAATACGGGAAGCGGTACAGGAACCGGCACAGGAACCGGGACGGGGACAGGTACAGGTACGGAAACCCCGATCGTTACGCCGGTGGTCGAAGTACCCGAAGAGATTACGCTGGACACGCTGATCCGCTACAATTTCGAGTACGAAAAAGTCAACTACCCGGCCTTGATCAATTTGTATAAAGGGACGGAGTATATCCGCTGGAAAGATATCAAGAATATTCCGATCAACGTCGGCAATCCGGAGCTGACGAAGGAGAAGCATACCGGGGAGCTTTACGTTCATATGGATTTGATCAAGCCGTACTGGAAAGATAAAGTGAAAGGCGGCCTGAGCAAATACGCGATTGTCGAAGGCGGTTATGCGATCGCGGAGGACAAGCTGAAGGCGCTGGACGAATATTTCGGCCGGTTCGAGAAAGGGTTTACGATCAAACCGCTGGAAGGAGACAACGAATATACCGTTCTCGCCCAAGGCAGCAACAAATCGTACTACCAGTACAATATCCGCTTTTCTCCCAAATACAACGGAGGCTGGCTCGTATCGAGCTTCGGCTGGAAATCGTACCCGACCGAAAATCTCGATCCCGCGCTGTGGCCCCCGCGCTGACCGAAAAAGCCGCCCGGCGAGGGCGGCTTTACCGCTCCAAATAAAAAATCGCGATCTGGGTACGGTCGCGCAGCTCCAGCTTGCTCAAAATGTCCGTAATATAATTTTTGACCGTTCCTTCGCTCAGGTGCAGCTGCCGGGCGATTTCTTTGTTGCTCAGCCCGTCGGCAATCTTCTCCACGATCTGCTGCTCGGAGACGGTCAGTCCGTATTCCACCAACGATTTTTTGGCATTCGGCGTTTTGTCGGAAGGCTTCAGGAAGACGGTTTTGATGCCGTCGATGATCCGGTCCGGGGCGACGTTTTTGAGCAAGTAGCCGCCGGCTCCGTTGCGGAGCGCCTCGATAATATACTCGTCGTCGTCGAACGTCGTCAAAATGATCACGGCGATGCCGGGATCATAAGCTTTGATTCGCCTCGTGCCTTCGACGCCGTCGCAGACCGGCATGCAAATATCCATTAGCACTACGTTTATACCGCCGTGCTTTTGTACGAATTGCAGCGCTTCCTCCCCGTTCGTGCATACCCCTTCCACCGTATTTCCGGGTCCAGCTCTAAAATCATTTTCAAGCTTTCTCGAATAAACGGATCGTCGTCGACGATCAGCAGGCGAATGTCGCTCATCGGTTGTGTTAGAGACTGTCATCGCCACCTTCTGCCGCCCGTAGCAGATCGCGATGCGAAAACAATGATGTGCGGCCTGCTCGCGCCCGATCAGGGCGAGATCCGGATCGGAGGGGAGTCGGTCCGGCGCAGTCCGCTCGAGATCAAGAGGCGGATCGGTGTCGTTCCTCAGGAGTTGGCGATCTATGAAGATTTGAGCGCCCGGGAAAATGTAACATTTTTCGCCAAGCTGTACGGATTGAAGGGGAAGGTGCTGGAGGAGCGGGTCGAGGAGGCGTATGTGATCTCCGCCCTGGCCGATTCCGGGGAATATAGGCTAGTACCCGCGCCGTCTGCCGAGGCTGCCAGGCAATCCGTATCGGAAAATAAGGCGGCTGCCGCGATTTTGATCCCGGGTACGTTCGGAGTTCGGCTGCTGCAGGGAGCGGGAGCCGAAGTCGAGATGATTCAGATGCGGGTCGACGAGCAGACGTTCGGGCTGAAGCTGGCTGTCGAGCAGACGATCCGCGGCATGAACCAGGCGGTTGCATTTGCGATGGAAGCGGGATCGGCCGGCCCGGACCTGCTGCAGACAGTCGAGCGTATCTGGATTCAGCAGCAAACCAAGCAGGTCGGCGTAACGAAGACCGATCTCGGTCTGGAAGTGAATCCGGCAGTGGATATGGCTACGGGGATTTTGCTCGTATTTATGCTTAGTCTGGTGACCAGCTCGTGGCGTCGATCGTGGAAGATAAGAGAAACCGGACGATGACCCGGATGTACACCGCTCCGGTTCGTGCTTGGGAGATTGCAGCCGGCAACTTTATCGGCAGCTTCGCGATCGGTACGATCCAGACGGTGATCGTGCTTGTGTTTTCCCGGTACGCCCTCGGGTTCGATTACGGGGTCGGATTCTGGCTTCATTTCCTGGTGATCGAGTTTTTCCTGCTCGCCGCTATGGGACTCGGCTGTACGATCTCCGGCCTGGTCCGGAATCCGAATCATCTTGGCGCGATTAATTCGCTGATCATCACGCCGACGTGCATGCTGGGCGGTTGCTTCTGGCCGGTCGAGCTGACTCCGGAGTTTATGCAGAAGCTGTCCAATATCGTGCCGCAGCGGTGGGCGATCGATGCGCTGCGTCAGCTGGCGGCCGGAGAGTCTCTGGCAGGGGTTTCTTTGCAGCTTGGCATTCTTGTGCTGTTTGCGGTTATTTTGCTCGGATTCGGCTCCGTCGTGCTGCGGCCAAACGAGAGCTGATCCCGGGAACCCTCCTCCTTGCGGTACTCAGGGGAGGGGTTTTTTTGTATTTTGAACCGTCTGCCCTGTCCGGCGGCAAGTGCAAGCGCTCCGAATTTTTTACCCGTCTGCTTTAAAAATAATCAATAATCCAAGTTGCTAAATCATATGATCCATAATAAGATAAAAGTAAGCGGCAAAGTTGTCTGAACATTCTGTCAAAAAGTGCAGCGATTGATCAACGGGGTGCAAGCCTAAAGCAGACTTTCAGCGCGACAACGATTCAATCCACAGCCCGTACGTCCGGTTCGGACGCCGAAAGACGGTTTATAGTAATGACAAGGGTGTTCATTGTGTAGGAGGGATTGCCGTGAACAAAAGTTATGAAGTAGAGTACTGCAACCTGGAGTTGCGTTTTGACCGCCGGCAAATCCGCAACTTTATCAAGTCGCTCATTCAGGAAGGCTACTCCTTGTACTGGAACGAAAACGATCAGCAGTTCGTCATCTCGATCCGTACGGGCCGCAAGCTGATCAAGCTGAAATTCCAGCGGATCGGGGACCGCTACAAAATCGTCGGCGATTATTCGTTCAAGGACGAGAAGCTGTCCGAGCTGATGGAGAAGATGATCGGAGACACACGAGGCCACGCTATCGTCAAACGGTTCCGGGAGCGGCAAATTGTAATCGAGAACATCATGTTCGGGGAAATTATCCGCATGGTGGAAATATCGGGAGTCGAGCACAAAATTCTGTTCCAGAAAGAGCCTGTCGTTACGCTGGACGAAATGGTTCAGGCGTTTAAATCGAAACGGGCGGAAGAACGGGTGGCGGTGCTGCGACTGGAGCTCGATTACGAGCTGGCGATCCTTCACGAAGCGCTGCAAGACAACGATGAAGAAAAAGCCGCCGAAAGTAAAGAACGTCTGAAGGAGATGCGCAGCGAAATGCTGCAGCTGGAGATGTAAATGAACAGTAGAGCAATGACGTAACGACCGTCTCAGCCGTGCCAGAGCACCGGGGAGATGGTCGTTTTCGCTGTCCGGCTTCTTGCGTGCGAATGCAGGGGAACGAGGGGGCCCGATTGATCGTTAGACCGGAAAAGCGGCTGCGGATTCGCTCTTGTTAACGTGTGCATTGATGTGCTAAAATCAAGGCGACAAGAGGTGGTAGGATGTCCGTAACGATCAAAGATATTGCGCGTATGGCCGGCGTGTCGCACACGACCGTGTCGCGGGCGCTGAACGACAGCCCGCTCATTCACGAGGAAACGAAGCGGAGAATCAGGGCACTGGCGGAGCGGCTCGACTACTCGCCGAATTACAGCGCCAAAAGTCTGGTGCTCGCCCGTTCTTACCACATCGGCTTGTTTTTTTCCACGTTGTCGAAAGGAACGTCGTCCAACTTCTTTCACGAGACGGTTAAGGGCGTTCATGGCGCGGTTCAATCGAAGTATCATCTGATTGTGAACTCGATCGACGATTACGACGGCAACTTTGCCGGGGTCACCCGCAAGACGTTCGACGGGGTCATCGTCATGAGCCAGAGCGACCGGGACGAAGCGTTCATATCGTATGTGGCCGAGAAGAACATTCCGCTTGTCGTTCTGAACCGGAATGCCGAGCCTGTATCCGCCGTCAACGTTCTGGCCGACGACCGGGCCGGCGTGTTCCGCGTCGTGGAGCATATGATCTTGCAAGGCCACCGAAGTATTGCGGTTATTGAAGGCAAGGTCACGTTTAAATCTTCGCATGCCCGTAAGGAAGGTTATTTGCAAGCGCTTCGGCAATACGATCTGGAACCCGATCCCCGTTACGACGTTGTAGGCGGTTATACGCTTGAGGGGGGCTACCGGGCGATGCAGGAGCTGCTTACGCGCACGCCTTTGCCTACGGCGGTATTTTGCTCCAGCGACGAGATGGCGGTAGGGGCGATGAAGGCGATCGCCGAGCACGGACTTTCGGTGCCGGGCGATATTTCCGTCGCCGGATTCGACGACGATGTGTTTTCCGCGTTTTTATCCCCCGCGCTTACGACCGTGAAGCGTCCGGTCGAGACGATCAGCCGGATCGGAGCGGAGAAGCTGCTGCGGGTTATCGAGAAGGGGTATCCGTCGAAGGAGACGCTGTATGTCGAGACGGAACTGCTCGTGCGTGAATCGGTCAGGGGGATTTGACAGATAGTAGGATGAGAGGGAGGCAGCAGGGATGAGCATTTTACGGACATTGCTGGACGATATTCCGATACCCCAGATGGTACGGATTCGTCAGAAGTTTGATGCAACCAAAGTCGACGATATTGAAGGGGCTCTGCGCGAAGAATTGAAGAAGCCGGGAGCGATCGAGACGATCAAGCCCGGACAGCGGGTCGCCGTTGCCGTAGGCAGCCGGGGCGTGGCGCATATCGCCGAATTTACGCGGATTACGATCGATGCGATCAAGGAAGCCGGCGGCTTGCCGTTCATCGTGCCCTGCATGGGCAGTCACGGCGGCGCCACTGCCCAAGGCCAGATCGAGGTGCTGCATCATCTCGGCGTTACCGAGGAATCGGCCGGCGCTCCCATCTTATCCTCGATGGAAGTGGTCAAGATCGACGAGCTGCCGAACGGCCTGCCGGTGTATATCGATAAATACGCCTACGAAGCCGACGCGATCGTCGTCATTAACCGGGTGAAGCCGCATACCGCCTTCCGCGGACGGATCGAAAGCGGGATTATGAAGATGATCGCCATCGGTCTCGGCAAGCAGAAAGGCGCCGAGGCGTGTCATCAGCTCGGGTTTAAATATATGGCGGAGAACGTTCCGGCGATGGCGAAGATTATGCTCGACAAGCTGCCGATCTTGTTCGGCGTAGCGCTTGTGGAGAATGCTTACGACGAAACTTGCCGCGTCGAGGTGCTTCCGGCCGCGGATATCGAACACCGCGAGGAGCAGCTGCTCGAGGAAGCGAAATCGCGTCTTCCGAAAATCTTGTTCGACCAGATCGATGTGCTCGTGATCGACTATATCGGCAAAAACATTAGCGGCGACGGGATGGACCCGAACATTACGGGCCGGTACCCGACCCCTTACGCCCACGGCGGGCCTGACGTATCGAAGATGGTCGTGCTTGACCTGACGCCGGAGACCAAGGGCAACGCCAACGGGGTCGGAACGGCGGACTTTACGACCCAGCGGCTAGTGGACAAAACGGATTGGCCGGCCACCTACGCCAACGGGTTAACCTCGACGGTATGTGCGCCGACGAAGCAGGCGACGACGTTCGAAAGCGATTTGTACGCGATCAAAGCGGCCGTCAAAACGTGCAATATTCTCGACTACACGACATGCAAGATGGTCCGGATTCGCGATACGCTCCATCTCGGGGAGATTGAAATATCCGTCAACCTGCTCGAGGAAGCGAGAAAACATCCGGATATCGAAATATTGACGGAGCCTTACGATTTGCAGTTCGACGATGAGGGGTATTTGCCGAAATGACTGTTAACCGCAGCTCCAAACGATACGTGGTAGCCGCCGATATCGGCACGACGAGCACCAAAACGCTCGTCATCGACCGGGACGGCCGGGTGATTGCCGGCCATTCGATCGAATATCCGCTGTATACACCGACGCCGGACCGGGCGGAGCAAGATCCGCTTGAGATTTTCGCAGCGGTTGTCCGCGGCATCCGCGAGGTGATCGCCAAGGCTGGCATACCCGGCTCGGACGTCCTGTGCGTCTCGTTCAGCTCGGCTATGCACAGCCTGATCGCGGTCGACCGCGAGCTTCAACCGCTTACGCGCTGTATTACGTGGGCGGATAACCGCAGCGCCGATCTCGTAGCGCCGCTCAAAAACGAAATGAACGGCATGGGCATCTACCGGAATACGGGGACGCCGATTCATCCGATGTCGCCTTTGCTGAAGCTGATGTGGATGAACCGTTACGAGCCGGAGCTGGTCAACCGGACTTATAAGTTTATCGGGATCAAAGAATTCGTCTTTGCCAAGCTGTTCGGCAAATTCGTGATTGACTATTCGCTGGCCAGCTGCACCGGATTGTTCAATCTGCGCCAGCTCGAATGGGATGAGGAGGCGCTGCGTGTCGCCGGCGTGACGCGGGACCAGCTGTCCGAGCCGGTATCGACGACGCATATCGAGACGGGCTTGTCTTCGGCCTGCGCGGCGGAGATGGGACTTCCCGCCGATACGCCTTTCGTGGTCGGCGCGTCCGACGGCGTTCTCGCCAATCTCGGCGTAGGCGCCTTCGAGCCGGGCGTATACGCGGTCACGATCGGGACAAGCGGGGCCGTACGCGGCACGGTTAACGAGCCGCTCACCGATCCGCAGGGCCGTCTGTTCTGTTACGCGCTGAAGGAAGACTTCTGGGTCGTAGGCGGCGCGATTAATAACGGCGGCATCATGTTCCGCTGGGTGCGCGACCAGCTCGCTACGCTTGAAGCGGAAGAAGGCCGCCGCCGGGGGATGGACCCGTACGATTATTTGACTTCGATCGCCGAACAGGTCGCTCCGGGGTCGGACGGGCTTATTTTCCTGCCGCTGCTCGCCGGGGAGCGGGCTCCTTATTGGAACGCCAACGCGCGCGGCGTCTTTTTCGGACTGTCGCTCTTCCATGAGAAGAAGCATATGATCCGATCCGTGCTGGAAGGAGTCGTCTACCGGATTCATTCGGTCGCCATGGCGCTCGAGGAAGTCGGGGGACCGACCCAAGAAATTCGCGCTTCCGGCGGTTTCGCCCGTTCCGCTTTCTGGAGACAGATGATGGCGGACGTCCTCGATACGCCGGTGACGGTTCCCGACTCGATCGAAAGCTCCGGTCTCGGGGCCGCCCAGCTCGGACTGCTCGCGCTCGGGGAAATTCGCGATTTCTCGTCAATTCACGGCTGGGTGCGCTCCAGCATCCGCCACGAGCCGAATGCGGTCAACCATGCGGTTTACCGCGAGCTGACGTCGCTCTATGCCGACGTTTACCAGCAACTGAAAGGGTCGTTCGACGCGATCACCGCTTTTCAGAAAAAGCATGTGGGCGGCGACTTGCGCTCCTAAGTACGAGTTCAAAAAATTTGATTTTCAGCACCGATCAAAAGTGGGCTTTTTGAACATCCTCTATAAATCAATTGGATCTACATATCGGGAGGGAAACGGGATGAATTTATTCGATTTAACGGGGAAAACAGCAGTCATTATCGGCGGAAACAGCACGCTTGGCGGTTCTATGGCGATTGCGCTCGGAGGTCACGGAGCGGATGTGGCGATCGTCGGCCGGAATTTGGAGAAATGCGAGCAGGTGGTAGCGCAGGTTCAAGAAACCGGTGCCAAAGCGAAAAGCTTCAGCGCCGATACGACCGATGCGGAGCAGCTTCGCGGCGTACTGGCCGAAGTGCTGGCATGGACGGGCCGGGTGGACGTGCTTATGAACTGTCCGGGCAAAAACAGCGCCACTCCGTTTTTTGAGATTACCGAAGAAGAATGGGACTCCATCATGGACGTTAACCTGAAAGGCGTTATGCTGGCGTGCCAAGTATTCGGCAAACATATGGTGGAGAGCGGCGAAGGCGGCAGCATCATCAACATCTCGTCCGTCTCCTCGGAGCCTCCGCTGTCCCGCGTATTCACCTATTCGGCGTCCAAAGCGGCCGTCAACAACCTGACCAAAAACTTGGCGCGCGAATTCGCTCCGAGCCGCGTCCGCGTAAACGCCATCATTCCGGGCTTCTTCCCGGCCGAGCAAAACCGCAAAATTTTGTCGCCGGAACGGATCGCCTCGATCATGACCCATACGCCGATGAACCGGTTCGGCGAAGCGCACGAATTGCAAGGCGCCGCCGTATATTTGGCCTCCGAAAAAGCGTCCGGATTCGTTACGGGATCGCTGCTGCGGGTCGACGGCGGATTTGGGGCTATGACAATTTGATGAAAATGGGATAGAATAATGAAGTGCCGCATCGAAAGCGGGCTTCATACATACTCTCGGATAAGGGTGATTAACGATGTCAAAACAACAAATCGGAGTCGTCGGTTTGGCCGTAATGGGCAAAAACTTGGCGCTTAATATCGAAAGCCGCGGCTTTACGGTATCTGTCTATAATCGTTCCCGTGAGAAGACGGACGATCTGATCAGCAACGAAGCGAAAGGCAAAAATCTAGTTCCGACCTATTCCGTGGAAGAGTTCGTCCAATCGCTGGAGCGCCCCCGCAAAATTTTGCTGATGGTGATGGCGGGAAAACCGACGGACGATACGATCTCCCAGCTGGTTCCGCTGCTTGAGGAAGGCGATATTTTGATCGACGGCGGCAATGCTTACTTCCCGGACACGCAGCGCCGCAACAAAGATCTCGAAGCTCAAGGCATCCGGTTTATCGGTACAGGGGTATCGGGCGGCGAAGAAGGCGCACTGAAGGGACCTGCCATTATGCCGGGCGGCCAGGAAAGTGCATACCGGCTCGTGGAGCCGATTCTGACCGCGATTTCCGCCAAAGTGAACGGCGATCCTTGCTGCACGTATATCGGACCGGACGGAGCCGGCCATTACGTCAAGATGGTTCACAACGGCATCGAGTACGGCGACATGCAGCTGATCTGCGAAGCGTACCAGCTGCTTCGGGACGTGCTTGGACTGAGCACGCAGGAGCTTCACGAAATTTTCTCGGAATGGAACAAAGGCGAGCTGGACAGCTACCTGATCGAGATTACCGCCGATATTTTCACCAAGACTGACCCGGATACGGGCAAACCGATGGTCGACGTTATATTGGACAAAGCCGGACAAAAAGGGACGGGCAAATGGACAAGCCAAAGCGCCCTCGACCTTGGCGTTCCGCTCTCGATCATTACCGAATCGGTATTCGCACGGATGCTGTCGGCGATTAAAGACGAGCGCGTACAAGCAAGCAAGCTGCTCAAAGGACCTCAGCAACTGCCGGCTGCTCCCGAGAAGGGCGCCTTCATCGAAGCGGTTCGCAAAGCGTTGTACGCCAGCAAAATTTGCTCGTACGCGCAAGGTTTCGCTCAAATGCGCGCAGCCTCCGACGAGTACGGCTGGGATTTGAACTATGGCAATATCGCGATGATATTCCGCGGCGGCTGCATTATCCGTGCCCGCTTCCTGCAAAACATCAAAGAAGCGTATGATGCCGAGCCGGGCCTCAAAAACCTGCTTCTCGACCCGTATTTCAAAGATGTCGTGGAGTCTTACCAGGATGCGTGGAGACAAGTCGTTTCCGTTGCCGTATCGCGGGGAATTCCGGCGCCTTGCTTCGCGTCCGCGCTGGCTTATTACGACAGCTACCGTTCCGAGCGGCTTCCGGCCAACTTGCTGCAGGCGCAGCGGGATTACTTTGGAGCGCACACGTACCAAAGAGTGGACAAGGAAGGTTCGTTCCACTTCCAGTGGATGAATTAATCGGAATTTGAAGCTTTGCCGGGTGCCGGTTCCGGCGTCTGCCACAGCCCGTAGGTCGCTTCCATCAGCGAAGCCCGCAGCCGTTCGGCTTCATTGACGCAGCTCGGTCTTCGCTGGAGAAGCATCGTGGCGGCATCGGCATAGTTTTGAAAGTTTTTCAGCAAGCGTGGCTGGGGGAGATCCAATAACCGGGGATCTTGCTCGGCCACCTTTTTTTTCACATATTCGAGCACCCAGATGACATCATCCTTGCATAACGAATGGCTTGGACTTAAGATTTGCTCCAGCCGGTTGCCGGGCGGCCTAGGAAACGCAGCCGATTGCATCGGTACCGTTCAGCTCCTTTGAAATGAAAAAAAGTGTATTAATAATCATTACTATTCTCCTTGGGAATTATTCACAAATCTTTTGCGTTGCGGTGCGGTTTTCTAAAGAAAGAGCAGTTTTCCGTGTCACATCCGGCCGCTTTCGCTCGTCTTGTATAGATGGGAAAAACTCGGTGAATGGTGATCCATGAAAGGGAGCTGGCGATTTTGCGGATTGAAACGGAACAATGGTACACCTCCTACAAGCCTTTATTGTTCTCGCTGGCGTATCGGATGCTGGGCAGCGCTGCGGATGCCGAAGATATCGTCCAGGATACGTTTCTGGCGGTGGCGCGGCTCGATGTGTCGCAGGTGACGAATATCAAATCGTATTTATGCAAAATGGCGACGAACCGGTGCCTGGACCGGATAAAATCGGCGGCGGCCAAAAGGGAGACGTACGTCGGCCCGTGGCTGCCGGAGCCGATCGATACGAGCAGCCGGCCGGAAGATCCTTACGATATGTATATGCTGAAGGAATCGATATCGACCGCGTACCTGCTTATGCTCGAGCAGTTGTCCGCGACGGAACGTGCCGTCTTTTTGCTCCGCGAAGTGTACCGGTACGAGTATGAGGAAATAGCCGATATCGTCGGCAAATCGGCCGCGAATTGCCGGCAAATTTTCCGGCGTGCAAAAAACAAGCTCGGCGAAACCCCCGATATCGAAGCGAGGAGCGATCCGAGCGACCGGCAGGAGCTGGTCGCAAGTTTCGTCGAAGCGATGAGCACGGGCAACGTGGCCCGGATGCTGGAGCTGCTCGCGCCTGATGCAGTATTGCTCAGCGACGGCGGAGGCAAGGTGCGCGCTGCGGTCAATCCGCTCCTCGGTCCTGACCGGATCTGGCGTTTTTTCGAAGGGCTGCGTCAAAAATACGCCGTCGAATTCCGCGGCGAATGGCGGATGGTCAATGGCGCGCCGGGGTTCGTTCAGCACCGGCAGCATGCCGTATGGATCGTCACTTTCCACATACGGGAGGGCCGGATCGAATCGATCTATATCGTAGCGAACCCGGATAAAACCGCCCGGTTTATCGGAAACGCTATAAAACAGTGAAGCGGCGTTCCAAGCCGGGGGGCCGTTTTGCCTGTAAGGGTGCGGGGAACGGAAGGGCCGGGAGTCTTCCCTTTCCGGGGTTTACCCGTTATGATAGGATAGGAAATGACAAGAAGGGGGAGCGGGATATGAACGCCCGGAACATAGTGCTGGTTGGGTTTATGGGGACGGGCAAATCGACCGTGGCGTCCTTGATCGCGGAACGGCTCGGCTGGAGCAAGGTCGATCTGGATACGTCGATCGAAACGGCGGAGCGCGCCACCATCCCGCAATTATTTGCCGGTCAGGGAGAGCCGTATTTTCGCCAGGCGGAAACCAATGCGCTGATCCGGGAACTGGAAGGCCGCGAGGGACAAGTCGTGGCGACCGGCGGAGGCGCCGTATTAGCCGAACAGAACCGCGCCATTATGCTCGGCAACGGGCTTGTGGTCGCGCTTACCGCCAGTGTGGAGACGATCCTGGAACGCGTGCAGAACGACCCGAACCGTCCTTTATTGAAAGGGAACGCTGCGGCCTCGGTGCCGGAGCTTCTGGAAAAGCGCAAGACGGCTTACGATTTCGCTCATCTACGTATTGATACGACCGGGAGAACGCCGGAAAGCATCGCGGACGAAATCGTCGGAAAGGTCCGGAAGGTGCTCGTGTAGTCGCGGTTTAAGGTCCGGGAAGCGTCCTTTTTCCAGGCAGGGAAGATACGATCAAGGGAGACGGTGTTATGATATGACGGTTCTGTTCATCGGACTTGCCGGAGTGCTTGGCGCACTGGCGCGTTACGGGGTCAGTCTGGCTGTCGATCCGTATACCGATCCGGCTCTGTTCCCGCTGGCAACGCTGCTGTGCAACTTCTCAGGCAGCTTCGCGCTGGGCTGGCTGTCCGGCGGAGGCGCGCTGCGGCTGGGCTGGTCCGAACGGAAACGTATCGCGGTGACGACCGGCTTCGTCGGCTCGTATACGACGTTTTCCACATTCGGAGCAGAGACGGTTCACTTTCTGGACAGCGGACACGGGTGGATGGCGGCGGTTTATGTCATGACCAGCCTATGGGGCGGGCTGCTGCTCGCCTGGGCGGGCGGCCGTCTTGCGGAAGCAAGGAAGAGCGGAGGCGAAGCGGTGTAATGTGGGGTAACGTTGCTCTGGTTGCGGCTGGCGGATTTTGCGGGGCCATAGCCCGCTATTACATATCCAAAAAGATGGCGGAACGATTCCAAAGCAGCGTCCCGTATGGTACACTGACAGTAAACTTGACCGGCTGTTTTCTGCTTGGACTGCTCATCGGCGGAGACTGGGGCAACCCCGTGCTGCTGCTTGCCGGAACCGGATTTATGGGGGCGCTGACCACCTTTTCCACGCTGCAGCTGGAACTTGTGGGACTAGCCAGGAAGTCGCGCTACCGCGCGCTTATCGGATACATAACGGCAAGTTACGTACTCGGAATTGGATTATCGTATATCGGCTATTGCGTCGGTCGAGCGATCTGACGCCCACATCGCAGAGGGAGAGAT
This sequence comes from Paenibacillus oceani, assembly GCF_014705615.1. GTDB lineage: Bacteria > Bacillota > Bacilli > Paenibacillales > NBRC-103111 > Paenibacillus_AB > Paenibacillus_AB oceani. Next base: position 316,902 of record NZ_JACXJA010000007.1, read on the forward strand.
GACAGTAAGATGAAAGCCATAGTAAAACCTACCCCGGTATTGAACGGGGAAATCAACGCCCTTTCCTCCAAAAACTATACGACCCGGTATATGCTCGTAGCGGCTTTGGCGGAAGGGACAAGCACGATCCGTTATCCGGCGCACAGCGAGGACAGCGATGCGATGCGCCGTTGTATCCGCGATCTCGGAGCGGAGCTGATCGAAGAGGGCGATACGATGACGATCCGCGGCTTCGGCCGCCATCCGAAGCAGGTTTCCGAGCTGAATGTCGGCAATGCGGGTGCGGTACTGCGATTCCTCATGTCGGTCGCGGCGTTTTGCCCGGAGCTTACGTTCGTGAATACCTATCCCGATTCGCTTGGCAAACGTCCGCACGACGATCTGATCACCGCTTTGGAGCAGATGAACGTTCGTGTCGAGCACAGCAACGGCAAGCTGCCGATTACGATCCGCGGAGGCCAGCCGAAGGGCGGACGGATTCAAGTATCGGGCAACGTCAGCTCGCAATTTTTGAGCTCTCTGCTGTTCATGACGCCGCTGCTTGACGAGGACAGCGAAATTGAGGTGCTTCACGATCTGAAATCGAAAGTCGTCGTCGGCCAGACGCTTGAGGTGATCCGGCAAGCCGGCATCCGGATCGAGGCGAGCGACGATCTGATGCATTATCGCATACCCGGAAGGCAACGCTATGAAGCGAAGGAATACGTCGTGCAGGGCGATTATCCCGGTTCGGCGGCGATTCTTGCGGCTGCTGCGGTTACGCAGTCCGATGTCCGCGTACTTCGTCTCGAAGAAGAGAGCAAGCAGGGAGAGCGCGCGGTGGTCGATGTGCTGCGGGCGATGAACGTACCGCTTACGCATGAGAATGGCGTAGTTCACATTAAAGGCGACGGCAGCTTGCAGGCGGTGGAATTCGACGGGGACCATTTTACCGATGCGGTGCTTGCGATGGTAGCGACAGCCGTATTTGCGAAAGGAACGTCGCGTTTCTATAATGTGGAAAATTTGCGTTACAAAGAATGCGACCGCATTACCGATTACTTGAACGAGCTTCGCAAAGCCGGAGCGGACGTTGAGGAGCGCCAAAGCGAGATCATCGTCCACGGCAAGCCGGAAGGCGTGGAAGGCGGAGTCGAGATCGACGCCCATTACGACCATCGGGTCATTATGGCGCTTACCGTCGTCGGACTTCGTTCCAAAGGCGGCTTGACGATTAAGGAAGCTCACCATGTAGCCAAATCGTATCCGCATTACTTCGAGCATCTGAAATCGATCGGCGCCGACGTCCAATTGATCGACTGAGTCGGGCCCGCTACGGCCGGCTCGCTGTTCCAATTAACGAATCACCTACAACGAAGCGAATGAGATGGTAGCGAATGATGATCATCATGAATATGGTCAAAGTTTTGTTCACGACATTTCTCATCGTGGGGCTGCTGTTTTCAAGCGGTGTTTTCAGCGTGCTACTTTATGCGAAAATGACCGGAAAAGATTTTTTCACGGAAGCGCAGCCGATCGCGGCGGTATTGGCGGAGGGCGCCGCCCCGGCCCCTCCTGTCAGCGAAGCGAAGCCCGACCCGGTAAAGCCGAAGCCCGCTTCCGCCATGCTGGACGCTCCGCTCGTCAGGCAGCTCCCCGAGCTGCCCGCCGGCTGCGAGATCGTCAGCCTCACGATGCTGCTCAACTACTATGGCGTCGACAAAGATAAGATGGAGCTGTACCGCGAGATGATTAAAGATCCGACTCCGATTCGCTGGGAGAAAGGAGCTATCGCTTTTTGGGGCAACCCGAACACCGGGTATGTCGGCGATGCTACCGGCAAATCGCGCGGGTTCGGGATTTATCACGGAGCGCTGCTTCCCACCTTGAAGGAGTACGTGCCGACAGCGATCGATATGACCGGAATGGAGTTCGATGCCATCGAGCGTCAGATCGCGGAAGGGCTGCCGGTCGTCCTATGGACGACGATCAATTTTCAAGAAACCCAGAGATGGGTGGAATGGGATACGCCGATCGGACCGATCAAGACGACGTTTATGGAGCATGCCGTCCTGCTCGTCGGTTATGACGAAGAGAACGTATACGTCAACGATCCTTACAGTGGCAAAAAGTCGTTGAAGCTGAACAAAGAACAGTTTTTGGGAACATGGAATGCATTAGGCAAGCAAGCATTGTCTTATACGAACGAATAGTCTCAAGCTGAATTGGAGGGAATTAGAGATGGCATTTGAAAATCCTTCGCGCGACCGGATCAAGGAATTGCTGCAGCAGACGAAAACGATCGCCGTCGTCGGATTGTCGGACAAGCCTGACCGTACTTCGTATATGGTGTCTCAGGCGATGCAGGCGAAAGGCTACCGGATCATTCCGGTTAATCCGAACGCCGATACTGTGCTTGGCGAGAAAAGTTATGCTTCGCTGACCGATATTGAGGAACCGGTCGATATCGTGAATGTGTTCCGCCGCAGCGAAGATACGGTTTCCGTAGCGAAGGATGCGCTTGCGATGAAGATTAAGCCTGCGGTATTCTGGCTTCAGCTCGGCATCGCGAACGACGAGGCTGCGGCTCTTGCCGCCGGAGCGGGCATCGAAGTGATTATGGACCGCTGCATCAAAGTCGAGGATTCGATACTGCTTCCTAAGAAGTAAACGACTTCCATCAATAAAAAAACGCAAACCGAAGAAACTAGTAAAGGCTTCAGCGAAAGGATGCCGCCCAGTTCCATACGCGACATTCGTTTGTCTGAAGACTTTCTATTTTCCGAGGAGGATTCCCGTCCGTGTATAAACAACAATCGAGCTCGTTGTATGGTTCGTCCGCAGGCAGCATGGGTAACCAGTCGTCTACGTCCCAGTACCGCGGAAGCCAGAACCAGAAGCCGTTCCAGCCGATCGGAATGGTTCAATCCCAGTATGGGCAGCGTGCATCCCAGTACGGTAGCGGCCAGACTCCATCGGCGGCAGCCGGAGGCATGCAATCTTCCGCAGGCGGCTTCCAGAGTACGAGCTCGTTCCATACGGCGAACTACCGCGGCAACCAGCCGGGCCACGACAGCTATTTGCGCTCGGATTCCCGCACCCCGTCGCAGAGCGGAGCGATCGGGATCGGGTCCGGTTATGGCAGCGGAACGATGAGCCAATCGAACCAAGCGTTCGGGATGGGACAAAGCGGCTCGGGACAAGCGGCAGGTGCAGCTTTCCAAAGTACGAGCTCGTTCCACACGGCCGGCTATCGCGGCAACCAGCCGGGGCATGACAGCTACCTGCGTTCGGATTCGCAGCATCCGAGCCAGGCACAGACCGGCTATGCATCCTTCGGAATGGCTCAAAGCCAATTCCAGCCGCAGCAAAGCAGCTACCAGCAGCACCAAAACCAGTATCAGCCGCAAAATCAATTCCATTTCCAAAATCAAATGCAGAACCAGCAGCAGAACCAAATGCAGAACCAAAATCAATCGTTCGCTTCCACGCAGTCGTTCCATACGGCCGGTTACCGGGGCAATCAGCCGGGACATGACGCCTACCTGCGTTCGGACTCGAATCAGCCGGCCTCTTCGTATTCGAGCATTGGCGGCACGAGCTCTTTCCGATTTTAATTCGAGATGAAGTCAAGCGGACCGGGAGGTCCGCTTCTTTAGTTTGTCCCATGGAAATACGGCGGTCGATTGCTTTTGACAAAACGGGGTCGAAGCTTTACGATGGTACAGAAGGGGGGACAGGGCTTGAACTGGATGGGCAATTTGCAGCAATTCGGGCGTTCGCTCATGATTCCGATGATAGCGCTGCCTGCGGCGGCGATTTTGCTGTTCCTCGGCAATTTGCCTTGGGAATGGATCGGAATCGAAAGATTCGGAGAATTGCTCAGCTTCACCGGAAATTCGATCTTTGCGTATTTGCCTTTCCTCTTCTCCATCGGAGTAGCGCTTGGGCTTACGCAAAATGCCGGTATTGCGGGAATCGCCGCATTGCTAGGCTATTTTATTTTTTTCGCGTTAACCAAATATTATATGGGGACGTTTTTTGAGCTGGGGGTTGCCGGCGGGGTGATGATCGGCTTGCTAGCCGCCTTGTCGTATCACCGGTTCAAATCGATTAAGCTGCCCGAATACATACAGTTTTTTGGCGGTCCCAGATTTGTTCCGCTTTTTATGAGCTTCGCTTCGATCGTATTCTCCGCTGTCGTCATTCAGCTGGGGCCGACCGTCAAGCTGATTCTGGACCGCCTGGGCGAATGGATATTGACGCACGGGGCGGCTGGGACGTTCGTCTACGGAGTCGCATACCGGCTGCTCGTACCGTCGGGGCTTCACCATATTTTGAATAACGTTGTCTGGTTCCAGATCGGACCGTATATGCGGGACGACGGTCATGTCGTGTACGGGGATTTGCCCCGTTTTTTTGCCGGAGATCCGGAAGCGGGCATTTTTATGGCAGGGCTGTACCCGATTATGATGTTCGCGCTTCCTGCGGTTGCGTTCGCCATCATTCACGAAGCCCGGGAAGACTTGAAGCCCAAAGTGAAGGCGACGTTTTTGACGGCCGCGCTCACTTCGTTTTTGACCGGCGTGACGGAGCCGATCGAGTTCGCTTTTTTATTTGTGGCGCCGTATTTGTTCGTCGTGCACGCCTTGCTGTCCGGAGCGGCGATGTGGCTGGCGTACGAGCTGGATATTCATCACGGCTTCTCGTTCTCCGCCGGAGCGATCGATTTCGTCATCAATGAGCATCTGGCTACGAACGGGCTGTTGTTGATCCCGATCGGGCTGCTGTTCGCCGGCATTTATTACTTTCTGTTCCGCTGGGCGATCCGGAAGTTCCAGCTCCCTACACCCGGGAGGGAGGAAGGTTCCTCCCTCGAGGAATGGGCCGGGGATGTGCGCTACAGGGCGCCGCTTATCCTGCAGGCGCTCGGCGGCAAAAATAACGTCAACGAGATCGAAGCGTGCATTACCCGTCTGCGTCTGACGCTCGGCAACGACAAGCTGCTGGATATTAACGCTTTGAAGCATCTGGGGGCGGCCGGAGTGATCCATCTCGGGGGAGGCAACGTGCAGGTCGTATTCGGCACATTCTCCGAGCTGATCCGCGAAGAGATCGTGAAGGTGCTGCATAAGGAGATCCGGCAAGTGCATTTCCATGCGCCGGTTCAGGGCAATATGATTCCGATCGAGGAAGTGCCGGACGCGATATTCGCCCAGAAGCTTGTAGGCAACGGGGTGGCGTTTTACCCGGAACGCGGGGAGCTGCTTTCGCCCGTTACGGGCAAGGTGGTGCACATTTACCCGACGATGCATGCCATCGGGTTGAGGACCGAGGAGGGGCTCGAGGTGCTGCTTCATATCGGTATCGATACGTCCCACTTGCAGGGCAAGTTATTCCAGGCGGTAGTGAAAGAAGGGGACGACGTGACGGTCGGTCAATTGCTGATCCGGTTTGATTTGCAAAAAATTAAAAAACATGCCAAATCGCTTGCTACGCCCATGGTCATCACGAATCCGAACATCGTAAAATCGTGGGCGTTCGCCCCGTTCAAACACGTCAAAAAAGGTCAGGCGTCGGTTATGTCTGTCGTGATGAAGGACGCCGGCGATCCGCAAGACGCCAAGCTTTCTGGAGGTGACGCATCGAATGGTTAAAGGCAGCGGGGGGGCCGTCGGCATCGCCATCGGCAAGGCATTTGTCCTGCCGGATTGGGAATGGGAGCTGACGGAGCAGCCGATCGACGTCAACGACATGGCTTTCGAGTTCGAAAGACTGTACGAGGGCGTCCGAATTTCGAAGTCGGAGCTTCAGCAGATTAAGACCGACATCGCAGAAGTGCTTGGAGTCGAGGAATCGAATATTTTTGACGCTCACCTGGCGATTCTGGAAGATCCGGTGTTCATGAATGAAGTTGCAGGGATTATCCAGCGTCAGTACAAGGCGGCGGAAGTGGCGGTAAAGGAAGTCGTAGACAAGTTCGTCAACATGTTCGACCTGCTCGACGACGAATATATGAAGGAGCGGGCGCTCGATATTAAAGATGTGGGAACGAGGTTGCTCAAGCATCTGCTCGGTTCGTTCGAGGAAACGAAACCGCCGGTCGATCAGCCGTTTATTATCGTAGCCCGCGAGCTGACGCCCTCCCAACTGGCGCATCTGGACCCGAACCAGTTGCTCGGCATCGTAACCGCTTCGGGCGGCAAGACGTCGCATACGGCCATTATGGCGCGCGCTATGGGCATCCCGTTCATATTCAACGTCGAAGGCGGAGCCCAGACCGGCGACTTGCTTATTCTCGACGGGGAGACCGGAGAAGTTCACGTCAACCCGGAACAGTCGGTAGTCGAAGCGTATACGCAGCGCCGCCTCCAGCTCGATCAGGAGCGGGAACGGCTGCGTGCCGTCGTTAACGTCCCTTCCGAGACGCGGGACGGCAGAGAGGTGAACCTGTACGCGAACATTACGTCGCTGGCCGAGCTGGAGCAGGCATTAAAGCACGGGGTGAAGGGCGTAGGTTTGTTCCGGACCGAGATGTTGTATATGGACCGGCATACGTGGCCCAAAGAGGATGAGCAGTTCGAGGTGTATAAGGCGGCCGCACAGAAGCTGGACGGCCAACCGCTCGTGATCCGGACTCTCGATATCGGCGGCGACAAGCTGCTGGACTACATATCGCTGCCCGAAGAAGACAATCCGGTGCTCGGCTACCGGGGCATCCGCATCTCCATCGACCGGAGGGACTTATTCAAGACCCAACTGAAGGCGATTTTGCGGGCGAGTTCGTTCGGCAATGTGAAAATATTGTTCCCGATGATTTGCTCAATCGAGGAAGTGCGCCGCGCGCGCGAGGTGCTGGACCTTGCCATGCAGGAGCTGCAGAGGGCCGGGCAGCCTTATAACACGAACATCGAGATCGGCATTATGATCGAGGTGCCTGCGGCGGTCGCGATCGCCGATCTGCTCGCCCAGGAAGTACAATTTTTCAGCATCGGCACGAACGATCTCGTTCAATACGTCCTTGCGGTCGACCGGATGAACGAACGAATTTCGCATTTGTATGAGCCTTACCACCCGGCTGTGCTGCGGATGCTCAGGGCGACGGTCGAAGCGGCCCGGCGCAACGGCATCTCGGTCAGCGTATGCGGCGAATTGGCCGGGGACGCCGATGCGCTGCCGATGTGGCTAGGTCTGGGCGTGCACGATCTGAGCATGTCCTCCCACTCGGTGCTGGATGTGAAGCGGAGATTGATCGACAGTTCGGAGAAGGAAGGCGCGGAGCTGCTGGACAAATTGCTCGCCTGCCGGACCTGTACGGAGATGAAGTCGCTTATTCACGAGACGAAGGCGGAGGACGGCGAACCGCCAACTGCGGTATAGAGAGCCGCAGTCCGTCCGCGGCAGTCCGGCACAGTTAACGTGATGCAGACCGTGTCAGAAATCAGAACACCTCCCTGGTGCCCGGGGAGGTGTTTTGTGCTTATGGGCATGAACGCTGTAAACAAATTGATGCAAGTTATTTACAAGTTATTTACCTCTTTATCCATTCGTGCTAGTATGAAGATGAGGTCGCCGTCCTACCTGTGAAAACTGCCGACGATCGGGGACTTATTCCGTATAAGAGGAGTGCGATAACGATGAAGTTTTGCTGCGTGAGCGAGGTTATGACACCGGATCGGCCGGTCTTTATGCACGGATTCGGGGCCAGAACGAGTAAAAGCGAGGGCGTACACGACCAGCTCTACGTGAAGGCCGTGATGCTGGAGGCGAACAAGACGCTGCTTCTGTTGACGATCGACGCTTTGGGCGCAGACCGGAGCTTTGTGCTTGGCGTTAAGGAGGCGTTAAAGGAAACGTTCGGCCTGGAGCATGACGAGGTGCTGATCAATTTCTCGCATACGCATCACTCGGTCTTTTTGACCGGACTGGATACGGAACACCGCCGGGGCGCGTACAGCATTGCCCAGGAAGGCTGGACCGACAACGACGAGGAGCTTGACTACACGGAGGACGAGGCTTTGTTCCGCTTTATGCGGGATACGATCTTGCGGATGACGGAGTATTGCCGGAACCATCTTGTCCCGGGAGAGCTCAGCATCGGGCGCGGCTTGTCCGATTTCGCGGTCAGCCGGCGCAAGCCGGACGGGAAGGGCGGCGTCACGTGGAGCCCGTATGTGGACGGGCCGATCGACAAGGAGCTGCTGGTGATGAAGCTGACGGATGCGGCGGGGGCGGTGAAGGGCATTCTGTACAATTACGGCTGTCATACGACCTCGATGGGCCCCGACAACATGCTGCTGTCCAACGACTTCGCCGGCCGGACGTCCCGCGTGCTGGAAGAAGCGTATCCGGGAGCCGCCGTTTTGTTTTTGCAAGGCTGCGCGGGAGAGCTGAAGCCGCGAAAAGGTGCGGACGGCACCCGATTCAAAAGCATGACGATCGCCGAGATGGAGGAGGCGGGCACGGACTTAGCCCAGGATGTGATCCGGATTATGGAACAGGCGCCTTTCGAGACGGTTCATTGCTCGTTCCGTACGGCGCTGGCCGATCCGCTGCTGTATACGGAGCAGACCCCGGCCGCTTTTTATGAGCCGATTGCAAGCAATCCGGACTACAACTCCTTTTACCGGAATGCGGCCATCCGCACGATACAAGCGATCAAGGACGGGACGATCAAGGACCGGATCCCGCACTATATCTCGGTCTGGAAGCTGGACGATCGTCATCGCATCGTATCGATGGAGGGCGAAGTGTCGACCGAATATTCGCTGCTGATCAAGAAGCTGTTCGCAGGCGATACGACGCTGGCGCTAGGTTATACGAACGGGGTATACTGCTATATTCCGACGCGGAAAATGATCGGAGAGGGCGGGTACGAATCGGATTGCAATTTCTTCTTCGACATGCGAGGCCCGTTCGTACCAGAGATCGAAGAAATTATCGTCGGCCAGCTGGTGAAGCTGGACTTGACGTTGGCCGCCCGCGACTGAATCGGGACGGCAAATAAAGCCCCCGACTGACAACGGTTGCCGGTTGTCGGTCCGGGGGCCTTTTCGCTACACGCGAGCGTACCGGTATATGTCGTCTGACGTCTACGGGGGGCGTTTATCCTCTACCCTTTCGCCAATACGTCGCAGAACGCTTTCGCATACGGGGGCAAGTCGGGCGGGCGGCGCGAGGACACGATGTTGTTGTCGACGACGACAGCTTCGTCGATCCATTCCGCACCCGCATTTTCCATATCGTCGCGAATGCCTGGAGTCGAGGTCACTTTGCGGCCTTGCAATATTTTGGCCGAGATCAGCACCCAGCCCGCATGGCAGATTTGTCCGATCGGCTTGCCGGCTTCATCCATCTGACGGACGAGCTGCAGCACCTTCGGATAACGGCGCAGCTTGTCCGGAGCCCATCCGCCAGGCACAAGCAGGCCGTCGCAGGCGATAGCGTCCATCTCGTCGAAGGAGATGTCGCTCACCGCGGGCACTCCGTATTTGCCGTAATACGTTTTCCCTTTCTCCGGACCGGCCAGCACGACGACCGCGCCCTCTTCGCGAGCCCGGTAGATCGGGTACCAAAGCTCCAGATCTTCGAATTCCTCGTCAACCAAGCAGATGACCTGCTTACCGTCTAATCTCATCTCAACATCCCTCCTTGCGACATTGTACCATAAAAGGATTGCATTTTTGAAACGATCCGTCATAATGAGAGAAGCTCTGTCTGCGAGATTTGCCAGCGCCGGTAGAGTTATTTGATGAGACAGGAGAGACGCGCTTGAACCGGATAATCCGATGGCTCCCGGCCGTGGTGTGGATGGCCCTCATTTTTTATATGTCGCATCAGACGGGGGACGATCTCGGAACGCTGCTGCCTTTTTTTCAGAACTGGTTTCCTTGGATGGCCAGCTTTGACTGGGGACATTTTATCGCTTACTTCGTGCTTGCGCTTACTTACTACGGAGCGATGTTTCCGCGCTGGGCCGGCTGGGGCGGGAAAGCTCTGGTCGTCGTCCTCTGTCTGCTGTACGGCGTGACGGACGAATTTCACCAGAGGTTCGTCGAAGACCGGACTCCCGACCTGATGGATCTGCGCAACGATACGATCGGAGCCGCTATCGCCATGGCAGTCGTATCGCTGCCTCCTGTAGACCGGCTGCTGCGCAAGCTGATCCGCCGCTAGCAAAAAATACTATACGGCTGCGGGAAGGAGTTTAGCCGGGAAAAGCGAATAAAAGTTGTATCGCATATACCGGAAGGAGTGCTTTTGTTCGTGCAAAAGCAATGCAGCTGCGGCGAGACGATGAGTATTCGTTTGCGCACCGTCATATTTCAAAACAAAGTGGAAATCGAAAACGTGCCGATTTATTCGTGCGACGATTGCCAGCGATCGGAGCTGTTCCCTCCGATCAAGCAGGAGTTAACCGGTTACATCCGTACGTTAGGCTCGAAGCCGGAAGCCGCGACGGTTTTATTCGACGAGATGTCTGAGCTGGCCGGCCTGATGCACAAGGTGACTCATAAGAACAATCAGATGTATACCGTAGAATCCATTATCCAAGAACGCGTCAACGAGCTGCTGGATACGCTTCTGCTTGCCAAGTCGCTCGGCGACGACGCCTGGGTGGAAGACGTGCGCCACCGGCTGAAGCAGATTACGAGCCATTTGACGACTACATATCGTCTCTCCTGAACGTATGGGGATGAGAGGGGCAGCGCGCTCCCGCTATTGAGGGCGGACGCCCGTCAGCGGCATCATTCTCGCGATAATAGACGCTGAGCCAACGCAAGTTGGCTTTTTTGCCTTGTTTTTGGTAGTATTTAATAAGTAGGCACGATTCGGATGCGAGAGGGTGGAATAGATGGACATCATCGAACTGGAATCGGAGAGGCAATGGCTGAACTTGCTCGAGTCCAGCTCAGAGACTCCGGTGCTCGTATTCAAGCACAGCACGCGTTGTCCGATTAGCAGCGAAGCTTATGAGCAGTGGCAGTCTTATCTGAGCAAGGAGCCGAATCCGGACTGCGAATATGCGCAGGTGCTGGTTGTCGAATCGCGCGACGTATCGAACCGGATCGCCGAGACGATTAACGTGAAGCACGAATCTCCGCAAGTGCTGCTTGTAAAAGGGCGTAAGGCAGTATGGCATACGTCCCATGGGAGAATTACCGAATCGGCTCTGCGCGAAGCGCTGAATAATAACCTGTAACTGAAATGTAACCGTGTTTTCATTGCGAAGTCAGACGTTTTGTCGTATGATGAATGCAAATGACGAGAAAACGTTTCCTTTCGTTTTTCACACTGAATAACTGGAGTAGATACTAGTGACCGTAACGATTTATGACGTAGCCCGCGAAGCAGGCGTATCGATGGCGACCGTATCGCGTGTCGTCAACAACAATCCGAACGTAAAACCGCAAACGCGTAAAAAAGTATTTGAAGCGATTGAAAGACTCGGCTATCGCCCCAACGCGGTAGCAAGAGGACTGGCGAGCAAAAAAACGACGACCGTCGGCGTCGTCATTCCGGATATTTCGAATTCGATTTTTTCCGAAGTGGCTCGCGGCATCGAAGATATTGCGAATATGTACCATTACAATATCATTCTGTGTAACGCCGACAAGAGGAAAGAGAAGGAGATCCGGGTCATTAACACACTGCTGGAGAAGCAGGTGGACGGACTTCTGTTCATGGGAGGTACAGTCACCGAGGAACATGTCCAGGCATTCCGGACTTCGACCGTTCCGATCGTGTTGTGCGGAACAAGAGACGATAAGGATCAGTTCCCTTCGGTTGATATCGATCACGAGGCGGCCGCTTTTGACGCTGTCAATTTGCTGATCGGACAAGGACACAGCAAGATCGGGATGATCAGCGGAACGCTGCAGGACCCGGCCAACGGCTACTCCCGGTACCAAGGGTACAAAAAAGCGTTGGAGCAAGCCGGTCTGAGCGTATCCGAGGATCTGGTTCGCATCGGCAACTACCGGTACGAATCGGGTTACGATGTGATGAAGTATTTCCTTCAGCTGTCCGACCGGCCGACAGCCATCTTCGCAGCGACCGACGAGATGGCGATCGGCGCCATCCATGCGATCCAGGACGAAGGGCTGCGCGTTCCGGAAGATATATCGGTTATCAGCGTAGACAACATCCGTATGGCGTCGATGGTCCGGCCGTTGCTCACTACCGTAGCGCAACCGATGTACGACATCGGAGCGGTATCGATGCGTCTTCTGACCAAGCTGATGAACAAAGAAAATGTAGAAATGTCCAAAGTGCTGCTTTCGCACGAAATTATTCAGCGCAAATCGGTGGCTCATGTATAATGAGCCCCTTTTCTTTTTGTTGTGCCTAACTAAAGGAACCGGGAGGGGCGGCAGCTCGTGACATGGAATAAGATCGGATTAATCGGCGCGATGGCCGAAGAGATTGAACGGATCGAAGAACGTCTGACGAACGAGAAGGTGATCGACAAGGCGGGAATCCGCTTTATGGAAGGGACGTTTTGCGGGAAAAGCGTTGTGCTTTGCCGGTCGGGGGTAGGCAAAGTGAATGCGGCCGTATGTACGCAACTGCTGATCGATCAATTCGGCGTCGACGCGATCATTTTTACGGGCGTTGCAGGAGCTTTGGACCCGGCGCTGGATATCGGCGATATCGTCATCTCGAGCGATTGCATGCAGCACGATATGGACGCGTCCGCGCTTGGCTTCCCGAGAGGAACGATCCCGTTCGCGGACACATCGGTTTTCCCGGCGGATCAGGCTCTTGTTAAGCTGGCCGTACAAGCCGGAGAGCGCCAGGAGAGCGGCAGGATCGTCTGCGGCCGGGTGCTGTCGGGCGACCAGTTTATCGCGGACCGGGACACGGTCAAGCTGCTTCACGAGCAGTTAGGCGGAACGTGTACGGAGATGGAAGGTTCGGCGGTTGCGCAAGTATGCGCGATGAACGGAATTCCGTACGTCGTCATTCGTTCGATGTCGGACAAGGCCGACGGCTCGGCTCATGTCAACTTTGCAGAGTTTACCGTCAAGGCGGCCGATCGTTCCTACTCGATCGTGGAGCGGATGGTCAGCTCTTTATAAGCGCTACAGCCCAAAAAGCTCAGTTCCCTTAGGCGGAACTGAGCTTTTTGCCGGTCTTGCGAAGACGCTCGCGCGTGGCAGCGGCCGATGAGGCGCTTCCTGCGGTCTGTCTGCCAGCGTTTTCAATATGCGTTTGTGTTCATTCCGGCACATACATCAAAGCGATCTCCCGGGTGCGCCGGTTATTGTCGGTAATCTCCTTGCGGCGGGGAATCGGCGTCCACGTATGGACCGGATCGAGCCACGTATCCGGCAGTTCGAGCGGACTTTTGTCCGCCCATCGCTTTACCCATGCTTCCGGCAGCGGAGTATCCGGTTTGCGGGCCAGCTCGTCCAGCAGCGGATGATCGGTCATGACGAGCCACAGAAGGCTCCATGCGCGCGGCACGATGCGCCAGATGTCGTACCCGCCGCCGCCCAGGGCGACCCAGCGTCCGCCGCAGTATTGATGGGCAAGCCGGTGGATCGTCTGCGGCATCTCGGCGAAGATCCGCATGCTGCAATGAACGTGGGCGAGAGGGTCCAGGGCGTGAGCGTCGCAGCCGTGCTGGCTGACGATCAGATCCGGCTTGAACGAACGGACGACCCGGTCCATCGCCTCGTTGAATCCTTCCAGCCAGGAGTCGTCCTCCGTATAGGGCTCCACCGGGATATTGATGCTCATCCCGTAGCCTTCGCCTTCGCCGCGCTCGTTCGCCGCTCCGGTGCCCGGAAACAAATATTTGCCGGTCTCGTGAAACGAAAGCGTGCACACATTCGGGTCGTGGTAAAACGACCACTGCACCCCGTCGCCGTGATGAACGTCCGTATCTACATACAGCACTCTGGCATTATACTTTTGACGGATGTAAGCGATTGCGATCGAGGCGTCGTTATACACGCAAAAACCGGCGCCTTTATTCGGCATAGCATGATGCAGCCCGCCGCCCAAATGAAGAGCGTGCGCCGTCCGTCCCGACATGACCGCGTCGGCTGCTTCGATGGAGCCGCCGACGATTTGCCGGGTAACGTCGTGCATATTTTCGAAATAGGGCGTATCTTCGGTACTCAGGCCGAAACGGTCCGCTTCTTGGATTGCCTGCTCGGCCGGATGTGGACAGCTTAACTGTTGGACGGCTTCGATGTATTCCGGCGTATGCGTGAACAGCAGCTCGTCTTCCTCGGCGATGCGCGGCGTCACGATGTCCGAAGGATCGAGGGCTCCTAGCTCGTCCAGCAAATCCCGGGTGAGCAGGAGACGTTCCTGATCGAACGGATGGGTATCGTTAAAGCGGTACTTCGTTTCGTCTTGATGATAAACGTACACCGCGTTTGAGCTTTTCATACTTTTCCTCCGATTGTCAATACATGAACCGTTGACGAAACCGAATCGTATCGAATTTTTCCACTGAGGATAGCGGAACTTCTTTGCCGATACGCACCATGAGGCAGTTAGCCGGGTGAGAGCATATTTCCGGATCGTCAGTCGCGAACCAGACCATGTCCACCGATTTCATCAGCTTTTCCATCATATTGCGGTAGTCCCAGACGTTCGATAAGCTGCCTTTCAAATCCCAATGCCAGTAATATTCAGTCGTGAATACGATCATATTCTCCAGCTGATCTTCCATAAAGGCGAGCTTGATCATTTTTTTGCCGAGACCGATCGAACGATAGTCGTCCGCGACCTCGATCGCCCCAAGCTCGACCAGGTCGATCATATTGCCTTCGGACCAGCGCTCCATCTCATCCGGGTAGTGAAAGGTTACGTAACCTACGACCATCTGTCCGTCGCGGGTTAGGATGATTCGGCCTTCGGGCAGCTCGGTTATTTCCACAAGCGCTTCATGCTGCTCGTTAGGTCGCCGGAATGCGTCCAGATCCGGATGCATGGTTAAGCCGCGCAAATGATCGGTAGGTACGGGACCTTCGACAATAAGCTTTCTGCCCTGAAAGTCGACCTCGAATGAATGATAGATTTTGCGGTGCTCCACGTATGGAATCACTCCTTTCGTGCTGCGGTTGTATCACGACATTGTTCCCCATATGCTACTTATAGCAGATTATAGAGTGATTGAAAAGGAATAGGCTATTAATTCCGACTATGATATAATAAGATCGTCACAAAACTTACACACTCCCTTCACAACTCAGACAGGCTATATGGACGTTTTGTCCGCATACTTAATGAAAACGGTTAAATGCCAGCCGCTATAGGAGGAGAATTATGGGTAACATGCAGACGGAAATTTTAAAAGCTATCGCTACCGACGGGAATCTGAAAAACTACGAGGAAGCCCGTGTGTCGTTCGATTGGGCCGACGTAGAAAAGCAGTTCTCCTGGTATACGACCGGCAAAGTTAATATG
>NZ_JACXJA010000070.1 GCF_014705615.1 Paenibacillus oceani
TTTGGGTGATGTGTTCTAGACAAACACCATTCTACCAAAGATTTGGAGCCCTTTTCACGTTTTTAGAGAGTCGTACTTTCGAAATTTAGGATAAAAAAACAGAGAAGAAGGGCTAGTAATAAACTACTAATCGTTTTTTTTGAATAAATAGGTTTCATTTTCTTTCTCCTTCCAATAGATTATTATCTTGCAATATCCTCTTCAAACAAATAAATCAAATTATTCATCACCTCCCTTCAAAGTAATTTTTTTGAATTGACATTCATTCATAGACTCTATCCTTGCAGACAGGTCTATAAATGTTGTCTCTTCCCGAAAAGGGAAATAACAATATTGAATCTCAATACTTTCAGTTACTCCTTTTGTCTTTCAATAAGATAACACCTGAAACACTTCTAGGTTGTTGAAGAAATTGAAAAAATTTCATGTAACATAATTGGAATTTGGGAGAGAGGACCCGT
Source organism: Paenibacillus oceani (assembly GCF_014705615.1). Classification (GTDB taxonomy): domain Bacteria; phylum Bacillota; class Bacilli; order Paenibacillales; family NBRC-103111; genus Paenibacillus_AB; species Paenibacillus_AB oceani. Next base: position 462 of record NZ_JACXJA010000070.1, read on the forward strand.
TTTTTCTGTTGACTTGATCTGCGATCGTGCTATAATCGCATAATCTCAGTAGCCGTTATGATTCGATTCGGCCGTGAAGATCAACTTGGGAGATGAACAGCATGGCAAGAACGGCGAACCAGGCAGCACCCGTCTCAAAAACCGTATTTCCGATCCTGTTCGCCATCAGTATCGTCCATCTGCTGAACGATACGATGCAGTCGACGGTATCTGCACTTTTCCCTATATTGAAAGAATCGCTCAGCTTGTCCTACAGTCAGATCGGCTGGATCGCCTTCGCGATGAATATTACGGCGTCGGTTTTGCAGCCGATCGTCGGCTCGTATGCGGACATTCGGCCGCGCCCGTACATTTTGCCCGCCGGGGTCGTCTTTACGCTGGCCGGTATCGTCTCGCTGGCGATGGCCCCGAACTTTACGACCATTTTGCTGGCGGTTATTCTGATGGGGATCGGATCGGCCATCTTCCACCCGGAATCGTCCCGGGTCGCTTATCTTGCGGCGGGAGGGAAGAGGGGCCTCGCCCAGTCGATCTTTCAGGTAGGGGGCAACATCGGCAGCTCGCTCGGTCCGATTATGACGGCCGTTCTGTTCGTCCCGCTCGGCCAGTTCGGCGTGATCTGGTTCGCCTTTGCAGCGTTGGCGGGAATCGCCATCCAGTATTATGTCGCAGGATGGTACAAACAGATGCAGGCGGCTCCCAGGCCGTCATCGAAGCGTAGAGCTGCAGGCGAGCGGAGCATGGAGCTGAGCCGGTTCCAGGTCGTGTCCGCGGTCCTGATTTTAGTTTTTCTCGTATTTTCGAAGTATGTGTATATGTCGAGCATTACGAGCTTTTTCTCGTTTTATTTGATCGACGGCTTCGGGGTTACGGTCGAGCATGCGCAGCTGTTTCTGTTCGCCTTTTTGTTTGCGGCAGCTGCCGGAACGTTTTTTGGCGGACCGCTCGCCGACCGGTACGGGAGAAGGAACATGATCTGGTTGTCGATTTTCGGCACGGCGCCGTTTTCGATTTTGCTGCCTTATGCGGACCTGTTCTGGGCGTGCATCTTGGTGGCTTGCGCCGGATTCGTCCTGTCGTCGGCATTTTCGATCATCGTCGTGTATGCGCAGGAGCTGCTTCCCGGCAATGTGGGACTCGTATCGGGGTTGTTTTTTGGCCTCGCCTTCGGTCTTGGCGGACTCGGATCGGTCGTTCTCGGCTGGATTGCCGATGCCACCAGCATCGCTTATATTATGAAGCTGTGCGCGTATTTGCCGTTGCTCGGCGTACTGGCGGTTTTTCTTCCGAAGGACCGGAAGGATTGAGCCTGGGTGGAGCCGGTAAGGGGAAAAAGAGAAGGAAAGGACCGGTCAAGGGCCGGTCCTCATGGTGGAAGGGGAAGGGTTGTTTCGGGCTGGCCGGGGCAGCCCTTCTGTTGGTTTCGCGGACAGCAGCACGGTGGAGGCTACGATGAGCACCGCTCCCGCCGTTTGCCACAAGCCGAACGGCTTCATCAGCCACAGGACGGTCGTAATCACGGCCGCCAGCGGCTCCATGCCGGAGAGGATGCCCGCCTCGGTCGGGCTTAAATATTTCAGACTGGCTGCACATAACGTAAAGGCGCAAGCCGTTCCGAATACGATGACACATCCGATCAAGACGATCGAGAGGGCATCGTACTCGCCCGCCGGAAGCCAAGCGGTACCCGGAAGCGGCAGCGAGACGCCGCCGTACACCACACCTCCGATCAGCATCCCCCAGCCGCTGCACAACAGCGCTCCCCAGCGGTCCAGCAGGCGGACGGGATACACCGTATAGAAGGCAAAAGCAAATGCTGTAGCGATCCCCCACAACACCCCGGCTTTCGAGAAAACGGCCTCTCCGAAGACGCCGTTCGTCAAGACGAGGACGATCCCCGCCAGTGCGATCAGAAACGACGACCATTCCGTCAAGAAGGGCGGCCGCCTGTTTTTCCATGCTATATAAACCGCTATGAGGGCGGGGCCGAGAAATTGAAATAAGGTTGCCGTTACGGCGCTCCCGTTCTCCACCGTCTGCATAAAAGAAAACTGCATGCCGAGTATGCCGCCGATCCCGTATGCAACGATGCCGCTTCGCGAGGAACGATCCTTCCAAATCGCCCACAGGTCGTGTCCCCGCAGCCTCAGATAGAGGAGAAGCAGCAGACCGGACGGGATAAGCCTCAGCGGGACGAGTCCCCCCAGGTCGAAGCTGCGATTCGTATGTAACCATTCCAGCACTGTACCCCCGATTCCGAAAAAAGCCGAACCGAGCAAGATAGCCGCGAGTCCGAATGCGCGTTTATTAGTCATTGCCGCCGACATGAAATGTTCCACGCTTTCTGCTTGATTTCCTGATTCCATCCGAGTATAACGGAAAGTGATACCGTAGAGAAGCACCAGAATTTGATTAATGGATGGTATCAGATGGAGGAGTGGACGATGATTGGACTAACTCCCGTTTTCATAACGAAAGGGGCCGGCCCGCTTCACCGGCAGCTGTACCGGTATATCCGGAGCGAGATCGAAACCGGCGCGATCCGGCCTCATGCGAAGCTGCCGTCCAAACGCAGCTTGTCCGCTCATTTGAAAATCAGCCAAAATACCGTACATGCCGCCTATCAGCAGCTTGTCGCGGAAGGATATATCGTCGCGCGCCCGCGCAGCGGTTATTATGCCGGCGAGATCGGGATGTCGGGGGGCAGTGGAGCGCAGGCGGTGGAGCGTCGTCCTGCGGCCCCGCCGGAGGAGACCGGGAAGAAGCAGGCGGCGCCGGATATATCGTTCGATCACGCGGCGGTGGATATTGCGGCTTTCCCGTTCGGCGCCTGGCGGAGACTGTATCGGGAAGTGCTGTCGGCGGACCGGACCGATCTGGCGACTTTGGGTGATTCGCGGGGAGACCCCGGGCTGCGGCGGGAGCTGTCGCGGTATTTGTATCAAGCGCGGGGCGTTGTCTGCTCGCCGGAGCAAATCGTCGTAGGCGCCGGCACGCAAACGCTTCTGATGCTGCTCGTCCAGCTGCTCGGACTCTGGAGCAGCTATGCGATGGAGAATCCGGGTTATTCGCGGGTACGCCATCTGTTCGAAGCGATGGGCGTCGAGCCGGCCTTCGTGCCGCTCGACCGATACGGGCTAGCCGTCGACGCGTTAAGGAAGTCGGATGCGGATATCGTGTACGTGACGCCTTCGCATCAGTTTCCGATGGGCATGGTGATGCCGATCGCGCGAAGAACGGAGCTGCTGCGGTGGGCGGAGGAGAAGGATGGCCGGTATGTGATCGAGGACGACTACGACAGCGAGTTTCGTTATGCGGGCATGCCGATTCCCGCGCTGCAGGGGCTCGGCGGCGGCAAGGTCGTGTATGTGGGGACGTTGTCGAAGGCGCTGATGCCATCGCTGCGGCTCGGCTATATGGTGCTACCGCACGCTCTGCTTGAGAGATACAAGGAACGGCTGACTTTTTATCCGCAGTCGGTGTCGCGGGTGGATCAACTGGTGATGGAGCGGTTTATCCGGGACGGACATTGGGCGAAGCATCTTCAGAAGATGCGAATCACCTACGGCCGGAAAAAGGAAGCGCTGGTCGCCGCGCTGAAGACGACCTTCGCGGAGGACGTCCGCTTCGTCGGAGAGGAAGCGGGACTGCACGTCGCAGCCGCGTTTGCCGGCAAGCTGCGGGAGGCGGAGCGGATCGAGCTGGCGCGCCGGGCCGGGGTCGTCGTGCACCCGGCGTCGGTTCATTATGCGCCGGGTACGGATGTAAGCGCGAGCATGGGTGCGGATGCGGAGATTGCGGTTACGGGGGCGAGTACGAGGATGGGTGGCAGTGCGGATGCGGGTGGAAGTACGGGTGCGGATGCGAGTAGAGATACGGCTGTGAGTATGAGTACAGGTACGAGTGCGGATACGGTTGTGAGCATGAGTACGGGGACGAGTACGGATACGGCTGTGAGCATGAGTACGGGGACGAGTACGGAGACGGTTGTGAGCATGAGTACGGCACCGAATATCAGCGCTTCCGTGCTGCTGCTTGGCTTCGCCAATTTGAGCGAAGGGCAGATTGCAGCGGGCGTTTCCCGGTTGAAGGAAGCGTGGGGGGGCTGCGGGCGTTGAGTAGGCCGGCAGGATGAACGAGATGAGAGGGCAAGAGCAGGAGAGGGAAGTCAAGGGCGGAGAGGCAATAGCGAAAAAGGCAATAGCGGTCAAGTGGTGGGATCGCGGTGCGATCAAAGTGGAATCGTAGTACGCGGGCCGGCCCAGTTGAGGCCAGCTTAGTCCGGCTGGACTGGGTTGGGAACGGACAGGCCGGGTCCGTAGGATGACGGAATGACTGAACCGGGCTGGCCCGGGGTGAGAAGGTGGATAAGAGATGATTGCAGCTCTTATTAAGCGCCAACCCGCCGTTTGAGAGAAAATAAGAGCTGATTGGACCTCTTAATTCTGACGAATTGGGCGAAAACGCAGCGAAGGCGGGGGAATAAGAGCTGCAAATCGCTCTTATTAAGCGCCAACCCGCAGATTGAGCGAAAATAAGAGCTGCTGGGGCCTCTTATTTCCGACGAACTAGGCGAAAACGCAGCAAAGGCGGGCGAATAAGAACTGCAAATCGCTCTTACTAGGCGCCAACCTGCCGTTTGCGCGAAAATAAGAGCTGTTAGAGAGGCTGTCGATTCAATGTGGACCACCAAGTGGAAAGGGAAAAGATTACCTTTTGGCGAGTTTTGTCTGGAATCCCCTACCTTACAATCCTTATTCAATCAAGGGATTTAGGACAACCTGTTTGAGCAGAAGAAGGTAACTTTTCAATTGGAACGACCTGCTATCACTTCTACACAATGAATCGACAGCCTCGTTAGAGCCGCTTATTCGCTGCGAACTAGGCGGAAGCGTCTCAACCTGCCCCAGATCGCTCTGACAACGCATCAAACCGCCGCGCCGTCTTCTGACACTAGCTTAAAGACAAGTGTGCCTACACCACTCCTGCGTAACCATACCAAGGGCCGCCAAGCCCGTACCTTCCAACTGGAAGAGACAGGCCGGTGGCTCTCACTGGTGCGGCGGTAAAAAACCAGATTACCGCGACGTCCTGCCCCCGGCTAGTCCCACGAGCCGGTAAACGATCCACAGCACGCTGGAGGCGAACATGATATCGAAGCAGACGTTAAACAGGAACAGATGCTTGCTCAGATCGGCTTCCCCATCGCCGATAATTGGGATGAGAAACGAGATCAGGCCGACGAGGCCGACGAGAGCGAACGTTTCCGTATATATTTTGCCCCCGAGCGAGGCTGCCCTTCGGCGTTCCAGCGCGATCACCGCGTAATAGACCAGGCAGAACGGGATCAGAAACCACAGCGTGTTCGGCAGCACGTTTTTTTTCCATTCGCTCCACCAGTCGAACTTGGCCGAGACGGCGCCTCTCGACATGCCCTCGCCTTTCTCGTACGTGCCGAGGTAATACGGCCGGATTGTCATCCCGTTTTGCGCGGCCACCTCCAGCTTGGCCATCAGCCGGCCGGGATGCTTCAAGTAAAACAGCGCGATTTTCCCATGGCTGATCCGGTCGTAAAACTTCTCGTACATCACCGGGTCTCGCTGCGGAATCGCCGTCTCCTCAAAAAAGTTCGTCCCGGCCAAAACGGCCAGCTCCTTCGGAATGCCGAGCTCCTCCAGATCCTGCTCGGGCGTAGGCGAATCTTTCAGAACGCCGTAAAACACCGTCTGGTACATATTGATTTCCTTTAGCTGCTTCGGCGCCAGCACGTACATCGCCAGCGAGCCGATGGCCAGAAAAGCGGAGAAGCCGATGACCGTCTTGCGCCATGCCCCGTCGCTGCGCATCCGCAGGAAACGCAGGCCGAGCAAGGCGATCAGCACGCCTACCGGAGCGTTTTGCACCTTCGAGCCGGTCAGCAATATCGCACAGACGAAAAACAAGATCAGCAGCCTTCGTGTGGGATGTTCGCTTGAAGAAAGGCCGAGCGCCAGCCCGACGGTCAGCAACAGAAAGACGTACGAGATCGGCTCGCCGAACAGCGAGTTAAAGTAGCCGATATAGCCGACATCGGCGAACATGAACACAAGTACCAAGCCAAGCGCAATGCGGGCAATGAGCGGCCAGGCGCGGTGATAGCGCATCATCACCCCGAACGCGGCAAGCAGCAGCGCCGAGTACACGATCGCCATCGAGCGCATATCGAACACGGTTGTACTGAAAACGAGCCGGTTCAGCCAGGTCGCCAGAATGACGAATGGAACCTGAGTCGAAGCGTAGCCGCCGATCCCGAGAGGAACAAGTTTGAACTCCCGGATAAAATGGCCGAAATATTTATCCTCGTACAACAGATTCGGATCTAAATAATCCAATCCGACCGACGTCATAATGCGCAGAAAATCCCCGTTGTCGGCGATTCCCACGATTGGCTTCACGAACAAAACATAAATGAACACGGCGACAGCGGCCGCCATCGTCCCAAGCGATACAGGCGATATGCCGGATGCCCGCCTCATGACGATTCACCTGCCCGCTGCGCAACCGTCCCGGACGGCCGGAACGTAAAAATTTTATGTCCCAGGTAGTTCATGATGGTATACAGCCCTGTGCCGAACAAAGCGGACAAGTTTTCCAGCAGCTTGGCCGAGAACCCCGGAAATACGGCAGCCAGCAGCCGGCCGCCGGCGAGCCCGGCCCCGTAGGATAGACCGTAACAGATGAATGTGATTAGGAAATACTTCCACAGGCTGCTGCGTATGCTCGTATTCGAACGGAAAGTAAACCGTTTATTCAGAAAGTAGCTGACCACCGCTCCGATCGTATTGCCGAGAAAGGTCGAAGCCCAATAACCGGCATGGACCACATTCAGAAAAAAGGCGATGGAGGACAGGCCGACAATCGTATTCAGCACGCCTACGAGCAGGAAACGGAGAAACGTGCGATCCACAAGCGCCGTCAGCTTCATGACCGCATCCCCAGCCCGTGCCCAAGATCGGAAGGACGGGGCTCGTCCGACGCCGCCAAAGGCGAAGTCCGGTTATCCGACTCTGACTCTGACTCCGACGCGGCGTGCAGGTCTTTGTCGACGATGTAGAGCGGCCGGCGCTTGACTTCTTTGTAGATTTTGCCGATATATTCGCCGATCAGCCCGAGACTGATGAGCTGGATGCCGCCGATAAACCAGAGCGACAGCATCAGCGAGGTCCAGCCGGTGACGGTATTGCCGGCCAGTTTCTGGATGACGGAATACAGTGCGGCGACGACGCTGATCAGGAACAGGATGAAGCCTGCGGCCGTCACGAGACGGATCGGTGTCACGCTGAGCGACGTAATGCCATCCCAGGCGAAGGCGAGCATCTTTTTCAGCGGATATTTGGATTCTCCGGCGAACCGTTCCTTCCGGTCGAAATAAACCCGCGTCGTGTTGAAGCCGATCATTGGCACGATGCCGCGCAGAAACAGATTGACTTCCTTGAACCGCTCGAGCTGCTCAAGCGCCCGCTTGCTCATCAGCCGGTAGTCGGCATGGTTGTATTCGATGTCGGCGCCCATTTTGCGCATCAGTTTGTAGAACGTCTGAGCGGTGCTGCGCTTGAAGGCGGTGTCGGTTTCGCGGCTTTGCCGGATGCCGTAGACGATGTCGAACCCTTCATGGTACTTGATCATAAACTCGCGGATCACTTCCGGATCGTCCTGCAGGTCCGCATCGATCGAGACGGCGCAGTCGACCCGGTTTCGGGCCCGGTTCAGTCCGGCGAGCAGCGCGTTCTGGTGACCGACGTTGCGGGCAAGCTTCAGGCCGGATACTCTCGGATTCGAGCTCCGGTACTTTTCGATCAGCTCCCAGGTCCGGTCCCGGCTTCCGTCGTCGACAAACAGCATAAAGCTTCCGTCCGCGATCAGTTTCTCGCGTACCAGCCGCTCCAGCATCCGGGTAAGCTGCGATACGGTCTCGGGCAGCACTTCTTCTTCGTTATAGCAAGGTACGACGATGCCAAGTACGGGTAAATGCCCTTGCTTTTCCATACGTATTTCCTCCAGCCATCCAATTTTTACTATTCTCTCTATGTAGGGGGACGTTCATACCTTCGGGACAAATCCCCCCTATTATTGACGCCGAAAGGGAGGTGAAAGTTCCAAGGAGACATGTATACATTACAACATTTGGCGTTTTTGCGAAACAGGTTGCCGGTGTGAAACATTCGGAAAAGCTTAGAAACCGGAGGAAGCTATCGTTTGAAAAAAATACCGCTCTTCGCAGAAGAAGAGGAGGCCGTTCGGAACGAGGGCTGACAACGAATGACGTGAAAGGAGGGTCGGCGAAGGGAGAAAAAACGGTTCACGCGCCCTATCGGCTGCAGTCGGGAGGATGCAGGCGGATGGATGGCTACGCTGAGACGGACAACAATCGCCAGGTTTTTCTAGTCGTTTCCAGTTCGGTCCCTATTGTTTGCGTTCCTTGCATCTTTAACCGGATGGGCGGCCGCTTGATCGAATTTCGGGTTCTCATGCAACTTCTGCCCGATTTCGGCGTATTTACATAAGTTGGAAAACAAATGAAAGGGGGAATATCTTCCATGTTCGAACGATTTGCCGCCGTCATCCTGGTTGTCGGATTACTGCTTCTGTTCACGCCCGTGCATGCAGAGCAACAGGCGCAGCCCAAGCTGATGCTGAACGGAAACGCGATCGAATTCGAGGTTCAGCCGGTGACTGTCGAAGGGATTACGCTCGTTCCGCTTCGCCACCTGTTGGAGGAGCTTGGAGCCACGGTCGAATGGAATCAAGAAATGAAAGCCTTTAAAGCGACCCGGGGAGATCGCGTCCTCCAGTACAAAATCGGGGATGCGGCGGCGTACCGAGATGAGGAGATGATCGTGCTGCCCGTTCCGGGGCAAGTAGTCGGGGGCCATACGCTGATGCCGGTTCGCTTCGTAGCGGAAGCGCTTGGCGCGGAGGTGGGATGGGAAAGCTACACCCGGACGATTCTCATCAGTTCGCGTTCCAAACGGCCCGGGGTCGTAAGCAAAGTGGCGGATGGCGCTGCTGTAGAGGTCCTGCCGATCGGAGAGCAGCACCCGGCAGCGGAAACGGTCCGGCTCATCGGCGTGAACATCCCGGCACCAGGCGGAGAAGGCAGTGAGCAGAGCTTGCAGCTCGGCAAGGCGGCCGCCGGCTCCATCCTGGAACAACTTGAAGGGAAAACGGTCGGTATCGAGATCGATGCGACAAAGCGGGATTCGGAAGACCGCATCCCCGCTTACCTTTATCTCGACGACGGGACGATGGTTAACGCCATGCTGATCGCCGAAGGTTACGCGATAACGGAAGCCGTTCCGCCGGACTTACGCTGGAGGGAGCTGTTCCAATCGCTGCAATCGGATGCCCGGATGAACGGACGCGGCATCTGGAAGCAAGAGGCGACGGCTTTACCGGTATCGCCGATTTGAAGCGCCGCCCGCTTTTTTAGGCTCCGATGAGAGATAAGCAGGTTTCAACAAAGCTGATCCTTCTGCTCACGAGAACAGCCAGCCTCTCTTACTCCGAGCACTAGATATGCGGAAAGGCTTCGAGCAGCCGATTAAATGCTTATCTTAACCCGAATATCCTGCTGCTGCTTCCATTCGAATTCTTCCCCCAGCTCAAACGTATTCAGCTCCAGCACGAGGTCCAGCTCCGGGTTTCGGGGCTCGGGGAACCGGCCGCTGTTATCCGCCCAGCAGGCGAACAGCTCCGCTTCTTCGCCGGGTTCCAGATGCCGGTTCAAATAGGCAAACAGCTCGGTTACACATTTTTTGCCCGTCGCATAAGAGGTCGGAGCGCGTTCCCGAAGCTCCCTGCTGATCCGGTAAGAGCCCAAGTTCGGGTCGGCGTGATAGCTGTCGCGGGATCGATCGTATTTTTGCGAATTGTGTTGATAGCGCCCGGGTTTACTTTTATAATATTCATAGAACATGGTTCCCTATAAAAGAACGATGCCCGCCGAATCAAGCTGGCCGGCAGAACGGAGATGCTCCTATGAAGCAGCGCATCGGATTTATCGGATCGGGTAATTTTACCGATAAGCATCAGAAGCTGTTAGCCCGTATGGACGGTGTAGAGGTGGTAGGCTTTTGCGGCAAAAGCATGGAACGGGCGGAGCAAGCGGCGCGTAATTGGCCGAACGCCAAGGCGTACCGGACCGCCGAACAGATGATGGACTCGGCGGGACTGGATGCATTGTATATCTGTATCCCTCCTATGGCGCACGGGGATATGGAACGCAGCGCGGCTGAACGCGGAATTCCATTTCTGGTCGAAAAGCCGCTCGGAATTGACCCTGCTCCGCTCCGACCGGTGCGGGACCTCGTCGTCCGCAGCCAGCTCGTAACATCCGTCGGCTACAACTGGCGTTATCTCGATTCCGTTATCAGAGCGCGCGAGCTGCTGCAGCAAGCGACGACCGGTCTGGCTCTCGGCTACTGGATGGGGACGATGCCGAAGACGCCTTGGTGGAGACGGATGCAAGGCTCGGGCGGCCAGTTCATGGAGCAGAGCACGCATGTGGTCGACCTGGTCCGTTATTTGTGCGGCGAGATTACCGAAGTGTATGCGGTCTACGGGAACGTGCATGTCCATCGTACACTGGAAGATATGGATGTGCCGGATGTTGGAACCGTCACGATGAAGCTTGCGGGCGGCATAGCGGCGACGATCTCCAACACGTGCATGCTCCCCAGGGGGCATACGAACGGGCTGGATATGTACACAAGCGAAGGCGTACTGGAAATCCGCTTCTCCGGGCTGAAGGAAATCGGCCGGGACCGTACGACCGAATACCGGAACTTGACGGACCCTTACGTTCAGGAGAACACCGCGTTCCTGCACGCGGTGCGGACCGGAGACCGGTCGCTGATCCGTTCCGATTACGCGGATGCGTTCCGCACGTTCGAAGCGACGGCCGCCGCCAACGTGTCTGCGAGAGAGAGACGTCCCGTCCGGTTGAACGGATCGGATGGCGATCTGCAGCAGGAGTCCTGATTCAGAGGGGCGCGACCACCCCCTAAGCAACGGTCCTCATGAAGACTGCCGAGCCCATCGGTAGTCTTTTTTTCAACGTCTCGGAGGAAAAGAAAAGGTCCATGGAGTGCTAGGGCCCAAAAAATCCGAAATAGGGGCTGCCAGGTTGTTTATCGGGGAAAAGTTTCATTTGGTCATCTAGAAGCTAATGGGTGGAAAGGGCTTTATGTTGATGAGCCGGCAAGCAGCGGCGGGCGTTTGAACGGAAGCGAGTTAACTGGAGAGATTGCCGGGTCGTTCGCCCAAAAATGGGCTTTTTCATCAGGAACAAGAGCGGACGCTTCCCCATAAATTGAATCATCACTCACAAGCGATCCCCAAACGTTTCGCATCAGCAATCGGAATTCAACATAACGGAGGTACTGACACAATGAATGAATTCAAAAATGAGCTTGAGCAGCTAAGCGTTTCCCAGTTTCAGACCGGTCAGGTGACACCCTGGAATCAGCAATACCCGTATCAGCCGGGGCAACCTTATCAAGCGGGACATCCGTATCAGCCGGGGCCGTATCCGGCCGATCCATCCCGGCTGTGCGTCGGGTTCGGCGGGTTTTGCGTCGGGTTTTGCATCGGCTTTTGCGGTGGTTTCTGCGGGGGCTTTTGCGGCGGTTTCTGCAATAATTGCGGAGGCTTCTGTCATAACTGCGCCGGAAACTGCCATCACCGCTGCCGTTAATTCCACCAAGTCATCACACCCGCAGGAATTTGCTCCAAACCAGGGGAAAGACCGTTTACAGCCATTTACAGGCTAAAGCGGTCTTTTTTTTAATCCTTACACGCCGGAACAGTGAAGTTCTTCCCCGTAGTAGGGCGGACGAGGGGGCCCCTTGCTTATCGAATCCGCTCTGTTTGCGAATTCAACTCATGAGGGACAAATAGGTCTACATAAGATGACAGAGAACGGGTATTACCGCCTAATGGATAGCCGGGGGGGAATGGAATGAACCAATTGACGCAAGCGGCGCGACTGAAAATAAAGGGAGATACGTTTTATCTCCCTGATCCTGACGGAGGCGTATATTTCCGCAATAACGTCGGCACCTTCCGCATGGAGGGCGAGATGATGGACCGGTGGATCGAGAAGCTATTCCCGATGTTTAACGGGGAGCATACGCTTGAGGAACTGACGGACGGGCTGTCCGCTCCTTACACGGAACGGGTATATGCGATCGCCGAGGCGTTGTTCCGCAATGGCTTTGCCCGGGATGTCAGCTTAGACCGGCCCTGTCTGCTGCCGGAGGCGATTGTGGAGCGATACGGCTCGCAGATTGCTTTTTTGGACAGTTTCGGCCCTTCCGGGGCGTACCGGTTCGAGCGTTACCGCGAGGCCCGGGTATTGGCGGTGGGCTCGGGTCCTTTTGTCTTATCGCTCGTGTCCGCCTTGCTCGAGTCCGGGCTTCCCAAGTTTCGCGTAATCCTTACGGACGCGGTCCCGACGAACCGGAGCCGGTTGAACGAGCTGGTGCGGCACGCCTATCAAGCGGATGCGGAGGTGGAGGTGCAGGAGCTCGCTTGGCCGGGCAGCGGGGAAGCCGCTTGGCGGGAGCTGGTGCGGCCGTTCCAAGCCGTCATGTACGTGTCTCCGGACGGCGACATCGGGGAAGTGCGAACACTTCAATCGGTCTGCAGAGAGGAGGGGAAACGGCTGTTCCCGGCGATGTTCCTGCACCAGGCGGGCGTGGCGGGTCCGCTCGTCGCGCCGGATGCCGAGGTGACCTGGGAGTCGGCCTGGCGCCGCCTGCACCGGACGGAAATTCACAAAGATCCGGAGCTGCACGCGTTCTCGCCTACGGCAGCGGCGATGCTGGCGAACGTGCTCGTGTTCGAACATTTGAAGACCGTTACGGAAACCGGGGAATCCGGACTGAGAAATGGGCTGTATGTGCTCAATCTGGAGACGCTTGAAGGCAGCTGGCATCAAGTGCTGCCGCATCCTTCGGCGGACGCGGGCGCGGGCGCGCAATTAGCGCCAGAATGGATTCCGGAGGCGGAGGCGAGGCTGGTAGATGCATCTGCAGGAGGCGGAACGAACGGGCTGCTCCATTATTTCAATCAGCTGACTTCGAAGCAGACGGGGATCTTCCACGCTTGGGAGGAAGCGGATCTGCGCCAGCTCCCGCTCTCGCAATGTCTCGTTCAAGCGGCCGATCCGCTGGGCGATGGACCTGCCGGACTGCTGCCGGAGACGGTATGCAGCGGATTTACTCATGAGGAAGCGCGGCGGGAGTCGGGATTGGCCGGGCTTGAGGCGTATGTGTCGAGGCTGGCAATCGGCCGCCTGGGCGAGGCCGCCGGTGTCGGAGCGGGGGCGACGGCTGCGGAAGCCGCTGCCCGGGGAATCCAGTCGTGTTTGGACGGACAGCTGGCCAAGCGGAATGCAGGGGCGGCCCCCGTTGTCACTCCGCTGCAGTTGGGCGCTGTGGAGGATGAACGGTGCCGCTTTTACTTGCAGGCTCTGACGATCATGCGGGGGATGCCGATAGTCGGTTTGGGAGAAGAGTTGTTCGGATTACCGGTCGTATGGGTCGGTACAGGCGGCCGCTGGTACGGCAGCGCGGGATTGAATCTGACCCGGGCGTTGCGTAAAGCGCTGCAGGGGGCGCTGATGAACGGGCAAAATGAAGCCGGCAGGGGGGCTGCCCAAACGGTGGAAGCTTCGTCGATTGTGCAGGGCGGAGGAACGTACGGCCCCGTGGCGATCCCGGCAAGCGGGGAAGTCGCTACGCCGGCCAATGTGCGGGACGCTCTGCATATGCTGCGAAGGAACGGCAAGCAGCTCCATCTGGCGGATCTGGCGGCGGAGCCTTTTCTGAAACAAATGCCGGGAGTTGTGCTAGGCGTTGCGCTGCGGGAGGTGAAGCCTTGATGAACCGGGTCGTTGCTGTTGTAGGGGAAGGGTTATTGGCCGATATGGCGGGCAGGGAGCTGGCGGACGTATGCGAGCTTGTACGGCTGCCGGGGCTCGGCGCGGGGGTGCCGGCGGAGACGAGCCTTGCGCTGGTGCTGCACGACGCCTGGCCTCCTTCCGTCCATCGCGAGGCGGAACAGGCTATGCAGGCGGCGGGCATTCCGTGGCTGCGGGGGTTCGTGGCCTTCGGCGAAGGCCGGATCGGGCCGCTCGTCCGGCCGGGAACCGCCGGCTGCTCCGGATGTGCGGACACCCGCATCCTGATGGCGGGACGCGACCGGAAGGAGACGTGGAGGCTGCAGCAGCTTCTCGACAAGTCCGGCGGCATCGCGCGCGATGGTTGGGCTTCGCGAACGGGGCTGCACCAGATGGCGCAGCTGATTGCCGCGGAAACTCGGAGCGTGCTGGAGGGCGCATGTTCCCGGCTGGAAGAACGGGTGTTCGGTATCGACATGAAGTCGCTGGGCGCCTCCGTCCACGTCATCCTGCCGGACCCGGAATGTCCGGTTTGCGGCAACGTGCCGGACGACACGGAAGAGGCGGCCCGGATCGTGCTGCGGCCCAGCCCGAAGACAAGTCCGAACAGCTACCGCAGCCGTTCGCTGGCCGACTTGAGGCAGGTTTTGACGACCGATTATCTGGATTACAGGACCGGCCTTCTGAACAGCAAACGGATGGACTTCCTGTCGCCGTTCGCCGATGCGAGCGTCACCTTGCCGATGTTCGGCCACGACGAGGCGACGGCGGGGCGGACGCATTCGTATGCGGACAGCGAGCTGGCGGCTATTTTGGAAGGCCTGGAGCGCTATTGCGGGATGGCTCCCCGCGGCAAGCGGACCGTGATCCGGGACAGCTACCGCAATTTGGCGGATCAGGCGCTGAACCCTGCCGCCGTCGGATTGTACGGCAAGGAGCAATACGGGCAGCCCGGTTTCCCGTTTACTCCGTTTGATCCGGACCAGCCGATCGATTGGGTTTGGGGGTATTCGTTTTTGCAGGAAAGACCGGTTCGCGTGCCGCAGCAGCTTGCCTATTACAGCTCGAGCTGCGGACAAGGGTTCGTCTATGAGACGTCCAACGGCTGCGCGCTGGGCGGCAGCCTCGAGGAGGCTGTTTTTTACGGCATAATGGAGGTGGTGGAGCGCGATTTGTTTCTGATGACCTGGTATGCGCAGCTGCCGCTTCCGCGTCTGGACCCCTACTCCGCCGGCGACCGGGAGCTCGAGCTGATGATAGGCCGGCTGCAGGCGGTGGCGGACTTCGAGCTGCATCTGTACAATGCGACGATGGAGAACGGAATACCCGGCATCTGGGCCATCGCGAAAAATCAAAAACTGAAAGGGATTCATCTGATTTGTGCGGCGGCGGCCCATCCGGATCCGGTGCGTGCGGTGAAGGGCGCCCTCCATGAGTTGTCCGGGATGATGCTGACGCTGGATGAGAAGATCGAAGCGAACCGTTCGGCGTACGAGAACATGCTGCACGATTCGGCGCTCGTGCGGACGATGGATGACCATTCGATGGTATACAGTTTGCCGGAGGCCGAGAAGCGGCTTCACTTCCTGCTCGGAGGCGACCGGCCGCTGCGCACGTTCGCGGAGGAATTCAGGCGTCCCCCTGCCCGCGCCGACCTGACCGACGATCTGAAGGACGTGCTTCATACGTTTCGCGAGCTGGGTATGGATGTGATCGTGGTGGACCAGACGGCTCCGGAGCTGAGACGCAACGGACTGCACTGTGTCAAGGTGCTTATACCGGGGATGCTACCGATGACGTTCGGCCACCATCTGATCCGCGTGGAGGGGCTGGAGAGGGTGCTGAACGTTCCGGCGAAGCTCGGTTACGCCAAGCAGCCGCTCCGAAAAGAGCAGCTCAACGTGCATCCGCATCCGTTCCCGTAGCCGGTCCGATGAGGGAGGAGGGATAGGGATGAGTCTGGAAGCTTATCTGCGCAATCTCCATGCGAGTCCTCGCGAGTCCGGATCGTCCGGCTGGCAAGTGGACTGGGAGGATGCCCCGTTCAAATATAAGCTGTACCGGGGCTTGCCGGCCGTGCCGTTATGTGCGGAAGTGCCTCTTGCTCTCGCCGGACGGAGCGCGCCCGCCTCTCCCGATCTGACGAGCGTCGGGCATATGCTGTGGTACATGTACGGATTGACGCAGCTCAGTCAGGTATGCGTTCCCGGATCGATGAATCCGGGATTGAATTCCATGCACCTGCACCGCCGGTTCGTTCCTTCGGGCGGTGGGCTGTATCCGAACGAGCTTTATGTGTATTTGAAAATCGACGGCGCTCCGGACGGGGTCTATCATTACGATGCCGCCCATCACCGGCTTCTCCTGCTTCGCCGGGGCAACTTTGATCCGTATATGGAGCGTGCTTTGGGCAACCGCTGCAAGATGCGCTCCTGCTTTGCCGCAATTTTCATATCGACCGTGTTCTGGAAAAATTATTACAAGTACAATCAATTGGCCTATCGGCTGCAAGGGCTGGACACCGGCGCGCTGATCGGGCAAACGCTCGAAGTGGCGGACCGGTTCGGCTTCGCATGCGGGCTGTATTATCAGTTTCTGGACCGGGCGGTTCATCGTCTGCTCGGGGTAGCGGGCGAGGAAGAGAGCGTGTATGCGATCATTCCGCTCTCCACGGAGCCGGCGGACGGCTGGTTTCTGGACGGAGGGCGGGCCGAAAGCGATGTCCGGGCGGCCGAGCTGGACCGGGAGCTGGACCCCATCCGCCCCGTGGTTTTGGAGCGATCGCGAAATAAAAAGCCTTACCCGATGCTGGTCCGCATGAACGAAGCGTCCATGCTGGAGCGTTCGGGCGTTTTCCGGCAGGTTGCGCCGGAGCCGCAGGCGGACAGCGCACTGCGGGCGGTTTATTTGCCCCGTACCGGCGTTCTGGTAGGCGATCTGGCCGACAAGTGCCGCCGCCGGCAGTCGCCGGAAGCCGGCTTCGTGATGAGCCGCCCGCCGGGGGCACGGGTTGGCGGGATGCTGCAGGAAGCTGCCGACCGCCGGTTCCGCAGCGATCTGGATGCAGCTCCCGGCGTTCCCGCTTCGCGCGTTCAGCTGTACGGCTGTTTCACCCATGTCGAGGGCGTGCCAGACGGAGCTTACCGCTACGATCCGGACGTACACGCGCTGCGGCGGCTCAACCCCGGAGATCACCGGGCTGATCTGCAGCGGGGTATGTATCTGGATAACGTCAATTTATTTCAAGTGCCGATCTGTCTGCACGTGGCGGGTCCGCAACATTTCTACAAGGCTGAGTTAGGCTACCGCGGCTACCGGATTCAGCAGATGGAGGCGGGCTTGCTCGTGCAGCGGCTGCTGCTGGCGGCGTCTTCGCTCGGCATGGGCGGGCGCCCGCTGCTCGGATTCGACAGCGCTACCTGCGATGCCCTCTACCGGTTCGCTCCGCAAGGCGAGACGTGCCTCATTCAGCTCCCTGTCGGATCCTATCGCCCCAGCGCCCGTCTGGAGGGAGGGCTGCGCACTTGAGCGGGCGGGCGCCCGCACCTCTGCCTTCCGTCGCCGAAAAGCAAAGCAAGCTGACGCCGCACGAGCGCCAGCTTGCCGCTTTGGGCACCCCCCGGGTGCCGATCGAGACTAGATGAACGCTCTCGATACGATAACGAGCAGGATGAACAGGACGAGGATCACACCCGTGCTGGTAAAGCCGCCTCCGCAGCTAAAGCCTCCGATACCGGACATATTAGTTTCACCGCCTTTTTCTTCTTGATCACTACAACGACATAGTATGTGTGCAAATCCATATGGTATGGACGTATGCCCTATACGATCGGTGCAGCCTCTTGCATTCGTTCTGTTTTTCTTCCGGATTCGGTTCGCTCTTCATCTTCGGCGCAGGCCGCTGCAACAGGAGGATTTCGCTTGAAACATACCGTGCCGGTTGTCGGCAAAGGGATATTAGCGGATTTGGTAGGCAGAGAATTATCGGGCTCCGGCCCATTCGAGGTGATCCGGCAGACCGGTTTATCCGCGGACATCCCGGGTGCGGCGAAGCTCGCAGTAGTGGTGTACGACGGCGGATACGCCGACGATTATGAGGACGCGGAGGAAGTGCTGGGACGGACCGGCGTTCCTTGGCTGCGCGGATTTGCCGTGGATGACGAAGGGTTCGCAGGCCCGCTCGTGCGTCCGGGAACGGCGGGCTGCTCCAGGTGCGCCGATCAGCGGCGGCTCTTGATCGGACGCCGGCCTGAACGGCGGGACTATGCAGCGTTGATCGAAGGCGCTGCTTCCGGAGGCGGCATGCTGGCTGCGGGACCGCCGCCGCTGGCCGGGTTATGGCAGACCGCCCATATCCTTGCCGGGGAAATCCGGAACGTGCTGCTGGGGAAGCGCTCCCGCTTGCAGGAGCATATGGCGATCGTTAACCTGAATACGCTCGAGAGCTCGCTTCACCGCTTCCTGCCGGACCCGTTATGTCCGGCCTGCGGCCGTCTTCCCGCTGATTCGCAGGAGGCCGCCGCTCTTGTACTGCAGCCCAGACCGAAAGCTCATGCGGACAGCTATCGAAGCCGCAGGCTGGAGGATATGCGGGATCTGCTCCTTTCCTATGTGGATTCGCGGCTCGGACTGATTAACGAGAAAGTGTATGACACCGACTCGGTGTTTGCCTCGGTACGAATGAGCCTTCCGTCGTTCGCGCTCGGGAGCGAGATATCCGCCGGGCGAAGCCATTCCTTCGCGTCCAGCGAATTAACCGCCGTGCTGGAAGCTTTGGAGCGGAACTGCGGCCAAGGACCGCGCGGCAAACGGACGGTCGTGCGCGACAGCTACAACCATCTGGCCGATCAGGCGCTTAATCCGGTCCGGGTCGGCTTGTTTTCGGCGGAGCAGTACGCACTGACCGATTTTCCGTTCGAGCCGTACGAGGCGGACGCCCCGATGGACTGGGTATGGGGGTATTCCTTTCTGCTGGAACGTCCGATTCTTGTCCCGGAATCACTCGCCTATTACAGCTTGAACTACGGGGGCGGATTCGTCTACGAAGGGTCCAACGGCTGTGCGATCGGGGGGAGTCTGGAGGAAGTGATCCTGCATGGTGTATTGGAGGTCGTGGAGCGCGACTCGTTTCTGCTGACCTGGTATGCCAGGCTGCCGCTTCCCCGGCTGGACCCCGGCTCCGGCGACGCGGAGCTGCAACTGATGGTAGCCCGGCTGCGCGCGGTGGCCGGTTACGAAGTATCGCTCTACAACATGACGATGGAGAACGGCATTCCTGCGATTTGGGCGGTGGCGAGAACCATCGCTTCGGGGGAGGCGAAGCTGAACCTTCTGTGCGCGGCAGGAGCGCACCCGGACCCGCTGCGGGCGGCGAAAAGCGCCGTACACGAGCTGGCGGGCATGCTGTTTCAGTTGCAGGACGTTTTTGCGGAAGCTCGCGAGGAAGCGGAGCGGATGGTTGCGGACCCGTCGCTAGTCACGCATATGATGCACCATGTCCTGCTGTACGGATTGCCCCAAGCGGAGGAGCGTCTACAATATCTGCTCGCCCCGGATCGTCCCCTGCAGACGTTTCGGGAACAGTTCGGCGATGGTGCGACAGCCTCCCGCGCCGATTTGACCGGCGATCTGCTGGATCTGGTCCGGCGGTTTCGCCGCTTGGGGCTCGATGTCATCGTGATCGACCAGACTTCGCCGGAAACGGAGCGCAGCGGCTTGTTTTGCGTCAAGGTGCTCATCCCCGGGATGCTGCCGATGACGTTCGGCTATCAGCTGAGCCGGGTAGCCGGGCTGGAGCGGGTCTATCAGGTGCCGGTCCGGCTGGGGTACGCGGATCGGCCGCTTACGAAGGAACAGCTGAACCCGCATCCGCACCCGTTTATATGAGCCGATTCATCTATCGCAAGGCAGGAAACTAGCAGGCGTCCGGTAAATAGTAGAAGGAATGCCGGGGATCGGCAAACGGCGCTCCGCCCTCCCCACGGCAAAGAGGGGAGAGCGGCAGCTGCGGAAGCCATATGGACAAGCTCGTCTCGAACGATACGAACCCTGCTGTAGGGGAGGCATATTCTCGGAGGCAAGCATAGCTGCGGGCGGCAGACGTCTTCACTCCAGCCGCAAAATCCTTTGCAGGCTGGCAGCCGATGTTTTTCTTAATTTGTAGACGGTTCCGGATTCTCCCACCTTGGCAATTTCGCCGAACGATTGCTTCGGGAGCAGCCATAAATAGTACTCCTCGTGATCGAGAACGAATTTGTACGCAGGAGGCGCCATCTTGGCTACGCCCGGCTGTTTGTTGGCGAATCGGACGGCGTAGGTGAAGGCGCGTATCGTTTGTTTATCTTTGAAAATGATTTCGTTGTTCAACTGTTCCGGGTTCATTTGCACCAGCGAGTAGACGACAACTTCACTGCCCGTTACTCGGAACATGTACAGCAAAGCGCCGATGAGAACAACGACAGCGGTACACCCAGCGATGATTCTGGCCTTCCGGCTCATGGCACCCCTCCTGTTATTGAGATCGCTTACTCTTAGACGCAGGTAAACTTCCGGATGTTGCAGAATTGGAGTTTTGTGGATGGTGTCGTGCTGCCGAAGGGGAGGGGGTGGAGGAAATAGGGGGGATAGGGGGAACGCGTGCTCGGAAAACACGGAAAACGGACACGGAAGCAGGTTCAGGCTCCGCCCGCCTCCCACATACCGTATCCGGTTAGTTCGGTTGCGCCTTATGGTTCTCTGAGATTCCGTAGGGGCTTCGGAGAAGAATGTCGGTCCGTCTGGAGGCGCGCTCCAATAAGTCCAGCAGCGATTGCCTTGATTTGTCGCCCATGCCTTTTATTTTGTTTAGCTGGATTTCGTTCATGTCGAGAACGTCGCCGAGCGATTGATAACCGCTGGAATGAAGCGTATGGACAATTTTCAGAAGCAAAGGCCGGTAATCGTCTTCGCGGGCCAGCGATAAGAGGCAGTACAAGTCGAGCTTCCGGCATTCTTCCGCTACAACAGGGATAAATTGCTTCAGTGGCACACGCCTGGTGGCGATCGTGTTCATATCCGCTCAACTCCCTACCAAGATTTTAGGTTGCCCCGGCGGAAATATCCGCGACAAGGCCGCTGCTGTCGTATACATGGAAGAGTATGTAACTCATTGTACCGCCGATAGTAGAGAGAGAATGTGATATTTGTCACACCGGGAACGGTAAAAGTTTTCCAGTATAAGGAGGAGAGGTTCCAGCTTCAGGTTACACGCTTCTGTGAAAATTCCATGGTCGGAGAGGAAGGATACCGAATGATTATTTTACTGCTTGGGCTGCCGGGCGCCGGAAAAGGGACGCAGGCGAAACGGATTGCGGATTATTTGCGGATTCCGCATATTTCAACAGGGGACTTGTTTAGAAAAGCGGCGCAGGAGCGGACGGAGCTTGGTCTGCAGGCTCGCGAATATATGGAAAAGGGGGAGCTGGTGCCGGACGGGGTGACGATCGGATTAGCGGTTAAACGATTGGCCCGGGCCGACTGCGAAAAAGGATTTCTGCTGGACGGTTTTCCCCGAAACGTTATTCAAGCCGAGGCGCTGGATCAATATTTGGCATCCCGTTTCATGCGCATCGACCGTGTGATTGATGTTGCGGTGGACGAGACGCTTTTGCTGGAACGGCTGACGGGACGCAGGGTGTGCTCGGGGTGCGGCGTTTCGTATCACACCATCCATCAACCTCCCAAAAACGCCGATTGCTGCGACTTGTGCGAGGCACGGTTGATTCATCGCGAAGACGATCAGGAATCGACGGTTCTAGAGCGGCTGCGTATCAATAAAGACCTTACCGACAGTTTGGCAGGATATTACAAAGCGGCAGAAATCTTGCGGACGGTTGACGGATCGCAGGAGATCGGCGCTGTATCGAATGAGATCCTGGAATGCCTGGACATCCGGTCTGATGGAAAGTGAAGGATTGCGGAGAAGGGCGGCTGCATCGCTCCCGGAAGGCGTGGTGAGCTGGCCGCCGGCATCATTATAGCAAGGGGCAAGGGCTGTTCTACAAGTCATTTTGCGATTTTTGGAGTCCCGTTTAGAACTGCTTTTTTATGAGAAAAAGGACCTTGAGCTCCCCTTTACAGCGGAATTTGAGGTCCTTTCGTTTGGAAATGAGGACGTTCCCGTGTCAGGCGAACCTTCTGGGGGACACGTCTCTCTCGTTGCCCAGCAGCAAGCTTCTCCGACAAGCTACTCTCCGGGCGTTCCAAGAGCCAAAAAGGATTTGCCAAACTTCAGCGGCTCCCTTATGATAGATTAATCAAATCATTTTATAAACCGAATTGATTATATAGAATTTTTGAAACCGATTGAGGGATGAATGGGATGAATCACGCGCGGAATGTACGGGAATGGGTCGTCAAGCAGGAGGAGTCTTACCAGGTGGCGCCGGGCGTTTATCATACGAGTCGCGAGCTGGGAGGACTGGACCTGCAGCTGTCCGTGCAAATGACGGAGGTGGACGTGTCCGATCCTTATCTGCGTCTGGAGGCGTATTCGTCCGGAGGCGGGGTCACCGGTCTCGAGACGGTCGGGGAGATGCTGCGTCAGTTGGAAGCCGGGGGCAAACGGATTGTCGCCGGATACAACGGGGATTTTTTCAGCTATGCCGGCGTTCCGTCCGGGCTGCAAGTGACGAATGGAGAGGCGGTTACGTCACCGCAGACGACGAAAGTGCTGATGGCCGTCAAGAGGGACGGCACGGCTAATCTTCATGAAGCGGTCCCGATGGAGATGACGGTAACCGGGGAGGACGGGGTAGCCGTGCGCGTAGACATGCTGAACCGGGCTTGGGGTTCTTCCGGCCGGGATCAGGCGGTACTGTATAATTTCCGGTACGGCAAATCGACCCGAACGTCCGGCGATCAAGTCGAGGCGGTTATTGCCGTCGAAGGAGGGAATGGAGCGATTTTGCCGGGCAGGACGGTATCCGGTACGGTCGTACAGGTTGCGGCAGCGCCCGATACGGCGATCGGGGAAGGGCAACTGGTGCTCTCGGCCGCCGGAGTGAAGGCGGAGTGGGTGGGCAGACACCTTGTTCCGGGTATGAGGGTGCGGCTGGATGTGTCGTTCGGTTCGGACATCGACGGAGCGATCCAGGTCGTATCGGGAAGCTCAACGCTGGGCTGCGTTCTGCTGAGGGACGGCGAAGTGCCTTCCGGGCTGCTCGACCCGGCGATCCGCCACAACAGCGATCGCCACCCCCGCACGATCATTGCGGTGAAGCGGGGGAAGCTGTACCTGTTCTCGGCAGACGGGCGGCAGGCCGGACATTCCGACGGGATTACGCTGGCGGAGAGCGGCTATTACATGCAATCGCTCGGCATGGAGCAGGCCATTAATGTAGACGGCGGCGGCTCGACCACTTGTTATGTGCGCAGGCCCGGTGAGGAGCGCGCCGTTTTGTGCAACCGGCCGTCTGACGGATTCGAAAGGGCGGTCGGCAATGCGATCGCCATCGCAAGCACGGCTCCGGCCGGTGAACTGAAGGAGCTCGTGATGCTGCCGGGGCAGAAAGTCCGAGTTTTGGCGGGCGGCATTGTCCCGTTTGCCGTTAAAGGACGGGACGCTTACGGCAATGCGGTTGCGATCCGGCAGGAGGAGCTGCTCTGGGAGTTGGGCGGGGAGATCGGCTGTCTGGACGAGGCGGGGGTGTTCACAGCGGGATACACGGACACTAGCGGCTGGGTCTCGGTTAGGTGCGGGGACATCAGGCAGAGGACCGACATTTCCGTGTTATGCGCGGTCTCCCGGCTGCAGCTGGAACCGTCTCCGCTTGTGATAGAACCGGGCGGCGTCCGGCCGTTACGGGCGTATGCTTACGACGCGATGGACGAGCGGATCTGGCTCTCGCCGGAGCAGCTCGTCTGGACGGTGGAAGGCGGAGCCGGTTATGTGACGGCGGAAGGGATCTTTCACACTGCAGGGCAGCTCGGACAAGGAGTCGTCTCGGCTTCTTATAAGGAAGCCAAGGTCGAGGCCGCGATCCGGGTCGGGCTTCTGCCTGATATAATCGCCGATTTTGAGCAGTTGGACGGTATAACCGCTAGCGGGGTGAACGCCGTTGAAGGTTCGGTTTCGCTCGTTCGCGCCGCTCGCCCCCAGCCGGTGCGGTACGGCACCTTTTCCGGAAAGCTGACCTATGATTTCACGGACTGTAAAGGTGTATCGGAAAGCGGTCATCCGGTTGACCGGTGAAGACAGTGAAGACGGCGGTGACGGGGATGGCGGCGTTGGCAGAGAAGGACGCCGTATCGGCGGTGCTCCCTGGCGGTTCGGCGTCTGGGTGTGTGGGGACGCGAAGGGGCATATGCTGCGGCTTAACATGACCGATGCCGAGGGGGGCCTATATCGCCTGAACATGACCGGAGACGAAGGAGTGTACTGGAAAGGGTGGAAGTACGTGCATGCCGGCGTTCCCGGGACGGTCGTATTTCCTGTGAGGGTACGCTCGTTGTCCCTGGTCCAAGCGGAAGCCGCCCGGAAGACGGCGGGTACGATTTATCTGGATCATTTTAGAGCGGAGTATATGGACTTGAACGAAGACGTGGAGGGCCCGCTTATCGAACCGCTGTCTCCCGCTCCGGAGGAGGCGTGTCTGGAACGCAGGCCGGCAATCTGCGCGGCGGTCGCGGACGAAGGAAGCGGCGTTCATCCGTCGACGATCCGGATGTGGCTGGACGGCATGGTTGTGGATCACCGGTACGATCCGCTGTCGGGGCGTGTTCGGTTCGTACCGGACACGGACTTGGCCGAGGGCGAGCACCGGCTCGTCGTCGAAGCGGCCGACAATAACGGGACCGCAGCCGTGCCGCCCGTCTCCTGGACGTTTAGGATCGGGCGGGACGCGTAGCGGGGCGTTTCGCGCTAGCGGACAGGCGGGGGCGTTTAGGCGGGGAGGCTGGGCCGGAGCGACTGGGCGGGTCGGCGGTGCGTTCAGAATGGAGCGCCAGTGCAGTCGACTGAGCGGAGAATGGAGCGGCAAGGAGAGTCTGCGGTAACCGTGTGGTTTGGAGCGGCAAAGCGAGTTAGCGGTGTCGTGCAGATTGGAGTGACAAGGCGAGTCTGCGGTGCTGTGCAGATTGGAGTGACAAGGCGGGTTGACTGAGCCGGGAGATCGGAGTGACTGGACGGAGCAGTTGCGCCTGGCGCCCGGCAAGTTGGTCTCGGATTTCCACGGACCACGAAGGGTGCGGCCGTTAAAGCACAGTTTGGGACGATACTTTTCAGACTGCCGCTTGTTTCGTTGGAGCAGGAAGAAGTTATGAGCGGGTTCGCACCGCTCAGCTCAGTGCTAAGCGCCTAGCGCAAGGTGTTTCGCTGCTTGACGGCGGCCGGTTGATCGAACGCACACTTTCGCCAACAGATAAGAGTCTCTGGGAGCTTCTATTTCGGCAAAAAGGCTCTCCCTGCACGAAATAGGAGCGATTTGGGATTTGGGACTCTTAATTCTTTAGTTATTGCTTCCGGACGCCGTTACTGCAGAAAATAAGGGTCCCTGGAAGTAACTACTTAGGTACCTCAAAAAAGATGGTTTGAATGATGGGAAATTTGTGTAATGAAAAGTAATGGAACTATTTTTTAATAGGAGC
>NZ_JACXJA010000071.1 GCF_014705615.1 Paenibacillus oceani
AGGTCAAGGCGGCCAAGGCGGAGGCCGTCCATACGGCGACCGTCCGCAAGGTCAAGGCGGCCAAGGCGGAGGCCGTCCATACGGCGACCGCCCGCAAGGCGGAGGCAGACCGCAAGGCCAGGGCGGCCAAGGCGGAGGCAGACCGCAAAGCACTACCACTACTCCACCGATGGCTACTGGCCGTCCGCAGCAGACGCGCACGGACCGTGACCGCGGCTACCAGGACCGGGATCGCGCTGGAACGCTCAAAAATGCGGACCCGCGCTTTAACAAAGCGGAAGTCATCCGGACGACCGTTGAGGATTTGGATGATATTACCGTAGCGCAAGGGGTTAAAACTTCGAAGAAACCGAAGTCTCCCCAAGGCAACAACCGTGGCGGCAACAATTCCCGCGGCGGCAAAGGCGGCAAAGGAAGATACCAGCCGGAGCCGGTTCGTAAGGAAAAGATCGACAACACGCCGAAGAAGATTATCGTACGCGGTACGATGACGGTTGGAGAATTGTGCAAATCGCTCCATAAGGATGCATCTGAAGTTATCAAAAAGCTGCTCTTCCTCGGGGTTATGGCTACGATCAACCAGGAGCTCGATCTGGAGACGATCCAATTGGTCGCAAACGAGTTCAAGGTTGAAGTGGAAATCAAGCTGCCAGTCGAAGAAGACAACTTCGAAACGATCGAAGAGAAGGACGAACCGGCTGATCTGATCGAACGTCCGGCGGTCGTTACGATTATGGGTCACGTCGACCACGGCAAGACGACGCTGCTGGACGCCATTCGCCAAACGAACGTGTCCGAAGGCGAAGCCGGCGGTATTACCCAGCATATCGGGGCGTACCAGGTCGAGATCAACAACAAAAAAATTACGTTCCTCGACACTC
The DNA here is from genome assembly GCF_014705615.1 of Paenibacillus oceani. Taxonomy (GTDB): domain Bacteria; phylum Bacillota; class Bacilli; order Paenibacillales; family NBRC-103111; genus Paenibacillus_AB; species Paenibacillus_AB oceani. The sequence continues at coordinate 882 of NZ_JACXJA010000071.1, forward strand.
CGGGTCACGAAGCGTTCACATCGATGCGCGCCCGCGGTGCTCAAGTTACAGATATTACGATTATTGTCGTAGCGGCCGACGACGGCGTTATGCCGCAGACGGTAGAAGCGATTAGCCATGCGAAAGCGGCGAACGTGCCGATTATCGTTGCGGTTAATAAAATCGACAAGCCGGATTCGAATCCGGATAAAATCAAGCAGGAGCTCACCGAGTACAATCTGGTGCCGGAGGAGTGGGGCGGAGATACCATTTTCGCGAACATTTCGGCCAAGCAAAGAATCGGTCTGGAAGAGCTGCTTGAGATGATCCTGCTCGTTGCCGAAGTTCAGGAGTTTAAAGCGAACCCGAACAAACGGGCTAGAGGTACTGTAATCGAAGCCGAACTGGATAAAGGGAAAGGGCCGGTTGCGCGGATTCTCGTTCAGCACGGTACGCTTAAAATCGGCGATGCATTCGTAGCCGGCAACTGCTTCGGACGCGTCCGGGCGATGGTGAACGACAGAGGCCGCCGCTTGAAAGAAGCCGGACCGTCGACCCCTGTCGAGATTACCGGCTTGACAGAAGTGCCGCAAGCGGGCGATCCGTTCATGGCATTCGAGGACGAGCGCAAAGCAAGAGCGATTGCCGAGAGACGGATGACGTCCCACCGTCAGACTACAATGGGCGCGAACAGCCGAGTAACGCTGGACGATCTGTACAAACATATTAAGGATGGCGAGATCAAAGATCTCAATGTCATCATTAAAGGCGACGTACAAGGGTCCGTCGAGGCGCTTAAAGGCTCGCTCGAGAAAATCGAAGTGGAAGGCGTACGCGTCAAAATTATCCACAACGGCGTCGGTGCGGTTACCGAATCCGACATTATTCTCGCTTCGGCTTCGAATGCGATCATTATCGGATTTAACGTTCGTCCGGAGCCTGCCGCGATGGCGACCGCGGAGCAGGAGAAAGTGGATATCCGTCTGCACAGCATCATCTACAAAGTAATCGAAGAAATCGAACATGCGATGAAAGGTATGCTGGACCCGGTATACAAAGAAGTCGTAATCGGTCAAGCCGAAGTTCGCAATATTTTCAAAGTGAGCAAAATCGGTACGATCGCCGGCTGTATGATCATCTCGGGCAAAATTACAAGAGCGGCGGAGCTTCGCCTCGTTCGCGGCGGCATCGTCGTATTCACAGGCAAAGTCGACTCCCTGAAGCGGTTTAAGGATGACGTCCGTGAAGTGGCGCAAGGTTACGAATGCGGTATTTCCATCGAGAAGTATAACGACATCCGAGAAGGGGACATTATTGAAGCGTTCGTGATGGAAACCGTAGAAAGGTGATGACGGATGGCAAAAGTACGTGTCGGCCGTGTCGGCGAACAAATTAAAAAAGAGCTGAGCCAGATTTTGCAAGCGGAGTTGAAAGATCCCCGCGTCGGTTTTATAACCGTAACGGGGGTCGATGTGACGAACGATCTGTCTCAGGCCAAAGTATACTTGAGCGTAATGGGCACGGATCAGCAAAAGGAAGATTCGCTTAAAGCGATCGAAAAGGCTACCGGATTTATCCGGTCCGAGCTCGGCAAGCGGATCCGGCTGCGCATTACACCGGAGCTTTTGTTTCAGTTCGATACGTCGATTGAATACGGCAGCCGGATCGACGCGCTGCTGAACCAAATCAACAAAGGGAATCCGGACGCATGACGGACTCCCGCCGCAATCGACCGTATGAACAGCAATTGGCGGCCGCACGGAAGTTCATCGAGGACAACGACCGGTTTCTGGTCGTTGCCCATGTGAACCCTGATGGCGACGCCGCCAGCTCTACGTCCGCAGTCGGATGGATGCTGGAGCGGCTCGGCAAACGGTTTGTGCTGGTCAACGAAGGAACGATGCCCAAAAAGTTTGATTTTTTGTGGGGATTCGAGCGTATGCTTGCGCTGGACGAGCTTCCGTCCGAAGAGCGGTATACGTGCATTATCAGCGTGGATTGCGCGGATGAAGCAAGGATCGGCCAAGTCAAGGAACGGTTTGCGGCGGACGCGAAGCTGCTGAATATCGACCATCATCCGACGAACGATTCCTTCGGCGACGTTCAGCTGATCCGCGAAGATGCCGCGGCAACCGTCGAGATCCTGTACGACTTGGCCGGTACGCTGCGGCTGCCTGTCGAGGGGGAGCTCGCTGCCGCGATTTACTGCGGATTGCTGACGGATACCGGCGGATTCCGCTACTCGAATACGACACCCAAGGTCATGCGGATCGCAGCGGAGCTTCTTGCCGGCGGGGTGGAAGGACATCGTCTGGCCGAGCTGGTGCTCGAGAAGATTACGTATGCTCATATCACCGTGTTAAAGCAGGCTTTAAACACATTATCGTTTAACGAAGACCGTCAGATCAGCTGGATTACCGTCTCCCAGGACGATATTCGGTTGACGGGGGCGACCTCGGAGGACATGGACGGGCTCATCTTGTATCCGCGCAATATAGAAGGAGTCGAGGTCGGGCTTCTCTTTAAGCAGACCGATGAGCAGACGGTCAAAGTCAGCTTCCGCTCCAACGGCAAAGCGGACGTGGCCGCCATCGCCCAGCGTTTCGGCGGCGGCGGCCATGTCCGTGCATCCGGCTGTACGCTGAAAGGCGGGCTGCAGGAAGTCGTGGAGCGAGTCGTAAAGGAAGTAGGACAATCGCTGCGATGAACTATGAAGGCGTATTGCCGGTTCACAAACCGGCGGGATTTACCTCGCACGACGTGGTGGCCAAGCTCAGAAGAATTGTCGGGATGAAGCGGATCGGGCATACCGGTACGCTGGACCCGCAAGTAACCGGCGTACTGCCGCTATGTCTGGGCCGTGCCACCCGATTCGTTGAATATATACAGGAGCTTCCGAAGCAATATGAAGCGGAGCTCACGTTCGGAATCAGCACGGATACCGAAGACTGGACCGGAGAGACGATCGAGCGGCTGGAGCCCGGCAGCATCAAGCTGTCGGAGACGGAGGTCCGTTCGGCGCTCGATTCGTTTACCGGTACGATCGATCAAATTCCCCCCATGTATTCCGCCGTCAAAGTCGGAGGCAAAAAGTTGTACGAATTGGCGCGGGAAGGGAAAGAGATCGAGCGAAAATCGAGAAAAGTCGACATTTATAAAATGGAGACGCTTGCTCTTGACCTGGAAACGGACTATCCGAAGGTTCGTTTTCGCGTGTTATGCTCAAAAGGCACTTATATCCGTACGTTATGCGTCGATATAGGGAAGGCGCTCGGTTATCCGGCCGTCATGACACAGCTCGTCCGCAGCTCCACCGGCTCGATTACGCTCGACGGGTGCTTCACCCTGGAGCAGATCGAAGAAAAGCACCGGTCGGGGGAACTGTCGTCTCTGCTTATTCCGGCAGACCGTCTCGTTACGCAGTTGCCTTCGGTTACGGTAACGACAAGCGGGGCGAGACATGCGGCGCAAGGCAAATCGCTTCCGATTCCGGACGGGCCGCTTCATTCGCAGCCAGATGAGCTTGTCAAGGTATACGATCCGGACGGCGTGTTTATCGGAATATTCAAGGCAGACGGGGAGAGCGGGATGCTGCGTCCGGAGAAAGTGTTCGCAAGCCAGGTCCAGGCGAGTGCCCAAGTAGCAGGTGAGAACTGACATGCAATCCATAAAGTTATTCTATCCGATCCCGAATCCGCTTCCCGGAAGTCCAAGTAGCGGACAAGTACTGGCGATCGGCGATTTCGACGGTCTGCACCTGGGTCATCGCGAGGTGGTCAGCCGGGCTGCAGAAACGGCGCGAAAGCTTGGAGCGCCTGCGGCGGTTATGACGTTTCATCCGCATCCGCGAGAGGTTTTAGGCCAGGACAAGTACGTCCGGCACCTCACGCCGGTGCGCGAGAAGCTTGAGCTTTTCGAGCAGGCCGGAGTGAACACCGCTTATCTCGTCCGTTTTGACGTCCCGTTCTCGCACATCACCCCTTCGCAGTTTGTGGAAGAAGTGTTGATCCCGCTTCGGGTGAATACGGTTGTGGTCGGCTTCGATTTCAAATTCGGTCACAAAGGAAGCGGCAATCCGGACATGATGTGCGAGCTCGCCGCGGGCCGCTTTGCTGTTGAAGTGGTGCGCCCTTATTGTATGGACGGAATCAAAGTCAGCAGTACGCTTATCCGGGAACATCTGGAGCGGGGAGAGGTCGGCCGGGTGCAGCAGTTGCTTGGCCGTTCCTACGCCATGACCGGGACCGTCATTCACGGGGCGGCGAGAGGCAGACAGATCGGATTTCCGACGGCGAATATCGAACTGGATGATTTGTATGTCATCCCTTCAAACGGCGTATATGCGATCCGGCTTGAACTTGGAGGCGAAAGTTTCGCCGGCGTTATGAACATCGGAACGAAACCGACGTTTGAAGATACGGACACGCGGACGCTCGAAGCGCATCTGTTCGATTTCTCCCGGACGATTTACGGAGAAGCCGTCAAGGTAGAACTGATCGAGTTCATCCGATACGAGCAAAAATTCAGTTCCATCGATGAATTGATCGCCCAAATCGGCCGGGATGTCGAGCAAGCGAAGCGAATTACGGGACATTGCGCGGAAAAAGCCGAGAACGGCGTTAAATAATCGCCTCCGGCATTTACTTTGCATTTGCAATTGTGCTATACTAAGTTTCGTTGCTTAGGCGAAAGCTTGGCAGCGATTCAGGAACCTTGGCTCGGTTGGCCGATCTCACCGTCGTCTTCTGGGCTAACGGCGATTGTTTATATGAAGATAGGGAGGTGAACGGAAATGGCATTGACTCAAGAACGCAAAACGCAACTGATTCAAGATTACAAAACTCACGAATCCGACACGGGGTCTCCGGAAGTGCAAATCGCGATTCTGACTGAGAACATCGTAAACTTGACGAATCACCTGCGCACGCACAAGAAAGACCACCATTCCCGTCGTGGACTGCTTAAGATGGTCGGTCAACGTCGTAAACTGCTGGCTTACTTGAAAAACAAAGAAGTTAGCCGTTACGCAGCATTGATCGAACGTCTCGGACTTCGCAGATAATGGTTACGGACAAAGCAACCTGCCGGCTAGGCCGCGCGGTTGTTTTTTTCTACAATCCATACAGGCGGGGGTTCCCCCGAAAGCCCGGAATCGGTTTGTTGTTTTCCGCGCCTTCGGGGGAATTTTCGTGCGCAAGAAGGAAATACTAGACTCTATGCAGAATAAAGGAAATGTCGCTACCAAAACTTACATACGAGCAGGAGGGAGTACATGGAAAAACAGGTGCGCATGGACCTAGGAGGCCGACCGCTGTCGCTTGAAACCGGCCGGCTGGCCAAACAGGCGAACGGCGCTGTGCTTGTCCGTTACGGTGAAACCGTCGTACTATGCACAGTCACGGCTTCGAGCGAGCCGAAAGATCTTGACTTTTTTCCATTGACGGTGAATTACGAAGAAAGATTGTATGCCGTCGGTAAAATTCCGGGTGGATTTATTAAGCGGGAAGGACGTCCGAGCGAGAAGGCGATTTTGGCCGGCAGGCTGACCGACCGTACGATTCGCCCCTTGTTTGCGGAAGGATTCCGCAACGACGTTCAGATCGTCGCGATGGTTATGAGCGTAGACCAGGACTGTCCGCCGGAAATTGCGGCGATGATCGGTACTTCGGCGGCGCTGACGGTATCCGACGTTCCGTTTAACGGCCCGATCGGCGGCGTTATCGTAGGCCGCATCGACGGTCAATTCATCATCAATCCGGACAGCAGCCAGGAAGACAAAAGCGACATGCACGTTGTCGTCGCGGGTACGAAGGATGCAATCATGATGGTGGAAGCGGAAGCGAACGAGATTCCGGAGGAGCACATCCTCGAAGCGATCATGTTCGGTCACGAGGAAATCAAAAAAATCGTAGCCGTCCAAGAACAATTCGCAGCAGAAGCGGGCAAGCCGAAGAAGGAAGTGAAGCTGCACGCCGTGAACGAGTCGGTGAATAGCGATGTTCGGGCGTTTGCGAGCGCGCGTCTTGTGGAAGCGATCCGTATTCCGGAGAAGCATGCGCGTCAGGATGCGATCGATGCGATTAATGCCGAAGCGGTCGACCATTTCGCGTCGCAATATGCGGAAGAGCCGGAGAAGCTGAAGGATGTTAAGGAAGTGCTGTACGATATCGTCAAAGAAGAAGTGCGCCGTCTGATCACGCATGATAAAGTGCGGCCTGACGGACGCGCGCCGGAAGAAATCCGTCCGATCGAATGCGATACGGCTTTGCTTCCTCGTACACACGGTTCCGGCCTGTTTACGCGCGGTCAAACCCAGGCTTTAAGCATTTGTACGCTGGGTGCGCTTGGCGATGTGCAAATTTTGGACGGGCTTGATCTGGAAGATTCGAAACGTTTTATGCATCATTACAACTTCCCGCCGTTCAGCGTAGGCGAGGCCAGACCGCTCCGCGCTCCGGGACGCCGCGAAATCGGCCATGGTGCACTTGGTGAACGCGCGCTGGCCAAAGTATTGCCGGCGGAATCCGAATTCCCGTATACGATTCGTCTTGTATCCGAAGTTCTCGAGTCGAACGGCTCTACTTCGCAGGCGAGCATATGTGCGAGCACACTCGCGATGATGGATGCGGGCGTACCTATCAAAGCCCCGGTTGCAGGCGTAGCGATGGGTCTGATCAAGGACGGCGAACATTTCTCGATTTTGACCGACATTCAAGGGATGGAAGACCATCTCGGAGACATGGACTTTAAAGTTGCGGGTACGGCGGCTGGAGTTACCGCGATCCAGATGGATATCAAAATCGACGGAATCGACCGTGAGATCTTGAATCAAGCGTTGGGGCAGGCGAAGGAAGGCCGGATGTTCATTCTTGGCAAAATGCTTGAAGCGATTCAAGAACCGCGAAAAAATCTTTCACCTTATGCGCCGAAAATCGTCATCATGCACATCAATCCGGACAAAATCCGTGATGTCATCGGTGCGGGCGGCAAAATCATCAACAAAATCATTGAAGAAACCGGCGTAAAAATCGATATCGAGCAAGACGGTACTGTATTTATCGCCTCTTCGAATGCCGAGATGAACGAGAAAGCCAAATCGATCATCGAAGGAATCGTCAAGGAAGTTGTTATAGGCGAGACGTACCTCGGTACGGTCAAGCGGATCGAGAAATTCGGCGCGTTTGTTGAAATTTTGCCGGGTAAGGACGGGCTTGTCCATATCTCGCAAATCTCGACGGAACGAGTAGCCAAAGTGGAAGACGTCTTGAAGATCGGCGATCAAATCACGGTTAAAGTAACCGAGATCGATAATCAGGGCCGCGTTAATTTGTCCCGCAAAGCAACGCTGACCACTCCGCAGGTACCGGCGCAAAGCTGATCGGCTGCGCCTCCTGCGCCTCTAGCGCAGGGCTGAAGATGCGGTTTTCTTCCAAGCGAAGCAAGATAATCGAATAACCCGAAGGAGCTTCGAACCGAAGCTTCTCTGAACAAAGAGCCAGAGCAGTCTGTCTCTTTTTTTATTGCTGCCGAACATATAAATGAGCTAAGCGAGACAGCTGTACAGCGTTTATTTACTGGACAGGGAAGAGGTATAGCCATTAGGGGCCTCACTTTTGGCGGGAATATCTTGTCCCTGTTACTTGGACATATCCAGGGCACGTTCGTCATAAGCTGGTACAAATCGGACGGATCGGGGTAGATATATGCAAAAGTATAAATGGCTATTTGTCGGAGGGGCGCTTGGTCTGGTCACTTGGGGTCTCGTGCAATCAAGCAGCATGGACGCTTTCGTCGCATCGTTGGACGAGCGCTCCGGAACCGCATACCGTCAGGTCGACCCGCTGGAAGGGTTTCATATGACGACGAGCACTTCGACGTCGCCGATATCGGGCGAACAGCTTATGGAACGCATCAGAGCGGAAGCGGATACCTACAAGGAAGCTCCGATCGATGCCAAAGTGGACCGGGTGTGGAAGGCGATCCCGGGGCTGAACGGGGTCGAGGTCGATATCGAACAAACGTTCAATCAGGCCAGGGGCAAAGACGTAAGCGGCGGTATTCCGCTCGTATTCAAACCGATCCCGCCTGCCGTAACCTTGAAGGATTTGGGCCCGCATCCCGTCTATAAAGGCAATCCTAACAAGCCGATGGCATCCCTGATGATCAACGTGGCCTGGGGGAACGAATTTATTGAACCGATGCTGGACGTTCTGGAGAAAGAGGACGTCAAGGCCACCTTTTTCTTTGACGGTTCCTGGCTGAGTAAAAATATCGATGTGGCGAAGCTGATTCAGAAGAAAGGGCACGAGTTGTCCAACCATGCGTATTCGCACAAAGATATGAGCAAGCTCGGCAGGGAAGAGACGGTCAAAGAGATCAGCCGGACACAAGAATTGTTAAAGGAACAATTAGGGGTGGACAATGTATTGTTCGCTCCGCCGTCCGGGGATTTCAGCGATTTGACGGTGAAAGTGGCGTTCGAGATGAATTTGCAGACGATATTGTGGACGCTGGACACGGTCGACTGGCAGAAGCCTTCCTCGGATTCCATCGTTCGCAAGATCGGCTCGCGCGTCGAGCCGGGTTCGCTGATCCTGATGCATCCCACCGCTTCGTCCTCCGGAGCGCTTTCCGGCATGATCCAAGAAATCAAGCGAAAAGGTCTCGTGCTGGGAACGGTCTCGGAACTAATCTCTCCGGAGCGAATACCAAAGGTTGAGCGCAACATTAATTTTTGATAAGATCATGGGAGTAAAGAATGTAGAGATTAGATCGGAACGCCTGCCCGTTCCCGAATTGCAACATAACCTGCCGGCCGCTTAAGACGCGGTCGTGCTACCAACGAGGCGCCAGCCGTACTTACGTTCTATCGGACCCCGGCACATGATGCAGCAATCGATCTACTACGTTTCCATATTAAGGGGGAGCCCCATCTTGATCAAAAAGACGCTGAGCAACGGTTTGCGGGTCGTCATGGAACAAATCCCGACCTACCGTTCCGTATCGTTCGGAGTATGGGTAAAGACCGGGTCGCGTTATGAAGACGGACCGAACAACGGAATTTCCCATTTTATCGAACACATGCTGTTTAAAGGAACGGAGCGGTATACGGCTAAAGATATCGCAGAAATTTTCGACGGGATCGGCGGCAACGTAAACGCCTTTACGGCGAAGGAGTACACGTGTTATTATGCGAAAGTTCTCGATACGCATCTGCCTATCGCCGTGGATGTGCTTTCCGACATGTTCTTCAATTCGAAGTTCGATCAAGCCGAGCTCGATAAGGAGCGGAACGTCATCCTGGAAGAAATCTCGATGTACGACGATACGCCGGACGATCTGGTTCACGACCTGATTGCAAAAGCCGCGTACGGCGATCATGCGCTCGCCTATTCGATTCTCGGCACGGAAGCCAACTTGAAGGCAATTCAGCCCGCTCATCTGCGGCAGTATATGAAGGAACATTACTCGATTCCCAATACAGTCATCGGAATGGCTGGAAATATCGACGACAGCGTTACCGATTTGCTGGAGAAGCATTTCGGATCGTTTCACAATAAGGGGACCGCTTATGAGCTGGACGTTCCCCAATTTGTCGGCCAATCTTTATTTCACGCCAAAAAAACCGAACAAAATCATATCTGTCTCGCATTGCCGGGCTGCTCGCTGCACGATCCGATGCTGTACCCGATGATTCTGCTTAACAATATGATCGGCGGCGGAATGAGCTCGTACTTGTTCCAGGAAATTCGCGAGAAGCGCGGGCTTGCTTATTCGGTCTATTCGTACCATACGGCGCATGTCGACAGCGGCATGTTTACCATTTATATGGGGACGGCGCCGAAGCAGACCCAGGAAGTGCTGAATGTTACGATGGAAGTGCTGCGAGGCGTCGCGCAGAACGGTTTGTCCGACGAGGAGCTTCGCAAAGGAAAAGAGCAACTGAAAGGAAGCTTTATTCTAAGTCTGGAGAGCACGAGCAGCCGGATGAACCGACTCGGTAAAAACGAGCTCATGTTCGGCAAACATTACACGCTTGATGAAATTTTGGCCCGAATTGATTCCGTCTCGCAGGAAGATATCCGTACGCTGGTCAACCGGCTGTTCGGACAACCCTTCGCCTTGGCGATGGTCGGCAAATCGGACAAACCGATCCAGTCGTTCAGGAGGGATTCCCTTGTCATACCTAGTTAATGTCAAACGCCAACCCGGCTGCGAAGACGTACAGCTGCCTCAGAAAATGTCCGAGCTAGCCAGCGGCTTTGATCTGTATGCCGCCGTAGCCGAACCGGTAACGCTTCAGCCAGGGGAGCGGTCTCTTATACCGACCGGCATCGCCATTGCTATGCCGCCGGAACTCGAAGCGCAAATTCGTCCGCGCAGCGGACTTGCCTATAAGCACGGCATCACATGCCTGAATACGCCGGGAACGATCGATGCGGACTATCGCGGGGAAATTAAAGTGTTGCTGATTAATCTTGGACAAGTACCGTTTACAATCGAACGGAACGAAAGGATCGCCCAAATGGTGTTTCAGACCGTGCCCGCTGTCAAGCTGGAAGTGGTGGACGATCTGGACGATACGGCGCGCGGGGCCGGGGGATTCGGTCATACCGGAACAAAATAACGGATTGCAGATGTAACGATCGTCGCTCCTGATCAAGGAAGCGGCGATTTTTTTTGTTGGCGGGGGGTGGAAGGGTGTAACGTCAGTAGGCAGCTTGGGCTGTAACCCATTCCTGTGTCCGCGCATAAGATGTTCTATACTTGCGGCACGAAAGGGGTGTAAATATGCTGACCGGCATTCAAGTCACCTTGATCGGCGGGGATGCGCGCCAATTGGAAGTGATTCATAAGTTTTCTGAGCTGGACGCGTCCGTCACCCTGATCGGATTTGACAACTTGCAGCATCTGCACAGTGGAGTTACAAGATCGGCCCTAACGGTAGAAGCGTTGGAAAAATCCGACGCGGTCATTTTACCGGTAGTGGGAACTGACGATAACGGTGTTGTCGATTCGATTTTCTCGACGTCCGAACTTTTATTGGCCGATGAACATATCGCGGCGCTGCCCAAGCATGCGAAAGTGTACACCGGTATGGCAAAGCGTTATTTGAAGGAGCTGTGCTCCAAGCAGGGCATCGAACTGGTCGAACTGCTGGACAGAGACGATGTGGCGATCTACAATTCGATTCCGACGGCGGAAGGCGCCCTGATGATGGCGATTCAGAACACGGATATTACGATCCACGGTTCGATCTGTATGGTGCTCGGAATCGGACGGACCGGGATGACGATGGCGCGGACGTTGAAGGGACTAGGCGCTACCGTCAAGGTGGGAATCCGCAAACCGGAGCATTTTGCACGAGCGTGGGAGATGGGTTTTACCCCGTTTTACTTGTCTGAATTGTCACATCAGGTGACGAATATCGACTTGCTTTTTAATACGATTCCGACTATGATAGTCACAGCGCAGATTATTGCCAACATTCCGCACCGCGCGGTCATTATCGACCTTGCGTCGAAGCCTGGCGGGACCGATTTTCGATTCGCCGAAAAACGGGGCGTGAAGGCAATGCTCGCACCCGGACTTCCCGGAATCGTCGCACCGAAAACAGCTGGACGCATCATTGCGAACACCGTAAGTCAGCTGATCATGGATGACGTATACTCCGGGAGGAATGCGTGATGGAATGGAATGGGAAAACGGTCGGCTTCGCCTTGACCGGGTCGCATTGTACGTTTGCCGAAACGATGCCGCATATTCAACGATTCGTTGATGCGGGCGCGAAGGTCGTACCGATTGCGTCCAATACTTTAATGACGACAGATACCCGATTTGGCACATCGGAAAATTGGCAGAAACAATTGAAAGAAATAACCGGAAACGAGATTATCTCTTCGATTGTCGATGCCGAACCTCTGGGTCCGTCGAAGCTGCTGGATGTTATGCTGATTGCCCCTTGTACGGGCAATACGACGAGCCGGCTCGCCAATGCGATGACGGACAGCGCGGTTCTGATGGCCGCCAAAGCGCAAATGCGCAACCAAAGGCCGCTAGTGCTTGCGATATCCACCAATGACGGACTTGGATTAAACGCAACGAATATTGCCAAGCTGCTGGTCGCCAAAAATATTTATTTCGTTCCGTTCGGTCAGGACAATCCCGTGCAGAAACCGAATTCGCTTGTGGCGCGCATGGATCTGATTATGGATACGTGTGCGGCTGCGCTGCAGGGCAAACAGTTGCAACCGTTATTGATCGAAAGGTTCCAGGACATTATTTCTTGATCATCCTGTCTTCCTATCACTACCCAAGGAGAGAAATCAGGTCATGTCGAGCCAAAAACGATTCAATGTCGCCGTAGTCGGATCTACCGGTGCGGTAGGCGAGCAAATTATCCGCCTGCTGGACGAACGTAACTTCCCGCTTCATGAACTGAAACTGCTCTCGTCCGCGCGTTCCGCCGGAAAGAAGGTCCGGTTCAAAGAACGTGAGATTACGATCGAGGAAGCGACTCCGGAAAGTTTTGAAGGAATCGACATCGCTTTGTTCAGCGCGGGCGGAGACGTCAGCCGCGAGCTCATTCCTCATGCGGTAGACCATGGAGCGGTATGTATCGATAATACTAGCGCATACCGGATGGACCCGGATACCCCGCTTATCGTCCCGGAAGTCAATATCGATAAAATCAGCGATCATCGGGGCATTATCGCCAATCCGAACTGTTCGACGATCCAGATGGTGGCCGCCTTGAAACCGCTGTACGATCGATATGGCATCTCGCGCATTATCGTTTCGACGTATCAGGCCGTATCGGGGGCCGGAGCGAAAGCGATTCAGGAAATGCTGCGCCAGTCCAAGGAAGTGCTGGAAGGCCGCGAGGCGGCTCCGGAGCTTTTACCGGTTGGTTCTTTGCCGGTTAAACATCAAATCGCTTTTAATGCCATTCCGCAAATCGACAAGTTTACGGAAAACGGCTTTACTTATGAAGAAATGAAAATGATCAACGAAACGAAAAAAATGTTGGATGACGAATCGCTTGAGGTAACGGCTACCTGTGTCCGTATTCCGGTTGTGTACGGTCACTCGGAGTCGGTTTATGTCGAACTTAAAAGCGATTTTGACGTGGAACAAGTAAAATCGCTTCTTGCCGCCGCTCCGGGAATCGTACTGCAGGACAACTTGCAACTGCAGCAGTACCCGCTCGCTACGGAAGCGGCCGGCAAGCTCGACACATTCGTTGGCCGCGTTCGCCGCGATCTCTCCAATCCGCGTGGGCTGAACCTATGGATCGTGTCCGACAATTTATTGAAGGGCGCAGCTTGGAATGCGGTGCAGATTGCCGAATACATCGCCATCGAGCAGCATTAATGAAATAAATATGGAATACCGAAGCGAAATGTTTCGATCTGTCTGTAAGCAGATCGAAACATTTCCGGCTTGGAGGGAAACCAATGCGCATATTGGTGCAGAAGTTCGGCGGAACTTCCCTCTCCGACGCCCGAGCCAGAAGCCATGCCATTCGGCATATCAGGCGAGCCTTAGCCGAATCGTTCCACTTGGTCGTAGTCGTATCCGCAATGGGCAGAAAAGGGGAACCTTACGCCACCGATTCATTGCTAGAGCTAGCCCGCAGTAATGGAAATTGCCTGCCCGCAAGGGAAAGGGATCTGTTAATGCACTGCGGCGAGATTATATCCGCAGCCGTATTATGCAGTCTGTTGGAAGCGGAAAACGTATCGTCCGTCGTATATACAGGAGCACAAGCCGGAATTCGGACGAACGATCGGTTCGGCGACGCCCGGATCGATTCCATTCAGCCGTCCCGGATCGTTCAGGCATTGTCCGAAAACAGAGTGGTCATCGTCCCCGGTTTTCAAGGGGAGACGGCCCAGGGCGATATTACGACACTCGGAAGAGGCGGCAGTGATACGACGGCTACGGCACTGGGCTCAGCGCTGCGAGCCGAACGGGTCGATATTTTTACCGACGTTGAAGGCGTGTTTACGGCGGACCCGAGGATCGTATCCGAGGCCAAGCCTATCGATAAAGTCACTTATGCCGAAATATGCAATATGGCTTATCAAGGCGCCAAAGTGATTCATCCGCGTGCCGTCGAGATCGCCATGGAAGCCGGCGTACCGATCCGGGTACGGTCGACGTTCTCTGAAGACGAAGGGACGCTTGTCACCCGGGCAGCCGAGACCGAGCTGTCGGATCGGAGGCTCCGGGACCGGTTCGTTACAGGGATCGCCCATGTCGCTCCGGTGACCCAGATCAAGGTTGCCGCGCAGGACGGACAATATGACTTGTCTCTGAACGTGTTCAAGGCGATGGCGTCGAATCAGATCAGCGTTGATTTTATTAACGTGAACGTGTCCGGCGTCACCTACACCGTATTTGAACACGAGGCCGGACGTGCGCTCGACGTTCTGGGCAAGATGGGATATTCGCCCGAGTTCGTTACCGGATGCGCGAAAGTGTCCGTAATCGGCGGAGGTATGAACGGCGTTCCGGGAGTGATGGCGAGAATTGTCGAGTCCTTGACGGAGCGTGACATTCCGATTTTGCAATCGGCGGATTCGACCGCGACGATCTGGGTTCTTGTGAAAGAAACGGATATGGTTCAGGCGATCCAAGCTCTGCACCACGCTTTTATGCTTGATAAACCTTAAGTGTTCTTAGTATGCTTGAGATGCCAGCTTTGCTGAAGCAAAGCTTTGTAGATGCTTACGATGCCAACTTTGCTAAAGCAAAGTTCTGTTGATGCTTACGATGCCAACTTTGCTAAAGCAAAGTTCTTAGGAGGAATATAAAGTGAACTTCGGAAGAGTCATTACCGCCATGGTGACCCCGTTCGATTCCGAGCTTCGAGTTGATTGGAATCAAGCGAGACGTCTGGTCGATTTTTTGATTGAAGAACAGAAGTCCGACAGTCTGGTGGTATGCGGAACTACGGGCGAATCCCCGACCTTGACGGAGGAAGAGAAGCTGGAGTTGTTCCGTCTGGCTGTTGATCAAGCGAAGGGACGCTGCAAAATTATTGCGGGAACCGGCAGCTACGACACGGCCCATACGATTCATCTAACCCGCGAAGCGGAAAAAGCGGGCGTTGATGGGGTTTTGCTTGTCGCCCCTTATTACAATCGCCCATCCCAAGAGGGAATATACGAACATTTCAAAGCGGCTGCTCAAGCGACGAAGCTGCCGGTCATGCTGTACAACATTCCGTCCCGTACGGGCATCACCGTGTCGGCCGCAACAACCTTGAAGCTGACGCAACTACCGAACGTAGTGGCTACGAAAGAAGCGCATTCGGATTTCGATCTGATCTCGGAATTGACGGCCAATGCGCCGGAAAGCTTCCGTGTATACAGCGGCGACGATATTCTCACTCTCCCTATGCTATCCGTAGGCGCTTACGGGATCGTCAGCGTTGCCAGTCATGTGATCGGCAAAGAGATGCAGGAGATGGTAGGAGCTTACGTCGAAGGAAATGTGTCGAAAGCTGCACAATTGCATGCGAAGCTGCGCCCCGTCTTCGGCGGTTTGTTCAACTGTCCGCATCGCGTGCCGAATCCGGTACCGGTCAAGTATGCGCTCAGCCTGTTTGGCATGCCGGTGGGCGAAGTTCGGCTGCCGCTCGTGTCTGCGACAGAGGATGAGCAGCGTTTCATTCGCGCGTTGTTCCAATAAATGTTCGAAAGTTCGACCGGTGCCGGTAGGCATCGGATTTTTTATATGTCGTAAAGTTCAAGTTTTTTACTGTGCTAAAGGGTAGGGAAGAATTCTCTTTGCTTAGCCTTTATGAACGTATGCTACTCAGGTTCGATGACTAACGAATCGTATCGTGCATATGGCTGGAAAACGACATTTTTCCAGACGTAACGAATCCAAGTATCGTTATCGAACCGAAAGTGGGAAAAACGATCCGATTTGCGGGAATAGCAATTCAAGAGTTCGTTACAAGTTCAAACGTCCCCATTCGGCTCTGATAACGAATGCTAGGTTCGTTAGCCATACCGCCGCATGAAGACCTCACGGCTGAGGGCGAGCGCTGGACGAAGGTACCCCATTCCCTTCCACGCGCATACGTAAGGTTTCACGTCAAAGGACCCTCCGGACGTTTTTCGGTCGGTTTTTCTTATTTTGGGGTACAATAAATATCCAACTGAAAGGTGCCGCTCCAGGCTGCCCGGCCACGTCCGATTCTTGCCCGTCCGGCCTCCCGCACGGCTTGCGGCACTCCCCGTTGTATTCGTTTTCGCCCGACTTGTATTCCGCCATCCGGTTCATGTATAATAAATGACAAGTGACTGGTTCGGGTTATCTTTGGTTCGGGAATATAAAGATCGTCGTCAATATAAATTTAGGAGGTATAGTCTTGTCTAAGAAAAATATAGATAAATTATCGATTTTCGCTCTGGGCGGCGTGGGCGAAATCGGCAAAAATATGTATGTCGTGCAATATGCTAACGACATCGTCGTTATCGATTCCGGTTTAAAGTTCCCGGAGGAGGATATGCTCGGCATTGATATCGTTATCCCCGATATCTCTTATTTAACGGAGAACCGCGATAAAGTCAGAGGGATCTTGATTACGCACGGCCATGAGGACCATATCGGCGGTTTGCCTTATGTACTCAAACATTTGAACGTACCCGTGTATGGGACGAAGCTTACGCTCGGACTGATCGAAGGCAAGCTGAAGGAAGCGAATCTGCTCGGTGAAACGAAACGAATTCTGATTAACTCGGATTCGGAAGTGCAGCTCGGCGCAATTAAAGCTACATTCTTCAGAGTGAATCACAGCATACCGGATTCGGTAGGCGTCTGCCTGGATACGCCCGAAGGGCTCGTCGTTCATACCGGCGATTTCAAATTTGACCAGACTCCGGTCAACCAGCAATATGCCGATTTGCATAAGATGGCAGCGATCGGCAGCCGGGGCGTTTTGGCGCTTTTATCGGATAGCACGAATGCGGAGCGTCCGGGCTTTACGGGCTCCGAACGTACGGTCGGCATCGAACTGGAGGAAGTGTTCCGCAAGGCGAAGCAGCGCGTAGTCGTAGCCACTTTTGCTTCGAACGTGCATCGCCTCCAGCAAGTAGTCGACGCGGCGGAAGCAACCCGCCGGAAGCTGACGGTAATCGGAAGAAGCATGGTCAACGTCGTAAACATTGCAAGCGAACTCGGCTATTTAAATATTCCGGACGGCATGCTGATTGAGCCGGAAGAAGTGAACAAGCTTGCCGCAGACCGGGTCGTCATCTTGTCTACAGGCAGCCAAGGCGAGCCTATGTCCGCGCTTACGCGGATGGCGCGCGCCAATCACCGCAAGGTAGACATTTTGCCTGGGGATACCGTCGTGATCGCGGCGACACCGATCCCCGGCAACGAGCGGTATGTTGGACGGACCGTCGACGAATTGTTCCGTATCGGAGCAAACGTAATTTACGGTCCGGGATCGGTTTCCGGAGTACACGTTTCGGGACACGGCAGCCAAGAAGAGCTGAAGCTGATGCTGAACATGATGAAGCCGAAGTATTTCATTCCGATTCACGGCGAATACCGGATGCTCCGTCAGCACGCTTTGCTTGCGGAATCGGTAGGCATTGATCGGGAAGATATTTTCATCGTGGATATTGGCGATACGATCGAAATTCAAAGCGGCGTCGCCCGGAGAGGGCCTCGCGTTTCCTGCGGAAACGTGCTTATCGACGGTCTTGGCGTCGGAGACGTGGGGAACATCGTACTCCGCGACCGGAAGCTGCTGTCGCAGGACGGAATTTTGGTTGTCGTCGTAACGCTCAGCAAGCAGGACGGTACGATCTTGTCCGGCCCCGATATTATTTCCAGAGGATTCGTGTACGTTCGCGAATCTGAAGGATTACTCGACGAAGCGAACCGTATTGTCAGCAGCACGTTGAACCGGCTGATGGTAGAGAATGTAAACGAATGGGCTTCGCTCAAAACCCATGTAAAAGATGCGCTTGGACGATTTTTATATGAACAAACCCGAAGAAGACCAATGATTTTGCCGATCATTATGGAAGTGTAATGACACGACAGATCTAGTCACTGAACCCGAAGATACCCGAAACACGAATTTTTCGAAGCTATTCCGGCTTAAGACGGAATGGCTTTTCTTTTTTTTGTTCAACGGCTTCGATTGCAGGCAGACTCCGCAACAACAAGGTATTTTTTCCTTCGGATAAAAATCCCGGACCCAATCATACTATGAAGGACACGATAAGGGAGGGTTCGCCATGCCGGAAAAGCCGATAAATGAGCAAGAGCAGCCGGACGTAGCCGAAGAGAAAAGAAGAAGTGCGACGGTCGAGACGATCCAGCAATTAGGGCAGACGACGACGCCTGCCGGGGCAGAATCGAATATTTATTGTATGACGATCATCGGACAAGTAGAAGGGCATCTCGTGCTGCCGCCGCAAAATAAAACGACCAAATACGAGCATCTGATCCCGCAACTGGTCGCGGCGGAACAAAATCCGAAGATTGAAGGCATTCTGATCATATTAAATACCGTCGGCGGCGATGTGGAGGCCGGACTTGCGATAGCGGAAATGATAACGTCGATGTCCAAACCTACAGTAACCCTAGTGCTCGGCGGGGGACATAGTATCGGCGTTCCGATCGCGGTTTCGTCCAACTATTCCTTAATCGCGGAAACGGCGACGATGACGATTCATCCGATCCGACTGAACGGACTCGTGATTGGAGTTCCGCAAACGTTCGAGTATTTGGACAAAATGCAGGAACGGGTTCTCCGCTTCATCACAAGTCATTCCAACATTACAGAACACAAGCTCAAAGAGTTAATGTTCAAAACCGGCGAGCTTACGCGCGACATCGGGACGACCGTGATCGGAATCGATGCGGTCAAGTACGGGCTGATCGATGCGGTCGGAGGCGTCGGTGAGGCGATCCGGCAATTAAATATGCGAATCGATCAATATCGCAGCATGAAAGGAAGGATCGTACAATGATCTTATACACGGAAGTTCCACTCGATACCGTGTTGGACGGCTTGAATGATTCCCGCCCCGCTTCCCAGGAAGTGACCGTCGGCGGTGTTTTGATGCAAGTGGAAGCCGTCTCGCCCTTCCAAGGAAAGATTGTCCGCCTGTTATCGCCGGACCCGATGCATTATTTAAATCCCGCTTACGCCCCCGGGCAATTGATCGAATTTAAACCGGTTTGAGACCGCCGGATAAGGAGCGCGTTATTATGCGTTTCTTTTTTTTGTGCGAACAAGTGTTTTTATTTGCGCCGTTTTTTGGAAAGTATGATATAATAGCTACCGGAGAAGTTGTCTGATCCGTCTTGATTGCTTGTCCGCGGAGGGATCTTTTTGGCGTTGTCAGGATTTCGACGATGACCGCTTGCTAGCTGCTGCCATCTGATGCTGATATACGGAGGTGTGGACACTGGCCAAAAGAAGAAAAAAGAGCGGCTCGCTCTCGACACAGCTGAAGTTCGAATTGTACGGCATCCTGATCCTCATCTTCTCGGTAATCGCTTTGTCTCACGAAGGCTCCGTCGCGAGGTCGCTCATGTATTTGTTTCGATTTTTCCTCGGAGTGCTCGATTGGGTCGTGCCGGTCATTTTCGTATACATAGGGTTGTATGTGATGATTCGCAGAAATTGGCCGCGCGGCTGGACGGCGCGCAAGTCGGGATTTTTGCTCGTGATTCTCGGCTTCCTGATCATGAACCATATTACGATGTTTCAATTGCTTAGTCCGAACGGGGACCAGCTCTCCTCCTCGTGGATCGTAAGCCAGACCTGGGCCAGCTTGATCGACGGGCTAAGCCCGCAAAATGAAGCGGTGCTTGCCAATCAGGTGGGAGGCGGCATGGTCGGGGCCGTTCTGTACGCTTGCCTGTACTTTTTGTTCGATAATCTCGGGGCCCGGCTGATCGAGTACGCTTTATTCGCGATCGGCTTCGTGCTGATCACCGGTATCTCCTATGTCGATCTCGGAAGCAAGGCCAAGCGTCTGTTCCGCGGCAGCGGAGGCCGGCTGCGGGATACGTTCTCGCATATGTTCGAGCTGCTCAAAAGCCCGGAGAAACCGAAGCCGGTTCGTACCCGCAAGGCGGTCAGGCCGCAAATTCCGCTGGACGACGATTTCGACGACGAGATTACCGGACCTGTCGTGATCCGGGAGAAGAAAAAGCCGGTCTTCTTCCAAATGCTGCAGCGCAAGCAAACCGCACCTGCAGGACCGGATATCGACGAGGAGGATGACGGGCAGATCGTATATTCGGCCAATGGGAAAGAAGACGGGAACGTTCACAAGCCGGACTATGATGACGATATGGATAACCGCGGGATGGAGGCGGATTCCTCGATTCCGTTAATCCGCGATTTTCAGGAGCATATTGCGGAGCAAGAAACGCCGGAGCGGCTTCCTCCAGCCATCCAGCAGCCCCCGGCGCTGCCGCAGCCTGCCGTCACGGCCATGCAGCCTCCTTCCAATCAGATCAAGATCAAACTGCCGGTGGAGGCAGACGGGGACGGAGATATGACCTTCCACAAAGAACCGGAGCGGCCTCCGGCCAAGCCTTACGAGCTGCCGGCTTTCTCGCTGCTTGCCAAGCCGAGCGGTTCGGGCAAAGGAGGGGACTCCGTCGACTTCAAGACGATCGCCCGCAAGCTGGAAACGACGCTCGAAAGCTTCGGAGTCCGCACGAAAGTGCTGGAGGTGGTCAGAGGGCCGTCGGTCACCCGTTATGAGATTCAGCCGGATGTCGGCGTCAAAGTAAGCAAGGTTGTCAGCTTAACCGATGATATCGCGCTTGCGCTGGCTGCCAAGGATATCCGGATGGAAGCGCCGATACCCGGCAAATCAGCGATCGGCATCGAGGTTCCGAACCCGGAAATCGCCGTCGTTACGATGCGGGAAGTGATGGAGAGTCCGGTGTTCCAGGAATCGGCCTCGAAGCTGTCGATCGCTTTCGGCCGCGACATTTCCGGACAAGCGATCGTCGGCAATCTGGCCAAGATGCCTCACTTGCTCGTAGCGGGAGCGACAGGCTCCGGGAAGTCGGTCTGTATCAACGGGATCATAACGAGCATTTTGTACAAAGCGAAGCCGGACGAAGTGAAGTTTCTGATGATCGACCCGAAGATGGTCGAGCTGAATATGTACAACGGCATACCGCATTTGCTCGCACCGGTCGTAACCGATCCGAGAAGAGCGTCGCTGGCGTTGAAAAAAATCGTAGGCGAGATGGAGAAACGGTACGACCTGTTCTCCAAGTTCGGCACTCGGAATATCGAAGGTTATAACACGATGCCTGAGGAGAAAAGGGAAGGCGAGCCGCTGCCGTATATCGTCGTGATTCTGGACGAGCTCGCCGACCTGATGATGGTCGCCGCAAGCGATGTCGAGGATTCGATCTGCCGCCTCGCCCAGAAAGCGCGCGCCGCAGGCATCCATCTGATTATCGCGACCCAGCGGCCATCCGTAGATGTTATTACCGGTCTGATCAAGGCCAACATTCCTTCGCGGATCGCATTCGGCGTATCGTCGCAGGTGGACTCCAGAACGATTCTCGATATGGCGGGAGCGGAAAAGCTGCTCGGCCGCGGGGATATGCTGTTCCTGCCGGTCGGCGCATCCAAGCCGATTCGCGTGCAGGGAGCGTTTCTGTCCGACCAGGAGGTCGAGTCCGTCGTTACGTTCTGCAAAACCCAGGAGGAAGCGATCTACCGGGAAGAAATGGTTCCCGAGGTGGAAGAAGCGTCGGCGGAAGAGGAGCAGGTCGAGGATGAGTTGTACGATCAAGCGGTCCAGATCGTGCTTGAAGCCAAGCAGGCCTCGGTCTCGCTGCTGCAACGGCGGATGCGCGTAGGTTATACGCGGGCGGCCCGGCTGATCGACTCGATGGAGGCCAAAGGGATCGTCGGTCCTTATGAAGGCAGCAAGCCGAGAGAAGTGCTCGTCTCCTTGGAGCAGTACCAGCACAGCCGCATATCGTCCTAGATGCAAGAGTGCTGTTCTCCTAAGTCGTTTTGCGATTTTGTAAGCCCCGCTTAGACCGAGTTTCCGTAAGTAAAAGGACCTCAGCCTCCACGTGACAGTGGAAGCCTGAGGTCCTTTCGTTTGGATCACCGGGACGTTTTTAGACTCCTTTCATTGCATAATCCGGCACCAGCTTTGTCATAATAAGGCGTGAATCCGACTGCAATATGACAAAGGGAAGGTAGACGGACATGAACAAGCGACTTGTGGTCATAACGATATGTACCGTATTGTTTTTGCTGGCAGGCATGCAAATCAAGAGCAAATACTACTCTGAACAAACGTTCGGGAACTGGGAGATTCGGTACGGCGCCAAAGGAGGCGACGTCTACGAGCTTCAGGGCAGACTGAAAATGCTCGGGTATTACCATGGCGATGTGGACGGCGACTTTGGCTACAGTACGCTGCAAGCGGTCAAAAACTTTCAGTACAAATTCGGAATGAAGGTAGACGGCCTGGTCGGCAGCAAGACCAAATTAAAACTGTGGGAAGCGACGAAGGAATGGTCGCCGGACCGCACTCCCCGCAAGGGCGCGGAACAAGCGGCTCCGGCAGCGCCGGCTCCGGGGGCGGCGGCCGGAGGCGGTGCTGGTGCAGGCGCCGGACAAAAGCTGCCCAGCTCGAACAATCTCGGCTTGTCTGAGCAGGACCTGAACCTGATGGCAAACGCCGTATACGGGGAAGCAAGAGGTGAGCCGTATGTCGGGCAGATTGCCGTAGCCGCCGTTATTTTAAACCGGGTCCGGTCGGCGAGTTTTCCGAATACCGTATCAGGCGTTATTTTCCAGCCGGGGGCGTTTACGGCGGTAGCGGACGGACAGATCTGGCTAACACCGAACGATACAGCCAAAAAAGCGGTACAGGACGCTTTGAACGGCTACGATCCTTCCGGCGGGTGCCTCTATTACTTCAACCCAGAGACCGCCACCTCCAAATGGATTTGGACACGGGTGCAGGTCAAAAAAATCGGCAAACATATCTTTTGCAACTAGTACTCTCTCAAATCTAATAGTATAGGTTGGATGAATATGGTATAGTTGTGCCAAAAAGAGGAATCCATAGATGCAACCTATTAA
>NZ_JACXJA010000072.1 GCF_014705615.1 Paenibacillus oceani
ATTGGTTTTCCCTCCGAAATGGTCTGTTTGAACATAGTATGTCCCATTTTGATTCATTTCAAAGGTTCCACCTTTCATTTTACAGACCCGGCGCGGCCTATCGTTTCCCGATGCTGTAACGCAAATTGAAGGTAATCAATCTGTTCGTATACCTTCGGTTGCTCCAGCCATTCAACAGGATTTTATAAATTCGCGGCTAGAGCTCCCCAAACCATATGAGACTTCAAACCGCGTCACCGCTTATCTTCGTAAACGAGGGATTTCCCGCGACATCGTGAATTTTTGTTAGTTTTGTTTTACGAGGCGCTCCACGTTATGCGGCGATTCGTGGCGCTACACAAATAGCTTGACTATGACGTTAGGTCATAGCGCATAATGCTCACTATATCAAACGAGGAGTGAGAGATATGAATATCCAATCGTTGCGCTCAGATCAGATTTATCGAAAAGTTGCCCAAGCCTTGTCGGAGGAAAAGACCGAATTATTCAGGACCGAAATGTTAGCTCCGTTTTTGAAGAAGTGGCAGATTCAGCAGATTCCTTTTAAGACGGAGGCGCCATACGGGTTTGATGTCATTGTGATGAACAGTATCATGAACCGGTCTCCGGAGCAAATTACTGATCAGATTTCAGATGAGATCAGGCTGATTTCTTCAGATTCTTTTTGGTCGGAATGCGAGGATGCGGTAAAGAAAAGCCTTCATCTTTTTACCGAACATGGCGTGAGTCTTCCCGTATCCGATTACTTGTTTACCGTTCAGTTAGGCAATCCTGAAAGTCGCGCTCTAATGTTAAGCGAGGGCTACAGTGGCGATGGTGGCATTCCCGGGTATATATTAGGTACACTTGTACCAAATGCGTATACGCTGCCGCGAATGAAGGCTGCACTCGCGCACGAATGCAATCATAATGTCCGCTATCAATTTATTCAATGGACGACTGCCGTTACTTTGGGCGAGTTCATTGTGAGCGAAGGATTAGCCGAAAGCTTTGCCACGTTCCTATTCGGCGAAGAATTGCTCGGCCCATGGGTAGCGAAAACAAGCGTAGAAACACTGAACCGGCACATTAAGCCTGCGCTTAAAGAACAGTTACAAGTAACGGGGTTTGACAAAATTATGCCTTACCTCTACGGTGACGAAATCGCCAAGCTTCAAAACTTTGAGCCGGTGGGTATGCCGTATAGCGCTGGCTATGCTTGCGGATATTATTTGATCCAACACTATTTGAGAAAAACCGGAAGAACAATCTTCGAGGCGACCATAACGCCTGCAAATCAAATACTGGAGGAAGTAAAAGGATTTTGGGATGAAGAAACGATTATTAGCGGTTAAAGATATTGTTCGAATCACAGGGATTACAACCAGAACCTTGCATTATTACGACAGAATTGGTTTATTAAAGCCGATACACCTGGCGGAAAACGGGTATCGTCTTTATGACCGAAGCAGCCTGGAAAAGCTTCAAACCATTCTGTTTTTGAAGGAAATGGATTTTTCCTTGAAAGAAATTGCGGCTATATTAAAGCTGACCAAGAACGAACAGAAACAACTGTTACTGGAACACGGCCAAACGCTACGAGCGAGAAAACAAAGGCTAGAAACGATCATGACTGCCCTGGACGAGTACGTTTCAGGGAAGGATGTTTACAGCTTGCAACTTTTCAACCATTCGTCTGTTTTGTCGTTGAAAGAACAATATGCGAATGAAGCAAAGTTCGTTTATGGTGAAACAGAAGGATATATCGAGTTTGAGGGGAAACTGAAAGGCCTGTCATCAGGTGAAAAAGCCGAACTGTTTTCCGAATTTGAGCAAACGATGAAGGGGATATTCCAAAAAATCGCTTCTTATATCTATCAGTCTCCTTTCTCTGATGAAGTGCAGCAGCTAGTAGTAGAATGGAAAAATTGTCTTGAGCAGTTCATGACATGCGATTCTGAGTTGCTGGCCTGCATTGCTAATACGTACAAATGCGATGCCCGCTTCAAAAACTACATTAATCAATACAGCAATGAGGATATGGCGGAATTTTTATCTAGCGCAATAATGTATCATATCAATCAGGAGACATGACGATTTCCTACTGGGAAGAGTTAAATGAATCACGACACGGATTAAACTAGCGGGGAACAGTATGGGAGGAAAGCCTGGAGTAGGCTGCCTCCCTTTGTGCCGGGAGGGGTTATGAAGGCAACGTGGGACGAATGTCTCGTGTTGCACATCCGGGATCAACTTCAATCTCCCGTTTGATCCAGCCAAGCAAAGCTGGGTTTACAGGAGAGAGGGGGCATCGTGGTACTGAGCAACACCCCTCGGCAAGCTTCAGAGGTTGCCCGGTGTCGGCGAAGACTGTGGTGTTTTATTATTGTTTCAATTCGCCAGGTGTAACCCCATAATATTTACGAAATACACGAATAAAATGACTGATATCTTTGAACCCGAGCATGAAAGTCGCTTCCGATACGCTGTTGCCGGCCTGCAACAGTTTTTTTGCTTGATCCATTCTTTTTTTCAGCAGGTACTGAGGAAACGATACACCCATTTCTTTCTTGAAAACCCGGCCAAGATGCGAAGCATTGATATGCAAACGATCAGCTGCCTCTTGCAGGCTCCAATGATGCCCGTCCTGCTCCTCCATCAAATCGACAACTTTTTTGATCAAAATATGATGGTGTTTCATGGCAGCCGTTACCTCAAGTGTGCGGTTCTCGGTCTCCGTCTGATTCATGGTACGAAGGTCGGACATATCGTAAATGATTTCAATTGAGATACTTGCCGGATGAATTGCGCCTTCTTCGACGAAAAAACGGGCAGTCCATGCGGCTCGATCGAAAAACCAATAATCGTGATTGGAAGTCGCTTTTTCTAAATGGGATGTCTCTGTTAAAGAGAAACTGTTAACCGTCACTTTTAACGGCTTTGCTTCCAGATGAAACTGAACATCATAGATGCGCCGGGACGGCATTTCATCGTAACGTCCTGTTCTCAGGCCAATTTCCGCGCATACAGACGTGCTTTTGGCTGAACAACATATCTTGGTTTCGGCGATTTCCTGCTGCAAATAGGCATAGGTCGCCCCATCGTCCTCCAATAATGTGTAAACGCTTTCTCCATGCGGGTAAAAGTGCAACCCGACGAATTCCTGCTGTTTATTGTCAATACAGTCTCCAGCGGTCCAGGTCGGGATAATCGCGCCGACCCGCACGTATAGGGGGCCTCCTGCCGGGGAAGGGATGTCAGGCGTCAGCCACTTCGGTCCGGTATGCTTCTCGCCAGTCCAGTAATCGATCCATTCGCCATTCGGTATATATACCTGCTTTGTAAACGCCGCAACAAGAAATGAATCGCCAAACATATACTGATTAAGCAAGCGGTTCGATTGATCATCTTCCGGGAAGCACAGGGGCATTGCTCGTACGATGGGCATTCCTGTGCGAGCGGCAGTATGTGCCGCAGAATAGATGTATGGGATAAGCGAATACCGCAGTTTCGCGTAATGCTTAAATGTCAACAATAAATCGTTCTTCAAAATAGACGGATGCGACCAATAGCCTGAGCTGTTTACAAGCGACCATGCTTGCAAAAAACCGAAATGAATTCCTTCAGGCGTCGATACGTCCATTTCGCTTGTTGTGTTGGTATGACCGGTTAATCCATGATTTAGTACGGAAATCAGCGTCGATTCACCTTGCGAGTTTCCGGCCCATGTAGCTGCATATTGCTGCAAGCCTGTATATCCGACCGAGATATAATTCATCGAGCGGCGCCCCGTTTGTTGCCGAAAGCCTTGGTGCATTTGTTTGCTCAGCATGAGGGGGTATAGATTGCGAATTTCCGGGTCGCCCATTTGATTGGCCCAAATTCCCGTCGGATGTTGGAAAGCGCTATCGGGTACGACCATTTTGAATGAAGACACGCCAAGTTCAACAAATTGACGCAAATGAGCATAAAAGGAATGTTCCTCTTCCAAGCTTACATCATATTGGCATTTTATCCATAAACTCAGTTTAAAACCATGATTGTGCAACGTATCGATAAAGGGAGCTGAATGGGCCGTATGGCCGGAGGATGGCGACATTCGAAAACGGTTCAGATCCCAATGAAACGGAAAGGGAATCTCGAAGTTATGGTCTTCTACCATCCAACCGCGCTCGAGACCGATCATATCGCAAGGAATGCCGTCTCTGCGAAAATTCATAGCATCGTCGATCATCTCGCGGGCGTTCGAGTACGAATGACAGGCGAACGTTAAACCGTAAGCCCAAATGGGCATAACGAGCGGTCTTCCTGCGACTTCTGTAAAGCAGTCAAGCAGCTCGGCATAATGGTCCCCGACAAACAGAAAGTAATCCAATGCTCCTTCTTGCCCGCTTATGGATAAACGATCCGCGCACGTGTGGGCAATATCCATATGGTGTCTCCATGTCGTATTGACCAGCAGCCCCCAGCCTTTACTGCTCATAAGGAACGGAACGGGAGCAAGATGGTTGGGATATTCGATATGTATATCGGCGGCATGTCCATGGTGCTGAATATGTTCCCTCGTTTCGTCCCCTAGCCCGTATATCATTTCGTCCCCTGATAGATGAAAGTGGACTTCAAATCCATCTGTAGAAGCGGGATTTTGAAAATCCTCGGCATGACAGATCAGCATATCGCCGCGGCGATTGAACAAGGCCAGCTTTCCGCTGTTTTTGTCCATGCGCAGGGATGACTGGCCGTTATGAATCATGATGGAAGTATCGTCCTGATCCATCGTATATGTTGTCGATATGGCAGGTTGAATGATACCGTAACGAACGAGAGGCGGCTCCTGGAAATCAGCAGTATGATTCGTTCGAATCCGAAGCGTACCGTGCGAGAGCGGATCTATGCGTACATACGAACGATTTTCAATTTGTAGCAGGATGTGCGGATTGTCCATACGGGATGCCTTCCCTTCATTTCGATTACGGATTGTCTATACACCATCACGCATAAATAGACCGAACCATGCATTCAACATACCGAAAGCTGCACCAATTGACCTAGGAGCTGGACCAGCCGGTATTTACAATGATTATAGCCTCCGACTACGCGACGAATCAACAATCAATAATGGGTAACGAATGTTTCACGCAGAGAGGCGAAAGGACGGGGATATATGGGTGTGCAACAGACTGTGAAATTGGGTGTGATCGGATTGGGCAAACGAGGCATAGGGCTACTTACGCTGTTGTTGGGCATGGAGGATGTTGAAATCGTCGCAATTTGCGATCCTTACGAAGAACGGCTGGAGAAGGGGCTTAGTACCGTAGTAAATAAGGAACGTCCTCCGGCAACCGGTTATTGGGATTATCGGGATCTGCTTGCACGTTCTGACATCCAGGGAGTCGTCATTGCTACGACTTGGGTAACCCATGCAGAAATCGCGATTGCCGCGATGCGGGCAGGCAAGTATGCCGGGATCGAAGTCGGCGGAGCCGCTTCCTTGGAGGAGTGCTGGGAGCTCGTCCGAGCATCGGAGCAGTCTGGAATGCCGTGTATGCTGCTCGAGAACTGCTGCTACGGACGTAACGAACTGGCGGTTATGAATATGGTGAAGAAAGGTCTGCTTGGCGAGATCGTCCATGCTGAGTGCGGGTATGAGCACGATCTGCGCGAAGAGGTGGCGATGGGCGATGTAAACAAACACAATCGCTACTACAATTACTTGCACCGCAATGGCGACGTGTATCCGATTCACGGCCTGGGGCCGGTGTCCAAGATGCTGGAGATCAACCGTGGCAACCGTCTCGTATCACTGACCTCGATGTCCTCGAAAGCACGAGGCATCAAGCAGTGGGCAACGGACAAGTTTGGCGAGAACGATCCTAAGGCCAAGCTGGACTGGACCCAAGGTGATGTTGTCACGACGTTGATAAGGTGCGCCGGCGGCGAAACGATATCGATGATCCACGATACAACGCTCCCTCGTCCATATTCGAGAGCGGGTCGCGTGCAAGGGACGAAAGGCCTGTGGATGGAAATCAATCATTCGATCCACATCGATGGCCGCACCCCGGCCCACAAGTGGGAGTCGTTCGACAAATACCTGGAGGAGTACGAGCACCCGATCTGGATAGAGTATAAAGATATGGGCATACGAGAGGGTCACGGCGGGATGGATTACCTCGTGTTGCAGGCGTACGTGGAAAGCATCATGAACGGCACTCAGACCCCGATCGACGTGTACGACACAGCGGCTTGGATGGCGGTTACCGTATTGTCGGAAGAGTCCGTCATACTAGGCAGTATGCCGGTCGCGATTCCGGACTTCACGAAGGGCAAGTGGATCAACCGGGAACCGGCGCCGGTCAGCCGATATTCTCTGAATGCCATTCATGATCAATTGTTCTAATTTTGGAAGTGATCCCACAGGTTGTGATGAACCTGTGGGATTTTTTTATTCGCTCGCGCATTCAACGGAAACATGCCTGAGACGGACAGTAATGACTCGTATGGATAAATGCACCCGCTCCAAAATAGACCGAATCTTGCATTCAATAGACCGAAAGCTGCACCAATCGTCCTATAACTTGGACAAGGCAGCGCTTACAATCGTTATAGATATTCATAAAAACATGAATATGACTACTTCTATCGCTCCAGTCAGGAGGATGGAAACGTCAGCGCTTAGAACAGTCTGATGTGAAAAATTCAACATGGAGGAGAAGCAAATGGGCGGAACACAGGAGGAGAAAGGAATTGCTGGCGAAAAGCAGCGGGAGATCGGCTTGATCGGCAGGAGACAAATCCTGACGACGATTGGGGTGGCGGGAGCAACTGCTGCGGCCGGTCTTTTATTTGGCGGAACAATAGGAGAGGCGTCGGAACAATTGGTATCGAAAGACGTATACGGCAGAAGCGGGAAAGGTAGCTTCAAGAACGATCTGACAGAATGGTGGAACGTAAAGGGTAACGGCTTAGCGGGGGACGGGATCGCGGATGATGCCCAAGCGCTGCTGTACCTTATCGAGCAAGCTGCGGCAGCCACTGCGGCTACGCTCTATTTCCCCAAAGGCCAATACGTCATGGGAGTTACCGTTACCATTCCTGGCCATATCCGATGTAAGTTTGATCGAGGGGCGATTCTTCTTCCTTCCGCTGGAGTTTCGGTTACGCTTGCAGGCGGACTGGATGCTGGCCCGTACGCAATATTCGGAGGAGAAGGAAGTATCGGTTTGCCTTCCTCGGGTCTGCCTGAAGCATATCCCCAATGGTGGGGGGCTCAGGGTGATGGTATTTCCGACGATACCGCGGCCATTCAAGCGGTTATAAATGCCGCAATCCCGGCACGTACAAAAGTTTTCTTTCCTGCAGGGACTTATGTATTCAACCGTACTATTGAGCTGGGTGACTATGCGGTTTTGCAAGGACAAGAGGCTGTGCTGAAAGCCCAAGACGGATGCGAGGAGGGGGCCATCTGGGTACGCAACGCTTCCCATATTGACATACGCGGTTTTACCGTTGATATGAATAAAGCCCATACCCCAAACAAGGGGCGTCGCGACTTGCAGCAGGCGTTCAAAATTCAGGCGTACTTGAATTCTATAGCGGATATTCGCATTAGCGACGTACGTATATTGAACGGTCATCAGAGCGGCATCCATCTGCTGGGAACAAATGACGGGCATCTGCAGGCCCACCTCGTGAGCAGCGTGCACACGGTCAGGGACGTGCTACTGGAGCGGATCCACATCGATGCTTGTGATGTCGGCATTCTTGCGGCAGACGGAAAGAGGATCACTGTCCGCGACTGTAGAATCAGTAATTGCCTTACGTCCGGCGTATTGCTAGGACGTTGCCCGGAGTACACGATTTCGAACAACTATTGTCTCGACCAGATCGGCCACGGCATAACCGTAGACTTGTCGGATTTCGGCACGATATCTGGGAACCTGTGCTCCGGAAACAAGAACGGTACACAGTTAGCTTTCGGTATAGTGGTGTCCCGAAACTGCAAATACTTCACCGTTGATGGAAATGTTTGTTCGCAAAACGGTCTCGGAGGCATTAGCATTGATGTCACTTTAGTTGGAAATGTGCCGGTCAAAACACATGCAACGGTGTCCAATAATATTTGCACGGGTAATTTGCTTCATCATGGGATATACATCAATCACGCCCACGATATTGTCGTCATCGGGAACAACTGCGAGAACAATAAGTTGAACGGTATCATGATCGCATTTGGGGATAATGTCAATGCGACGGGGAACATGTGCGTGGGAAACGATACGGGGATCTTCGTAAGCGGGCAAAACACAGGAGTGTCCTTGGATTCCAATCGGCTGGACAAAAATACCCGTTTCGGCATACATCTTGACAACGCTGAAGCGTGTATGGTTCAAAATAACAGTTGTAAGCAGAATGGCCAGCACGGAATGCGCTTGATGACGCTGAATAGCAGCGCCGTAACCGGGAATACAGCGGTCGGAAACGGGGCAGCACTAGCCGGATGCTCGAATGTATGGATCACATCAGGCTCGGCGAACAATCACGTATCCGCAAATACAGTCAGAGCAGGTCTGGCAGCCATTCGGCCACAATACGGCATTAAAGTCGACCAGGGCTGCCCACACAATCTGGTGTCGGCCAATGATTGCTTCGAGAGTGGCTCGGCATCGGGAATTGTCAGCCTCGATAGCACAACGCTTTTCGGAGCGGGAAACCGGAATAATGATGGAAGCTTTTCGACTGTACCGATGTAATCCTCTCTGGAACTGATTCTTCAAGCATACGCTCAGCATTCGGGGCTGTAGCCGTAATGAATTTCGCTGCATGGCGGAGAACGAATTATGAATGACAGCCATTACAAGGGGGAACGAACCATGAAACAAAGAGTAATTAGCTTTTCGCTTTTGGCATTGACAGCTGCAGTTGCTTTTGCAGGATGCAGCAGCGGCAATGGACCTGCAACAGGAGGCACGAAAACGCCGGAAACGACGACACCCGCTTCCGTCGCAGTCGATACGAAACCCGTAACGCTAAAAATGTTTTTTCCGATCTCGATGTCCGATACCGACTTTACGAATCTGGTCGTGGAGCCAGTGAAGAAAAAATACCCGTACATTACCGTCGAAATGATCAAGCGGAATAACAAGCCGACGGCGCTCGAGCAATTGCAGGACATTTACGCGGTGGGCGATTCTCCCGATCTGCTGTTTACGTGGAACGGCGATTTGCCATCGTACAAAGATGTCGATCTGCTGTACGACATGACGGATCTCGCGAAGAAGCATGGCGTGGACACCGGGAAATTCGAGCCTGTCGTGCTGGACTCCCTCAAGGTCATCATGGATAACAAGGGATTGCCTGCGCTGCCGTTCGCCGTCAACTTCAACGCGACTTATTATAACAAAGATTTGTTCGACCGGTTCGGCATCGGTTATCCGAAGGACGGCATGACATGGAATGATGCGATCGAGCTCGCCAAGAAAGTATCCCGCACGGACGGGGGAGTGCAATATATGGGCCTCAGCCCGGATACGCTCATCCGACTGGCGATGCCGCTATCGCTTACGAAGGTCGATGCGAAGACGCAAAAGGCGACGATGAATAACGACTCCTGGAAGCGCGTGTTCGAGCTGCAGAAGGAGATCTATTCGATTCCGAACAACATGCCGAAAAAAATGAACGACGCCGGCCAGAAAAGCTTCCTGAATGAAAAAACCTTGGCGATGCTGCCTACAATCAACCTGATGAATCTCGGATTGGAGTCGGCACAGAAGGAGGGTTTGAACTGGGATATCGTTCAATATCCGAGCTACCCGGATAAGCCCAATACATACGGCCACGTGGACACGCACTTGGTCGCCATCGCGAAAACAAGCAAGAACAAGGATCAGGCGATGCAGGTTATCGAGGTGATGACCTCCGACGAAGTGCAGCTACTGAGCACCAGGACTACCGCAAGGATGACGGCGCTTAAAAATAAGGATATCAAGAACCAATTCGGAGCGGAAATGACTTTCCTCAAGGGAAAGAACATTCCTTCCATCATGAAAAGCAATCCGGCTCCGGGCCCGCTGTACTCGCAATTCGAATCCCGGACGAATGCAATCGCATTGAAGAAGCTCGAAGAATTCGTGAACGGCAAAGATATTAACACAACTCTACGGGAAGCGGACGAAGAGATCCATACACTAATCGGATCATCGGCCAAAAAGTAGCGGCACCGTTTGTTAACCCATTTTCGCCAAGTGCTTCGGTTGAATGCGGTTCCGATCAAACTAACAGTGATATACAAAGGCTTGAAGAACAGCGTCCAAGCTCAACTGAAAAGTCAGGTGGTCTTACTATCTTTTGAATGACCTGATGAAGCAACTGTTTCAGAACATTCTCATCGTCTATGTTCAGTTGTACAAATAACGTGATTTGCTTCTGAAAGGCACGGAATTGTTCTTCCGTGTCTTTTTGCGTTTCGAGAAAGGTCTCAAGTTCGACCTCCTGCTTCGTGAGCGCTTGTTGCTCCGATAGAAAGGTGTTACCCCTTGACATTATAATTGGGAGAATATACGATATAGGAAACCGAAAATAATAAACTGGTTTTCTTGGTTTCTGAAGGGGGGATCTTTTGAATTGGTGGATGAAGCCGTAAGACATCGAATAGTTGAAATAGCTCATCAGTTCTTTATTAAAAGAGGTTATCGCCATGTGACGATGCAGAATATCGCCGAGGAGCTTGGTATGAGCAAAAAAACACTTTACTTATATTTTGCATCGAAGGAAGATATTGCGCAAACGGTCATTGAGAATACATTCCAGTCCATTTCGAATCATGTGGATGCCTCCACAGCAGTGGATGGAAACCCATTGGTCGCTTTACGCGTCACGTTAATGAAAATACGGGAAGAAACTCTTCAATTAAGTCCGTTTTTTCTCGAGGATATTCAGAAAACGGTTCCCCATCTTTGGGAATACATCGTTCGAGTTCGCTCCGAGAAAGGGAGATTTGTTACTCAATTACTAAACAAAGCAAAAGAACAGGGACTGATACGATCTACACTTAACCCTCATATCATTACGGTTCTTTTTATAGAATCTGTTCAGACAATAATCCGGCCTGACATCTGGTCGAAACACGGATTCGCCCTTGATGAATTATGGGATACTTTGTTTTCCGTCTTTTTTTATGGCGTTTCAAATGAGGAGGAGCATCTATGAAAATCGTTAATGATCACTTGCAATTTCCTAAAGCGAGCCTTGTTAAGTGCAACGATTACGGGTATATTCACGTCGCAGCCGAACTTGAGAAGCCAATTGGTCCATTCCCTCGAAGCACTGAACGAAAACGCAAGGTTATTCTTCAATCCAAAGAAATTTCAAATCGTCTCCGAGAACTTCCTGACGTTCGCAATGTAAATGTCTTCGAAGCTCTGGTCATCCCCCCTGGACGTGGGAAGCTTCTTGAGAAACGCAAGGGTAAGGTTCACCTCGCACAATTTGATGTAGTTGTGCTGATTGAGACGAGTCACAAGGAAGCAACGCAGCAAGTACAAGAGCACCCACTATTTCAAGAACTGATTCAATTGCTCTCCCAAAAATCCAATTTCACCCATATAGTAGCTGCTACGAATGTCCGTAGAATTGCAGAAGTGGATAAGTCTCAGCAAGGAGTGTTTCTATTTAACTATTTTTACGCCGATGACGTCCATGAGCTATTGCCAGTTTGGGAGTACACCGCAGGGTGGTTTGAGGCAAAGACTGCACTCGACAATTCTACATTGCTCATACCCGAAGAAGGAGAACAATCCCAATACGGGCTAATCAACCATTGCAGATGGGATCGCCTATCCGATATCATCCCGGACCTGTTGTTTCGTCCAACATTTCGTAAGTATGTACTGGAGAATTTCGAAGTCAATGGAATAGCGGCGATGCCTATACTATATAAGCTTGCTTCCACCTAATGGCGGTAAGGTTGCAATCATGGGGGATTGTGTTTCGCTCGTGAGGAAAAACGTTTTTAAGAGCCGCATTTACCTGATTTTTGAGGCCTGAAAACCCGAACTCGAGAAAGTTCGGGTTTTTGTTAACGATTCAGAATGTTTAGAATTTGCTAAAAGACATGGGCAACTTTGAAGATATTGACATTACACCCGAATAACCTTATTATAATAACACAACATGATAGTTAGCACTAACTATAATTTATTGAATCGAGCTGGGAAGAGAATGATGGAGAATAAGATGGTCTTGGACACAAGAACCAAATTGATGAACGCGGCGATAGATCTGATGGCTGCAAAAGGCTATAAAGGCGTATCTACGAAGGAGATTGCAGCAACGGCAGGCGTCAGTGAGATGACCTTGTTCCGTAATTTCGGCAGCAAGCAAAACCTGCTGGAGAAAGCAGTCGACCATTATCATTATTCGATTGAGATGACCCACATTTTTAACGAGAACGTGATCGGGGACCTGAGATCGGACTTGCTGATGATTAGCCAAATGTATCATGAATTGATGGAGCGTAACCGAAAATTGTTCCTTATTGTATTGAGTGATCATGAATTGGTTGAAATCCGCGAAAAGGCGCAGAAGCATCCTCGGAAACTGTTGGAGTTGTTGACGAATTATTTCAAGGACATGGAGAGCAAGAACAAACTGGTTTCAACGGATGCGGAGATGCAAGCGATCACTTTCATGTGGATGAATTACGGGGCTTTCCTTTCGCAGTTGTTTGTCAAGTCTGAGCTTACTGCCAAGTCCAAGCAAGATTTTATGAGATCCAGTGTCGATTTGTTCGTGAGGGCGTTAAGCCCTTAATTTTTCATAATCAATGATAGTTAGCGGTAACTAACCATTTTGAGGAGGTGCCCCTATGAAACATCAGAATATGGAATCGCGCAAGCTTGTCGGTCAAACGGTATCTACCGGTTTCCAGGTCGGTGTCAGGAGGACGTTTCCCATCTCGCCAGAACAGGCGTGGACGTTTCTAACTTCTCCCGATGGGATGAAATTGTGGCTTGGCAACGTACCCCCTCTTGCATTTACGGAGGGAGAGAGTTTTACCTCCGACGAGGGGATCTCGGGTCAGCTCAGGATCGTAAAGCCTCTCAGCCAGCTTCGCTTAAGGTGGGGCAAGAAGGAGTGGGAGAAACCGTCCACGCTGCAAATCCGGATCTTGTCTATTCGCCCTGACCGAACAACGATTAGCTTCCATCAAGAGAATTTGGATCATCCGAACACGCGGGAAGAGATGAAGCTGTATTGGGAAAACGTTCTGAATATCGTCGGGCAGCAAACAAGCACGTAACGGATGAAGAGGAGAAAAGAGGAGAAGGATCATGATAAATAGATTTAGTCATATCGACCTGAGAGTGAACGATTTGGAAAGGCCTTGATTACAGACTATAGCATCTCAGCAGGCAATCGGCATATCTTCTATCAGTGCTGCCCAGCTACCCAGAAAGAACAACAAGCTGGATCCGGAAGTGCTGCAAACCATCTTACGCGATCTGATGGTAAAGCTGCATCAACTTCAATCTCCCGTTTGATCCAGCCAAGCAAAGCTGGTTTTACATGGAGAGAAGGGGCATCGTGGCACTAAGCAACACCCCTCGGCAAGCTTCAGAGGTTGCCCGGTGTAACCCCATAATATTTACGAAATACACGAATGAAATGACTGATATCTTTGAACCCGAGCATGAAAGTCGCTTCCGATCCGCTGTTGCCGGCCGCGCCGACCCGCACGTTTCGCAATAACAAAAACCATGAACCTTGCAAGGTCCATGGTTGGGATGAAGTGTGCGGATGGGACATTGTTATACGCTAGCAGCCCATATTTCGATTTCAATTTTAATCTCAGGCAAGCCTAATTCTGCAAGATAGCCAACTGTCATCGCAGGATATTCTTTCCCGAATAATTTGTCCCACTCTACGTCAAAGAAATCCCAATCGATCTGTTCAGTGGCCCAAATATTCACTTTGATAATATGTTCACTACTCAAATTTTCTGATTCCAGAGCGGTCTTAATGTTAGCAAACGTATGAACCACCTGCTCATTCAAAACAGCAGGTATCTCCCCTTGAGCGTTTACTCCGATTTGTCCCGATGTAACAAACAGTTCTGCACCTCTTGGAATTTTTGTGATGTGCGTGTAATTCCCAACCGGCGCTGGCATAGTTACGGGATTTGTTCTGGTAATTTTTCCGTTCATTTTAGCGACACCTCGTCATTTTGGATTGATTGCTGTATTCATTTTGGAAGCCGCTTGGGCACACTTCACCCGTAATACATGACTCCTAGAAAAAAACAGCAATGGAGTATCCATAACCGGATGATAAGCTTTTACGCGCTCTCTTTTTCATCTTCGGATGCTCCCTCTCTCTCAAAATGATAAAGTTTTTCTATAGTATACCTAGATCATAGGGTATAGTCAAAACAGTCATCACTTACCGTCAGTATCAGTATATTATAATCGACAAACCTTATCCCGCCTATACCGCCGAGACCTTTTGGACGCTTCTTCCTAGATGAACAGAAAGATCGGCTTGAACTGGTTTTTCTACCGCCCTGCAGCCGTCCTATACCTTCCTTCCAACACCGGATATTGGAAAAGGGGGGATTGTTGTTAAGAAAAGCTTTTTGTCTATGATCTTGACAGAGGTCCAAGTCACTTCGTTATACCTCACTAGCCAGCAATCGATCGTACCACTCGGCCAGCTCTGTCGAAGGCTGGATATGGAGCTCTTGCTTCAACAGCGCTTCATACTGCTTGTATTGCAAATGGAGGGCCCGCCTGTCCTTCAAAGCGGCAAACCCTCGCATAAGCAGCATATTCGCTTCTTCATCCAATTCGTTACGCCGCACAAGCCTTTTAGAAATCTGAACGGCCTGATGAAGCTGATTCTTTTCGAGCAACCGCTTTACTAGACGTTTGGCAAACGCCTCGTACGCATCACTGAGCCGCTCGCGCTCGGCAAGCGCCCACCCGTACGGTTTGTCTTCGAACAAATCGCCTGTATACACGCTCTCGGCGGCAATCGCGGCCTCTTCATTGCTGTCATCAATGGTGTGGAATCCGGACAATCGCTCTTCAAATTCTATAAAATCGACCTTAATCTGTTCCAGACTCATCTGATATTGTTCGCGATCGGAGACAAGTATTGATTTCATTCCATGCATAGACAGCGTTCGGCGCAGCTGGTACAGCGCCGTATTGAGATACAACTCCGAATTTTTCCCTTCTCTATCATGGAACAAATCTTCCAGAATACGAACTTTGGCCGCACGATTCCCGCGACAGAGCAACAAATATGCGAACAGCTCCTGACTTTTGCGGGACGTCCACTTCAATGATTCTCCTTGCTCGCTGCTGATTTGCAAACCTCCCAAACCTGCAACCGACAATCGTTTCGGTGTGTCCGCTTTACCGGAATCGGACTTTCCCGCCCGCCCTCTCGCCGCTCTTGCAACGGTTTCTTCCAAACGTTTCCGGGAAACGGGCTTTACGATATAATCCAACGGATACGCATCAAATGCATCCAGCGCAAACTCCTTATGCGAAGTCACGAACACAATATCCAGATCGGCGTTCCTCTTCCGCAATTCAAGGGCTAGTGCCAGTCCGCTGTCCTCGGCGATCTTGATATCGATAAAGGCAAGGTCCACGGCCTGCTGGGAAGCCAACTCAACCGCCTCTGCACGACTGCGTACCATCCCGATGATGACCACGCCGTCTATACGCGACAATAGCTGGCTCATTGCCGTCAACATCGCCTGTTCGTCATCAATAAGCAATACGTTCATCGTTGTCCCTTTCCGAGCCTGCAGTACCAAGAGAAAAGTAAAAAACAGTTTTCTGGCGCGGCACGCTCTCCACCCAAATCTGTCCGCCGCTCATCCGCACGAATTGTTGGCAGACTTGCAACCCCAGTCCGGTTCCTCTCTCCCCGGCAGTCCCTGTTGTGGACACGAGTCTCAGCGGATCGAACAATCCCCGAACCCGTTCTGCCTCTATACCGACACCGTTGTCGCTAACCGATACGATTACCTGCCCGGCAGCCGTTTCAGCACGAACCCAAACTCTGCCGCCTCGCTCGGAAAATTTGATCGCATTCGTCATCAGATTGCGAACGATCAAATTGACCGCTTCTCGATCCGCATATACTTCCATGTCACTGTCGATCTCCATATGTATCGCAATTTGTTTGGCTTCGCTTTTAATTCGCAGCGTGCGGCACACTTCCTCGACCACATCGGCCAGCCGTAATCGCTGAGGGTGCAGCAGCATGCCTTCCTTTTGGCTGCGAAACCATTCCAGCAAATTTTCGATCATCCCGAATGTATTTTGAATTTGACCGCTTAATGCTTCGATCACTTCCTGATGATTGCGGGCAAACATCGTTTTATCCGCTTCCAGCACTTCAATCAAGCTGGCTTGGACCGCTAACGGATTCCGGATATCGTGGGAAACGATTGCGAACAAATGGTCTTTTAGCTGATTAAGCTTCACGATCTGCTCCATCTGCCTGTGCTTTTCGGTAATATCGAACAATACGGATACGGTTCCTTGTTTGGGATTTTTCTGGGAAGCCAGCGGATACACTTTGACCGAATAGACCCGGGATTCTCCGCCCACTCGTGCGTCGATCTCCATATCGCTCGTCTCCATTCGCTTACAGGCGTGCAACCACCCCGGCCACTTGGTCAACAAACTGTCGATATGCTGTCCTGCAATCGAGCTTACTCCTGAACCTGCAAATAAGGGCTCCACATACGCGTTGCTATCGATGACGCTTCCTCTGTGATTGACAATGAGTATCCCTTCTTCCATCGTCTCCACCACAACGTTTCTTGCAAGCGGCACGACGGAGAACATCCGGTAACGGATCACAATCCACAACATAGCCATTCCCAAGAAGCCGGAATATACCGAGAGAGGGAGCAGCCACGGCGTGAAGCCGGAATACAAGGACTTGGCAATTTCCGTCGCTGCAGGGATGCAGCCGCACAGCACGACCAAGATGCCGGGTTTGCGAAGCTGAGGACGAACGCGCCGCAAATAGACAAACAAATAAAAGACGCAAACCGCGATAATCAGATAACAAATGATATTAAATGCAATCGCATAAACGCTTTTGCTTATTTCCAAATGCCCTTGGTCCAGCTCTATATTCCAGAATAGCAGATGGTGATACGGATTCGTCCATATAAGCAAGGACCAAAGCGCGAAAATCGAAAGGATCTGCATCATCCGAAGCGGACGCAGATATTCGTCTTTCCCGAACAGGGCCAGCACAAAAAAAACAACCGTAGGCACTACAAACAACAAGCTGGTTTGTTCTATATTTCGAAACAGCATTTTTGACGATAAACTTTCGCTGTTGATTTCCATGATCACACTTCCGGCATAAATCACACGGCAAACCATCACCCAGGCAAAATATCGGATTCCCCGTTCCTGACTATATAGGAAGGCGTAGTATAAAAACGCGATCATAAAGAAAATGGAAACCAGCATAATCACATTGGATAACGTTAGACTCATAACTGCCAAATTCTCCTTACAACAGGAAACATCTGAAATTCCTATGATTATGACTCAGGACAGCCAGCCGTCACGATTTTTTCCTTCAGTTCCTTCTCTCCTATTAATCATACTATAGGTGGAAGATGTTTCACTATAGGGATTCTTTCATAGTTCTTTCATAGCCGTCTGTTATACTGGTTTTTGCTAAATGCTAGGAGAATTTTGTCTGTGGTTATAAAGAAAGGAGAACATGATGAGAAAATCGACCTTACTTGTGAAAAAGATAATGATTTGTCTACTAGCGCTTATCATCATCGCAAGTCCGTTATTCGTTCCGTCGAATGCCCATGCTGCCCCCGGTGACCCCATGTTTGATTCTATTTCATCGAATGTTATGCACTCATTGGCATTGGATCGAGATGGGCGGATTTGGGCGTGGGGATCCAACGGTGCCGGCCAATTTGGCAATGGAACAACGGAATCTTCTGGTATACCTTTACGAATTGAGGTTATGGATGGTGGCTCTTCGGAAACTTTTAAGAAAGTAAAAGCAGGCATCGATAGTAACTCCATTGCGCTAGATGTTGAGGGCCGTCTGTGGACGACCGGAGACGACGGTAATGAAAAATTGGGCAATGGCTCTGCAGGCTCTTCCCAGGTATGGGGGAAAATATCGGTACTGGAAGCAGGTGCGGAAGTCGAATTTTTAGATATTTTGACAACGCGCAGGGCTTCGATTGCACTGGACAGATCAGGTGAGTTATGGATCTGGGGAATCAAATCGCCCCAGACGCCCATTGACGTGCCGGTTAAATATCCGGTAACGGATAGCGGAAATCCCGTTACCTTCCAAACGATTGTTGGCAATGATGAAGATGCAATTGCTCTTGATTCACAAGATCGCCTGTGGAGGATATTTATGGTGGACCCCTCCCCATTGAAATATCCGGAAACGTCAGCGGTTGAATTCCAATCCATTTCCGCTGGCAGCGGATTCGGGGTCGGCTATCATTTCTTACTGGCTCTCGATAAGGGAGGCAGCATATGGACCTGGGGAGGCGATACCGAAGGGGAACTTGGAGATGGACCGGGAGAAACCGCAATTACTTACATTCCAGCCAAGCTTACTGTCATGGACTCCGGCACCCCGGTCCAATTCACTCAAATTTCCGGGGGGATAAGACACGCGCTGGCATTGGACGACCAGGGGAACATGTGGGCGTGGGGGTCCAATTCCGCAGGTCAGCTAGGTAATAATTCGACCGTAAAATCGGAAGTGCCCGTCAAAGTTCCGCTCGAAGACGACAGCGGCAATCCGTTACGATTTACTTCCGTGTCAGCGGGATCCGAAAAATCGTTCGGTCTGGATGCGGACGGCCAAATCTGGTCATGGGGAAACGGGCAGCATATCCCGAAAAAGATGCGAGTTTCACCTGCGGTTTCATTGTCCGCGTCGAATGTATCCCCGGGCTATCTTCAACCGATTACACTGACGGCTGTAGTTACAGGAGATTTTGACAATCCGACCGGCACTGTCGTGTTCAAAGATGGGGTTGATGTGCTGGGTTACAAATCGCTTACGGGTGGAACTACGCAATTGACCGGCGTCAC
This sequence comes from Paenibacillus oceani, assembly GCF_014705615.1. Lineage (GTDB taxonomy): Bacteria > Bacillota > Bacilli > Paenibacillales > NBRC-103111 > Paenibacillus_AB > Paenibacillus_AB oceani. The sequence goes on from NZ_JACXJA010000072.1 coordinate 19,110, forward strand.
CCTGTCCCCGGGAGCACATCAGCTTACGGCGTATTACGAAGGGGACGGCGTCTATTTGGAACTGGCTTCGGATCAAGTGACCGTGACGGCCGCCGCCAACCCGGCGAAGGAAATCACCGGCTTTAGCTTTGCTACTCCGGTAGTGGCGGGAACGGTGAACGAGGCGAGTCGCACGATAAGCGTCACGGTGCCGTATGGAACAAACGTGACGGCCTTGACGCCGACGATAACGCACACGGGAGCGAGCATTTCGCCGAACAGTGGCGTGCCGCGGAATTTCACCAATCCGGTGTCGTATACGGTTTCCGCAGCGGATGGAAGTACGAAGAGCTACACGGTAACGGTGAATGTGGCCGCCAACCCGGCGAAGGAAATCACCGGCTTCAGCTTCGCGAGCCCGGCAGTGGCGGGAACGATAAACGAGGCGAGTCGTACGGTAAGCGTCACGGTGCCGT
>NZ_JACXJA010000073.1 GCF_014705615.1 Paenibacillus oceani
TCTTCCCTCTCCTTGTCTCTTCAAGGTAAATTCCTCTTTTAATTCCAGTTTCTTTACCTTTCACTTTTTTGTACCTAAGTAGTTACCTTTCGTATGGAGATCGGGACGTTCTCCTGTCATGCGAACGCTTTTGGGACAACCTCTTTTTTTAAATCGTTCGCACAAAGGACTTCCGTTGGAGGGGAGGTTGACTCGGATTCTCCTTAGTGGAGCTCCGACTTCCTCTAATCCAGCCGAAAGCCTTCATAAGCAGAAAAACCGGAAGAAAAACTTCTGTTATTTCCCCGAATGACGGCAGTCGGGGGCCGGATTGCCAAAATAACGGAAACGAAGTTTCCGCTAAGACATCCAATTCGCCATTTGATCAGGAATAACGGAAGTAAAACTTCCGCAAGCGCGCTGAACCCTGGTGGGAAGCAAGTTTAACTTCCACCGAGAGCTCTCCCGGATTGTGCGTTTTGCCTCCCGACTGGTAATATGTCTACCAACCTCCACTAGCCCGCCAGCACGACCGCTACGAACATATCTAAGCACCAGCCCTGCCAGCACGACCGCCAAGAACACTTCTACGCACCAGCACAGCCAACGTTCGTTTCACGGACATGTCTACAGTCTGCTGGATAACATCAGCTCCACGCCTCACCCCCGCGCCGACATCCTGGCAACCGCCGGACCCGCCAATCTCTCCCGCCAATCCTCACGCCGGACCCGCCAACAACTCCAACCTTTCCCAGTAGCTTACAAATTGACAAGCGGCAAGCCAACATAATGATATTCATCCCGAGCGCCTGACAATTTATGATGAAAGGGTAGATCATTCGAAAACGTTTACACTTTAGAGAAGCGGAAAAAGGAGAGGATTGTTTTGAGTAAGAGGAGTTGTATGGCGATGCTGCTTGCCGGTGCGCTTGCGCTGGGCGGATGCGGCACGAATGCGCCAGGGGCGGGGGACGGAAGCGCAGCGGGTGGAACGGAGGAGAAGAAGCCTGCGGAGAAGCCGGCAGAGAAACCTCCCGAGCCGGTCACGTTGAAGTTTCACCAGCTTGGCGTTTATTTCACGCCGGAAGATTTTAAATTGTTGCTCGCCGATCCGGTCAAGAAGAAATATCCGCACATTACGCTGGAAATGATGAATTTTCCAGGCAATCTGGATAAGCTGCTCGCCACCGGAGAAACGGTCGATTTTCTCGTCACCTACAACGGCCAGTTAGCCCCTCACAAAGATCTTGACGTGCTCGAAGACATTACGCCACTTGCCAAAAAGCACAATTTCGATCTGAGCCGCTTCGATCCCGGCGCCATCGACGCCTTAAAAACCGCCTCCGACATAGGAGAGCTGTACGCCCTTCCGTATGCAGTCAATCTAAACGCACTTTATTACAACAAAGAAATATTCGACAAATTCGGCGTTGCGTACCCGAAAGACGGAATGACTTGGGAAGAGGCAGTTGATCTTGGAAAAAAATTGACCCGTTTAGATGGAAACGTGCAGTACAGAGGAATCGAGGTCGACAATTTGAACCGTCTTCTGTTCCCGCTGTCCCTCAACATAATCGATGCCAAAACAGACAAAGTCATGGTTGGAACCGAGCCGTACAAGGCGGCATTCGAAGTCGGAAAGCAAATGTTCTCGATCCCTGGGAACGAATATAAAACCGACTTGAACAACCGATTTATGAAGGACAGGAATGTAGCGATGGCGGGGACGGTCAACTTGTTTTTGAGCTTGAAGCAGCTCCCTGATTTCAACTGGGACGTCGCCCAATTCCCCAGCTATAAGGAGCGTCCGAATACGTACGGGATGTACGACCTGCACCTGCTCATTCCGATGAAAATGAGTAAAAATAAGGACGATCAAATGCGCGTGCTCGAAGTAATGTTCTCGGATGAAGTGCAGACGATGATGACGCGCAAGACGGCGAGAATATCGACGCTTAAAGATCCTAAGTACGTTAAAGAGTACGCCAAGGACATTCCCGAGCTGAAAGGAAAGCGGATCGAGAGCATTTTCAAAAGCAAGCCTGCGCCCGCCCAAGCATTCTCCAAACATTTTTCCAAGGCTAGTGCCCCTCTCACTGCTGAGTATGTGGAATTTGTAAACGGCAAAATCGATATCAACACGGCTCTTAGAAATGCAGAAGAAAAAATAACTCAAATCATCAAGGCGCAGACTAAATAATCGGCTCCCCAAAAGTGGAGCCGGTCTCCCAAGCATTTTGCAACTACTTTTGGGGAGTCCCCCTGATAGGAGAGCATGCATGAATTCGATTACGGAGGTTTTGCTATGAGTTTGGTGCAAGGTATGAACGTAAAATGGTTCGGGGCCACAGGTGATGGCGTTACCGACGACTCCGACATTATCAATGCGGTACTGCAGCAATTCTCCAACGTGTATATGCCTCCGGAACATACGTATTGTATCACGAAACCGTTGATCGTCCCGGATGGCAAGTCGCTGTACTCCAGCGGTACCGGAGCCGTGATCAAAATGCTTACGCCCAATACTGCCGGGATAGAAGTAGGGCAGCTGTCAAGCATGGACACATTTACGATTATTCCTGCCGTGGGCAATACCGACGAAGAGGGTTGTGCCGTCCGGATCCGCGCAAGCCCGACCTCCACGCGCGCCCGAATCAGCAACCTTTACATCAAAGGAGTAGACTTCACGTCCAATGGCATATTTGCCAAAATCAATCAGGACACGATTGCATTCTCGGTCATAGAAAACATCTGCTGCGAGAGGCTCAAAAACGCGATCCGATTTGAATCGACTGCTTCTCCTCAAACGACGTACGTGAATGGAAATATCATTAACAACATTGTAGTGCGTTCTACGGTTCGCGCCTTTTATTTCGGCAAAGGATCGGAAGCGAATGTAATCAACAACATTCAGTACAATGCGGGAGTATCGGCTGTTGAAGTGATGTATGTGGAAACGAACTTCAACCAGTTTAACGGCTGGTTTTACGATCTCGGAGCAGACGGCTATTCTGATAAGCTCGCCACCTTCGCCGGTACGGCCCAAGGCAACATCATCCGTTCGGCTGGCGTCTACCAGACGAATTGGAAAATAATTGACAATTCGAATCTTAAAAACAACTATTTTCAAAACGACCATAGCCATGTGCATGAACAAATTGCGATGTCCTCTTATTTGCCTCACGCGTTCTTAACGTCGGCGGATCATAAAAAATGGGGCTACTGGTTCCGCTTCAAGCCCTATGAAGGGGAGCAGGACAACATCCTCGCTTACGGGGACAAGATTAATACGGTGACGAATGAAGGAGTGCCGTTAGCCGGAGGACAACTTGGCAAAGCATTTGACCCTTTCGGTTATTTGTCGACAAATAAGCCGTACTGGCAGCCCGGCACCGGTCAGCAGGCGGTTGTGGATATCGCGATTCAGGAGCCGAATACGGCAGCGAAGCGGCTCGACTTCATGCAGGTGGTGTTTAGTGCGGGGGCCGAAGCGAAATACGTAAAGTTCCAATATTTCGACCCGGACACGTCCGCCTGGAAACTGGCTAAAGAAATAACGAACAACGATAAACGGTTCGCTTACTGGCATATGGATGTGCAAGCAATTTCCAGGGTGTCCAAGCTTCGGTTTACATTGGGGGACCCGGCTGTTCCGGCAACCGGTATCAAGGTCGAACGTTTCGTAGCCCGTATGTTATGTTCGACAGGATTAACGTTCGTTCCCCGGGGTGGAGGGACAATAGTCGGCGATATGGATTTTTATAATGCCGGTGTTGGTCCGGTTGTCACGACTCCCGATGGGACAAAAAAGTATCGGCTTGGGGTCGACAATAACGGAGCGCTCACAGTTGTGTTGGTGTAAATTTCCATAATGAAAAGGAGGGAGGACGTTGAAGCAGCTGCACGAGAATGAAAGCCGGGAAGAAGAAGGCGGGTCGGCAAACGAGAAATCCGTATCGCAATCACTCATAAGCCGGAGAAAAATGATGGCAGGCTTCGGCCTTGCCGGAATGGCGGTCGCGTCAGCAGGATTGCTTGGCAGCAACATGATTCGAGCGGATACTCCTCTTCAAGAGTCGGTATACGGATCGCATAAAAATGATGCATGCACAGACAGTATCGCAGAACTTCGTAAGATGGACGGTTCCTCGTGCAAGACGGTTCTCGTACGAGGCTACTATGCGGCAAATGATGGCGGCGGAGGGCTGTTCTATTGGGACAACGGTTCCACGGCGCCGGAGAACGGCGGGACAGTTATTATTCCGATAGGAAAAAGAGAAAGGGGAAGGTGGATGAGAAGTTATTAAGTGAACTGCTGCGCCCATTTGAACGTATTCGTGTTCCGGATCCCGCATTCGTCTATGCGGGGTCTTTTGTTTGATAGGATCTGAACTTGTTTAGATGCAATGGAAAGTAGTTAATAATTGACAGCAAAAGGAGTTTCTGATTATATTCGTTGTATACTGCTCCCAGGAGGCACGCTAATGAACGGATATAAAGAGTATCCCAGTGAATTTATGGAAATGATTTACTACACGCCGTCCGATTTGGAAAAATCGATAGGTGTGTGTCCGACAAATGCCGGGAGGATGATAGCCAAGCCGAATTATCAAGCGGGGCCCAAAATGATTGTTTATTATATCCTGGAATTCGTGTTGGAGGGGCAAGCCGTTCATTGGGTAAATGATCAACAAATCGTATATAACAAAGGTGATTTATTTTGCATCTTTCCGGATATAAGTGCGCGGTGGGGACTCGTTGCAGGCAATCCGAATCTGAGGATGTCGTGGTTCAGTATAAAGGGGGAAGGCGTAAAGCCTTTGCTGGCTGCAATTGGTATAACCGAGGATCGGCCTTACTTGCGCAATGTATTTTTACCCGGATTACTTGGACTACTGCAGCAATTGGTGGACGAATTCCGGCATCTTCACGCCGGAGAGAACTTTTTCAGATGGCTTGCCAAAATGTACGAGCTGTTCGATCTGCTGGCAGTCGTCGCTCGGCGCGAACGTCAAGCCCTTTCGGAGAAAGGTTCTCCCGGCTGGATTCAAGAAAGCGTAAGCTTTATGCAAATGTACTATACGGAGAACATTACGGTTCAGGACGTAGCGGATTACATAGGCGTCCACCGCTCCTATTTCTCAGCTGAGTTTTCGAAGCGGCAGGGTATTCCGCCCGTTCAATATTTACAGCGATTGCGGATGGAGAAGGGGGCTCAAATGCTGCTTGAAACCGAGTTTCTCATTACCGATATCGCGCTTTTCCTCGGCTATCCCGACCTATATACGTTCACCCGCGCCTTCCGCAACTACTACAACGTAACGCCAAGCAAACTCCGCACGAATCCGGACGTCATTATCGAGAGGGAGAATGAGCCGTTAGGCCAGATCGGTCGGAAGCGAGAAGAAAGCCTCAACCTCAGGTTGAAGCCCTGCCCGGACAGCCGCGAATCATACTTATACAAGTTATTTTCGAAATGCAGCCAAGAAGCGGATTAAGCGAACCGACCGGCACATCTTATTTCCGGCTTCCGTTAATCCAGGAGCCGCCAACTTCCCAGACATAGATATCTCCGTAACCGCTTGTGTTCGATAACGTCTTGCCGATCTTATACGATGCATTCGTCTTCGCGTCCGTCAGCAAAATCGGATACGACCAATCTCCGCTTTCCTTCCAGGTTCCGTAGCCTGCATCGTATTCGCTTGTCGAACTGTTCCAATTAAACGTAGAATCGGTAAAGGCAAACGTCCTGTCGCTGTTAATATCCAGGAAGCCGTCGGGCGATCCGGCGAACACCGTGGTCGTTCTTGTTTCTGCGGCGTAGTTATCCGTTGTGTAGGCTCCTCCTTTGACGAATAACGAGTAGGAGCCGATTAATTCCTGAACGGCGGAGTCCGCTTGCGGCTCGGAAGACTCAGGCTCGGAAGTTTTTGTTCCGGCTATGGCACCGTCCGCTTGCCCAGTCCCGGGTTCAAGTGATTTCCCGGACCCCGGCGCATTGATGCTGATCGTCGACGTTTCAATGTCGAAATCCACTTTTTGCTGCAGCTTTTCGCTGATGAACCGCACGGGCACGAACGTGGAATCTCCGATTCTTTGCGGCGGTACGTCGAGCGTAATGGATTGGCCGTTAACGATAGCGTGGCTTTGATCCAGCCACAGGATCAGCGTGCTTCCGTGTAACGTCAGCGTGATTTTCTGCTCGGCGGTATCCCACACGAGGCCGGCGCCAAGCGCCTCGGCGATAAAGCGAAGCGGAACCATCGTTCTCCCGTCGACCAGCCTTGGCTTAAGCGAATCGTCCAAAGTCGTAAACCGCCCGTCGATCAGAACGACATTGTGCAGAAGACTCAAAACTATAATCGGCGGCGTCTCAGACGATGCAGTGTCCGGCGATGGCGTTGCAGGTGACGAAGGCGAAGGAGCGGCCGGAGCCGACGGTGCCGAAGCAGGCGGTGCGGCAGGAGTCGTCGCATGCGTCGCCGGTGCCGCAGGCGATGGAGCGGCTGGTGCCGATTTTACCGGATTCGCCGGAGTTTCCGTTGCGGGCGCTTCCAATACATAGCTGAAAGCGATCGCGGAATTGCTCATGCGGTCGATGCGGAGCTTCGCGAACGTATGATCATGAAGCGTCATCAGGTAGACGCCGCCGACCTCGAGCGTTTCGCTGGTTTTGAAGCCGGAGGACGGAGGGAGCGTCGCCGTTTCCAGCTTTTCGTTCAGCTGCATGACGCTGCGCGCCCCGATTGTGGAAGACGACATGACAAAATCGGCTTCGGCCTCTTCCTTGGTGAGCGCTTCCGATGCAAGATTCAGGCCTCCGAACGCAAGCTCATAGTTGGTAGCGATAATTCCGTTATAAAGCGGGGAGTAAGTTGCAGAGCGCGGCTGCGACCAGCCGATATTCTCCGCCGCCCAAGCCGCCTTGGCGGGTAAAACCGCTTGCAGAACGGCGCTTATCAGGAAGGCTGCGATCAGGATCGTCAGACCTCCTGCATTCATGAACCGATATCCGGTTCGCGGTGTTGCTGCATGTGCTGGGAATGTCTTGCGCATTCTGTGACCTCCATAGAATTAGTGAACGATCTCCAGATCAGCTTACCATCCCGGAGCTTACAATTTTCTTACAATTCCTTCGAATGGCTCGACATTTTGACTGCTGCCTATCATAATAAATACAGCCAAATACCATTTTCACACGCCATAAACAAAGGAGGGAAGCAATGGAGCGGAACGGTTTGAAGATATGCCGATGGAAGTCTGGCTGCCGCCGATCCGGTACGAATGAGAAATGACGGGTCTCCATTGCGGAACAGATGAAAAAAATACTGGTAACCGGATTTGTGCCTTTTCTTCATTATCCAATCAATCCTACCGAGCAGTTGGCGAAACAAATAGACGGCGAGCGGATCGGCGAGTATGAGGTGATCTCGGCGGTGCTGCCTGTCGAATTTGCTTCGTCGTCGGCGGCTTTGCTGCGCAAATACGAGGAGGTTTCGCCGGATGCGGTCATTTCCCTGGGGCTCGCGGCAGGCCGGGACCGGATTACGCCGGAGCGGATCGCAATCAATTGCAGCGACGGGGATGCGGACAATTCCGGGGTCGTCTGCCGGGATCAGACTATTGCGGAGGACGGTCCGGCCGCCTATTTCACGACATTGCCGTATCGGGCAATGATCAATCGTTTGCTCGAGCATGGCATTCCTGCCCAAATCTCGAATTCGGCGGGAACGTATTTGTGCAACAACGTTATGTATCAGATGTTGCATCGTTTGCATCAGGAGAACAGGCAGGATCAGGTGCGATCCGGCTTTATCCATATCCCTGCCTCGCATGAGCTGGCGCTCTTGATGAAGAGAAGCGTTCCGAGCTTCGCGCTGGAGACGCTGCACAAGGCGCTTCGGCTGATGATTCTGGAGCTGTCGGGAGTAAGCGGAGAGTAGTTTGGCTAAGGCAACATTCCAATGATCCATTAAAGCGAGAATCCTTGTAAAGCGCCTCCCATCCGCGATAAAATGAAAGTAGCAAGTTCGTTCTCATTCCCGGAGGTTGCGCCATGACGATCAAATGGATCGATTTGTCCCCGAATCAAATCGACATTTACGAGCAAAAGCATATGGGTGGTCATCTCGTAACCGAGCATCATCATCAGATCCACCAGATCTTGTTTGTGCTTGAGGGCGAAGGGAAGATCAGGCTGGAAGGGGAAACGTACGAGCTGGGGGGCGACGATACCGCCGTGCTGCTGCCGTATTCGGCGCATTCCGTCATGTCGGATTCCAGGCTGACGCTGCTTGTGCTGGCTTTTGAGCAGTCCGCGCTCGATCCGGAAATCGCCGGGGGGCTGCTTCACGCTTATTTTCAAACTTCGGCGCTGATGAAGCCGAGCGCCTTTATCGGAAGCGAACTGCGCCAATTGCTGCGAAAAATGCTGTTCGAGCAATCGAAGCCGCACTCGCCGCTCACCCGCCTCTCCCTGAAAATCCATCTGTCCCAGCTGCTGCTTGCTCTCGCCCGTTCGCAGGAGGCGCCCGCGTCGCCGGCCGGTTCCGGCTCCAACTGGCTCCGTGCCGAGAAAATACGCAGCTACATCGATATGCACTATTACGAGCCGCTGACCGCGGCCGATCTGGCCGGCAAGCTCGGTATCAGCACCCGGTACGTCAACAATATTTTCAAGGAGCGCTACGATACGACTCCGATTCAATATTTGACGGAGGTTCGGATCGGGCTTGCCCGGAAGCTGCTTGCCGATACCGGCAAAGATATTATCTCGATCTGCTTTGAGGTCGGCTACGATTCCGTATCGACTTTTTACCGGACGTTTAAGGCGATTGTCGGCATGTCGCCGAAAAAATACAGAGAAATCGGCAAGCCGGAGGAACCGGGCGATCTGGGCTAATTTCCACCGAACCGAGCGGCGTTCGGCGTCAGGGGTTAGGAGCGCGCTGCCGGTTCTGTCCGTCGAGTTCAGAAATGGCGGCAATTGATGCGCCCATACAAAATCCAGCTGCTGCAGCGTTTGCGCCGAGAACCGTTCGGCGTTTTTCTTTTGTCTTTTTTCGCATTTTGGTTCCGAATATGAGAATTCGTTTCCCTTAGTCGTAAGATTAAGCGCTCTCCCGGCGTATACAATGGCAGTATAAACCGAAGGGAGACATGAACATGAGCGTACGTAAAATCGGAATTATTATGAACGGCGTTACCGGACGGATGGGCACGAACCAGCATCTGATCCGTTCCATACTCGCGATCCGCAGCCAAGGGGGAGTCAAGCTGCCCGATGGAAGCGTCATCATGCCGGACCCGATTCTGGTCGGAAGACAAGAGAATAAGCTGAGAGCGCTTGCCGAGGCTCATGGAGTGGAACGGTGGAGCACCGATCTGGAGTCCTGTCTGGCCGATCCTTACAACGAGATTTATTTTGACAGCCAGACGACGGTCCGCCGCGCCGAGAGCATCAAGCAGGCGATCGCCGCCGGCAAACATATTTATTGCGAGAAGCCGACTGCAGTCGATCTGGACGGTTCGATGGAGCTGGCCCGGATCGCCCGCGAAGCCGGAGTCAAAAACGGCGTCGTGCAAGACAAGCTGTTCCTGCCGGGGATGCTGAAGCTGAAGCGGCTGATCGATTCCGGATTTTTCGGGCAAATTTTGTCCGTGCGGATGGAGTTCGGCTACTGGGTATTTGAGGGAGACTGGCAGCCGGGTCAGCGTCCTTCGTGGAACTACCGCAAGGAAGACGGCGGCGGCATTATCGTCGACATGTTCGCTCACTGGCGTTATGTGCTCGACAATTTGTTCGGAGAGGTGAAGGCGGTATCGTGTCTCGCAGCCACTCACGTGACGAAACGTCTGGATGAGCAGGGCAATCCGTACGAATGTACGGCTGACGATTCGGCATACGCGACGTTCGAGCTCGAAGGCGGCATCATCGTACAGGCGAACTCCTCGTGGACGGTGCGCGTAGACCGCGACGATCTGCTGACGGTGACGGTCGACGGTACGGAAGGCAGCGCGGTAGCGGGCCTTCGTGATTGCAAGACGCAGCATCGCGTCAACACGCCGAAGCCGGTATGGAACCCGGATATACCGAATCCGTTTGAATTCCGCGACCAATGGGTGCAAGTGCCGGACAACCAGACGTTTGACAATGCGTTTAAAGTGCAATGGGAGATGTTCCTGAAGCATATCGTGATCGACACTCCGTTCCCTTGGGATCTGCTGGAAGGGGCCAAAGGCACGCAACTGGCCGACCTGGGTCTGGAATCGTGGCGCGAGCGCCGCTGGATCGATGTGCCGAAGCTGAGCTTGTAGAAGGAGGAAGGACCGATGGCGAAAACGATTCGTCTCCCCCGCGCGGGGGGAGCTTTATATGACTATACGACGGGCAAATCGGCCGGATTCGACGTCCCGGCAAGTCCGTTCACGGGACGGGTCGCTTTCTCGGCGGCTCACGTCGTCTGCGATCCGTTCGCGGATGCCGATCCGTTGAATAACGCCCAGATCGACTGGAACGCCACGATTGGCTACCGTCACCATCTATGGTCGCTCGGTCTCGCCGTCGCGGAAGCGATGGATACGGCCCAGCGGGGAATGGGACTCGACTGGCTCCGGGCCAAGGAACTAATCCGCCGTTCGATCGCGGAGGCCCGCACGGTAGGCGGCCGGATCGCTTGCGGAGCCGGTACCGACCATCTGGCGCCCGGTCCGAAGGTGACGCTGGAAGACGTGGAAGCGGCTTATGAGGAGCAGGTAGGCTTCGTCGAAGGCGAAGGCGGGCAAGTCATCCTGATGGCCAGCCGCGCTTTGGCGGCCTGCGCCAGCGGTCCCGACGATTACGAGCGCGTATACGGCCGGATTCTGCGTCAGGTGAAGCAGCCGGTCATCCTTCACTGGCTCGGCGATATGTTCGATCCGGCTCTGGCCGGGTACTGGGGCTACCGGGACGATCTCGACGCGGCGATGGACGTCTGCCTGCGGGTTATCCGGGCGAATGCCGACAAGGTGGACGGCATCAAAATATCGCTGCTGGATGCGGAGAAAGAAATCCGCATGCGCCGCATGCTGCCGGAAAGCGTGAAGATGTATACCGGCGACGACTTCAACTATCCCGAGCTGATCCGCGGCGACGATCAGGGCTACAGCCATGCGCTGCTCGGCATTTTCGACGCGATTGCGCCAGCCGCCGCCGCTGCGCTTCATGCGCTGGATAGAGGCGACCTGGACCGGTATGAAGCGATTATGGCGCCTACCGTTCCGTTGTCGCGGCATATTTTCCAGAAACCGACGTATGCCTACAAGACGGGGATTGTGTTTATGGCCTACTTGAACGGACGCCAGAACCACTTCCGGATGATCGGCGGAGCCGAAGGGGCGCGTTCGATCGTCCATCTGGCCGATCTGTTCGTGCTGGCGGATCAGGCGGGACTGCTGGCCGATCCGGAGATGGCCGTAGACCGGATGAACGCGGCGCTGGCGCTGGCCGGTATCCGCTAAACCGGGCCGGGCCGACGCGGAAGGACATCACATAACCGGGAGGGAACGCTGCTGTGGAACGTTTACAAAATATAGATCGACTGAGTCTGAATCAAATCACGACCGACCGGCTGAATATGCGCGAAGCCGTCGAATGCTGCGTACGCGCCGAGGTGCCGTGGATCGCCCTGTGGCGGCATAAGGTCGCCGAAGCGGGCGTTGCCGAGAGCAGGCGGCTGGTGAAAGACGCCGGACTTCGTGTCTCCAGCCTGTGCCGCGGCGGTTATTTCCCGGCGGCGACGGCTGCCGAGCGGGCCGCCCGGATGGACGACAACCGCCGCGCCGTCGAGGAAGCGGCCGAGCTCGGCACCGACGTGCTGGTGCTCGTCTGCGGCCCTGCGCCGGACCGGGATATCGACTATGCGCGCAAGACGGTCGCCGAGTCGATCGCCGAGCTCGTGCCGTTCGCCCGTTCGCACGGCGTCAAGCTGGGCATCGAGCCGCTGCACCCGATGTATGCAGCGGAGCGTTCGGTCATCAATACGCTGGCGCAGGCGAACTCGCTTGCCGAGCGGTTCAATAAGCAGGACGTCGGCGTCGTTATCGATGCGTTTCACGTCTGGTGGGACCCGGAGCTGTATGCCCAGATCGAGAGGGCGAGAGGCCGGATTCTCGGCTATCACGTCTCCGACTGGATCGTGCCGGTGCCGGATCTGCTGATGGGCCGGGGGATGATGGGAGACGGCGTGATTGAGCTGCGCCGGATGCGCAAAGCAGTAGAAGCGGCCGGTTATGACGGCCCGATCGAGGTAGAGATTTTCAATCGCCAGGTGTGGGATATGGACGGCGACGAAGCTCTTGCCCTTATTAAAGAACGTTACCTGGAGCACGTGTAGCAGCCGCTGCACGTGCCTTATTATCCGCCGGACCGGGAACTGGCGCGCAAGCCGTTGCCGGTTCCGGCATCGATCCGGCAGGGGAGGGAAACGATATGAACAACTATCGGGCCGCGATCGTCGGGATCGGCGGATTCGGCTTCTATCACGTCAAGACCATGCTGGGGTTAGCCGGAGAAGGGCTCCTGGACATCGTCGCTTTCGCCGAGCTGAATATCGGGGCGTACCGAGAGACGTATGATGCGCTGACGGCGTCCGGTGCGAAGCATTACATCGATTACGAGGAGATGCTGGGCGCACACCCGGAAGCGGACTTCGTCGTCATCGCCACGCCGATCGCCACGCACAAGCCGATGTGCATCCGTGCGCTTCGCTCCGGTTTTCATGTCATCGTAGAGAAGCCGCCTGCCGTAACGGTTCAAGACATCGACGAGATGATCGCCGCGCAGCGGGAGAGCGGCCGGCTTTGTCAGGTGAATTTCCAGAATACGTCGGGCACGGCGTTCCGTCAGCTGCTGGATAGGCTGAACGCCGGAGCGATCGGCCGGATCACCGATGTGACCGGCGTCGGCATGTGGAAAAGGCAGCGCTCCTATTACGAGCGCACCCGCTGGGCCGGCAAGCTCGTATGCGACGGGCAGTTCGTGCTCGACGGGACGATCAATAACCCGTTCGCGCATCTGATGCACAATTGCCTGCTGGCCGCCGGCAGTGGCGATGCCGCCGCTTCCGCTCCCGACTGGGTGCAGGCGGAGCTGTACCATGCCAACGAGATCGAGGGCGACGACGTATCGTGCGTCCGGATCGGAACCGTCCGCGGCGTGAACGTCCATTTTTATGCGATGCTTTGCCATGAACGCAACGACGCTCCTTCGATCTCGATTCAGGGGACGGAAGGCGAGGCACTGTGGCATTACGATAACCGGCTCGAGATCCGGAGCGCCGGGAAGCCGGAGTATACGTTCCAGGGCGAGTCGGAGAATCTGATGCGGAATATGTATCTCAACTTGTTCCGGGTGCTGGATGGTACAGGCGAATCGTTGTACTCGCCGCTGGAAGCGTGCCGCAGCTTCGTCGCCGTGTCCAATGGCGCTCATCAGTCGTCCTGGGCGGTCCGCCCGATCGGAGAGCCGTACCGGATCGAACGCGAGGAAGGGCAGACGACCGTCCGTCTCGTGCCCGGCTTATCCGAGCAGATCCGGGACGCAGCCGAGCAGCGGAAGCTGTTCTCGGAATATCCGTTTCCGTGGGCGACCTCGACGAGTCCGTTCCGGATGGAGGGGTACACCCGGTTTGAGCTGCCCCGGGGTATGGCGTAGCTTAGCGTTAGCATTAGCGTTATGCACGGCTAGTGGGCATAACGCTTAGAGATTCAAGTGGAAAGGACCTCAACTTCCACAGTAAGTGGGGGCTGAGGTCCTTTTTCTGCCCTGCGTCAAGCGGGAAAGGACCCAATAGGAGCGGTTTGTACCCTCTATTTTGTCCGAAAACCGGCTTAGACACGGAATAAGAACGGTTTGAAGCTGCTAAAATCCGCGAAAAGGCTACAATCCCCATTAGTCGGTTGAAATAAGGGGTGGAAACCGCCTATTCGTCACCGTCATCCCCATATGCCGAAAATAGAGGGCGCCAGAAACTCTTATTTTGTTAAAGAGACGTACGTATTCTCATTAGGCGAAGCTGGATACGTTCTGCTCGTAAAGAAAGAGGGGGGCAGGCCGCACTGGAAGTCGATTTGTACTTCCAAAACCTCATCAACGAGCGGCTGATCCCAGTAACCCTTTCCCTTCCATGCACAAACGTATGAGTCAGCACGTTAAAGGACGGTCCGAGCTGTCTGGACGCCTTTCCTTGTAGATTCCCGATGGCGCGATATTAATCCTCTATGCTCATCCTTCCCGACGTTGCGCGAATTCCAACACCATATACGGTTTTTCCTAAGGCTCTGCCGATCCTAAATAACGGAAATGAAAGTTCCGCGAGCGACCGGACAAGGGGTTTGCAACCTTGTTACCACTTTTCACAGCACCGATCACTTGCGCCACCACGCGCCACCTCGCAACATTCCAACTGGAGCAGCAGACTGCGGCGCCCAGCGTTCTACGTGCGAAAGTTGCTCCGAAAAATGATAAGCTTCGATACCGAAGCCCTCCCTCGATAAATGCCCCTCTACGTAAGCGGCAGCTTCTCTTCGTTCAGAACGTCCCGGTCGCTTCCATGCCGAATCGAGCGTAACGTAACCATTCTAGTGCAAATAAAAACTGCCGCTAATCTGCGGACCGAATCTCAGATCGTACCTGGATTCGACCGCGATTAGCGGCAGTTTGTTTGTTATTGCATCTAATTTTCGCTCGACTTAATCTTCGATTGTCGACAAGTCGCCGGTCGGCAGGCCAAGCTCCCATGCCTTAAGCACGCGGCGCATGATCTTGCCGCTGCGCGTCTTCGGCAGCTTATCCTTGAACTCGATTTCGCGAGGCGCGGCGTGGGCGGACAGCCCG
>NZ_JACXJA010000074.1 GCF_014705615.1 Paenibacillus oceani
CCGGACCCGCCAGAGGCTCCAGGTCAAGTCGCGGCTCGGCAGTTGCTAGACTCTGGTTTCAAAGGTTACACTTTTTACTTGACAGTCTCCAAAATATGGTGAAAATAAGAGTCCCTATCATATTCTATTTCGCAAAATTAGCTGTTTCCGGGCAAAATAAGAGTTCCAAAGAGCTCTTATCAAATCTTAGTTAGTCCAGTATAGCCCCAATCTGACCCAATCCAACTCCAATCAAACCTAACTCTGCCCACTCAAGCCCAATCCATCCCCAATCTAGTCCAGTTTCAGCATAATCAAGACCACCTACTCTCAATAAATCCCAGTTTGGCCCAACCAATCCCAGCTCCCGCCTTATCAAACCTAGCTCAGTCTAATCAAGCCCAGTCCAACCTAATCTAGTCAGATCAGCCCCAATCTAGTCCAGATCAGCCCCCTGTCCTACAGCCCGAATCAAATCCAGTTGGTCTAGTCCCGCACTCATTCAGGTCCAGCCATGCATAGTCCATCTAGCCCGCCCAGCCAATCCAGTCCCAATCCAGTCCGGCACTGCCCGTCCATGCCCCCTCTAGCTCAGCCGTTGCATGCAATAGAAAGCTAGCTTGCTCAGTCCCCCCTCTCCCGCCACGTCACGCCGGACTGGCGGCTCCCGGGGCACGCCCCGTCTCCGGCTCCAACAAAAAAGCCTGCAGGAAGCCCGGTCAAGGCGCTTCTTGCAGACTTCCTTACAATCCCCCGACACCGGCGACCCTGGCCTAACCCTGGCCGGATATCGACGCCAGCAGCTCCTCCTTATGCTCCAAAGCATACTGGAGCAGCTTCCACATCGGCAGGACGCCCTCGTCGCCGTAACAGGGCATATACATCAGCTGCATAAAGACTGCTCCATCGAAGACGATTTCCTTTTCCCGGCCGCTTAGCGTCATCTGCGACAAATACCCGGCATAAAACGCCTTGGCGTTCGCTGAATCGAAGCGGATCGAGCCGTCCTCCTGAAAACGGACGAACTGGCAGATCAGCGGGTATCCTGCATCGATCAGCGGAGAGCCCGAGCCGGCATCGTCAAAATCAAGAAAAACAATACGTCCGTCATCCGCCCTCATCGCATTGTGAGGCCCGATGTCGGTATGGATGAACGATTGCCGGTACGCTTCGAAATCGGGCAAATCGTCCACGATCCGATCGTATTCCCGCTTGAACGGATAATCGTGAAACCTGTCGTACATGCCGGCAATCCGCTCCTTGACGTTCAAGCCCGACTCGTGCGTATAGTCGGCGATCGTATGCAGCAGCGCCGAAGCTTGGCCCAGATCGTATTCGTCTTCCGGGGTTTCCCGAAGCGGCTCCCCTTCGACGAACTCCATCAAGTACAGGAAGGTGTCGTCGTGCCGGACATACAGCTCGGCCCCCATCGTCGTGCAGATCGAGGGCGACAGCTTCAGTCCGCGCCCTTGCATATGCAATAAAGCATGCGTATACTGCCGGATGCTTGCCTCCGGGAGCGACGGAGCGAACTGCTTCAGCGCAAACTTCCCTTCACAGCATTCCACGATGTAGATCGAACGGCTCCCTTTGGATTCGATTTTACCGGCAATCCGAACGTCCCGAAGTCCCCATTGGTCCTGAAGTGTAAGCTTTACCGCTTCCATCCCTTCTCCTCCTTCTCTGGCCGTATCCAAATTGCTCTAGCTGCCGCAAACGTATCATATTCTTCTTCGTCGGATAACGTCCTTCTTCCTTCATAGGAGAAGCCCGCTTTTTCCAGCACTTTGACCGATTGCCGGTTAAACGGCTTCACAATTGCCGAGATTTCTTGAAGTGATATATGATTCGCAGCGATTCCATTACGATCCCGTTTCCGACTATCATCGCACATCCCCCTGCCCCTCATTGTACCCGATGCGCCCCCTGCCTGGCCCGGAATAAACGGTATTACCTATTTTCCCCGCTCCCATAGCGGGCAGCCGCAACTCCATCACTTCTCCGGAACGCACAGAAGCGCCTTGCCGACCGGCAAAGGCGCTGCAACTTACACCTCTCACACGTATCTCCCGCTCACCTACCGGACGGCACCGGCTTTGCGCAGCGCCTGGTTGAAGGGAATGACGACCGGCATGCCGCTCTCGGCCGATTCGGCCGCCGCAATGGCGATCGCTGCGCTGTCCCGCGCGCCCCATATGCCGGGCATCGCCGGGTCTCCTTTTTTCACCAGATCGACGAACGTCTGCACGATGGCGCTGTCGCCACCGCCATGGCCGCCGGAACGGCGCTCGGGGTAATACGTCTGGACTTCCTTCGAATGTCGCTTCATCACCGTTATTTTAAAATCCTGCTCGTTGTTGTAGAACCCGGTAATCTTGCCCTTGGTCCCCGTGAACATGAACTCCCTCGTATACTCGGGGGTAAAGTGACATTCCATATAAGAGATTCTGGCCCCGTTGTCGTAATCGATCAGCACCAGTCCGTTGTCATGCGTATCGATCTCCTCCGCGTATACACACAAGTCGTCCTTCAGCTTCACCCCGCCGTAATCCATCTCCAGCCCTTTGCGGTTATCGACGTAATAAGCGCACGTAGCCGTCTCGTCACAGCTCCGGCACCGTTTGTCGCTCGCGGCGCCGCCCCCGAACACGTCCAGCCCGCTGGAGCAGTACACCTTCACGGGCGAGGCGTCGATCAGCCAGTTGGTCAGATCGAGGGAATGCGTCCCTTTTTCGAGGATAAGGCTTTTCACATAGTCCTTGCGCCTTCTCGGCCCGTGGTAATAGTAGGTCCCGCCGACGGATACGTTGTCGATGACCGTGCCGATCTTGATCTCGCCGATTTCCCCCGATGCGATGATCCGCTTCATATCTTCCATCAGCGAGCAGTAACGAAGCTCCAGGCCGACCATAAAGACGCGTCCCGAGGCATATCCGGCCTCCGCCATCCGGTCGCAATCTTCGATCGACTGCGCCATCGGCTTCTCGAGATAGACGTGCTTGCCCGCCCGAAGCGCGGCGAGCGTATGCTCGGCATGGACGTGGTCGTTGCTGCAGATGATGACGGCATCCAGACCCGGCAGTTGCAAAAACCGCTCCAGCGAAGTCGTCGCCGGAATGTCGCCCAGCTTCTCCCGGGCGAAGCCGAGACTGTCCTCACTAATATCGCATAATCCGACGATCTCGCAATCCGGGTGGTTGCCGAAATAGCTGCCGCCGAAATAAACCCCGCGTTTCCCCGTTCCCAAAATGCCTACCCCGATTTTATCGCTTGTCATTATATTCGCCGCTGTGATGCGGCTTCCCTCCCTTGCCTTGTACAGGTCTGCCTACGGCCGGCACCGCGGCTCCCCTATCGGAGCTCCTGCCTGCGCCCGCGCTATTATCGTACTAAGGATCAGCCCGGACGTTCTATATAAGCTGATGCTGTTTATTGATGCTATCGTGCTTTGTTGCCGCTTCGGCGGCCACTCATGGTATACTGTATAGTAATCGATAACTGAAAGGAAGGAATGATCCGGATGATTTCCATGGAGCTGAAGCACGATCCTTCTGTCGGGAAGCGATTTCCGTTTAAAATGAGCAACGTACGGACTCCCAAAGGCCGCTATCTCGTCTCGCCCCATTGGCACGAGCATCTCGAATTTATCCGGATTGTACGTGGTCGGGTTCTGGTTACGCTGGACAATCAATCGTTTTACGCCAACGCCAGTGACATTATTTATGTTAACAGCAGGCAGATTCATTCGGTTCAAATAACCGGGGAAGGCGAGAAGCCGTGGATTCAGGGGATGATTTTCGACCGGATGTTCGTGACGAACCTGCTGGAAGGCTTTGAGACGAGACAAATATACAATCTGTTCGCCCGCACCAGCCGTGAGCAGAGCTTCATCGGCCGCTCGCATCCGTTGTCGCGGGAGCTTGAGGACTGTATCCGGACAGCCGACACGGAATATTCGGAGCGGGACATCGGCTATGAGATGGCCATCAAGTCGTGCATTTACCGGATGATCACGGCTATGCTCCGCCATTACAAGCGACAGTTGCAGCAGCCGGTCGAGGCGGATCTGAACGTGCTCCGTCCTGTGCTCGAATATATCGAAGAGCGATTCGCCGAGCGGCTCTCGGTTGCAGAGCTTAGCCGGATTGCGAACATGAGCGTTTCCCACTTCAGCCGGACGTTCAAGCAGATGACCGGCGTCACGTTTACCGACTATTTGACGGCTACAAGAATCAATATTGCCAAGCACCTGCTCGTGACCGGTCAATGGACGATAACGGAAATCGCCGAAAAAACCGGGTTTTGCAACATCCACTACTTCGGCAAAGTGTTTAAGGAATCGACCGGTGCAAGTCCGCTGCAATTCAAAAATGAGAAAATCCGCAAAGGCAGATCCGGGGAAAACGGACCGTAAAACGGCTCGCTCCATCGCCGTCCCCGCTGGGAGAACAAACAAAAAAGCTCAGTTCGCCTGAGCTTCTTGACCATAAAAATGAATGTTTAGTTTGCGTCTTTTAATTTCTGCGAGTAACAGCGATAAGAAATCCCGGTCGAGCTTCAGTTCAGTCGCCTTCAAGTAACAGTCGATCAGCGCTTCGTTGCTTAACGTTTTCATTCACATCACCTTAACTCATTCCTTATTTGCCTATATCGTATCATGGCATATCTTGTTGAACAACCGCCCCCTTGTCCACACGTTTTTGTGGATATCTTGTGGGCACATTGTTGACAACTGTCTAAAGCTGTCTAGGGGTCGAGTCGAATAATGTGAATAAAGTTATACACAGCTCGGCAAGGCCGTCCCCCTATAAAAACATTTTATAGAATTATTTAGTAGATAGATTTACGTGATAGATTTGCACGTCCTTCGCCTTACGGCCTGGCCGTTTTCGGACGGTTGCAGCCAAAAACAAAAGCCTCCAACTCCGCTGAAGTCAGCAGGTTGAAGGCTTTTGGCGCGAATTCTTTCATTCCTATTCTGCAAGTCCGGTTGACGCCCAAGGCACGTTGCTTCTCATACTCGGTAACGATGCTTTCAGAAGCAGAACACGAAGCACTTTCCGCCGCCTCCATCATCCATCCGCCGGTTCCCGGAGCCGGTTACGGCCGTCACGTATCCGGCCGGCCCGGATCGGCGACTTCCCAGACGATGCTCAGCTTGCGGTCGGCCCAGGTGCGCACTACCGCTTCCGCGGCCGCCTCCACTTCTTCCTGGGTCAGCTCCTCGAGCCTGATATCCTCGATCTCGACTTCATCTTCCTTTACCAGCTCGCCGCTTACCGACAAATGGATCTTGATTTTCACCCTGGTTCCCCCTCTGCAGAGCATCCGCCTGCCGCTGCCATTTACATCATTATACCTTTTTCATCCAAAAAAAGACACATTCGGGTTTTCCGATCCGCCTACTTTCCGGTACAATAGAAAACGGAGGGGGATGAATGATGGATACAGACGCGCTCGAACCGTTTCTCGCAGAACAGCGGAGCAGCCGCAACAAGCTT
Source organism: Paenibacillus oceani (assembly GCF_014705615.1). Taxonomy (GTDB): domain Bacteria; phylum Bacillota; class Bacilli; order Paenibacillales; family NBRC-103111; genus Paenibacillus_AB; species Paenibacillus_AB oceani. Next base: position 5,481 of record NZ_JACXJA010000074.1, read on the forward strand.
TACTCGCTGCTCGGCAGGCTGCCGGCCCGGGGCCGCCCGATCAGCTCAGAGACCGTCCACACCGAAGACCGGGGATCGTACAAGCTGGAGAAGCTCAGACTGGACCTGAACGGAATCGAATCGGTCCCCGCCTACCTGCTGCTTCCGAAGCAGCCGCGGCACGGGCGGGAGAAATCGCCGCTTATTGTGTACCACCATTCGCACGGCGGATTTTACCAGGTCGGCAAGGAGGAGCTGCTCGCTCCTGCGCCTTACATGCAGCAGCCCGGCTATGGGGAAGCGCTGACGGAGCGGGGGTATGCCGTGCTAGCGATCGACTCCTGGGTATTCGGGGAACGCAGCGGACGTTCCGAATCGACGGTGTTCAAGGAAATGCTCTGGCAAGGCCGCTCGATGCTCGGCATGATGCTGTACGACGCCATCCGCGCCGTTGATTATGCGGTGACCCGTCCGGAGATCGACGCTTCCCGGATCGGGACGTGCGGCATGTCGATGGGCAGTACGATGGCTTGGTGGCTCGGTGCGCTCGACACCCGTATCAAGGCGGTTGCCGACATTTGCTGCCTGACCGACTTTCATGCACTGATGGAAGATCGCGGTCTGGACCGGCACGGCTTATTTTATTACGTGCCCGACCTGCTTACCCATTTTACCGCTTCGCAAATTAACGGACTCATCGCGCCCAGACATCATCTCAGTCTGGCAGGCAATCTCGACCAGCTTACCCCGGCCGCCGGACTCGACCGGATCGACAAGGAGATGCGGACCGTATACGGCTCGATCGGCTCCGCGGACGCCTGGAAGCTGCTCCGTTACGACGTCGGCCACCAGGAGACGCCGGAGATGCGGCAGGAAGTGCTCGACTTTTTTGAACGGGTCTTATGAGCCCCGGAATCATCAGCTATCCAAACAGCTGCGTTTTCGCCACAAGCGGATCGCGGCTTTTTCTTTGTGACGGCGTTTAACGTCCGCAGATCCGGTATGTCTTCCGCCGGGATCACCCATACTATAGCGGAACATATTGGAAGGGCGTGAGAGGACATGCTGCCTATTCTCCGAATTTATACGGCCGATCTTAGCCGCATCGCCCGCAATTGGGCGGCAGCTGTCATCGTGCTCGGACTCGTCTGTCTTCCTTCGCTGTACGCCTGGTTCAACATCGAGGCGTCATGGGACCCGTATGGACAAACGGGAGGACTCGTCGTAGCGGTCACCAATCTCGATCAGGGAGCGGCCATCAGCGGCAAGCCGGTCCGCATCGGCGACGAGATCGTCGAATCGCTAAAGAATAACCCGGCCATCGGGTGGGTGTTCGTTAACGAGGGCAAAGCCATGCGTGGTGTGCAGCACGGGGATTATTATGCCAGCATCGTCATCCCGGACGATTTCTCCGCGAAGATCGGCACGATCGTAACAGACAATCCGCAGAAGGCCGAGCTTGTCTATACCGTCAACGAGAAGGTTAATGCCGTTTCTCCGAAAATAACGGGCAAAGGGGCAAGCGGCATTATCCAGCAGGTCAACCACCAGTTTATTAAAACGGCGAACGGGACGATCTTCCGGATCATGAACGAAATCGGGATCGAGCTGGAGAGCAGCAGACCGACGATCGAGACGGTCCGCGACACGTTGTTCAAGCTGGAGGCAATGATTCCGGAGAACGAGAAAGCGGCGGCCGCGATGACCCGGGACGTCCGCAAGGCGGAAGAGATCGCCGCCGGCGTGCAAAGCCGCCTCCCCGTCATCGCACAGCTGGCGCAGGACGGCGCGCTGCTCGCAGACCGGCTGAGCGCCGTGCTGGAGCGGGGCTCGGAAGCGATTCAGGCGGCCGGTCCGGATGTAGGCAACGATCTGCAGCTGCTCAAGACGACGGCCGACTCGGCCAAGCTGCTCGTGCAGTCGTTCCGGGACGGTACGGCATCCGCCGCCCTTCCCGAGCTCGGGCTTGAGCGTCTGTCCCGCCGGCTGTCGGCGGCTGCCGATACGACCGAGGTGCTGCTGTCGCTGTTCAACCGGCTGAACGGCTTCCTCGCTGGCAATCCGCTGAGCGGCGCCGCCGACAAGCTCGGCCAAGCGCAGGAGGCGTTCCGGCGAATGCAGCGCACCACCGATTCGCTGCGCGATGCGATCGCCTCCGGCACCAAATCGTACGACGCGCTGCTCAGCGAACTGGAGCAAGGGGCCGGCCAGGCGTCCGAAGCGCTGGACTCGCTGCTGGGCCGTTACGAGACGGAGCTGATTCCACAGATCGTGCAAGGACTGACCCGGACGAGGGAATCGGCCCAGACGGCGCTGGACGTGCTGAAGCAAGCGAATGCGGCTTTGCCCGAAGTGTCCCGGCTCGTCAGCGACGCCGCAAGCGTACTGGCCGCCAGCGGCAATGCGCTCCAGACGGTCAGCGACAGCCTCCCGGCAGCCGCCGCCAAAATTCACGGGTTGGCGGACCGGATACGGGCGCTGGAGCGGGAAGGGAATCTGAACGATCTGATCGGTCTGCTCCGGAAGGATGCGGACAAAACAAGCGAGTTTTTCGCCGAGCCAGCCGTGCTGCATGAAAACCGGCTGTTCCCGATTCCGAACTACGGCTCGGCGATGTCCCCGTTTTTCACCACCTTGTCGCTGTGGGTCGGGGCCCTGCTGCTCGTATCGCTGCTGTCGGTCGACGCGGGGAGCGAATCCGGCGTGCCGCAGGAAGGCTATGTCGTTTATTTCGGACGGTTCCTGACCTTCTGGACGCTGGCGGTGCTGCAGTCGCTGCTCGTCACGATCGGAGACTTGGTTTTCCTCGGAACGTATGCGGCGAATCCGGTATGGTTCGTCTTGTTCGGCGCTGTGACCAGCTCGGTATTCATGCTGATCGTCTACACGCTCGTCTCGGTGTTCGGCAATGTCGGCAAGGCGATGGCGATCGTCCTGCTCGTCCTGCAGCTGGCCGGCTCCGGCGGCACGTTTCCCGTACAGGTGACCCCGGCCTTTTTCCAGGCGATCCATCCGTTCCTTCCGTTCACGTATGCGATCAGCCTGATGCGGGAAGCGGTCGGCGGCCTGCTGTGGGACATCGCCATCCGGGATTTGTGCCTGCTCGGCGTTTATGCCGCCTTGTTCCTGATCATCGGAATTACGCTGAAGGACTGGATTAACCGCGTGAGCGCGGGGGTTGTCCGCAAAGCGAAAGAAAGCCGTCTGATCCACTAGGACACCTGTGCCAGGCAGGAAATTTGCCTCCCGGCGGAGAACAATCAAGGCAGGAGGTGTTTCCGAGTGATGATCGAGAAATATCCGCTCTTGGAGGAGCCGGGGAAATCGATGTTTGTATTTGCCGCCGGAGGCAAATTTTACGGTCATATCATCAAGGACCGTACCGATAAAGGTCCTGCCAAGTTTTTGTTCGAGACGGCCCGTTACGGCAGCGTGGAGGAGCTCAAAGCAGAGTATCCGCCGGCGGAAGGCTGACTGCCTTTTCCGCTTGAATACCGCATTTTTACGCAACAGGTAAGGGTGAATCCGGCATGGCATTCGGAATTACGAGGGAGCAGCTTAACGAGTGGAAGGAAACCGTATTGAGGGGCGAGATCGCGTATCTGACCCATTATTGGCTCGATCCGCGCTTCCCGGGCGTGCGTACGGTGACGAAGGTAGGGTGCTCCGATCTGGCGCGTTTAACCGAGTGGTGCGTCTCTTACAGCCTGAACCCCCGCTATATTCATAACCGGCCGCCGTTCCCCCACTTCGATCTGATGGGGAGCAAGCAGGTCGAGATTTTGCGGAGCGAACGGTTATGGAGCCATCTCGAACGATTTAAGCTGCTGGAGGAGTAAAGCTTCGCATCTGCTCACTTGCGCAAAAACGAATGCAGACCCTTCGGCGGAAGCTGACGCTTTCCGTCCAAAGGGTCTGTTTGTGCTTCGTCGATGATCCGGCCGAGCCGCTAATTCGCGCCTTCCCGCCTCGGCAGCAGCTTCATATACTCGTCGGACATCTGCATTAACGCCAGCGCGTAATAATAATCTTTCTTGTAGGGAGTCAGGTCGGCTACCGGCTCCAGCGTATCCAGATCGACGGCCGAACCGTCTGCGAAGCCTTCTCCCGGGATAAACAGGATGTCGTCGTTGACAAACGATCCCGTCGGCAGGAAGTAACGAATCCCGAACACGTTGCGCTCGATATTCAGCAGATCTTGTCCGAAATGAACGTACCCCCGCTCCTGGAGCGGAATGCCGAGCAGGTTCGCCACCGTCGGCATCATATCCAGCTGCCCCCCGGCTTGTCCGATCGACTCTCCTTCCGTCTGTCCGGGCACGCGGACGATAAACGGAACGTTAAACCGGGTGACATACGGGTGATACGGGATGCCGAGTTGGCTCGACACTTCGTCCGGATCGTTGTACTGCGGCTTGAGACCCGAATGATCGCCGTACAGGACGAGCATCGTGCTGTCCCACAGTCCCGCTTCCTTCAATCCGTTGATAAGCGTTCCGAGCGCATAGTCCGCATAATGGACCGACTGCAAATAAGCGCCGACCTGCGTATCCTGATAGGTTTCCAACGATAGCGGCAGTTGGTTTCTGTCCTCCGGTACGACAAACGGATGATGGTTGGAGGCGGTTATAAACTGGGCGTAAAACGGAACGCCGCGTTCGTTCACCTCGGCCAGCTGCCGGATTCCGGTGCGGAACAACTCCTCGTCGGATGCCCCGAACGCATTGAACGGATCGCCGGTAAAAAACGGCTTGTCGAAGTAACGGTCAAATCCGAGCGCCGGGTACAGCTTGTCGCGGTCCCAGAAACGGACATCGTTGACGTGAAACGTGACGGACTCGTACCCTTCCTGCTTCAACAGCTTCGGGAAGCTCGGCAGCTCGCGGTTGCCGAAGCCGGTCGACATCGGAATCGTGCCGGCCGGGTATAGCGACGTATTGAATATAAACTCGGCGTCGGACGTGTTTCCTTGACCGATCTGCTGATAGACGTTTGTAAAATGATAGCTTTCCCGGACGAGCTCGTTCAGTACGGGCGTCAGCGGCCGGCCGCCGATTTCGTAGCCGATTGTGAAGTTTTGCATCGATTCCATCTGAACGACGATTAGGTTTTTACCTTTTTGCGAACCGAACAGCTTCGGCTGTACCCCTTCGGCAGCATCGGCCCCGCGATACGGGAATTTCGATTGCACCGCCTCGATTACGCCGGCCGCCTGTCCGATATCGGCAAATTGGGTCGTCCGGCTGTTCTCCCAGCTGTCCCAGGCAAAGGCGCTCTGGTAGTTGAAAAATCCGAGCTGCTCCGCCCGGATCATCTCGTTGCGGACTTTCCCTTCGGCGCGGATCGACAGCGCCGATATCGCTACCGCGACGACGACAACGGCCGTCATCGAAGCTTTTCGAAGCGATAACCCGCTCCATACGTCGAGCCGGCGGCGTCTGAAGATCAGCCAGGCGATCGCCGCAAGCAGCATGTCCGCAAAAAAGATGAAGTTTTCCGGGTGCATCGACTTCTTGACGCTGCTCGATACTTGCATAATCTGCTTCAAGCCGTATAACGAAGTATAAGTCACGATTGATCCGAAATGGGTGTAATACAGCGTCGCCGACAGCAGGATCAGCGATACGACGATGTTGAGCGACCAGAAGGCGGCTTTTTTGCCTCGAAGCGGCATGAACAGCTCCACCAGTCCGGCCAGCACGACAACCGAGGCCATATCCAGCGCGGCGCCGCTCCAGTCGATTTTCTCATATATAAACAACCGAAGTGCAATCAGCTTCATCCAAAGCAGCAGCGACATGCGGAAAAACGTACTTCTCCACCATACCGGCGCCGCTCCGCCGATCCTCATCTCCATCCCTCCCGCTCCTGTACCTGAAAAGCATCCCTATCATTATAGCGGCCCAATATTAATTTTACGTTAATAGATAGGAGGAAATTACACAGAAGACGGGCCGGGAGGAAGTGGCAAGAAGGGAGCTCAGCGGTCTCTGTACCCGGGGTGCGAGTAGTCGGGATGCCTCAGCTTGGCGAGCAGGCCCGTCCGCTCGATATGGTCACGGGTCCTCGGCGTGCCCAGCTCATACAAATAAGAATAAACCCGGAGCAGTTGCTCGTTGTAGTCCTTCGTCGCTTCGTCCCGGTCGGCCGACTTGTACGGAATCGGCGTCCGGACGAACGTGCTGAAATCGTCGGCCCGCTGCGTCTCCATCAGCTGGCTCAGCCGCCCAGCCTCCTGCTCCGTCGCCTCGATCGTGAACTCGTATTCGGAATGTATAGGCTCTGTGCCCGGGTCGATTCGCACGACGCTTAAGTTCGAGACGGAGACGAGGTACGTGTCTTTCTCCGGTCCCGCGGTCCGCTCCATATGCTCCATATCCGGAGCATCGTTCCTATTCGTCAGGCGGCTGCGGTTCGCTTGGCTTGTCCAATTCATGCGCTTCAGCTCCTCTTCGGCGGAATTAGTTATGAATACCCGGCCGGCCGCTCCGTTAAACACCAAAAAAACGCGCTATTGTCCGAAGACAACGTACGAGATCAGAGCTTAAACGTTCGCTGCGTCCTCTCCCGGCACCGGCGATTCACTCGGCCGTTCCAAGGCACACAGTCAGCTCTGACTTTGTACTAGCGCGTTTCCCATATTCCATCCTACCGTTTATCGGTCACCTTCGGCCGGATCGGGGAGCCGTCCCCACTGCTGCCGTCACGGCCGCTTCTGACGAAACCATTTTCCGCGATAACCGCCACCAGCACGCCCATCAACAGTCCGTTGCCGACCATCGGCCGGATAAAAGGCGGCAAGTTCAAAAAAGCTTCCGCAGGAATGTTCATTAAAGATACGCCGAGCACAACAGGCCCGGCCAGACGCAGCACCATCCCGTTCGTAAGCGGCAGTCCCGCCGCCACCCGCAGTGCGGAGCCGAACAACGGCCAGTAAGCGACGAACAGGACGGCTTGCGCCACACTGAGCGGCATCGCCGACAGATGGGTGCCGAGCGGCGGCACGAGTCCGATGACGATAAACATCGCCGATCCCGCAAGGAACGGCGCCCGTTTCAGCAGTCCGGTCGTCTGCAAAAAGCCCAGCGTCGAGGTGAACGGCGCGTACGGGACCAAGCCAAACGCTCCGCCCAGAACGGTAAAACCTCCTGTCAGCATAAACGAGCGGCGGAATTGACCCGAAGCCGCCTTCTGCGCGTACAGCTCGTCGGCCCCCCGGATCGCAGCCAGATTGTTAGAGGCGTTCAGCAGCCCCGTCAGCAACGCCGTCAAGAATATCCCCCACGACAGATGCGGCGTCCCCCACGGAAACAAGGACAACAGCGAGGAAGCCGCTTCGCCCGTCCCAGCGGAACTGCCGCCGCCCCCCGCCTCCGTCACCGGCGAGGCCAGCCACAGCGAATAACCGATCCAGCCAGCCGCTATGCCGATCAGTACCGCATAATTGCGGATCGGCCCTTTCCCCGCCTGCACTACGATCACGAGCACGGCTACGAGCAGCGACAAGAGCATCACTTGCACCGATACCGGATGACCGGGCGTGTAATCCAGCATGCCCTTGAAGAACAGCAGCGTCAGCTGCAATGCGAGCAGAAATAAATAAACGCACGTGACGACCGGCCCGAACAGACGGGCCAGAATATGGCTGAACCCGGTAGCGCCGATCAGAAACGTCACAACCCCGGAAGTGAGGATGCCGAGCGACAACGCTCCGCCTACCTCGGGAAGAGACATGCCGAGCGATGGGGCGGAAGCCGCCATGCCGAGCAGCATCCCCCACCACATCCCCGAATGGCCTTCCAGCAAAGGATAGCGGTGACCGAACAAAGCCTGCAGGGCGCTTGCCGCCCCGGTCAAGATGAACGCGCGCTGCAGCGCGGCGGCCACCTCCGCATCGGACAGCTCGAAGGCAACGCCAATAGATAAAGGAACGACTACCGTATTGGCAAACATAAAGAAGAGCCACTGAAGCCCGCCCAGCAGCGTTTGAACAGAAGTGGAGCGATTCATGATGATTTCCTTTCCCTGGCGCTGACTCGTTGCCGCTGTCCTGTTAGCGCGGTGCCGAGCGCTCCCCGTCTTCTTGCCGGTAGTCCGCTTGACCGGAGTCGTCGCCTCTGGTTCCGGCACAGGCAATTGAGACAATTCCCGAATTCGATCCCGTTATATGTAAATGTACAACTATTGTTGATTGATTCGATGATTGAATTAGGGACAAGTCCCATCCTAGCATCCCTTTTGCTTTCGGGTCAACACCCTGTGTCCGCAATTTCCTATTGCTCCCGGCCGGCCAGCCGGGTTTCCTTCGTTATGACCGTTTCCTCTTTTCTTTGTTGCCTTCGATCACGGTGATAATGCTTTTTGCAAAATCCTTTGGAGTAATGCCGTTCCCCACATCCCTCCAACTGACATGTCCGGATGATCGGCGATCTGCGTCTGCCCATTATGTACCCTCCTGAAAGCTGGCTGTTCCTCATGATCGCTTCAGAGCGTATAAGGTTTTGCTGCCCTATTGTAGATTAACCAACAGTGTAGGACAGGTTCCTATACAAAATCTGAACAAATAGACCTAGCGCGCATGATATTTTCGGAGGATTGACTTCTATTTCCTTTCGTGCTATGATGAATAAATTGTGTGTGTTATCGCATTGCTATACCTCCAAACTACTCCACGCCATTACAAATTCCATAACCCTTAGAGTTTGATTCGATGTAGGTACCTGATTCACACTGGCACGATCAAGGAATCGTAAGGATGGAAGAGAGGTAGGGCTTCCATTGTTTTAGGTCATTCCGATTTGTTCGAGAATGGCGTCATTGGTTTGCAGGAACGTAGCCTTTTTTTGTCGAAAAAATACGCAGTAACCCTCTAATTGTCGTATCGATCGCTAACACACATCCATACAACGCCCCGGCTTTGGCCGGCGGCGTTTTTTTGAACGTTACAAAATGTATTTATAATTATAACTCACATTCCGCACCCCTACGACTCTGAAAATGGCGAATTTTGGTGTATGCTAGAGTCATAGAATCGAGAGTCGGGTCGGGAGCGGA
>NZ_JACXJA010000075.1 GCF_014705615.1 Paenibacillus oceani
TGTGGTGACTACTTTTTACCACAAGGAGCGCGCTTTGTCTCTATTCTTTTGATTTTACAGTTTACTGGAAGCGAATTTGCTCATTTATAGTTTGTAATAAAAATGAAATATGAAATTCATCTTCCCTTAATGATAAGCGCCTATAATAAAAGTCGACCCCCTTTTTGATATATAGATCTGTTAGACCCGCGGCCCGTTGCTTGCGGGTCTCTTTTTTTGTCTTGTTCCGTTCCCCGCGCTTATTCAAACAGCAGCTCCCCGGCCAGGACGGCCAGCTCCAGCTTGTTCAGGGAAAAGGTGTATTCGTTCGTGATCTCGAAGGATGCCGGAGGATGCGGCGATTCGAACCAGACGAAGGCGTCTTTGCAGGAGTCGTGCCAGTCGTAACGATCGACGGCCTGAAAAGGAACGTCTGGCCACACGTATTCCAGCTTCGGGCTGTAAAACGGTTCGGCTCCCGGCTTTAATAGGCCTCCTTCCAGCTTGGCCGTGTAGACGGCGGCCGGCGCGTATCTGCGGACCGGAGCGAACAGATGCGGCCAGTAGTCCGCCCGGGAGCCGCTGTACGGTTTGCCGGCGGCGAAGTCGCGGGCGCCGCGGGTTATGCCGGGAACGGCGAAAAGAATCGCGTATAGCTTTTTGCCGAAAGCAATCCGTTCGCGAAGGTCCGTAAAGTCCTCGATTACAAGTCCCGCGAGCCGGTAGGCGGTATCCGGGCGAGAGAGGACGGCGGAGTTCCCTTCGGCCAAGTAGGGGAACACGATCATGTTCATTTGCAGCAGCGATTGGGCTTGAAAGGCAGGCGTATCCAGAACGGTTCGGCGAAAATAACTGTCCTGCACGACGCGGCCTTCGATATAGTGTTGTTCATTCACGATCAGGGCGACGGTAAGCAGAGCGGAATTGCGTTCGGCCCAGAACTGCTCCCATACCGGCCTCATAAAAGCCGACACATCGAATTCGCGAAGCAAATGGAATAAAGGCTGTTTGCGTTGGACGGAAGCTTCATACAGCCGAAGCTGAGGATACGCATCCTGAAAAATTAACCCGTTGGCCCGCTCCAGCAGCGCGAATATCGCTTCCGCCCTTTTGCCCGACAGCAGCCGTGGGAGCAGCCCGCCCTTCAGATCGGTCATCGTCCAGCCTCCGTTGCGGGAAACCATATGGGCCAAAAAAGCCCAGTGCAGCTCGGGGGTCCGTGAGAAAACGTTCCAGTACGCCGCCGTTCTCGTTAAGTTGTTGCGGTTGAAGCGCTCCGTTTCTTCGCGGATGGAGACGACTAGCGACTGTTCATCCGGCGTCAGCGCCTGGGGAGCGGAGAAGGCGGTCTGCCCGTGCAGCGCAGACTTGCGCAATCTGCGGATCTCGTCCCGGGCGATGGGCAGCGCGGACGCTTCTTCGGCCAGCTTCTCCGATTGAAGCCAGCCTGACAGCTTGCCGCTCCAGTAAGCGGCCAATCCCCCGGGAATGGACTTGATGCGGCGGAGAAACTCCTCCAGCCGGGACGGAGTGCCGGTACGGTTCATTCGCGATCCTCCTCCAAGTGGGTTCGTATACGTTCAGTATATGGACCGGAATGATCTCCCATTCGGACGGAGCGGGCAGATTCCGTCATGCATCGCTGGAGGCGGTTCCATCCGGTTTTTCCAGTCTGCAGTTGAAGGGCGGAGTGTTCTTGACAAAAGAATCGTAACGTAATAATATATTTTTACGTAAACAATTTGTATTGTGTGGTGAGTAATGTTGGATGCTTTCGAGCTTGCAGAAACATACACGGTGGTAAACCCCGAGCAGGCGGTCGTTCTGCTGAACCCGCTCCGGGGACAGATCGTCAGCCATATGCGAACCCCTGTCTCCGCAGCCGAGGTCGGCCGGGCGATGGGAGAGACGCCGCAGCGGATCAATTACCATCTGAAAGCACTTGAGAAAGTCGGGCTTGTACGCAAGACGGGAACCCGGCAAGTCCGCAACCTGGTCGAGGTGCTGTATCAGGCGATCGCCAAAACGTTCGTACTGTCGGATGCGCTTGGACTTGAACCCTCAGCGGCCAGACGGATGAAAGAAGACGCTTCGTTATCCCATCTGATCGGGACGTCCGACAAGCTGAAGCGGGACGCCGTTAAGCTGATGGAGAAGACGGAAGCGGGAGAGACGGTGCACAGCGCTTCGCTGTCGGCGACGGTCCGTCTGGCCGGCGAGGAAGCGAGGCAATCTTTCGTTCAGGAATATCTGGAAGCGGTTCGGCGGCTGACGGAGAAGTATGGTGCTGGGCTGCCCGAAGGAAGTTCATCTGCAGCTGCGGATGCTCCCGCTCCAGAAGAAACGTATCAGGTGCTTGTGGCTGTATACCCGACTATTGGCGAGGGAGAGGATTAAATGGACCGGAAGCAAGCTGGTGAACGGAATGTCGCGATCAGCACAGCGCGTGGCAGCCGGAAGAGATCGCCCCGCAAGGCGGAGCGCGGTGTACGCGGGGAGCGGACGTCTGTTGCGGAAATACGTTTGTTCATTAGATCCGGATCTTCAGGGCATGCTCCGGTGTCTGCCGTTAACCCGCCCCCGAGAGGGGCCAAAGCAGAGCCGGTGCTCGAGCCGACGGTCGTGACGACGGCTTTGCCGGGGCAAGCGGGGGAAGCGAAGCCAGCGGGGACCGTAACGTACGTAGGCGCCGGATTTTGGACGAGAACGGTCAAGCCGGACGGCGGTACGGTACGTATGGCGGCATAAGGCGGCAGTCGGCAGTTGAAATGCCAGGCTGGGGTTTGCAGCGAAACGAAATTCGAGGACAATAACGGAGGTGTTCACATGTCTTTATATTTGCCGATGGTCATCGAACAGAGCAGCCGGGGGGAACGATCCTACGATATTTATTCGCGCTTGCTCAAGGATCGCATCGTATTTATAGGCACGGAGTTTAACGATCAGATGGCCAATGCGATTGTGGCGCAGCTGTTGTTCCTGGCGGCGGACGATCCGGAGAAGGATATCAGCCTGTACATCAATTCGCCGGGCGGGTCGACGACGGCTTGTATGGCGATTTACGATACGATGCAGTACATCAAGCCGGATGTCGCTACGATTTGCGTCGGGATGGCCGCTTCGGCGGGCTCGATTATTTTGGTCGGCGGGGCCAAAGGGAAAAGGGCGGCGCTGCCGAACGCCGAGGTGATGATCCATCAGCCGTGGGGAGGCACGCAAGGCCAGACGACGGATATTAAAATCCGCACGGACTGGATGCTGCGCACGCGCGCGCTCACGAACGGCATCCTGGCGGAGAGAACCGGGCAGTCGATCGAGACGATCGAACGGGATACGGACCGCGACAAGTTTTTTACCGCGGAGGAAGCGCTCGCTTACGGGCTGATCGATAAAATCGTCAGGTAATGCCCGTGATGAGGCTGGACACGACCAGACTCCGATTCGGATTCGGCATGTACAAACTAACAAGCGCAGCCCGAAGGCTGCGCTTGTTAGTTTGTGTCTGAAGAAGGCGGCGATTCCGGCGGCGGATAACGGCCTCCCGGCAGTCGTCCGGCTTTGCTGGCGGCATCGCGCAGCAAATACTCAAGATGCGAGTTTACGCTGCGGAATTCGTCAGCGGCCCACCGCTCCAATATTTCGTACAGCTTCGGGTCGATGCGGAGGGGAAAGCTTTTTTTGGCAGACATGACGCCACCGTCAGTAGAGCGAGCCGGAGTTGACAACCGGCTGGGCGCCGCGGTCGGATACGATCGCCACCATCAGATTGTTGACCATAGCCGCTTTCCGTTCTTCGTCGAGCGCCAACCCGTTGCGCTCCAATTGGGCGATCGCCATCTGCACCATTCCGACCGCGCCTTCCACGATTTTCTCGCGGGCCGAGATGATCGCCGCCGCCTGCTGGCGCTGCAGCATAGCGCTGGCAATCTCGGTCGAATACGCCAGATGGGTCAGGCGAGCCTCGATTACTTCGACTCCCGCTACCGACAATCGGCTCTGCAGCTCCTTGGCGAGCTCGGCCGCCACTTCCTCCGTATTGCCGCGCAGCGAATATCCGCCTCCGTCCAGATTGTCATAAGGATATTTGCTGGCTACATGGCGCAGAGCGGTCTCGCTCTGAATCTCCACGAACTGCTCGTAATTATCGACATCGAACATCGCTTTGGCCGTATCGATTACCCGGAAGACGACGACGGCGGCGATCTCGATCGGATTGCCGTCGATATCGTTCACTTTCAGCTTGGCGCTGTTGAAGTTGCGCACCCGCAGCGACAACTTTTTCCGGCTGCTGAACGGAACGACGATCCATATGCCGTCCTTGCGCACCGTCCCCAAATATTTGCCGAAGAATGTAACTACATTCGACTGATTAGGCTGAATGACCGTGATGGAGGTCAACAACAGGAAGGCGGCTACGGCCAGCAGCACTCCGAGCACGAATCGCTCCTGCACGAAAGAGTAGATGGTTAGTGCGACCAGCAACGCGATGAACAAAAGTCCGAAGTATCCGCTAACGTGCCATGTTTTTCTCTCTGTCATGTGCATCTCTCCTTGGAAGTGATGTTCTTTTGATATATTTATGATATCACTTTTGCAATAAAATGTAAAACGTTATTTTCTTCCTCCAGCCTGCCCGGGGGGGAAGTAATCGCCCTTCCCGAACGGTTCCGCCGCTCTGTTTTAGTATGAATTGTAAAATAATGAATTCATGCATGTTCAGCCAGAAGGAAGGAGCAGCCAGATAAAAGGCGGATGTATGGGCGCGTTCCGACGGATCGGTATACAACCCGGTACCGATGGTCATATGCAGACACATTGACATTGCCGACTCATCGTGCTATAACAAGCTGTAAAACCGACCTAATAACTGGTCGGACCGGAGGTGCACGACATGGAACCGATCAGAACGGAGCAGGCGTTTTACGATGCGATCGCTCAAGAGAAACCGACCGTTGCCGTATTTAAGACGACCTGGTGCAAGGATTGCCATTATATCGATCCGTTTATGCCCGATGTAGAGAAGGCGTACGCAGACAAGCTGACGTTTGTTCAGATTGACCGCGACGAGCTTCCGGATCTGTGCGAGACATACAATATTCTCGGCATTCCGAGCTTTATCGGCTTTAGCCGAAGCGAAGAGCTCGGCCGCTTCGTAAGCAAGCTCCGCAAAACGCGCGAGGAAATCGAGCAGTTTCTCGACCAAGTCGTAGAAGCGGCTCAAGCCGCTGCGAAGTAACCGGAGCGTGAGGCTGTTCGATTGAGGCCCGGGAGCGAAGCCGGGATGTTTTCCGCTTCCGCGATTCCGATCAGTTCTGCCCGCCCGCCGAAGAACATACGGAGTATATTTACGGAAAGCCTTTCCCGGAGGGGAAGGCTTTTGCTGTTTTTCCGGACGTATCGGGACACCGGCCGCCCGGATGCTCGATGCAGATATGGCTAAACGGCGAAAATCGGCCGAGCAGGGAGGATGTTCACATTTCCGAAATGGATTTGCTGAGTTAGAATCGCTATAATTGGACTTGACGCAATTTTCGACTTTCTCGGAACGCGATTGAACATAAAGTAGGTGTGCATCCATGGGTAAACATTTGAGATGGCTGTCGATGGGTTCCGCCATTGGGATGGGGCTCGTTCTGTTTATGGGAGCTCTCGTGACGAAGACGGAGTCGGGAGAAGGCTGCGGGACCGACTGGCCCTTATGCAACGGCAAGTTCGTTCCGGCTTATACGATCGAGTCGATGATCGAGTACAGCCACCGGTTCGTCAGTGCGGCGGTAGGGTTGCTCGTGCTGGGCGCGGCGATAGCGACCTTCATGAAGCTCCGGCACAGCCGGGAAGCGCAGCTGTTCGCTTACAGCACTTTGTTTTTTACGATCCTGCAAGCGATTCTCGGAGCGCTGGCGGTCGTATTTCCGCAGTCGGATGCGGTGATGGCGCTACACTTCGGATTTTCGCTCGTCGCCTTTTCCGCTTCGCTGCTTCTGGTGATCGGCATCCGGACCGGCGCTTACGTTCCGTCAGGGAGCAGGGGAGCGTCAGGCAAGGGGCAGGCCGGGAGCGAAGACGTGCATGCCCCCGTTATGACGCGCAACATGATCAAGCTGATCTGGGCTACGACGATTTACAGCTACGTAGTCGTGTACATCGGAGCTTTCGTCCGGCATACGGAATCGGTCGGCGGCTGTCTCGGCTGGCCGCTGTGCAACGGTCAAGTCGTACCCTCGCTCGAAGGGGCGACCGGCATCGCCTTTGCCCACCGGGTAGCGGCCGTGCTGCTGCTGATCCTCATCGCATATATCACGTATAAGTCGGGCAGCCAAGGCAACGCTTCGAAGCTGCTGCGCTCTTCTGCGCGCTGGGCGCTGCTGCTGACCGTGCTGCAAATTTTCAGCGGCGCATCGGTCGTCTGGACGCTCGCAAGCGACTGGTATTTGCTGACGGCGTTAATTCACGTCGTGCTCGTATCGGGCTTGTTCGGCGTGTTATGCTATATGAGTGTGCTGGCTTGGCGATCTTACAAGAAAGGGTAAGCTTCGCAGGAGCCGGACGTATAAGCGAACGGTAGAGGGTCAACACTAAAACGCTGGCCGCCGGCGATCCCGGCGGGTGACTGCTGCCCGCATCAAAAGGGCGTTTCCGCAGCTCCGGCACGTTTTCATACTTTACTCGAGGCGGTGACTCTTATTGTTCCGAGCTTGGTTTGAAGAGCCCAAGCGTACCGATTCCGGGTCTCTTCTTGAAGCCGTCCGCGCCATTACCCGATACCGCAAGCTGCTTACGGAGCTGATTGACGAGCAGACTCCGCAGTGCGGCAAATATACGCGTTACGAGCTGTGGGCCCGTGGACTCACGAACGCCCTGGACGAGCTGGAGCAGAGCGTATACTGCGCTTCCAAGTTTCGCGCAGAGGTGACGCACGATCAGGAAGAGAAGATGTCGCCGGAGGAACGAGCCGATTACCGGCGCCACGTTTATTTCTACAAGAACGGATTTATCCGCCTGTTCTCGATTCTCGACAAGCTCGGCTATTTCCTGAACGATCTGCTGCGGCTCAAATCCGAACGCGTCAAGCATAAGTTCTCGTACTTCACCGTTCTTCGCCAGATGAAACACCGCAATGCGGAACCCGGCCTGGAAGGGCTGCTATATGACATTAAAGAGCAGTACAAGGAGCCGCTCGCCCGGCTTCGCCAAAAACGCAACATGGAGATCCATCTGGTCAATACCGAGATGCTCGACGATTTGCTTCATGTCGATTTGTGCCGGGCGGACCGGACCTACATAGAAGATCTGGATGCCAACCTGAACGATCTGGAGCAGGGGTTGGAGATGGTATGCCGGACATTATCGACCGTTTTCACCTATGTGCATCATCGCAAAAAAACGTAAACGCGGTTGAACGATGAAGAAAAGGAGGAAGCTCCCATGCTTCACGGAAAAATCGCGCTCGTTACGGGAAGCGCGAAGGGACTCGGCAAACGGACGGCGCTCGCCCTTGCCGATCTCGGCTGCGATGTGGCGGTCAGCTATATGAACAGCGAACGCGAGGCGTTCGAACTGGTCGCACGGCTGGAGGCCAAAGGGGTACGGGCTATGGCGGTGCGCGCGGACGTAGCGGTACGTGAAGACAATACCCGGATGACGGAAGTGGTTGCGGAAACGTTAGGACCGATCGATATTCTGGTCAACAATGCAGGTCCGTTCGTGCGGGAGCGGCGTACGTTCGATGCTTATTCCCTCGACGAGATTGACTATATGATGCGCGGCAATCTGCTTGGCGTTTTGGAGCTCGATCATTGCGTGCTTCCGCATATGAGGCGTAATCGGTGGGGACGCATTATCCATTTCGGCTTCGGTCTGGCGGCGGAAGCCCGGGGCTGGCCTCACCGGGCCGTGTATGCGGCGGCCAAGGTCGGGCTCGTTTCGTTTACGAAAACGCTTGCGGCTGAGCAGGCGGAATACGGCATTACCGTTAATATGGTATGTCCGGGAGATATTCGGGGGGCGAATAAGGAAAAAGGAATCGACGAGGTGCTTCATCTGCATGATGAGGAGTTTCCCGGCATCCGGCAAGGAAGCGGCGAGGATGTAGCGCGGGTCATCACTTTTTTGTGTTTGCCGCAATCCGATTTTCTGACCGGCAACATGATGGAAGTGTCCGGAGGCTTCGACCCGATTCGCAGCCTGGCCGAGGTGAAGACAAGAGGGAGCAAAGATTCCCAAGGTTGAGACGCTGCCGTTCGGTTTAATACTAGATATGAAAAGACAATAAGCTCAGCTTAGCTGATGCTGATGAATCATTATACTTGATACCTTATAAAAAGGAGGGAGTCGCAGTGCGGGATTGTAGGCCGATTGCGAGACCGCTCCTTTTGTGGTTTGCGGTACTTCTTTTGTTGGTCGCCGGATGTTCGGGGGCGGAGCGGCACTCCGGGCCTGAAGCGCCGCCAGGCCGGCAGGCGGCAGGCGACGACCGTCGCCCGTCGCCCGATCCCGGCGTCACCGGACGAGGCGGGACCGAGGGGATGCCATCCGGGTCCACCGGCCCTCCCGAGCCGCCGCAACCGCCTCCCGTGGTTCAAGAACCGCCTGTAACGACGAAGGTGACGCTGGCTGCGATCGGAGACGTACTTATTCACAGCTCGATCTACAAGGATGCGAAAAAGCAGGAAGGCTATGATTTTGTACCGATGTTCGAGCGGGTCCGGACGTATATCGAGGAGGCCGATATCGCCATCGCCAATCAGGAGAGCATGATCGGGGGGGAAGCGCTGGGCTTGTCGGATTATCCCCGCTTCAACAGCCCTTACGAGATTGGAGATGCGCTGAAGACGATCGGCTTCGACGTCGTCAGTCTCGCCAACAATCATTCGATGGACGGTGGAGAGAGGGCTATAGCGAACGCGCTGGCCCATTGGCGCAAGCTGGGGATGACGACCGTAGGCGTATACGGTTCGGAGGAAGACCGCGACACGATAAGAGTGGTCGACGTCAAGGGCATCAAGATCGCTTTCTTGTCTTACACGTACGGTACGAATGGCATTCCCGTCCCGGCCGGCAAGCCATATCTGGTTAATCTGATTGATACGAACCGCGCGGCGGCGGATATTGAGGCGGCCCGCCGGGTGGCCGATGTCGTCGTCGTCAGCGCGCATTTCGGTCAAGAGTACAAGGATCTCCCGAACGACAGTCAGAAAAAGTTTGCCCGCGAAGCCGCAGAAGCGGGAGCCGACATCGTGATCGGCCACCACCCTCACGTGCTTCAACCGGCCGAGTGGATCGAAACCGGCACGGGCCGTAAAACATTTGTCGTTTATTCGCTCGGTAATTTTATCGCAGCCCAGGAAGGCGAGAACAAGCGAACCGGCGGCATTCTCCGGCTGGAGATCGAGAAAACGGCGACAGGCGGAACATCGCGAATCGAGGTTAAGCATCCGTCGTTTATCCCGACCTGGATCTCGATGACCAACTGGCGGAAGTACAAGGTAGTGCCGGTATGGGAAGCCGGAGCGGACCAAATTCCCGACACCGCGGCACACGAAGAAATGATCCGCCGTCATATGAGCCGGTGGATGCCGGAGCTGAATTTCCCGGCCAAGCCTGAATAACGGACTTATCCCATTATTGATTTTTGTCTAATTAGTCTCTAAAAGTAAAGTTGGCCGGAAAACGACTTCCTGTTTTCCGGCCTTTTTTGTGTCGACTTTACAGTTAAAAAACTTCATGAGCACATCTTGCCTTCAATTCACATTCATGGTTATAACGTAGATTTTTTACCTGTCTTACTCGAGGAGTTGCGAAAAGATTTTCAAATCGATGAGGCTCTCATGCATGAGCCTTTGGAGCTTTTTGAGGATGACAATAGTAAAATTAATGAATATATAAACAAATCTGTCGTGCAGAGCCTGGAGTTCCTGTCCAGCATAGGAATAAGCTTTTGAACAAAAGAAGGATTAAACTGAAACGGGGCCTCCGGAAGTCAGCTTTCACTGACTTTCCGGACAGCCCCGTTATCACCGTTTCCATACTCATATGCGCCGGGCAGCGGCCGCAATCAAGCGGAAGTCGTATCCGACTTTTTCTTGGCCCGGTTCCAAGGAGTACCGAGGTATGTCAGCGCCCAGCGGTCCAAGCCGTACCAGCCGGCTACCTTCCATCCGAGCACCAGCCAAGTGGCGAGAACGAACAGCAGCGGGTTCGTGCTGACGGTTCCGGCGAACAGGAAGCTGACGTTCATGAGGCCGCCGAAAAATGCGGCGATCCCCGTCAACAACCCGACGATCAGGCCAAGACCGACGAGCACTTCGCCGTAAGCGACCATGTACGAGAATACTTTGGCGTTCGGGAGAACGGTGTTCTCCAGGAACGACGCGTACCAGCCCGTGACGTCCTTGCCGCCTTCGGCTTTGGCCAAAGCGCCTTTGACGAACCCTTGAATCGAAGCGCCCGCTTTGTCGCCGGTCCAAGTGTCGCTGGTCACCTTGCCCCAGCCGGCCTTAATCCAGTTGTAGCCCAGATAAACGCGAATTACGAGCCAGATGAGTGCCGAACGTGTGCTGGAGAATAAAAAATGCGATACGGGGTTTTCGGGAATCACAATTTGACTCCCTTGTCGAATGTCAGACATGCAAGTCCTCCTCTGGAACTATTTTCTTTGATCTCCAGTATAGTATCGATGCTGGGGAAGCACAAGATCAAATTTGTTAAGGGTTTATGACTTTTGGTGGAGGGTCTAATTACTTATAATTCCGTGCGTTTAGTCGGGATTTGAGGAGGAATCTAGTACCTATGCATCGATCAAGATTCGGCTCCCGGTGTTGCGCTGACGGGCAGTTATTTCACAAAAGCTCTTGTTTTTATGCTAGAGACAATGGTAACATTTTGTGGGAACGTGTGTTTGTTTTTTGTGTTTTCCAACGGATAGGGGGAATAGGCGTGGTAGAAATCATTGAAAAAGAGCAATTTTCGGTTATTGGAAAATTAGGAAAGAAGTTTGCTAATGAAGCTCCCCATTGGATACCCTCATTATGGAAAAAAGCAAATACTAACTTCATTGAGATAAGTAACCTCGCCATCCATCATCATGTGCAAGCTCCCGTTTGTTTCGTTAAGGAGCCGATGTGTTCATGATCCAGTTGACGAACCGTCAGGCACGGCAATTTCTTCTATTGAAGCACGGGCTGTTGGACGAATATCAATTTACCGGAAAGCAGGGAGTATCGGATTTTGTGCGGCAGGTCGGCTGTATTCAATACGATCCCATCGATGTTTGCGGAAAAAGCGCCGAACTGGTGTTGCAGTCGCGAATCAAAGGATTTACCAAGAACATGCTCGCCGAGTTGCTGTATCAAGATATTATGATATAGCCGGGAAGTACATACAGCCAAATCTGCTGAATGCGCCGGAGCCGCTGGAGGACGAGCTTGAGCATCATAAGTGGCGGGTACTGCGTCGAATCGGCGCTGTTGGCCTTTTATGGAATCGCGCATCCGATGCCTGGCTGAACATATGGGGATTGAAAGCGGAGCAGCGCAACGAGGTTTTCCGCAAGCTGCTGCACGAGGCTCGCATTGTTGCTGTTGCCGTGGAACAAATGAAGGATATACTGTACTGCCGCGCGGAGGATTTGCCGCTTATTGAAGCCGTCCTGCAAAATCCGGCGCCGAAATGTCGCTGCGAGTTGATTGCCCCGCTAGATCCTTTCATATGGGACAGAAAACTGATCAACGAATTGTTTGGATTCGATTACACCTGGGAGATTTACACGCCTGCAATCAAACGGAAATTTGGCTATTATGTATTGCCTCTACTATACGGAGAAAGCCTCATCGGACGAGCCGAGGTAATCGCGGAGCGAAAAGCCGGGACGCTTATTGTTAAAAACATCTGGTACGAGAACGACATAAAGCCAACAAAGCAACTGCGAACAGCCTTGAACAATTGTTTTCAAAATTTTGCATTATTCAACGGATGCGGGACGATTTCGACAGAGTCTATGAACTGATAGTTCCAACTCCCCGGTAACATTTGACCGCTTACGAAAACAGGTAAGCCCACGCATCCCGTAGCGCCGTTGTACTGTGTACATGAGTTTCTAGTCGGGGGGGTCACACGGCGGGCTAAACTAACGGCAGGATTCTTACTATGGCCATCAAGGAAATGTCTTCAATAAAGATTCAAAAGCACCGATAACAGGGGTAGAACCTTTTGATTATGTAACTTGTCTTTTCTAAATAACTGTTGAACTACTGCTGATCAGTGGGACCCAATTAACCCGGACCGAGCAGATTCCTATTAAATCGGGGGATACATAAATGAGTGGTTATGCAGGAATCGAATTAATCGACTCTACTGAAAGATTAAAACACCATGAACTCACGAAAGCACTTTGGCAGAAACTACGTGAGATGGATATAAAAACAGGGGATAAGGGGCGAATTAAAGGAGTATTCATCTCAAACTCATACGAACAAGCAAAGACATTAAAGAAAAATTTCCAAGGTGATGATTTTGACGCAACTATTTATAACCAAGGTGATTCAACACAAATAATTCAAATTACAACTCCATTATGCAAACTGAGTATTGAAGCCTTATTAGAAATAACGGATCTATTGCTGATATCTGTAGTTAATACAGATATAAAGTTCGATGGACTTGAGTTGGATGTTAATGAAGTAAAGAAATTAAATGCCCCTTGGTGGAAATTTTGGTGAGCGTATTGCATACACCATGAGGTTGTCGGAAATCAATCGGCAGCCTCGCTCACCTAACGGGCAGGTTTCCACAACTTTACGGCTATTGAAGCGTATAAATGGAAACAGATAGTAAAAGCAACTAACGGTTTTAATGCTTGGGGGGAAATAAAACGAAAACAAGACAAATGTTTACAAGTGTAATTTTATTGTTGTTGGTCACGTTATTTTTTATTTTAGGCGCGTACAAATTAAACGCATTAAGTGCTGCCAGAGCGAACTCATCTGTACCGAAAGATTCAGTTTTATTAGATAAAGTTGACTATCCATGGGGAAAAGTATTCATTTTCGATTCATCTGAAAAGCCGATTACAGCAATAAGTTTCAAAACGTTTGGGTTTTTGTGGGTTTCAAGAATGTCCACGTATTATTTTCATAACGAAGACCCCATTAAAACAATAGGCGGAACCTCATATTCGGATGACAAAGGAAGAGCGGCGACCGTTTTCAGCGTTTTATTGAATGACCCTACGGTATCTTATTTAGAGGTTGGACCTGATGGGAATAGATTAAGAAAGAAAGCAGAGTTAAATGAACCGATCACATTTTATTGGGATAAATCAATCCCATGGAATGATTATAACGCAAAGGCTTTTAATGAGAACGGAAAGGTTCTTTATGAGTATCGCTATCCTGAAACAAATTATTTTAGAGTAGAAGACTTAAAATGGTACCCTGTTTCGGCAAAAAGTACGCAAGGAGATTAAGCTAACGGATACATTAGTGAAACTAAGCAGGCTGCTGAAAAGCGGTCTGCTTTGTCATTGAAGTAACTGGCAAAAGAGCCGAATAAGTCGTGATACCATAATAGGGAATTTTACCTCTTTCGAAAACAAATTTCTAACACTGAATAGGATTGGAGGAAATCTTAGAAATACAGATGATTTTATTGTCTTTGTTGATTGGGAGCGTGAATGCACGCCTGGGCTTCGGCCCGAACCGATTGCACAAGAAATGACCGCCTGTATATTGACAAAAGATGTTGAATGTTGGATGATGCTAGAAATTGATTTGTCACAAAAAGGAAGATAGGAGGGGGTCGAGATGCTGCGTGTCTACATCGTCTTTATGTGGAAGGCATTTTTACAGCGGTTTACGTATCGGGCAAACTCGTATTTCTTCATTTTAAGCTCCATCCTCAGGCTTTCGATTTTGGCCAGTTTGTGGATCGCCTTGATCGGTGAGGGCAGCGTACAGGACACAACAGCAGCAGATATGATGTCGTTTGTGCTGATCAACATGGTTGTTTCGGGAGACTGTCAAGTAAAAAGTGTAACCTTTGAAACCAGAGTCTAGCAACTGCCGAGCCGCGACTTGACCTGGAGCCTCTGGCGGGTCCGG
>NZ_JACXJA010000076.1 GCF_014705615.1 Paenibacillus oceani
GTTCCCATCCCGAACACGACCGTTAAGCCCTCCAGCGCCGATGGTACTTGGACCGCAGGGTCCTGGGAGAGTAGGACGTTGCCAAGCGATGTAATGAACAAGAAACTCTGACGAAACCGTCGGAGTTTTTTTGTTTTTATAGAAGTTACAGAAAGTCGAAATTTGCTAAAGTGTGCTAAGCTTCAAAAGCGCTGCTTCGGAAAAGCTGCTTAAAGAAACTGCTTAAAGAAATAAAGAAATTGCTAAAAAAACTGCTTCAAAAATTCCTTCAAAGGAGCGACTGCAAGTTTTTTGGTACCCAGAGAGGTTACCTCTCTCGCAGCAGTACGCTTCGTGGCAAAAGCTTCGTCTAGACCTCGAGAAGCTTCACTTAAATGGACGGAAGTGATGCAGGACGTTCAGCGTGGCAGCTGCCATTAGAAGCCCGACCTAATATGCCGCTTAGGGGGATGAGGGAAAGCAAATAGAAGTGGTTTCCACTCTTTATTTTGTCCGGAAACGGTTAGGATGGCGAAATAAGAGCGGTTTGAGGCTGCTAATATCCGCGAAAACGGTACGGACCCCATCAGTCGGTTGAAATAAGGGGTACAAACCGCTTCTATTCGTCTTCATCAGCCCACTGGGGTCAAAATAGAGGGTGCCAGAGACTCTTATTGTGTTGTTTAGCGTTAGTTAGTGTCTGCACCCATAACGTTTTCAGCGAAGCGGGTACGACCTGCGACAGCTAGAAAAAGCGGTTTGCACGTCGTATTGGAATTGGTGGTGCTGTCGTAGACCTCATCAGCGAGCGATTGAAACGGCGGTTGGATCGAAGGTATCCATCCCCTCCCAAGTTTAAATGTGTGGGGTTACACGCCAAAGGATGTCCGAACGTCTATACATACCGGACAGTTTATCTTACGACATACACGGTGCAATGAATTTTTCCATAATCTCTTAGTTGACGATGAACGATAGTTGTACGTCACTTGTGTCATACTACCTCCAATAGGAGGTGTATCCATGAAAGTCAGGATTATTGCCGTTGCTGCGATACTATCGATGATACTTACCGGTTGTTCGTTCTCTGAAGCAGCGCAGCCGGGTGAACCGTGGACCGGTGACAGCATCGTACACCAAGCGCAGACGTTGGAGGCCAAGCCGCCTATCCAAAGCGAAGCGCCAGGACATCTGTCCGTTGCCGATGAGATCACCGATCAGCGGGAGCGCAGGATCGAGTCGTATGCAGAACCACCAGCCGGACCTCCTCCTATACCGAAGGCTAGACCAAAAGTGAAAGGCATCTACGTAAGCGGCTGGGCCGCCAGAACGTCCAAGCTGGATCAATTAATCGAGCTCGTAAACCAAACGGAGCTGAACGCCATGGTGATTGACGTGAAAAACGATTCCGGGCAAATCACCTACGATTCGTCTCTGCCGATCGTTCACCAATTGGAAGCCGACTCGAAACATATGATTCATGATATCAAACGTCTCATTTCAACATTAAATGAAAATCACATCTATACGATCGCCCGAATAGCCGTCTTTAAAGATCCATATGCAGCGGTTCGCAAACCGGAATGGGCGATCCGCACGAAGGAAGGCGCTCTGTGGAAGGACGCCAAAGGTACTTCCTGGGTTGATCCCTACCATCCGGAAGTGTGTACATACGCCATCGAACTGGCGAAGGAGGCGGCCCACCTCGGATTTGACGAAATTCAGTTCGATTACGTCCGGTTCCCCGACAATGGGTCCAAGGTCGATCGGGAAGCTGTTTTTCAAAATCCGAATGGTTGGTCCAAGTCGGCAGCGGTTCAACGTTTTCTGAAGCAGGCTAAGCAGGAACTGGCCGCCAAGGGCGTGTACGTGTCGGCTGACGTGTTCGGTTTGACGACATCGGTCACGGGGGATATGGGAATCGGGCAAACGTGGGAGGATATCTCCTCTGAAATAGACGTTATCAGTCCGATGGTTTATCCTTCTCATTATGGAGACGGGGTGTTTGGAATTAAAAATCCGGACCTGCAGCCGTACGTAACGGTTCAAAAAGCGCTGGCGGACGGATTGAAAAAAAACGAAGCGTTAACGCAGGCCCGGAAGTCTGCAGCCTCGATCCGCCCATGGCTGCAAGATTTTACAGCGACTTGGTTAAAACCCCATAAAATTTACGGAAGCGAAGACGTACAAGCTCAAGTGCAAGCAGCTAAAGAACTGGGAATCGATGAATATTTGCTGTGGAATTCCAAATGCACTTACACATTCCGGTAAAAGTTTGACGGAACGAAGAACACGGAAGCGGCTGCTGATACGGAACGTCTGTTTTGCCTTGACACCAAAAATGGGCTTTTGTTACGATAGGCATTAACACTCAGGAAGACAAGTTGGCCAGTAGAAAAGCTGAAGCCATCCTAGAACTTGATCTCGAAGTGGATGCAGCTGGATTTGTTCAGGGTTACTTACTTAAGGGGGTACTTTTTCGTGTGGGACAATAAGTTTGCCAAGGAAGGTTTGACGTTCGACGACGTACTGCTAATCCCGAGAAAGTCGGATGTGTTCGGACCTAGAGAAGTGGACGTGTCGACTCAGCTGACTCCAACGCTTAAATTAAATATACCGCTGATCAGCGCTGCGATGGATACCGTTACGGAAGCGGCTCTGGCGATCGCCATGGCCCGTGAAGGCGGCGTCGGAATCATCCACAAGAATATGTCGATCGCGCAGCAGGCGGAAGAAGTAGACCGCGTAAAACGATCGGAGAGTGGGGTTATTACCAATCCGTTCTCGCTTACCCCCGAACATCATGTATATGACGCAGAAGAGCTGATGGGCAAATTCCGGATCTCCGGCGTACCGATCGTCAACGACGATAACAAGCTGGTCGGTATATTGACCAATCGCGACCTTCGGTTTGTGCACGATTACTCGATTAAGATTAAAGAAGTGATGACGAAAGATAACCTTGTGACCGCACCGGTAGGCACAACTCTTCAGGAAGCGGAAGTGATTTTGCAAAAGCACAAAATCGAGAAACTGCCGCTTGTCGACGAGACGAACTCGTTAAAAGGTCTGATCACAATCAAGGACATCGAGAAAGCCATACAATTCCCGAATGCGGCTAAGGATGCCCAAGGAAGGCTATTGGTAGGTGCGGCAATCGGAGCGTCCAGAGACGCCCTGGAGCGTGCCAGCGAGCTTATTAAAGTGGGGGCGGACGTTATCGCGGTCGACTCGGCCCACGGGCATCACGCCAACATCGTGGAGACCGTGCGCAAGCTGCGCACCAAGTTCCCGGACATCGTCATCATCGCCGGCAATGTCGCTACCGGCCACGGCACGCGGGATCTGATCGAAGCCGGGGCTTCGATGATTAAGGTGGGTATGGGGCCGGGCTCGATCTGTACGACGCGGGTCATCGCTGGCATCGGGGTGCCGCAAATTACGGCGATTTACGATTGCGCTACGGTAGCCCGGCAATACGGCGTACCGATCATCGCCGACGGCGGGATCAAGTACTCCGGCGATATTACGAAGGCGATCGCGGCGGGAGCCGATGCGATTATGATCGGAAGCTTGTTTGCCGGATGCGAGGAAAGCCCGGGCGAATCGGAAATTTATCAGGGCCGGAAGTTCAAAGTATACCGCGGTATGGGCTCGATCGGCGCGATGAAGGAAGGAAGCAAGGACCGATACTTCCAAGAGGGCGAATCCAAGCTGGTGCCGGAAGGTATCGAAGGCCGCGTTCCTTACAAAGGCCCGATCAAGGACACGATTCATCAGTTGGTCGGCGGCCTGATCCAAGGTATGGGGTATTGCGGTACGAAAACGATTCGGGAATTGAAGGAAGATACGGAATTTATCCGCATTACGGGTGCAGGCTTGCGCGAAAGCCATCCGCACGACGTACAGATAACCAAAGAAGCTCCAAACTACTCGATGTAATCGGGGCGCGAGACGAAGGGCAGAGGACAACCTCTGCTCTTTACTATTGTTCCGGTCTTCGTAACAACGGTAAGGAATCAGTCCGTAAACGTCCCTTTGTCGGATGAAGTTAAGGTGTTTCTAATTGTTAAGGGGAACGGCCGTTTCGCCTTTTGCCGGGAGAGTCGGTATGTTACAATGAGAACAGTGACTTGCG
Source organism: Paenibacillus oceani (assembly GCF_014705615.1). Classification (GTDB taxonomy): domain Bacteria; phylum Bacillota; class Bacilli; order Paenibacillales; family NBRC-103111; genus Paenibacillus_AB; species Paenibacillus_AB oceani. The sequence goes on from NZ_JACXJA010000076.1 coordinate 4,118, forward strand.
AGAGTGCGAGAGTTGGAGTTTGGAAATGATAGTTTCGGGAAAGGGAGTTGGGAAAAACGTGTTGGAAGTAAAGAAATCCGGGTGGAACAAATGGATCGCACGGGCATGCTGCTTTACGGTATTTGCGAGCAGCCTGATTCTTATACAGCCGCAGCAGGCGGAAGCCGCAGAGCCGATTAATTTAACGCTGGAAGCGAAGGCGGCCATTCTCATCGAGCCGACTACCGGGCAAGTTTTGTACGAAATGAATGCGGATCAGCAAATGCCCCCAGCCAGCATGTCCAAAATGATGACCGAGTATCTGGTCATGGAAGAGATCAAGTCGGGCAAGCGCAGTTGGGACGATATCGTCAATCCGAGCCAGTATGCAGTTGATGTTATCGGTTCGGGTCAATTGATCGGGCCTAACGAAAAGTATTCGATTCGCGATCTGTACAGTGCGATGGCCATCTATTCGGCGAATGACGCTACAGTAGCGCTGGCTGAAACGATTGGCGGTACCGAAGAAAATTTCGTCAAGATGATGAACGATGCCGCGAAAAAAATGGGATTCAACGAAAAATCGTTTTTCATTAACGCAACCGGCCTTCCCCGGGTTGATCTTGGCAAATACGCTCCTCCGGGAATTACGGAAGAGGATACGATGATCACCGCGAGGGATGCTGCGATTCTGGCACAGAATATTGTGCTGAAACACCCCGAAGTACTGGAAATTTCCAAAATCCCGTCCAAAAAGTTCCGCGAGACGGATAAAGCGCCGATGATCAACTGGAACTGGATGCTCGAAGGCAATAAGGACGTTCCGAGTTTTAAGTCCTATGCTTACCAGGGGATGGACGGACTGAAGACAGGCCATACGAGTCAAGCCGGATATAACTTTACGGGGACGGCTATGCGTAACGGGATGCGCTTGATCAGTGTCGTGATGAATACGCCTTCCGAATCCAAACGGTTCCGGGAAACACAAAAGCTTCTCGACGCCGGCTTTAATAACTTTGAAATGAAGTCGGTCGTGGCAGCCAAAAGCGAAGTGGAGAAATTAAAGACGGTAGAGGTAAAAAAGGGCGTTAGAACGGAAGTTCCGGTTGTGACGGCAAATGCCGTCGATTTCGTTGTAAGAAAGGGCGAGACGCCCGAAATTACGATAGAAGCGGCACCGCTGGCGGAGATGAAAAACGCTCCGATTAAGACAGGGGATGTGCTCGGCACCGTAAAGGTAAAGTATAACGATATCGAAAGAACGGTCGACCTCGTGGCGTCGCAAGATATGGAAAAGGGAAGCTGGTTCCGTCTTATGATGCGGGGAATTAAAAACTTTTTCGGCGGCATATTCTCCGGTATTGCGAGCGGCCTAAAAAACCTGTTCTAAAAGGTGTCTAAATGTTGGGCACGGGTTGTTAATTAGATAGGCTTGTTGTAGAATGACTTGTTAGAAGATCATCGAAGAGTCACGCTTTCGTAGCTAGGGAACTACAGCAATTCATATACAGGAGGAGTAAGAAATGGAAACAGGAACATGGACAGTCAAAAAAGGGATGGCTGAAATGCAAAAAGGCGGCGTCATCATGGACGTTATGAACGCGGAACAAGCGAAAATCGCCGAAGCGGCTGGCGCTTGTGCGGTTATGGCTCTTGAGCGCGTACCTTCCGATATCCGTGCGGCCGGCGGAGTAGCGCGTATGGCTGATCCTACCGTGTTTGAAGAAGTTACCAAAGTAGTAAGCATCCCGGTTATGGCCAAATGCCGAATCGGCCACTATGTGGAAGCGCGCGTTCTGGAAGCTCTTGGCGCCGACTACATCGATGAGAGCGAAGTTCTTACACCTGCTGATGAAGTGTTCCATATTAATAAAAGAGAATTTACCGTGCCGTTCGTATGCGGTGCGAAAGATATCGGTGAAGCGCTCCGCCGGATCGGCGAAGGCGCAGCCATGATGCGTACCAAAGGCGAGCCGGGAACAGGCAACATCGTAGAAGCCGTTCGCCATATCCGGATTATCAATTCCCAAATCCGCAAAATCCAAGGCATGTCCAAAGACGAGCTGATGACGGAAGCGAAAAATCTCGGCGCTCCTTACGATCTCGTTGTGTATGTTCATGAGAACGGGCGCCTGCCGGTCGTTAACTTTGCAGCGGGCGGGGTAGCGACTCCAGCGGATGCTGCACTGATGATGCATCTGGGTGCTGACGGCGTATTTGTCGGGTCCGGTATTTTCAAATCGGACAACCCGGAGAAATTCGGAAGAGCGATCGTTCAAGCAACGACTCATTACACGGATTACGCCCTGATCGCCGAAGTATCCAAAAATTTGGGTGCGCCGATGAAAGGGATCGAAATCTCCAAGCTGGAGTCGTCGCAGCGGATGCAGGACCGCGGCTGGTAAGAACAGAAAGAAGGGTCAGCTATGAAAATAGGCGTTCTCGCTCTTCAAGGAGCGGTGGCGGAACATATCAAGATGATCGAAGCAGCGGGCGCCGAAGGCGTGCCGGTTAAGAAAACGAGTCAGCTGGCCGAATTGGACGGCATCATCATCCCTGGCGGAGAGAGCACGACAATCGGCAAGCTGATGCGCGATTACGGATTTATCGAGGAAGTTCGTTCCTTTTCCAAGCAGGGCAAGCCGATTTTCGGTACTTGTGCGGGATTAATCGTACTCGCTGACGAGATCGTTGGCCAGGAGCAGGCGCATCTGCAACTGATGGATATGAAGGTGCAGCGCAATGCCTTCGGCCGCCAGCGGGAAAGCTTCGAGACGGAGCTTACCGTCAAGGGTGTAGACGATAAAGTTAGAGCGGTATTCATCCGGGCTCCCTTGATCAGGGAAATCGGAGATCGGGTGGACGTGCTGTCCGAGCATAACGGTGAGATTGTCGCGGCGCGGCAGGATCATTTGCTGGCCGTCTCTTTCCATCCCGAGCTGACGGACGATTACCGGATGCATCAGTATTTTATAGACATGGTCAAAGAGGCAAAGTCTTCTTCGGTTCAGTAATAGGATGTTCGGAAGCACCTTGTTTGGCTGATGCCCAAGGTGCTTCTTTCGTGACTGTAGTCCAGGGCGTTGGTTGAATATTTATTCGGAGTATAGTACATTATATTGCATAACTTGTAATGATAGCGTGCAGTTTGGTTTGGTGTGCCAGAGAAAATGGATTTGAATATAGTTTCCCTTTTGGGAGGGGTTTTGGTTGTTTGACGTCAAGTTGTTGCGTAACGAGATTGAACGTGTAAAAGAAGCGATGACCGCGCGAGGCAAATCCGCGGAAGAAATCGACCGTTTTACCGGGTTGGACGGCAAGCGCAGAGAGCTGCTGCAGGAAAGCGAGCAGTTGAAAAACCGCAGAAACACCGTATCGCAGGAAGTTGCGGTCAAGAAACGGAACAAAGAAGACGCAGAGTCATTAATATTAGAGATGCGCGATGTGAATGACCGGATTAAAGTGCTGGACGAAGAGGTTCGCGTTCTGGAAGAGGATCTGAACAAGCTGCTGCTGTCGATCCCGAATATGCCCCACAGCTCGGTTCCGGTTGGATTATCGGAAGAGGAGAATGTGGAGATTCGCCGGATCGGAGAAGTGCCTTCGTTCGCTTTCGAACCAAAGGCGCATTGGGAGATTGCGGACAAGCTCGGCATTCTTGATTTCGAATCGGCTGCGAAAGTAACGGGTTCGCGATTTGTGTTTTATAAAGGGCTTGGAGCGCGTCTGGAACGGGCGCTCATTAACTTTTTTATGGATCTTCACAGCGGCGAGCACGGTTATGAAGAGATGCTTCCGCCGTTTATCGTCAACCGGGACAGCTTAACGGGCACCGGTCAGCTTCCCAAGTTTGAGGAAGACGTCTTTAAGGTGCAGGGCACCGACTATTTCCTGATCCCGACGGCGGAAGTGCCGGTAACGAACTTTCACCGGGATGAAATTTTGCCGATCGAGCAGCTGCCTAAAAATTATGTGGCGTTCAGCGCTTGTTTCCGTTCGGAAGCGGGTTCGGCCGGCCGCGATACGCGGGGACTGATTCGTCAGCATCAATTCAATAAAGTCGAGCTGGTGAAACTCGTGAAGCCGGAAGACTCTTATGACGAGCTTGAGGCGCTTACGCAGCATGCCGAGAAAGCTTTGCAACTGCTGAAGCTTCCGTACCGCGTGATGACGCTGTGTACGGGCGATCTTGGCTTTACCTCGGCTAAAACATTCGATCTCGAAGTATGGCTGCCGAGCGGCGGATCGTATCGTGAAATTTCATCCTGCAGCAACTTCGAGGATTTCCAGGCACGCCGCGCCAATTTGCGGTTCCGCCGGGATGCGAAGTCGAAGCCGGAGTTTGTTCATACATTAAACGGTTCCGGACTGGCCGTCGGCCGGACGGTAGCGGCAATACTGGAAAATTATCAGCAGCCGGACGGCAGTGTCGTAGTGCCCGATGCACTCCTGCCTTACATGAATGGCGTAAAAGTGATCTCCAGAAAATAACCCTTGCGGTGGGCCCGCTGCGTATGATAAAATTCTTTCTAGTCATTGGCGGGCCGCCATTTTGGAGAGGTGGTCGAGTGGTTGAAGGCTCTGGTCTTGAAAACCAGCGAAGGGGTAACTCTTCCGTGGGTTCGAATCCCACCCTCTCCGTTTGAATAATCCTGGTAATAAGGGATGAATAACAAACAAGCAGTCATGAATCTAACGATTCATGGCTTTTTTTGTACGCCAGGCCACTCGCATAAAAGGGTGGTGACCTCCGCAAGTTAAGGTTGCGGAGGTGTTTGTTGATGAGCAAAACAGATGTGCTCACGCTCGATCAGAACGAGCTAACAGAGGCGTGGCGGACTACATTGCCCACCTTGCTGAATGAATCCGATAAAGCCGAAGTGAAAGCGGACGAGCATGATCCGAAATCGGTGCGCATTCATATTCGTACGGCGGGACACGCGATGTATTCCTTCGATTTCCTCGTGACTTACGTGGATTCCCGCGAGGTGAAGGTAGACTTGGTTGACGTCGAGAAGGACGATCAGACAGTCGATGAGCGGAACGATGTCATTCAAAATATGGTCGAAGACTACATCCGCCACATTCACGAATGCGCACAAGCATTAAAAAAAGTGACAAGCTGACTAGGAGGGGCCGAGCGATGACGAAAACAAAAGCAACCGATAAAAACTTGCAAAATGTCGTCAAGGATCTGGAATTGTCTCCTGTGAACAGTCACCATGCCCAACAGCTTCAACAGGATACGAATGACCGGCGCCACAAGGATGCCTTGAACCATGATACGGACAAAGGGGAAGTCAAGTTTGTAACGGAAGGAGAATAAAACGATGCCCAAAGATATCCCTCAGCCTGTAAACCCTCCAAGCGGAGCGGCCGAGCGCAAGTCGAACAACGGCAATCCGCAGGAGCCACTCTCCGGTTCCAAGAAAACGAAGCAGGCCAATCATACCCGACATAATAACGGTGAAGGGTAAACCGAAAAAAGTTTTCGGACAAATGAATATCGAAGCCATAACCGGACATACTATTATCGACGGTGAGAAGAGAGGTGTGGTTCCGTTGAACTATTCAACAGCAACACCAAGTAAGGATCTAAATACCGAACATTGAAGCGGAGGCGATGTGCCAAAGACACGTTAGCGTGTTTCTAACACATGCAGCAAGGATTAGCCGCTAACAGCAGCGATCCTGATTCCGAAGAAGAGGTAAGGTACAGCTGATTCATACAAAAACCGATCACCGTCAAAAAAGGACCCGAAAGGGTCCTTTTTGAGTTGTACGCTAAGTGTGGGCGTCATCTCTGGAGAGGGTTACGCCTACCACGGTCAGGGACGTGTCTGATGTGAGGTGGAACCTGAAGGAAAATGAGCAAAGCGCGAGGCTAGGAAACGAACAACGAAGAATGAACAACGAACAACAAACAACGAACAACTAAAGACGAACTGGAATCAAGGGTAAATAAGCCAGAATCAGATTAGGTCCGTTATTATACGACAGCAAATGTGATGTATCCAAACCATGCTAATTGGTGCGAGTTACAGACAGAAGGATGAAGTGTTCCAATTGATAAAAGAGAATTTACCTTTTACCGGCCGTTTGTATGCGGTACGAAAGATATCGGTGAAGCGCTCCGCCGGATCGGCGAAGGCGCAGCCATAATGCGTACCAAAGGCGAGCCGTAAAACGGTAACATCGATAGAAGCGGTATGTACCTCTTATTTGCTCGGGAATCAAACTTTAGGTAAAAATAAGAGCGGTTTGCACCCTCGCGCGCCTAGCCAAGCTAGGCACAACTAGCTGATGAAAGTTCAGCCGGGGTAGGGGCCAAGCCGCCCCGTAGCTAGCAGGCAGACGCAGG
>NZ_JACXJA010000077.1 GCF_014705615.1 Paenibacillus oceani
CGCTCCTATTAAAAAATAGTTCCATTACTTTTCATTACACAAATTTCCCATCATTCAAACCATCTTTTTTGAGGTACCTAAGTAGTTACCGCTAAAGACGCTTATTTTGCGCCCAGCTTACATTTTCGAAAAATAAGAGTTGCAAAAGACTGCTAAGGTTCGCTAATCTCATTGCTCCAGTTACTCCAGTTACCCCAATAACCGTAGTAGCTCCGGGTGCTCCGACCACTCCATTGGCTCCAAGATACAAGCGTACCTGAAGGCGGCTTCCTTTAGTCTACAATCACGTACCCCGGCTCCAATTCGACCTCTCGAAAGCCGGCCATCTCGCCGGGATGGAACTGAATCTCCTGGTCGCCGGCAATCAGGAGCATATTGTAGATGTCCGCCCCGTCGGTTCCGGGGAGATAAAACGCTTTAGCGTACAAATAATACTCGTGGAGCGTCGTATAGATCGCATTGACCCGTTTGTCGTTTCCCGGCTTGCCCATCAGGTTGAGTATGACGGCTCCCCTGGAGGTGAGCTTTTCCTTGGTCAAGCGGAAAAATCCCGAGGACGTGAGGTGACGCGGAGTCCCCTTTCGGGTAAAGGCATCCACAACCACGTAATCCAGCGAATGCAGATCCGCTTGCTCCAGGAGCAGCCGTCCGTCCCCGATCCGGACATGGTCGCCCCGGTAATGGAAATACAACCGGCTCAGCTCTACGACCTTTTCGTCAATCTCTGCTACTATTAACCGCTTGTCCGGGTAACGGCCCGCAATCGTGCCGATCCCGTGTCCGATCACGAATACGCCCCCGAACGACGGATGGTTGCTTTCCATCAGGTGTATGATCGCCCTCGGGTATTCCAGCACGATGCGTTTCGGGTCTTTCAGATCGATGGCGCCTTGCACCGCATCGTCCGAAAACTGCAAATACCGGAACTTTCCCAGCTCTCCGTACAGCTCGGTACTCTCGTAGACGGATATTTCGTTAAGCGCGGTCGTTTCTTTAACCAACAGATGCAAGATGTTCGCTCTCCTTTGCCGCTGTGCGTGAGACTTATCTCAGCCGTTCGATAATCGGGCTTATTTCCTGATGCTCCAGCAGTTCCTCCAACCGGAACCACCGCAGTTGTTCCAGTTCCTGCCTGCCGCCTTCCAATTCGGGATCGGTTCCTAATGCCGGCACTCCTTCGGCCGATTTGGCCAAGAAGCAGTAATACATGCCTTTGATCCGCTCCGAATACCGCTCCGCGACGAGCTCGCCCACTTCCACCGTCAGCCCCGTTTCTTCCAAAGCTTCCCGTTTGGCCGCCTCGGCCGCCGTTTCCCCCTCCTCGATGCTTCCTCCCGGCAGTGTCCATAACTGTTCTCCTTTGTAGCGTTGCCGGACCATCAATATCCGGCCTTGATCCACAATCGCTACACAGCTGCGGGTCCCCATCGGCTCTCCCATCCTTTCGTTAGAAGTTCCCTGCCTCTTTTGTATAAAAGCTGTCTTTCAGACATTCGCAATCCGGCTGCGTTTTCCTTCCGAACCTTCCCGAAATCCGAGCCTGCAACGCAGCCGAACCAGTTTCACGGCCGTTCCTCCGCCCGCCCCCGTTTTGGCTTAGCTAATTCAAACTGGTATAATAAGTATGGAAAAAGAAAAGAAACGATACTGTCGGGAGGCGAAACCTATGTTAGTCGTTACGAATACGATCCGGATCAAGGCCGGATTCGGCAAGCAGGTGGCCGGAAGATTCGCCGAAGCGAAGGGCGTTCAGCAGATGCCGGGCTTCGTGCGTCTGGAAGTATGGCTGGGAGCCGGCCAGGAAGGCGAAGAAGAGCTGAAAGTGTGCACCGTCTGGGAGAACGAAGAAGCGTTCAAAAACTGGACGTCCAGCGAATCGTTCCGTGCCTCGCACCGCGGAGCGTCCGACAGCAAAGAAGTGATGCTCGGAGCGACGCTGAACAAATACGAGCTGATCGTCTCCGGTTCTTGATCGGAATATGTATGCAAAGCGCCTTCTCTCCAGTACGGAGCGGGCGCTTTGGTTTATTACGCCCGCAGGATGCGGCACCTGGGAACAGCCGCATTCCATAATCCCGTTCCTTGTCGGAAGGATGTGCCCGGATGATTCAACTAGTGCTGATCCGCCACGGTCAAAGCGTGTGGAACCAGGAAAACCGGTTTACCGGATGGACCGACGTCGACTTGTCGGCGAACGGTCTTCAGGAAGCCCGGCAAGCCGGGCAAATTTTGAAGCAAAACGGGTTCCTTTTTGACGCCGCCTATACGTCGGTATTAAAGAGAGCGATCCGGACGTTATGGCTCGTGCTGGACGAGATGGATTTGATGTGGATTCCCGTTCACAAAACGTGGATGCTGAACGAAAGACATTACGGCGCCCTGCAAGGCTTGAACAAAGCGGAAACCACAGCCCAATACGGCGAGGAGCAAGTCCATCTGTGGAGAAGGTCCGTCGACGTAAGGCCGCCCCTGCTCGCCCGGGACGACCCGCGGTACGAAGGAAACGACCCTAGATATACGGGCGTGCCCGCTCCGCTGGCGGAAAACTTAGCCGACACCGAGCAACGCGCGTTAGTCTGCTGGAACGAAAGCATTGCCCCGGCACTGCGCGCCGGCCGGAAAATCATCATATCCGCCCACGGCAATACGCTCAGGGCGCTGGTGAGATACCTCGATCAGCTTCCTTCCGATGGAGTAGCCGATCTGAACATCCCGACCGGACTCCCGCTCGTCTACGAACTGGATGACATGCTGCAGCCGATCCGGCATTATTATTTGGGGGTGGACGGGGAGCTTGCCGAGCGGACGGTTCCGGACCGGATCTCTCCTTAAGCCGTTCCGTCTTCTTCTACGTCGACTCTCCCCGGCTCTTCCGCTTCGGAAGCGCCCTCTGCCAAAAATTCAAACTACGCTGCCGCCAGCAACGTAGTTTGAAGCGATCGTATCGTTCGCATCGCCGGTCTATCTCCTTTTCGCATGGTCAATGATTTAGAAGCAAGAAGAAATTATCGGGTTCCCGAAAAGCTGCCGCTTTACTCTCCGCTTTTCGAATAAGTGATTTGACTTTAATCCGGTATTTTGTTAATTTTATTTTGTCACCAATGCATTGCATGCAATTTAATTGAGCACGATTCAAATACCGCAGGAGGCCGCTATGAACCGGGACGATATACTGAAGCTCGACAACCAGATCTGTTTCGCCGTATACGCCTGCTCCCGCGAGATTACGAAGCTGTACCGGCCCTATCTCGACGAGATGGGCATTACGTACACGCAATATGTAACGCTTCTCGCCCTATGGGAGGAAGACGACATGACGGTGAAGCGATTGGGCGAGCGGCTGTATTTGGATTCCGGGACGCTGACGCCGCTACTTAAGAAGCTGGAGGCTGCCGGTCTCGTGGAACGAATCCGCGATCCGCGCGACGAGCGCAACGTCCGCATCCGGCTCACCGGCCCCGGTGTCCGGCTGAAGGAACAGGCGTCCGGGCTGCCCGGCCGGATTGTCTCCCGCACCGGACTTAGCGGGGAACAGGCACAATCGCTCCATGCCGGGCTGAACGCCTTGCTGCGGAACATTCATCAACCGACACGGGAGGAATGAACGATGGGAGTTTACGATTATACGGCGAATACGATTCGCGGAACGCAAAAAAGCTTGAGCGACTATGAAGGCAAAGTGCTGCTTATCGTCAATACAGCCAGCAAATGCGGATTTACGAGACAATACGGCGATCTGCAGAAGCTGTACGAGCAGTATAAAGACCAGGGACTGGTCGTGCTCGGATTCCCGTGCAACCAGTTCGGCGCCCAGGAGCCGGGTACGAACGAGGAGATCGATACGTTCTGCCAATTGAACTACGGCGTGACGTTCCCGTTGTTCGACAAGATCGACGTTCGCGGTTCCGATCAGCATCCGTTGTTCGGTTATTTGACCGGACAAGCCCCGTTCCAGGGATTCGAAGATCCGGAGAGCCGGCTCGCTACCTTCCTCCAACAGCAGGGCTTGCTGGAAGGCGACGACATCAAGTGGAACTTCACCAAGTTTCTGATTGACCGCAGCGGCAACGTCGCTCAGCGGTTCGAATCTACCGTCGAGACGGACCAGATGAAGCCGGCAATTGAAGCGCTTCTGTAACGCTGGCCAACACTCCCGCAGACGGCCGTTGCTGCACAAAAGAACCGCAGGAGTCTCCTAGATGCTCCTGCGGTTCTTTGATGTTCAGCCTCGTTTCCATCTCCGGAACCAGCCGAGAGCAGCGGTTAATACCCGATCCGCCCCATAGGCCGAGACGATCGCGATAAACGGCAACGCCGGCGCTTTATACCGGTACATCACGTCGATAAAAAAGATGACGCAAAATACGAATACAGCCAGGATCACCAGCCACAACACCGAAGCTTGTCGAAACCGTCCGGCCATGATCGCCGCCCCGCTGCCGATCACGAACAGCAAAGTCGGCAAGGCGTGCCGGACAAAGGATGCGACTCCCCACAGGCTGCCGAAATCCGCTCGCCACACCCACCAGCCCAGGAAGGAAATCATCCGTTTGCCGTACAGGATCAAAATGTGGTCCCAGTTGTTAATCAGGAAGCTGACGATCAGACTGTTCATGATATTGATCTCGTAATTCGGCGTATACACATGATCGTATGGAGTCGACTTGTCATACACCCAGCCCGTGGCGTAAATGTTGTACAGCACCATCCGGATGTTCTCTTCCATGGAAGCGAGCAGCGGGTCCAGCTTGCCGCTGGTTAATAAATAAACGCCGATTGCGGCCGCCGCGGCGACTCCCCCGCCCAGCACGAACCGGTATCGCTTGAGAAAAGCAAACACCGTCGTCCGGCCTAACCGGACCAGAATATATACCATCATAAATGCCAACGTGATAATTCCCGCAGGCCGGAACATAACCATAAGCAGCGCCGCAGCCGCAAACCCTGCCTTGTACCTCCTCTTGTCCGATTCGAAGCAACGCAGGACCAGATAGACGCATAACAGCAGCAGGCTGATGAAAAAGCTGTCCGTGATCACATAAGTCGTCCAGCGGATAATCCCCGAGGAAAACGAATAAAACACCGAAGCGATCACGGCGGTCGTCCGGTTAAACAATCGGCTGGCGATCGCATACACGAGCATCACGCTCAAGCCGGTCGTAGCCGCCTGAAGAAACAAAACCGCAGCAGGGTCTTTAAAGATAGCCAGAAGGAGCGTAAGCAGCATATTGTAGCCCATATATAAAATGTCGTTCATATGCAGGCTGATCTGAAAGTTGTCCAGCATCGAATAGGCGTAATTCAAGTACCATTCGCTGTCATCCGAAGTCGGGAACCCTTCCGGCGAAACCATCACTTTATAAAAATAGCCCAAATTCACCGCCAACGACAGCACAACAAGCGGAAGGATATAAAAAAGTTCACGATCTTTGTATTTGTGATACAGACGGTACACGATCATAACAGCTCCACCTATTCGTAATTAGGGACGGCCTCCGCCGTACGCTCCGCTCCGTACGGGGTACATGGAGAAGGCATCGTTCCCTCCTGCAGCCGGCAGCGGAAGCGCCGGGGCATGCGGTTGGCCGCGGCCATATGACGCCGGGCACCGCCCAGGGCGGCTGGAGTTCAGGAGCGGCCGCTCCCCGGCTTCACTTCCCGCTTATTGCTTCGTCAATATGAGCGGGCCGTCGGCCGTAATCGCCACGGTATGCTCGTACTGCGCCGACAAACTGCCGTCGATCGTCCTCGCGGTCCAGCCGTCCGGGTCGATCTTGCACTTGTATGAACCGATATTGATCATCGGCTCGATCGTAATGACCATCCCTTCCTTCAGACGCGTGCCCCGGCCCGGAGGTCCGTAATGAGGCACCTGAGGCTCCTCGTGCATCGCCTGACCGATCGCATGGCCGACGAAATCCCGCACCACCGAGTACCCGTTCGTTTCCGCGAACGTCTGGATCGCATGGGAAATATCGCCGATCCGGTTGCCGACAACCGCCTGCGCGATTCCGAGATACAGCGCCTCTTTCGTAATATCCAGCAGCTTCTGCGCTTCCGGAGACACATTGCCCACCGCATACGACCAGGCGGAATCGGCGAGCCAGCCGTTCAGATTCACGACCATATCGATGGCCACGATGTCGCCGTCCTCCAGCTTCCTTTCGCCGGGAAAGCCATGGCAGATGACGTCGTTTATCGAAGCGCACGTTGCATAAGGGTAGCCCCGGTATCCTTTTTGTTCCATCGCCGCCCCGCGGCTCGTAATGTACGACTCGGCAAACTGGTCGATCTCCCGTGTCGTGATCCCGGGCCGGATCAAGGCCGCGAGCTCCCGGTGACAGGAAGCGAGCAGCTCGCCCGCACGCTGCATGTGTTCAATCTCTTCTTTCGTTTTGATGACGATCATACGTACCTCCTGCAAACGTAAAGCCGGTAAATGCGGACTGCATTCCCGGCTTCCGATACTTACTGTTCATTATAGGGCATCCGGTGCGAATAATTCAAATTCCGGTTTGCTGCTCGTGAGCGAGCGGCAGCACCACGTCGACTGTCGTGCCCGAATTTTCGCAGCTTGTCACCTTTACCGTGCCATGATGATTTTCGATGATCCGCTTGCTGACCATAAACCCGAGACCGGTCCCGTTTTCCTTCGTCGTGTAGAAGGGCTGCCCGAGCCGGCCCAGCACGTGCTCCGGAATGCCGCAGCCCTGATCGATGATGCTCAGCCGAATCCGGTCCGTCCCTTCCCGCTTCAGCCGGATGACGATCTCCCCGCCTCCGGGCATCGCCTCGATCGCATTTTTAATAAAATTAATGAACACTTGCTTCAACTGGTTCTCGTCGCAGGAGATATGGGTAATGCCCGGCGAAAATTCGGTGACGATCTGCACGTTGTTCAGAATCGCCTGTGTATCTAGCAGCGTCGTTACTTGCGCCAGCAGCACCCGGATATCCTGCCGCTCGAGCTTGACCGTCTGCGGCTTGGCCAGAATGAGCAGCTCGTTCAAGATCATCTCGATCCGCGTAATCTCCGATGCGATAATATCGAAGTATTCCTTCTTCTCGGCGTATCCGTTTCTCATCAGCTGCACGAAACCTTTAATCGCGGTAATCGGATTGCGGATCTCGTGCGCGATCCCCGCGGCCAGCTGCCCGGCCAGCGACAGCTTCTCCGAGTTGATCATCAGCTCCTCGGCGTGCTTGCGGTCGCTCATATCGCGCAGCGAAACGGACCAGCCGGACAGCCGGCCGCGTTCGTCATTCATCGGAAACGCCGTCACGAGCACGTTCAGCTTCGTCCCGTCTTTGCATTGCCGCACCGTTTCGAATCCTTTGAGCGATTCGCCGCTTGTTAACCGTTGGATATTCCGCTGAATCTCTTCGCTCCTGTCCGGCGGAATCAAACCAAGCTCGCCGAGCGGGCGTCCGACGATTTCATCGCCGCTCCAGCCGAACCGGTTCTCGAACGCTTCGTTGACTTGTTGTACTATACTTTCCGAATCCATGATCATTATCGGGTCTACATTGTTCCGGATAAAGGACTCCATTCGCTCCTTTGCCGCACGCAGCTTTTTCTCCGCCCGTTTCCGTTCGGTTATGTTTCTTCCAACCCCCAGAATGTGCTCGGAACCGCCGTCCGCATCGTCCAACGGTTTCACCGTCGATTCAAACCAGAAATAGCAGCCGTTCTTGTGGCGAACGCGGCACTCGAATGAGCTGCCTCCGGATATCAAATCGGGAGCGGAGCTCTCAAAGACCGCCCTGTCTTCCGGATGCCATAGCTCCGTGGCAAGACGGCCGATCAGCTCTTCGGGCTCGTAACCCATCACGCTTCTGGAAGCCGGGGATATGAAGAGAATCGTCCCGTCATTCGAAGTAATCGTTATGACATCCTGCGAGTTTTCCGAGAATAGGCGGTACATCCGGTTGCTGTGCTCCAGTTGGGATTGCAGCCTGCTGTCGTACTCCGGCCGATCGCCGGACATCGCCGGTAATCGCTCGAAGGGACTCCCCGTCTTCCGGCAGGACACGTCCTGGAGCACCAGTACGAAGAAGCACGGCTGCTCCGATTCGTCCCGCACCAGGGAGGTACACAATTGTACCCTAACGGTGCAGCCCGTCTTATGCAGAGCGCGGATCTCCAGATGCAGAGAGTTTTGCGTCCCGTCGAGCAGACCCGTCAGCGAAGCCAACAGCACGTCCATCTCATCGGGATGAACGATGGAACGGACCGTCATCTCCATCAGCTCGTCCTCGGCATACCCGATGACGGAACAGACCGTTTCGTTGACAGTGAGCCACCGGCCGTCTGCGGAGACGAGCGCCATGCCGACCGGGGCGCGAGCAAACGCTTGGGCAAACCAGCCTTCCCCTTGAAGATGGAATCGATCTTTCGTCATAATTGAACCTCCCGCTCGTAGCTGGTCCGTAATTTCTTCGCGAGAGATTGCCGATTTTCCTCCGTCAACCGGAAAAGAAAGGAATTGAAGCATAGTTTTCGCAAACTCGTGACTTCAGTCATGAGTTAGAAAACATCGGATAGGGCGTGGCTTATGCCACGTAAACTATCCGATACATGTTTAGGTGACTAATACAACAATCCCTTTAATGTCAAGGTTCCTATAGGTGAACAACGCTGACATAGGTTATCCTGTAATCAGAGGTTATTATGTGTCAGAAATAAAGCGTGGTCGTGGTTACGTCTATGCCATTCAGTACCACATCGTATGGTGCGTAAAGTACCGACACAAGTTACTTGTGGAAGAAATCGACGTAAGACTAAAAGAAATTCTTGTTCAGATTGCATCCGATAACAACTTCACTATATCTGAAATTGAAAGCG
>NZ_JACXJA010000078.1 GCF_014705615.1 Paenibacillus oceani
TTCCCTCTCCTTGTCTCTTCAAGGTAAATTCCTCTTTTAATTCCAGTTTCTTTACCTTTCACTTTTTTGTACCTAAGTAGTTACGGTTTGCAACTCTTATTTCCACTGAAACGGTTGAAAATACGTCTACAATGGCATTTTACGAGCTGCAAACCGCTCTTATTTTTGCGTCAAAGCGCCTAATTGTCAAAATCGCAGACACAAACCGCTCTTATACGCGCGGACGCTAGCTTACTTCTGCCTAAACCGCCCAAAGCCCCGACAGCATCGAGAGATGCCGGCAGGGCTTTTAGGTCAACTTACATCTTCATCTTAGTCCATGCCACTCTCATGCTCGGAGGCACGCAACTGCATCTTTCGCACCGCACGCAGCTCCCATCGCACGGTGTTTCGCTGCATGACGGTGGTCGGTCGACCACATACGTCCCGAAGGCGGTGTGTACAACGCCGCCCGAGGAAGACGCCAGCGCTTAAAACAACTCGGCAAGCGCCGGATACAGCTTGACGTATTTGGCGTATTTGCGTTCGTATGCCGCCGCGTTCGCTGCGTCCGGGGCATATGTCACGCTCGGCCGCGTATGCAGCACACGTCTCGTGAAGTCCGCATAGCTGTCCGCCCAGCCGAGCCGTACAAAACCGGCGGAGGCGCAGCCGAGCGCGGGCAAATATTGCGCGTCGCCCGGAACGGTTACTTCGGCGCCGCATACATCCGCGAAGATGCGGCACCACGTATCGCTGCGGCTGCCGCCGCCGATTAAGGTAAGCCGCTCCGGCAGACGGCCGCCGGACAAAATCTCCATCACCTGCCGCATCGCCAAAGCGACTCCTTCGAGCACGGCGCAGCCCATCTCCGCCCGCGTCGTCGTCGTCCGCAGTCCGACGAAGCTGCCGCTGGCCGACGCATCCTGCACGGGACAACGTTCCCCGTTCAGATACGGCAGGAACAACACCTCGCCCGCCGCCCGGTCGAACGAAGCCGCCTCCCTCTCGAAGGCGGCGTACGCGTCCTGCCCCTCAGCACCGCCCCCGAATACGGACACCGCCCATTTGTGGGCGTTGCCCGCATTCATCAGCGGCGCTATCGCGATCAGCAGTCCGCGCTCGGCGTGCGCAAGATGAAACAGCCCGTCCGCATGATGGCCGGGCCGCTCCACCGAAGCGGCAACCCATCCGGTCGTCCCGAGGTAGACGTACATATCGCCGCGCTCCGCCACACCGGCACCGAGCGTGGATGCGCCCGCATCCCCGATGCCGCACAGCACCGGCGTCCCGGCGGCGAATCCGGTCAGCGCAGCCGCTTCCGCGTGCACTTCGCCGGCGATGTCGTCCGTCGCCAGCAGGTCAGGCAGCTTGGCCGGGTCCAGCCCGAGCCGCTCCAGCCAGTCGCTTCGCCACGTCCGGCCTGATAGTTCCATCAAGCCGGACGTCGCCGCCGAGGTCGGATCGGTGACGTAACGTCCGGTGAGCCGACGGATCACATAATCTTTGGAGCTGAACAAAATCCGGTCGGAAGCGGCCATCAGCTCGGGCTCCCGCTCCTTCATCCAGAGCAGCTTCGCCAGCGGTATCGAACCGTCCATATGGTTGCCGGTTACTTCGCGGATCGTTGCTTCTCCGAGCTCGCAAGCGATCCGCTCCGCCTGCTCAGCCGCGCGCGCATCTGAATACAAGATAGCGGGCCGGACGGGTAATCCGTCCGAGCCCACCGGGATGACATCCTGCATTTGTCCGCTCATGGCGACGATCCGGACCTGTTCGGGGCGGACGCCCGCGGCCCACCAGCTTCGGGCGATCGAAGCGACCGCCTCCAGCCATTGCTCCGGATGCTGCTCGACCGTCCGCTGGTCGCGGGCAGCCGGATCGCCTTTGCCGAACAGCGTCTCCACCGGAACTTCGGCTTCGTAATCGAGCCGGCCGTCCCGCCCGACCAGCGTTCCTTTACAGCCGGTCGTCCCGATATCGAAGGAAGCGATATATTCGTTCAGGTGCATCGCTACATCCCAGCCTTTCGCTTCGTCTCCATCTTCATGTCGGCGATAAGACGATACAAATAATCGAGCTCGCCCTGCTCGCATCTAGCCACAAGAGCCGTTCCTACGACGGCGCCGTCGAAGCCGCTCTCGACCGCTTCCCGGACTTTCTGAACGGAGCGGAGACCGAAGCCCGCAACGACGAGCGCGTCCGTATGACGGCGGACTTTGCCGTACAGCGTGTTCAGATTGCCGAGCTCCGCCAGCGGGTTGCCGGTCGAGCCCCGGTACGTCTGCGCATAAACAACCGTCGCTCCATCCGTCGCGTCCGCCAGCTGCTCCTCACTCATGCCCGAATGGGCGAACCGGATCACATCGATGCCGCTCCCCAGCGACTCCAGCTCGGCGCTCACTTCGCGCTGCTCGGCCAGACTGCAGTCAGGCAGCACCAGCGCGTCGATCAGACGCCGCTCGGCGAGCATCCGGTGAAGACCGGCTCCGACCAGCTCCGACCGGTAGCCCATCGCCCAGATCGGCGCGCTGACCCGCTCCCGCAGCTCCGTCCAATACGATTCCGGCAGCATCCCGCCATCAGAATCCGGATTGCCGAGCGCCCGCCGGTGTCCGCGGCGGATGATCTCCCCGTCCAGCTTCGGCATCGAGCTGGGCACCCCGATCTCCAGAATGTCGACGCCCGCGGCAACGATTCCTTCCGCGATTTCGAGCGACCGATCCAGATCCGGGTCTCCAGCGACCACATATCCGATGAGCAACGCTTCGCCAGCGGACGAAGCTTTCCGCCACGCGTCGGTGTTATTCTGGTTGATAAACGCCGCTCCTGAACGATTCAACGTCCGCCACGCCCTAACCGCTGGACGATCACCGCAGCGATGACGATACAACCCGTGATGACGTCCTGCATGAACGTCGGCACCTCGAGTATCGTAAGACCGTTCGCCAAAATCCCGATGATCGCAGCTCCGATAAACGTTCCCCATATGTTCGGAACGCCTTCCTTAAAAGCCGTCATTCCTAAAAATGCCGCCGCATATGCGGGCAAAAACAATCCGGCGCCCCCGGTAGGGTGAGCCGAGCCGAGACGTGAAGCCATCAGCACGCCCGTTAGGGCGGCCAGCATCGCGCACAGCGCAAACGCGATGTTTTTGTTGCGCGCAACGCCTACCCCGGCAATCCGCGATGCCGCTTCGTTGCCGCCGATCGCATACAGCCTGCGGCCGAACGCACTGTTATTCATCACGTGCCAGAACAAAATACTGATCAGCAGCATGATAAGCGACAACAGCGGCAGTCCGAGCCACTCCGACTGGCCGACGGTGCCGAACGAGTCCGGAATGTTCTCGAACACGGTTGCCCCTCCGGTAAGCCAGAACGTAAACCCGCCGAGTATCGTACCCATCGCAAGCGTAGTAACAAAGGATAGGACGCGGAAACGGGTAACGAGAAATCCGTTGATATAACCGATCGCGAAGGCGATCAGCATCGGAGCTGTCAGGGCGACCCAGATCGGAACGCCGGCAACCGCCATTTTCGCGGCGACAACGCCGCCGAGGCTGGCCATCGCGCCTACCGAAAGGTCGAATTCACCAACCGACATTACGATGGTGGCGCCGATTCCGATAATAACAAGAAACGAAATTTGCCTGCTTATATTAACTGCATTGCCCCAAGTAGCAAACGAGTCCGGACTAAGCACACTAAAGACGATAATGATCAGCAGCCCCGCAATCGCGGTGCCATACGTGCGCATCAGTTTGCCGAACGAAAAGGCGTTCCGCTTAGCCGCAGCCGCTGCAATGGGCCCGCTGGAATTAGACTGATCCATGCTTGGGCTCACTTCCTTTCTCTTGGTTGTAGATCAGCTTAAGCACATCTTCGGGAAGGACTCCGTCGTTCGGAAGCTCCGCGATCGTCTCGCCGCCGTGCATAAGGACGATCCGGTCGGCGATCTCCAGCACTTCCTGCAAATCCGACGAGACAAACAATACGCCGCGTCCGTTATCGGCCTGATCGCGCAGCAGACGATGAATCTCTTCGCGAGTCATTACGTCGACGGCCTGCGTCGGCTCGTCGCACAGAAACAGCTTCGGCTCGCTCATCAGCGCCTTGGCGAACACGACCTTCTGTTGATTGCCCCCGCTCAGCTCGCCCACCGGCTGCTCCGCTCCGGCCGCCTTGACATTCATCGAAGTCATCCAGCGTGAGACGCTTGACCGCTCCGCTCCGGCACGGATTCGGACTCCGTCGGAAAACGAGCTCAGCACCGGCAGCGTCATGTTCTCGCGGATCGTCATGCCCATAATAAGCGCATGACCGCGACGGTCTTCCGGGATCAGGACGATCCCGCGGTTAAGCGATTTCTTCGGCGCCGGCTTCTGTACCCGCTCCCCGGCTACCGCCAGCTCGCCAGCCGCCAGCGTACGCAGTCCGTAAACCGCTTCCAACAGTTCCGTACGACCCGCTCCCGCCAGACCGAACAAACCGACGACTTCTCCTCCGCGCACTTCCAGACTGGCCCGTTTCACTCTGCCGTCGGCCGTAGCTATGCCGGCCGCCCGCAAAATAACCGGCCCTGCCGATGTTGCGGATGCCCGACGCGGCGCCGCCTGTACGGAGCCGTCTCCGGCCGGCTTCGCCTTGCCGTCCGTCATCAACGCGATCAGCTTGTCCCGCGTTGCTTCCTGCTTCGTTAACGTACCGGCGAGCTTGCCGTTACGCAGCACCGTAATCCGGTCGGACAACCGGAAGATTTCATCCATCCGGTGCGAGACGTACACGATGGCCGTTCCTTGCGACTGGAGTCGGCCGATAAGCGAAAACAGCAGCTCGGCCTCGCGGTCGGTCAGCGCCGCCGTCGGTTCATCGAGAATCAACAGACGGCATTCGAGCATCATCGCCCGCAAAATTTCGAGCATCGTCCGCTCCGGAGGCGACATATCGCTGGCCGGCACGTCAAGAGGCACTTCGATGCCGAGCCGGGCGGCCGTCTGGCTCGCCCTCTCGCGCATCTCTCCCCACCGTACCCCGAGACCGAAAGGCCGCTTCGGATACGGAAGCCCCAGATATAAATTTTCAAGTCCCGTAAAAGCCGGAACGAGCTGACGGTCCTGATGGATGACATTGATGCCCAGCTCGCGTGCGGTCTTCGGGTCAGGCACGGTTACCTGCTTCCCTTGCCACCACAGCTCTCCGCCGTCCGGCTTGTAGACGCCTGTTACGATTTTGATAAACGTCGATTTGCCGGCACCGTTCTCGCCTACGAGCGCGTGCACTTCGCCGGGCTCGATGGCCAGCGATACGCCCGACAGCGCGTAATGCGCGCCAAACCGTTTATCGATCCCTCTTGCTTCAAGCAAGGCCACGCGCATCTCCCCCTAACTTATTTGCCTTTCGTAATAAGCGAAGCGGGCGCATACATTTCTTTGTCCTTCACCGGCTGACCGCTAAATACGTTGCCGATCTGCTCAACGACGATATCCGCCATACCCGAGAAGTTTTGCTTGATCGTCGCTACGATCGGAGAACCTTTCTGAATCATATCGATCGCCTGGCTCGTTCCGTCGATCCCGGTTACGATAATATTTTTACGGCCTGCCGCTTCGATAGCCTGAGCAGCTCCGATCGCGGCTTCGTCCCAGCCCGTCCATACGGCTGTAATCGAGCCTTCATCTTTATTGGCCAGCAGCAAGCTTTCCATTTGCTTGCGCGCGTTTTCGATCGGACCCGGAACTTGAACCTGCTGCTCGGTGATGACCTTAATGTTCGGGTTTTGCTTCAGCATCTCGTCCAAAAGCTGGGTTCTTGCCAGGACGCCCGGATGCGGGCGGTGAGTCAGCACAACCAGGTTGCCTTTGTTGCCCATCTGTGCAAACAAATGCTCGGTAATCGCTTTAGCCATCGCTTTATTGTCGCTCGTAGCATTCATAGTCATGCCTTCAATGTAGCCGGAGTCGCTTCCGAATACCGGAATTTTAGCGTCAGCCGCTTTTTTGATTTGGGCTTTGAGCTGATTCGGATCGGTGCTGACGATAACAAACGCATCGACCTTGGAAGTAATCAAATCTTCCATCCGGCTCGCCAGTTGGCCCATATCGCCTTTCGTATCGACGACGTTCGCCTTCCAGTTTTTCTCCGTCATGCCTTTTTTCAGCTTTTCCACCATTTCATTCGTCGTTACCGAAGAGAGGTACGGTGTCAGGATCGCTACCGTCTTCTGTTTCCCTTCCGGCTTCGCACCGCTTTCGCCGCCGGTTTCGCTTCCTCCCTTGGAGCAAGCCCCGAGGATAAGCGTCAATATTATGGCTGCCATTACGAAACGTACTTTTTTCATATTCGCACAACTCCCCTTTTCGGATCTCGAATAAATGTTGGGCCGGGTTCTCCGCCCGTCATAGTTTAACCGGATGCTCGTTATGCCACTTTAATACCAGCTTGGCCGTCTCCATATCGGTGATCAGTACGTCGATCCAGCGGCCGCGCAGCGTCGCGCATATCGCCGCGACTTTCTCCTCGCCGCTTGCAATCGCGATTACATTAGGCACCTTGCGAAGTTCGCCTGCCGTCATCCCGATCATCCGCTGTTCAAGGTCGTAGGGCACCAGCTTGCCGGTTTCGTCCAGGAAGGAAGTGCAGTAACTCGCCACAGCTCCCAGACTGCGTACGTTTTCGATGTCGCTTTTGCTGAAGTATCCGGATTGGACGATCGTAGCCTGCTCCGAAACTTGTCCGATCCCGACCAGCGCAATATTCGTTTTTCCGGCCATCCGGAAAACGTCGGCAATCTCCGGTTCGTTGACGAACACGTCTCTCGCTTCCTTCGAAGCGACGACTGCCGGAGCGTTAAGCAGCCGATATTTCGACTTCAGTTTCTCTGCAAGCGAACGGGCGTTGGAGTTGGCATGCCACGGCGCCCCTTCGGAGCCCCAGCCTCCGACCAGCGGGACGAACTGCAGTCCTTTGCGTTGAACGAAACCGATTTCATTTCCAATAGCGGCAATGCTTCGTCCTGCCATTACACCAACGATATCATGATCCTTCAAGGCCGATTCAAGCAGCGCGCTGCCCGCACGGGCCAGTTGGGTCTCGATCGTTCTCGGATCGGCATCCGGGACATTCAAAACGCTTACATCGTGAATGCCGAACGTCTCGGCGATCGCCCGTTCGTACTGCTGCTCCTCCGAGTAAGGGTTCTTGATCTTGATCTGCACGATGCCAGCGGCTCTCGCCATGCTTAACATCCGGCTTACTTGCGGTCTCGATATGCCTAACCGGTCTGCGATTTCCTGTTGGTTCAACCCGTCGTTGTAATACAGATTGCTTACCTTGACGAGCAGCCGAGTTCTCTCCTCTCCAATATCGCTCACGCGCTCACCTCCATCCTGCCATAGTTTGATTCGAATGAACATATGTTCAGTGAAGTAATTATGTTCAATGCCAGTATAGTAGGCTTGTCGAAAAAAAGCAACAACTATTTTATTATCCTGCAGAAAATCGTCGAATTATGCGCAAAACACGAATTTATGCGACTAATAACCTATTCATTTATTTCCCTGGAAATAACACAAGCTATTATTTCTAGCGTCACATCTATATCGAATGACCCGGGACAGGACGAATGCCCCATTCTGGAACATGATCCGCGCAGATCGAAGATCAGGTAAGGTAAGGTAAGGTAAGGTAAGGTAAGGTAAGGTAAGGTAAGGTAAGGTAAGGTAAGGTAAGGTAAGGTAAGGTAAGGTAAGGTAAAAGTTCATACCACCGTTGCCGGCATAAGCGTTGCGTTATCGCGCAATTCGGCAAAGTTCCCGCTGTTGACAGCGAACCTGAATGGGCATTCGCACATAGTTTGGATGTATATGACTGGAGGAGGAACATCCGAATGCTGAAGCCCGTCAAACCCGTTCAAGTGTCCAAAACCACATTTTCGAAATAACCGGTGTCGATCGCGTAGATACGTATCTAAAAGCCGTCGATCAAATCTACAAGAACGTATGCCCGCCTCAAAATCCCCGTTCCTGCGAGCTTTGGTTCAGAGGGGCCAAAAGCGCGACCTACCATCTGGAGCCGTCTATCGCCAGAGGACTCGGAGCCCAATCCGAAATAGTCTACTTGTCCAAATTCCGCTCGCTTGCCTATCCCTACCTCGGCAACGTCCCCTACTTTATGCTGCATCAGGAAAAGCCAACCCCAATAAACCGGCCGCCGCGATTGGCCCGCTCAACAACCCGAGAATTATAAAACAGGCCGGCACCTTTACCGTATTCCCCATTACGCCTACTATGGTGCCGCTCGATCTGCTTCCGGACAGCTCCAGCTACTTGTACAAAATTGTAATCAAGAAGGAAGCCAGGGAAGCGATGAACGATCAGCTGCTCCATTACGGATTAACCGAGCACGACTTGTACCCTGGACTTGAAAATGTCGCCGCCGATATCCGGCAAGAAATTGAAGCCGAAGGACTCACTTCCCCGAAATCGTAAGGACCGCAATTTTCGGCGGCGGCGTGTACGAAACGCAAGTCCTCGGTGCACAACTATACGTTGGTACGTCGGTTTTAAGGAAGCCGTGGGATAAAGGCGTAAGGCGTCCAGTCGGTCCAGGCGATCCTTTGACGTGAACCCATACGTTAAAGTCCCAAAAACACAATAAGAGTTTCTAGCACCCCCTATTTTCGGCATAGAGGGATGCTTGGGACGAATAGAAGCGGTTTGCCCCCCTTATTTTAGTCAACAGGCGGGGTCTGTACTCTTTTCGCGCATATTAGGAGTCTCAAACCGCTCCTATTCCGTGCCCAAGCGGGTTTTCGGACAAAATAGAAGATACAAACCGCTCTTAATCGGTTCCG
>NZ_JACXJA010000079.1 GCF_014705615.1 Paenibacillus oceani
TCAATCTTCCTCCAACGGACATAGGTTGTCAAAGTTGAAAAACTAAGAATGAGCGAGAAAACAGGAGAAAACATTACTTTATAGTGGGAGTGTGGGGATGCGATGTCAGGAATACAAGCAATTGTGCTAGACTTGGATGGAACCTTGCTCGATAGCAGCAAATCCATATCTCCACGGAATTATCGTGCGGTTAAGCAGTGTTTTGAAGCCGGAATTCATATTATTGTCGCTACAGCACGACCGCCTAGAGTCGCTAAACATTTTATAAAAGATCTTCCGTTTGCAGAGTACCTTGTTTTCTACAATGGTGCCTTAGTGACAAACGAATCTAAACAAGTTCAGCGGCACATTTGTATCCCCGCAGAGATAAGCCAGCAGATTATTAAATTCATTGAGCTAAGCGAACCCCGCTCTACCATCTACTATGAAGTTAATGACTCCTGGTATACGTGCACACCGATTCCCGACTCCGAGTCCGCTAAGTTTGACGCCCGTTCGGGTGAATCTAGACCAGAGGTAGTCGACTCTAATTTTATCTATTCCCTATCTCCGACTAAAATTCTGGTTGTGGGTTACAGCTCATGGAAGGAGCTTGCCCGGCAATTCGGTAACCAAGTCAACGTTATCGTAACGGATGAAGGAGTACTGGTTCAAATTATGCATAAATCCGCTTCAAAAGAGGATGCCGTGCAGTGGGTTTTAAATGAGGTCGGGATTAGCCGGGACCATGTCATGGCATTTGGAGACGACTTTAACGATTTGGGACTTTTCCATAAGTGCGGATTTCCCATTGCCATGGGGAACGGGATAACGGAACTGAAAAACTGTGCAAAGTACGTTACTGAATCCAACGATAACGATGGTGTTGCAGTAGCACTTGAGAAATTTGTGCTGAATCAGGTAAATAATAGGTCAAGAAATAATTAGTGTTTTGTGGGTTATACCAATTACCGATAAAAAAGCATGCCTATTTTAAAAGAAGGCATTGATGCTTTTGACGCTTATATAGAAAAGCTGCAGCATTCCATAATAGATCCGACCCGTCCTTATTAGTAAGCAGAACAATATAACTGTAAGAGAGAGGTTGTGCTGCTGTGATCTGAAAGCTCCGTCCCTGCAGGTGTTTAAACCTATCCTACCACGTCCGCGTATTCAAAAGCGAAGCCGGGGTGACTCCGATCCAATATTTGAGCCATCTCCGGCTGAGTCAGTTAATAAATCAATAGAAGTAAGGAATAAATGTTTTGGTTTTTTTACGGTAACGCTCAAAATCATCGCCATACTTCTCAGCGAGGTGCTTATCCAGCATCGGAATGTTGTAAAACGCGAAGAAACAGAACAACCATAGCGGCACGAGCAATGCCCAGGCGTTCCATGCGACGAGAGCCAAAGCAAGCACCCATAACACATCGCCGAAGTAGTTAATATGGATCGAATAGCGGAAGTAGCCGCCTGTGTAGAGTTTTCCCTTATGTTCAGGAAGTTGTTTCCATTGATGACGAAGCCATTCGGCATGCGAATTCAGGAGGGAACCAAAAACGAAAATGACGACAAATGCAAGGTCCCATCCGTTTAAGGGCTTGTTATAAGTCAAACTGAGAAGAGGAATAACGATATAATACAGTGAAAAAGCTGCTGGAACACTAAACGCCTCCTGCCATGGCATAGGTCTTCTTAAAAGAAAAAACATCGTAAATTTCATCCGAACGAAAACAATTAAAATAAGGATGAATAGAAGCCAATTCCGTCCTGAGTCACCATTCGATAAATTCCAATGAAATAGAGCATGTAAGACCTCCGCGCCATCAAAAAAAAGCAGCCAGCCGGCAACTCCCAAAATAATCGTTTCTAGCGTGAGTAAGGTAAGGCGAGGATACCAATATCCCGTGTTTTGATTGTACAAAGTTTTCATGCTGTACCTCCGAATTATGAAATTATATGATGTTATATTTCAAAATAGATTATAGCTCAACTTTATTCGATTCGCTACATAATTTTGAAATTTGACAATCTTATTGTTTAAAATTATTATTTTGGAAAGTGGGGTGATAGCAATTGAACGGATTTGAGAGACGAACGGAGCACAAGAAGCAGCTCATATTAGCAATAACGAAAGAGAAGTTGCACCATGACAGCTTTCATACAGCGACGATTAAAGAAATAGCCAGGGAAGCAAGCGTATCTCAGGTATCCATTTACAATTATTTCGGAAGCAAGGACGAGCTCTTATTTGAAGCTATCGGCGAAATGATGGAGGAACAGTTGAAGGGATATGAGCATTTATTAGAAGATCAGATACCATACCCCAAGCTCATGTATACAGTAATGACGGAGGAAATGAAATTTGTTAAGGTCATTAATGACTGCATGAAGCAATCTGCTGATATTGCTGCGATGCAGGAGAGAATTGAGCGATTTCTGGAGATGAAGTTCATTCCATTTCTGCTGAAGCTTATACAGCGTGGGAGGGAAGAGCAATATGTGGCTGAGGGCTTGAGGGAAGACGAACTGCTCTTTTATTTCAACATGTACCAGAAAGCAATGAACCAGTTTCAAGAGACAGGCCGTTCCGATCATGCAGTTATTTCCGAAGAACGCTTTGTTCACTTTTTCTTCAAAGGTCTAATGGGCGATATGAGGGATTAAAGTCAGTGAGGCCCGCCCCCGAACGTCCGATAGAGCTGCTGACGATAAACAGTTACATTTTTGGCATAAGGTAAGACCCCGCCCGAATAGCGGATTCGGACGGTCTTTCTGTCTTGTTCAGGAGATGAGCTGAAACAGATCTGCTGGAGACAAACGACAAATACGAGCTGCTCATTTTCCTAATCAGTCCAGATCGGGGGGAAGAAAGAATGGGCCGTATTGGCAAAATACACGGTTCCCGCACTGGAGACAGAACCGATCGCGCCGGGGCTGCTAACATGGTTTAGCAGCCTATATAAGTCCCTGGTGAGCACTCAAGTGACCACGAACAGCAAGTTGCAATTCTTTTTTCACGCAAACCCGGAGACCCTAGGGTCTCCGGCTAGTTGACTTACATGTCCAGCATGCGGACGATGGCCGCGGCCGATTCCGCCCGAGTAGTCGAGGTCTTCGGCCGAACTCTATTATCGTTCATGCCGCCGAGAAGCGAATGCCGAGAAGCGACGTACGCCGCCCCCCTGGCCCAGTCCGATAAATCGGCGTCGTCCGCATAACCGCTGGCCGGCGCGGGGTCCGGAGCTGGTTTGCCCGAGGCTCGCACAACCATCGCCAGCATTTCCTCATGCGTGATGTGGTTCGACGGAAGAAACGTTCCGTCGGAATTACCCCTTACAATATGGAGCTGAGCCGCTTGAGCGACGGCTTTGGCCGCCCATGAAGGGATATCGCTTTGGTCCGTGAACGTTAGAGCAATGCCTTCGACATCCGGCTTCAAGGCCCGCATAAGCATCACTGCGAACTCCGCCCTTGTCACGCCCTTATCCGGCTTGAACGTCCCGTCTTCGTATCCGAAGACGATTCCCTGTTCGACCGCTTTAGTTATCTCAAGCTTAGCCCAATGGTCATCGATATCCGTCAACACGAGGAGGGGGGGCGGCGAGGCGCTGACGTTCACTTCGCTAATCGCCATGTAGCCGCCTTCGTCCGTCGATGCGATCACCTTGGTTTTGCCCGCCGACACGGCCGTTATGATACCCAAGCCGTTGGCGTGGGCGACATTCGGGTTATCGCTCTTCCAGTTAACTTTGCGATTGACCGCTTCGGAGGGAGCGACGGTAGCGGTTAGCGCCGTGCTCTGTCCGGCTTGCAGCTCGATCGACGGCTTATCCAGCGTCACGCTCGCAACTGGCGGCGTTCCGAGTGCGAACAGTCCGAAGCCGCTGGCAAACAGGGTGCCATCGGAGGAGAAAACAATATTCCCGTGGCCGCCGCCGCTGTTATGAGGCACTTCGGCTTTCCACCTGGCATTCCCGTCGACGGCGGCAATCGCGTACAAATATTGACCGTCGCTGCTGTAGACGTACACAAGCTCTCCTGGGCCGGCGACGATTCTTGTAATGGAATTGGTGAATCTGGTGATCCATTTCACGTCCATGGCCGTGTTCAATCCGACCAGCTTGCCATTGACGAGTCCGACGTACAATTCGCCGGATTTGCCGATGACCGGGGTCGTCGAAATGTCAGCGGATGCCTTATACTGATTTTTAACGGTCCCGTCCGGCTTGTAGGCCATAACAGTGTTTTTATTGGCAACGGCGTACACGGTTCCGTCGGAGCCGAGCGCGGTGCCGAAGAAGTTAGCAGAGCCGCTGCCGCCGCTCATGTCGCGTGACCATTTCAAGCTGCCGTCCGGCTTGACCGAGTAGAGACTCGACTTGCCGGTTACGGCGTACACCGTGCCGTCGGCGGCGACGCTGAGCGAATGCGGGAGCACCGAAGGCACATCGACCGACCGGATTATCGAACCGTCATCGGGGTCGATCCATACGATTTTATCCGAAGCTGCGAGCACAATCGTTCCATCTGGTAGGAAAGAAATCTTCCCCGTGATCGAACCGGAGTACGTCCATCCGACATGTCCGTCTTTGAGTATTTGCTGTAGTCCGTCTCCCCCTCTTGCAGCGTACAAAGTGCCATCCGGTCCGATTGTCGTGTCGTAATAGCCGTTGTCGGAGAGGAGGCTCCACAACAGCTTGCCGTTAGGCGCGATGGCGGCCAGTCCGTCACCGTCGGAGTATTTGTTCCAGCTTCCGACGTATAAGGTGCCGTCGGCAGCCAGACTCGGAGCATAATACGCTCCCTTGAGCTGGGAAAACTCCCAACGGCGCTCGATCAACGGAGCGTTCGCCAAGGACCCCGAAGGGAAATCGTCATCGGGATCGATCAATATGATCGGTACAGAGGGGATAGACGGGAGCGTCGGCTTAATCATCGGCTCCGCTGCCGAAGCGGTCAATGGCGAGGTGGCGAGTAACCCAAGTAGAAACATTAATGCAACCCTGCGTCGTCGTAACTTGTTCATGGAATTCCTCCAATGTCAATATATTCCGACAGGATTCGGATACTCAAATTATATGATTAGACGGTGTTCCAGCGATATGGAAACTGTTAAATTTCTTTTGTCTCCCGAGAGCGTTGCCACCCTGATCCGCAAGTAACGCTGCAAAAACGAAAGCAGCCGTTTGTTCCAATTGTGGGTAAGTAGCTTTTTATACTGTTTGTTTATGTGTTTGGCGGCGCAATCCAAACCGGTGCTTGTTGCCTGACTAGGCTCCAATCCTTGGTACACAAACTATTGTACACCGTCCAGACCCGACCGAGTGGTTGAAATAAGGGGTGCAAACCGCTTCTATTTGTCTCGGTTAGCCCAATATGCCGAAAATAAAGGGTGCCAAAGTGTGCCAAAGACTCATAAAAAAATAGACGAAGCCAAGCAAATGAAAAAATAAACAACGACGGAATGAAGCAATGAGGACGGTTGACAGCATGATTTCATATGTTACACTTGAAGTAGGATGACAGGTAACCCCTGCCATCCTTTTTAATTTATAGGACGCCAAGATCAAGCGATTGATCTGGCGTCCTTTTACTTGTGGAGGTGTAACATTTGAAATTGGCTTTTGAAACCATTACGAATCTAAGAAGACCTGCTTTCCGTTTTCCGTTCACCGTTTCACCGAGTGGGCGATGGTTGGCCTTTACTCTTACCGGTGTCAGGCCGACAGGATTATCCCCGGGCGTTTCATCCGACGTCGCCGGAAGCGTTCAGTGGCTGTTTGATTTAACTACCAACCGAGGAATCCCGATCATCGCTGAGCCGGGACGAAGCAGTTGGTCTGGAATATGGTCGCCGGTAGAAGATACATTGGCGTTTTATTGCGATCTGGGCGGGGAGGCCGGATTATGGTTATGGAGAGAAAACAGCGGTATAATGCGGCTTACCAGGCACGTGGTGCGTCCCTTTTTCGGTTTCGAATCACCGGTCTGGTCAAGTGATGGACGATTCCTCATTGTCAAAGTAATGCCATTGGAAGGCATCGATGATTCCGGGTTCGACTTCCCTACAGGTAATAACTTTTGCGCCAAGGAGACCATTTCAGTTTATAAAACCTTCAAAGCTGATGGCTCAAGCAGCGGGCCGCCTTCTGAGACATGGTTAAGCAGATACCGTGCGGAACTCGCCAGAATTGATTCTGTAACGGAGGAGTCACAAATCATTGCTGAAGGGCTTCATCCTTTAGGGGTTGCGGTTTCACAAGACGGTACACTTCTTGTTTTCGCAAATGCGGCGGGTCTCCAAAAAAACGCGGGACATCAACAAATGGCCTATGACTTATCGGTGGCGCCTATCCATGCAGCATCTGATGGAACTGCGCGATGTATCGCTAAGAACGTCTATTTGGAAGGACCGACATTTACTTGGTACGATTGCAGAACCATTGTGTATACAACAGCTGGCTCTCTAGCAGATGGAGCACTGTGGGCCGTTCACATAGACGGGAAATCTGCGCCCTATCCTATAGCATTTTCAGAACAAGTAAAGTTCAACAGGTATTTTGATCCTCCAATGATACTGGCTAACGGTGATGTTTTATTGGTGGCGAAGGGAGGATTATGGAGAATGATTCGAGAAACTGGTGAGCTGGTTCGTGTAATTCAAGACTGGGATCGTCAAATCATAGCCGTCCTCCCTATGGACCGATCCGGTATAGAGAATCACGAACATCCCAACGTGATTGTTCAAACGCGCGAACCTAAGAAAGAGAGGAATGGCTTCTACCGCGTAGATCTTTCAAACGGTCTGAAAGAGCTTTTGCACGAGGAGCCCCGCAAACATTTTCCGTGGTACATGGGAGGGACCGCCTATTCCAAGACAGCGCATAAAGAGAAGATTATTTACGCAGCTGAATCCGAGAACGAACCCCCGGCATTATACAGTCTGGACTTGCATACCAAAGAGGTACAAAAAATTGGGGCTCTCAATCCCGAGATCTGTCCGGAAAGCTTGGGAGCAGTCAGAACAGTTGTGTGGAAGTTTGGAGATCGAAAACGGAAAGGCATTTTGATGCTGCCAGCGGGACATAGCGGGGAGCTTGTTCCTGTGATCGTACGAGTTTACGGCGGAATCAAGCAGTCGGAGCAAATGCGATTTTTCGGATGTACACCTTGGTCGATTGATAATCATCATTTGTTTACCTCTCGTGGTTATGCAGTGTTTATTCCTGATTTGCCCATTTCCGGAAGCGAACCGGCTGATCGGATCAGGGAAGGACTTGATGCGGCCATTCAGGCGTTGGTTTCCCAACCGGAAATAGACCGGGAGAGAATTGGTATTATCGGTCACTCATTCGGCGGGTACACAGTTCTGGTAGGAGTGACGCGCTTAAAATGGTTTAAAGCAGCGGCTGTTTCGTCGGGATTCGCCAATTTGATCAGTTTGGCTACACACTTTGACCCGAAGGCTCCGGATGAATTTTATGTAAAGGTTGAAGGGGGGCAGTTGGCACTCCAAGAAACGATCTGGGACAATTATAAACGCTATGTTGCCAATTCGCCCCTGTTTGAGTTTGATGATCTTGATGCACCTGTCCTTCTACTTCAAGGGACAAGTGATCCGATTTGTGCTTCTCAGGCGGGACCGATTTATTCCGCGCTTCGCCGGTTGGGCAAAACGGCAGAGTTGGTTTTGTATAACGGAGAAGACCATTCGCCGTTGTATTGGAAAGCAGAAAACAAACGCGATTATTTGGAGAGAATCGTGAAGTGGTTTGAACAATATCTGTAATCGTGTGTAGCATTCAGGGAACGGGCAGTAAAGTTGATAAAGGAACTTACATCTAAATCTCGAATATCTGGTAGAATCGAAAACTAAAAAATTTGAGGAGAGACAGAAATTAGCTGCGATGATAAAAGGTTTCGGAGGAATTTTTTGGAGATCGAAGAATGTTGACGTTGTGAAAAAATGGTACAGCGAAGTGTTGAAAAATGGAACGGGACCGTGATCAAACCCCACAAGGAAATGAGACGATCTTCTCCTACTTCTCCGAGGATGACCGTTATTTTCCAACCGAACAACAAGTGATGTTAAATTTCCAAGTACATAATATGGACGAGACTATCAAGCACGTTGAACAAATGGGTGTCCCTCTTGCGAAGAACAAAGAGAGCAGTGAATTTGGAACGTTGATTTGGATTGAAGATCCGGAAGGTCGACTGATTGAGCTTTGGGAGAAGTAATGCTATTTGGCAAGCCGGGCAATAAGGTGCATTAGGCGATCCGGCAGGCGGCAGATGACCGCTCATAGAAAGGAACTCTCCGGAAGTGGAGGGTTCTTTTTTTATCACATATTTGCGGGGGGCGTCAGCTGAGCGGGTGCTCCACCATGTTGGTGAATCTGAGGAAAACATAGATGTTTTCTAAAAGGAGAAAAATGGTATTGTTGAAATGGAAAACGTTTGCTATTCTTAAAACAAGAATAAATCCTTTATTATAAGGTATTTATTTGAATGGAAAATTTTTTATTAGAAAACGTTAAACATGACTTATGCAGTTCAAGTCAGTAACTGGTAATCATAGTCATGCCGAAATTTTTCGAAAACATTTCAATAAATAAAGAAAAAATA
>NZ_JACXJA010000008.1 GCF_014705615.1 Paenibacillus oceani
AAGGGCGTAGATTGGCAATTTACTACTGATGATGCAAGGATCAAATTAAAACGCCTTTACCCACAATTTAAGGATTGATGGGGTACTAGTCCGAAACGAGGAAGCTGGAGAAGAAGTAACCGGTCAGGTTGCTTCTTCTGTTTCTAGAAGAATATAATGGAAAAGAGGTCGATACAATGGCAGTAGATACACGGCATCCATCACAAGCGGAAGGGAGCAAGTTGCCTTTGAATAAGTCTGCATTCGAAAGGGATACCGTGGGAAACGTGAGATTGCACGTTCTGCCGACGGATCAGTTTAAGACGTACGCTATCTCGGTATACATAGGACGCCCGTTGAATGAGTCGTCCGTAACGCCGGTAGCGCTCACGCCGTTCGTTCTTCGCAGGGGCACGTCCAGCTTGCCCGAAACCAAGCAGTTCCGGGAACGCCAGGACGACCTGTACGGAGCCGGCTTCGGCTTCGACATTTACAAAAGAGGCGACTACCAGATCGTCCAGTTCCGCATGGATATGATTCATGACGACTTTGTCTCGGACTCCGGCTCGATGCTGGAGCAGGCTCTGCAATTCGTCGGCGAAGCGATTACCGATCCGGTATTGGAGAACGGCGCTTTCAGAACCAAATATGTGGAAGCGGAGAAAGATACGCTTCGTAAACGAATCGAAGCCATCATTAACGATAAAATCCGTTATGCCGCAGAGCGCTGCATGGAGGAGATGTGCAAAAACGAGCCGTACCGGCTCCACCCGCTCGGCAAAGTAGCCGATATGGCGGCCATTACGCCCGAATCTTTGTACGCTTCCTACAAACAGTGGCTTGCGGAATCGCCGATCGACGTATACGTGGTGGGCAATACGACGCTGGCCGAGGTTAAACCGCTTGTCGAAGCGGCTTTTAAGTGGAATCGTCCGCAATCCGTCGCATATAACCAAAAGCCCGAGCATCGGCAGGTGGAGCAGGTCAACACGGTAGTCGAGCGTCTAGATGTAACGCAAGGCAAGCTGAATATGGGGCTTCGTACTTATGTAACTTATTCGGACGACGATTATCCGGCGATGCTGATGTATAACGGAATTTTAGGCGGTTATCCGCATTCCAAGCTGTTCTTAAACGTTAGGGAAAAGGAGAGTCTCGCTTATTACGCTTCTTCCCGTCTGGACGGCCACAAAGGCATTTTAACGATTCAGTCCGGGATCGAATTCGCCAACTATGAAAAAGCGGTAGACATTATTCAAAAGCAGATCGCCCAAATGAACGAAGGCCAATACAGCGACCTGGAGCTGTCGCAGACGCGCGCCATGATCTCGAACCAGCTGCGCGAAAGCCAGGATTCGGCGTATGAGACCATCTCGCTGGACTTCAATAATCAGCTCTCCGGCAAAGTGCGCTCGGCAGCCGAGCTAATCGAACAGATCGGGCGGGTGGACGTCGAAGCGATTCGCCGCGTAGCCCAAGGCGTTAAGCTCGACACCGTATACTTTTTGAGAGACCGGAAGGGGGAGTGACGCATGCAAACGATACCGTTTACCCGACTGAAAGAGACGCTTTATTACGAGCAGCTGCCGAACGGACTCAAAGTATACGTCCTGCCGAAGCCCGGATTTCATAAAATTTACGCGACGTTTTCGACCAAGTACGGTTCGATCGACAACCATTTTCAAGTCGAGGGCAAGCAGGAAGTATCCGTTCCGGACGGAATCGCTCATTTTCTGGAGCATAAGATGTTCGAAGAGCCGACCGGCGACATTTTCGCCACGTTCGCTTCCCAAGGCGCTTCGGCCAACGCGTTCACCAGCTTCGACCGAACGGTTTATTTGTTCTCGGCAACCGAGCAGGTAACCGAAAACCTGACGACATTGATTAATTTTGTGCAAAACCCGTATTTTACCGAGCAAAACGTCGAGAAAGAAAAAGGAATCATCGGCCAAGAGATCAACATGTACCGGGACAATCCCGATTGGCGCGTTTATTTCGGCCTGATCGAGGCGCTGTACAGCAAGCATCCAGTGCGGATCGACATTGCCGGGACGATCGATTCGATTGCCCAGATTACTAAGGATACGTTGTACGAGTGTTACCATACGTTTTATCATCCGAGCAACATGAGCCTGTTCGTTGTCGGAGGCGTCGAAGTCGAGCCGATTATGCAGCTAGTCCGCGACAACCAGGCAGCCAAAACGTTCCCGTCTCAGGGCGACATCCGCCGCTTCTTCGAGGAAGAGCCGGGTCAGGTAAGCGAGCGCGAGAAAGTGATCGAGCTCCCCGTATCGCTCCCGAAATGCCTGTTCGGCTTTAAGGAGCTGAGCACTGAAGGGAAGAAAGGCGGGCCGCTGAAGCGGGAAATGACGACGAAGCTCGTGCTGGACGCCCTGCTTAGTCCGAGCTCCCAGCTATACCGCGATTTGTACGATGACGGGCTGATCTCCGATACGTTCGGTCACGAATACAACTGCAATTCCAACTATGCGTTCTCCATTATCGGAGGCGATACGAAAAATCCCGACGAGCTTGTACAGCGGGTAAAGGCGGCTCTGGAACGCGCCAAGTCCGAAGGAATCAGTGCAGAGTCGTTTGAACGAAGCAGAAAAAAGAAAATCGGCGGATTTTTGCGCATGATGAATTCTCCAGAAGCGATGGCCAACGAGTTTACCAAGTATGAATTTAAAAATACGAACCTGTTCGACGTGCTTGGCGTATACGAGTCGGTTACGCTGGAAGAGGCCAATGAGAGATTGCGCGAGCATGCCGATTTCGACCGGTTTGCCATATCGATCGTGCGGAGCCCGCAAGGATGATTAAGCCGTTCTCCGAGACGACCGTGCTTATTACCGGCGCGAGCCGGGGCATTGGGGCAGCCATCGCCCAACGCTTCGCCTCCGTCGGTATGAAGGTCGTCATCCATTACTTGCATTCTCACGAAGCGGCCAACGAAACGGCGCGGGCCTGTCTGAATCTCGGTGCGAACGTATTGACGGTAACGGCGGACGTACGCTCGAAGGAACAGCTGCAGCGGATGAAGGAGAAGATGGAGAAGCACGGAATGGTGCCGGATATACTGGTCAACAATGCGGGAGTCGCCCACTACGGACTGCTGCAGGACGTTTCCGAAGAGGAATGGGCGCATGTGATGGACGTTAATTTGAAAGGAATGTTCATGTGCACCCAGCTGTTTATGGATTCGATGATCAAGCAAAAGTACGGCCGAATCATTAATGTTTCGTCCGTCTGGGGCATATCCGGCGCTTCCTGCGAGGTCGTCTATTCCACCACCAAAGGCGGGGTGAACGCATTTACGAAAGCGCTGGCCAAAGAGCTGGCGCCTTCGGGCGTCACCGTCAACGCCGTCGCCCCGGGAGTCGTAGAGACGTCAATGAACGACAAATGGAATACGGCCGAGAAGGAAGCGCTGCAAAACGACATTCCCGCCGGCAGATTTGCGCATCCCGATGAAATCGCTTCGCTGGTCTATTTTATCGCTCTTCCCGAATCGGGGTATATCACCGGGCAAATCATCAGTCCAAACGGCGGCTGGCTAACCTGAGCCGGACGTTCGTTTTCCTGAAGTTGGACAAGCAGCGTTCGTATACGGACGCCGCAATCGGCACATCCTACAATTGTTGCATCGTAACTTACAGCGACAAGGAGGAAACCGATCATGGCAACTGTATTGAAAAACTTCGAGCGCTGGAAAGAGTTTTTGTCCGAGCGGGTCGAGCAGGCGCACAGCGCAGGCATGAGCGACGAAACGATTGCCAAGCTCGCCGCCCAGCTTGGAGAATTTCTGGCCGACAAGATCGATCCGGAAAATAAAGAAGAACGCATGTTGAAGGAACTGTGGGACGTAGCGGACGATCAAGAGAAAACGACGCTTGCCCGCCTGATGGTAAAACTGGTTCGCGCCTAACAACCGAACAGCGGTTGGAAGTCCGAAGCCTCCTCTAGCAGGGGGCTTTTACCGCGTAACGGAACTTTTTTAGACACAGGCTAGGAGGATAATGACGAATATTGTAGAATAGGTTTGATAAGGGTCGACAACTGGCGGAAAGGTGAGAGCAGATGGAAACGAAACAGTGGTACATGGAATATAAAATACATAAAAACCGTCCGGGTTTGCTTGGCGATATCGCATCTCTGATGGGGATGCTGGAGATCAATATATTAACCATCAACGGCGTCGAAG
Organism: Paenibacillus oceani; assembly: GCF_014705615.1. GTDB lineage: Bacteria > Bacillota > Bacilli > Paenibacillales > NBRC-103111 > Paenibacillus_AB > Paenibacillus_AB oceani. The sequence goes on from NZ_JACXJA010000008.1 coordinate 4,184, forward strand.
ACCGGACCCGCGGCATGCTGCTGCAGACGAACGACGACGAAAAAATCGAATTGATGGGTAAGATGTTGAAAAAAGTGGATAATATTACTGTATCGGCACTTCGCGCACCGAAGCTGGTCGATATATTGGCCGTTCGTCACGGCCGATACATCGAACGCGACTCCGACGACCGCAAGACGTTCCGGTTCACCCGCGACGAATTGGGACTATTGGTCGATTTTCTGGGCGAGCTGTGCAAGCAGGAGGGCAATCAGGTCATAGGGCTGCGGGGAATGCCGCGCGTCGGCAAAACCGAATCGATCATCGCCGGAAGCGTATGCGCCAAGAAGCGATGGACGTTCGTATCCTCGACGCTGCTCAGACAGACGGTACGCAGTCAAATGTCAGACGACGAAATGAATCCTTCTAACGTGTTCATCATCGACGGAATCGTATCTACGATGCGCTCAAACGAGAAGCATCATATGCTGCTCCGCGAGATTATGGCGATGCCTTCGACCAAAGTGATTGAACATCCGGATATATTCATTCGCGAATCGGAGTATACTTATGATACGTTTAATGTTATTGTAGAACTTCGGAATACGCCGGAAGAGGAAATATCGTACGAGTCGTTCACGAACTTCGACAACGACGGGTTTTAACACCCGCCCACTCTTTCCCGCACCATGACAAACCCCAGGAGGTGATTGAACAGTGTCGGATTTGGGACAGCTGCTGAAAAAAGCGCGTCTGGATAAAGGAATATCGCTCGACCAGCTTGAGGAAACGACGAAAATCCGAAAGCGGTATTTGGAAGCGATCGAGGAAGGCGATTACAAAGTATTGCCGGGCAATTTTTATGTTCGCGCCTTCATCAAAAGCTATGCCGAGACGGTCGGGTTGGACCCGAATGAAGTTCTCGAGCATTACGGGAAAGCGGTGCCGGCGACGGAGGTCGAACCGGCCGTAGAGCCGATCCGCCGGAAGCGGAGCAGTACGCGCAATACGGAGAAACTCAGCAAATGGGCGTCCAATATTTTGATGCTGTCGTTCATCCTGCTTATATTGGGCATCATTTACTACTTTATCGGGACGTCTTACAGTGGGAACGATCCTAAAAAACAAGTGGACCCGAGCGATAAAATTACGGACAAGCTTCCGGATAAGAATGCCCCGTCCGTACAAAATACGGGAGACGCTGCAGCCGGCGGCCAAACGGACACCGGCAAGCCTCCCGAAGGTTCGGTCACCCCGCCGCCTGTCAATCTCCCCGAGCCTGTCGTTACGTTTGCCCGCTCTGTAGGCAATATCGACTACTATACGGTGACGAATGCCGATAAACTGAATGTGAAGCTGGTTATTAACGGAGAAGAGTGCTGGCTTAGCATCAGCAAGATTATCCCGGCCACCGCCGATCGTAAGCAGGAGCATCAATCGATCGAGTCGAAACTTTACAAAAAAGGCGATACCCGCGATTGGACGTCCGATCAAAGTGTCTACTTGAATATCGGATTTCCTCCTGCTGCCGAGATTACCGTCAACGGAGTCCCGATCCAGCTTGGAACGGTCAAAGCCTCCAAAAAAGTGCAGATCGATTTGGAAAAACCGATGTAACGGGCAGCGCCCGGGGAAGAATAAACCGCTCGTATTCCGGCAACCCTACGATTACGTATCGACTTTATCGCGAAGCGAGGGAATCGACAATGGGAACAAGCTGGGTAGTCACCATCTTGGGCGTGATCGTAAGCCTAGTTGGCTGGTACTTAACCCCGAACGTATGGGGCTACGGAATATTGGGCTTTGGCGTGGCTCATATCATTCTCGGCGTATTGGATATGTTTCGAACGCCGGATCGAGCGCGTTAACGATCTTCATGCCGATCGGCATCCCCGGGGCACCTGCGAAGGTGTCTTTTTTTCGTAAGCGCCGATTGTTATAATGGAGGAAACGATGGGAAGGCGGGATTGGATTAGATGAGCTCCGAGAATTCGTTCGACGTCGTCTCGGCGATCGACATGCAGGAATTAAACAATGCCATACAACAAGCCGAAAAGGAAATCGACAACCGCTTCGATTTTAAAGGCTCCAAAAGCAGCATCCAGCTTGACAAAAACGAACTGGTCGTCATCTCCGACGATGAGTACAAGCTGAACAGCGTGCTGGACGTTCTTCATTCGAAGATGGTCAAAAGAGGGATATCTCTTAAAAACTTGCAATACGGCAAACTGGAGCCGGCCGCTTCCTCCACCGTCCGTCAGCGGATCGGGTTGAAGCAGGGGATCGGCCAGGAACATGCCAAAAAAATAAATGTGCTGCTGCGGGATTCCAAGCTGAAAGTCAAAAGCCAGATCCAGGGCGACCAAATCCGCGTTACTGGCAAAAACAAGGACGATCTGCAAAAAGCGATTCAACTGCTGAGGCAATCCGATATCGATCTCGACCTGCAGTTCGTCAACTTCAGATAAGCTTTGTGCATATGGCAGCCGGCCTTACTGTTACAAGTACGGCTTTTTGCCGTATATGCGATTTTTCGGGCTAAAACCGGCGTATCTTCTATTTTTGACACTTTCAAGCGGAGTGTATTATACTTGTGTGTATGTTATGCAGGGCACGTTACTGCTGCGCTCCGTAAAAGCACTGTCCGCTATAGCAGGCTTTCGATACGAGCGCGCGCACCGCCAAATGAAAGATTACGCTTTCGAATAGAGCTTGGGGGAACTAGTTCATGACAGAAAAAGTAAAAGTCGTTACGCTTGGCTGCGAAAAAAACTTGGTGGACTCGGAGATCATGTCCGGCCTCATTCATGAACGCGGCTACTCGCTGGTCGACGATAAGGAAGACGCAACCGTCATTATCGTCAATACGTGCGGATTTATCGACGCCGCCAAAGAAGAGTCCGTCAATACAATCCTTGACTTGGCCGAATTGAAAGATACGGCCAGTCTGAAGGCGCTGATCGTCTCCGGATGCCTGACCCAGCGTTACAAAAAAGAGCTGATGAACGAAATGCCGGAGATCGACGGGATTGTCGGAACCGGCGATTTCGATAAAATTAACGATATTATCGATGAAGCGCTTGCAGGTAGAAAACCGATTCTGATCGGCAATCCGGCATTTAATTACGAGAAGGCGCTGCCGCGAAGAGTGACCACTCCGCGTTATACGGCGTATGTCAAAATTGCCGAGGGCTGCGATAACGCCTGTACGTTCTGCAGCATTCCGATCATGCGCGGCAAGTTCCGCAGCCGCTCGATCGAATCGGTTGTCGCCGAAGCGCAATCGCTGGCGTCGCAGGGCGTTCGGGAGATCAGTCTGATCGCGCAGGATTCTACCAACTACGGAACCGACCTGTACGACAAGTTCATGCTCCCGGCCCTGCTGGACCGCGTCAGCGAAGTGCCCGGCATCGAGTGGGTACGGCTTCATTATGCGTATCCGGGCTTCTTTACAGACGAGTTGATCGAAACGATCGCATCCAATCCTAAAGTTTGCAAATATATCGACATGCCGCTTCAGCACAGCGAGGACACGATCCTGAAACGGATGCGCCGTCCGGGCCGTCAGCGCGACGCTAGGGAACTGGTCGCCAAAATCCGTGCCCGCATGCCCGACGTGGCGATCCGCACATCGGTAATCGTCGGATTCCCGGGCGAGACGGAAGAGGACTTCGCCAACTTGTGCGAGTTTGTCAAAGAGATGAAGTTTGACCGGCTCGGCGTATTCTCTTACTCGCAGGAGGAGGACACTCCGGCGTCCAGGCTGCCGGATCAGCTTCCGGAGGACGTCAAGGAATTCCGGGCGACGACGCTGATGGAAATCCAGCGTGAAATATCCCGCGAAGAGAACGGCAAGCGGATCGGGCAAGAACTGAATGTGCTGATTGAACGGTACGACGGGCGCAACGACGTATACATCGGACGCTCGGAATACGATGCTCCGGACGTGGACGGCGAAGTGTTTGTTTCAAAATGCTCTGCCGGGATCGGCGAGATGCAAAAGGTGCGGATTACGCACTCCTTCGAATTCGATTTATCCGGGGAGGGGATCGCGTGAATCTGGCGAACCGCATAACAGTGGCGAGAATATTTCTCGTCCCTGTCATTATGTTTTTCCTGCTTGTGAATCTCGATCTGCCTCCTATCCGGATTGAACAGTTCAGCATTACGTACAACCAGATTATCGCGGTTCTTATCTTTATTATCGCGGCCAGCACGGACAGTCTCGACGGCTATATCGCGCGCAAGCACAAGCTGATTACGAACCTCGGCAAGCTGCTCGATCCGCTGGCGGACAAGCTGCTCGTCAGCGCCGTGCTCGTATCGCTGGTCGATATGGGCAAGCTGGATGCATGGATCGCGATCGTCATTATCAGCCGGGAGTTTGCCGTAACCGGGCTCCGTTCGATTTGCGCGGCGGAAGGTATCGTGCTGGCGGCCAGCAAACTTGGGAAATGGAAGACGGCTGCCCAAATTACCGCCATTATCGCCTTGCTCATTAACAATTTTCCGTTCGCGTTCCTCAATATTCCGTTCGACTTGATTGCGAGCTGGATCGCGGCGATCATTACGATTTATTCCGGAATCGATTATTTCGCCAAAAACTGGCACGTAATCCAATTCGACCATTAAACGGCTAGCAAACAACCGGTCGGTTTACCGCACCGGGTTGTTTTTTGGGGAGATGACCGGAGCCGGCCGGCCGGGAAGGCTTGGCGGCAGGAGAGGGAGAACGGATATGAGAGCGGAGATTATCGCGGTAGGCACGGAGCTGCTGCTCGGCCAGATTGTCAACACGAACGCCCAATACATAGCGCAAGGCTGCGCAGGCATAGGACTGAATGTGTATTACCAGACGGTCGTCGGGGATAACCGGGAGCGGCTGCGGCAGACGTTCGAGCTGGCGGCCTCGCGGGCGGACTTCGTCATCGTGACCGGAGGGCTGGGCCCGACGCAGGACGATCTGACGAAGGATGCGCTTGCGGAGCTTCTCGGATTGTCGATATCGATTCATCAACCGTCAATGGACAAAATCGTCTCGCTGTTCCGCGCTCGAGGAACGGAAATGGTGGAGAGCAACGCGAGACAAGCTAATCTGATCGAAGGCTGCGAGCCACTCTCCAACGACAACGGGCTTGCGGTAGGCGTCGCTTTGAAGCATGAGGGGACGCATTATGTGTTGCTTCCCGGCCCGCCGAAGGAAATGAAGCCGATGTTCGACCGGTACGCGATCCCGTGGATCAGCTCGGTGATGGGTGAGGAAGCGGCTCCCCTGCACTCGAAAATGCTCAAGTTCGCCGGGATCGGCGAGTCCAACCTGGAGCACCGGCTGATCGACCTGATCGAAGGCCAGCAGGACCCTACGATCGCTCCTTATGCGAAGGAAGGCGAAGTGAGCATCCGGCTGACGACGCGGGCCGTGACGGCCGAGGAAGCGCAGCGGAAGCTGGCGGCAACCGAACGGGAAGTCCGGAGCCGGGTGGGAGATCACATCTACGCCGATTCGGATGTGCCAATCGAACGTGTGATCGTATTGCAGCTTGCCGAAGCAGGCAAAACGCTGGCGCTTGCCGAAAGCTGTACGGGAGGGCTGGTCAGCGAGATGATCACCGAAGTAGCCGGCAGTTCTGCCGCTTACAAGGGCGGGATTGTCTGTTATACGAACGAAATCAAGCGGAACCTGTTAGGTGTACCGGCGGAACTGCTCGAAGGCACCGGCGCGCCCGGCGCAGTCAGTGCCGAGACAGCTGTGCTGCTCGCCGAGCAGGTGATGGAGAGAATCGGCTCGGATTACGCGATCTCGGTTACGGGAGTAGCGGGGCCTGCTGAATCGGAAGGCAAGCCGGTAGGGCTCGTCTACATCGGTTTAGCCGAGCGCGGACGCGGCGCCGAAGCGGAGAAGCTTCAATTGTCGGGCAATCGCGAATCGATCCGGCTGAAGGCGGCTAAGCATGCTTTGTACCGGCTGTGGCAGCGTCTTAAAAAGTAAGCCGCGAGCGTCGTCTGTTCGGCGCCCTGCAAAGTTTTTGTTGCCCGGGACGAGATCATGCGATATACTTGCAGTATTGTAGCGGAAGCACCGTAACATGGCCCTGGTAGCCTTGTTGCGGTGTTTTTTTGTCCGTTCGAAGGTCATGCGCTTATCGGGCGGATACGTGCGAATACGGCTATTTGGCGGGGCTGAAGATAGCCGCAGCGACTGTTCGCAAGAAAATGCGAATGTATGTTCGAAAAAATACTTGGCAAATGGGCGAAAAGAAGGTATCATAAGCTATAGAAACGATAAAAAGGAAGTGAGTAGGTTGTCAGATCGCCGCGCTGCGTTGGAAAATGCCCTGCGTCAAATTGAGAAGCAATTTGGCAAAGGATCGATTATGAAACTTGGTGAATCCACCCACATGCAGGTGGAGACCATTCCTACCGGAGCGCTTGCGCTCGATATCGCTATTGGGGTTGGCGGATTTCCGAGAGGAAGAATTATCGAAGTTTACGGACCAGAATCGTCAGGTAAAACGACAGTGGCGCTGCATGCGATCGCCGAAGTGCAGCGGGCCGGAGGCCAAGCCGCCTTTATCGATGCCGAGCACGCTTTGGACCCGTTGTATGCAAGCAAGCTGGGTATTAACATCGACGAATTGCTGTTGTCACAGCCGGATACCGGCGAGCAGGCGCTCGAGATCGCGGAAGCGCTCGTTCGCAGCGGTGCGGTCGACATCATTGTTATAGACTCCGTAGCCGCTCTCGTACCGAAAGCGGAAATCGAAGGCGAGATGGGCGACTCCCACGTCGGCCTGCAAGCCCGGCTTATGTCCCAGGCGCTCCGGAAGCTGTCTGGTGCGATCAACAAGTCGAAGGTTATTGCCATCTTCATTAACCAGCTCCGTGAGAAGGTCGGCGTTATGTTTGGTAATCCGGAAACGACTCCGGGCGGACGCGCGCTGAAGTTCTATTCTTCCGTCCGGCTGGAAGTGCGCCGTGTCGAGACGATCAAGCAAGGCAATGACATGGTCGGCAACCGGACGCGGATCAAGGTAGTTAAAAATAAAGTTGCTCCGCCATTTAAGCAAGCCGAGGTGGACATCATGTACGGGGAAGGTATCTCCCGCGAAGGCAGCATTGTGGATATTGGAACGGAGATGGATATCGTTAACAAAAGCGGTGCTTGGTATTCCTATGACGGCGAACGTCTTGGCCAAGGCCGCGAAAACGCAAAGCAGTTCCTTAAAGATAACCCGCAGATCGCTGCCGTTATCGAACAGAAGATCCGCGAGGAAAGCAATATGAACCAGGTCGGCGGCCAGATGGTTTCGCAGGATGACGACGAGGACGAAGAAGAGCTGATGGCGCTCGAATAACATCATGTGACCGCAGCATAACCGGATGCGCACCTTTGAATTTTGATAAGGTGCGTTTTCGGTTTTTGCGCTGTTTGGCTATCGGAAGGAGGCAGCATGGACAACACGGAATCCCTCATTACCGCTGTCGAAAGGCATCCGAGGAGGAACGGCCGGTATCTCATCTATCTGGACGGACAACATGCGCTAACGGTCTACGAGGAAGTGCTGATCAAGCACCGGCTGCTGAAAGGGGAGCGGGTCGAGGCGGACAAGCTGCGCCGCGTGCTGGAGGACGAGGAGCAGCAGAGGGCATGGTCTGACGCCTTGAAGCATGTCGGCCGCCGGCCGAGGTCGGAGAAGGAGGTCCGGCAGTTTCTAAAGCGCAAGGAATATACTGAACCGCTGATTGACCGGATTATACAGCGGCTGAAGGAGCAGAGGTATCTCGACGACGCCGATTTTGCGGCATTATGGACGGAGCAGCGGATCTACTCGCAGAAAAAGGGCAGCAGATGGGTAAAGCAGGAGCTGCAGCAAAAAGGTGTCGCCCCTGCAACGATTCAGGAGGCGCTTGATCAAGTTCGTCCGGACGAAGAAGAGCGGATCTGCTTCGAGCTCGGTTTGAAAAAGTGGAAGCTGACGAGCGGAACCTCCCAGGACAAAAGGCGGAAGACCGCTGGTTTTCTGATGCGGCGCGGGTATTCGGCATCTATTGTGGGCAAGGCCATCCGGCGAATTATAGAGGAGGCTGCGGACGAAGACGAGCGCAGTGAAGACTCGGAGCTGTGGGAATGGCCGGAAGAATAAGTACGGTTAAGCGGCGGCTTTACAGGCAGGGAAGCATCAACGTTAAGCGAAGGCGGATAACGAAGCGGAGGAAGAAAAATGGAGAATACGATCCGGTGGGGAATTGTCGGCTGCGGGAACGTAACGGAAGTCAAAAGCGGGCCGGGCTTTCAGCAGGCGGCGGGGTCGGAACTGGTCGCCGTGATGAGGCGCAACGGAGAGCTGGCGGAGGATTACGCCCGGCGGCACCGCGTAGCCAGATGGTATGACGATGCGGATAGACTGATCGGAGACCCGCAGGTGGACGCCGTATACGTGGCGACTCCGCCTGCGTCGCACAAAGAGTACGTCCTCGCCGCAGCAGGGGCGGGGAAGCCGGTATACGTAGAAAAACCGATGGCGATGAACGCGGGCGAATGCGAGGAGATGATCGAAGCATGCCGGAAGGCGGGGGTACCGCTGTTCGTCGCTTACTACCGGAGAGCGCTTCCGCGGTTTCTCAAAGTGAAGCAGCTGCTGAGCATGGGCGCGATCGGGGAAGCACGGTTTGTTACGACCGTACATACCAAAAAGCTGACCGAAGATCCCGGCAGCTTGCCGTGGAGAGTTAGGCCGGAAATATCCGGGGGCGGCCATTTTTTTGATCTGGCGAGCCATACGCTGGATCTGTTCGACTTTTTGCTGGGACCGATCCGGGATGCGGCCGGAAGAGCCGGCAATCAAGGGAAAGCGTATGAAGCGGAAGATGTCGTAAGCGGGACGTATGTGTTCGAATCAGGCGTGCAGGGAACGGGAGTATGGTGCTTTACCGCTTATCAGGGGGGGGAAATGAATGAAATCGTCGGCTCGCGAGGCAAGCTGACGTTCTCCACCTTCGGCAGCGAACCGATCCGGCTTACGACTGCGGACGGAATCGGAGACTATTCGCTGGAGCATCCGGAGCATATCCAGCAGCCGCTCATTCAGACGATCGTAGACGAGCTGCTGGGCAAGGGACGTTGTCCAAGCACCGGCGAATCCGCGCTGCGGACCGCCAAAGTGATGGATGAGCTTGTTAAGATCCACAGCTGAACGGGGGCGGCTGCCGGCTCGATTTCGTCTCGTTGTTCAACTTTATTTTCATTTCCGAGAAAGCTGTCGGGGAAGCGATTCCTCGGATGGCTTTTTTTGTTGTATGCGGAACTGCGATTTCTGTCCGGCATGTACAACCTTGGACCGGCCGGGCTCAAGCTCAGATAATCGCATTTTTATTATTTCAATATGGTGTAAAGTTATTCGATACGTTCTAAGAATCCTGGGCGGATGTCCAGTGTCCGAGCGACTTTTTCAAAAAGGCCAATATCTTTATTCCAAAATGGTATAAAGTGAGGTATAATGAAATTGTCTAGGGGAGGACGGATTACAATGGGGAACTTACGGAGTACTACGAAGCAGCTCGGGCCCATATTATGGACATTTCTTAAAATCGCTCCGGTTACGTTCGGGGGCGGCTATGCGATGATCCCGGTTTTGGAGAAGGAAGCCGTTCATAAACAGGGCTGGATCAAGCAGGAGGAAATCAGCGACGTGCTGGCCGTATCGCAGACGATACCCGGCGCCGTCGCATTAAACGCCGCCTCGTTCATCGGTTACCGGGTCGCGGGCATAAGCGGCGCCGTTATGGCCGTAATCGGCATGATGCTGCCGACCTTTCTGATCGTGACGGGACTTGCGACGCTACTCCTGTCGCTGCAGGATAACGTGAAAGTGGCAGCCGCGCTGCAAGGCATGAAGCCTGCAGTGGTGGCGATGATCGTATACGCCGGATACCGCGTGTCGAAGACCGCTCTAACCGATAAATGGACCACTCTGATCGCGATTGCGGCCGCCGCTGTGCTGCTGCTCAAGTTCGTTTCGCCGATACTCGTTATTTTGCTCGGCGCTTTGGCGGGAATCGGGATCGGATTGTGGAAGAATCGCCACGGAGGGGGCCGCAGGCCGGCCCAAGGCCCGTATAGAGAGCCCGACTACTTTATTGGAGAGGGCATATAAGGGCGGCGGAGAGGGGAGGAATAGCGCGATGCTGGCGGAGCTGTTCGTCACATTTTTATTAATCGGATTCGTATCGGTCGGCGGCGGCTATTCGATGGTTTCGGTAATCGAGCACGAAGCGGTTACGCAGGGATGGATGAATGCGGACACATTTTCTGGTATGATTGCAGTAGCGGGAGCATCGCCCGGGCCGATAGCGACCAATATAGCCATTATGGTAGGCTATTACACGCAAGGCTGGGCAGGTGCAGCCGTTTCCGCGATCGGGATGACGCTGCCGTCGCTGCTGCTCGTTATTGCGGCGGGTATGCTGTTCGCCAAATTTCACCGTCACGGGATAGTGGAATCGGCGTTTTACGGACTGCGGCCGATTGTCGCAGCGCTGATTTTTTATGCGGCCTACAGGCTGCTTCTGAACGGCGGCGCCATCTTTGCATTCGATTGGAATACGGTTTGGTTTCTCGCCATATTCGCCGGCGCTTTTATCGCCCTTATGCGCTTTCGGGTGCATCCCCTCGCGGTAATTGCCGTATCCGGCCTGGTGGGTGTAACGGTGTATGCCTAATTTGGAGGATTGGATTCCGAACCGGAAGGCAAAACAGATCTTCGCGGAAATCCGGAGAAAAGGAATCGTTTCAAAATTTGATTTGCTGGAGCTGGACGGACTGACGTCGAGCACATTGACGAGGATGTTGGAGGAGCTCGCCTCATCGGGATGGATCGAGGAAAGCGGACTCGGCGAGTCGTCCGGCGGGAGACGGCCGCTGCTGTACAGGCTGAACCCGCATCGCGGATACGTATTCGGGCTGGACGTCTCCAGAGCTTCGACCCGGCTCGTCCTGTGCGATTTGCAGCTCGAGAAGCTGGATTCCGTCTCCTGGCAGATGACGGACCGGTTGACCCCTGATTTGCTGCTCGGCGAAATTGCCGGCGCTGCCAAACGGATGATTGAGAAGCATGCGCTCGATCGGGAGCGCTTTTTGGGTTTGGGCATCGCCGCAGTCGGCCCGGTTGACCGGACCAAGGGGATGATGCTGAACCCGCATTCCTTTCCGGCGGAAGGCTGGAGCCAGGTGCCGATCGGCCCGAGGCTCGAGCAGGAGCTGGGCGTTCCCGTGCTGCTCGATAATGGAGCCAATACCGCATTACTGGCCGAATATTGGGCCGGATCTCCGCAGCAGTACCGTCATCTGCTGTACGTCCGAGCCGGGGTCGGTATTCGCTCGGCGATGATGTCGAACGGTCAGCTCGTATACGGGGCGGTAGATATGGAAGGATCGGTCGGGCATATGATTATCCAGACGGACGGCCCGCCACATCCGGAACGGTCGCACGTATACGGCTGCCTCGAATCGTTCGTTTCCATTCCGGTGTTGGAGAAGCAGGCGGCTGTCCGCTTGAAGCAAGGCCGCAGAAGCGTGTTGGGCGACTGGGTCCAGCACCCCGACGAGGTTGAATTTCAGCATTTGCTGAAAGCTTTATCGGCCGACGACAGGCTGGTCACCGAGCTGTTTACGCAAGCCGCCACTTTTTTCGGGATCGGACTATCCAATCTTTTGAACATTTTGCACCCGGAGAAAGTGATTTTAGGCGGCCCGCTCATTACGACCAACGAGCTGTTTTACCAGATCAGTACCCAGGTGGCGTTAAAAAATACGTTGTATTATCCGACCTACCCGGTTACGTTCACAAGAGGCAAGCTGTCGGACGACGCGCTGGCGGTCGGAGCGGCGGCGATGGTGATCGATCGGCTGACGCTTTGAAAACGTTTCATCGGAGCGCTCCCGAGTTGCTTGACAAGCTTCTTTCGCAAAAGCTAAAATGAGGGTGTACACGCCGTTTTCGCCGGATTACGCCCTTTTTTCCTTTTATGCAGGTTTTCGCCGCCCCTTACGGCGGAAATCCGCGGAAAGCGTGTCGTTTTGACCGGTCTTGCAACCGGAGGTCATGGATTGAATGAAGTGGAAAGCAACCGGAATAAAAAACCGAATATCCCAAGCTAACCCTTGGAGGCTTCAACGAGGAGGTGAACAAGATGGACATTGTCATCACAATCGTGATCGCTCTCGTTGTTGGCGCTATATGCTTTGGGATTGGTTATTTTATCCGCAAGTCCCTCGCTGAGGCGAAAATCTCCAGTGCGGAAGAAGCTGCCCGTCAGCTGATCGAAGCGGCTAAGAAAGAAGCCGAAGCTCAGAAGAAGGAAGCTGTACTGGAAGCGAAGGACGAAATTCATAAACTTCGCGCCGAAGCTGAAAAAGACATTCGTGAACGTCGGAATGAAACTCAACGGCAAGAAAGACGATTGTTGCAAAAAGAGGAAACGCTGGATAAAAAAATGGAATCCCTCGAGCGTAAAGAGGAGCAAGTCGCCAACAAAGAGAAGCGGATTGACGAGACGCAATCTCAAATTGACCAGCTGTACCGTTCTCAAGTAGCCGAGCTGGAGCGCATATCCGCGCTGACGATGGAAGAGGCGAAGCAACTCATTTTGTCCTCCGTCGAGCAAGAGGTGCGGCATGAGACGGCACAATTGATCAAAGACATCGAGAACCAGGCGAAGGAAGAAGCCGAGAAACGTGCGCGCGAGATCATTACACTGGCGATTCAGCGCTGTGCCGCAGACCATGTAGCGGAAACGACAGTGTCTGTAGTGGCGCTTCCGAACGAAGAGATGAAGGGCCGCATTATCGGACGCGAAGGCCGCAACATTCGTGCGCTGGAGACGTTGACGGGGATCGACCTCATCATCGACGATACGCCGGAGGCGGTCATCTTGTCCGGCTTCGATCCGATCCGGAGAGAAATTGCCCGGACTTCGCTTGAAAAGTTAGTAGCGGACGGACGAATCCATCCGGCGCGAATCGAAGAGATGGTAGAGAAATCGCGCAAGGAAGTGGACGAACGGATCCGCGAGTATGGCGAACAGGCAACGTTCGAGACAGGCGTTCATGGACTGCATCCGGATCTGATCAAAATACTCGGCCGGTTGAAGTTCCGTACGAGCTACGGGCAGAACGTCCTGAAGCATTCGATGGAAGTCGCTTATTTGGCCGGTCTGATGGCAGGCGAGTTGGGAGAAGACGTCACGTTGGCGAAACGGGCCGGGCTTCTTCACGACATCGGCAAAGCGCTTGACCATGAAGTCGAAGGCTCTCATGTCGAGATTGGCGTCGAGATCGGCAAAAAGTACAAGGAACACCCGGTCGTCGTAAACAGCATCGCTTCCCACCATGGGGACTGCGAGGCAACCTCCGTAATCGCCATGCTGGTCGGCGCAGCGGACGCCTTGTCGGCTGCCAGACCGGGCGCGCGCAGAGAGACGCTGGAGACGTACATCAAGCGGCTCGAGAAGCTGGAGGAGATTACCGAATCGTTCGACGGCGTCGAGAAGTCGTACGCCATCCAGGCGGGCCGCGAAGTTCGCGTTATGGTACAGCCGGAGAAGATCGACGATACGGAAGCGTTCCGGTTGGCACGCGATATTACGAAGAAGATCGAAAGCGAGCTCGATTATCCGGGTCATATCAAAGTGACGGTAATTCGTGAGACGCGGGCCGTCGAGTACGCGAAGTAATAGTCGAACAACCAGCATCCGAAACGAAAGCGAGAAGTGGCTATCCGGCCACTTCTCCTTTGCTTTTGCCGGGGGGCCGTATAAGGCCGGCTGACGGTTATGGCCCGCCCGGTACCGATGAAGGAGGAGAGTTCCATACGCATCTTGTTTATAGGGGATATTGTCGGAGGCTCCGGCCGCAGAGCGGTGAAGACGCAGCTGCCCGAGTTGAAGCGCAAATACGATCCCGCCTTTATCGTAGTGAACGGTGAGAATGCGGCCGGCGGCCGCGGCATCACGGCGCAAATCGCCAAAGAGCTGTTCGAGCTCGGCGTCCATGGCATTACGATGGGGAACCATACTTGGGACAACAAAGACATCTTCAATTTTATCGAGGAGGAGGCCCGGATCGTCCGTCCGGCCAATTATCCGCCCGGCACACCGGGCGAAGGAATGACGATTCTGAAAAACAAGGCGGGCAAAGAGCTGGCGATCGTCAATTTGATGGGCCGCACCTTTTTGCCTCCGCTGGACTGCCCGTTTCAGACGATCGATTCGATCCTCGATAAGCTCAAAAAGAAGCAGAAACATATATTCGTCGACTTCCACGCGGAGGCGACTTCCGAAAAAATCGCCATGGGCTGGCATCTCGACGGGAAAGTGTCGGCCGTTGTCGGGACGCATACCCATGTGCAGACCCACGACGAGCGAATCCTGCCGCAGGGGACCGGGTACGTGACCGATGTCGGCATGACCGGAGCCAGGGACGGCGTGCTCGGCATGGAGCGGGAAGCGGTGCTGCAGAAGTTCAAAACCCAACTGCCCATCCGGTTTACGGCTGACGAAGGCAAATGGCAGCTTCACGCCGTTGTGATCGACCTGGACGCAGGGAGCGGAATGGCCAAAAAAATCGAGCTGGTCCGCCGGTTCGAGACGGAGATGATTTTCGAGTAGATGGAAGCAGCGGGGAAGAGGACGCGGGGCGAATAGTCATTACCGGCAGCAGCCGGCGCCCCTCCTTCCCGGTCTCCGCCTCCGTAGCTTGACGCAACACAGCTAGTGAATGCGGCGGCGGTCTGAGGTGCGGGAGCGCCATGTATCCAACAATTGCGTGAATTGACAGAAACTTTTGAAATTTAATGTGGTTTACTACTTGTCGGAAGAAGGAATTATTCCAGAACTGCACGAATAGTGTAGTAGTGGAATTCATCCAACATTCCCGAGGAGGTCTAGCCATGGAAGTATTAAAAGTTTCAGCAAAGTCCAATCCCAACTCCGTTGCGGGTGCATTGGCCGGCGTATTGCGCGAGCGAGGCGGGGCGGAACTTCAAGCCATTGGCGCTGGAGCGTTGAATCAGGCTATCAAGGCTGTAGCGATTGCACGAGGATTCGTAGCACCGAGCGGCGTAGATTTGATTTGCATCCCGGCCTTCACGGATATAGTTATTGACGGCGAAGATCGCACCGCGATCAAGCTGATTGTCGAACCGCGTTAGAACGCGATGCTTGCAAGCAAGCCTATAGTAAAACGATTGATATAAAGCTCCTGTAAGGGGCTTTTTTTGCGGCCCGCGAAAAGGTTACGTTCGCATACATACGGAAAGTCGATTATCCGAAATCGGGAAGGGGACGGACATGATGACGGTTATTGATGCGCATTGCGACGTTTTAAGCAAGCTTCTGCTTGATCCGACGATCTGTTTTGCAGGAAACGACTCGCGGCTGGACGTGACAAAGGATAAGCTGCAGCAGGCAGGTTCGGCGATGCAATGTTTTGCGATATGGATATCGGAAAGCTTGCCGGAATCGAATATGGAGCAGATAAGGACTTGTGCCGAGCTGTTTCACAGTCGGATTATCGAGCAAGCCGGAATGGTAGCCGTCCGCTCATCCGAAGATTTGCAGGCGGCGGTGCGAGCAGGGCGCCCGGGAGCGCTGCTGACACTGGAAGGCGCGGATGCGCTGAACGGCCGTGTCGACCACGTCCGGGAGCTGTACCGGCTCGGCGTCCGGATGCTCGGGTTGACCTGGAATTTTGCGAACTGGGCTGCAGACGGCGTATCCGAGCCGCGAAACGGCGGATTAACGATAAAAGGGCGGCGCCTTGTTAAAGAATGCGATTCCTTGGGAATAATAATAGATGTGTCTCATTTGGCCGAACGCAGCTTCTGGGAAGTTGCAGAGTTAAGCGGGAAGGCTTTCGTCGCCTCGCATTCCAACGTTTTCGAGCTATGCGTGCATGCGCGCAACCTGAACAAGCGGCAAATCACGTGTATCGCCGAACGCGGAGGCGTGATCGGCATCAACTTTTTTCCACCGTTTGTAAGCGCAAACGAATCGGCGACGATCGATGAGGTGGTCCGGCATATCGAGACGGTTTGCGAATGGGGAGGCGAGCGGGCGGCTGCGCTGGGAGCTGATTTCGACGGAATCGGCAAAAAGGTGCCGGGCTTGGAAGACCCGTCCGGCTACGCCCGGCTCGAGGAAGCGCTATCGAAACGGATGTCCGCGGAGCTTGTGGAGCGGGTCATGTTTCGCAATTGGTATGAATATTTTGTGACGGCCCTGCCAAAATCAGAATGCTAGTCGGCAGATCAATCTAATCCCGAGATGGATTCGATCTAATATAGCTATGTTTCAAATATGTACAAATCGCTTGCATTTTCCTGTCCGAAAGCATAAAATCTTTTAAGAATGCCGAGGTCTCATTAACGGTGTAGCGCTTTCAAAATGTTAGGTTTTGCGATGATTCGAATCTATCATCCCATCACCGAAGGACACAGTTTAAAGGAGTGGACGTTGTGATCGAGCAGTTGTCATGGAAAGTCGGAGGGCAGCAAGGGGAAGGCGTTGAAAGTACGGACCGCATCTTCTCCACCGCCTTAAATCGTCTTGGCTACTATCTGTACGGCTACAGACATTTCTCTTCCCGGATTAAGGGCGGACATACGAACAACAAAATCCGGATCAGTACGAAGCCGATTCGGGCGATTTCCGACGATCTGGACATATTGGTCGCGTTCGACCAAGAAACCATCGATTTGAATGCGCACGAGCTTCGCGCGGGCGGCGTTGTCGTCGCTGACGCCAAGTTTAATCCCACATTGCCGGAAGGTATAGACGCACGTCTGTTCCCAGTTCCGATTACCGCGATTGCGGAAGATTTGGGAACGGCGCTGTTTAAAAATATGGCGGCATCCGGTGCCTCTTGGGCATTGCTCGGATTGCCTCTCGAAGTGTTCAACAAAGCCGTCGAAGAAGAATTCGGCCGTAAAGGTCCTGCAGTTGTCGAGAAAAACGTCGAAGCGGTCAAACGTGCGGCGGACTTCGTAATCGAGCTGGCCGGCGGTCCTTTGGAAGAGTTCAAACTGGCGGAAGCGGACGGATCGCAGAAGCTGTTCATTATCGGAAACGACGCGATCGGACTTGGCGCGGTAGCCGCCGGCTGCCGTTTCATGCCGGCATATCCCATCACACCGGCTTCCGAGATTATGGAATATTTGATCAAGCGCCTGCCTAAGTTCGGCGGCACTGTCATCCAAACCGAAGACGAGATCGCAGCCGTCACGATGGCGATCGGCGCCAACTACGGCGGCGTGCGCGCGCTGACCGCTTCCGCGGGTCCCGGACTATCGCTGATGATGGAAGCGATCGGTCTTGCCGGCATGACCGAGACGCCTGTCGTTATCGTCAACACGCAGCGCGGCGGTCCGAGCACGGGTCTTCCGACCAAGCAGGAGCAGAGCGACTTGAACGCGATGGTATACGGAACTCACGGCGAGATTCCAAAAATCGTCATCGCCCCTGCTACAGTTGAAGATTGCTTCTACGACACGATTGAAGCGTTCAACCTGGCGGAGAAATACCAATGCCCGGTAATTATTATGACCGACCTGCAGCTCTCTCTCGGCAAGCAATCTTCCGAACTGCTGGATTACAACAAAATCGTCATCGATCGCGGCAACCTGGTGACCGACGTTCCGAAGCAGGAGGACGGCAAGCTGTTCAAACGGTACGAATTTACCGAAGACGGCGTTTCCCCTCGCGTACTGCCTGGCGAACCCGGCGGCTTGCACCACGTTACCGGCGTAGAGCATGACGAGACCGGCCGTCCGTCGGAAAGCCCGATCAACCGTCAGAAGATGATGGACAAACGTCTCGCCAAGCTCAAAAGTTTGAAGCTTGCGAACGCAGTCGTATCCGACGCTCCGCACGACAATGCGGACCTGCTGATCATCGGTATGGGATCAACAGGCGGTACGATCGACGAGGCGAGAGCAAGATTGGCTAAGGAAGGAATGAAGACGAACCATTCGACCGTCCGTCTGATCCATCCGTTCCCTGTGGACGAAGTGGCCGCTCAGATCGCCAAAGCGAAAAAAGTCGTCGTTATTGAAAACAACGCCACAGGTCAGCTGGCTGAGCAAATCAAGCTGCATGTGGGACACGATAAAATTACGAGTATGCTGAAATACGACGGAACGCCGTTCCTGCCTTCGGAAGTTTACAAACATTGCAAGGAGCTGAACTAAGATGGCGACATTAAAAGATTTCAGAAATAACGTAAAGCCGAACTGGTGCCCGGGCTGCGGCGACTTCGCCGTACAAGCTGCGATCCAGAGAGCGGCTGCAAACGTCGGTCTGGAGCCTGAAAACTTGGCTGTCGTATCCGGTATCGGCTGTTCCGGCCGTATCTCGGGCTACATTAACTGTTACGGCTTCCACGGCATTCACGGCCGTTCGCTGCCGATCGCACAAGGGCTCAAGATGGCTAACCGCGAGCTGACGGTTATCGCTTCCGGCGGTGACGGAGACGGCTTCGCCATCGGTCTTGGCCATACGGTTCACGCGATCCGCCGCAATATCGATATGACCTATATCGTTATGGACAACCAGATTTACGGGCTGACCAAAGGGCAAAACTCCCCGCGCAGCGCGAAAGGGTTCGTCAATGCGAAATATACGCCGCAAGGCTCGATCGAGTCCGAGCTCGCTCCGCTCGAGATGGCTCTTGCAGCAGGCGCTACTTATGTCGCCCAGTCGTTCTCCAGCAACCTGAAGCAGTTGACGGCCGTCATCGAAGCGGGCATTCAGCATAAAGGCTTCTCGTTCATCAATATTTTCAGCCCATGCGTAACGTTCAACAAGTTCAACACGTATGAGTGGTTCAAGGAAAACATCGTCGACCTCGACGAAATTCCGGACTACAACCCGAACGACCGCGTTATGGCGATGACGAAAATTATGGAAACGAACGGTATGCTGACCGGGATTATCTATCAGAACAAAGAAAAGCAAAGCTACGAGGAGATGGTTCCGGGCTTCAAGCCGGAAGCGCTCGCCAAGCAAAATATGAAAATTACGGAAGCCGAGTTCGACAAGCTTGTCGCCGAATTCCGTTAAGAAGCGTGAACGAAAGACATGTGATCACGGTCACATGTCTTTTTTCTACATTAGCTTATAATGGAAAGCGAGAAGTGCGATACTAGAGTATCGCATACAGATCAGAGCCGCATCTCAGAGAGGAGCTTTACGATGAGCATGGAGAAAATCGTTCCGGTCGGGGTATCCGCCCGTCATATTCATTTATCGCAGGAGCATGTTGATACTTTATTTGGTGCGGGCTACGAGCTGAAGCCGATGAAGCCGCTGTCCCAGCCGGGCCAGTTTGCAGCAGAAGAGACGGTAGCCGTATTTGGACCGAAAGGGAAATTCGACAAAGTGCGGATTTTGGGTCCCGCGCGCAAAGCGTCGCAAATCGAAATTTCCAAGACGGATTCGTTCCAGCTTGGCATCGATGCTCCCGTCCGGGAGTCGGGCAATATCGAAGGGACACCGGGCATTACAGTGAAAGGCCCTGCGGGTGAGGTCGTGCTCGATCGTGGCGTCATCATCGCAGCCAGACATATTCATTTTCATACGAAGGAAGCCGCCGAATGGGGCATCCGGGACAAGCAGCTGCTGCGGGTAAGAGTCGGGGGCACCCGTCCTCTAGTCTTCGAAGATGTGATCGCCAGAATTTCCGACCAGTTTGCGCTTGATATGCATATCGATACGGATGAAGCGAACGCGGCCGGCATCAAAAATGGCGAGACCGCTGTTATATTGGATTGATTAGCCGAAGGGGATTTCCCCGCTCGGCTTTTTGTTTTTTTGACTAGCTCCCCCAGCATTTATTTTGTCAGATAGGGAGGAATAATGGTATAATGGAATAATGACTGGATGCGGAAAGGAAGTGGAATTGTTGAAAAAGGAATTGACCCTCTTGGACGAGAAACAAACGAAGTCCGACAAGGACTATTCGATATATTTCCAACCGCCTTCATTAAAAGATGCAAAAAAGCGGGGCAAAGAGGATATCGCCGTTCACTACGAGTCGGCTATTCCGGAAGACATGAAGACGGTCGGCACCGGCAAGAAATATTTGATCCGTACGTACGGCTGCCAAATGAATGAACACGATACCGAGGTTATGAAGGGCATGCTGGAGGAGATGGGCTACGAGTCGACGGAAGAGAAGCTCGATGCCGATATCATCCTGCTGAATACGTGTGCGATCCGGGAGAACGCCGAAGATAAAGTGTTCGGCGAGCTCGGCCATCTGAAGACGCTGAAGCAGCAGAAGCCTGGGCTTATTTTGGGCGTATGCGGCTGTATGTCGCAGGAAGAATCGGTGGTCAACCGGATCATGCAAAAGCATGCGTTCGTTGATATCATCTTCGGCACGCACAATATCCACCGGCTGCCGGTGCTTCTGAAGGAAGCGTATTACGGCAAAGAGATGGTCGTCGAAGTATGGTCCAAAGAAGGCGACATCATCGAGAACTTGCCCAAAAAACGCGAAGGCATGAAAGCATGGGTTAACATCATGTACGGCTGCGACAAGTTCTGTACGTACTGCATCGTGCCGTATACGCGCGGCAAGGAACGGAGCCGTCGTCCGCATGACGTGCTGGCGGAGATCCGCGATCTGGCGCGGCAAGGGTTTAAAGAAATTACGCTGCTCGGCCAAAACGTGAACGCATACGGCAAAGACTTTGACGATATCTCGTATTCGTTCGGCGATTTGATGGACGACGTGCGCAAGATCGATATCCCGCGTATCCGCTTTACGACGTCCCACCCGAGAGATTTCGACGATCGGCTGATCGAGGTGCTGGCGAAGCGGGGCAATCTGGTGGAGCATATTCATTTGCCGGTCCAATCCGGCAATACCGAAGTGCTCAAGCTCATGAGCCGTAAATATTCGCGCGAGCATTACTTGGACCTCGTCCGTAAAATACGCGTTGCCATTCCGGACGCGATGCTGACCACGGACATTATCGTCGGATTCCCGGGCGAGACGGAGGAGCAGTTCCAGGACACGCTCTCGCTCGTTCGCGAGGTTCGGTACGATTCGGCTTTCACCTTCATCTACTCTCCGCGTGACGGCACGCCTGCGGCGGCGATGGAGGATAACGTGCCTGAAGAAGTCAAGAAAGACCGCTTGAAGCGTCTTAACGATCTATTGAATGTGATCAGCCGCGAGCAGAATGAGCAGCTCCGGGGGCAGACGCTGGAAGTGCTCGTCGAAGGCGAGAGCAGGACGAACCCGGATGTGCTGGCCGGACGGACGAGAACGAACAAGCTGGTCCATTTCCGCGGCTCGAAAGAGTTAGCCGGTCAATTCGTCCAAGTGACGATTACGGAGCCGCAGACATGGGTTCTCAAGGGCGAGCTGGTCACTTCACAGCCTGCCAAAGTCGTTTAATCCAAATTCGATATACGAATAGAAACGTAGGAGTGAATAGAATGGCAGGACAGCACGGGGCACATACCCACGATCACGATCACGACCATAATCACGAGCATGGTCATTCTTGCGCCAATCCGCCTCACGATATGGAGAGCTACAGCAAGACGGATTTAATCGTACGCGACGATATTATGGCCAAAGCGAAAGAGCTCGCTCACCTGATTTCTACGA
This sequence comes from Paenibacillus oceani, assembly GCF_014705615.1. Classification (GTDB taxonomy): domain Bacteria; phylum Bacillota; class Bacilli; order Paenibacillales; family NBRC-103111; genus Paenibacillus_AB; species Paenibacillus_AB oceani. The sequence goes on from NZ_JACXJA010000008.1 coordinate 25,839, forward strand.
CGGATGAAGTCCTTATGTTCCAAAAGGCAGAGAAACAGGTTCAGTCCAACACCGAAATTCAGGATTTGATCAAGCTGATCAAAAAACGGCAAAAAGAAGCGGTTGCATTCGAGCGATTCCAAAACCAGAAGATGGTCGACAAGATCAACGGAGAGCTGGAAGAGCTGCAGGACAAGCTGGACGATTATCCGATCGTCACGCAGTTCAAGCAGACCCAGGAAGATATCAATTATTTGCTGCAACTCGTCGTTGGCGTTATCCGCGATACGGTATCCGAGAAAATACAGGTCGAGGAAGGTTCAGTCGAACCCGCCAGCAACTGCAGCGATTGATCGGATCGCCTTTCCGTCCCCGTCCACTTGCTAATCGAAGTGACGGGTCAAACGTCGCCGTGTACAAGGGGGTACGTCGGATCATTGCCGTCGTGACCCTTTTTTTATGAGCTGAGTATACATTTTCAGCTAAAGTGAATCCTTGCTGCCCGCAAGAAAAGCTACCCTTACAAAAGGTCATTCCAAGTGGAAAAGCTTGTTTATCGTTCAGGAGCGTTTCTTGCGGTCGCAGCATTGATCTGTACGAAGCTGGTTCGGATTCTGAAAGCGATGGGAGGCAGCCGGACCCGTGATATGGTTCGTCATTAACCGGCTATCCGGAAACGGTAAAGGCAAGAAAGTATGGCAGGAAGTCGAACGGGCGCTGGACAGGCTCGGCATTGAATACGGCCGTACGTTTACGCAAAAACAGGGACATGCGGAGGAGATCGCCCGGGAACTGGCTAATAAGCCGGGTATCTCCGCGATCGTCGCTATAGGCGGTGACGGAACCGTCCATGAGGTTGCGAACGGAGTCGCGGGGACGAGCGTGCCGGTCGGCTGCATTCCCGCCGGGTCCGGAGACGATTTCGCACGCAGCCTTGGATACCCGCTGTTATGGGAAGGCGCGCTGGAGCGCGTATTGAAGCTTAACAGCCGCCGGATCGATGCCGGCCTGATCAATGGCAGACTGTTTGCCATATCGGCGGGAATCGGTTTTGACGGCGAAGTGGCCAAGCTGACGAACCGGTCCTGGTACAAACGTTGGTTCAATCGGATCCGTGCGGGGCGAATCTCTTACGTTGTCACTGTTCTACGTTTGTTGATTACGTACAAGCCTTGCCGTGTGCGGCTGGATGTCGATGGCATCACCTCCGAGCACGACGACGTCTGGCTGATGGCGATCGCCAATATGCCGGGTTACGGCGGGGGCATGAAGATTTGTCCGGATGCCAAGGATGACGACGGATGGCTCCATCTGTGTCTGGTGGAAGGGATATCGCGTATGGAACTGCTGCGTTTTTTCCCGCGGGTATACGACGGAACGCATGTGACGCATCCGGCTGTACGGATGTTGGCTGGAAGGAAGATCCGGATGGAGAGCGGCACGCCGATGACGATTCATATGGACGGAGAATTCGGAGGGGAGACGCCGGTCGGAACGCCGGTTGCGATCGAAGTGCTTCCGGATCGTTTGCTTGTCATTTGAAAATATTGCAATGTCGATAGACGGGAAGGAGTATGATATGATTCACGTATTGTTCGTATGTCTGGGCAACATCTGCCGTTCTCCGATGGCGGAAGCGGTACTTCGGCACCAAGTAAAGGAAGCCGGGCTGGAGCAGCAGATTCAGATAGACTCTGCAGGAACGGGCGATTGGCATATCGGTCATCCTCCGCATGAAGGAACCCGCAAGCTGCTGGACAGCAAGCGCATCTCATGGAACGGGATGACGGCGAGGCAGGTTAAGCCGGAAGATTTTGCCCAGTTCGATTATGTAATCGCCATGGATAATAGCAATTTGAGCAATCTGCACGAGATGTTGGCACAGCATACCCGCGAAGGTTCCGGAACTCCAGAACAGCCGGACGGCGGAGTAAAGTCCAAAATGTTTCGTCTCCTCGATTTACTGCCGGAGCGCAAGCTGGAGAACGTGCCGGACCCTTATTACACCGGCAATTTTGACGAGGTGTATGAGATGGTGGAGGCAGGCTGCCGCGTCCTGTTGAAGCAGATCCAAGACGAGTTGAAGCCGTAATCCGCCACACTTGTACGTTGTATGCACCAAAGCTCCGGTATATAACCGGAGCCTTTTTCGCAGTAACTCAAATCAGGAACATGGCGGCGATCGTCGTAACGACGAGTCCGATAACGACCGGCTTCAGATTGCGTCTGGCCAGCTCAAACGGGTCTACGCCGCAGATAGCCGCTGCCGGAATAAGCGCCCAAGGTACGATCGTTCCGCCGCCAACCCAGATCGCAGCGATCTGACCTAACGCCGTTAACGTAGCGATACCGGAGCCGATCGCGGCGGCGAACAGGTTGGCGATCGAGCCGGCCAGCGAGATGCCGGAGAAGCCGGAGCCGTCGAGGCCCGTTATCGCTCCGACGACCGTCAGCGTGGCGGCGCTGACGCCGGTATTGATCGGCACCGTCTGGGCGAGCGCAAGACCGAGATCGTTGACGATGCCGTGGGAGCCGTCGGGCAGCGTATTGCCGAAAATGTCGGCAAAGGCGGAGTCGCCCAAATAAAAAAACGCGGCGATCGGAATAACCGGACCAAACACTTTAAACCCGAACAAAAAGCCGTCGATCAATTGCGTCGTCGTACGCTCCAGACCTGCCTTGCGGCTTGATAACAAGGAGAGCACGATCATGACGAGCAGCGCGGTGCCGCCGATCAGGGCGGTGGCGTCTCCGCCTTGCAGGTCGAGCTTGAACATGGCGAAGATATCGAGGGCGAACAGAAGCGGGATCACGACTGCGGCAATTTTTCTGACGGCGGGGGACAAGGGGCTGTCAATTTTGGCCGCCTCGGATTCAGGGACAGTTGTCGCTTTAAGGCCCGTATCCATCGTCAAGCTGCCGTTCCGCATGTCGCGGCGCATATACCAGAAGGCTACGGCGGTCGTAACCGCACCCATGATGATCACGAGTGGAATGCTGGCTTGAATGACGTCCGCTACCGGGATGCCTGCCGCATCCGCGGTCAGCTTGGGCGCTCCCTGTATGACGAAGTCGCCGGACAGGGCGATGCCGTGGCCGAACAAGTTCATTGCCACCGCGACTCCCAGCGCGGGCAATCCTACGCGAATCGCAACGGGCAGAAGCACGGCGCCGATCAGCGCCACGGCCGGGGAAGGCCAGAAAAACCACGAAATGATCATCATCACGATGCCGATAACCCAGAAAGCGAGCGCCGGCGAACGAATCAGCCGGGTTACGGGCGAAATCATCACTTCATTAATGCCCGTACGGATCAGCACTTTGCTCAAGGCGACAATGAGCGAGATGACCAGAATCGTGCCGATTAATTCTTTAATAGCATAAATAAATCCGGAAAAAACACCGCCGACCGATTGGCTGACAGACTGGGTGGCAATCAGGCCGAGCGCTAAAATGCCGACGACGCACACGGCCGTCGTATCGCGCCGCATCACCATAAAGCCGATAATGAGCAAGACGAAGGCGAGGTAAACCCAGTGCAGCGATATAAGTGTGACGTCCATTTGGCGGTACACCTCCACGTAAGGGGTTACAACTGTACTTCAGTGTATGCGCCGCCGCAAAATGTGTGTTTGCGGAGCTGGAAGCCTGCACCCGTCTACGCCCGTCTTCCCGTGCCGGAATAAACCGGGCTCTTTTGGCCGAAAACGGAAACCAATCGGCCTTCCATTCGTCTATATATCTGGTAGCGTATATGAATAGAGGGGGATATTATGAAGCGGTTATCTTTGGCCAGGTTCGGCCTGTTGCTGGCAGCTTTGTGGGTATTTGCGGCTTGCGAGCGGGATACGGAACCCAAGCGTGCAGCGTCCGATCCGTCGAAGCCCGATGTCGTCGTTTTCGGTTCGGAGATGGAAGGGATGTATTTGGCGAGAGCGGCCAAGGACGAAGGGCTGTCCGTGATCGTCATCGATCCCCGGGAGAAGCCCGGCGGCCAGCTGATCCAAGGCGAGATGCATTATTTGGACGAAGCGTTCGAAGGCAGCGGCAAATCGCTTCTGCAGGGAAGAGTTAAGCTGCTTTTCGATGCGTACAAAAAGGGAGACATCCGGAAAAAAGAAGAATTCGTCGCCTACTTCAATCAATTGTCCGACGGCATACCGATCGAATCCGGGATATCCATTACGAACGTAGAGATCAAGGAAGATCCGGCGACGAACAAGCGGCGCGTGGAGTCGGTCTCCTACCGGACAAAGGACGGTACGACCAAAACGGTTTCAGCCCGCTACTGGGTGGAAAACACCGACTTTTCCGCCTTGACGAGCAAGCTGGGGTTACAGCGGATTCCGGGCATCGAGACGGTGTTCGGCGGCACGAAGGATTACATGGCGTCGTCGCTCATGATGAAGTTCCGCAACGTCGACTGGGCCAAGTTCCAGCAAGAAGTGAACAAGCTCGGCAAAAAAGGGATCGAGGAAAAGTACGGCGCGGAAACGACCGTAACCGATACGTTCACATGGGGATTCGGCAATGTGGGAGGGCGGTTTAAGCCAAGCAGCAGCGATGTTTTTCTGCGCGGTCTGAATACGGTAAATCAGCGTGACGGCGACGTGCTGATTAACGCGCTGCTGTTATATGACGTTGACCCCTCCAGCGAAGAGAGCGTGCGCCAAGCGATCGAACTCGGCAGACGCGAGACGGAGCGGGTGCTCCCGCATTTGCGCCAGGAGCTTCCGGGCTGGGAGAAGGCGGAGATTAACGGTTACCCCGAATATTTATATGTCCGGGATTACGACCGGTACGAGACTGAATACGTGCTGCAGGCGACCGATCTGATGAGCGGTACGATGTATGACGATAACGTCAGCATTGCCGGGTATGCGCTCGATCTGCAAGGGACGAAAAATCACGTGTGGGGCAGCCGCAAGGGGGTCCCCGACAAATACGGCATGCCACTAAGATCGTTTATCCCGAAAGGATATTCGAACGTCATAACAGCTGGCAAAAACGTAGGCGCGTCGGCAGTCGCTTACGGAAGCGCCAGAATTCAGCCGAATACGGCGCTGGCCGGCGAAGTGATCGGCATCCTGCTCGCAAGGCTTGACGATAAGCGCGTCCTGTCGGAGCTTTCTGCCAAGGAGATGAAGGAGCTGCACAGCTATGTGCAGAAAAAACACGGTATCCGGCTGAGCGGAGTGACCGGTGCAGACAAAATCAAACATCTGACCGATGAGCAGCGGCGCCAGCTGAACGAAGGCAAGCTTGTCATCGAATAACATCAATTAGCTTCCAGCTGTCTGCGATCCGATCGCAGGCAGCTTTTTGGCGTTCCTATCCATCATAAAATCATTTGCGGCCCGACATGCGGCGGTATTGGGAAGGAGATAAGGAAACCGTCTGTTTGAATACCCGGTTGAAGTGGGCCAAATTTTCGAATCCGACCTGTTCCGCGATATGAAGCACCTTCGTATCGGTTTCGCGCAGAAGCCGTTTCGCTTCGCCGATTCGGATATAGGTCAAATATTTGATAAACGAAAATCCGGTTTTTTCTTTGAAAATCCGACTGATGTAATGCGGGCTCATATAAAACGTTTCGGACAATTGCTTCAGCGTTACCGGGCTCATGTAATGGGTATTGATGTACGCGGCGATTTCCGTAATTTTTTGGTGAATCGGCGTATCGAACGGCGAAATTTCCAGATCGTACCGTTCCATGCATCGCGATATGAACAGCAGCATCTCTGTAACAAGCAGCTTCACCTGCAGCGAATGGGCGGTCGGCTGCTCCTTCAGATCCTGGATGATGCGGAAAACGAAGCCGTCCAGTGTCAGCAAATCTTCGGACTTCAGCCGCAGCGTCCGAACGCCGGACAAGTAAGGACGAAGCAGCACTTCTCTATACGATCCGCCAAGCATACCGTCGAACAGGTCGTCCGAAAATTGAATGAGGAACCGGTCGTGATGCGGGGTTCCTGCCGCCATCGTCCGGTGCAGATCATATTTCGGTACGAAGACGAGGTCTCCTTTTTGAATGGGATACAGACGGTCTTTGATGAAAAAGTGACGCTTTCCGGACATCAAGTAATACAGCTCCAACGTTTCGTGCATATGGTTGTCCGGCATGTCGAACGTTGCATAATATTGCGAATAACCAACAAGCAAGTTGTCCTCGAGTAAAACGTGATGTTTCTGCGGGGGGGTAACGATCATGCGGGTCCGATTCCTCCTTTACGATTACTGTAGCAGAATGGAATGGAATCAACAACAAAAATTGCATAGGTAGATGCAATAATTGCCGTTTTTGACGCAGAACCATGCATCATTGATACGATATGATCGATTCAGAAACTAGTGAATGCGCTTTCGCAGAGAGGAGGAAATAAACAGTTGCGGAGGGACCGCAGAGGACGAATATGATTATTCCTCCTCCAAGAAAATCCAATGTAACCCGATAAAACCAAAGTGATGAATATGAAAATCTACAGATCCGACAAGGAGGTACACCAACCAGATGAGATATCCAAAAGCGATAACACCGGCCGTTTCCTTGATGATGCTGTCGGCGCTTGTGTTGGCAGGATGCGGGGGCAATGAAGAACCGGGTTCGAGTCCGGGCACGACAACACCCGTACAGCAAAAAAGCGAACCGGCCGAGCTCGTATTTTATACGAACAACGGCGACTCCGAGGAAAGCTTCAACCTCCGGTTCGGCGATTCGATCCGCAAAAAGTTTCCCGAGCATACGATCAAGTTCATCAGCAGCGCTAACAAAGGACCTACCTTAGCCGATCTTATTGCAAGCGGCCAGCAGATCGATATTTTTTTCCAGTCGATCGGCAATTTCGAGAGCTGGGTGCTCGACACGGGAATCCAGTACGACATGAGCGGGCTGATCCAAAAACACCAGATCGATATGAACCGTTTCGAGCCGACGATTGTGGATGCGCTTCGTCAAGTGGCTGGAGGCAAAATTTACGGGTTACCCGTGTTTAACAACAACATGGTGCTTTATTACAACAAAGACATCTTCGACAAATTCGGAGTCGCCTACCCGAAGGACGGCATGACGTGGGACGAAACGCTGGAAATCGCCAAAAAGCTGACGCGAAGCGAGGGAGGCAAGCAGTATCAGGGATTTACGACTTCGCCGATTCACCTCATCCGCATGAATCCGTATTCGCTCGGCACGGCGGATATGAAAACCGATACGCCGCTGATCAACAAAGACGAGAAATGGAAGCGGCTGTATCAGACGCTGTTCATTGATCCGGCAAACGACGAAGGGTACCGCGCCGGACTGGCCCAGCTGACTTGGCCTTCAAACGTGAACGAGTTTATGAAAACCCAAACGTCCGCGATGTTCGCTTATTTGTCCAGTTATTACATGATTTCCCCCACGGAGCTGAGGGCGATGAACTGGGATATGGTCTCTCTGCCGACTTTTAAGGATGCACCTAATATAGGCTCGCAAGCGTATCCGAGCTACTTCGGCGTAACGGCGATGAGCAAATACAAAGATCAGGCGATGGAAGTGCTGAAATATATGACGTCCGATGAAGCGCAGACGGAACTGGCTAAGAAAGGGATCATCCCGGTCGTCACCAATGACGCCGTCCGCAAATCGCTTGGCCAGGATTCCGAGTTCAAAAGCAAAAACTTGCAGGCGATATTCCGCAACAAATTCGCGCCGATTCCGCCGAAAGCGCCTTACGACTCGAACCTTGTTACGCTGTATGGCAAATACGTACTCGATATGGAGCGGGGAACGATCGATATTAACACTGCATTTCGGAAAGTCGAGGAAGAGTCGGTGAAAGCGATCGCCGAGTATAAAGCGAGGACGAAATAGGAACAGACCGAGCCAAAACCGAACAAATGCGAATCGGGTAAGAGGAGGCTGCTGCGGGAGACGACAGGCTGGACGGTTCTCTCTCAGCGGTTCCTACCTAATTATAGGAGGTTGAGATGATGTCAAAGCAAGCTGTCAAAATAAGCAGGCGCAAAATGCTGTCCGCACTTGGGATGGCCGGGGTTGCGGGAGTAGCCGGGGTGAGCTTAAGAGCTGCCGAATCGCATGGACAATCGGTGACATCGCTCGTGTACGGCAATCCGGGCGGAGGCGAACCGAATCCCGGACATGTCGTAACGTTAACGCTCGAACAGTTGCGAAGCCGCACGAACGTATCGCCCGAACTCGTTTATCTGGTCCGGTACAACGGACACGAAGGAATATTTGTGTGCGATCCGGCCGATACAGTATCTGTAGACAATACGGCGACTGTTATTGTAACCGCTTCCGGGATGAGGCTGAAACGGTTGTACGAGGGAGCGTTAAACGCCGCCTGGTTCGGAGCGGAAGGAAACGGAACAACCGACGATACGGCCGCGATTCGCAGCGCGCTTTTTACGATTCGGGACAACGGCGGCGGCAAGCTTGTAATACCGCAAGGAACGTACATCATAAGCGGGACGCTGAACGTATACTCGAACACGATTTTGGAAGGGGACGGCGAGGCAACGGTCCTACTGGCCAAAGTGGGACAAGAAGGCTTTTCTTTCATGCTGTTAGGGTATACGGGGCTGTTTACGTGCAAACATGCGCAGATCCGGAACCTGGTGCTGGACGGCAACATTCAGAACCGGCCGGATATTCGGAGAGGAAACGGCTGCCTGTTTTTAGGCAACGAAGCGCAGTATAATCTGGTGGAGAATGTAACGATAAGAAATTTCGGAAACAACGATAGGAGCGGCAATTTTTATACGATCGAAGCAACCGAACAAGATACCGGAGACTGTCACTCCAACGTCATCCGCAAATGCCGGTTTGACGACCCGTCCCGGATGTCGGGCTTTGCAGTCCGCTATTTTACGAATTATACGAACGTAAACTTGGCCGATCATCAATTTACGAAGTTTGTCCGGAATAACCTGGTCGAAGATTGCGTTTTTGAAGGGTTTACGTTTAATGTGATCGAGCTGGCCGGTCCGGCCACCTTATACAATACGATCCGGCAATGCACGATCCATGATACGAACGCGGTCACCTGCATCGAATCGGACAAAGGAGGCTCCTACAACCGGTTTGAAAATAACGATATTATGAAGATGTCGGGGCCGTTGGAAGGCGTTAAGGTAGACTCGGAGACGCCGCAAACGATAGCGATGCGTGCCCAAGGGGTCATTTATACCGGAATGAACCATGCAGGCGTGCAAGTTACAATCGAGCGGTATGCGCGCGGCAATCTATTCATCGGAAACAAAATAAGGAACGTGCCGAAAGGAAAAAGCTCCTCGGGAGGACTGCTTCTGAGCAGAGCGATCGATACGACTGCGGTAGGAAACGACTTTCAGTCGATTGTCAGCGAGAACCTGACGGACATTCATTCCTGCATTATGCTTGATGCTTACGTGGAACGGGCAACGATTACAGGCGGGACGATCTCGGACTGCAACGCCGGGATTATTACGACAGCCGGGACGAACTACTTGTACAAGGACATAACGATTAGCAATCTATCGTCCAAAACAAAAGGCACGTTTTACCGCTCTTATACCGGCGGCAACAAAAAAGGATTTACGTTAATCGGAAATCAGGTGGAGATCGAGACGACGAACGTATCCGCCATCGATTTGACGGAAGAGGACATGCTCATTACAGGCAACCGGCTCAGCGGGGCGGGCGGATGGGGATTCGGTGTGATGGTCCGTCCCAACTCGAAACCGACTATCGCGGGAAACCGGATATCCGGCTTCACATCAACCGTCCGGCCGCTTCCGGGCAGCGCGTTCTCGCGTTCGGTCGTTGCGGACAATACGGCGTTGAATTTGACCGGTTCACCGGTCGATCCGATTCAGACGACCAAATCGGCCATGCCCACAACGGGAAGCTGGGTACGAAACGATATCGTGTACAATCAAAATCCCGTTCTTCTCGGAACGGCGCCGGACGAATATTTTGTAAGCTGCTGGGTGCGCCTGACAACCGGGGCTGAGCATACAGACGGAACCGATTGGGCGGAGCAACGCGTGTACGTACAGACGTTGCCGAACTCCGAATCCCGGGGGCAAGTGCTGCCGGTTAAGCAAATAACAGGTTCGGCCTACACCGCTTCCCTTAATGACTATCAGATGGAAGTCGACGCAACGGCCGGACCGTCGGTGATCCAGCTGCCGAAAGCATCCGAGCATCCGGGACGCACCTTCCTGATCATCAAGGCAAGCCCGGGACGGAACAAAGTAACGGTTGAGGCCGTTGAGAACGATACCGTAGGCGGGACCCGGTCGATGAAGCTGCAGTCGAGAAACGAATCGGTCACCTTGACGTCGAACGGAGTTAACCGCTGGCACGTCCAGTCCCGCTATTCGCCGGACGACGACGAAGACGACGATTGATCCCGATAAGGCGTCAAGCAACCTGGCTGTCCATAGTCCTTATGGGCAGCTTTTTTCGTTTACTTGCCTTTCAAGGGGACAACGGACTGCCCGACATGCGGCGATATTGGGAAGGGGACAGCTGAACCGTTTGTTTGAACACCCGGTTGAAGTGGGCCAGGTTCTCGAAGCCGACCTGATCGGCGATTTCGAGCACTTTCCGGTCCGACTCCCTCAGCAGCCGCTTCGCTTCTCCGATCCGCACGTAGGTCAAATATTGGATGAACGAAAAACCGGTTTTTTCTTTGAAAATCCGGCTGATATAATGCGGACTGAGTGAAAACGTCTCCGACAACTGAGCTAAAGTAAGAGGGCACATGTAGTGCGTGTTGATATAAGCGGCAATGTCCGATATTTTCCGATGGATGGGCGGATCGGATTCGGAGTCGTCCTCGGCGTAACGTTCCAGACAACGGGCCAGAAACAGCATCACGTCGATCGCAAGCAGCTTTACCTGCAGAGCATGCGCGGTTTGCGGGTGCTTCAAGTCCCGGATGATCCGGTATACGATCCCGTCCAAGACGAGCTGTTCCTCCGGCTTCGGACGAAATGTCCGTATCCCGCGCAAATAGGGACGGAGTAAGATCTCGTCGTAGGACTCGCCGATCGTTTCCCAGAACAGCCGCTCGCTGAATTCAATCAGAAACCGGTCGTGATGCGGAGTGCCCGCGGCTAACGTCCGATGCAGCTCGTATTTCGGAATAAAGACGATATCGCCTTTCCGGAGCTGGTACAGACGGTCTTTAATGAAATAGTTCCGCTCCCCGGACATGAGGTAATACAGCTCGAACGTGTCGTGCATATGGTTGTCCGGCATATCGAATGCTCCGAAATATTGCGAGTAGGCGATAAGCAGTTCGTCATCCTGCAGCTTGTAATGTTTGGCCTGTATGTTCAATACCGCTCCTCCTTTCCTCTTACTGTAGCATCCCTCCCATAGAAACGACAACAAGAATTGCAAAGTTTATTGCAATTTAAACAATAATTCATGCAGAACCCTGCATTCTTTATCAGGTAAAATCGGTATAGATTCAAAATGAATCCACTTCGCAATAGCGGCGAGAGGAACGGTCATAAGGGGTATCGGTTCATCCATTACTTAAACAAAAGGGGAATCCGCAAAATGAACGATCGAGGAAATCGTACAGGGAAAGCGGCTGTCGGAGGGATGACGGCTATCGCGATCGCTTCCATGCTGGTTTTGTCAGGGTGCGGCGGAGGCGCCGGCACGCCGGCCGATCCGGCCAAAGATCAGCCAAACGCGGGGGAGCAAACGACGAAGCCCGGCGCGCCGGCGGTTGATACGAGCCCGGTTACGCTGAAAGTATTTTTCGGCACAGGGTTCGAGGACAAGGATATTCAAAACCTTATTGCGGACCCGGTCAAAAAGAAATATCCGTACATCTCGATCAAGACGTACAGGCCGGGGCAAGGCACCAGCATCCAAGAGCTGATAGCCGCAGGGGACACGCCGGACATCGTCTTTACCTGGAACGGAGATCTGGGCTTGTTCAAGGAGCTTGGTCTGCTGGAGGATATGAGCGGGCTCGCTTTGAAGCATGGAGTTGATATTAACCGGTTCGAGCCGGTCGTCCTCGATGCGATCCGCTCCATGTCGAACAACAAGGAGCTGGCGGCGCTGCCTTTCGCGGTTAACTTTAACGCGCTGTATTATAACAAAGATATTTTCGACAAATTCGGCGTTGCCTATCCGAAAGACGGCCTGACCTGGGAAGAGCTGATTCCAATGGCGGAAAAGCTGTCCCGGATCGAGGACGGAACGACTTACCGCGGGCTGGACCCGGAAAATATTAATCGGATGTCCATGCCGCTCTCGCTTACGATGGTGGATGCCAAGACGAATAAAGCGTCCGTTAATAACGAAGGCTGGAAGTCGGTGTTCGAGCTGGCCAAGCGGATCTGGTCGATTCCGAACAACAAGCCGGGAACGTTAAACGCTACAGGCCGGACGCAGTTTATGAATGACAAAAACGTCGCCATGCTGCCGGTGCAAAATATTTTGAATCTGGGACTCGAAGCGGCGGCGGCCAAAGGCTTGAACTGGGATATGGCGCAATACCCGAGCTACAAAAACAGCCCGAACGTATACGGTCATGTGGATACGCATATTTTCTCCGTAACGAAGCCGAGCAAATACAAGGATCAGGCGATGCAAGTAATAAGCGTAATTACGTCCGATGAAGTGCAGCTGTTAAGCACCCGCACGACGGCCCGGCTGTCGCCGCTGAAAAATACCGAGCTGAAGAAGCAGCTTGGCGCGGACATGGCTTTCCTGAAGGGCAAACATTTGGAGGCGATCTTCAAAAGCACCCCGGCCCCGGCGCCGACCTTTTCGTTGTACGAGTTCCAGGCGCGCGCGATCGTCCAGAAAACGTTTCAGATGTACTTTGACGGTACGGATCTGAATACGACGCTGCGCGATGCGGAGATGCAAGTGAATCAGATGCTCGAAACCAGCGTAAGAAAATAACCGTCCGCTTTAAAAAGTCCGGAAACTGCCGATTGTCGCGGCAGCTCCGGACTTTTTATGTCCCGGAACGCTTCGTTACGACACCAGCTTCAGTCCGACAGCCGCACCCAGCACCATTGTAATAAATAAGATCCGTTTGAAGTTTTTCGGCTCCCCGTACAGCATCATTCCGAGAATCGCCCCTCCCGAAGCTCCGATTCCGGTCCAGATCGCATACGCCGTCCCCATCGGCAGCGTAGTCATGGCGATCGCGAGAAAGATGAAGCTGGCTCCAAAACCGGCGGTCATGAGCAGAAAAGCGGGCGCATTGCGATCTTTGTGCAGTTTGTTGATCATCGCAACGCCGAACATCTCAAAAATTCCGGCAAGAATCAGAAATACCCAGTTCATGCGGCATCCGCTCCTTTCTCTTTACTGTCGCCCGTTACCAGCTTCAATCCGATGACTCCCGCCAATAACACGACGATCAAGATCATTTTGGCCGCTTTAAACGGCTCGCCGAAAAAAAGGATTTCGGAAAGCACGGTGCCTGCGGTTCCCATCCCGACAAAAACGGCGTACACGGTGCCGACCGGAAGATGACGCCCGGCCATGATCATCATATAAAAGCTGACGATAATCGCGACGATCGTCCCGGCCCATTCCGGCGCGCTGTCCGCATGCTTCAATCCGATCACCCAAAATACTTCAAAAAAAGCGGCTACAAATACTTTGACCCAGTTCATGTTCATGTTGGTTCGCCTCCTTGTGGTTGTATGGACCAGAAAAACAAAAAACCCGGGAGATAACCGCATTCGAAATTCGAATGCAGTTATTCTCCCAGGATTTTATCCTTCCGTGACACAGCGGTGAAGCTGCGAGTTTTCCCTCGGACCAGACCAGACGAAGCTGCGGAACCCTAGAAAACTTAATATGAACTTGCTTCTCATTATACACACTTCCGGGGGAAGTTCAATAGAACAATGGAAGGAATATCGTCCTTTCCTGTTCATGCCAAACGGACTTGCCTTTAGACATTCTTTCAGTGAAGCTTCTTGCTTTTATTTCAATCAACCGTGGTTCATTGTGGTATAATAGAATGAATTTATCCGGCCTAAGACGGCAGAGGAGGCGGCAGCGAACGTGAAACCGATTCCCGATCATTTGGACTATGGCTTATCGATCCTGTTCATCGGTTACAATCCGAGCGTACGTTCCTCCGAAACCGGTCATCATTACGCGAATCCGAGCAACCGGTTCTGGAAACTGATCCATGAAGCCGGACTCACCCCGCGCAAGTATAAGCCGGAGGAAGACGGTGACCTGCTGAAGCTCGGTTACGGGTTCACGAATATCGTCGCGCGTCCGACGAAGACGGCGGCCGAGATTACGAAGGAAGAATACAAGGCCGGACGCTTGAGGCTGATGGAGACGATCCAGCGTTACCGGCCCAAGGTTGCATGTTTCGTCGGCAAAGGTGTATACGAGCAGTATAGCGGAAGGACCGGAATCGAATGGGGACCGCAACCGGAATCGGTCGTTCCGAACGTCGTGGAGTTTGTCGCCCCGTCGTCCAGCGGCCTGGTTCGCATGAGATCCGAAGAGATTACGGCCATTTTTCGCCAACTGACGGTTTATTTGAAGGATAGCACGGGGTAAGGAAAGGCGGGACGCGTTTTGATCATCGGGATTGTATCCGACACGCACTTGACCGGGCGCAGCCGCAAGCTGCCTCCCGATCTGATCGAAGGGTTGCGCCGGGCAGACGCGATCCTGCATGCGGGCGACTGGATGACGCTGGACGTATATGAGGAGCTGTCCAGAATCGCTCCGGTGCAAGGGGTAGCCGGCAACGGCGACGGCGAAGAGATCATCCGGCATTTCGGCATGAAGCGCGTCGCGGTCTACGAGGGCATCCGGATCGGCATCGTGCACGGCCACGAAGGGCCGGGGCGAACGACGCCCGAGCGGGCGAGACGGGCGTTTCTCGAAGATCCGCCGGATATCGTCGTATTTGGTCATTCCCATATTCCGCTGAAGGAGCAAGCGGGTTGCGTGCTGCTGTTTAATCCCGGTTCACCGACGGACAAGCGGCGTCAGCCGTTGTACTCGTACGGCCTGATCCATATTCGTGACGGGGAGTTTACCGCAGAGCACCATTTTTTTTCGTAAGCGAAGCTGACATCACATTCTAGAGAAGAGGCGCTATCATGGAAATTGTTCACTATTCGAAGCCGAGTCCGCAAAAACGTGAGGGAGAAGACGCACTGATTCTCAATCCGTCCTGCGGCATCTATGGAGTGCTTGACGGAGTTACGCCGATGGCATCTTTTACCGACGAGAACGGTCATAACGGAGCTTATCTCGCCGCCAATTTATTCAAAGCCGCGCTGGAGAGAGAACATATCGAAGGAAGCTTGACGGAAGCGATCGCCGAAGCGAACCGCGAGCTGAACCGCAAGATGGTATCGTACGGAGTCGACATCCGGATTAAGCATGAATTGTGGTCGACCTGTTTGTCCGTCGCTCAGGTTATGGGAGAAGGGATTCGATACGCCCAGCTCGGCGACAGTATGGCGGTTGCCCGTTATGCGGACGGCAGCGTCAAGGTGCTGACGGAAAACCGGGTAAATGGAATTAGCGCAAGAGCGAAAGCGAAGCGCGAGAGAGACCGCCAGAACGGGCTTCACGTTGAAGAGGAAAGCTTTTTCGCCGAATTGAACAACCGGATGGCGTATCATCGGGGCATGGCCAACACGCCGGAAGGATATGGCGTCGCCAACGGGATGACGGAAGCGGCCGATTACATCCAAACCGGTCTCGTACCGGCAGAAGGGCTGACGCATCTGCTACTCATCTCCGACGGCATGTTCCATCCGGACTATTCGCTGGACAAAACGATGGAGCTGCTGCTGGAACTGGGCTTTGACCGTTACGTCGAACAGGTGGAAGCGGCCGAGCAGGCGAAGCAAATGCGCCCCGACGACCGTTCCGCGGTTCTGTTTCGTTTCTGATAGTGGTTCCGAAGAAAACAGCGGAGGAGGAGACGCGGATGAACCCGGACTTCATTAAGCTGAAGCCGCTGGAGGGCGAATTAAAGCTGTCGCACAAAAAGAGGCTGTTCGGCATCACGGTCTCGACGAAAGAAGTGGTGCTTCACAAGCCTCATGCGAATTATTATTTGCATTTAAGCGATATTGTCAGCATTACGCCCTTCGAATCGAAGCAATCGTCGAATCTGCGGTTCGTAAACAAGCAGGCTTCCCAGCAAGAAATCGTTCAAGAGTCAGACGGCCCCCCGCATTACAACGTATATGTGAAGCAGGCGACGCTCCATAACCGGAGCGGGTTGTTCCCGCTGGGCAAGATGCGGTTTATTATTCCGATCCATCACGATCTGATGCAGGTGATCGCGTTATTCGGCAAATGGGACGTGGCGCTGGATATGTAACGATTCGCGGCAAGGGTTTAAAAGCCGCTGTCCGGCTCCGCGGTCCGAAGATTAGGCGTCCAGCTCCAATACGCACTGCCACATCGCTTCGTCGACCGGAATACCGTCTCTCTCATTTCGCTCGCGGACCCGCAGCGTCTCTTCGCCAGGGTAGCGGGCTTTGCCGCCGCCTTCGTCAGGAGTCGCCTGATGCAAATCTTCGATCATCTCGTTGATTTTATCGCGAAGCGCGCTTTGATCCGGCAGCTTGCGCGTATCGATCGCGAGAAACAGCTGGGAGAGGTTGCGTTCCGCACCGAGCTTGCCCATATCCATTGAGGAGTTTCCTCCGGACAACATCGTAACGACCAGATCGAGTACGAACGACAAGGCCGAGCCTTTCCAGAAACCGATCGGCATCGCTCTGCGGGTCTCCATAATAGCGGCCGCATCTCTCGTCGCATTGCCGTTGCGGTCGAAGCCGCCGTCTACGGGAAGAGGCTCGCCGCTTTTGGCGTGGATACTCATCTTGCCGTAGGAAAATTGGGACATGGCAATATCCAGCACGACCGGTCCTTCTTCGCGGGGCACGGCGATGACGACGGGATTGTTGCCTAGCTTATTATCCTTGCTGCCCCACGGAGGCATGTTCGGGATTGTATTCGTCCAGCATATGCCGACGCAACCGGCCTCCGCCGCTTGCCAGCCGTAGCTGCCCGCACGCATCCAATGGTTCGTGTTGCGGATCGCCACGCAGCCGATCCCGTGTTCCTGCGCGAGCTCGACCGCCCTTCCCATCGAGAAGTGGGCGTTCAGGTTGCCGGGACCGGATCGGCCGTCCCATCTTTCTACGATACCGATCCGCTCCAGCAGCTCCGGTTCCGCTCCTGGCTGAACATAGCCCTTCCGGATATAATCGATGAATAGCGGAAAACGGTTCAAGCCGTGGGAATAAACGCCGTCCCGGCTCGCCTCGGCGAACAGGCGCGCGCAGAGCCCGGCCCGCTCGGGGGTAAAGCCGTTTTTGATCAGCACAGAACGAAATCGTTCGGTCATTTGTTCGAACGGAATACGCATGAGGACCAGCTCCTTAGTCACGTTGATAGTTTCCGATGCACGATAAGTATACCAGACTATCGGGGCGGAGTAGAGAGGAAGGAACCATTTCGTATGAAGCGACGGGGCGAGGGAAGAGGCAGTGACCCGCAAGATGAGCTGCGAGGAGTAATCCGAACGGATAAGATTTCCGCAACCAAACTATACGACAATATATCGTAGAAGCTAATCAGAGAACGGAGTGTGCTAGAAGATGAACCAAGAACGACCTGAAGCGATTCCGTATATTCCGCTTACAATGCAGCGTCCGAATTTAGCAGAGCTTCCGGACGCGCCGCTGCCTGCCGGTTACGGGATGCGCACATTCAGACGTGGGGACGAGACGGCTTGGGCGCGGATCGAATGGGCCGCCGGGGAATTCAAAACCGAAGAGGAAGCGCTTCAACATTTCCGCAAAGAATTTGGCGAACATCTTGCCGGGATGGAGGAGCGCTGCCTGTTCATTACAGATGAACACGGCGACCCGATCGGGACGACTACGGCTTGGTACGGAGAGTTTCAAGGGGCGGTCATCGGCCGGATTCATTGGGTAGCGGTCGTCCCCGAGCATCAGGGCAAGAAGCTGTCGAAGCCGCTGCTGTCGCAGGCGCTGAGAACGATGGCGAGGTTTCACGAGCAGGCGTATCTAACGACGCAAACGACAAGTTATAAAGCGGTAGGCATGTACTTGAACTACGGATTTATCCCGGTATTTGAGAACGAGAAATGCGAAGAAGGCTGGCGGATGATCGGACAGCTGCTGAACAGAACGATCGATACCGGCCGCGCAACATAAGCTGGAATTGGCGTTATTGGAATGAGGTCTAACATGAAAAGCAAATGGTTTGTTATGGCCAGCATCGTCTTGGCTGTGCTGGTTTCTTCGATCGATTCGACGATTACGAACACGACCGTTCCCCATATCGTTAAGGAACTGGGCGGATTCGAGCTGTACGCGTGGAGCTTCGTCGCTTATATGATTACTTCTACGGTGCTGACCCCGATTGCAGGTCGGCTCTCGGATATATTCGGACGGAAAAAAGTGTTCGCCACCGGCATTGCCGTCTTCCTGATCGGCTCGACGTTGTGCGGCAGTGCGGATACGATGCTGCAGCTGGTGCTGTTCCGCGCCGTTCAGGGGATCGGAGCCGGCATTATGAACCCGTTTCCGGCGATCATTGCAGGCGATCTGCTGACCGTAGAGAAGCGGGGGACGGTACAGGCGCTGTTCTCCGGCATGTGGGGCATTTCCGCCGTCATTGCGCCGCTTCTCGGTGCCGTATTCGTGGAATATGCGAGCTGGAGATGGATTTTCTACGTGAACATCCCGGTTTGTCTATTGGCGTTGCTGCTGCTTATCCCGTATAAGGAAAAATATGAGCCGAAGCGCGCTCAGATCGATTATTGGGGGGCGGCGTTATTTACAGGGAGCATCAGCCTGCTGCTGCTTCTGACGGTTGTCGAAACGAACCTGGTCATCTATGCTGCGGGCGGGATAATCCTGTTGATCGGATTTGTCGCTTGGGAGAGGAAGCATCCGTCGCCGCTTATCCCGATGACGTTATTCCGCAACCGCAACGTGGCGTGGATGATCGCGAATTCGTTTCTCGCCTGCGCTTCGTTATTCGGCACCTCCAGCTACGTCCCGCTGTTTATGCAGGAAGTGGGCGGGTACAGCTTGTTCGAAAGCGGGCTTCCGCTGCTTGGCGAAGCGATCGGCTGGATGCTCGTCTCGGTGCCGGCCGGACGCTGGGTCATCAAGTACGGGTACCGCAAGCTGCTGATCTACGGCAACGCGCTGTTGGTCGGATGTGGAATCCTGGCTGTTTTCCTGAACGAGAACAGCGGATTTTGGTACGTTTTTTCATTCATGTTCGTAGAAGGTTTGGCATTCGGCCTTATTTTTACCGTAACGACGATCGGCGCTCAGGAGCTTGTCGGTCCTCATCAGAAAGGCATATCGACCTCGATGCAGTTTTTCTCACGCAACATCGGTGCGGCTGTCGGCACTACACTGATGGGGGCGTTTCTAACCAAGGCGCCCGAAACGATGACCGGCATTCATCAATTGCTGATGTACGGGTTCTGGATGACGCTTATCGCATTCGTCAGCTGTTTGTTCATTCAGTCGGTGCGGGCGGTTCGGACGGAAGAGCGGGCGATGTGAAAAAAATAAAACCATTCTCCAAGTGTTACGTATACAACAGTGAGAACCGTGTAACGTAGACAGGAGGGTGAGAAATGTTCAAAAGACTGCTGTTATTTTCACTTATACTAGGCGTCCTCTCCGGCTGCTCCTTGCTGGACAGCGTGAATCAGTCGTTGGATTATACGAAAGAAGCCGGCACCTTTATCCAGGAAGCCTCGCAGTTCGGCGGCTCGGTCCAGGAGCTTGCGCAGCAGGCGGCCGCCAGCACGGAGGCGAAGGAGAAGCTGACACAGGAACTGGAAGCGATGAAGGCGCGGATCACGGAGTTTAAAGGAATCGAGGCTCCGGCTTTTGCGAAGACGATTCATGAGAAGCTTGTCGGACTGAACGATACGCTGCTGACCGATATTAACGGTTATTTGGCGCAAATCCAAAATGGCGTTACCAGTCTGCAAAATTCCAATATCGTCCAGACCATCAATAAAATTAACGAAACGATGGACATGATCCAAAATTTGCAGCCGTAGCGATTGCTGCGCACCTGCTGCCGGAAGCTTATCCCATCTAACCTGAGCGAACCCTGACCTGTATAGGCAGGGTTCTTTTCTATGTTTCCCGGCCGAGTGCCGGAGTGCAAAAAAAATGAACGATTATCCAACACGAAGTGCAAAAAGAACGATTTATCCTCCAAAGCTTTTCGCCCGGCTCCCGCGATAAAATTACGGTAACAACGCGAGTTGTAAGCGTTTGCGAAAAGAGGGAGAGCATGAACCTTATCACAAAGGAGTCTGAGAAAAAGATGAACAACGCAGCACGAAGAAGCTTTTCCATGATCGGTCTGATCGCGGTAATGCTGGTAACCCTCCTCATGTCGGCCTGCGGCGGAGCGGGCAAGGAAGCGGCACCGCCGGCGGGAACGACGCCGGAGACGGTTAAGCCGAAAGCCGAAGATCCGGCATCGCTCAAGGGCGAGGTTATCTGGCAATACCCGAACACGACTTGGCCCGAAGCTGACATCAAAAACATGATCGCCGACTTCAACAAAAAGTATCCGAACATTTCGGTGAAACCGGTGCTCGGTCCGCTGGAGCCGATGATTGCCGCCGGCAACCCGCCGAACGTGGCGACGAACAACCGTCTGGAAGCGAACTGGATTATGGACGGGCTGTTTGAGGAATTGACGCCTTATATCAAGAAAGATCCCGATTACAAGCCGGAAAGCTTGTTCCATCAAGTTCTTTACGAGATCCCGCAATTCGAGAAAGGCCAATACGGTCTCCCGATGTACTCGAATCCGACGTACGCCCTGATCGTCAACAACAAAATTATGAGCCAATACGGGGAAAAAGCAATTCCGAAGCTGCAAGGACTTAAGGATACCGACGAATTTTTCAAAAAGTTCTGGATCATGAAAAACGGCGAATACGAAATGACAGGTGAAAATCCGCTGTTTTATTACGGCATCCTGTCCGGGCTGTTCTTCGTCGCTTACTTGAACGGAGCCGACCCGTCCACGTTCTGGAATCCGGAGACGAAAAAAGTCAATTTCAACGATCCGAAAATCGTCGACGCGCTCGACTGGCTGTACAAATTCAACCGGGACACGATCAACCAGCAGGCGTACACCCAGCTCAAAGCCCAGCTGCCGAAAAACACGCATCCGTTCGTGGCGGAGAAACAGGCGATGATGGTCGTCACGTCCAATCAGGTGAAAGATTTCCGCAAGGCGAAGCCCGATCTGGATATTACAGTGCTTCCGGCTCCTCAGGCGAGCATGTGGAACGGCGGCTCCAACCTTGCGATCGTGAAGGCCGGCAAGAACAAGGACGCCGCGTGGACGTTCATCAAATGGATGACCTCTTCGGAGGAGGGGGCGGAATCGTTGTATAACCGGCTTGGCTTACTGACGCCAATGAAAACGAGCAAATTTTTGACGGAGCAAAGCAAAAACGATCCGGATCTGAAAGTGTTCCTTGAGATTAACGCTCAAGCGAAAAAATGGATTCCGCAGTTCCCGGTAGCTTACGACACCGAATACAGGAAGCTGTTCCCGGACTTCCAGGCCGGCAAAATTACGGCCAAAGAAATGATGGACCATGTCAACAAAGAAGTGCAGAAGCGGATCGACGATTTCTACGCAAGCAAGAAGAAGTAAAGCGGTACGAGCGGACGGTTCCCATGAAACGGAGCCGTTCGCCGATCTTTCAACCGATTCTGGAGGAGGAACGATCATGAGCCAAGCCGATCGCCACAGTAAGGATCAACCGGAGAAGCTGCAGCAGGAGGCGTTCACGAAGGAGAACGCCGATTGGACGGACCCCGGCCATATCGCGGCGCAGAAGCTGAGCCGGCGCAGGCTGCTCGCCTCGATCGGGGCGGCGGGCGCCGCCGCCGTCGTATACGGCACGACATATGGAATGGCTAGTGCCGGCAGAGGCGGGAAGGACGACCCGGATGTAATCGATGCCGTATACGGGGATAGCCGGATCAACCCGAGGCCGCCGAAACCTCCGAAACCCCCGGTTCCCCCGCAGGAGCTGGCCTGCTGCGATTTTGTAAAAACGACGCTTGCTGAGCTGCGCGCCTTAAGCGCTCCCAGCTCCGACGTGGTTTATTATATGACCGATTCCGGGATGGAAGGCTCGTTGCTGTACGATCCGTCCGACACCACGTCGGCGGACAATACGGGGCTTGTGGTCGTCTCCTCCTCCGGAGCCCGCTTCAAGCGGATTGTCGAGGACGGCCGTTATAATGTCAGATGGTTCGGAGCGAAGGGCGACGGAGTTACCGACGATCTGGACGTGATTCAGGCGGCGATCGACGTCGTTTATGCGCTGGGCGGCGGGACGGTTTATTTTCCGAAAGGCACGTACATCGTCTCCCCGCTGCTGCAGACGCGGCGGATCGTCCCGAAAAGCAACGTGCATCTGCTCGGCGAAGGGACGAACTCGGTCATTAAGGTGAAGGACGACGCCGGCGACTATTGGACGATTTTCGGCAATTTCCAGACTTGGCCGAAGGTGAGCAACGTATCGATCCGCGGTCTGAAGTTCGATCAAAATCCGGGCGGCAATACGACGTGCAATATTGATCATCGCCGGACGGATTACTATTGGACGCAATTTTGCATCAGCCTGTTCAATTACGAAAACATCGCGATCGAGGATTGCACCTTCGATCCGATCTGCGGCTGGAATACGGTCGTGCTTAACAATGCCGCTTCGCGCAACGCGATCGTCAACAACTGCACGTTCCGCTTCATCCACGCGAGAGGCTATGACGGTTACGATAATTCGGCCGTTTATATGAACGGCTGGTCGCATGTCGTCACGAATTGCCGCTTCTATGCCGCTCCCGGAGAGAAAGCGATGGGCGCCATCGAGACGCACAGCGGCAAAAGCGTCGTCTCGGGCAACGTCTCGGACGGTTACGTTACCGGCGTCCATATCCAGTCGAGCGAGACGAGCGGCGACGGGGCGGACATTACCGTCTCGGGCAACACGTTTACGAACGCCGTGCATGCGATCCAGTTTTGGCCGTATAAGCAGTATTCGCTCAAAAATGTGACGGTAACGGGCAATACGGTCAGTCTGGCCAACGCGAGACAGCAGCGCAGCATGATGGTCGGGATCGGGGCGTTCCCCGGCGCGTTGCCCCCGGATCACACGGGAACGTTCGAGAACATTGCGATAACCGGCAATACGATCATCTGCGAGGAGGAGTTCGTCAAGCGGGATAACGTGCTGGAGGGATTCTGCTACGGCATCGGCTTCGTCCGCGAAACCGACGTCAAACATATCGTCATCGCGGGCAATATCATTAAAAACGCGCCAATCGCGGCGATCCATATCGGCAATACGCCGAAGTTCGGCACGATGTCGAACATTCAGATTACGGACAATATGATCGTCAACGCGGGTCATTATCCGGCGGGCAACGAAGCGTACAAAGCGGCGATTCTGCTTCGTTCGACCGTGGCCGGAGCGAAAATATCCGGCAATACGATCCGCGAAACGTATGCGACGTCGCGCGGTCTGTACTCGATCCGGCTGAACGCCGCAGACGGATCCTTTGCGGACGTGGAAGTGACCGACAATGTCATTACGTCGGTTCAAGGCGGCTTATGGCTCGATCTGCACGCCTCGGTTCGTACGAACAGCGCCGAGAAACATCTGAAATTTACGGATCGCGCTTTCGACGACCCGCTGCTGCCGGCAGGCACGACGTATCAGCCGGGGACCGTCGTGCTGGCGACAGGCAGTACTATCGTTCCGGGTCTGACACCGGCGGGCTACCGCATCTTGAACGGGGGCACGTTCGGTACTCTAACCGGCGTAACGGCGACCGGGACGGCGGGCTCGTACAAAGTAACGGTGAACGATTCGTCCCAGCTTCGGGTCGGGCAATGGATCAAGATTGCCACAGGAGACCAGACGCGCCGGATTAACCGGATCGCCGGCAACGAGCTCCGGATCAACGCGCCGCTCTCCGTCGCCGTGGCGTCTCCCAGCGCCGTACTGTACGTTCCGCCGGTATACGAGCCGTTCGGCCATACCGGTAAGCTGCCCGCTATCGCCGATACGTCGGGGCTGTCCGTCGGCCAGCTCGAAACGGAGCTGAACGCGCTGAAGCAGGCGATGCGGGATTTCGGCATCATCAACGTGTAAGGAAGGAGTCGCTCCCTATGGCAGGAGTATCCCTGCGCAATCTGTATAAAACGTATGGCAAAAACAGCCCGTATGTCGTAAAGGACGTTTGTCTGGATATCGAGGACGGGGAATTTATGGTATTCGTCGGACCGTCCGGCTGCGGGAAATCAACGACGCTGCGCATGGTGGCCGGTCTGGAGCGGGTAAGCCAAGGCGAAATCTATATCGGCGACGAGCTGATGAATCATGTGCCTCCGAAGCGGAGAGATATCGCGATGGTGTTTCAAAACTATGCGCTGTATCCGAATATGAGCGTCTTAGAAAATATGGCGTTCGGCTTGCGGCTCCGCAAAACGGAGAAGCATCTGATCGATTCGTCGGTGAAGCAAAACGCACGGACGCTAGAAATCGAGCATCTGCTGGAGCGGAAGCCCCGGCAGCTGTCCGGCGGCCAGCGTCAGCGCGTCGCACTGGGGAGGGCGATCGTCCGGCACCCGCAAGTATTCCTTATGGACGAGCCGCTGTCCAACCTCGACGCCCGTCTGCGCGTGCAGATGAGGACGGAGATCGTCGAGCTGCACCGGAGACTGGGGACGACGATGATCTACGTCACCCACGATCAGACGGAAGCGATGACGATGGGAAGCCGGATCTGCATTATGAAGGACGGCGTCATCCAGCAGGTGGGTGTGCCGGAAGAAGTATATATGCGTCCGGCCAATATGTTCGTGGCGAACTTTATCGGTTCGCCGCCGATCAATTTTATGGACGGACGGCTGAAGCCGGGCAAGAGCGGCGGTCTCATCTTCGATACGCCCCGCTTCGCGCTGCCGGTGTCTCTGGAGAAGAGCAGGCGGCTGCTGGAGATGGGGTATCTGGATAAAGCGGTCGTGCTCGGCATCCGGGCCGAATATGTGCAATGGCAGGAAGCGGATGCCGGCGAGAGCCAGCCCGGGGAGGCGCCGATCCGCGGAGAAGCTTATTTCAGCGAGCTGGTCGGGGCGGACCGGTTTATCCGCGTGAAGGCCGGCGACGACAAAATCGTGGCCAGAGCAGCCGCTTACGATCGGGTCGCAGAAGGGACGAAGCTCCTTTTAACGTTTAATCCGAACTACACGCTGTTTTTCAATCGGGACACACAGCAGTTGATCGTTTAAGAGGTTCCCCTGACAAGAAAGCGGAGAATGCCGTAAATCGGCCCCGCTATAGGGGAGCTGCTTCATAAGGCACAAGGGTGGAGAGGATTGTCGATGGGAACGAAATCTGGAAGTGCCGTGAAGCTCGCGCTGGCGGGAGCGCTGCTCCTGGTGCCGTGCGGCAGCCTGTTCGCCGGCGGCACCGCAGCCGATTCCCGGCAAGACGGCCGTACGGTCAGACCGCCGGTCGAACGGTTGTCCGAAGCGTATGCGTCGTTATACTCGCAGACGCTTCTCGAGTGGATCGAGAAAGGGTGGAAGGATGCGCTAGCCGACGCCCCCCGTGCAGCGGCTAACCGCTTCTCGGCGGCGTCTTCCGGCGTCTCGGTCCGGTCGGACCGCTTGCTGGGCAAAACGGGCGTGCTCCAATTTATGCAATCCAAGGATTGGGCCGAATTCGAGATCGACGTGCCGCAGGACGGCTTATATACGATCGATTTGACGGTTTTGCCGCTGGAAGGGACGCTTGGCCCCGTTCAGATCGGGGTGAAAATCGACGGTGCATTTCCTTTTGCGGAGGCGAGAAACATCCAATTGCCGCGCACGTGGACGGAATCGGTGTATCCGCCTGCCGTCAATGAGCACGGGGATCAGATCCGTCCGTCGCAGCAGGAAACGTCCGAATGGAGCGTGCGGCCGCTGACGGACTCCAAATTATCTAGCCCGGGTCCGCTTCGCTGGAAGCTGTCCAAGGGCAAGCATACGATCCGGCTGGAATCGGTGCTGGAGCCGTTCGCGTTGGCGGAGTTGGCCGTCAGGGCTCCCCGCCAATTGCCGGCCTACGAGCAAGTCGCGGCAAGCTGGCAGTCGCTGCCGGATAACGTCCAGCCCGGCTGGACATCCGTACTGGAAGCGGAACAGATGAGCGCCAAATCGGACCCGTCCGTACAGGTGCAGGCAAGCAACGACAACCTTGCCGCTCCCGCTTCAAACGGCAAGATGATCTACAATACGATGGGCGGCTACCGATGGAGCAGGGGCGGGCAATCGGCGGAATGGACGTTCGACGTTCCCAGCGACGGTCTGTACTATATCCATTTCAAATATTTGCAAAACTTTACGAAGGACGCGATCAGTTTCCGGGAAATCCGCATCGACGGCGAAGTGCCGTTCCTCGAACTGCAATCGTATCCGTTTCCGTATTCGCGCAACTGGAACGTGGACCACCTGAAGGATGATCAAGGGAAGCCATACGCGATCTATCTGACCAAAGGAAGCCACACGCTGGGACTGACAGCCGATTCGTCCCCGACTACCCCGATCCGCGAATCGATCCAGGCGATTGTCGATGCGTATCAGGAGTTGAACCGTCAAGTGGCGATGGTGACCGGCGTCAAAAACCGCAGCATGGTGGATCAGAACCGGGATTGGAACTTGTCGGAATCGATGCCGGGCATCGAGGCGCAGGTGGGCTCGCTCGCCGACCGTCTGCAGCAGCAGGTCGACAAGCTCCAGCAGCTGTACGGCAATTCGCTGCAGGGGGCGGAAGGGCTGCGCTCGGTCATCTTCGATCTGCGTAAGATGGCTGCACAGCCGGATCTGCTGTCGAAGCGGCCGCCCGAGCTGCATGCGCAAAACCTGGAGAAAATGACGATGTTTATCGACGCATTGGCCCGGCAGCCGCTGACGCTCGACCGGATCTACGTTACCTCGTCCCCGGAACAGCCTGCCAAGCCGCCGGGTACGCTGGCCGTTCTGGGCGATCTGGTGCAAAACTTTTTCCGTACGTTCTCGCCGGACTACCATTATTACGGCCGCCGCGATCCGGACGGAATCGACGTATGGGTCAACCGGGGGCGTGATTACGTAGCGCTGATGCAGCAGCTGGCGGACGAATCATTCACAGCGAAGACGGGAATCAAGGTCAACATTAATCTGATGCCGAACCCCGGACAGCTCATCCTGAGCAACTCCGCGGGACGCGAGCCGGATGTGGCGCTCGGGATCGCCGAAGGCACTCCGGTCGATTTCGCGATGCGCGGCTCTTTGACGAAGCTGAGCGACTTTCCGGACTATGCGGCCATGGCTCCGCGGTTCGTACCGGGTACGCTGATCCCGTTCACGTATGACGGCAGCGTTTATGCGCTGCCCGAGACGGTTGCGCTGAACGTGCTGTTTTACCGCACCGATATTTTGCAGCGGATCGGCTTAAAGCCGCCGGACACGTGGGACGACATGTACAAAATGCTGCCGACGCTGCAGCAGAAAGGGTACGATTTCTTTTTCGCCAGGCAAAATTATGTGCCGCTCTTCTTGCAGAACGGTGCGTCCTTTTATACAAATGATGGGTTAAGCTCCGCCTTGAACTCGAGGGAGGCGTTCAACTCGTTCAAGATGTGGACGGAGCTGTTTACGGTATACGGATTTCCGACCGAGGTTCCGAGCTTTTATATGCATTTCCGCCGCGGCGATATGCCTGTCGGGATCGCCGATTACAACGCCTACATGCAGCTGCTTGTGGCCGCGCCGGAGCTGGCGGGCTCCTGGGAGATCGCGCCGATTCCCGGCATGAAGCAGCAGGACGGGACCGTAGCCCGCTGGTCGGGCGGCAACATGACGTCCGGGATGATCTTCAAGTCGTCGAAGCGGCAGAACGATTCCTGGGAGTTTCTGAAATGGTGGACGTCGACGGAGACGCAGTCCCGGTTCGGCAACGAGATCGAGCTGCAGAACGGCGTCGAGTTTCGCTGGAATACGGCGAATGTGGCGGCCTTTCAGACGCTGCCTTGGCCGGAGAAAGACCGAGATACGATTCTTAGCCAGTGGAAGTGGTACAAGGAAGTGCCGAACGTGCCGGGCGGGTACTTCACTTCACGCGAGCTGACGTTTGCCTGGACGCGGACGGTGCTGCAAAACGGCAACTACCGGGAAATGCTCGAAAAAGCGGTGTTCCAGATCGACAGCGAGCTGAAACGCAAGCAGCGGGAATTCGGCTTCGTAAACGATCAGGGGAATACGGTGCGAAAACTGCGAGTGCCCGATGTGACGATACCATGGGAGGAGGCGGGCAAACGATGACGATTCGTTCACAACAAGGCGGTCCGCAGGTGGTTCCGTCAATGACAGGCACAGGGTTGGGCGGACGCCGGGCCGTTTTCATTCAGGAGAAATGGCGCAGTCTGCTTTCCGAATTGAGGAAGAGCTGGGTATCCTATTTGTTCGTAAGCCCCTTCTTCCTGCTGTTCGTGCTGTTTATCGCGCTGCCGACGGTGGCGGCGATTGTGCTCTCCTTTACGAGCTTTAACGCCATCGAGCCGCCAACCTTTGTCGGACTGTTTAATTACCAGGTGTTGTTTACACAGGATCTTGTCTTCTGGCAGTATGCGCTGCCGAATACGTTTTTGTTCGCCCTGATCGTAGGCCCGGTCGGCTACGTGCTTTCGTTTATGCTCGCTTGGCTGATCGCCCAGCTGCCGGACAAAATCCGGGCGTTTTATACGCTGGCTATGTACGCGCCGTCGATGACCGCCGGAATCGCCATGTCGGTCGTATGGCTCATCTTGTTCAGCGGCGACCGGATCGGTTATCTGAACAACTTTCTGCTGTCGATCGGTTACATCAACGAGCCGAAGCTGTGGACCACGTCGCCGGAGTACATTATGAAGATTATGATCGTCGTCTCGTTATGGGCCAGCATGGGCGTCGGTTTTCTGGCGATGCTGGCCGGCATCCAGAACGTCGACAAGCTGCTCTACGAGGCGGGGCGGATCGACGGAATCCGTTCCAGGCTGCAGGAGATCTGGTACATTACGATACCTGCGATGAAGCCGCAGATGCTGTTCGGGGCGGTTATGGCGGTGGTAGGCACGCTGAAAGCGGGCTCGATCAGCGTCGAGCTGACCGGCTCGAACCCGTCTCCCAATTATGCGGGGCACTTAATGATCAACCATATCGACGATTACGGGTTTATCCGCTATGAGATGGGGTATGCATCGGCGATATCCGTCGTTCTGCTGATCATCATCTATTTGTCCAGCAAGCTGTGCTGGAAGCTGTTCGGCTCGAAGGGGGAGTAACATATGGCGATGATTCCGTTCCGAAGACGCCGGAGGTTGCACCGGACTACCGCATTCCAGTGGGTGCTGACGGCGCTGCTTACGCTGCTGGCCGTCTTTATGCTGCTGCCGATGGTGTATTTGTTCAATCACGCGCTGAAGCCGTATCACGAGCTGTTTTTGTACCCGCCGACCTTTCTGGCGAGGCAGCCGACGCTTGATAATTTTTACGACCTGCTCCTTGTCACCAAAACGGCAATCGTGCCTGTCAGCCGTTATATTTTCAACGGGGTGATCGTCTCCCTGGCTACGATTATTCTCGGAGCGCTCCTTTGCGCGATGTGCGCGTACGCTTTGTCCAAACATCAGTTTATCGGCAAAAAGTGGATGTTCTCGGTGATTATCGTCTCCCTGATGTTCGCACCGGAGACGGTGCAAATACCGCGATATTATGTGATCAGCACGCTGGGCATTATGAACACGTATTGGGCGCATATTTTGCCGGTGATTGCACTGCCGGTCATCGTGTTTCTGTTCAAGCAATTCATCGATCTGCTGCCGGATGAGCTGCTGGAGGCTGCGCGGATGGAAGGAGCGAGCGAGTTTGTTTTGTTCGGCCGGATCATCCTGCCACTGTGCATGCCGGCGGTGGCGACGGCGGGCATTTTGCTGTTCCAGTCGTCGTGGGGCAATATGGAGGCGTCGACGCTGTATATCGAGGACGAGACGATGAAAACATTGCCGTTTTATGTCAGCTCGATGACGAGCGGACTTGCCAATAACGTAGCCCGTCAAGGCGTGGCTGCAGCAGCCGGGCTGCTCATGTTCGTTCCGAGCTTCGTGCTGTTCCTCTTCCTCCAGCGCAAGGTCATCTCGACGATGGCGCACTCCGGACTGAAATGACCGGCACAGGCAGCGGGAATACAGGAAAGGGGATGGAAAGAGCGATGAGTGGGAAGTTAGTCAGACGAAGCTTGCTTGCGCTGCTCGCGCTCGTGGTCTGCGGATTGGGGAGCGGCGCAAGCGCGCGCGCCGAAGTGCCGTACGGAACGTTTATTTACGACTTGAGCGGCCGGGAAATCCCGGTTCAGCCGGCCTATGTGCCGGAGACGTTTTTTCACGGCGGATTGAAAAATCCCGAAGATTTGTTCATCGATGCCAAGGACCGGCTGTTCGTAGCCGATACGGGAAATAACCGGATCGTGCAGATGGACTTGCGGGGCGAGACCCGACGCGTCATCCAGCCGGAAGGGACCGGCAAGCTGAACGAGCCGGGCGGCGTGTTCGTCAGTCCGGACGGGACGATTTACGTCGCGGATACGAAAAATCAGCGAATCGCCGTATTCGAAGAGACAGGCGGTTTCCTACGTTCCATCGGCAGGCCGCAAGCTCCGATGATCCCGCCGGATTTCGTGTTCGAGCCTACCAAGCTCGTCGTCGACGAGCGGGGATATATGTACGTCGCGACGCGCAACGGATATCAGGGACTGCTGCTGCTTGATCAGGACGGAGCGTTTGAAGGATTTTTCGGCGCGAACAAGGTCGATTTCCAAATGTCCGACGCGCTGAAACGCGTATTTTTTACGAAGGAGCAAATGCAAAAGGAGCTGCTCAAGCTGCCCGGCACCGTCTCCAACGTCACGGCAGGCTCGGACGGCCTGTTATACACGACCTCGATGAAGGTGACGAGAGGGCAAATCAAAAAGCTGAACTACGACGGCAAAGATCTGCTCGGCGAGCAAAACTACGGCGTCAAACGGCTGCTGGCCGGCCAGCAAAAGCAATTTACCGACGTAGTGGTCGATTCTCTCGGCAATATGACCGCCGTCGACGCGTTGTTCGGTTTGCTGTTCCAATACAACTCGGCGGGAGAGCTGATGTTTGCATTCGGCAGCAAGGACGAAGGCTACGGCAAGCTCGGGCTGTTCCAATATCCGTCCGCGCTGGCGGTCGACTCGGCGGGAACGTTGTACGTGCTGGACCGGACGGCCCATATGATCCAGACGTTCAAGCGTACCGAATTCGGAGCGCTCGTCCAGAAGGCGACGGATCTGCACCTGCAGGGGCATTATGACGAAAGCGAAGGCCCGTGGCGGGAAGTGCTGCATCTGAACAGCAAATACGTCAGGGCGCATCTCGGTCTGGCCAAATCGTATTACAAAAACGGAGAATATGCCGAGGCGATGTGGGCGTTCCGGGAAGGCGGCGATACCGGAGGATATTCCGACGCTTTCTGGCAGTTGCGGCTGCTCTGGATGCAGCGGCATTTTACGCAAATGGCGGCTATCGGGGCAGTCGTGCTGCTGATCGCATATGCCGGATGGAAGCTGAAAACGAAACGGGCCCGAAGGAAGGACGGTGAACGCATTGAATCTGCAGCCTGACCACAACGAAGCGAAGCGGAGAAGATTTCCGTTCCGTATACCGTCCGTTGCCCTGTTCCGAGCATCGGGTTACACACCGGACCTTCTATCGTCCGGCTTCTGGGCGCAGCTGGCCAGGGATGTCGGCTATCAGCTCAAGCAATCGCTTCGGGTGCTGAAGCACCCTTTCGAAGTGTTCTGGGAAATCCGCTATCGTCCCGAAGGCAGCATGTGGGCGGCGGTGCTGCTGCTGGCGTCCGGCTACTCGGTACATGTGCTGTCGCAGCTGGCGACTTCTTATTTGTTTAACCCGTCGGGCGACGATATGGTGAACCCGCTGACTTTGCTGCTGCAATCGCTGCTGCCGTGGGTTACCTGGGTGTTCGCCAATTATTTGATCGGCTCGATTATGAAAGGCCAGGGCCGCTGGACCGAGGTGTTTGTCGGCAGCGCTTATGCGCTGATGCCGTTTCTGCTCCTCTCTTTGCCGCTCGCGATTTTGTCCAACATTTTAACGCTGAACGAGAGGGTCGTATACGATTTCGGCAATGTGGCGATGGTGTGTTGGACGCTGTTCTTATTTTTCGTCATGGCGAAAGAAATCCATAACTACGACATCGGGGAGACGGTGCTTAATGTCGTCCTGTCCGTGCTGTTTATGATCGCCATCTGGATACTGCTGTTTATTCTGGCAGGACTTACGTTCCAGCTGTACGACTTCGTCTCCCAGATTGTGAAGGAGGTGTCGTACCGTGGTTAGACGTGCTGCTACGGGGATGCTTATAGCCGCGGTGTTGGCCGTCGCCGTATATATCGTAGTATTCGGCGGGCCGTTCGGCCCGGCGGCGCCGGAGAACGGGGGCGAACCGGCGGCTGCGGCGAATCCCGCTTCCTTCGCAAGGATGGAATACGAGCCTGCCAGCTACCGGGTAGTCGCGGAGAACAGCAAGCTGGAACTTCACGTAAACGATGCCGGGCATATCCGGGTGTTCGACAAGCCGGGCGGACGTTTCGTCTGGCAGAGCGACCCCGATACGTCCAAGGAGCGGGACTTGAGGGGGATCTGGAAGAGCAACGCCGATTCGCCGTTTTTGCTGGATTATGCGGACAGCTCGAAGCAAACGACCGGCGTCCTGATCCAGACCGCCAATCTGAGCGACGCCAAAACGAAAACGACGGTCGAGCCGGCGGCCGGCGGTGCGAATATTACGTTTGACTTGCAGACGCTGGGCATCGAATTCAAGACCGAAATCCGCTTAAAGGACGACTACGTGGAGGTAACGATTCCGGATAGCGGCATCGTCGAGAAGACGGCCAAACAGGTCGTGTCGATCTGGCCGTTCCCGTTTTTTGGCGCGGCGCAGAAAGGCGACATCGAACAGGACGGCTATATGCTCGTGCCGCTGGAGATGGGCGCCATCGTCCCGATGAAGCAGGAGCATCAGCTGCTCTCCCGCGTATCCGCCAAGTTGTATGGCAGCGACCGGGCGATCCCGGGCCAGCCGGGATCGAATTCGATCATCCCGGCGTTCGGGATGAAGCGGGATTCGCATTCGTTCGTCGCGATCGTCGAAGAGGGGGAATACACGTCGACCGTACACGCCACTCCTGCGGGATTGTATACGTCCTACCATTGGATCGCCCCGCAGTTCGTGTACAGGAACGAGTATTTCCGCCAGACGAGCAAGCTCGGGGCAGGCTACAAGACGGTCGAGAAGACGAGGACCGCCGACAACAGGCGCATCCGGTATTATTTCCAATCGGGCGACCAGGCGGATTATGCCGGAATGGCTGCGGATTATCGCAACTATTTGATTGAATCCGAAGGGATGAACCGGATCAAGCCGGTTTCCGAAGCGTTGCCGCTGCTGCTGACCTTGTACGGAGGCGCAGAAGAGAAAGGGCTGTTCTCGCCGAGATTCGTCCCTGCCACTACGTTCAGTCAAGGCGGCGACATTTTACAAGGGCTGCACAGGGCGGGAATCGGCCCGATCCACGTACTGTACGCCGGCTGGTCGGCGGGCGGAGACCGGAGCGTTCTTCCCGAAGTATCGCCTGCGGAGAAAGAGCTGGGCGGCAATCAAGGCTTGACCGCCTTCATCCGGGAAGCGCAGCGGCTGGGCGACCGTGTCTATTTGCAGGCGGACTATACCCGCTCGCGGCAAAACGACAGCTTCGTCGTCTCGCGCGATGCGATGAAAGACATTAACAACAAGGCCCCGTTCAGCAAATGGCTGGGCGAGAACGAATATGTGAACCCTGCAGCCGTCGCGCTCCGGCTGTTCGGCGAACAGGTCGGGAAGTACGAAGCGCTCGGCATCGACGGACTATCCTTTACCGGTCTGGAGAGCGTCTACTCCGACTATCGCGCGAGCCACCGCGCCTCCCGGGCTGATGCGGTGGCGGATTACCGGAAGCTGCTGGCGCTGGCCAAGGAGCGGCTCGGTTCGGCCGGCACGTCGGAAGGCAGCGGTTATTTGCTGGGCAGTACCGACTTCATCCAGAGGCTTCCGCTCGGAGCGAGCTACGATCTCGTTGCGACGAAGTCCGTCCCGTTTCTGCCGGTCGCGATCCACGGTCTGGTCGATTATTCCGGGGGCTGGGGGAATATGCGGGAGACGGGGACGTCCGAACGGCTGCGCTCGATCGAATTCGGCGCGCTTCCGCAATATTTGCTGACTTATGAAGATCCGGTAACCTTGCGCAAGACGTCGGGCGAGTTTATCCTCAGCAGCAAGTATGACGAATGGAAAGAAACGATCGCAACCGAATACAAAAGGTGGAACGAAGCGTTAGGTCCGGTTCGCAGCGTCTTTATTACAGATCACCGGGAGCTGGCGCCAGGCGTCTTCGAAACCCGTTATGAGAACGGGACTTCCATCGTCGTCAATTACAACGACACGCCGTATGCCGGCAAAGGCGTCAGCGTGCTGGCTCAAAACTTTGCCGTCTACAGCGGCTTGGGGGGATAAGATGTTACCGGCGCAAGCAACGCGCAACAAACGTTCCCGGCTTTCGATCGAGACGCAGCAGGCGATATCCGGCTATCTGTTTCTCATCCCGTGGCTCGTCGGGCTTGGATTGTTCGTCCTGTTCCCGCTCGGATTTTCCCTGTACATGAGCTTTCAGAAAGTCCGCTTTACGGGAGACGGGATGAAGTTCGAATACAAGGGCTGGGAGAACTACTCATACGCTTTTTTGTCGGACAATACGTTCGTCACGGCACTGATCAATATCGTCAAAAATACGATGCTCGTCATCCCGATTATCGTCCTGTTTTCCTTGTTCGTGGCGATTTTGCTGAATATGAAGTTTCGCGGCCGGATGTCGTTCCGCGCGATCTTTTTCCTTCCGGTCATCTTCAGCACGGGACAGGTGTTATCGGAAATATTCAACCAGAAGGCCGGAAGTCTCGACATGCTGAACAATTACGATATCGCCGGCTTCGTCTCGGCCAACGTGCCGACCTTTTGGGCCGACCCGATCTTAACCGTGCTGAATTTGTTCGTCGTCATTCTCTGGTACTCGGGCGTGCAAATTCTGATCTACCTGGCCGGCTTGCAGACGATCGGCTCCAGTGTGTACGAAGCGTCGCTGATCGACGGGGCGACGGCCTGGGAGATGTTCTGGAAAATTACGCTTCCCGCGCTGACTCCGTTCATCCTGCTTAACGTCATCTATACGGTCGTCGACATGTTCACGGTGCCTCTGCTCAATCCGGTGCTGAACATGATCGTTACGAATATGTCCGCGCCTAATCTCGGCTACGGCTACGCCAGCGCGCAAGGCTGGATTTATTTCTCCGTCGTGTTCGCCCTGCTGCTGGTGGTGCTGGGGCTGTCGCGCAGATTCGTTCATTATTCCGGGGAAAGGTAGGGGAGCGCCATGATAGGGAGACATTGGGCGGACCGGGCGCGCACCTTGCTGCTCGGCGACCGGGAACGGAAAGGAATGATCGTGCTCGTCATCTTGTATCTCGTTCTGCTGGACATCGCGCTGATGTATTTGACGCCGTTTCTGTATATGCTGTCGACGATGTTCAAGACGACGGCCGATCTGCTCGATCCGACGATCCGGTGGGTGCCGACATCGTTCGAATGGAGCAATCTGAGACTGGCGTGGGAGGGGCTGAAATTTCCCGAAGCGCTCAAAAACTCGCTGCTTTTGTCCGGCAGCTCGGCGATCGGGCAAGTGTTATTTTGCTCGCTCGCCGGTTATGCGTTCGCCAGACTGAAGTTTCCGGGCAAAAATATTTTGTTCGCGCTGCTTATTTTCAGCTTCCTGATCCCACCGCAAACGCTGATTATTCCGCTGTACGTCCTGTTCAAAAATTTGGGACTGCTCGGCACCCATTGGGGCATTATCTTGCCCGCCCTGCTCGGGCACGGCATCCGGGGAGCGCTGTTCGTCATTATATTCCGTCAGTTTTTCATGACGCTGCCCAAAGAGCTGGAGGATGCCGCGCTGATCGACGGCGCCGGACCGTTCCGGGTGTACTGGCGGGTGATGATCCCGCTGGCGAAGCCGGCGATCGTCGTCGTATTCCTGTTTTCCTTCGTCTGGCATTGGAACGAGACGTTCATCACCGGGATGATGCTCGGGGGCAACGATATGCCGCTGTCGCTCAGCTTGTACAGCCTGAACAAAGTATTGACGGGACTGTACCCGGATGCCGAGGGCGGCAGCTTCGATCTGAACGAAACGATCCGGATGGCGGCCAGCTTTCTGATCATTATGCCGCCGCTGATCGTCTACATGATCGCCCAGCGATGGTTTGTCGAAGGGGTCGAGCGGACCGGTCTGGTGGAATAGGGAATGAGGACATTCAAATGAATCGTAGAATCGAGGGTAAAACGATGGGTATGGAGAGAGGCAAGGTGAAATTTGCCGTCGTCGGCTGCGGAGGCATTTCGTTCAGCCATTTTATCGGGATCGAGCGGGCTCCCGAAGCGGAATTGGCTGCCGTTTGCGACGCAAACGAGAGCCGGGCGGAAGAATACGGCAGCAAATACGGGGTTAAAGCGTATACCGATTACGGCAAGCTGCTCGCCGACCCGAACGTGGAGACGGTCTGCTTGTGCACGCCGAGCGGCATGCATGCCGAACAGACGATCCAGGCGGCGGAGGCGGGCAAACATGTCATCGTCGAGAAACCGATGGCGATCTCGCTGTCGGATGCCGACCGGATGATCGAAGCTTGCGAGGTGATGGGCGTCAAGCTGGCGACGATCTTTCCCAGGCGCATGTCGCCGGCTTCGCAGTTCGTCAAGAAGCTGCTCGATGAAGGCAAGCTTGGACGGCTGAGCCTATGTACCGGCTATGTCAAGTTTTACCGGGACCAGGCCTATTACGACAGCGCCGGATGGAGGGGGACGTGGGCGATGGACGGCGGCGGGGCGATGATGAACCAGGGCATTCATACGATCGATCTGCTGCAATGGCTGGCCGGGCCGGTCGAGACGCTGCACGGTTACGCCCGGAACATTTTGCGCGATATCGAAGTGGAGGATACGGCCGTCGTCTCGATGCAGTTCAAGAACGGGGCGCTCGGTTCGATCGAAGCAACGACGACGGCCTACAAGCAGCCGGACCACCGGATCGTCATTCACGGGGACAAAGGGACGATTGAGCTGACCGGCGACGAGATTACGGCGCTGGATGTGATCGGGGAAACGGTGCACATCCCCGCTTTCGAGCCGTTCTCCGTCGTGCCGGACGGACATGCCGCTCAAATCCGCGATATGGCGCTTGCCATACGGGAAGACCGGCCGCCCGTCGTAACGGGACACGACGGAAAACGATCGCTTGGAATTATCCTTGGATCTTACGAGTCGCAGCGAAGTCACCGGGAAATTATTTTGATGTAACGGGGGCGCTGTCCCGGAGAGAGCCGGTTTACTTGATAATCCGGTACCCCCCGGACAGCGTCTTGGCATATTCGGAAGGCGTCATATCGGTCGACTTCTTGAAATGCCGGGAAAAGTAGTGGACGCTGCTGTAGCCGAGCAGCTCGGAAATTTCCGTCAAATTGTAAACATCCTCGCGGATATACATTTTCGCCCGGTCGATCTTGAGCTGGTTCAAATATTCCATGACGCCGCAGCCGACCCGTTTTTTGAACATAATGCTGATTTGCGTACGTCCGATCGCAAAATGGTCGCATAGCTGGTCCAGCGTCAAATTTTCGCCGATATGCTCGTTCATGTAGGTGATGATCTTGTCGGCCATCCCGATTTCCTGCTTCTCGCGCGGAACGGGAGCGGCCGGAGGCTCCTTGTCGGCGTGACCGGAGCGGATCAGGTGGATGAGCAGCGTCTCGAGATGCACTTTGAACAGTTGCTCGCTTCCGAAGGGCGCGTTTTCGCGGGGGGTCAGGATGCGTCCGCTGCCCGTCGGATTCGGGCCGAACGAGTTCCACCCTTCCTCGATCAGCTGGGCGAGTACAAACCGTTCCTTATCGGACAGATGAAACATTTTGTTGCGCAAAAAAAACGACATCGGCTCGGAATCGCATTCGAACGTCACGACGAACACGTTGGGGGATACTTTGCCGTTGCTGCGCGGGCTGTGAAATTCGTCGGGCTCATGAAAGAGCAGATTGCCCTGCTTCAAGCAGAAGTGGCCGGAGTCCGTATCCAGCTCGATCTCCCCTTTGTCGACGTAAAATATTTCCCAGAAATCATGCTTCTCGCCGGCATATTTGTAGTTTTTGGACAGTTCGAAATAGTAGCACGAGATCAACTTGCGAATGTGTAGTTCTTCTCGGATTTCGTAACGCGGGAATCGCATCGGCGAAATGGCCCCTTCCGCTGAAAACGTTTTTTTTCTTCATTTCCACATTTATCGGCAAATTCCTCTTCCATTGCAAAAATGATTACGAGCCGGAAGAAAGTGCAAATGAATCGAATGATTGTACAAAACCTTGTGCAAAAAAGAAGCTCCATCGTCTAAAGATGGCTATCGGATTCCAAGGTATGATTACGTTGAAACTACGACCAAGAAACGGAGGCGCATCACGATGGAAATCGGCGTCGTCAATATTTTGAAAAACAACGGCAATTGCTTCGAACATGTCAGCCAATTCGGGCTGAACGTCTGCCAACTGATCGGATGGAATCCGGAGCTGTGCACGACGGAGATCGCCGATCAGGTCGTTCGCGAGTCCGAGAAGCACGGCGTGAGAATCTGTGCGATGTGGGGCTGGGTGGCCGGTCCGGGCAAATGGAACTTTACGGAAGGACCCGTTACGTTAGGGCTCGTTCCTGAGGCATACCGGGAGGAACGGGTGCGGACGCTCCAAGGCTGGGCCGATTTCGCCCAACGGATCGGCGCTCCGGCGCTCGTCACGCATTGCGGCTTCATCCCGGAAAACGTCACCGATCCGAACTACGAAGGCGTCGTGGAAGCGATCCGCGAAGTGGCGTCTTATTGCGAGAAGCTCGGCATCGGCTTCTGGTTTGAGACCGGTCAGGAAACGCCCGTTGTGCTGCTGCGGACGATCGAGCGTGTCGGCACTTCCAATCTGGGCATTAACCTCGACCCTGCCAACCTGATTCTGTACGGTAAAGGCAACCCCGTCGACGCGCTGGACGTGATCGGCTCTTATGTCCGCAATGTCCACGTCAAGGACGGGATGTACCCGACGAACGGGGACTTGCTCGGCAAAGAGGTGCTGGTCGGTACGGGCAAAGTCCATTTCCCGGCTCTGCTGACCAAGCTTCGTTCGATCGGGTACGACGGGGAACTGATTATCGAGCGGGAAATCGCCGGCGAGGAGCAAGCCCGGGATATCCGCGCGACAGTCGATCAATTAAAGGCGTGGCTGGCCTGATCAGCCGGGAGGAGATCGGATATGAATCTGTTTACGACATTAAAGGGTTCTCTGATGGAACAATTTTTCCCGGCAGGCTGGGATCTGGAGAAAATCGACCGCTGCGTCGGATTGCCGCGGCAGGAAGCGCTTGTGCGGGAAGCGCACTGGAACGCGTCTTTCGAGCCGGTGCCGTGCGCTAGCCTGGCGCAGTTCGACACGTATATGGGCCATGAGATCGCCCTGCTGATCAAGCAAACGCGCGACCGCGGAGAGAAGCTGGCGCTGATCCTGCCGGTCGGACCGATGGGGATGTACAAATGGACGATCTATTTCCTTAAAGCCTGGAACGTAAGCGCTTCGCACGTCTACGGGTTCAATATGGACGAATGGAGCGACGCGGAGGGCAACACGCTGCCTCCGACGAACCCTGGCGCGTTCCAGTACGCGATGGAAAACAGCTTCTACCATCAGCTCGGCG
This sequence comes from Paenibacillus oceani, assembly GCF_014705615.1. Classification (GTDB taxonomy): domain Bacteria; phylum Bacillota; class Bacilli; order Paenibacillales; family NBRC-103111; genus Paenibacillus_AB; species Paenibacillus_AB oceani. The sequence goes on from NZ_JACXJA010000008.1 coordinate 65,887, forward strand.
AGCTTACGGTACCGGAAAACCAGCGTAACTTCGCAACCAAGGAAAACTTGCCGCTGTACGCGGAGAAGATCGAGAAGCTGAGAAGCGAAGGCGCCAAGCTCGCCGTCGTGTACGGGATCGGCCGCGTCTTCCATATCGCGTTCTGGGAGCCGCACTTCGCCGAAGAGTACGAATCCGAGTCGTTGTGGCGCGCCGATACGCACCGGATCGCCGCCAAGCTGCATCCGCTGACGATCGAGCAGAACGCGATCACGAGCTTTAAGAGCCGCACGACGCTTGTCCCTTGTTACGCCAATACGATCGGTCCGGGCTTGTTTTTGCAGGCGGACTATGCGATCGGCGGCGCAGACGGTCTGCTCGGGCGCGGGATGATGTGGCAGGGCATGTCGCTGCTGACGACGTTGAAATACGGACCGGACCCGTGGGTGCCGTCGAGTTATATGCCCACTTTGCCGGGCAAGCTGTTTTTCCTGAACGATCTGGCAGGACCGCTTGTGCCGGAATTGAATTGATCCGGCTGACAGGCCGGTCTGAGGAACGAGAGGAGTAAACCGAATGAACATATTGGCAGTAGGCGCGCATCCGGACGATATCGAGATTTCCTGCGCCGGAACGCTCTCCAAGCTGAAGGAAGACGGCCACCATATCGTAATTTGCCACGCCTGCAAAGGAGACAAGGGACATTATACGATCCCGCCCGAGGAGCTGACCGTCATACGTCGTGCGGAAGCGCAGGAAGCCGGAGCGGTAATCGGCAGCGAAGTATTGTCGCTTGGCTTCGGGGACGGCGAGCTGATTGCGGAAAGCCAGGAAAACCGGATGATTTTCATCGATCTGGTCCGGTATGCGCGCCCTGATATCGTCATTACGCACGCGCCGAACGATTATATGCCCGATCATATCGCGGTGAGCCAGCTTGTGTTTCATGCGACGTTTTTCGCTACATTGCCCTGGTTCAAGACGAATCATCCGGCCGCGGACAAAGTTCCGGGGCTGTACTACATGGACAATTTATCCGGTCTCGGCTTCGAACCGACCTTTTACGTCGACGTTACCGGCCATATGGAGACGAAGCTGGAGATGCTGCGCAAGCACCAGAGCCAGCTCGTCTGGCTGAAGGAACACGATAACGTCGATATCGTCGATTTCGTTACGACTCTTGGGAAGACAAGGGGCATCCAGGCGGGCTGCACGTATGCGGAAGGATTCGTTCAGCATCTCGTATGGACGAGGCCGAACGCGGTCCGGTTCCCGGTCTGATCCGGGGTCATCATCTAATGTGGGGAGAGAAACGTATGTTGAAAGTGGGCTTGGTCGGCCTCGGATTTATGGGGCGGGCGCATCTGACGAATTACCGGCGCTTGGAGCAGGAAGGCTATCCGATCCGGGTGACGGCGATCTGCGATACGGATGAGGACAAGTTTCGCGGCATTTTCGCAGGGGGCAACATTCAGGTCGACGAGAGCAACCTCGCTTTGTCCGCCAGCCGCCACTACACGGACTACAGCCGCATGCTCGAGGAGGAGGAACTGGATATCGTCGACATCGCGATGCCGAGCTACCTTCATGCGGATATGACGGTGCAAGCGATGGAGCGGGGACTGCACGTGCTGTGCGAGAAACCGATGGCGCTGAGTACCGCGGAAGGAAGGCGGATGCTGGAAGCGGCGGAGCGGAGCGGCAAGAAGCTGATGGTCGCCCAAGTGTTGCGCTTCTGGCCCGAGTATGAATACTTGAAGGAGACGGTAAACAGCGGCCGTTACGGCAAAGTGCTGTCCGCTCATTTTTTCCGCGGCGGGAATCCGCCGCAATGGACGCACAACGATTGGATGGTGCGGACGGAGACGAGCGGCGGCGGGCTGTACGACCTCCATATCCACGATATCGATATGGTGAACTGGCTGTTCGGCAAGCCGGATTCGGTATCGACGTTGGCGCTCGACGTACTGCCGGGCAGCTCGTTCGATATTATTTCCACCCAGTACGTTTATCCCGACCGGAAGGTGGTCAGTTCGCAGAGCGACCGGACGCTGGCCGGCGAATTCGGCTTTGAGATGTCGTTCCGCGTTAATTTCGAGCGCGGCAATCTCGTCTACGAGAAGCGCGTGCTTCGTGACAATCCTGGGGACGGAAAAGCAATTGTGCCGCAGTTTCCCGACGAGCCCGGCTATTACCGGGAAATTAAATATTTTGCCGATGCGGTGCTGCATGACCGGCCGATTGTGAGAGCCAAGCCGGAGGAGACGCTCGCGTCGCTGGCGATCGCCGAAGCGGAAGCGCGCTCTGCCCGGGAGGGCGGATCGCTGGTAAATATTGCGTAGAAGTAAATTCGCGAAAAATCGTAAAAATAGCCCGGCCGGGGATTGCTCCGGACCGGGTTGTCTGTTATCGTTAAGAGAAAGGAGGGGAATCGCATGCCATTCAATATTGGTTGGACAGGGATCGTTCTTATCGTCTTGATCGCATTGCTTCTGTTCGGACCATCGAAGCTTCCCCAATTGGGACGCGCGATCGGGGATACGATGCGGGAATTCCGCAAAGGCAGCCGTCAGATGATCGCAGACGCCGAGCAAGAGAACATCGAAGACAGCAAAAAAACCGAGCGCAAGCAGGTAAACTGACGGTTTGATGAAGCCGGGAGATGGCCGGAAGACTGGAAATGGTCGGATGTGTATCCGGCCCTTGTCAAGCAGAATGTTCTGGTGGATTTGTTTGAAACCGTTATCATGACCTATAATTTGGAAGTGCCGGACTTGGACCGGACGTTCCCGCCTTTGCGGAGAATCGTCCGGCTTTTCTTTGTGCGCTTTTTTTGCGTTTTGAACGGACCGATGGCGACGAAGTCGACCCGGTCGCGGTCCCAGAAGTAAGTCCGGTTCCCGGTCGCTTTGCCGCTGTCGCTGCTGAAGGCGGTCTGCTGCTTGCTGAACGAGCCCCAGAGCGGCGCCCGGTTGTTGCCGATAAAGACGCCGCTGTTCGGTCCCATCTCATTCACCCGGATTTCCTTAAAGATGATCGCTGATTGGGGAATCGCTGCCCGCTCCTTTCGTCCGGAGTCTCCGGATGTGTGGTCAGCTACAGCTTACGCGGGAATAGGGAGCGCGGGTTGGGCGAATGACCGCATAGGGCCGAATCTCACTGCGGAGCTTTGTACGAATAACCCGAGGACGTTCGGCGGAAGCCGTCTGCGCCCGCCGGGATGTCTTCGCGGCCCGGTCGTCCGGCCCGTTTTTTTGGAGCGTCCGGGGTGTTCGCGGAATCGGGAGTTTGCGGCGGTGTCTGCTTTCCCGCCTCTTTGCCCCGAAACAACGATTGCGGATCGAATTGGACGTCGAAGTTGTTGCCGAGATTCAGCGAACCGCTCAGTTCCTCGATATCCAGGGCGTCGAGTCGGAACGTTACATTTTCCACGACGGGGTGATGGACGTTCAGCTGGCGCACGACAATATTTTGTTTTCTCGTTTCGTTGGCCAGCAACCGGACCGTCTGTTCAAGCCGTTCGATTTGTCGTTCCAGCCGGGCCAGCTCATGATCCGCACTTCCCCGGGGGTCCGGCGCCGGTTTACCGCGCTGCGCAAACCATTTGAACATGGCCATTGTCCTTTGTCCTTTGTGTACGGGATTTTGACAACTTGTCTTTAAGAGTATATGGGCTGACCCTGGAAACGATGCTTGCGCTTTGCCGCGAGCACGAATAGGACAACAAAGGCCGGTCATATATATGGTTTATTACGACGGAATGGAGGGAACGGCATGCCGGGAACGATTATCTTTAACGGGATCTATGTGAATGCTCAAGAGACGAACGGCGCCATCTTCGTCGGCGAAAATGCGGCCCCCGGCTGGGATTCGCACAATAAAAACCAAATGTCGATAGGCTCGATTACGAACGGCTTCGGAGGCGGCGGCAATTTCTCGGGCAATTTGAACCTGCTGTCGGATAACGATTTCCTCGATACGCTTATTTTTGACGGATTCGAGAAGGAAGGCGGGGGCAGCATTCAATCGTAAGGAGGAGGCGGGCGAAGGCCATGCTCGATACGAAGTTTCTCGTTCAGTTCGACCGGATCGTCGTGAATGCGATGGAAACGAACTCGGGCGTGTTTATCGGCACGAACCTGCAGTACGCGTGGAGCTCCCACAGTAAAACGAATGCCAGCATTACGGGCATATCCGGCGATCATCATGAAATTACGGGCAACATCAATGTGATTTACGATAACGATATGATCGACACGCCGATCGACGACCGGGACGTTATCTTAAGCGGGCAGCAGGTGGCGAAAGCGTGTTAGGGTCTCTAGGCGGCGGCTGAGAGCGGAAGGAGGGGATGAATATGCGCCGTTCGAACGAGGAGGAAGCTCCGCCCGGACGCGCTCCGTTTGACTGGGACGATTTCCAGAACCGTTTTTTCGGCGAAGGCGGGTGGAAAGAAACGTGGAACGGCGCATCCGGGACGATTCCCTGGGTCGACCGGTACGTGAAAGGGATCCTGGCGGAAGCGGTGCCTGACTCCGCAGCGGCGAACTTCAAGCCCTCCGCCTCGCCTTCCAGGCAGACGGCTGTCGCTTGCAACGTATTCGAGACGCATCGCGCCGTCATCGTCAGAGTGAAGCTGTCCGGAGGCCCGGCTTCGCGGGACGTCCGGGTGTTCGGCACAGCTTACGAGCTCCGGCTGGCCGGGTTGCCCGGAGGAGAGGCAAGAACGATCAAGCTCCCCGTGCCGGTGAGGCTCGATGGGGCCAAGGCGATCTGCAAGGAACAGATCTTGGAGGTGACGCTTCCGAAAGAGTCGGAGTCGCCCGTCAGGGAGATTCCGGTCCGGTTTATGGGCGACAGCTGACCGAACAGCTGGAGATGGGGGGACGAAACTGAAACTGAACGGTCCATCCGCGAGCTGCCGGAATCCCCCCGGCAGTTTGTTTTTGTTGGAGGACGGGGCTCTGTCCTGCTTCTAGCTGGGGGGAGGGAGGGAGGACCCGAATAGGAGCGGTTTGCAGCTTTTATTTGGTCCGAAAACCGGCTTGGACGCGGCATAAGAGCGGTTTGAAGCTCTAATATCCCGCAAAAAAGGCGCAGACCCTTTCAGGTGGCAGAAATAAGGGGTACAAACCGCCTCTATTTATCACTTTCCTCCCAAGATGCCGAAAATAGGAGGTGCCAGAGACTCTTATAGAGTTAGTAGCCTGTACGCATGACGTTTCCGTTCCGAAAGCGAAATTTGGGTTCGTCTGTTCCGGCTCCTGACGCGCATGCGACCGCCTTCTGCATACGATATCCCGAGGATGTTGAATCGGATCACGGAAGCGGAGGCGGGGGACATGGCGGAAGAGAAAGAGAGGGACCCGTGCGTCCGATGCGGACATCAGCCTGAGAAAGCCGACAAGTATTGCGTCCGCTGCGGCGCACCTTTGATGAATCGCTGCACCAAAAAGAAAAGCCCTTTGCACAAGGGCTGCTCGAAGGTGAATCGCCAGGATGCGGCGTTTTGCTCAGATTGCGGATCGCCGACCGTATTTAGAGAATCGGGATTGCTGTAGCCAAGCCGGCATTACCTTTCTGCGGTTCAGCCTTATTTGGCGACAAGGTCGGCTTGCCCGGCCGATTCGCGCACGAGATCGGTAAACCAGCGGCGAATCGGCTCGGGAATTTCCTGGGCTTCTTCGCCGGACAACCAGTCCATAAAATCCGAGTCGTCCAGCGTCGAGCGGATTCCGGACAACCTGTTGTTATTTCCGGTTACGTCGCCGAATCCTTGGTTATGCTTTTTGTTGCTTTGAAAATGGGACGGAAAGTTATTGCCCATATTGACGCAGGATGCGCCTTCCACGCTGCCGATCTCGATATGCCCGATCACGAAGTTCGGGGAAAACAACGAAGCGGCCATGATCTCAAGCCTCCCATCGTCCTGTTATGAGGATCGCTGCGGACGTTTCTTCTGAATATGTATGCCGCCATGCGCCTGATTGCGGGTTCCGTCAAACGAGCCCCTACTTTCGCTGACTTCCTCCCGGCTCGTTCTCCCGATAATGACATTGATTCCGGTATTAACCGACGAGCTGTCGGTCAACTCGTCGATCCGGATCGATTCGAATCGGATGCGTACCATTCGGTTTCCCCTCCCTTAATCCGAAGTATCGTTGCTCGGCTCGCTGTCTGAATCTGCAAGATCGGCCGGATCGATAGCGATATCGACCGGAGAATCGGTCTCGAGCTTCCGAAGAAATTCGACGGTCAGCAGTCCGTCGCGTATACGGGCTTTCATACCGGTTCCGGATATGCCGGGAGGAAGCTCGACCTTGCGGTGAAACGGCCCGAAAAACCGTTCGGCTACGATCAGCTCGTCTTCCTCCACCGGATACGGACAAGAAAGGTCTCCCCGGATATGGAGCGAGTTTTTGTGAAACGACAATTTGACGGCATCCGCCTTGCAGCCCGGAAGCTCGACGATGACGAAGAGCCGGTCCGCCGTCAGGTAGACGTCCGTGCGCGGTTGCTGCGTAGGAATCAGTCCGGATATATCTTGCCAAAATTGATCGCCCAACGTCCGGTCGGCTTGGGAACGAAGGTTTTTCCAAAATTGGCGGGGGATTTCGCTCACAGCAGCCTCCTTTCGGCATGGGCCGGTTCGTACTCTTTTATTATCGTATGAGCAAAGCGGCGATCCCATGACGTCGGAGAACGGTCTCGCCCTCGGTGCCGATTATCTTCGGCGGATTCCGTATGGTTTGGGGGGCAAAAAACAAAACCGGAAGCACGCAACGAGCGTCTCCCGGCTTTGTTCGAACGGTAGCGGTTATACGAGTTTCACCAAGTGCACGACCTGCGCGTCCGTCCATATCCGGATCACGTGGTTGACGGAATCGTACTGTACTTTACCTTCCCCGATCTCGATTGTAGGCTCGGCCCCGAGCCCGTAGAAAATATCGTCGGCCAGCGTACACATATATTCGATCTGCTCCTCGCGATCGAGTTCCTCCCAGTCCGCCCGCTCCATAGCAAACGATTCGTAGCAATTGTCAATTTGTCCGAGAGCATGTCCCATATCCCTTACGATATCGCGGTATTCGCGATTGAACCTGACGCCCATAAGCTGTTCACGACCTTTTGTTTTCACATTTAGCTATATCTTACCAGATGCGGCGTGGTGGAATCCAGCAGGCGACCGAACAAATTGATCGGCCGGATCGGTACAGTGGAACGGAGCCTTCCGATTCTGTTAAAATTGGATCAATTGCAAGCGAATGAAGAAAGGATGGTTCCCGTATGAAGGCTGAGGCCAAGCAGTTTTTGCTGGACTTGCTGTCGACTCCGTCCCCCTCCGGTCAGGAATGGGACATACAGCGGAAATGGATGGATTACGTAAGACCGTATGCGGAGGAAATCCGGACAGATATGGCGGGCAATGCGATTGCCGTTCTGAACCCGGAGGCGGAGTTCAAGGTGCTGATCGCCGGACACTGCGACGAGATCGGGCTGATCGTCAGCCGGATTGACGAGAAAGGGTTTATTTACTTCGACGCCTTGGGAGGAATCAGCCCAAAGCTCGCGGTCGGCATGAAGGTGGATATATTGGGCTACGGAGGCCGGCTTACCGGGGTAATCGGGGCGAACGCCCAGCATCATGGCGGGCTGAAGGAAGAATTTGAATTCTCCGATTTGTGCATCGACTGCGGAGCGGCGAGCAAGGAGGAGGTTGCCGGATTGGTGCAGGTGGGCGATCTGTGCGTGTACAAGCGGGAGCCGGAGCTGCTGCTTAACGACAGGCTGAGCGGGCGCGGACTCGATAACCGCACCGGGGCGTTTATCGCCGCAGAGACGCTTAGACGCGTTGCCGGGCGGGGGGCGAAAGTCGGCGTGTATGCGGCCAGCACGGTCAACGAGGAGACGAATATGGGAGGGGCGTATTTCGCCGGTGCCGGGGTTGCTCCGACGATGGCGATTGCGGTCGACGTTACGTTCGCAACCGATTACCCGGGAGCGACGTCCAAGCATGAGATCATCGAGCTGGACGGAGGGCCTGTGCTTGCCAAGGGAGCGCCGATCAACCGGAAAGTCAACCGGCTGCTCGAGCTTAGCGCGCAGCGGTTGGGCATGCGGCTGCAATACGAGCTGACACCTCGCAAAACCGGGACCGACGCAGATATGATTCGTACGACAGGCCGGGGCGTTCCGATCGCGCTCGTCTCGCTGCCGCTCCGTTATATGCACGCTCCTGTGGAAACAGCCAGTTTGCGGGACATCGAGCAAGAGATCGAGCTGCTGGTCGAGATGATCGTACATTTGTCCGGAAGCGAAAATTTGAACCCGATCCACGACGAGCTGTAACACTGGAAGCCCCGTACTGCCTCAACAGGCATGCGGGGTTTTCTCGCAGATATAAGCAGGCGGCAGTCCGCGGGGGAAGAGGGAACCGGAAACGAAGCAGATCGATCCGGCTGCTGCGACCCTTCTCCCATCAACACAAACCGATGAAATGAGGAAGGGAATAGTGCGTCATAATAAAGTTCGCCTGAGCCCTATTAAAGTCAACCGCGACCGATCAAACCCCAAATACCGCTTCTTTCCGTTGAAGCGTTCCTCTGTCTGGAATAGACCCCGCTTAAGAATTCATTTAATGCCATTAATAAGTGAGGCGATGTTCTCCCAACAGATATCGCTGTTTCTCTTCGGCGGTAGGCTGGTTATAATCAAATTACAGAGAACGTTGCTGGATAAGGAGGCGGCTTATGGACAGACGGACATTTATCCGGAGGATGCTGGCAGCAGGCTTCCTGACGGCCGCCGCTGCGGGAGGCGCTTGGACATTCGGGCTGGACCCCGAGGGCAAGCCGGACTCAGGCGAACCTGCCGGACGCACCCGGCTCGGAGAGCAAGGTATCGTATGGGGCAATGAGGACGATCCGTCCGGTGCGCTGCTGTCATTTATGATATTGAGCGACTTGCATATCAATAGCGGCGTTTCGTATCCCAGCGACAATTTGCGCCGCGCGCTTGAAGATATGAAAGCTTTCGAATCGAAGATCGAGTCGATCGTACTGACCGGCGATATTACCGAATCGGCGACCGAAACCGACTATAAGGAGTACCGGAACGTGATGAGTCCGTACAAGCTCCCGCCGTTATACGCCAATATGGGCAATCATGACTATTACAACATCTGGATCGACGCCAACGGAGCGTGGAGCAAGGAAACGATGCCGAATGGCAAGTCCGATCGGCAGTCACGTATAATGTTCATGGAACAGTTCGGTCTGGATAAGCCGTATTCGGAAGCGGTGGTGAACGGTTACCGGCTGCTGCTGCTGTCCCAGGAAACCTACGTTCAGGAAAAACCGGACGTCGGGGAAGGCGCGTGGTATTCCGACGAGCAGCTGGCTTGGCTTCGGGAGCGGCTGGCGGCGCGGAGTGACAACAAGCCGGTTTTTATTATGATTCATCAGCCGCTGCCCGCCGCCGGACGCAACGGAGGCAATCATTCTATGATCCGGGCGAACGAATTCCGGGATATTTTGCAACGACATTCCCCGGTTTTCGTGTTCTCCGGCCACACGCACCAGGATTTCCAGAACGGCAGGGAGCATTACGTAAAGGAGACGTTTCACTGGTTTCAGAATTCGTCCGTCGGACGGGTGTTGAACGCCGAGTTCAGGCCGTTCAGGGAGCAGGTGTCGCAAGGTTTATACGTGCAAGTTTTCGAAGATAAGGTCCGGCTGAGGGGAAGAGAGTTTATCGGGCGTTCTTGGATCGGAGAGGCAGACTGGACCGTTCCGCTGGCCTGACATCCCGTGCGCGGTTACCGCTGTTATGAACCTGACTCCTGCTGCTTACGCAAAATATTGTGCCTGACGATAGCCTGGACGAAGCGAGAGACGAATATTTTGAGCAGAGTCCGGCAGCGGCGTTCTCCATCCTGGAGCGAGGCGACACCTTCCCGCTAGGGGAAGGGTACGTTCGATGGTTTACTTCGGAGCAGCTGCGAAGCGAGCTGGAGGATACTCCGTATCAGCTCGAACGATACGAAAGCGACGAGCTTTATGACGGGGCCGGTTATATCCGGATTGCCGAGCTGTCCAGACTGGGGTAGCTTGCCGGTGCGGGATTCCAGGCGAGGGCGGGCATTGTGAACCGGAGGGGGAAAGCCATGAATAAAAGCGTGCCGGGTAAGATTGCTTTCCTGGCGGTAACTTTGATTGCACTGGCGTCCATATATTTGAATTTGCAGCTTTCCGACGAGTTGAAGGAGGAACGGCATCCGATTATACTTACCCATTTCGACCGGTATGATTTGGAGTTGTTTAACGATTTCGCCGACCGGTTTCAGCAAGGAAAAGGGGGTTATGTTCTCTTGATCCCGCCGGTCGTGGACGGAGGTTACTGGATTCATGACGTACATTCACAAGGAAAAGAAATCAGATGGACGATCGACAACACCCGGGACGGAATGACCGACGAGGTCGACCGAGGGAAGCGGGAGTATGTCTGCCATGCGATCGAGCGGGCGGACGGCGGGATGAGCTACACGTTCGCGCTGAGCCGGTGTAACGGTTATAATGAGGGGGAGAAGATCCCTGTAATTTCGTTTAATAAAGACAAACTTTAGTACGGGGCGGTTGCCCCGATTGTGCAAGCAAAGAAGGTCGATCGGCCGGAAACGAGGGATACGTATGGATTTGTATGAAGCGATAAAAAGCCGGAGATCGATTGGCAGGGTCAAAGACGAGGCGATCAGCCGGGAAACGATCGAACTAATCTTGGAAGCGGGCAACTGGGCGCCGAGCCATCATTCGACGGAGCCTTGGCGTTTTTATGTGATGAGAGGCGAAGGGCGGAACGTGCTGGCCAAAGCGTACGGCGATATCGCGGTCGAAACGGCGAAGCCGGGTCATGCGGCGGATGAAGCCGAGCTGCGGGCGAAGCAGGGGGCCAAAGCTTTCCGGGCGCCTGTCGTCATAGCCGTCGCCGCCTCGCCCTCCAAAGAACCCCAAGTGAACCGGAGCGAAGAATTCGCCGCCGTCCATGCTGCCGTGCAAAATATGCTGCTTGCCGCCCATGCTGCCGGTCTCGGCGCGATCTGGCGTTCCGGCGAGCCGATGTACCATCCGATCATGAACCGGGCGTTCGGCTTGAACGAAGACGAGCAGTTAACCGCGCTGATCTATCTGGGCTATCCGGATATGCCGACTCCCGCCAAGTCGCGACGGCCGTTTCAAGAAAAGACGGTGTGGATCGATACGGCGGCCCGATAACTCGGAGAAGATAAGATGACGACGAAGCGGCACTTGCAGAGTGCCGCTATTTGTGTGGAAAAGTATCATGTTTTTTGTTGGCGCTTTCACTGTGAGGTATGAAGGTTGAAGATTGAAGGTTAAAGATTCCGTCACTTTAACCTTGCATTCATTTTCCGGTAGGCCTGCGGAGTCGTCCCGGTCCGTTTTTTGAACGTTTTGCAAAAGAATGAGGATGAGGCGAACCCAAGTTGTTCTGCGATGAGGGCGACAGGGAGTTTGGTATGCGCGAGTTGCTTACGCGCCGCCTCGATCCGAATGTCCGCTAATTTCTCACTAAAGGTTTTCTTGTACATCCGTTGCAGGACTCGGTTCGTTTGACGAGTGCTGAGATGAAGCAGGCTGGATAAATGTTCAAGCGTCAAATGAGAGGAATAATGGTCGAAGTAATCGTCGATTAGCTGGCAGCGCGTATCGTTAATACTTGGGAAAGGAACCGGAACGGTTGCAGCACTGAAGCTGGTTAAGGCACGCATAAGCTCGACCAGGATCTCGCTGAAGCGGGCCTGCACGATGGTGTAGTAATCGAGACGGCGCTCTTGCAATTCACGGGTGATCCGTTGAAACAATGGGAGCAGGCGCTCTTGATTCGGGATACGACGGAATTCCTTGGAAAGGAGAGCTGCCTTCATCGTCTCAGCCTCTTCAGGCGGGCCCTTGGAGTGCTCATCCACTTCGACATATTCGAAACGGAACGTGTATTTGCGCAACGGTGCGAAGCGATCCGACTGGAAGGCGTGGTACAGGCCGGACGGAATCAGGTAGGCCGTATGAGGGATAAGCGCTTCCTCCTCCTCCTGTCCGCTCAACGTTAACAGCCCGGAACCCGATTCAACGAAGTGCAGTTCACTCATGGCATGATTGTGCTGGTTCTGCATCGCGGGCGAGCCGTCAGATAGGAACGTTCCATCCATATGTATGGCGAACATCAAGCTCCCGATCCGGGTCTGGATTATAAAATTCGTAGCTGCGATGAATTCCATAACCTCCCCCCACTCTCCCATGTAAGTTGAAATAGCACGATTGTGACATGTTTCTGCAAAAGATGGCGCTTGGTCGGCTACTGCCTTCCCGCCCTTCAAGCTATACTCGGGGTGCAGCTAAAAAAATATTACTACAAACGGAGGAAACAAGCTATGGCACAACCATTCGTCAAAAAACTTTCCCAACTTCCCGGCTTTAAAGGGGAGGGCGTCACGTTCCTGGAAGAGCACGAAGCAGAGACGATCTCTAGTAACTATGTGAGGCTCTCCAAGGGCCAGAGCACAACAGTCGGCAATCACGACGATGAAGAGGAAGTCTACATCATCATGGGTGGTCGAGCGAGTCTCAGACTGAACCAAACCGTTTATGAGGTCGAATTCGGGGACGTCGTCTACATCCCGCGCGATACAGAGCACCAAGCGACCTGCATCTCCGAAGAGGATTTCGAGTACATTTGCGTCGCGAACTGGCCGGATCGAATCCCGGGCCAACCCGTCCATCATAAGTAAGACGAAGGCGGGGGAGAATGATGCGTTTTGGAGTTGCAAAAGATTTGATAACCCCGGATTTACCCACGTACATGGGGGGATACGGCTCCTTTTTCAATAAACCGTTTCAGGGGATTCATGACGATCTGTACGTACGGACTTTACTTGTGCAAGATGGTGAAACGAAGCTGATATTCGTATCGCTCGATCTGTTATTCCACGATTTTGCCCTGACCGAGGAACTGCAGAAGTGGAGTGAAACCGCCTTTCAAATCCCAGCAGACCATTTCTTCCTGACTTACAGTCATACGCATGGCGGTCCCGCAATGGTGGGCTATGACGATGCAAGTCAGCATTCGCCTAGCTATGAGCGATTCCTGCTAGAACGAATAAAAAGCTGTGTGTCCAGGGCGATGGTTAATACATTTGAAGGGACGCTGCAGGCTGGAGGAGTGAACGGGGACTGGAATATCAATCGCAGGCTGTCGGTAGACGGAGAATTACAGAACTTGCCAAACCCGGAAGGGGCTAAAGATGATCGCTTGCATGTGCTGAGGGTGTTGGATTTAGATGGACGGACCAAAGTCGTTTTATTCAATTACGCCTGCCATCCCGTCACGGTCCGAGATACGTTGTACCTTTCGGGAGACTATCCTGGCCGGATTTGTCACCTCCTCGAAGCCGAGTATTTCGGGGCGATGGGCATTTTCTTCCAGGGGGCGGGCGGAAACAGCCGACCGAAGGCGACGGCATACAAAGGCATGTTCATCACCTGCACCTATGACGAAATGAATGAAATGGCGATTTCGATCGTTCAAGCGATCAAGCTGCTTTTGACCAATCCGAAGGCGATGGTTCAAGTACAACCGGATGTGGCGGCCTGCCAATTCAAGGTTCACCTAGAAATAGATCCGTATCCAAAAAGCCATTTTGCTGCAATCGCAAGTGACCCAGCTTCGCGGCCGGGGTTGGTCGGTATGGCGAATCGAGTACTAAACCATTATGATCACATGCCGGACTATGTCAACTTGCCCGCCGGGCTTATCCGGTTAAGTGCCGATCTCTACATCGCCTATATGGGCGGAGAACCGTGTTACGAAGTGAAGCGGAAGCTGGAGCGGCTGTTCCCGGGTGTCACGCTTCTGTTCTGGGGGTATGCGGATGCGACCGCCTATATACCCGACGACCAAATAATCGTGGAGGGCGGCTATGAGGCGGAAGGATCTGTCGTTGAATACGGATTGAAAGGACAGTTCCGCCCCGGAATCGACAAGCGGATGGCGGAGGCGTTTACGGCGGCATTTCGTGCTTTGTAGTTGATAGGGACACTATCGTGAGCAACGGCGTGCACGAGAACCGGCATGTGCAGCCGGTCTCCATCTTCGAATGGGATCAGGCGTTCCCGTCATCGGCCGTCAATCGAAAGCGAGTGGTTGAAGGCACACCTTTGGTATCGACACGGGCGGGTCGAAAATAGAGCCGAAGCTGTCAACTGGTAGTAGCTTTTATCGACTTTTGCGCTTACCCGGGAAATGGCGAGTGTATTTCCCATAGCGATCACAGCTAATAGAAATAGGTTTGAGACGTGGATGCAAGTCCAAGCAACTCTACCCTTCTCTCATATATTGAATGCAGAGGAGGTGATAGAGAGAATGAACAAAGCTGTAATCTTGCAAACATTCCCTAGGCTGTCGCTCTATTCCGACGAGAACTTCAGAGGACGGGTTCGCGTGCTGCGCGGCAACTTGGGAATCCGGAATCTCGACGGCCGGTTTGATGTGGAGAGCCTTCGTTTTTTCTCTACAAGCTTCAACGCGACTCTGGTCTTATTCTCGCGCCGTAATTTCCAAGGCGCGTTTCGCGTATTCCGAGGCAATCGCAGTATTGCGGATCTGGACGATATCATTGCAGGCAACGATGCGAATTCTCTTATTTCTTCGAACGTCCGCCTTACTTTGGCCCAGATTCGGGAGATTCGCAGAACGGGCAGACTACCAAGCGGGTTTAGAAGAATTTGAGAAGACTGGAGATACACGAAAAACGGCGCCGATCCCGCGCCGTTTTTTGGTCGTCATACGGATATTGCGGAGGCAATTTAATTGCATCCGGAATACTAGGGACACGCTGCGCCGATCGGGTAAACCATGAGATTGCCGGGATGCTTACTCGGAGTCGGCATTGCGCAGGTCGTCCAGCAGCTTGCTCATATCTTCCGGCAAAGGCGCACGCACTTCCATCCGTTCGCCTGTCCAAGGATGAACCCAGATCAGTCTCTCGCCGTGCAGCGCCTGCCGATGAATGTACCGGCGCGTTCCGCCATACATGCCGTCCCCGGCCAGCGGGTGGTGGATCGACGATAAATGAACGCGTATCTGATGGGTGCGTCCCGTCTCCAGCCTGAGACGGACAAGCGTATGGCCCGCGAAATATTCGACGACCTCGTACAACGTCACGGCCGGATCGCCCGTTTCGCTGACACGTCTGCGTGTGGAATGATGGCGGTCCTGGCCGATCGGTTTATCGATTTTCCCTTTCCGCTGCTCGAAGGCGCCTTCGGCCACCGCCATATAGATTCGTTCAATGGTTTTCTCGCGCATCGCCTTATCGAACTCGTAATGAGCCAGCTCGTTTTTGGCATAGAGGACAGGACCGGTCGTTTCTTTGTCCAACCGGTGGATATGCCTCACACGGCATTTTTGCCCGGATGCTTCATAGTAGGCGGCTACCGCATGGGCGAGTGTTCCGCGTTGTCCCTGTGTGCTCGGGTGCACTTCGACGCCGGCCGGCTTGTTCACGACCAGCGTAAAGTCGTCCTCGTACAAAATGTTCAAGTTGACCCAGTCGCCGGGAAAACCGGGAGATTCGCTGGGGAACAGCTTGATCCGAAGCAGCTGACCCTGCTTAATAATGCTGTTCGTAGCGGTTAATCGGCCGGCTACCTTGGCAGGGATCGGGAACGATTTCAAAATGACCCCAAGCGGAGCGGACGCCAGCGAATCCGGGAGCTTAAACTCCATCCATTCACCTTTGCGGCGGCCCGATTTCAGACTGACCGTTTGTTTCGGGGCCGGTTTGCCGCTTGGTCCCGGCCTGGTTAACGCGGCGGGGACGTCGCGCCGGTTTGTTCTCGCCTGGGCTTGCGGGTTCTCGTGACGTTGATTCGTTTTCCCCGCAGGAAGCTGTTTATGGGAACGGCTGTTTTTGGCAGCCGAGCTGGATTTGTCATAGGGATTCGCTTTTTTGGACCCCGGCTTTTGCCGGCCGCTCCGGCCGCCGCCTGGCGCCGGTTGTCTCGACCGCCGACCCGATTCTCTCACTTGCAACACCACCGCGTCTCATCTCTATTTTTCAATACGATTTATTTTACGATAAATCAAAGAGAAAGCAAAACGAAAATGAATAGGATGGTTTCTAATGTCCAAATTGATACATATTATTACCTATAATTACATTATATCTTGACTTGTAACTCGAGATTCCCTTATACTGAGAAGGTCAGATGGGAATAAGTGGGAGTGGTGCGGGTGTACACCGTAGAGGAAGTTGCCAAGTTATTGGATATGCATCCTAGAACGATTCGCAGATATATCCGGGAAGGCAAGCTGTCCGCAGGCAAGGTTGGCGGCGAATGGAGAATCCGGGAGGAGGAGCTTGAGATGTTCACAGGGCAGGCGGTGAAAGTGATTCACGAGTCGGCGAAACGGGATATTGAATCGTTTCTCAGCGAACATCAACCGGGGGAGGGGGAGAAATACCAGGTTTGCTCGGTCATCGATTGCAGCATTCGACAGGACGAAGCGGCGCGGATCGCGCAGCAATTGATCGTGTTCATGAACGAAGACAATCCGGCCCGAGGCAAGGCGAAGTTCCAATATTTTTATTTGGAGGAAGAGAAGAAAAGCCGGTTTGTCCTGTGGGGGAAGCCTTCATTTGTCGGCAGGCTGCTCACGGCGATTGGGGAGATGGCCGAGAAGTAAGATGAACGCGGAGCCGCTGCCAGCCGCGTATGATACGTATGAGGAGATGCCACGCGGCTCTTAATGAAGCCTTTTGTTCCTGTACAGAATAGATTTCGTCACGGATGCATGTCCGGATATGCTGATCCGGAGGCGGGAGGTGGACGTTGTATACAGGCTGCTTGCTTTGGATATTGACGGCACGTTGTTAACATTGGACAAAAGGATAACCGCCAAGACGCTGGAAGGTGTGAAGGAGGCGGTAGCGGCAGGCATTCAAGTCGTATTGTGTACAGGCCGCAGTTTGCGGCAAAGCTCCGACATTATCCGGCAGCTCGGCCTGGAAGGACCGGTTATTACCCATAACGGCGCGGTCACGTCGGAGATTGGGAGCAGAACCGTACTGGACCGGATGTCGTTTCCGGTGGAAGCCGTCGCCCCTTTCATTCACTATTGTCGCGGGCGCGAGATTCCTTTTCGAGTGTATACGGCATTCGATATGGTCGTGGAGCGGCCGTACAACGAAAATCTTAGGGACTATTCGATCCGGGAAGATGTTCTGGCGGAGCGCGAGCCGGTAGTAAAATTAAAAGTGGAGGACGATCGCAGAATAGGCGGATGGCAATCGATTGGGACAGCCTTAAGAAAAACGGTGAAAGATTATACGATGGACATCATGCATCCGAACGCAAACAAGGGCGAGGCGCTGGCGCGGTTGGCCCGGTCGATGGGGATCGGCCGGCGGGAGGTAGCGGCGATCGGGGATCAATATAACGATCTGAGTATGATTCAGTATGCCGGATTGGGCATCGCGATGGGGAACGCCCCTTGGCAGCTCAAACAGAGAGCGGACGCCGAGACGGCTTCCAACCAGGATGAAGGGGTATACAAAGCAATCGTCAAATATGTGCTGCGATAATTTCGCGGAAAGGCGGCCGCTGCAACGATGAAAAGGAAATATGCGAACCGTGCCGACTGGCCGCGGATTCTAAGCAAAAGATACGAGCAACAGCGGCTGGATCATGCCGGGTTTCACGGGTATATAACCTGGCTGTGGCTGGACCGGGTGAAGCAGCCCCTGGAGGTGGAGGTGCAGGGAGTCCGCCGCTGCGTGGCCGGCGACGGGTACGTATGGATGCAGTTGTTTCCGGACGGCGGGCGCCATACGCTCACGATCATGCTCGACCGCAAGCTGCAGGTGAGGCAGTGGTATTACGATGTTGCCAGGGAAGTCGGACTATCCCCGGACGGAATCCCTTATTGGGACGATATGTATTTGGATGTCGTCTGTTTTTCCCCCTACGAGCCCGATCTGATCGATCAGGACGATCTGGACGCTGCGTTGGAGGAAGGAGTGATATCGGAGGAGGACTACGAAGAAACCTGCCGGGAGGCCGAGGCTTTGCTGCAAAGCGTTAAGGACGGTACGAACCCGTTGATACGAGTCGGACTGGAGCAGGTGGAATCTATGGCCGCCGGACTAAAGTAAGCTGGAATAAAACAATGAGAGAGAGCAGAAGGATGCAAGGGATAATAAGCTGAACTACGCACATTACTTAATGTGATTAATTATTCATGATATTAATGTCATTAAATAAATGCACATCTTCGGCGGACGGAGGTTGTTCGGATGGCACAATATGACGGGTTTGCGATGCAGTACCGGGAAATTTTGAATAAAGGCGGAGCCGGCGGCCCGGAGCCCGCTTTCCGCTATATGGAGGAGCAGCTCGGATGGCTCGGGGATTTGGCCGGCAAGTCCATTTGCGACATCGGCTGCGGCCAGGGACAGCTTAGCATCCGATTGGCCGGCATGGGAGCGAACGTCACCGGTGTCGATTTAAGCGCTGAACAGTTGGCATATGCCGCAGCCGAAGACGCTTCCGGACAGATTGCCTGGGTGCGGGACGATGCGATGAGCTTGAGCAGCATCCAGGATGAATCGTTCGATTTCGCCGTTTCGAGCGTGATGCTGATGGACGTGCCCGATCACCGTGCAGTCTTCTCGGCCGCTTGGCGGATCTTGAAGCCGGGCGGTTATCTGATATGGGTGATCATGCACCCGTGCTTCCAGTCGCCGTTCAGCCATCCGATCGGGGACGGAGGGCGCAAGGTATCGGAGTACCGCGAACAGTTCTGGAAGTCGCAGGGCCGCGGGACGATCCGATCGACGTTGGGCGCCTATCATCGGCCTTTGTCGGTGTATATCAACGATTTTATGCAAGCAGGCTTCCGGCTGTTGCGAGTCGACGAACTGGACCGGCTGGAGCCGACGGTCGACGTGCTGCCCGGACATTTCGCCGCTGTCGGTCGGAAGATGGACGACGCCCGTTGACCGCATATTTGCCGCAAGAAAGCCTCGCTTGGATAAAGCGATGACAGCCCTGGATGCCCGGGGCTTTTTTGTCGTATATGCCCGGACAACCTGCTTATTGCCCATCAAATGAACAAAACGGATTGGATTTTGTCGAAAAGCTCCGCCGGTTATAGTACAATGGGACTAATTGCCACTAGGGATTTGGATACCGGTCGGGAGGGTTACGGGTTGAAAAGTTTACAGACTCGCATCGTGCTGTTTTTCTCTGTTTTAATGCTGATTGCAGGCAGTGTGCTGAGTTATACCGTGTACACGTCGTCAGCGGAGCTGATCAAGAAATCGCTCGGCGACCAGGCCAAGACCATCGCCGCGCAGGCTGCGGGCAAAATCGATACCGCCGCATTCCGCGCCATGCGGGCTGACTCCGATGCGTACAAGCAGCTCCGGCTGCTGCTGAACGACATGAAAGAAACGAACGGCTTGAAATATTTGTATACGATGACCGTCCGGGAGCAGAACGGGCAAATGGAATACGTCTATGCCGTCGACGGAGCGCCGCTTGATGCCAAGGAGGACGTGTCCGAATTCGGTCAAGTGGAGAAGGAGCCGTATGCGGAGCTCGCTCGGGCGTTCACGGAGAAGCAGGAGCAAGTCGGTGAGCTAACCAACGACGATTCGTATGGAGCGACCGTTACCGCTTACGTGCCTATTATCGATCCGGCGACGGGGGACATGCTCGGCGTCGTAGGGGCGGACTTTGACGCGACAGCGGTGTACGAGCGGCTGCAGGAAAACAGCCGGTATATGGTGTGGGTAACCGGGGTTATTTTACTTGCGGCGGTATTGGCGACCTGGCTGCTGGCCCGGATTCTGCTCGGTCCGCTCAAACGGCTGACCGCTGCTTCGAGGCTGGTGCAGGCCGGAGATTTGACCGTACGCGTCGAGACGTCGCGAAGCGACGAGATCGGAGTCCTCTCGCGGGCGTTCCAGCAGATGGTCGGCGAATTGTCCGCGATGATCCGCTCGATCAGGGATAACGCGGTCCGTCTCAACGAAGCGACGGTTCAGTTGAACGATCATACCGAGCGGACGAGCGAATCGGGAAGACGAATGACGCAAAGCATCCGCGAAGTCGCGTCGGGGGCCAGTGTGCAGGTGCAGCGGTCAGCGGAAACGGCCAAATCGGTGGAAGAGGTCAGCGACGGGGTACAGCGAATTGCGGAATCGAGTTCCGTAGCGGCGGAAGCGTCGCTTATCGCGGCCGATCAGGCCAGACTCGGCAATACCCGTGCGGAACGCGCCATGGAACAAATGACGTTTATTGCCGAAACCAGCGAATCAAACGTCGAGGATATGAAGCGGCTGGAGCAGCGAACGGCTGAGATCGGACAGATCGTGGTGGCGATCGCGGATATTTCCTCGCAAACGAACCTGCTTGCGCTGAACGCCGCGATCGAGGCGGCCCGGGCGGGAGAGCACGGCAGAGGGTTCGCCGTCGTAGCAGATCAGGTTCGCAAGCTGGCGTCGCAAGCCGAAGAGTCTTCCCGCCACATTTCGCAGCTGGTGGATACGATAGCCGAAGAGACGAGCCGCGTAGCGGGGTCGATCCGTGCCGGCTCCAAGGAAGTGCTGGACGGGCTGGAAGCCGTCCGGCAGGCGGACGTCGCTTTCCGCGCTATCCTGAGTGAAGTGGAGCGCGTAGCCGCGCAGGTGCAGGACGTGTCCGCGGTCTCTGAAGAAATCGCCGCAGGCTCGGAGCAGGTAAGCGCGGCGATCGACGAGATGGCCGTTATCTCCCAGGAGGCGGCCAAGCATTACCGCAGCGCCGCCGACTACTCGGAGACGCAGCAGTCTTCGATCGAGCAGTTGAAGCGATCGACCGGGTCGCTACAAGAGATGGCCGCCGAGTTGAACGTGACGATCCGCAAATTCAAAGTGTAAACCGATGGCATTCCCGGTTTGCAGACAATCATGGTAAGATGGAGAAGCTATTGGCGAATATGAACCGGAGCGCGCTCCGGACCGGGAGTGTAGAAAATTATGATTACCCGCATCGTGACCCCATCCGAAAGCGGCAAACGGCTGCACCGATATATAAGATCCTTGATGCCCAACTATCCGCTCGGCCAGATCTATAAGATGATCGATCAGGGCAAAGTGAAAGTAAACGGCAAACGGAAAAAAGATACATACGAGCTGACGGCCGGCGACGAGCTGACGATATGGATCGAGGAGGAAACGTTCAAGGAGGCCGCGATCGGAGCGGTCGATAAAAAAGTGAAATTCGCCGGCGTCATCTCGAAGATCGACGTTGTCTACGAGGATGCGGAGCTGCTGGTCGTGAACAAGCCGGCAGGACTGCTCACTCACCCCGATCAGACGGAACAAAAGGATACGTTGATCACCCGCGTTCACGCTTACCTGCACAAAAAGGAGGAGCTGGACAGCCGGATGTTCCTCCCCGCGACGGCGAACCGGCTGGACCGCAATACGAGCGGACTCGTGCTGGTCGGCAAGACGGCGGGGATGCTGCACCAGTTGAACGATTTGATCCGCAAGCGGGAACTGGACAAATTGTATATGACGGTCGTTGAAGGAACGGTTGCTGAAGGCGGTACGGTGGACGCCCGGCTGATCCGGGACGAGCGGGGCAACCGGACGAGGGTCGTGAAGGACGGAGCGGCTGCCGCCGGCAGCGGCCGGGAGCAGGAGGAGAAAGACGCGGTTACGCGCTACAAGCCGATCCAAGCCGGCAGAGGGTATACGTTGATCGAAGTCGAGCTGATCAGCGGCCGGACGCACCAGATCCGGACGCATATGCAAAGTATCGGCCATCCGCTGCTCGGAGACGTCAAGTACGGCGGCAAGCCGTTCGAGGATGTCCGCCATCAATTGCTGCATGCCTGGAAGATCGTCCTAGCGGACGGCCGGACATTTACGGCGCCGCTTCCGACGTTGTTCCGCTCGGTGCTCCGGAAGACCGGCATCGACTTCGATTTGTCGAAATAGAAAGCTTAGCTCAAGACTACTCCCCGATCACCGTTCAGGGGAGTTTTTTGGTTCCGTGGCCCCGTACCGATCCAGTGGGTTCGACGGCTATCGAATCGTGACGTGCTTATGGGCTGAAAAACGCTCTTTAGCCAGGCTAACGAATCCGTGCAACGATACCGGGCCAAAAGTGGAAAAAAACGATCCGATTTGCGGAAATAACAATACAAGAGTTCGTTACAAATGCAAACGTCCGGATTCAGCTCTAATAACGATGCCTAGGTTCGTTAGCCATTCCGCCGACAGAAGACAACATGATTTCAATAGCGGCAACTCCGGGTCGTACTTCAAGAGAATTCATCAGTTCAATCCATAGCGCTCAAACAAACCGACTATCCTTGCTGCCGACGCAGCGCAGCGGCTCCTGCCGGTGACCGTTCTTCGTACGCGCAGGTTTCATCCTGGAAGCGGGGAGGAGAGGTTGCATGGCTGACAACAGGGACCTGGATGACCTTGCTGATGACAATACGACCTGTATCGCCGAGCAAGCGGACTCAGCGGCCGTTATCCGGCTGTATCGAACCTTTTTCACCAAGTCCATGTAGATTCTTATAACGGAACGAAAGTTTGCAGCTGCCTTTACAAAAACCTCTGTTGAGCTTGAAAATCATTCGTTGACTGAATGGAAACCGCCCACTATAATGAGGTTGACTAACTTAGGAAATCGATTACTATACAAGGCTGGTAGCCTTTGATTCGTTACAAACCGAGTGTAACCGAGCACGTTTCGTTTAAAGGATGTGCGGGGGAGAGAGGGGATAACCGAGTATGGCGTCTATCGAGGATCTGCAGAAGTACGGGCTGAGCATCTACAATGTCAAAGATCAGTTGAGACAGTGGGTTTACGATCGCTCCGAAGCGGCGTTCAAGGCCGGCGACCGGGCGCGCGACGAGATCCGTACTACCCAGGAGCTGGAAGCAAGGCGCACGTTCATGCGGGAGAAATGGCTGGAGTCGGCCGGCGGGCTGCCGTCATCCGATCATCCGCTCAGCCCGGTCATCACCGGCACGGTAAACCGGGACGGCTACCGGATCGAGAAAATCATCTTTCAGTCCAGGCCGTCCACGTATGTGACATCGAATATGTATATCCCGGACGGTCTGAGCGGTCCGTCGGCCGCCGTGTTATTCCTGTGCGGACATTCCGACAACGGAAAGCAGTACGATACTTACCAGACCGTATGCCAGCGACTGGTCGCCGAAGGCTTGATCGTTTTCGCGATCGACCCGATCGGTCAAGGCGAGCGGTTGAGCTATTATGATCCGACAACCGGCAAAGCGGAGATCCGGCCCGGCACAAGCGATCACGAATATGCCGGAAGCCAGAGCATTCCGCTCGGAGACGGACTTGCCCGTTATTTTATCCACGACGCGATCCGTGCCGTCGATTATCTGTGTACCCGGCCCGAGGTCGATCCGGCCCGGATCGGGGTGACAGGCAATTCCGGCGGGGGACTGCAGACGAGTCTCGTCATGTTGTGCGAGCCGCGGATCGCGGCGGCGGCTCCAGGAACGTTTATTATGAACCGTTCCAGTTATTTGTACTCCGGCCAGGCGCAGGACGCGGAGCAAGTATGGCGCGGAATGAGCAAGCTCGGGTTCGATCATGAGGATCTGCTGCTCGCGATGGCGCCGCGTCCGGTGCTGGTACTTGCGGTTACTTCCGACTTTTTCCCGATCGAAGGAACCCGGCGTACGGTCGCCCGCACGAAACGTTTTTGGGAGATGTATGGCGCGAGCCACAGTCCGGGTATCGCCGAGGACCGGTCTACCCATGCGTATACGCGTCCGCTCGCCGATGCGGCGGCTGAGTTTTTCGCCAACCATCTGTCCGTGCCCGGAAGAGACACCCGCAAGGAGATCCGGATTGAACTGCTGGGCCAAGCGGAGCTGGACTGCACGAAATCCGGTCAAGTCCGCGGAGACTACGCCGATGCCCGCGCCGTATATGAAGAAAACGGAGCGCGGCTGGACGAGCTGGAACGCCGGCGGGCAGCGCTTTCCGAGGAGACGCTGAAAAGCGAGGCGCTCGGATGGTTGAAGGAACGTATATACGGAGGACGCGAGCGATGTGAGCTGAATCCCCGCTTCCTGAAGCTGAACAATGTGGAGAGCTTGGCTCCGGAAAGCTATTTGTGGTGGAGCCAGGAAGGCTTGTTCAATCATGGGGTAGCGTTCCGGGACGAGCGGTTCGACGGCAAGCCGCTGCCTGTATCGATCGGATTGTGGGAGCGGGGGACGACCGTCGCCAGCGAGAAGCTGTCCTGGATTAAGATGACATGCGCGAAGGGGAACATCGCCTTCGTCCTGGACGTGTCCGGCGACGGGATCTGCGCGCCAAGCCCGATCAGCCCGTACTCCATCTGGAACAGGTTCGGCACGCTGCATAAGCTGACCGCCGACTTGTTCTGGCTGGACGACAGTCTGGTCGCCGTCCGCGCCTATGACGTCATTCGGGCGCTGGATTTGGCGGAGCAACTGCCGGATGCGGCGGCGGAACGTGTGGAACTGTACGCTGAGGGACGTTATGCGTTGTATGCGGAGCTTGCCGCCGCACTCGACGAGCGAATAAGCGGGCTCCATATCGAGAACGGCCCGGAGAGCGTTGCCTCATGGGTCCGGTCGCGTCATTACGATCCGTTCGATTTATTAAGCACAATTTTGCCGGGAATGCTGCGCTACTTCGACTTGCCCGATTTGCGCCGCTGGCGGAACCGGTAGCGGCAGCATGAACCGCCATGTGAAAGAAGGAGAGAGGTCCGCGCAGCAGCGCCGGGCCTTTTTGCCATGCCGGGTCAGAGGAGGGCGCCCCGGTCTATCCCCGACAGAAGCAGCCTGCCGGAACCGTGTTCCGTTCGTTTGTCGAGTAGGCTATAATGATGGGTAGCAAAGGGGAGTGCTCATGTCACGTATTCGGTTAAGCGTATTGGATCTCGTTCCACTGATCGGAACGGAGGATGCGGCAGCGGCGCTTGGCGAGGCCGTCAAGCTTGCGCAGGCGGCGGAGAAGCTCGGTTATGCCCGCTACTGGCTGGCCGAGCATCACGATATGCAGTCGGTCGTCTCGTCAAGTCCGGAGGTGCTGCTGGCCCATGTCGGGGCAAGGACGGAACGTATCCGGCTCGGCTCGGGCGCCGTGCTGTTGCCTTATTACAAGCCTTACAAGGTGGCGGAATCGTTCCATATGCTGGCGTCGCTGTATCCGGGACGGATCGATCTGGGGATCGGACGCGCGCCGGGCGGCTCGGCTCACGTCTCACTGGCGCTTGGCGACAACTTCCTCGAAGGGGTCCGCCGCATGCCCGAATCGCTTGAAGCGCTCACTGCGCTGCTGGCGGACGATTACCGGATCGAAGGCGAGAAAGTATCGGCACAGCCGCTTCCTCCAGTACCGCCCGAGCTGTGGCTGCTGGGCACTAACGAGAAAAGCGCGCAGTTCGCTTCCAGGTTCGGTGCGGGATATGTATTCGGTCATTTTATGAGCGACCAGGACGGTGCGGCGATCGTACAAAGGTACCGCGAAGATTATCGTGCGTCCGGGCGGGATACGGAGCCGAAAGTTATCGTAGCGGTTCGGGTCGTCTGCGCGGAGACGGAGGAGAAAGCCGCAGCGTATGCGGAACAGGGGTTGGAGCAGCTGTTTGGCAAGTCCGGCGGCGGCCCGGCTGTGCAGCAGCCGTTCCCGGGACGGGCGCTCGTCGGATCGCCGGAGGGCGTAGCGGCGAAGCTAAGCGAGCTGAGCGAACTTTACGGGACGGATGAGTTCATGATCGTTACGCTGGCGCCGACTTATGAAGCGAGAATCCGCTCTTACGAGCTGCTGGCGGACAAGTTGCGAATCGGGACAAAGGAGGAGTAAGCATGGACAACAGAGCACTTCGGGAACTCGTGCGGGACAGCCGCAGCATCGTGTTTTTCGGAGGGGCGGGAACGTCGACGGAGAGCGGCATTCCGGATTTTCGCTCGTCCACCGGATTGTTCCGTACGGCGCACGGAACGTCGCATCCGCCGGAGGTGATGCTGAGCCGGGATTTTTTCGACCGGTATCCGTCTGAGTTTTACCGGTTTTACAAGGAGAAGATGATCCACAGGGCCGCCCTGCCTAACGACGGTCACAAAGCACTTGCCGATCTGGAAGCGGCAGGCAAGCTGAAGGCGCTCATTACGCAAAATATCGACGGACTGCACCAGCTGGCGGGCAGCCGCAACGTACTCGAGCTGCACGGCTCGGTTCACCGGAACTTCTGCACCGTATGCGAACAATCGTATACGCTCGGCGACCTGCTCGCCCTGGAAGGCCCGGTTCCGAAGTGCCTGAGCTGCGGAGGGACCGTGAAGCCGGACGTCGTTTTGTACCAGGAGCCGTTACATACAGGAGTCTTCAACCGGGCCGAGGAAGCGGTCTCTCAGGCGGATATGCTGATCGTCGCAGGCACCTCGCTAAGCGTATACCCTGCGGCGGGACTTATCCGATATTTTAGCGGGCGCACGCTGCTGCTGATCAACAAATCGGAGACGAAGTACGACAGCTTCGCCACGCATATCGTGAACGATTCGTTCTCGGCCGTGATGACCCGGCTGACGGAACCGGAACGGGGCTGAGCCGGAGACTCCCGGCGCTTTTACAATTTCCCACAATGTTTTAAGTTCATCTTAAGCAACGGATGATACGATGGGTTCGACGCCATTCGAAGCCGAAAGGAACAGCGCAAGCCCATGAGCAAAATTTTGATCGTAGACGACGACTTAGCGATACGCAAGCTGGTCAAAGCTTTTTTGCAAAAGGAAGGATTCGCGATCTTCGAAGCTTCCGACGGTCAGGAGGCGATGGACGTGCTCGGCAACGTCAAGATCGACCTGGTCGTGCTCGATATTATGATGCCGGTCATGGACGGCTGGGATTTTTGCCGCGATCTCAAGAAAACGATGGACCTGCCGGTCATTATCGTAACCGCCAAAGGCGACATCTCGGAAAGACTGAGAGGATTCCAGCTGGGAACCGACGATTATATGGTCAAGCCGTTCGACCCGATGGAGCTCGTCATGCGTGTCAAGGCGCTGCTGAAACGGTACCGGATCGAACATTCCGAGACGGCTCAGGTAGGCGATCTGACGATTGACCGGCGAACGTTCGAATTAACGGTGAACGGACACAGCTCGATGATTCCGCCCAAAGAATTCGAGCTGCTGTTCAAATTCGCGAGCAATCCCGGCCACATCTTCACCCGGGCCCAATTGATCGAACAAATATGGGGTGTCGATTACGAGGGCGATCCGCGCACCGTGGACGTTCACGTCAAAAGGCTGCGGGAGAGGCTGGAGCAGCAGCAATCGGAGAAGGTGTCGATCGTGACGATCCGCAACCTCGGCTACCGGCTTGAGGTGCTGCCGTGATCCGCACGCTGTACCTGCGCATCGCCATCGTCATTTTTATCGTCGTCTGGTGCAGTCTGGCCTTGTCGAGCCTGATGTTCTCGCATTATTTCCGTGTCCAGCTGAACGACCGGGTGGAGGAGCTGCTGCAAAACGCCGCCAAGCTGGTCGTCCGGCTTATCCAGGAAACCGAGCCGCAGCAGCTCGGCCAGACGGTCAGCATCGCCGGCAAGCTGAATCGCGGACAGGAGCTGCAGCTGTTCTCCGACTCGGACGAGCGGTTCTCCTCCGTACCCGGCGCTAAAACAAAATGTGTCATTCCCCCCGTCATCGTTAACGAAGTGTTAAACGGAGGGTCTTACAGCAGCTTCCAAGGGGAAGAGAGGGAGGACTGCCCGCAAGGCAGCGTGGGGACGGCGTTCGAGTACAGCGGCAAGCTCTACGCGCTGTTTGTCTCTCCGAGCGGACCGGCTCCGATCCGCCGCATCGAGTTTCTCGATTTCCGCAACTTGTCGACGATTTTGTTGATCAGTTCGTTTCTGATCGCACTGGCGGCGATTTATCTGGTCCGTCCGCTGAAGAAGATTACGAAGGCGACCCGCAAAATCGCCGGCGGCGATTTTAACGTCCAGTTGAATATCCGGCAAAAGGACGAGCTCGGCCAGCTCGCCTCCAGCATTACGCATATGGCCCAAGAGCTGAACAAGATGGAGAAAATGCGGCAGGAGTTCGTCTCCAACGTCTCCCACGACATTCAGACGCCGCTTACGTCGATCCGCGGGTTTTCCAAGCTGCTGCAGCAGGACGGACTGGATGCGCAAGATAAGATTGGCTACCTCAAGCTGATCGAGAGCGAGTCCGAACGGTTATCCCGCTTGAGCGAAAATTTGCTGAAGCTCGCCTCGCTCGATGCCGATCAGTATCCGCACCAGCCCAGGCCGCTGCAGTTGGACGAGCAATTGCGCCGATGCGTCGTAGCGACGGAGCCGCTCTGGTCGGCGAAACAGCTCGACATCGAGCTGGAGCTGCCGCCCGTCCGGTTATCGGCGGACGAAGATTCGCTCGGCCAGGTATGGACGAATCTGCTGCATAATGCGATCAAGTTTACGCCTTCCGGAGGGCAGATTACCGTCACTTTGCACGAGGACGAGAGGCAGGTGTCGGTAACGGTAGCCGATACCGGAATCGGGATCTCGCCCGAGGATCAGCAAAACATATTCCGCCGTTTCTATAAAGCCGACAGTTCCCGGCACAATTCCGGATGGAGCGGCAGCGGGCTCGGGCTTGCGATCGTTCAGAAAATCGTCGGGCTGCACAAAGGCAGGCTCACGCTCGTCAGCCAGCTGCACGAAGGAACGAGCATACGGATCGATTTCCCGAAAGAGAATAAAAAAAGTTTGTAGATGAAGCGTTCTTCGCAGTGAATACCCCTGCGTCAGCAGCCGCCTTTCCTTCTGTGTGAAGGAGGGGCGGCTTTTTTGGCATGTCGGGATCGCATAGAAGTATAAGTCTTCTTTATCTGGAATCGCCGTCCGACCGACCCTGGGGTTGCCGCACTCGCACTTTAAGCAACAATTTAGTTTATTTTCAGCTTGCATTAAGCCTCCGTTCACGGACAGGTCATATAGAAGGCCTATACTTCAAGTGCGAGTTCAAAAAGTCCGGTTTTCAGCACCGAGAAGATGGGATGAAGTTAGGAAATGAGGAGCGGAGCGTAGTGGGACCTACGTGAGCACCGGAAGTTCCGGCTGAATGCCATATTCGATGTCGAGCAGGCTTCTGGATCTGCTTCGTGATCTAAAGTGGACTTTTTGAACAACCTCTTCAAAGGGTAGGAGTAAGGGATACATAGAGACGAGAGGATGGAGATGGAATTGAACAACCAAAAAGGAACTACGATGAAGAAACGTTTTGCCGTGCTGATGGGGGCGGTCGTATTCGCGGCAGCGGGCGGCTTCGCCGGACCGCTGCACCCGGCCTATGCGGATACGGTGAAGATGGAGACGGTTTCGGTTTCGAATGAGGGTACGATTCGGGAGGTAGCCATGTCCAGCCAAACGGCGGGCCCGATCACTTACGCGGATCTGCTCGTACGGAAGCAGCTGTCCCAAATCGTCACGCTGGCGTCCGCGTATGCCGACTCGGAGATCGACTATAGCTCTTATCTGGAGTCGGTATACTCGGGAAAATCGCTTGCCGAAGCGGCCGGGGTTTCGCCGGGCGACCTGTATGACCAGCTGATGGCCTCCTACCGGCAAACCGTCGAGGCGGAAGTTACCGCCGGTTACTTGACCGGAACGGAAGGCGATCAGGCGGTCGAGGCTTTGTCGTCCGCCGTATCCGCTGCCGTATCCGGCAGTTGGGATCAGGATTCCCGATTGTCCGTTACGGATGCCGGCCAAGATCTCGTGCAGCTGCATGTGAACCGGATCGTGCCTAACGCCGCGATCTATATCGAAGGCTCGTCGGCCGGCTTGCTTCAGGCGGTGCAAGCGGGCCAAAGCTTGGCGGAAGCAACCGGCTTGAGCGCGGATTCGTTGTCCGCCCAGCTCGAGTCGCAGCTGTCCGCCGATCTGGACCAAGCCGTCCGGTCCGGCAAGCTGCGTGCGGAAGATGCCGAGGCGCGGAAGGCGGAAGGGGCGAAGGCGATCCGGGAAGCCGTATCGACCCCGGCCTACGACAGGACGAGCACCGTATGGATGGAACGGTTCGGCGAGCGGCTTCTCGCCCGTCAGCTCGACTCGGCGGAACGATTGGCCGCCGTCCTGTCGAGCAAGGATTACTCCGACGTCTTGGGGGCGCTGGAGCAAGGGAGCACGCTCGCGGAAGCTACCGGACTTTCGGATTCCGAGCTGTCGGAACAGTTGGGGGCCTCGATCCGTCAGGCGATCGATGTCGCTTGGCTTGACGGCAGCTTGTCCTGGCAAGCTGCGGACCAGTGGAAGGCGAAGGCGGACGAAGCGTTAAACCGGTTAATTCGCGGTGAAACGCCGGACGGGACGCTGCAGGCTGATGCAGCGATCGCTCTAGGAAGCACGCGGAATATCGTGAAGAACAGCGCCTCGTATGCCGGCCTCTCTTACGGGGAACTGAAGGAAGCGCTGGCCGCCGGTCAGACGCTCGTACAGGCAACCGGGTTAACCGAAGCCGAGCTGCTTGGCGCACTGCAAGCGGGAGCCGATCCTTACATCGCCGGTGCGGTGCAAAGCGGCAGATTGGACCGTTCCGTGGAGGAAGCGACCCGCGAGGAAGCTTATACGCACATCCGCGCTGCTGTTCATACGGCGGGATATGCAGGCAAAGTGGATGCCTCGCTGTACGGCAGCGAGCTGGCGAGCCGGGTGCTGGAGCAGACGGCGGAGGCGGTCGGAGCGGACGAAGCCGGGCTGCTTGAGGCGCTGTCGCGGGGTTATCCGCTATCGGCTGCCGCGCAATCGGATAAGGACAGTCTGATTTACAATCTGCTGCGCTCGGCTAATCAGGAGATTAACGGACTGGCCGCCGACGGTCGAATTACGACGGAAGGGAGCGCGCGGTTGAAAGCCGGGTATTCGTCCAGCCTGCTGGAGCTGCTGGCTTAATCGCGGAATTAACCGTCAGGGCCGTTCCCATTGCCGGAACGGCCTGCAATTTTACCTGGATTTAAGGTTTTGTTCATAAATGGTTCATATTCGGCGCCTATAATTCCTTCAGGCTGAACTAGTTGTCCCTACTGAGATGTAAGCGTATCCAGAAAAAGCCAGAAGGAGGAATTACCGCAATTACATACGGAAGTGCCGGCTGAACAGCCAACCTATACATTTCAAGTCCATAGAGTAGACGGGAAGGAAGATGGTCATGGCCATGAAACGCGGTGCGAAATGGGCGGTCGTTTTGGCGGTTGTCGTCGTTTGCGGAGGAGCGGGAACGTATTTTTTTGTCAGCACATCCGAACGGCCGAAAGTATCCGCCCAAACCCAAATATCCACCGTAAAAGTACAAAAAGGAAATATCCGGCTGTCCGTATCGGGGACGTCGCAGTTCCAGACGCAAAATTTGCAGAACATTACCGCCCCGGCGGACGGTACGATTTCGCTGCTTAATGTGACCAGGAGCCAGCCGGTCAAAAAAGGGGACATTCTGGTTGCCGTATCGAACCCGACGATTGAAGCGTCCTTGAAGGACGGCCAAACAAACCTGGCCAATCTGCAAAAGGAACTGGACGATTTAATCCGCCAGCAGCAAAATTTGCGCATCGTCGCGCCGAGCGAAGGCAAGCTGACACTGGGCGCCAACTTTGACGTCGGTTCGACGGTAAGCAAATCGATGAAGATCGGGACCGTCTCGGTCAACTCGATATTAACGGTGAAGCTGCCCTTCCCGATGGAAGAGGCGATCC
Organism: Paenibacillus oceani; assembly: GCF_014705615.1. Lineage (GTDB taxonomy): Bacteria > Bacillota > Bacilli > Paenibacillales > NBRC-103111 > Paenibacillus_AB > Paenibacillus_AB oceani. The sequence continues at coordinate 97,719 of NZ_JACXJA010000008.1, forward strand.
AGTTTCAAGCCGGAGATGCGGTCGATTTGACGATTACCGGATTCTCACTTACGAAGACCGGAACGGTGAAGTCGGTCGGCAAGGAAATGAAGGCCGATGCGTCCGGCAACCGGATGGTCGATGTGGAAGTGACGGTGGACAACGACGGTACGATCGACGCCGGCATGGACGTATCCGGCAGCGTACTTTTGAACGGCAGAGAGATCAAGGCGAAAAGCACGGCGAAGCTGGAGCCGCAAAAAACGGTCGCTTTCCTGTCGGAGACGGCGGGAACGGTGTCGGAGCTGCGCTACAAGACGGGGGATACCGTCAAGGCGGGAGACGTGATCGCGGTCATCGTGAACGATTCCTTGAAAGATTCGATCGCTTCCAAGCAAGCCAGCCTGGAGAGACAGCAATTCACGGTTCAGGAAGCTCAGAAGCGGGTCGACGATCTGACCGTAAAAGCTCCGTTCGACGGCGTATTTTCTACCGATTTCGCCAATCAGCGGGCGAACGTGCTGGCCAAATTCCCGGTCGGAGCTGCCGTGAAATCGGGCGATCTGTTCGGGGGCGTGGCGAGCCTGGACGTCATGACGCTGCCGGTTCAGGTGGACGAATTGGATTTGACGAGCATCAAGCCGGGACTGAAGGTCGAGGTCAGCGTGGACGCCTTCTCCGGACGGAAGTTTGCCGGCGAGGTGCTTACGGTATCGACAGTCGGCACGACGACGAACGGCGTGACGTATTACGATGCCGTAGTCGGCGTAGAGAATAAAGACCAGCTGCTCAAGTACGGGATGACGGGTACCGCTGAAATTTTGATACAGGATAAGAAGGATGTGCTCACGCTGCCGCTCGAGGCGCTCCGGATGCAGCGCGGCGGCGCCAGCGTATCGGTCAAGAAAGCCGACGGCACGGTTGAGGAGAACGTTCCGATCAAGATCGGCATCCGCAGCAAGACCAGCGTAGAAGTGACCGAAGGGCTGCAGGAAGGCGACGAGGTCGTCGTGCCGACACGCCAGCGCACGCAGAACGGAACTCAGCAGCAGATCGACGCTTTGCGCCAGCAGTTCCAGGGCGGAGCGTTCCCGCAAGGCGGGGGCGGCGCCGGAGGCGGAGGCGTGATGATCCAGATTCCGCAAGGCGGCGGAGGCGGCGGATTCCAGGGCGGAGGCGGAGGAGGAGGCCGATAAGCATGAACATCATCGAACTGACGGATATTTGCAAAACGTATGGCCGCGGAGACGAGCAGGTGCATGTGCTGCAAAACGTTTCGCTTACCGTCCAGACAGGCGATTTCGTAGCGATCGTCGGTCCCAGCGGTTCGGGTAAATCGACGATGATGAATACGATCGGCCTGCTGGACACTCCGACATCCGGTACATACAAGCTCGACGGGACCTCTACCGAGAAACTGAATGACAGCCAAATGGCGGTGCTGCGGAACAAAAAGATCGGCTTTATTTTTCAGCAGTTCAACCTGCTGCCCCGGTTGACGGCGATCGAAAATGTGGAGCTGCCGTTAATCTACGGCGGGATGGGAAGAAGCGAACGGAGAGAGAAAGCGGTCCGGATGCTGGAGTCGCTTGGCATGGGAGCGCGCATCGGCCACAAGCCGAGTCAGCTGTCCGGGGGGCAGCAACAGCGCGTGGCGATCGCCAGAGCGCTTGCAGGCTCGCCGTCGCTGCTGCTGGCCGACGAGCCGACGGGGGCGCTCGACTCGAAGACCGGCTCGGAAGTGCTTGAACTGATGATTCAGCTGAACGAGCAGGGCAATACGATCGTGCTGATCACGCACGACCTGCATATCGCCGAACATGCCAAGCGGGTCGTGTCGCTGCGGGACGGAGAAATCGTGGAAGATAAACGAAACGAATCGCTGCCGAGACAGGCGGTGTACGTATGAACTTTTTTGAGCTGGTCATCATGGCTCTGCGCACGATCTTAGGCAAGCCGATGCGGACGCTGCTCACGATGCTGGGCGTCATTATCGGCGTCGGCTCGGTCGTCACGCTCGTATCGATCGGACAGGGGACCGCCGCCCAGATCGAGAAGCAATACGAGAATCTGGGCACGAACCTGCTCGTCGTCAACCTGCTCGGCAACGGCCGCGCAACCCAGCTCGATTACGAGGATCTGATGGAGCTGGAGATTTTGCCGGAGATCGAGTCGATCGCGCCTACGGTTACGAAGGCGGGCTCCAATGTGAAGTATGAGCGGACCTCGGAGTCGTTTAACGTCATCGGGACGAACGACCGCTACTTCACGCTAATGAAGACGGAGCTCGCAGCCGGACGCGAGCTTGTGCCCGCCGATGTCGAGTTTCGCAACCAGGTTGCGGTTATCGGCAGCGAAGCGGCCAAAACCTTGTTCGGCAATGTCGACCCGATCGGCTACGATATCAATATTGACGGACTCGTTTTCACGGTAGTCGGTACGTTGAAGGAGAAGGGGTCGAACATCGGCGGAACTTCCCCCGACAGCTCGGTCATCGTCCCGATCGAGACCGCCCGGCGCGCCTTCAAGCTCGGGCAAATCCGGACGACTTACCTGGAAGCTCCCGAGATCGGCCAATTGGTGACTGCACAAAATACGATTACTCAGTTTTTGACTTACAAGTTCAAAAGCAGCAACGGCTTCCGCATCTCCAACCAGGACGAACTGATGAACGCCAGGAAGGAAGCGTCCAGCTCGCTGACGAATCAGCTGATCAGCGTCGCGCTGATCTCGCTTCTGGTCGGCGGAATCGGGATTATGAACATTATGCTCGTGACAGTGAGCGAGCGGACCAAAGAAATCGGCATCCGCAAATCGATCGGGGCCCAGAGACGGCATATTCTCATGCAATTTCTGATGGAGGCCGCGGTCATCAGCGGACTGGGAGGCTTGCTCGGCTTGCTGCTCGGCATCGGGGCGTCGCTCAGCTGGCCGTTGTTCAATCCGGGACAACCGACTGAGCTTTCGCTGGAAATCGGGATTTATGCGTTTTTGTTCTCCGTATTCGTCGGAATCATATTCGGCCTGTACCCGGCGAACAAAGCGTCGCGCCTGAAGCCCATCGACGCGCTTCGATTCGACTAAAGACATGGAGGTAGTCCCCTATGAGACGAGACAAAAAAGGCGTCATCGCTTCGAAGGCGCAAAAGCTGCTGCTCGCCGCTTCGGTATTATGCCTGACGTTCTCTCCCGTTACCGCTTCTGCGGGAAAGGAGGGAGTGTACGCGAGCAGCAGCGTATACTTTACGCTGGAGAAAGTCCGGTATTCCACCGCTTCCGACGATTCCATCCTGCGGTTTGCCGTGCAGCTTCATAACGGCTCAGAGGGGAACGTCGATTACAATTGGTACGGCGTTCGCGTAACCGACGCATCGGGATACAGCTATTCCGCCCAGTTGACTGGCAAAAACAACGCGCGGGTGCAGTCGGGCAAAGCGAATGAATTCGCCTACGAAGCGCGGCTGCCGAAAGGGTTGCCGGCGGATGAGCTGAAAGTGACGCTGTTCAGCTGGAGCTACGGCTCCGCCGTCGCGATGAACGATCTGGGCTCGTTGTCGGTTTCCGCCGCTATGCAGACGGACGTGCAAGACGCGCCTGCCGCGGTCGTACCGATGGCTCAAGCCGACAGCTCGTATGCGAGCGATTCGAAGGTATCGTTCCGTCTGGGCAACGAATATTTCGTCTATGAAGACGACACATGGAACTTGTATGCGGATCTGGTGGCGGAGAACATCTCTTCGTCCGGCTTCGCGCTTCCCGCCGGTCTGAAGATGAGACTGGAAGATCCGGACGGGCAGACGGTGGCGGTTACCGTGCTGGACGGGGCGGACAAGCCGCTGCTGCCCGGCAAGCCGCAGCGGCTGACGGTCCGCGCTTCGGTTCCCGGCGATGCGCGGGACGGGATGTGGGATCTGCAGTTTTATTATGCGAGCGGCAGCGAATCGGTCGTGCTGGACAGTCTGGCAGCGGGCCGGACGGCGAAAATCTCTTCCATCGGCGACTCCCGCGCCGTATCCGACTCGGCCGGTTCGGATTCGGTTTCCGTACAGGTCGAATCGGCGGTCGTCTCGCAAAATGATGACGGCAAATGGGTGACGGCCAAAGTAAGAGTTGCCAACGTCCGCAATCAAGTGGTCGCGATCCCGAAACTGACGGCTATGTTCCAAGCCGGCAGCGGCGGCGTTTCGGTAGCGGCGTCGGATACAGCGGTTCATCCCGCCTATTTGTCCCAAGGAGAGACGGAGCTGTTTTCCTTCAGCGCCTTGCTGCCGAAAGGGATAGACGTCGACGATCTTCAACTGGCCCTGTTCGAAACGAGAAACGGCTCTGCCGCAGGCAGCTCCTCAACTGGCAGCGGAACTGCGGGCAATACAGGTGCTGCAAACACCGGAGGCACCAATGCGACCGGCGGTACGAACAATACGAATACAGCTGCCGGTTCCAAGACGGTGCCGATTTTGCTGGCCGGCTTGCAAAAAGCGCAAATTCACCAGCAAGGAAGCGGAGTGCCGTACAATCTCGGGGACCATGTCGTCCTGGCGCTTGACGAGAAAATCGACGTAGCCGTGATGGAGCTGAATACGTACGAGAACGAGAATTACGGGTTCACGACAGCGGTTGCCAAGCTGAAGGTGACGAACCGGGATACGACTACGCTTGCGCTTCCGGATCTGACACTGGACCTGACCGACGAATCCGGGCGGGTCTACTCCGGCACGCGGCAGACGAACGTGATCTCCCAACTGGCCTCGGGCAACAGCTATCTGGTGACATATTCCTTCTCGGTTCCCGAAGCTTCCGAAGACAAGCCGGTTACGCTGCGCATGTACAAAGCCAAGGAGACGATTCCGCTGGCGGCCGTGTCGCTCGGATACGGGCAAGAGGATACGACGGACGCGTCCTGGAAGGTATATCCGTATGCGATCGATATCAAGGAGTCGGATCTGCTGCTGAACGGGCTGCTCAGCTCCACGTTCACCTATACGCTCAAGATGAACGCAGCGCTCACCCGCAAGGATACGATTATCGCGGACGCGGCCATATCCAAGCTGCAGTTCGACGTCGTCGATCCGTTAGGTTTCGTCATCGGCTCGCAGACGCTGCCGTTCCAGGGGACAACCCGGATGGTGAATCAGGAGAATACCTTGAACTTCTCGAACCTGAAGCTGAACAGCTTCAGCCATACGAACTATGTAAAAGTGTATGAACTGATCGAAACGCCGAACGGTGTCGTCAAAAGATTTCTCGGCGTTTTGAAATAAAGCATCGGAAACGGTATGGCCCTGCGGGGTTATACCGTTTTTTTCCTTTTGGACGGTTGCCCGTCCGGAACATCTTGACTACAATAACTAGGAAGGGATTGGAGGAGGACAAACGATGAAACGGAAAATAGCGATGATAGCGGCAGGAATGCTGATAGCTGCATCCGGAGTCGCGTGGGGAGCCGGAAGCGGGGAGTACAAAGGATTTCCGGTCGTGAACGTAGTCGTGAACGGAAAGACGGTGCAGGGCGAAGCGCCGGGCATCAATCTGGAAGGAACGACGCTGGTGCCTCTTCGGGCAATCGGGGAGTCGCTTGGCGCGAAGATCGGCTGGGATTCCGCTACTTCCACCGCTACGCTAACGATAGCGGCTAATACCGGAAACGGATCGGGCAATCCGCCTGTCCCCAAGCCGGTCGATAAGGAGACGGAGGCGCTCCATCCATATATGATTAAGTTTTCCGAGAAGATCCAAGAATATTACGACAATCTTCCGGTTGCCCGGGAGAAAATTCGGATCGCCAAAGAATTTTACGAAATTCGTGGCGACAATTTTTATTTTCAGCAGCTGGATGTCAACTTGTTCGGCAAAGCGGATACCGCTTTTACCGATCTGATGGTGATGAACGGCGCCCCGGAGATGAACAAGGCAAGGGAGAAAGGGTATCCGGTCTTAACGCTGGTCCAGGTTGCAGAGAAAATCAGGACGGCGATGGGCTCTTACAAGCTGTCGGCAGACCATTACAGATCGTACAAGCAGACGGACCGCAAAGATTATTTGGACTTTTATATTACCAATTACAGCATCGCTTACGAGGATGAGCTGAAAGCAAAGGAAATGCTCAAAGCCGCGGTTGCGGAGCTGACGGATAAAATGAAGCAAGGAGCGCCCGGCGAGTAGCCGAGCGTTCTTTGCTTATTGGGAATGATCATATGTATTGTTTTCCAAACGGTCGGTACAATTCTTCCTTCTACAGCATTCCCTGAATACGCAAAACGGAACCGATGATCCTGCGGATCATGGCTCCGTTTTAAGTTATAGTTTTTTGAAATTGGCGGATAGGGCCATCGTATAACGACTGTGTTACAGGACGCGGCGGGCGGTTGTGTAGTGGTCTTTCCACCATCCGGAATTGATGCTGGAAATCGTAACTCCCGGCTTGCCGTACGTATGCATCACTTTACCGTTGCCGATGTAGATGCCGACATGATGAATCGGGGAATAGAAAAAGACGAGATCCCCAGGCTTCAGCTGGCTTTTCGGCACGAATTTGCCGACCTTCGATTGCTGTTTGGACGAACGCGGAATGTTAACGCCATGCTGACGGAAAATATATTGGGTAAAGGACGAGCAGTCAAACGAACTGGTGTTGCCTGTCTTTGCGCCGAATTTATAACGGACTCCCATATATTTTTTGCCTGTATTAATTATTTTCGTAGCTTTGGACGTTGCCGATACGGAAGCGGATGTCGAAGCCGCTTGGGCAGAGTTGGAATTCAGGAACATGCCTCCGGAAAATAATACGGAAAAGCTCAGTGTGACAGCAAGTGCAGCTCGTCCGATACGTGTGTTTCTAGTCTTAATCATAACTTCCTCCTCGTAAAATATCGGATTGGGTGATCACCTGCTACTACCATACCATATCGAAAAGCACCGGAAATTGGAAAAGCTTTGTGAAAGCCTTTTCCGGCATGGGTTTCCGTGCTATTATGAGAATTTGATGAGAATTTTGCACAAAATTAGGGTTGACAAGGAGCAGTAAGCGTTATCATTTGCCGATTTACGCGAACTTTGAGTTAGAGTGCGCTTGTAAAAGAGAGGAGAACGGAATCATTGACGGGAATACGAATAACTAGCGGAATTATCGTGAGTTTGCTTTGCGCCGTAGGGTTTGGCGCTATTGCGCTGCTGATCGGCGATCAGAGAATCGAAGGTTTCGACAACGCGGTTATCTCCTTCGTCCGGGGGGTGGAATCGGATGGATGGACGAAGGTATTCGTCTTTTTCACCTGGATGGGGTCCGGTTTATGCGCCGGGATCATCTCGCTTGCGGCCATGGTATTTCTATACGCTGTACTGGGGCACCGCAAAGAGCTGATCTTGCTTGCTTCCGTAGGCGCAGGTTCATGGATACTGAATGAGACGCTGAAGGCGATCTTCGAGCGTGCCAGACCGACGGTAAACCGGATCGTGGAGGCGGTCGGCTACAGCTTTCCGAGCGGACATTCGATGGGCGCCTTCAGCTTGTACGGCATTCTCGCGTTTCTGCTGTGGAAGCATATCCGTTTTGTGAGCGGGCGTATCCTGCTTCTGGTCGTCAGCGGTTTCTTCATCCTGATGATCAGCGTCAGCCGGATTTACCTCGGCGTTCATTATCCGAGCGATATCGCGGGCGGTTATTTGGCAAGCGGCTGCTGGGTGTTTGCGGCGATTTGGGTGTACCAAAAAACGGTTGCGTCGAAGCAAGCCGCTGGAGAGAGCAGAAAATGATGGAATGAGAACATTTGTTCTTTACTGACGGTGGGGATAGTGGTATTATTTGGGTATCTCTATATGGAAACGGGAGGCCCGGATCGTTGAATCGATACGACAGCTTAACCGAGTGGAACGCTTTGTTTCATAACGCCTTGGAGTCGTTTGTCGAGAAGCTGAAGCAGGACGAGCAAGTGATTGCCGCGGTATTGTTCGGCAGCTTGTCCTATGATCAGGTTTGGGAGAAGTCGGATCTGGATCTGAAGCTGATCGTCCATGACCAGAAGCTGGCCAGAAGGATGATGTGTTTCGTCGAACAAGGCATCTGGATTAACGCAACGATCGACACTCGCAACGACTTCAAGCGATGGATGGAGCGTTCGGTTCAGAGTTCGATCGGGCATTCCATGCTAGTACGCGGCAAGCTTCTGTTCACGAAGGATCGGACGATCGAGGAATACTTCGAGCAGATCCGCCATATCGGCGAACGCGACCGGCAATTGCAGCTGCTGCAGCTTGGCTGCCATGTCATATCGATGCTTTCGAAAGCGGAGAAGTGGTTCTACGTAAAGCGCGATCCGGCTTACAGCGCCTTCTGGCTGATCAAGATGGTCGACGTACTAGCCAAGGTGGAGGTCGTCCTGAACCGTGAAGTGCCGATGCGGGAAGCGGTTCATCAGGCGATGGCGTTTCATCCGGAGTTTTTTGAAGTCATTTACAAGGGACTGATAGCCGGACACACGGACGAGAACAAAGTCCGGCAGGCGCTTGATCTCGTTGCCGCTTATATCGGAGACCGGGCCGAAGAGCTGTTCCGGCCGATTCTCGATTATTTGCGACACGAACAGGATATCCGGACGATAACGGATATCGAAGAAAAGCTCGGCGCAGTCGCAGGGATGGATGCCGGTGGTCTCGGCGTTGCTTGTTCCTGGCTGGCGGACCGCGGGACGATCGTTCATGCCCCCGCTCCTGCAAAAGCGACTCCCAAGAGCAGAGTGGCGCTGGAGGAACCCGCCTTTTTCATTGAGCCGGAGGATGACTACCAATTTGGAGCGTGAAGCTGACTTTGAGAACTTATATTGAAGTGCGCGGAGCGAGGCAAAATAACCTGAAAAACGTAGATGTCAATATTCCTCGCGATAAACTTACGGTCATTACCGGTGTAAGCGGTTCCGGAAAATCGTCGCTTGCATTCGACGTCATCTATGGGGAAGGACAGCGCCGGTTTCTCGAATCGTTGTCGACATTCGCCAAAAGCCGGATGAATCAGTTGAAGAAACCTGACGTCGATTTTGTTTTCGGGCTATCTCCGGTCATTGCGATCGAACAGAAAAAAGGCGTGCTGAATCCCCGTTCGACGGTCGGCACGATGACGGATATTTACGACTTTATGCGCTTGTTGTACGCTTCGGCCGGGGAAGCCGGATGTCCGTATTGCGCGCACCCCGTGCCAGCCAGAACGGCGGCTCAGATGATCGACCATCTCCAGACGCTGCCTGAAGGGACGGAGGTCGAAGTGTCGGCTCCAGTGTTCAAGCTGTACGGGGAAGATATGGAGACGCTGTTCGACGAGATCCGGACCAAAGGATTCCGGACGGTGAAGATTGACGGTTTGCCGCACAATCTGGGCGATAAGCTGGAGCTGGATGAAGAAACGGATTATCAGCTTGAAGTCGTGATCGACAAGATCGTGGTCAAGCCGGGCCTCTTCAAAGAGCTGTCCAAAACGATCGAGAACAGTTTAAGTTTGATCGGAGAAGGATTTATCCGGTTTGAGATCGTCAAGGCTCCGAAGGGAGCGCGTATTGACCGTAAGCGGTATTATGCGGACTTTGCCTGCCCGGAGCATCATCTGACGATGGGCGAGCTGCAGCCGTTTTACTTTTCCTTCAACGATGCGGACAGCGCTTGCCGGACTTGCGGCGGCATCGGAACCTTTATGCGGGCCGAACCGAAGTTTCTGATCAAAAATATGGAGAAAAGCTTAAACAAAGGCGCTGTCGATACGAAGCTGTTCAACCCGAGCGGGACGTCGTCCTGGCGGTGGCTTTTTTTCTACAGCTTGGCTGCGCATTACGGGTTCAGTCTGGACACTCCGCTGCAGGAACTGCCCCGGCACGCTTTGGATGCGCTGTTATTCGGTACGAAGGGGCAGCGTTTCGTAATGACCGTGCCGGAAGACAATCCGAAAGCGAATAGCCGTCATGCCGGACAAATGGTCAGCTACAGCGGACTCGTCAATCAGGTGAACCGCTGGTACAAGCTGTATACGAAACGGAATGCGAAGAGCGCTTCGGATGACGAGTTTTACAAGCGGGTGATGATCGAGCATACGTGCCCGGACTGTGACGGGAAAAAGCTGAAGCCGCAAAGATTTTGCGTTAAAGTGGGAGAAAACGATATATACGAGCTTTGCAATATGCCGCTGACCGAATTGAAACGGTTTCTGGACAATGTACGTTTTGCGCCTGACAAAGAGCGTGTTGGAAGCCAGATTGTCCAGGAAATCGGGACGAGGCTCTCGCTGCTGATCGACATCGGTCTCGATTACTTGAATCTCGGACGCCGCTCCGACACGATCTCGGGCGGAGAAGCTCAGCGTATTCGGCTATCCACGCAGATCAGCTCGGGGCTGATGGGCATGTTGTATGTGCTTGACGAGCCCAGCATCGGACTTCATGCGAGGGATACGGTGCGCATCATCGATACGCTCAAGCGTCTGCGCGATATCGGCAACACGATTATCGTCGTCGAGCACGATCTGGACACGATCCGCAGTGCCGATCATATTATCGAGGTCGGTCCGGGACCGGGAGTGCGCGGAGGCAGCATCATCGCACAAGGGACCGCCTGCGAATTGGGAGCGGACGACGCTTCGTTGACCGGGGCTTTTTTGTCCGGCGCCAGGAAGATCGAGCTTCCTCTCCGCAGAAGACAGTCCAGCGGACTGTCATTGTCCATTAAAGGCGCGCGGGCGAACAATTTGCAGAACGTTCAAGTCGATATTCCGCTCGGAATGATGGTCTGCATCACCGGAGTATCGGGATCTGGCAAGAGCACGCTTATCAACGAAGTGTTGTTCAAACAGCTGTACGCCTTGTTCCACGACGCACGGATCGTGCCGGGTGAGCATGATTCCGTAGACGGTTTTGAGCATATATCGGCCATTATTAATATCGACCAGTCTCCGATCGGAAGAAGCAGCCGGTCCAATCCCGCCACTTACGTCGGGTTTTTCGACCGGATTCGCGAGCTGTTCGCCGATACGGAAACGGCGGCCGCCAAAGGGTTGGCCAAAAACGATTTCAGCTTTAACCATAAGAACGGCGGCCGCTGCGAACATTGCCAGGGCGAAGGGATCGTCACGACGCAGTTGCAGTTTATGCCGGATATCGAGACCGTCTGTCCGGTATGCAAAGGAGCCCGCTTCAACAGCGAAGTGATGGAAGTATGCATCAAGGGCAAAAACATTGCCGATGTGCTCGAGATGAGCATCGAGGAAGCGGTCAATTACTTCGACGATCAACCTTACATTGTACATAAGCTAAATGTCCTGCATCAGCTCGGACTGGGCTATTTGAAGCTCGGACAGTCCTCCACCACATTGTCGGGCGGCGAAGCCCAGCGGATCAAGCTGGCGACGGAGCTCGGCAAAATCAAGCGGGGCGCCCATAATTTATACATCCTGGATGAGCCGACGACCGGACTGCATCTGCAGGATATTCAGAAGCTGATTTCCTGTATCGACCAGCTCGTGGAAGCCGGCCACACGGTCATCGTCATCGAGCACCATCTGGATATGATCAAGGTCGCTGATTACATAATCGACATGGGACCGGAAGGCGGCAAAGGAGGAGGCACGGTCGTCGCATGCGGTACGCCGGAAGAAGTCGCCAGAGTACCGGGATCGCACACCGGCCGCTTTTTGCAGGAAGTATTGTCGTTCAATGAAACGATATGGGCGCAGGCTGGCAGCAAATAAACGAGAATCACGCCGGTCTGGTATTTGCGATGCGCCAGACCTTTTTTGTATAGGGCAGACCGTTAAACAATGCGCCATCGGTTACACTAGAACGAATATCTTTAGTCGGGAGTGAGTGTTATGGAAAAGAAAATCCAAAAAATCACATCCAATCTGTGGTTTGATAACCAAGCGGAAGAAGCGGCCCAGTTTTACACGTCCATTTTCAGCAACTCCTCCATCGGACGAATGACCCGATTTGGGAAAGGCGGCCGCGGAGGCGAGCAAGGTACGGTCATGACCGTCGAGTTCCGCTTGGATGGACAAGAGTTCGTTGCCTTAAACGGCGGTCCCCAGTTCCAATTTACAGAAGCGATTTCCTTTATCGTGAACTGCGAGGATCAGGACGAGCTGGATTATTATTGGGAGAAGCTGACTGAAGGCGGAGACGAGAAGGCGCAAGTATGCGGCTGGCTCAAAGATAAATACGGCGTATCGTGGCAAGTTGTTCCGGCCCGGCTCACCGAGATGATTTGCGATCCCGACCCGGAGAAATCGGAAAGAGTCATGCAAGCTTTACTCCAAACGAAGAACAAAATAAATATAATGAAATTGCAGCAAGCGTATGAGGGTGAAGGGCTGTTATACTAGGAACCGGGAGCCGGGCATACAGGGAAAGGAAGATGGGGGCGTAGATAATGAATGTGGTGGTTACGAAGTACGACGAGAACTGGGATCGGATGTTCAAGGATGAAGCGGCCCGGATCAGCGCAATCTTTGCAGACGAACTGATCGATATCCATCATATCGGCAGCACTTCCGTTCCGGGGTTAAGTGCGAAACCGATCATCGATATCATGCCGATCGTCCGCGATATTGACAAGATCGATTCATACAATGAACAGATGACGGCACTGGACTATGAATGTATGGGCGAGCTGGGGATGGAAGGAAGAAGGTATTTCAGAAAAGGCGGCGACCATCGGACGCATCAGGTTCATGTGTTTCAGGCAGACAATAAGCGCGACATCTGCCGCCATCTGGCCGTACGGGATTACCTGCGGACCCACGACGAGGAGATGAGACGGTACGGGGAACTGAAAACTCGACTGGCCGCGTTATTTCCCCAAGATATAGAGGCCTACATGGACGGCAAGGACGCGTTCATCAAAGAACTCGAAAGAAAAGCGCTGCTGAGGGACAAAACTAACTAAATAACTAAAAAATAAGCAAGCGTATAAGAAGTTTACGATTGGCGATTGTATGTACAACCGCTCCTTGCTTACGGGGAGAATAAAGATGAATACCAATTTTAAGCTGCTTGAGATCGAATTCGATTATAACGGGCAACATCAGGTGATTACGCCGGTTCTACTGCAGGATGAACACGAACGGATTCTCGTGGATTGCGGTTATCCCGGTTTTATTCCGCATCTTGAGAAGGCGCTAGGCCGCTATGGAATCGGCCTCGAATCGATCACTCAAATCATTGCGACCCATCACGATATGGATCATATCGGGTCGATGGCGGAGCTAAAGCGTAAATTTCCGCACATTCATATTATAACGCACGAGCTGGAAAAGCCGTATCTGGAAGGCAAGAGAAAATCGCTGAGGCTCGAGCAAGCCGAGTCGTCGCTGGAGGAGATACCTCCCGAAGCGAAGCCGTATGCGGAACAGTTTATCCGCTTCCTGCAATCGATCGAGACGGCGGAGGTGGATCGGACCGTATCCGGCGGAGACACGCTGCCTTGGTGCGGCGGGATCGAGATCGTTCACACGCCCGGTCATATGCCGGGGCACATCTCGTTGTACTTGCCGGCAGGCAAAACGTTGATCGCAGCCGACGCGGTTGTGATCGAGGACGCGAAGTTGGCCATCGCCAATCCCCAATATACGCTCGATCTGGAAGAAGCGGTCCGTTCGGTCCGGCGCTTGCTTGAATACGACATCGAGCAGCTCGTCTGTTATCATGGAGGATTATTTCAGGGCGACGTACGGCAATCGCTGCATGAACTTCTCCGGACCTATCCGATCGACGGGACGAGTGCGCAAGTATAAGCGGGATCACAATTAATCCCAGTCCTTTTAGAAAAAGGCGGGGCAAGCGCAGCAAATCGGCCATTAACCGGTACTTCTGCCTTTGAATTTTAAAAAATGGTTTACCAAACGGCAGTTTTTTGATACTATTATCGCAATATGAAATGCGATGAAGAGACGAGTAAATAAATGAATTCTTTCACAGAGAACCCTGGCCGGCTGAGAAGGGGTAAAGGATTTTTTATTGAAAAAAGACTCTGAGCAGCAGGTCGGAACTCACGTGAGGGATGGCGTGCCAGGAGCTCCTGTTATAGAGCTAGAGTATAAGCATTACGTCGTAATGCCGTACTTAAAGAGGCCGGTATGGCGACATACCAGCGAATCAGGGTGGTACCACGAGTATAGGATCTCGTCCCTAAGACCAAGTCTTGGGGGTGGGGTTTTTTATTGTTATAAAATATTTGCGGCGCTGTCGAAGCTTTTGTTGTAACTTGGAATCGCCGCAGGGAACCTGCGCACCGAAACGGATGGTTTGAATAGTACATTAGTAGAGGATCGATGCATGCCACGTTTCGTTCCGGAAACGGGCGGCCGTGCAGGGAGATCTCTCTCCGGGTTGAATGATGGATCTGTCGAAAATTCCAATGTATAAATAACAAGACATGTATATCAGAAAGGAATGGATCGCTTATGTCTCAAAAGCTAAGAGTAGGTATCGTCGGAGGAACGGGAATGGTGGGCCAGCGGTTTGTTCAACTGTTGGATCAGCACCCTTGGTTTCAAGTTACGGCAATCGCGGCAAGCGCCGGGTCGGCAGGGAAGACGTATGAAGAGTCCGTGAAGAGCAGATGGAAGCTGTCTACCCCGATTCCGGAAGACGTCAAATCGATTGTCGTTCAGGATGCTTCCAAGGTGGAGGAAGTTGCGTCCGGTGTAGATTTTATTTTTTGCGCCGTGGACATGAAAAAGAATGAAATTCAAGCGCTGGAAGAGGCTTATGCGAAAACAGGCACGCCGGTTGTATCCAACAACTCGGCTCATCGCTGGACTCCTGACGTCCCGATGGTTATTCCTGAAGTGAATCCCGAGCATCTGGATGTCATTGCCGCCCAAAGAAAACGTCTCGGCACTTCGACCGGTTTCATCGCAGTCAAGCCGAACTGCTCCATCCAGAGCTATGTGCCTATGCTCCATGCTTTGGCCGATTTCAAACCGACCCAAGTCGTGGCTTCGACGTATCAGGCGATCTCCGGCGCCGGCAAAAACTTTACCGATTGGCCGGAAATGCTCGATAATGTCATCCCGTACATCGGCGGAGAGGAAGAAAAAAGCGAGCAGGAGCCGCTGCGCATCTGGGGCAGCATCGTCAACGACGAGATTGTGAAGGCGAGCGCGCCGCTCATTACAACCCAGTGCATCCGTGTTCCGGTAACGGACGGACATCTGGCTACCGTATTCGTATCGTTCGAGACAACACCTTCGAAAGAAGAAATTCTCGCACGCTGGTCGAACTACAAAGGCCGTCCGCAGGAGCTGGGGCTGCCAAGCGCGCCGAAGCAGTTCATTACGTATTTTGAAGAAGAGAACCGCCCACAAACCCAACTGGACCGCGATATCGAGAACGGAATGGGCGTGTCGGCAGGCCGGTTGCGCGAGGATTCGCTCTATGACTTCAAATTCGTCGGACTGTCTCACAATACGTTGCGCGGAGCGGCAGGCGGCGCTGTTCTGATCGCCGAGCTGCTTAAAGCCGAAGGGTATATTCAAGCAAAGTAAGGGTAACGAATAGAATAGATCAATTACAACAGCAGGTTTCCGATTATTCGGGGCTTGCTGTTTTTTGCTTTTGTAAGGAAAAGATCGATCCTGCTGTAAGAGTCGGCTGTTCAAGTTGATTGCGTTGGTTTACATTCAATTTAATATAAATATAAACCACAAATTAACTGTTGTAGCATTTTGTTAAAAAGTTTCTGCGGCAACTAAATCAATCATTGACTTATCACTCGGTTCATTCTAGTATTTATATTGAAAAGGGAATAAAAGTAAACCAGTATTAATTAATAAATTATACATCAATGAAGACATCTTGGTACATTCCTGTCGGTCCACTTGCATGTCCGGTAATAAAATCTCCCTTTTCCAATACAAGCTGGAGGGCAAAGCGATGAATGATGAAAAGCAATTGAATCGCAGGAAGTTGCTTGCGGCAATCGGAACGGCAGGAAGCGGAGCGGTATTGTACCATGTTCTCCAAGGTGCGGGAGGCGGAGCCGGGGTGGTTCAGGCGGTATATGGCGGGGGAAGCGGCCCTCATACGAACGGGCTGATCATAGTTGATTCCATTCAAACTTTACGCGGGCTCGATCACACGGTAGCGACGAACGTGTATGCAGCAGGATATTATGCACCGGGGGACGGCGGCGGAGGCAATTATGCATTCGATGGCGCCGATACGGCAAGCCCGGATAACGGAGGCACCGTCATCGTAGCCGCAGATGGAGGCAGGTGGAAATTGTCCCACACCGGCCTGATATCCGTCAAGCAATTCGGCGCTACAGGCAACGGCGTTACGGACGACGGAGTCCGTATACAGGCGGCGACCAATGCGCTTAGCGGCAAACGGCTGTTTTTTCCGAAAGGCGAGTATATCGTTTCCTCGATTACGATCTCAGATTCGATCGAATATAGTGGAGAAGGACCGGAGTCCGTCATCAGGCAAAAGGCTCTGTCCAACCGGAACATGATCCAGGTAAGCGGGAGCGGAACGCAAGTCTCCATCTTTGATATGACGATCGATCAGAACAGCGGGAATCAAACGTACGGCCAAGGCAAATTTGCGCTTAACTGCACGGCTGTTGGCAGCGGCGTATCGCGTCCGGCGATCCTGCATGTCGAACGCGTCCATATGACGAATACGTGCGAAGGAGCCATTCGCTTTCTGGGCGACAGAACCGAAACGAACCGGGAGATGCTTCGCGTCCTGCGCTGCCGGTTCACGAACGGTTCGGAGAGCAGGTCGAGCCCGGCTTATAACACGTTCACGATCTATATAGCGGATGCGGCCACCGCGACGATCGACGGATGTCATTTCGAGCATACTCCGGCGGAAGCGGGCGAAGGCATTCCGGCCATTTCGGTTGCCGGAACGAACGTATCGTCTCCGGAATATTCGAAGCTTTCCATTACGGACAATTACATCAGCGGGTATGGACGGTATACGAACGGGAGCGGCATCGGCGTGATCGACATGTATATTTGGTCCCGCAATGTCGTCGTCACCGGCAACCGGCTGGAGAACAGTCATGTAGCTCCGATCCGGGGCAAGGTGAACGCTGACAATATGATCATTTCCGGCAACATCATCCAGGGGGTTACTCAGCACATTCCTGCGAGCGGGTCCGGGATCAGCCTGGTCCCCGCTACTGTCGGGCCGGTCGCAGGACGTTACGTAATAACGGACAATATGATCAAAGGCAGCGGCTTCAGAGGCATCGAGATAACCGGGACGGCGGACAACAAGCCGGAACTGGTGGACATATCGGGCAATATGATCGATACGGTCGACGATATCGGAATTTATGTGGGATACCTGAAGCATTTCTCGATCATAAACAATACAATCTCCGGCTCTGGTGCAAGCGGCATTACGTATGCGTTGTGCGAAGGAAACGGGAGGATTGCCGGCAACTTGATCCGCTCTGCGGGGAGTACGGGAATCGGCTATATCGGGGTGCAGAAAAGCTTGAGCTTGTCCATCGAAGGCAATATGCTGGACTCGCCGTCGAGTCAAGGAATCGCAGTGGAACATGTCGGGGAACTGCTTCTGAGCGGCAATATGGTGAAAAACGTAATCTCCGTGAACGGGACGCAGCGGGCGTTCCGCATAGGCGGAACGTCAGCCGTAGATACGGCCAGTATCCAGAATAATGTCGTGAGCGGCACAGTTGCAAGCGGAGCTATTACATACACGGGAGCCGGCGTGTCCACACTTCATGAGGCCGGGAACAGCTGGAACGGGGCCGCGAAGTACGGTACGGCAGCACCTGCAGCGGGATCATACGCACGGGGCGACCTGGTATACAACACGCTGCCTTTGCCCGGAGGCTGCATCGGCTGGGTGTGTACGACGGCGGGTTCGCCGGGTACATGGAAAGCGTTCGGAACGATTGAAGCTTAAGGCAATCGCCTAGATCGCCGATTCCCGATCCCCGGCAAGCGTCGATAGCTCTGGCCCAATTCGTCGCGGCTATTCAGAGCATCGATGCCGCCGGCGGACCGGTTCCGGGACCGCATAACTCGCACAGGGGCGTGCCGCTGGCCGTACGCGACAAGGCCGTACGGGAGGCCATCGCCAATAGGAACGACGACGACAAAGCGGACGGCGATAAGGCAGCCGCCGCTTGGGAAGACGCGCTCCCGGCTCCCGTCTGGCAAGGCCCGCCGGATTGGCTCCACGGCGATCTTCACCCTGGCAACTTGGGCATCCGGAGCGGACTACTGAATCGTTTTCGTTTTCGGGGTTTTATTCTTTTTGGGCGGATGAACCAATTCCCCCGGCGTCATTCCCCAATACGTGCGGAATACGCGATTAAAGTGGCTGGGATCTCTGTAGCCGAGAGTCATCGAAACTTCGATGATCCGGACGCCTTCGAGAAGCAGCTGCTTGGCCCTTTGCATCTTCTTTTCCAAAACATAGGTTGAAAAAGGTTTTCCCAGCTCTTTTCTGAAAGCGCGGCTAAGGTGAGACGAATTCACATGCAATTGCTCCGCAATGTTCTGCAGCGACAGTTCCTGATCCGCCGATTGCTCGAGGAGCGCTATCACTTGCTTGATCAGTGGACGCATCGACGGCGCCGGAACGAAGCGAAACTGGTCGGCGAACCGTTGCATGACCCGGCGAAGCAGACATCGAGTGCCCTCGCTTAAAGGCAGGGAGGACAATTGAATAACCTCGTTATAGTCGTCTCCGGCAATGTCCTTCAGCTTCCAGCCCTGACGCTCGGCGATCCGAATGAACGTTCCGCTGAGGTAAAGCAAAAATTCCCTGATCTCATCAGCACTCCAGGCAAAGCTCCGGTGCTCCTCCCAGATGATATCCAATGATTCGTACAAGGGAGCGAGATTGCCGGACATGAGGCTAATCTCCACATCATGCTGCCAGAAGCTCCAGACCGGCTTCGGCCCGGAGTCAGGCTTGCTTGCCGGGTTGTCGTACGCCAGCTCGGGCTTGTTGTCATGCCGATCCGGCCCTTGGAGCGCGGCGGTACGCTGCGGATGCACAACTGCAAAATATTCGGCGTCAGCAGACAGGGAACCTCCTTCGAGGAGCGAACAGCGACGCTTCGGCTGAGCGGACACGACAATATGGTTACGAATACGGAGATCGGCGCCGATTATTCAACGGATCAGACGGAATTGTGGAACTGCGCGGCCAAGCTGGAAGGCGCGGCAGGCAATATGTTTGCGAACTGCGTGTTCGAAGGGGCCGATGTAGGCATTCTGATCGCCGGACCGGACAACAATTTCGTCAATTGCCGGGCGGATATCAATTACGGGCACGGCTTCTGGTTTACCAGAGAAAGCCCTACGGATATACCGCCTTGGCGAATCCGGTTATCGAATTGCTGGGCTCATCGGAACAGCCGGTACGGCAGCAATTTGTTCGATAATTTCAGAATCGATTCCGGACAATACATTAACGGCATCCAAATGACCAACTGCAAATCGTCGTATTGGAGCCAGGACGGTTGGACGCACCGGTACGGCTTGTACGACGGCGCGGGCGATACGTTGGTCGTGGCGTTCAAGGATGACGGAGCGGCTACGAAATGGTTCGACGGCATCAGCGGATACTCCGGGCCGCAGGCTAGCTTCAGCCAGCAGCTGTTCACACCTCCGAACAAAACGGCCGTACCGGATGTGAAGGGACAGTCGGTCCTCCGTTTCCACAACTCTGAGGCTACCACGATTACAGGCTTCGTAAACGAAGTGAACGGGCAAACGCTGGATATGATCACGACGAACGGCAATACGAGCATCGCCCATAATACGACGCTCAAAACCAATACATTGGCGACAAAACTGTTAGAACCGAGCAGGCTGTACCGGTTCAAATGCATATCGGGCACGTGGTATGAGACGAATTAAGCCGGCCTCCTATGGGGGGGAGCGGGGCAGATCCTTCCGCGGCGGTGCCGGCAACCGGAAGGAAGGAGAAGTGTCTATTGCAAAAAGTTCATGTACCTAAGTAAGCCGGAATAACGAGTACCGGTCTTCAAACGAAAGGACCTCAACTTCCACTGTAACGTGGAGACTGAGGTCCTTTTTCTCGAGGGAAATCGGCTCTAGACGGGCACAAAATCGCAAACTGACGTTGGAGACAGCCCCTTCTGATAGAAAGAGGGATTTCGCCGTGGTAACTTGGAAATGGAGGGGCATCGCTTGCCGGGTCAGCGAATGTTGTAACTCCCTCTTCGCGGTCGTTCGGCTCTCTGACCTGCTTCTATATAAGTTGAACTAAATGAAAGTTGAAGTCCATTACGTTGCGAAAAAAATTGCTTGAAGCTTCAGACATCTTGTTTGCAGTGTCTCGGATTGGATTGGCCTTCGGACGGTTGACACTCAAAGCTTATCCTTCCGAAGCAGCTTTCTAACGAAAGCTCTTAAGCCAAAACTCGCTTTCAAGCTAATTTCTTTTCTCCACTACATTGGGTTTTTCCATCGATGATCTTCAGTTCAACTTATATAGCGGGGAAGGAACCGAATAGGAGTGGTTTGCAGTCTTTATTTTGTCCGAAACTCGCTTGTTTAGGGAAATAAGGAGCGGTTTGAGGCTCTTAAAATCGGCAAAAAGCGTGCAGACCCCACCAACTGGTTGAAATAAGGGGGGCAAACCGCCTTTATTCGCCGCCGCCGTCCCCATATGCCGAAAATAGAGGTTGCCAGAGACTCTTATCAGCTCTTATCAGCTCCTACCAGCTCCTATCTACTCTCATCCCGCTACAGCCGGTGCTCCAAGCGGTACTGCTTCGGAGTGACGCCGCAATTGTTTTTAAAGACACGGCTTAAGTAAAACCCGTTCTGGTAGCCGCAGCATTCGGATATTTGATCCAGCGTCAAATTCGTTTCGACGAGCAGCTTCTTCGCTTTCTCAAGCCGCAGGGCGGTCACGTATTTGATCGGCGTCGTTCCCAGCTCGGCATGGAACTTCTGGCATAACTGCGCGCGGCTCACTCCGAGGGAGGCGGCTAACGCGTTCAGGCTGAACCGCTCGAACGCCTGGGATTGCATCAGAACGGTCGCCTTCCGGATCAGCGGATCTAGCGAGCCGGGAGCTTCGGCGGACGGCAGCTGCTCCGCCTGTTCGCAGTACATCAACCAAATATGGTGCAGGCAATGGCTGCGTCCGATCATGCTCCATCGCTCGTCGAGGTAATGATGCCGCTTCATGGCGGCGTAATCGTCCAGAAGCCTCTCCGTGTCGTGCAGACTTACTTTGCCGACCGGAACACGGTCCAGCCGCAGCGGGTCGAGCTCGTTGCCCTGGTCGTCGCCCCAGCCCATCCGGAGAACGAACAAGGTGACCGGAGCGATCACGACGCGTTTGAAATTAACGCCGGGAGGACAGAACACCAGATCGCCGAAGGAAGCGGTTGCACAATGGTCTTCGATCTCGTAATAAAAGGACCCGTCTTCGACCGCAAAGACGAGCCATTCGATTTGCACGCTCTCGTATTGAAAAAATTGCTCGCGCTTGACTACGTGCTGAAAATAGGTGAGACGCGGAATATGCCCGCATAAAGGAAAAGACATCCCAACCTCTCCCCTCGTCGGCCAAAGAACGGATCACGCCCAGCAGGCAATTTTTTGTATATGGATTAGATTACAAAAGTGTATGGTGAAAGTAAAGCGTTTTCTCCTACAATGAATAAGGGAAGCGGGCCTGCTGAAACCGAATACAAAGAAAAGGGGAGCGCTAAAAATGAAGCTGTCGAAATCAGTAACGGGTGTAGTGGGGACGGGTCTTGCCGTCGTTATGCTGACCGGAGCCTGCGGAGCGACGGACAATAAGGAGAACGCGCCTACTTCGGAAGCGGCTCCGAAGTCGTATGCCGACGAACCGGCGGAGCTCGTTATTTTCGGAGCGGTCGGCAATACCGAAGAGGTGTGGAACGAGAGATTCGGGACGGCGCTTAAGATGAAGTTTCCGAAGTACAAATTCACTTATATTCAAGGCTCGGCCAAAAACACGCTGCAAAGCAATATTGCCGCCGGACAGACGATCGATCTCATCCACGATTCGCTGGGCAATATGCGCGCCAACATTATCGATAACGGGTTTCAGTACGATTTGTCAACGCTTATGAAGACGCATCAAATCGATACGAGCCGGTTCGAAATGGCGGTGTTCGATGCGCTCAGCGACAAGGGGAAGCTGTACGGTTTTCCGCTGCACGACGGCGGGCTGGTGATGTACTACAACAAAGATATTTTCGATAAATTCGGCGTCGATTATCCGAAAAACGGCATGAAATGGGATGAGGCGATCGCGCTAGGTAAACGCTTAACCCGCTTCGAAGACGGGATTCAATACCTCGGCCTCGGCGTATCGATCAATCATATGCTGACGATGAACCCGTATTCGCTGCCGTTCGTCGATGAAACGGGCGGCAAAGCGGCGGTCAACACCGACGCATTCCGCAAGCTCATCAGCAAGTCGATTCTCGAGCCGACCGAGGCGAACGGATACCGCCAGTATTTAACCTCAGTGAACAAAACGATTATTAACGATAATTTCATGAAAGATAAAAATTTGGCCATGTTCGTCATGAATTTTTATTTGCAATTGCAGCCGGACTTCAACACGTTTAACTGGGGGATTGCAAGCTTGCCTGTGTTCAGCGACTTGCCCGGCGTCGGCTCGCAGCCTTACCCGAATGGCCTGTTTATTACGAGCACGAGCAAGTTCAAGGATCATGGGATGGAAGTGCTGAAGTACCTCGTATCAGACGACTTTCAAATGCAGCTGTCGCGGAAAGGGTTCATCCCTGTCGTGAAGACGAAAGCGGTCAGGGATGCGTTTGCCCAGGATACCACTTTTAAGGATAAGCAGATCGTGGAAGCCTTGTATACGAACAGACCGGCCGCCCCGATGGCGCGTTCGGTGAACGAAGGGTTGGTGCTGTCGCCGCTTGGCGCGAATCTGGCTAAAGTGATCATGAGCCAGATGGATCTGAACACGGCGCTGCGGCAAACCGAGGAGCAGGGGAATAAGGCGCTGGAAGAGGCGGTGCGCAAATGAGTACGGGGCTAAACGGCGGGCAGACTGTTACAATCCCGCTGCCGGCGAAAGACGAGGTTTACGGCGAGTATGACATCATGGTGTTCGGCGGCGGATCGGCAGGATGCACGGCGGCCATTCAGGCGGCCCGGGCCGGCAAGCGGACGGCGCTCGTGGAGAAAAACGGCATTCTCGGCGGCACAACGATCGTAGCCTCGGTCAATTTCCCCGGCCTGTTCCACGCTTGGGGCAGGCAGGTCATTCGCGGCATCGGCTGGGAGATTATCGAACGAACGGCGGAGCTGGGCGGTGCGGAGCTTCCAGATTTCTCCGTCGTTCCGCCTAGACACTGGAAGCATCAAATATTAGTGAACCGGTTTCTATACAGTGCCGTACTGGATCAGCTCTGTCTGGAGTCGGGTGTGAGCCTCCGGCTGCACGAGATGCCCGCTGCGGTCCGGAAAGGCGAAGACGGCCTGTATGTTGCGCTCGTAGGCAAGTCGGGGCTGAAATGGTTCAAGACGCGCAAGCTGGTCGATGCGACCGGGGACGCCGATGTGACGGGCATGATGGGATATGCGCGCCAGAAAGGCGAGGTGCTGCAGCCGGGAACACTGATCAACGATATCGGCGGCTACGATCCGGCGGCCGTCGATCAGAGCGAACTGAACCGGCTGTACGAAGAAGCGTTCCGGAACGGGGAAGTGGACCGCAGCCGCAACGGACTGTATAACGACCTGAGAGCGGGAAGGATCAACATGCACGTTCAACATATCGACGGCTCGGAATCGGAGTCGAGGACGGCGGCGGAAGTGAAGGCACGGCGGAATTTGCTGGACACCGTAAGGTTGCTGCGCCGGGTGCCGGGCTGCGAGAAGCTGGAGGTTCGCTATGTTGCGAATGAATGCGGCATCCGTGAAACGTGGCGTATCGACGGGGAAGCGGAGGTTGACGAGCAGTCGTACGTGTCCGGGTATGTGTGGCCGGATGCGGTATGCTACAGTTTTTACCCGATCGATCTGCACCATCACAGCGGCTACCATATCGAGCAAAAATATCTCCAGCCCGGTATCGTTGCGACGCTGCCTTACCGGGCGTTGATTCCGAAAGGAAGCGACGACCTGCTCGTCGCCGGACGATGCGTATCGGGCGATCGGATGGCCAATTCGGCCTTTCGCGTGCAGGCCAGTTGCATGGCGACCGGACAGGCGGCCGGCATGGCCGCGGCGATTGCCTCCGAGTTGAATTGTTCGGTGCGCGACGTTCCGGTGGAGGTATTGCGCGAACAGCTGGAGCGATCCGGAGCGATTGTACCGGAAATTCCGATTTCGTCCATGGAGTAGGCCGCTTCCTTTTGCCATTCTCCGGGCAACGAATAAGATGTAGAGTGTTGATGTTCTACACATCTGTTCGTACTGCGAAAGGGAGGTCAGGATAAAGGATCATCGGTCGCTGAACGCGATTGTTCGCGAGAAGATCCTTTCGCAGGGAGATCAAGCAGGATGCTTCTGTTTAGGGAACAGGGGCATCTTTTTTTGTGTTGAAAAAAACTTGGGGTGATGGCTGTGAGCCAAGATAGCTGCCGCAACCCGCACAAATAGGATCATCCAACGATCCTCCTGACGATTTCGTAACCCAAAAGGATGTTTCACGTATTAAGATATGAACATGATCCGACGAATTTATTGCGGCGTGAGTTCTATTCCGATTCGATTCATGGTGTAACCTCATTCTCCTTACGGGATACATGTTAAACAACAATAGAAATTGAGGGAATCCTATGATACATCCATATACAGATCATGCCGATGCCTGGTACCGGTTGGCCGAGCGGAAGGCGGCCCAGTATTTCGCATCGCTTGAAGCGTTGGTCAGGGACCGGACTTATGCGGCTGCTTTGACGAAAGATTTTCAATCGTGGCAAACGAATCATATCCATCGGTCGTGGCTGTCCTTGTTGCTGCGGGGCAAGAATAAACCTGACTCCCGGGATTTCAATAAATACATCCGGTGGCTGAACTATGCGGGGAAACTGGACGATTATCTGGACCGGAGCGTCTCCTACATGTATATGAGGGATCTGGGCCAAGCGCTCGATTCGCCCGGCACGTTGTCCCGGATCCAACGTATGGTCGCCGATGTCAAAAGCCGTCTGATCTGTTCCGCCGCAACCGCTAAGGGGAATCAGGCCGAAGATTTGAGCTTGGCCGGACTGTACCGGTGGGCCCGGAAGGAAGGCGTGGAGAGCGCGACGATCTGGGTCATCAACAAGCTGAGGAACGTATCGGCCCATATTCCCGAAGAGATGAACGCGGAACATGCGATGCGCAAGTTGATCAAAATTATCGTCGGCGTCGTCCTTCATGTCGTCGAAGAGATGGGGGACGAGGCGCCGCCTGCGGAACGTGCCCGCAGATTGGATGAGGCGATCCGGCTTGGTTACTCGTATGGCCTGTCGTACCCGTTTATCGACGATCTTCTCGATTCCGGGGTGTTGACCGACCGGGAGAAAGAACGGTATACCCGTCTGATCCGCACCGCGCTGCTCACAGGATCGGTGCCTGAGCTGGGCGAGTGGAGCGGAGCGAACCTGAGTATGGTTCGATTCGTGCACACGGAGCTTCGGGACGCTTTTGAGTATATTAAAAATTACCAGCGGCCGGAGGCGCAGCAACCTTTTTTTGAGCAGTCCTACGTGTTTTTCCATTCCCAGGATACGGATCGCAACAAGAAACTGTCGGATGCGACTTATACCAACGAAGAGTTGTATGTGCCCATCATCATCAAATCCTCCTCCTCCCGGCTTATTGTCCGTTCGGTCATTAGCGCTGCCTCGGATGAAGGTTTCGATACACGAACGTTTTACTACGGCATCTACAACCAGCTTGCCGATGATTTGGCGGATATGTTCGACGACAGCAAGAGCGGAGCGGTTACACCCTACACCTACTATTTCAAATACCATCGTTTGCGTCCGGATCTGATCAATCCTTACGAGCTGTACTGGGCGGTCATCTCTTATTTGATTCATCACGTATACCGTTCCGACGCCAAATCGCGCGAGGTCATACTGGATCGGGCGATCAACGGGCTGCAGCGGTTCAAGAAACGGATCGGAGCGGATACGTACAACGAAGTGATGAACGTGTTTGCCACCGGAAATCCGGAGTTCCACCGACTGGTCCACTCTATGGTGCAGCGGGCGGAAGATGTGGATTTTTTCGATAAACTGCTGCGGGACCAACTGATCGAGGTGCTGCGAAACGACAGGAAAGAAAAGGAACATTTCCGGGAGACGCTCGACACGGTCCGCCAGCAAATCAATGACCAGCTGAGCATCCATAAACCGGACGGAATTCCGCCAATGCAAGAGTCGCTTATCGATGCCGCGAACTACAGTCTGGAAGGCGGTGGCAAGCGTCTGCGGCCGATCCTGACCTGGGTTATGGGAGTTCAGGAGTACGGATTGGGGGCCGCCGCGATCGTGCCGCTGCTAAAGTCGCTGGAGTATATGCATACCGCCTCCCTGATCTTCGACGATCTGCCTTCGCAGGATAATGCCTCCACCCGCAGAGGGCGTCCCACCGTGCATCAGGTGCACAATAGCGCGACAGCGGAATTGACCGGTTTGTTTCTGATCCAAAAAGCGATTGAAGAGCAATCGTCACTGAGGTCTTTCGACGCTGCGACCGTGCTTGAGCTGATCCAATACTCGTCCCGGCGGGCAGCCGATATGTGCGTGGGCCAGGCGATGGATCTCGATTCCAAAGGAAAACGGCTGACGCTGGAACAACTGAACACGATCTGTTTTTACAAAACCGGCATTGCCTTTGAAGCGGCTCTCGTCATGCCGGCCATTCTCGCCCGGATCGGCGCGGAGGAGATCGAAGCGTTGAAGAAATTCGCTTATCACGCGGGGATCGCCTTCCAGATTAAAGATGATCTGCTCGATGTCGAAGGGGATCTGCTCGTGCTAGGCAAGCCTACCGGTCAGGATGCGGAAAATAACAATTCGAACTTCGTGACCGTACTCGGTCCGGAAGGCGCCCGGAAAGAAATGTGGGAGCATTACTGTTTGGCGGTGGAACTGTTGCAGACGATGCCCCGCAATACCGCATTTTTAAAGCATTTAGTAACGTATATCGTTAACCGCGAATGTTAACTTAGCAGATAGCTGGAAAGGAGGTCCTCCGTATGATCGTGGCGATCCTCCGGTTTGATGGACAAATGAAGCGATAATTCGGCTTTGCTGTTCGGATGCCGTTGAATATAGAGGGGCAGCTCCCGCGCACCGTGAAAGCAGGGCGTGCCGGAGCTGCTTATTTTGTTCGGTGTGATGCCTCTTTCGTTTAAATCGGATGGAATAGAGTTATATTGTTTAAAGATACCGTTGCACCCGCTAAGTCTCATTACCGGATAATCGGCGGGGTCAGCCTATATTTGGAGATATCTTGAAACCTTTGAAGCCCGTAATACGTCTGACTTGTCAAAGGAGTGGAGTGACATGAGAACCTTGAAAAAGCTTCATTTGCTCGTCTTGCTTTGTTTTGTCGTTCTGTTGGCCGCATGCGGCCGTTCCGCAGGATCTGCCGGCCCCGCTCCGGCCAACTCTTCACCGGAACCGGTCACCGAGCAGAAGGGACCTGCGGTCAAAGCGATGGATAAAGGCCATATCGTACAGAAGGACGGGAATCGCTGGCTAATTACAGCCTATGCCGACAAAAACGGCACGCCTTCTATCGACGCCTACTGGTTCACCGTGACTGAGCAGACGGTGCTGGAGACCCGTCTCGGCCAAACCGTTAACCCGGATAAAATGGCGGTCGGTGTGCAAGTGGAGGCTTGGCATACGGGGAAAGTAGCGGAATCGTATCCGGCTCAGACGACAGCAGCCAAAATAGTCATGCAGGAGGAGCAGATCAAACTGCCCGAAGGTACGATCAGCCAAACGGCAGCGGTACAGTCCGCCTTGCAATCCTTGACCGGAACAACGGCCGCAACGGCCGTTAAAAACATCTCGCTGCAAACGGATGACGGTTACTGGAAAGTCGAGATCGTCCGTCACGAAACGCCCGATCAACCGCAAACGATACGAATCGACGCCCGCTCCGGCAAAGGGATCCCGACCCCGGTAGCGGAGAACGACGCTTTCCGGATTTTCGCGCCCAAGCCGGGAACGAAAGTTCCCAAAACCTTTACCGTGGAAGGCGAAGCCCGGGTATTCGAGGCTGCTTTCAGCTGGGAGTTGGAAGACGGCCACAATATATTAGCCAAAGGCCATGAGATGGCCGAAGAAGGGGCTCCGGCGTGGGGGCGGTTCAAATTCGAGGTCAGCTACGAGAACGCCTCGCAGCCGAATCTGATGTTGATTTTGTTCATCCACAGCGCCAAGGACGGCTCCATCCAGCATCAGCTGATCCTTCCGTTGAAGGCTTCCTAAGCCTGTAGCACTGGTTTTGCCAGAACGAGCCGCGTTGATCGGCGGCTTTTTTGAATCCAATAGGAGCGGTTTGCATCCTTTATTTGGTCCGAAAGCCGGCTTGGGCGCGGAATAAGAGTGGTTTGAAGCTGTTAATTTCCGCGAAAAGGGTGCGCATCCCCGGTCAGTGGGCTGAAATAAGGGGGCAAACCGCTTCTATTCGTCTCGATCGTCCCCAATTGCTGAAGATAAAGGGTGCCAGAGCCAAACACCCTTATTTTGTTGCAGGGACCTACGTATTCACCTTTACCGGACCGGACGGTTTGCTTAAATGGTTCGCAGGATTATTTAATTAAGTTCATTTTCTCTCTGGAACGCGGTACTTGTTCGGGTAAGATGGATGGGGATCATCTTCATAGTCGTTATAGGGTGAACGGGAGGAATGACGGTTGACAGATCGGGAAGTGAAAAAGCCGACCGCGCATGAGCTCATGGAGCTTCATGCCGGGGCGCTGTTTACGTATGACCGGAACATGAGGCTTCAGACGATAAACGAGCCGTGGCCGGGTGAGACGGCTGCCCCCCGCTTTTTTTTGGGACGGACGATAGAGGGGACGAGCGTTTGCCGGTTCCGGCACGATGTTCCGGAAGAGCTCGTCAGACAGCTTGAAGATTTGGGCGCGGACGAACCGAAGGTGACGGATTTCCGGACGAAGCCGAAACATTTCGCAACCTATATGAATTTGCTTCAGGGGATTACGTTTACGACGGGGCCATGCTTCGAGATCCCCGGCGAAGCCGTTCCGTCGATGCAGGTGATGGAAATTACGCGCGGGAATATGGAGGGGCTGATGCACGGCGGTTTCGAATGGCTGGCCTCCGAAATTGATTTCGCCCAGCCCTGTGTGGCGCTTCTGTACGAGAATCGGGCCGTCTCCGTATGTCGCAGCGTACGCATCACCCCGTGGGCGCATGAAGCGGGGCTCGAGACGCTGGACGAGTTCCGCGGCCGGGGATACGCCGCGGCGGTAGCAGCCGGTTGGGCCAAGGAGGTACGGAGGGCAGGGGCGGTCCCGTTGTACAGCACATGGTCCGACAATCTCGCTTCCCAACGCGTAGCGGGCAAGTTGGGCTTGTTCTACTATGGAGTCAACTTTACGATCGTCTGACCTGAAGTTTCTTATGTTCCTCTGCAACATCCGGGGCGCCGGAGCCGTCAAAAAGATAAGTTGTTGACAGGGAGCGAAGCCGATGAAAAAGCTGATATTGGCGGTATGGATCGCCATGTTCGGAATGTGGAGTGCCGTGCCTGAAGCGCAAGCGTTATCCTGTGCGCCGCCCAGACCGGTCAACGAAGAGATGGATACGAGTTCGGTCGTATTCAAGGGAACGGTCATCGAGATCAGACAAGGGGGATTGACGGTCTTTCAAGTCGATCGAGCTTGGAAAGGCGTAGACGGTCCCCGTGTGCAGATTTATGACAACGGCTGGGACCCTTACACGAAAGGTGCCGATTATTTGGTGTTCGGCGGCCAGCGGGAAGGGCAGCTCCGAACGAACCTGTGCGGGAGGACCGGACCGTGGGACCCGGCCAGAGACGAGGCGATGAAGGGGGCCGGGATTCAGCCTGCCGTATTTCAAACGGAGCAAGCCCCGGTTTCAGGCACACCGGCTGAACAAGCTGGGCGGTATACGGGGGTACTCGTATGGACTGGAATCCTGTTGGTCGCCATTTCTGGAATCGTGTTGTACAGGAATAAGAAGAAAACGACGTAGCGGAGCCGGTACGATGTAAAATCCGGCTGTCCAGATCGGGGCGGCTTCCGTATAATGGGGAGGACATGATTGTCGACCTGATTAGGGAGAGGAGTTGGCCTCAACTGTACGAACATCTGGTATCATTTCGTTTCAAAGCGCCTCTAACCTTCGAGAAGGAGCGGGAATTGCTGGACGCGCTGCATTCGTTCCGAGGAAATATTCCAGGCATCGTGGAATTAACCGCCGGCATCAACGTGACGGAGGAAACCGGCAACATCCACGGGTACACGCTCGGCTTGCGCGTTACGTTCGAAGACCGGGAAGCGCTGCGGTTATACGGACCGCATCCGCAGCATCAGCGATTCGTTCAGATGCTGGACGGAATTCTCGACAACGTAGTCGTCGTGGATTATCCGGTACAAGGGTAGTCCGTAAGTTGCAGAAACACGGATCGAACCGCCCGTTCGCAAGCCGGAGGCCGAAGCTGCAGGTTTCCGGCTTGCGTTGTCCCGGGACTCGTGCATCCGCGGTTATTACGGGAAGTCCAGATCGTCGTCGATCGTCCGGAATACTTCTCCGATTTTGCCCGGGTAACTCCGCTCAAGCTCTTCCCAGGTTGTGACCGGCAATATGACAAATTCATGCGTATCGGACAAGTAAGAAGCCTCCAATAAACGCACTTCATACCGGTCGCGCACGATCGACTGGAATCCTCTGATCGTGATGTACCGGTCCTTCGGAGAGAAGCTGAGCGGGATCGAATAGCTGCGGCCGTCGTACACGACATTCAGCCCTTCGTCCGTATTTTCAACCTCTACCTGCTCCGGAATCATTTTTCCGAATAAAAGAACGATGTCTTCGTCAAACTCCCGCCAATCCACCGCCACTCCGTAAATAATCGCGAACGCCTGCACAATCTGGTCCCGGATCGGCTCCCCGGACCGTTCGGTCCAATCTTCTTCTGAAATCCCCCGCCGTTTCAAGGTCATCTTGTGCTCCGCTATAAATTGCCGGAGCTGCAAGTCGTTTTCCTCAAAAAGAATCGACATTTCGGCACTCGTCGGCATCGGCATGTTAGCTGTCTCCTCCTTCGTATGCGAATACAATCGATTTCCGTATCACGCATTTTTATACAGATGACCTGTCTCATAACTTGGTCATTTTCCTAGTTTTGCATGTCAGACTTCATTTGTATATTCGACCAAATGACTATTTTAAGAGCGTTCGAGGAAAAAATATGAAAAAATGAAGTTGCAACGTTTAATTTACTGGAGTAAAATTTAGTTGTGAACCTCGGAGGAGTTCAAAATCTCCCCCTTTATTTCTCTAATATTTACACGAGTAAAACAAGAGGAGGATGAAAATCATGATCGAGATGAATTTGGATATTCCGGCATTAATGAAGCAATTTCACGAAAAAGGGTATTTGCTGCTCAGGGACGCCTTGTCCGAATCCAAGGTAACGGAGCTGAACGCCGCCATCGACCGGATCGTCGCCGAGGAACCCGAATCCCTCGCTTATAACGTCTATCATAGCGTCGAGCGGGACCCGTCGATATTGTCGCTGATCGATCATCCGTCCTTACTACCGCTTATGGTTAATCTGATCGGGTACAACATTCAGCTGCACATCTCCCATCTGACGGTCCGCAAGCCGAACCCGGATGACGTGAAGACGGCGACGAGCAGCTTCATCAACTGGCACCAGGACGGACCGCATCCGCATTTTCCGAAGATCGGCGGCTTGACCGCCCCGTATTACGTGAAGATTTGCTACATTTTGAGCGATATGTCGGAGCCGGACCGCGGCAATACGAAAATTATTCCGGGCAGCCACCGGAAGGCGGGCTTTCAACCGGTGCAAACCGATGTGAACGTCCCGGTGGAAGGCGAGCTGCAAATATGCGGCAAGCCGGGAGACGTATTCATTTTCCCGCAAAACCTGTGGCATGCCGGGTCGCCTAACCGGTCGGCCTTTACGCGCCGTCAATTGTTTATCGGCTACAGCCCGCTCTGGATTCGCCCGATCGATTACCATCAAGCTTCGCCTGCGCTGCTGGAAGGGGCGGACCCTATTCGCCGCCAGCTGCTCGGTGCCGTTAGCGACAATTGCTTCAAATATTACGTCCCGGAAGCGGCGATGGTCCCGTTGAAACAGTACTGGATCGGCGGCGGTGAATCGCAGACGGCCTATGCGCACTGAGAAAAGGAAACCCCTGTCACCGGTGATGACGGGGCTTCTGCATGGTCAGGCTGATCGTCGACCATCACACAAAAAGACAACTTTATGTTCGATTTGGCCATTCGTTCCAAGTTAGCCGGGTGCTATATTGGTTAAGAACTTATCAGCGAAAGAGGTGCTGGACGGATGGTCAACATCGGGGTACTGCTGCCGACAAATATGCAAAAAGCTATATTTTCCGAGGATAGCCGCAAGGAGTTGGAAGCGGTCGCAAACGTCAGGTGGAATGAAACGGACGAACAGCTGACGGAAGAGCAAGCATGTACGTTCCTGAGAGACTGTCAAGTTGCGGTCGGGTCCTGGAGAACGCCCAAGCCAAGCAAGGCGATTCTGGAATCGTGTCCGTCCCTTCAGCTGTGGGAGCATGCGGCGGGCAGCGTCAAAGCTTTTTTTACCGACGACCTGCTCGGAAGCGATCTGATGATTGCTTCTTGCGCCCCTGCGATCGGCAAAACCGTCGCGGAGATGGCTCTTGGCGAAATGATCGTCGGCCTGCGCCGGATTATTCCGAACTCGCAAAGCAATCGTACCGAACGGAGAGCGCCCCTCCCGAACAAGCTGTATTTGGCGGCGTCGACGATCGGAGTGGTCGGCGCTTCGCAAGTAGGCCGGTACTTTCTGCAGCTCGTACGCCCATTCGGTCCTAGAATGTTGGTCTACGATCCGTTCCTTACGCCGGAAGCGGCGGCTGAGCTTGGCGCAACGAAGGTCGACAGCTTGCTGGAGCTGTGCGGGCAGTGCGATGCGATTACGATGCATACTCCAATGACCGAGAGCACCCGCCGCATGATGGGCGCGGCTGCGTTTCAGGCGATGAAGGACGACGCCGTGTTTATCAATTCCTCGCGGGGGGGCTGCATCGACGAAAAAGCGCTGATCGCAGAGCTGGAGAAAGGCAGACTGTTCGCATTTCTGGACGTATCGGACCCGGAGCCGGCGGAGATGAATAACCCGATCCGCACGCTGCCGAACGTCATCTACACGTCCCATCTTGCCGGAGGACCCAGTTATTATATCGGCAACCAGGTGGTGGAGGACATCCGATCTTACAAAAGCGGGCAGAAGCCGAAAATGGTCGTAACCTGGGATATGCTCGATTGTCTTGCGTGAGGTGAAGGGGAGATGAGTCTATGAAAGAAATGACATACTCGCTGTTTCCCAAATTTTTTCAAAGCTGCACGGCGGATCAGCTGGCGGAGGTCGTTCTGGATTGCGCCTTGGATGCGGTCGATCTGGTAGTGCGGGACGGATTTTGGGTTACTCCGGATCATTTGGCCGCGGAGACGTCATCTTTTGTCAAAGCCATGCATCGCCGCAACATAAAGGTAGAGTTCGCAACGACCGGCTTCTCGCCGGACCAACTTGCCGAGGACGATACGCCGCTGCGCGTGATGGCGGATCACGGAATCCGAAGCTTCCGCATGTCATATTTTACGTACACCGAACACGAGGATCTGTCCGCCCAGATGGAGAAGGCGCGTGCGCAGATGCACCGGATGGCCGAGCTATGCGGGAAATTCAAGATCAAAGCGGTGTACCAGGTGCATCACGGCAACCGGATGCTCGTCCAGCATACGTATGAGGCGTTAGCGCTTGTCCAAGGGCTTCCGGCCGAATACGTCGGCGTTATGCCGGACCCCGGGAACCAGTTTCACGAGGGATCGGATAATTGGAACAAGGCGATTGCCGGCCTGGGAGCTTACGCGGCTGCTGTTGGAGTCAAGGACGGCTTGTACCGGTACCGGCCCGAAGATGCCGCGCTGCCGAATAAAGGCTGGACCAAATCTTGGGCTCCCTGTCAGGAAGGCGTCACGAATTGGACGGTGATCGCCAGGGCGCTGCATCAAGCGAAGTTCCGGGGCGTGCTTAATTTCCAGCCTTTCTACTGTAGCGACCGGCCCGATCTGTTGATCCCCGCTTTACAGGAAGAGGTTCGTTATATCCGCCAAGTGATGGAGCAGACGGAGGCCGCCGATGAAGCCGTATGATATTCGTGTGACAGGACTTCAACTGTACTATTTGCCCGTGGAAACCCGCGTCCCCTTGAAATTCGGAGCCGAGGTGCTTACGAGCGTGACCTGCGCCAGAGTATGCATCCGGACGGAAAACCGGAGGGGGGAGCGAGGGGAAGGCTGGGGAGAGACGCCGCTCAGCGTTCAATGGGTATGGCCGAGCGCGCTTGGTTACGAGATTCGCGAACGCGCGCTCAAACGGATATGCGAGCTGATCGCGAACGATCTTGCGGAATGGAACGGGCAAGGCCATCCGTTCGAGCTCGGCCACTCGTACCAGAAGCAGCGGCTCCCCGTGCTCGTCGATCAGTTTAATGCCGGCTCGGGACTGCCGGAGGACGTTCCGTATTTGGCGGCGCTCGTCTGTTTCTCCTTATTCGATATTGCGCTTCATGACGCCTACGGTCAAACGAACCGGCTTTCCGTCTATGCGACATATAACGAGCGTTATATGAATGCGGATCTTGCCGCTTACTTGGAGCCGGCGAACGGGGCGGCGGTTCGCTTCGACGGCTTGTACCCGGAGCATTTTCTGGACACTCCGTCGTCTTCGGAGCTGCTGGCCTGGCATTTGGTGGGCGGCAAAGATCTTCTATACAGGCGGGAGCTGACCGGTGACGAGCGCGAGGACGGGTATCCCTACACGTTGGAGGATTGGATCGAACGGGACGGTTTAAAATGCCTGAAGGTAAAGCTGGCGGGAAACGATGCGGCGTGGGATTACGAGCGGCTCGTGCAGGTGGGCGAAATCGCCTTGGCCCGTCAGGTCGTATGGCTTACTGCAGATTTCAACTGTCAGGTGACAGACTGCAAGTATGTCAATCACATCCTGGACCGATTGCTACACGAGTTTCCGGATATTTATAAGTCGATCCTGTATATCGAGCAGCCGTTTCCGTACGATCTGGAGGCGAACCGGCTGGATGTCCGCAGCGTAAGCGCCAGAAAGCCGCTGTTTATGGACGAAAGCGCTCACGATTGGGAGCTGGTGAAGCTGGGTCGGGAACTCGGCTGGACCGGGGTCGCGCTCAAGACGTGCAAGACGCAAACCGGGGCATTGCTCAGCCTGTGCTGGGCGAAAGCGCACGGGATGACGCTGATGGTTCAGGATTTGACGAATCCGATGCTGGCGCAAATTCCGCACGTGCTTCTGGCTTATTACGCAGGTACGATTATGGGAGTGGAAACGAACGGCATGCAGTTTTATCCGGAAGCTTCCGGCTACGAAGCCAAAGTCCATCCGGGCTTGTACCGGAGAGAAGGGGGCAAGCTGCAGCTTCGGACAATGGGAGGTTACGGCTTCGGTTACAAGGTCGAGGAGATGGAGAGACCGCTTCCGGCTCCGGTCGTGCACATTTGATGCTCGTTTCGATGAACCCGATGGCTGACCCGGCTTTATGCCGTTGTCGGCTTTTTGGTTTTTTTTGGATAAGGCGCTTCGATCGGCAGCTCCGGGCATTGAAGTCTGATGACACAAAAGGTTCAGTAAAAAAAATCCAATTCGAAAATAAGAACCGCCTCCTGACGTTTCGGACACAGCTGCCGGAAAGACCCGGCAGGAACCGGTTCATCCGTTCAGTATCAGTGTTGCAGAATCGCGCCAGCGGCTTAATCACCGTTTTCTCCGTTCGTTTCATCGTAATATGCCGAAGCCGTTGCCGCATTCCTAATAAACTGCCGCGGACTTTCGCCCTTATGTTTCTTGAAAAACCTCGAGAACGAAAAAATATCGTTAAATCCGAGATCGGCGGCGATTTCCGAGATGCTGTGCTCCCGGTATCGGAGCAATTCCTCGATTTTCTGAATCCGGATCTGATCGATATAGGATTTGAGGTTATCTCCGGTAATTTCTTTGAATTTCTTCGATAAATGGCTGCGTGTATACGACAGCTCACCGGCGAGCTCGCTCACGCTTACCGCCCTGCCGTCACACGACAATATCTTTTCCATAATATGCTTGACGAGCTGCTCGGCGGGATCGTCCGTTTTGTGAAATTCGTCGGACACAATATAGTGAAAAATCGTTTCGAGAAAGCCGATTACAAATACTTTCTCGTATGGCCTGTAAGCGGAATCATGAATCGCCGCTTTGAGGGCGGCGATAAGCCTGCCGGTAAACTGATTGCCGGGAATGATCCCGCCCCACACGGGCGACTCGTCCGGAGCTCGCTCGAACTTTAAGGTAATCCAGTTGACGCCCGGCTTCCTGTACCAGAATCCGTGCTCCCAGCCCGGGGGCACCAGCAGCA
Organism: Paenibacillus oceani; assembly: GCF_014705615.1. Lineage (GTDB taxonomy): Bacteria > Bacillota > Bacilli > Paenibacillales > NBRC-103111 > Paenibacillus_AB > Paenibacillus_AB oceani. The sequence goes on from NZ_JACXJA010000008.1 coordinate 134,396, forward strand.
TATCGCCCTTCTCGAGACCAAGCTCCTCGTCCAGCATCCTGCTGTGGATGACGCCTTGAGTTACGATCTCCAGCTGCCAATATTCGTGCGTATGCGGCACTACTTTAGACGGAGACGATTTCGAACCGAAATAGACGGAAAGCAATTCGGATTTCATGAGCGTCCTCCCCGGGGGGAAATCGTGAATGAGAGCGGGATCACACATAATGACAAGTATTTCGATTATTCGGACATTCGTGAAAATCGGTGCGCATGATAAGGTAAAGGTATTATAAATCAAAGAGGAGTCAGCTAACAAGACAAAAGAAAGCACGACCGCTTTTTGGCCGAATGGAGAGTTTCAAGTATAGAAATTTCGGAATATTATCGCTGCAAGTAACATGGGCCATCGGATTCGGTTGATGGTCCTTTTTTCATTTGAAACCGGATACGGCCGGGTACGTAACAAGTAAAGGTCATATCGCATGCGGATTTCAATTTTTAAGAAAGCTGAGGCGCAGTATGGGGAAACGAACAGGAAGCTTTTTGTCAGTGGTATTCCTTCTATTGGGCATCAGCGTGTTGGCGGGCTGCACCATCCTGGAAGAGATGGTGATGGAGGAAGCGGGGGAGACAGCCGTGTCCGAACAGTATCCGATAGAGAAGGAAACTCCTGCCGCTGCAAGGCAAACGAAAGAGAACAAAGAAGGCCAACCTGCCGGGAAAAAGGGGAAAAGCGTGTGCGAATCCTACGAAGAGGAAGTCGAACCGGGCGTATGCAGTTACAAGGTCGATTGCAAAAATCCGAAAACCTGTGAAGCGTGGGCTGAAAACCTCATTTTCGATATGGAAGAATGGTACGGTGAACTGACGTATTCGGAAGAATGGTATTTCGATGAGAAGATGCTCCGCAAAAGTAAAAAAGATGCGGACGTACTGGCAAGTTATCCGGTCCGGGGCAATACGATCCGGATCGATCCGTCTGATGAAGACGAACAATATTACGCGTGGTTGTGGGAACGGTTCACCTGGATCATTCCGTCAAAAGAGCGAAAGATGGTTTCGAACTATGAAGTGTTTGAACATGTGGATTTGATGGCGTATGTCATTCAGGACGATGAGGATTACGAGAAATGGACGTACGCCGTTAACGTCGAACAAGCGACCTTCGAAACGGAGCGGGTCTTAACCGACATTCACGAGTTCGGACATTTGCTCGCGCTAAATGCCAAACAGGTTGATCCTTACAAAAGCGAGAGCAGTTGCAAAACGTATATGTGGGATGAAGGCTGCGCCAATCGCGGCTCGTATATGTACGAATTTTATAAGCAGTTTTGGGAAGACGGGGATTCCGAGGACGAGGAAAACTTCGTATCCGACTATGCGATGAATGATGTGTATGAGGATTTTGCCGAGTCTTGGTCCCATTTTGTAGTGACTCCGCGGCCGGAAGGCGATTCGATCGTGGAGCAGAAGATCGAATTTTTCTATGACTACGAAGAACTGGTGATGCTTCGGGCGAACCTGCTCGGCCGAATGGCTTCCTGGCTGGAACGGAATGTCGAGTACGAATGAAGCTGCCGGCGCGTTCCCGGTAGTCTCAGTCTCCCTATTACTTTGCCAAGAGGATAAAATCGTACGGGAAACGGCCACTATTATCCCTGGTCCGGCTGTCTGCACTTTGATAGAGTTGCTGGCAGGAGGAGGTGGACCGGTATGACATTAGGCAAAGACGACAGGGATTATTGGATACATACTATGATACGTATTGCGGACCCCGTCTTGGGCGCGCTGGCTGAACGCCGGTTAAAGGCAACGATGCCGGTCGAAGGAAAGCTGGACGACCGTCCAAACTATGCTCATCTGGAAGCATTGGGCCGTCTGCTCGCAGGCATAGCTCCATGGCTGGAGACGGGGGCCGCGGACGGCGAGGAGGGGGAGCGGCGGAAACGAACGGCGGTGCTGGCCCGGGAAGCGATCGACGCCGGAACCGATCCATTGTCGACCGATTATATGAATTTTTGCGATGGCTTCCAGCCAATCGTGGATGCGGCTTTTTTGGCCCATGCGATCTTGCGCGCTCCGACCGAGCTGTGGGACAAGCTGGAGGAACGTGTGAGGCGGAACACGGTGGCCGCGCTGAAAGCGACGCGTACGCGCAAGCCGTTCCATAACAATTGGGTGCTGTTTGCGGCGATCATCGAGACGGCGCTTTACCGGATGGGGGAGAGCGACTGGGACCCGATGCGCGTAGACTATGCGCTGAAGCAGCACGAACAATGGTATGTCGGTGACGGCACATACGGAGACGGTCCAGAATACCACGCCGATTACTATAACAGTTTCGTCATCCAGCCGATGCTGCTCGATATTGTTGATAAGGCGGGGGAATGTTACAGCGAATGGCAAGGAATGGCCGAACGAATCCGAAGCCGGGCGCAGCGTTATGCAGCCGTCCAGGAAAGGCTGATATCCCCGGAAGGGACGTTCCCGCCTCTCGGCCGCTCACTCGCCTATCGATTCGGAGCGTTCCAGACGCTGGCCCAAATGTCGCTCCGCCGCGAGCTTCCCGCGCCGCTGATCCCTGCGCAGGTCCGATGTGCGCTTACGGCGGTTATCCGCCGGACGATCGAAGCGCCGGGGACGTTTGATCCGGGCGGCTGGCTGACGATCGGTTTTTGCGGACACCAGCCGGAGATCGGAGAGACGTATATATCGACGGGCAGCCTGTATTTGTGCTCGGTCGTCTTTCTCCCGCTCGGCTTGCCGGTGGACGACCCATTCTGGTGCGGAGAGGCGGAGTGGACGTCGCGCCGGGCGTGGTCGGGCAACGCATTTGCCATCGATTCAGCGCTGAAGCGCAGCTGATGTTATGCCGGTGTATCCCTCGCTTCTGCAGACAGCCTTCGGGTTGCAGGAAAGTGTAAGTTTGCTCATGCGGTTTATCGGGCCGGCAAGTGAAGTGTCGCAAGTTGTTTATCGCGGCTGATCGGAGTTTGCCTGCTTCTAGTGTGAGTGAGGTAGGTAGCGAATAAGGGCGGTTTGCAGCTTTTATATGGTCCGAAACTCGCTTGGCTGGGGAAATAAGAGCGGTTTGCAGCTGCTAAAATCGGCGATAAGGGTCCAGCCCGCGCCAACTGGCTGAATAAGGGGTACAAACCGCCTTTATTGGTTTCTTTTTTGCGAAAAGGCCGAATATAGAGGGTGCCGAAGACTCCTATTTGGTTTAGAGCCCAGGCGGACAAACAGTCGACGCGTGACCGGCACGCAAGCCGGAAACCGCCTGACAAAGAGCGTCCCATTTCCAAACGAAAGGACCCCAACTTCCACGAGGCGTGGAGGTTGAGGTCCTTTTTTCTAGAGGAACATCGGTTCCACGCGGGCTCGCAAAATCGCAAACGACTTTGGATTATGGAGACAGCCCCTTAAATGGAGCAAAACCCTGCTTCACTCCTGCCCGGAAACATACTGGGCCTTGTATTGGCCGGGCGTAATGCCGTGAACGCGTTTGAAGGCGCGTATGAAATAATTGGCTTCCATCCCGAGGGCGGACGCGATGTCCTGTACGCTCATATCGAGACTGAGCAGCTGCAGCGACTTCTCGAATCGGATATCGTCCAAATATTGGTGCATCGTCACGCCGTACGCTTGCTTGAACAGCCGGTTCAAATGCTGGACGGTATACCCGAGGCTTTGGGCGTATTCGGCCAGCAGGATCGGTTCCGCATAATGCTCGCGGATCATCCTGGCAGCCATTTTGATGGCGCCGGAGCTGCTTTTCGTCCGAGTAGACGCCTCGTGATGGAGGAGCGACTGCTTCAGCACTTCAAGCAACAGCTCGTAGAGCAGCGCAGAGACGTTCCACTCCTGCTCCGGGGGGTTATCCCGGACGAGCTGGAACAAGCTCTCGAACAATTTCCAGATCGACTCGGTCGATTGGAGCGGAATCGTTTCCATTAGCGGCAGATTCATCGTTTCCAGCAGATCGTTAACGGACGGCCCGGTGATGGTGACGAAGCCGTGTTTCCAGACGGTGTCGGGAAGCGGGTAGTAAGTATGCGGCACCCGGGCGGGCAGGATGCACGCCTGATTGTCGGAGAGCGTCCACAGCCTGCCGTCGTGCAGCGTCTCGAACTGACCGCTGCCCGTATGGTTGACGAATAGATGGAGAACTGGAAATCCTTCCAGCCGGATAATTTTTTTCTGCTGAATAAGACCCATATTGTAAAGGCGCAGGGGGATATTGCCCGAGGTCGCTTCGCTTGATATAAACTGGCGTCTCCGATTGCTCATCGATCATTTCCTTCGCTTTTTATTCAAAAAGTGCTATTGATCTTCAAAAAAGCAGATTGTTTTCATTTTCTTTGCGATGGTAATATAAACGTGTACATATAAGGGATGCCTATCAGATCCGCAGATGCGGGATACCGCAATCATAACGAACGTTATTTCATTTGTCTAGTAATCCGGCACCGTGGTGAAGGCAGAAGCCCACGGCACAGCGAAGGAGGAGAGGCTAGTTGAAGTACGCATTAAGTGCAGGCGCTTACAAAGGAAAAAATGTAATTGAATTACTGGAAAAGGTGGCGGAGCACGGTTTTCACGGTCTGGAATATTTGAACTGGAAATCGGTGGCGGATGTCCGTGAGCTGGTGAAGGCGCAGGATCGGTTAGGAGTCGGAATCAGCGCGGTATGCACCACCTTCTTCAATCTGGTTGACGGCGCGGCGAGGGAGCAGTATCTGGACGGACTTCGGCAAACGCTGGCGTTCTGCAAGGAGGCCGGTACGGCGAGCATCATAACGCAGACGGGGCAAGAGATACCGGGAATTTCCAGAGAGAAGCAAACACACGATATGGTGGAGACGTTGAAGATCTGTGCCTCCATGTGTGAAGCGGCCGGTGTCGTGCTGGAGCTGGAGCCTTTAAACGGGCTTATCAACCACCCCGGGCATTTCCTGCAAGCTTCGGATGAATCCGCCGAAGTGATCGACCGGGTCGGCAGTCCGTTCATCAAGCTGGTGTTTGACGTGTATCACCAGCAAATTACCGAAGGCAACGTCATCCGCAACGCCGTCGCTTATATCGATCGGATCAATCATTTTCATATCGCGGACAATCCGGGGAGGAAGCAGCCGGGAACGGGTGAGCTGAATTATCTGAATATTTTGAAATCCATCAAGGATACCGGATTTGACGGTTTTGTCGGTCTGGAGTGTGGATATACGATCGATACGGATGAAGCGCTGCATCAGTTCAAGCGGGATATTCTCCGGAATGTGGAATCGTGAGATAACGGGAAAGGGTGATACGTAATGACGCTTAAGGTCGGCTTTATCGGAACGGGAGGAGTCGCCAAGGGACATATCACGAACCTGGCTGCCATTGAAGGGGTTACGATTTCCGCATTTTGCGATTTGCAGCTGGAGCGCGCCGCTACGGCGGCTAAAGATTGGAAGGATGCGAAAGCTTATTCCAGCATTACCGAGATGCTGGACGACCGGAAGCTGGATGCCGCCTTTGTATGTGTGCCTCCTATGGCGCATGGCGAGGCCGAGCGGGCGTTGATCGAACGCAGCATTCCCTTTCTGGTGGAGAAGCCGCTTGGCGTGAACAACGAACTGCCGCGCCAACTGGCGGAGCAGATTGCCGGGAAAGGGCTGATCACGTCCGTGGGCTACCAGTGGCGATATATCCAGTCGCTCGACGAGGCGAAGAGCTTTCTGGAGTCCGGCTGCATCGGGATGGCGCTTGGTTATTGGCTCGGCAGTATGCCGAAAGTCCCGTGGTGGCGGGTGCAGCATTTATCCGGGGGGCAGTTTGTCGAGCAGACGACGCATATCACGGATCTGCTGAGATATTTGTGCGGCGAAGTGGTGGAAGTGTATGCGGCGTACGGGCATCGGATTCTCCATGAGCTGGAGGAAGGCGCTAACGTGGCGGATGTAGGAACGGTGACGATGAAGCTGGCGAACGGGAGCGTAGCGACCATCTCCAATTCGTGCATGCTGCCGGCCGGACATAAGACGGGACTGAACGTATACACCGGGCAGGGCGTCGTCGAGGTGCAGAGCAATGGAAGCCGGATCGTAAGAAACAAGGAGGAGGCTGCGGCACCTTTCGCGCTCACGCCAAATCCCCGGGTATTCGAAGATATCGCCTTTCTTGATGCTGTACGCACGGGAGATCCGTCGCCGATCAAGTCGTCGTATGCGGATTCCCTGAAAACACACGAAGTTACGGTTGCGGCGAATCTGTCGGCTGCGACGGGAAAGCCGGTCAAGCTGTAGAAAGTTGCTTTAAAGCGTTGTTATATCATGTGCGGGCACTGCTTCTTATCCATGAAGCAGTGCTTTTTTAATTATTCAAGAAATATAACCTTTCGGGACACTTATTTTCCATCCTCTCCCAACGCGTGCGAGAGGAATACCGACAAAGTTTGTCGAAATGAATAGTTATGATGACTACCAGAAAAATTTGGATCATAACTACGATTTTTTTAGCCGTACTGACCGGGTTTCGTTATTGGTGGCTGGAATCCCATTCGGCCGATTCCTATCCGGTTGCCGCCGGCGGCGTCCTGGACCTGCGGGGCTGGGAGCCGCTGACCGAGCATTCCCTTCCGCTTAACGGCGAATGGATGTTTTATCCGGATACGTTGCTGTACAAGGAGGGGGCGGTTCCGGCGGCCGATCGTTCTGATCCTGCGGGGCTGCCGATCCAAGTACCCGGCAGCTGGAGCTTCGACGACCGGCCGAAGGGCAGCGAGAAGTACGGATATGGCTCTTACCGGTTGCGGATCTTGGTCGATCCGGGCAAGGGCAGCTATTACGGTATCCATGTAACGAGCATAAAAAGCTCATCGGAAGTCTACGTAAACGGGCAATCGATCGGTCGTTCCGGCCAGCCGGCCGACAGCCAAGCAGGCTATAAGCCGCTGGACGTTCCGTACACTTCAAAATTTTCAGTGGGCGAAGGAATTGACGAGATTGACCTCGTTATTCAAGCCGCCAATTTCGACAACCGCCTCAACGGCGGGATTTTCCGCTCGATCAAGTTTGGTCTGGAGACCACGTTGAGCAGGGATACCGGCTTGTCCAGAGATATGGTCTGGGTCGCTTGTGTCGCATATGCGATTCATGTGCTGTACGGCTTCGTCTTGTACCTCGTCGGAGGCAAAGACCGCCGTCTGATCTATTACTCCCTCATGATCGTATGCATCATTATGGCAACTTTGCTGGACGGGGAAAGGTTACTATACGCGTGGATTCCGTTCCCTTTCGTATGGAGTCTGAAGAGCATCTATCTCGTTATGATCAGCGGCGGATTTTTTCTATACCAGCTCGTTAAAGAAAAGGTTCCGTTTGTTCATCGAAGCGTATCGCGGATCTATGAGCTGCTATGCGGCGTTGCGTTTATATCCGTGCTGGTCCTGCCGTTATCTACTGTACTGTCTTTACAAGAAGTCTACCTGATACTGATGTTCATTCCCTGTCTGATGACGCCGGTGCTGCTGTTCCGGTCGGCTGTCCGGATCGACATGGACAATATCTTCTTGCTGCTGGCTGCAACCGCTGCGATCAACAGCCTGATCTGGCTTGTTGTTATGCATATTGCCGGAATCGAGCTGATCTCTTATCCGTTCGATCTGATCATCGCCATGATTTCCTTTTCCGCTTACTGGTTCAGACGTTATATCCGGATGTCCGAGGAATCCAGGGAGCTGACGAGCAAGCTGCAGCAGGCCAGCAAGCAGAAGGACGAGTTTCTGTCCACCGTCGCCCACGAACTGCGCAATCCGCTGCACGGCCTCATCAACATCTCCCAATCGGTAGCGGCGAGGGAACAGTCCAAGCTCGGAATCGACAGCGTAAGCGATCTGCAGATGCTCGTCAAGGTGGGCAGGCGGATGTCGTATCTGCTTAACGACCTGCTGGATATGGCCCGGCTGAGAGACAACCGGATTCACCTGCAGCTGGCGGATCTGTCCGTGCACAGCGTCGCTTCGGGCGTTATGGATATGCTGCGGTTTATGACGGAAGGCAAGCCTCTCCGGTTGGTCAACCGCATTCCGGCCGAGTTCCCGCTCGTTCATGCCGATGAGAACAGACTGAACCAGATATTGTTCAATCTGCTGCATAATGCAGTGAAGTATTCGAACGCAGGCGAGGTGTCCGTGCAAGCCGAGGCGGACGGCGGATGGGCGGTCGTCTCCGTCTCCGATACGGGGCTGGGCATGGATGAGGAGCTGCTGAGCCGGGTATTCGAGCCGTACGAGCAGGTATCCCCGGATAAAGGTTCCCGCAGCGGCGGCTTCGGGTTGGGGTTGAACATATGCAAGCAACTGGTCGAGATGCACGGCGGCACGTTAACGGTCCGCTCGAAGCTGCACGAAGGCTCCGTATTCACCTTCCGGCTGAAGCTGGCGGCGGACAGGGAGGAAATGGACTCCGCGGTCCAGCAAACGGCATCGGCCGATTCCGCATACGGAGGCAGCAGGGGGAGCAGCCAAGAGACCGCTCCGACTAACGGACCGGCGCGCAGCCCGGCTCCGGAACGGCTCCGCTTGCTCACGGTTGATGACGATCCGGTTAATCTGAATGTGCTGAAGGCGATATTTGCCGAGGAGCCGTACGAGCTATTCACGGCGATCGGGGGGAAGGAAGCGCTGCGCTTGCTGGAAACCGGCGTATGGGATTTGATCATCTCCGACGTCATGATGCCGATCATGTCCGGTTACGAGCTGACGGAGCGGGTCCGCGAACGTTATTCCGTCGAGGAGCTTCCGATTCTGCTGCTTACGGCGAGCAGTCAGGATCAGGATATCGAAGCCGGATTTCGCGCCGGCGCCAACGATTATGTCACCAAGCCGGTGAACGCGATCGAGTTGAAGGCCCGCATACGGTCGCTGACGAATCTGAGAAAATCGGTGGGCGAACGGCTGCGGATGGAAGCGGCCTTGCTGCAAGCCCAGATCAAGCCGCATTTCCTCATCAATACGTTTAATGCGGTAACCGCGCTGAGCCGGATCGACAAAGACCGGATGGACGATCTGGTGGAGGAGCTGACTACGTATATCAAGTACGGGATCGATTTTCAAAACTCTGACGGGGCGGTGCCGCTGGACCATGAGCTGAAGCTCGTGCGTTCGTATTTGAACATTCAGCAGGAGAGGTTCGAAGAAAGGCTGCGGGTAGCCTGGGAGATCGACGATCACGTGACCGTGTTTCTGCCGCCGCTTACGATCCAGCCGCTTGTGGAAAATGCGGTAACGCACGGTATACTGAAACGACGCTCGGGTGGAGAAGTCCGCATACGGATCAGCGATCTCGGACCGATTGTCGAAATATGCGTTTCCGATAACGGAACGGGGATCGATGAAGATATGATCAAGCAGTTATTGAACCGGAACAAAAACAAACGTTCGGGAATCGGCCTATTGAATACGGATCGGCGGTTGAAGCAGTTTACCGGTCATGGGCTGAGAATAGAAAGCAGGACCGGTGCAGGGACTTCCGTCTCGTTTACAGTTGCCAAAACCGAACAGCGGCTTCTCGGCTCCGATTAAAGAAATATCTCCTAATTAAAGATCGCCTGTTTTTGATCGATCGGTCGAAAACAGACGATCTTTCTTTCGTTTCCGGTGGCAGGAGGAGCTTATTTTTGAGGTTCCGGTCCGTAGTTTCTGCGGCAGGAGGCCCGGTATTGATTCGGCGTCATCCCGGTGCTTTGCCGGAAGATCCGGTTCAAGTAACCGTGGCTGTTCAGCCCGACCCGCTCGCCGATCTCGGCGATTGTCAGCTCCGTATTTTCCAGCAGCGATTTGGCTTGATTGATCTGGATGCCGCGCATATATTGAAGCGGCGTTTTGCCGGTATGTTTCTTGAGGCAGCGGGACAAATAATCGAAATGATAATGAAGCGATTCCTCCAGATGCTGGTAGTGCAGAGGGACGTTGGCGTGCTGCTGCAAATACTCGATGACCTTCTCGGATAAATAAGCGGACCGGGAGCGTCCGCGGACTTGTGCCACGGACTGGATTTTGACCAGCAGCTCCGACACTAAAGCATGAAGCGGCAGCGCATTCGATACGGAAAACGAATGGAACATCAAATACATCCGTTCCAGCAAAGGCACGATCGAGGCAGGGTCGATATAAGTCATTTTCGGCAAGTACATCGATTGATCGAACGGACGTTCGTCGTTGTCTTCGTTTCGCTGAAGCGGGTAAGACCAAGGAATTTGCTCGCGGTCCAGCGACCGGATCGCTCTCGGATGGGACAGATGGACCCAGATCAGCTCCGTATGCTCGGGAGAGGGGTGATGCCCCCAGTGGGTTTTGCCCGGTTCCAGTACGAGGATGTCGCCCTCCTTCATATTGTAAGCGATATCATCTTCCGTAATGTAAAAGGAACCCGATTGGACGAACACGATATTGTACGCCTCGAAGCATCTTCTGAAATGTTGATAGCCTTTGCCGGTGACCGATCTTCCGACCGTAATGACTTGCGGGAGCGGCGGGATTTTCAACTCCAGGCATAACACGGCCCCATCTTCCTTCCGTCGCCAGATTGGCTGTACGCCGACTATGCTTCCCATCTTATCATATCCCGGGCGTTACCGTAATCCGAAACAAATAGTCGGGATCGTCCAATTATTGTTCGTGATCCAATCTACAAAACAAACGCCAGATTTTATACATTAGTAATGAAAGCGCCTTCGAATAAATCCAACGATCCAGGAAGGAAAAAAACTTATGGAACCTGTACTTTTACCAAAGCCAAAACCGGAACCAAGAATCGAACGGTTTGAACAGCTCGGCTTCGGCATGTTTATTCACTGGGGTCTTTATTCGCAGCTCGGGAAGGGGGAGTGGATTCAGCAGATCGGCAAAATAGCTGGGGACGACTATATGCGGCTGGCGGATACGTTCTCTGCAGAAGAGTTTAACGCCAAGGAAATTGTCGCCATCGCCCAAAAAGCCGGGATGAAGTACATTACGCTCACGACGCGTCATCACGACGGCTTCTCGCTGTACGACACGCGGGGGTTGAACCGGTACGATGCTCCGCACAGCCTGGCGAAGCGGGATCTGGTCGCCGAATTCGTCGCAGCGTGCAGGGAAGGCGGCGTACTGCCCCTGTTTTATCACACGACGCTGGACTGGTATGAGCCCTCCTTCCAATCCGACTTTGGCGCTTATCTGGATTACTTGTACCAGTCTGTAGAACTGTTGTGCACCCATTACGGGCCGATCGGCGGGATCTGGTTCGACGGCAACTGGAGCAAGCCGGAAGCGGACTGGAAGCTGGACGATCTGTACGGGATGATTCGCAGGCTTCAACCGGAAGCGATGATCATCAACAACACGGGGCTGTGGAAAAAAGGCGAGCTGGGCCATCCGGAGATCGACAGCGTCACGTACGAGCAGGGGCGTCCGAAACCGATGGTCCGAAGCGGCATGAGCAAATACGTGGCTGCCGAAATGTGCGAGACGATGAACGATCATTGGGGGATCGGGGATGCGGATTATATGTACAAGTCGGTTCCGCATTTGATCGAAAGTCTGTGCGCGTGCAGAAAGGTTGGGGCTAATTATTTATTGAATGTCGGTCCGTCCGCCCGCGGCAAAATCGTTCCGATCCAGCAGGCGATGCTGGAAGTGCTCGGTCAATGGCTGAAGGTGAACGGCAAGCCGATCTACGAAGGAAAACCAGCCGACGTGGAAGGGGAGGGAAGCAATTTTGCGCTGGAAACGCCGGACGGCAAGCTGTATCTGTTCATCCATCATCTGAAAATAAGCGGACATGCCGATGTAACCGTCGGAGGCGGAGGCCCGGGAGCGAAAACATTTACGGGGCTGAGCCGGAAGGTCGAATCCGTACGCTGGCTGGACAACGGAGAGAGGTTGGAATTTACTCAGGATGCGGCAGCCGGGACGTTTTCATTCACAGCGACGAGCTTCCCCTACGGCGTGAACTATGTGGTCAGAGTGGCGGAGGTTTGCTTCGCTTGACTATCGGTCCGAAGAACGGCTTCGGCATCGTATCGGCTATATTCGATCTAAATTGTAAGCGCTATCGTTAAGCTGCAACGAAACTTCGCTGCAAGATGGATATACAAATTCACGAAAAGGGGCCGAGCAAAATGAAAAACAAGCTCGCAATGGGATGGGTCATACCGATGACGGCGGTACTATTGGCTTCATGCGGAGGGAATGGAGGCGGAAGCGGCAAAGAGGGCAGCGGCGCCCCGGAGGGAGCGGTCAAGCCGGCGGACCAGCCGGTAACGCTCGTCGTGAACAATGGCGTAAACAGCGACGATCAGGAGCGGTTCATGCAGGATTACGGTAACGCGATCCGGAAAAAATTTCCCCACGTCACGCTGGAATACCATCCGAGCGCGGCGTTGAAAGATCGCGTTACGGCTCAGGAAACGATCGATATCGTGTACACCTCGATCGGGCTGACCCCGTCGCAGCTGATGGAATTCGGTTTGCAATACGACATCTCGGAGCTGATTAAGAAAAATCAGTACGACTTAAACCGTCTGGAGCCGTCCACAGTGAAAATGCAGCAGCAACTTGCCGACGGAGGCCTGTACGGTTTGCCCGTCCATACGACCACGCTGGCGTTGTATTACAACAAGGACATTTTCGACAAATTCGGCGCTCCTTACCCGAAGGACGGGATGACCTGGGACGAGCTGTACGAGCTGACCAAAAAAGTGAGCCGTACGGAAGGCGGAGTGATGTACCGCGGATTTTCCATGTCGTTCCCGCATATGATGCGCCTCAACCAGCAATCGCTTCCTTATCTGGAGTCCAAGACGAACAAGGTGCTGTACGGCAGCGACAACTTTAAGCAGATGACGGAAAATCTCACGAGATTTTTCAGGCTGCCGGGCAATGAGGGCGATGCGGATACCGCTGTGCTGAGCAAACAGGTCAATCTGTTCATTAAGGATAAAACACTGGCGATGCTCGCTCACCTAACGACCAGCATGCGTGAGCCTGCGATGAGAGAAGCGTTCAAGACGATGAACTGGGACGTCGTTAGCTTGCCTTATCTGAAGGAATCGCCGGGACTCGGCCCGCAGTCGTATCCGACTTTCTTCTATGTGTCGTCCACCAGCAAGCATAAGGATGCCGCCTTCCAGGTCATTGCATACTTGACGTCGGATGAATTCCAGCTGGAGCAGTCGAAGAAAGGAATTCCTTCGATTCTGAAAAGCCCCGAGGTGATGAAGGCGTACGCCCAGGATGACGAATATTCGGCAGGCAAAAACCGGAAGGGCATGATTCCGGAAAAATACGCCGATCCGGCCTTGTACACCAAATATTCAAGCGCCGCCGAAGCCGGGCTGCTCACGGCGCTGAGCCGGATATCGCAAGGACAGGAAGACACCAATACGGCGCTGCGGGTGGCGACCGAGACGGCCGAGAAAGCGATCAAGGAGCTGCAGGCCAAATAAAGCTGAACGGGCAGCCGCATACAGCTGCCCGATTCCCGGATCGGATTCTGGAGAGGAGAATCAATAATCGATGAGCAACGTAAGACTCGGAGTTATCGGATTAGGCAATATGGGGACGATGACGGCCAACTACTTGTTGAAAGGCGAGATCGAAGGAGCGGAGCTTGCCGCCGTATGCGAGATGTATCCCGATAGGCTGAAATGGGCTGCCGGACATTTCCCGTCCTCCGTGACCGGGTTCGACTCGATCGAAGCGATGCTTACCTCGGGAAGCATCGACGCCGTATACATCGCTACCCCTCATTTCGACCATCCCGCCATCGCGATTCGGGCGTTCGAGTGCGGCCTGCATGTGCTGACCGAGAAGCCGGCCGGCGTCTATACGAAGCAGGTCCGGCAGATGAACGAGGCGGCCGCCCGGGCGGGCACCGTGTTCGGAATCATGTACAATGCGCGGACACAGCCGTTGTACCGGAAGCTTCGGGAGCTCGTCATATCCGGCGAGTTGGGGGCGATCCGACGCACGAACTGGATCGTGACGAATTGGTACCGTCCGCAGAGCTATTACGATTCGGGCACGTGGAGAGGAACGTGGGCCGGCGAAGGCGGGGGCGTCCTCATTAATCAGGCTCCGCACCAGCTAGATCTGTGGCAGTGGACGATCGATATGATGCCGAGGCGGATTCGGGCGTCGTGTTATTTCGGGAAAAACCGCGATATCGAGGTAGAGGACGAAGTGATCGCATTTGCCGAATACGAGAACGGGGCGACCGGACAATTGATTACGTCGACGGGAGAGTCGCCGGGGACGAACCGGTATGAGGTGGTAGGAGACCGCGGCAAGCTGGTGATCGAGGACGGAAATATGACGTTCTGGAGGCTGAGGGTGCCGGAGTCGGAGTTCAACCGCACATCGACCGATCTGTTTCGCCAGCCGGAATGCTGGAAGTGCGACATTCCGCTTCCGAAGCAGGGGAAGGACGGGCATCTGCTGACGACGCAAAATTTCGCCGATGCGATTCGTACAGGCACTCCGCTGATTGCTCCGGGGGAAGAGGGAATCAAGGGGCTGATGTTGTCCAACGCGATGCATTTGTCCACTTGGACCGACAGGTGGGTCGATCTGCCGATCGATGAAGACTTGTACTTGTCGCACCTGGAGGAGCGGATGCGGACCAGCCGATTCAAGCGGTCGAAGGATGGAGCTGAATAAGCCGTCGGATGTTCAGATGAAGGGAAAAGTAATGACGATATCTTTAATGTGGGGTACTTAACAAGCAAAAGGCTGCCGAAACCGGCAGCCCTTGTCGTTTTATCAGCTTGCTTCTTCCTCGCCCTCGGAAAACTGGCTGTTGTACAAGTTTTCGTAGAAGCCGCCCCGCGCCAGCAGCTCGTCATGCGTGCCTTGCTCGATAATGTCGCCGTCCTTCATGACGAAGATCAGATCGGCATCCCGGATGGTCGACAGACGGTGAGCGATCACGAAGCTGGTGCGACCCTTCATGAGGTTTGCCATCGCTTTCTGAATCAGAATCTCGGTCCGGGTATCGACCGAGCTCGTCGCTTCGTCCAGGATCAGAATTTGCGGATTGGACAAAATCGCGCGCGCGATCGTGAGCAGCTGCTTTTGGCCTTGCGAAACGTTGCTCGCTTCTTCGTTAAGCACCATGTCGTAACCGTCAGGCAGCGTACGGATGAAATGGTCCACCTGAGCGGCCTTCGCCGCCGTGTACAGCTCTTCGTCGGTCGCGTCCAGCTTCCCGTAACGGATATTTTCCTTGATCGTATTGTTGTACAACCAAGTATCCTGCAGCACCATACCGAAAAGCGAGCGCAGATCGTTGCGGGCAAAGTCCCGAATGTCGGTATCGTCGATCAGGATGGCGCCGCTCTGTATATCGTAGAAGCGCATCAGCAGCTTGATGATCGTCGATTTGCCGGCACCGGTAGGGCCGACGATGGCCACCTTCTGCCCGGGCTGAACAAGAGCCGTAAAGTTATTAATGACCGGCTTCTCCGGATTGTAGCCGAAGTGGACGTTGTCAAACCGGACCGCGCCTTTTACTTTGGAAGTGTCCGCAGGCGTTGCCGTATCTGCAGGCTCTTCTTCCTCGGCCAAAAACTCAAATACGCGTTCCGCAGCCGCAACCGTCTGCTGAAGGACGTTCGAGATGTTGGCCACCTGAGCAATAGGTTGGGTAAACTGGCGCATGTATTGGATAAACGCCTGGATATCCCCGACCGAGATTCGTCCGTTCACGGCCAAATATCCGCCTAGAATACAAACGGCAACATACCCGAGATTGCCGATAAACATCATGATCGGCATCATCATCCCGGAGAGAAACTGCGATTTCCATGCGGAATTGTACAGCTTTTCGTTATGCTCGTCGAACTTTTTGAGCGATTCTTCCTCGCCGTTGAATGCCTTCATCACCGTATGGCTGCCGTACATCTCCTCAATATGCCCGTTGACGTGCCCGAGCGACTCTTGTTGGGCCACGAAGTGCTTCTGCGACTTTTTCACGACGAACATAATGAAGATAAAGGACAGCGGCAGAACGAATAACGCGACTAGGGTCATTTGCCAGCTGATCGTAAACATCATGATCATAATACCGACGATGCTCGTAACGGAGGTGATGATCTGAGTCAAGCTTTGGTTCAGACTTTGACTGATGGCATCGACGTCATTCGTAATGTGCGACAATACTTCGCCGTAATTACGTTTATCAAAATATTTAAGGGGCAGCTTATGAATTTTCTCGGATATATCGCGCCTAAGATTA
Organism: Paenibacillus oceani; assembly: GCF_014705615.1. Classification (GTDB taxonomy): domain Bacteria; phylum Bacillota; class Bacilli; order Paenibacillales; family NBRC-103111; genus Paenibacillus_AB; species Paenibacillus_AB oceani. The sequence goes on from NZ_JACXJA010000008.1 coordinate 150,637, forward strand.
TAGGTCACCTTCATCGCAACATTGGACATGATATAACCTTGAATATAAGCAAACAATGCGCTGATCAAATATAACGCAACCAGGATCAGCATAATCCGGCTGACGTAACCGAAATCGATGCCGTCGCCCGTGCCCGAGATCATGGCCATGACGCCTTCGAATACTTTCGTTGTCGCTTCCCCGAGTATTTTAGGGCCGAGAATATTAAAGATCGTAGATCCGATCGCGAACAAGATGACGAAGAAAACGGCCGTTTTATACTTGCCCAGGTAAGCGATCAGCTTTCGGAACGTTCCTTTAAAGTCTTTCGCTTTCTCGCCGGGCATCATCATTCCCGGTCCGCCGGGTCCCCCGGGTCCGCCGCCCATCGGCCCTTTGTTTCTCGGTTTTCCGAACTTGGAGGCTTTGTCGCTCATTGCAATTCCTCCTTCGACAGCTGGGATGAAGCGATCTCCAGATAAGTCGGGCAGCTTTGAAGCAATTCGTCGTGGGTGCCAATGCCGACGATTTTTCCTTCGTCCAATACGATAATTTGCTCAGCATGGCGAATCGTATTCACGCGCTGCGCGACGATCAGGACGGTGCTGTCTCCCGTATATTTCTTCAAGGCTTGTCTGAGAGCCGTATCGGTTTTGTAATCAAGGGCGGAGAAACTGTCGTCGAAAATATAGATGGGCGACTTCTTCACGAGCGCGCGTGCGATCGACAGACGCTGCTTCTGGCCTCCGGACACGTTGGCGCCGCCTTCCGATATATTTTTCTCAAATCCGGCCTCATCCTTCTGGATGAAATCGGCGGCTTGGGCAATCTCGGCGGCATGACGCACTTCTTCGTCGGTCGCTTCTTTTTTGCCGTAACGCAGGTTGCTTGCAATCGAGCCGGACATGAGCAAGCCTTTCTGAGGGACATAACCAATCTGTTCATGAAGATTGTGTTGGGTCACGTCCTTTACATTCACGCCGTTAACGAACACTTCGCCTGAAGTAACGTCGTAGAAGCGAGGGATCAAGTTAATCAGCGTCGATTTGCCCGAACCGGTCGAGCCGATAAAAGCTGTCGTTTCCCCGGGCTTGGCCGTGAACGTAATGCCGGTCAACACATCCTCCGGGGCATCCTGGTAATGAAAGCTTACGTTGCGGAATTCTACGACACCACGCATATCGGACTGAAACGGCTTCACTTGAACGGGATCTACAATCGAAGGTTCGGTCGCAAGCACTTCAACGATACGCTGAGCGGATACGGAAGCGCGCGGCACCATAATGAACATCATTGAGATCATCAAGAAGGACATAATGATCTGCATCGCATACTGCATAAATGCCATCATATCTCCGACTTGCATGGCGGATACCGCGATCTGATTCGCACCGACCCATACGATCAGCAAAGTAATCAGGTTCATGATCAGCATCATGGCCGGCATCATAAATACCATAACGCGGTTGACGAACAGGTTGGTATTCGTTAAATCCTGGTTAGCCGAATCGAAACGTTTTTTCTCGAAGCTTTGGTTGCTGAAGGCGCGGACGACCGAAAGACCGCTCAAATTTTCTCTCGCAACGAGATTTAATTTATCGATCAGCTTCTGGATGATTTTAAACTTGGGCATCGCGACATAAAAGACGATTCCGATCAAGGCAATCAGCAGAGCGACTGCCAGGCCGATAATCCACGTCATCGAGCTGTTCTCTCTCAGCACCATAATGACGCCGCCGACCCCTAAGATCGGAGCATAGAACAAGATCCGAATACCCATAATAATGAGCGTCTGAACCTGGGTAATATCGTTGGTCGTGCGGGTAATCAGCGAGGAGGTCGAGAACTTGTCAAATTCGTTGTTCGAGAAGCTCTCAATCTTGCTGAATACGTCGCGCCGAAGCTTCTTGGCTATGCCTGCTGCGATCCGCGCCGATAAATAGCCAACTCCGATCGCAGCGGCGGCCCCGCCTAATGCGATCAGCAGCATGAAAAATCCCGTCTTCATAATATACTGGTTCTGAATCCGGCCTACGTCCATTCCAAGCTCGCCGTATAACAGCTTCACGAAAGCCGTACCCGTCTGAATCTGCATGGCGGGGTCCATCTGGTCCGCCGAAGCGATCGCTTCATTCAGCTTTGCGGTGGGAAGCTGCTGAAGTACGGGGTTTAGAGCGTACAGCTCTTTGTAATCGACGTTGGCCATATCCATCTTTTTGGCTGGAGCTGCTTGATTCCCCGAAGAGGCGGAGAGCTGCTTCGAGATTTCAATGAAGGTTGCGGCGGCTTTGCCGAAGATCGGATTTAATTCGTTTATAAGGGTGTCGTCTTTTTCTTTTAAGACATACGCATTTTTCGTTTTCAGCAGGGGATATTTAACGGTGTATTCGTTATCTCCCGCTTGAACGAGGGTAAAACGATTTTTGATTATTTGTTTTTCCTGCTCCTGCATGAGGGAGGTCATCAACGTGAAGCCGTCCTCGCTGAGCGCATCGGGTACGGCGCTTTCGATTCCGCTTTGCTGAATGCCTGTGTTGACGATGTCGGACATGTAATTCGGCAAATTCAGATCCGAGATCGCTTGTCCAAACAATAAGGCGATCGACAAAACAAGCATCGCGCTGAAGGGCTTTAAATATTTGGCGAGTTTGGCCATGACAGGTTCCTTTCCTTTCCAGTAGGGTTAATCACGATTGCCGGCTCCGGATATCGCCGATAATCTCATAAAGACGGGTGCAAAGCGAGATCAGCTGCTCGGTTTCCTCGTGCCCGAGCCGTGAAACAATTTCGTCCGTAAAAGATAAAAACGCTTTTTTGGCTTTGTTTAACGCGGCTTCGCCTTCGGTATCAAGCGTAATATAGACGACACGCCTGTCATTTTTGGTCGTAACCCGCTTCACATAACCTTTCTGCTCCAGTCCATTAATCATTTGCGACACCGAAGGCATCGTAATGTGCAACATCTCGCTTAATTCGGATACCCGAACCCCCGGGGGAGCGGGGTTCTCCTGTTCCCCGGAACGGCACCGCATCCGGCTATGGATGATTTCCAATACATAAAACTCGCGTTGGGGGATCATATCTTCAACTTGATGCTTGGACGACACGCGTCTAATTTTGGCCATCACCTCAATCAGCCGCTTGCCCTGACTCATTTCCTGTTCCATATCGGATCATCCTCCACTTTGAAGCGCCACCTTCTTTTTTCTATTTTGTTGCTAGACCGTACCGTATGACTTGGATTCTGCTTGGCATATGTTTAGCCAACCTATTTATTAGCTTACCTATTTGTTAGTTTACCTAAATATATAACCGGAGTAAATAGAATTGTTTTTTCATGTGAAACCGCCGGATTTATAATTTCTCTAGAGTCCGGCTCCTTTTGTGTAGTATAATCGTAACTACATTGCCATATATAGGGATTTCATTTAGGCGAATTGTAATGTGCCGAATCGGGAAGAGGAGCAAAAAATGGAAACCAGGGAGTCGAAATGGAAGCGCTTCAAAGAGGGGCTCCGATCGTATGTTTGGATACTGGGCTTCATGCGGCCGTATCGGGGGATGCTCCTGCTGCTGGTGAGCTGCGGTCTGCTAATCGGTTTGGGCGAGCTGTCGATTCCGAGAATGATCGGGATTATCATCGATCAGATCATCCCCTCCAAGGATGTTGCCGCGCTTGACAAACTGCTGTGGATCTTCCTTGCCGTAATCGCCGTCATGTTGACCTTGTCAAGCGTCCGCAATCTGATCGAGCGCCGGATGCGGGAGTATACGTCCCGGGATATTCAGCTGCAATCTTTTCATCAGCTGCGCAGGCTTGGCTATCCTTACTTCGAGAATACGCCGACCGGCGAGATTTTGACCTTGCTTCGTTCGGATGTCGGCACCGTTCAGGAGCTGTACCGGCATCACATCCCGAATCTGATTACCCGGACGATTTTTATTCTCCTGTGTATCGGATTGATGCTTGGCTCGAGCATTACGCTTACTGTATTGTCGTTGTGCGCGTTTCTAATCTACTATTTCATCGGTCCGACGCTGGAAAGAAAAACCGGCATCCATCGCAGAGAAGCGTCGGAGCTGGATAAAAATTACCAGAAGCGAATCTACGATTCCGTCTCCGCAATGACGGAAGTGAAAGCTTACGGCGCAGAAAGATGGGTCTTTCAAGAGATCGATCAGAAATATAAAGCCTACTCGAAGCAATGGTTAAAAATGCTCGCCTATTTATACCGGTCGGAATCGTTCCGGCACTTCTCGCATTATGTCGGCGCAGCGCTGTTGTTTATTGCCGGCAGTTTCGAGATTCGAGAAGGACGAGTCCAGATCGGAGAGTTCATTACATTTCTTCTCTATTATTTTAGCATGATGGGCTTCATGCAAGCTTTGATCGGCTCAATAACGGAACAGAGGCTGCTCCTCGTTCAGGTAGACCGGTTGTACCGGTTTATTCACCTTGTGCCCGAGGTGAAGGAAGCGGCGGAGCCTGTCTCGTTAGAAAACGTGCGCGGCGAAATTACGTTTGAGAACGTCTCCTTTGCTTACGGGAGCGGGACGCCTGTGCTGCGTGATTTTAATTTAACGGTTCGTCCGGGTGAAAGAGTCGCGCTGGTAGGCGAAAGCGGGAGCGGCAAAACGACGGTTCTGAAGCTGCTGAGCCGATTTTACGATCCGCTGCAAGGCCGGATTTTGCTGGACGGGGTTCCGATCCGGGAGTTGTCGCTGGGGCAACTGAGGGAATCGATGGGATATGTGTTTCAAGAAACATATTTATTCGGCAGTTCGGTCAGTGAGAATATCCGGTTCGGAAATCCGTTGTGTGCGGAGGAAGAGATAACGGCCGCTGCCGAACGTGCGGCCGCACATCCGTTTATCCGGCAGCTTCCGGAAGGGTACGGGACCTGGATCGGCGAGCGTGGCGTGAAGCTGTCGGGCGGGCAGAAGCAGCGCATATCGGTGGCGCGTATGCTGCTCAAAAATCCGCCGATTGTATTGCTGGATGAAGCCACCTCCTCGCTCGATCGCGAGCATGAGCTGGAAATCGTCCGGTCGCTCCGAGCGCTGGAGCAGGCCACCGTCCTGACTGTAGCCCATCGGTTATCCACGATCAGGGATTACGACCGGATTGTCGTGATGGATCAGGGATCGATTGTAGAGGTCGGCGACTGGGAATCGCTTATGAAGCAGCGTGGTGTGTTGTATCAATTGTGGAGGGGGAGTGACGAATATGAAGCAGGCTAACCCCAAGCCGGATGTGCGATGGTATTGGCAATTCGTAGCCCCGTTCCGGAGAAACTATGCGGTGATGCTTCTCCTTATGCTTGCCCAGTGTCTAGTCACTCTTGGAGTTACCGGCATTCAAAAGTTTTTTGTCGACGATGTGATTCTTGTTGGCAGGTATGAGCGCTTGCCGGCGCTTATTGCCGTGTTCGTCGTTCTGATAATCGTATTTATGCTTCTATATATCCGGGTTGCCCACTATGTGTTTCTCAATCGGATGGACAGCAAACATTTGATCACCCGAAGTTTGATGGATGCGATTTTACGGCTGCCGCAGGCGGTATTCCAGCAGGAACGCACTTCCACATATGTGCACCATATGACCCATGATGCGGATTCGATCGCGCAAGTGTTATCCAATCGGATTCCGAGAGGGCTGCAGCATCTGTTTTACGTTTTCTCGATTTTTATGATCTTAAGCCAGATGGGGCCGATGATTGTGATCGTGACCGCAGCCCTTATCGTTTTTTATGTATGGATCGGCAAATATTCCGGACCTATGATCAAACGAATCAGCCGGGAGGTCAACGATGAACGGATTCAGCTCGGTGTCGTCATCGAGGAAGGCATCTCCTCAACCCGCGAAGTGATCTCGTACAACCGGCAGCAGTGGGAGATGGACAAGTATCATTCCGGCTTTGCGCGTTATTTCCGCAAAGTGATGGAGGAAGGACGAAAGAGCAACCTACAGTTGTTCATGACCGAACCGACCAAATGGGGAATTCACGTCGCTGTGCTCGGTTTCGGCGGGTATGCGGTGATCCGGGGGGATTTAAGCATCGGCATGTTCCTCGTCGCTTACCAATATATCGCCCAGCTGGTCAATTCCTTCCAGAACTTGTTCAATTTCAGCATGGATCTGTCGCGCGGCGTGGCATCGGCGGACCGTTTAAAGACGATCATGCGGCAAGCCGAGTCGCATTCGGGTACCCTTCGCTTGGGCGAGCCGGTCAACCATATCCGATTTCAACAAATCCATTTTACGTATCCATCGCAAACGACCCCAGTATTCGAAGGGTTGTCTATGGATATTCCGGCCGGTCACAAAATCGCCCTGGTCGGCGTAAGCGGAGGGGGGAAATCGACCTTGCTGCAAATGCTGCTCCGAACGATCTCTCCCCAGCAAGGACAAGTCTTCATCAATCAGCAACCTCTGGAACAGCTGGCTGCGGATGACTGGAACCGGCGCTTGGCGATCGTGCTGCAGGAGCCTTATTTTTTCCCGGATACGGTACGTCAAAATGTAACGTTCGGCATGGACATAACCGAACAAGAGATGATCGATGCTTGCCGGAAAGCTCAAATTCATGAAACGATCATCCGCATGACGGACGGTTATGACAGCGTTCTCGGGGAACGGGGGATCACAATGTCGGGCGGGCAGCGGCAACGACTGGCGCTTGCTCGCGCCATGCTGCGCAATCCGGAAATTCTCGTGCTGGACGAAGCGACGTCCGCGCTTGATCTGGAGACGGAGCGACGGGTGATGCAGGCGCTTGATCAGGACCGTCAAGGCAAAACGACGATCTTAATCGCCCATCGTTTATCCACGATCAAAAATGCGGATCTCATCTATTTTTTGGCCGGAGGGCAAATGGAACATTGCGGTTCCTATAAAGAGCTGTACAGCCGCTCTTCTGCATTCCGGCGATTGGCCGAGCTGGACGAGGAGCAGTTGATCTCCAGTTCATAAAATTCCGGGGAGAGCGTGGAAGTCCATCATCGATCGGTGAATCCGCCGTATTAGACCAATTCATTTTTTGAAAAAATGTGTGTTTGCATGTATTGACTCTGACATTAATGTAAGGGTTTATGATGGACCTACCGGTTGGGAGAACGACCGGGGCTAAAAGAGCCGGGCTTAGGAACGACTCGCAACTGCAGCTACCCAACAGGAGGAATGACCGATGAGTTTGTATGCTGTTGACGATACGACATTTCGAGGGATGATCCGCCAGCAAGGGGTGACGCTCGTCGAATTTGGAGCGGTGTGGTGCCCGCCGTGCAAAGTGCTTTTGCCGATCCTGGGCGATCTGGCGAGCGAATACGGGGAACGGCTGTCGGTGTTGAAAGTGGACTGCGACGACTCCCCGACCCTCGCTTCCGAATTCGGAATTATGTCGATGCCGACCGTTATCGTATTTCATAACGGAGTACCGGTGGAGAAGCTGGTCGGGCTCCGGCCCAAAAGTGTGTATGCGGCGCTGCTTGCGAAGTACACAAGTTAATGAGCCGTCACCCTCAGACCGGGTTAGAGGGAAAGTGACGGATGGAGAAATGCTTCCTAGCCTGGAGCAGCCGCCGGGAAGGATTTTTTACGGATACCGAGAATTGTAGTATTTGGAAGAGTCGATATCCATAAGTTGCCTATGCGATGGATCGAACATGACTTCGAATGAGGAGAGGTTGCCGTTGTTTTATGTGAATTCCCGCGCCATCATCGAGCGCGAACGCGATGGCACAACCGAGATCATCATCCAGACGCGCAACAAGCCGAACCAACCGAAACAGCTGGAGCTTCCGGGAGGCGGCGTGGAGCAGTTCGAGTCGCTGACAAGCGCGCTGCGCCGCGAAGTGAAGGAAGAAACCGGCCTCGATGTCGTGTGGATTGAAGGGGAAGATACGCGGATCGATACGGTCGGGATCAATCCGAATGTCGTCGTCGAATGTATCCGGCCTTTCACAGCATACCAGACGATTAAAGGCGGAATCGACTCGGTCGGGTATTACTTTCTATGCAGAGCGGAAGGCGAACTGCTTCCCGAAGGCGATTGCGCGCAAAATCCCCGATGGGTCACCGTAGACGAGCTCGCCGAACTTATTCGCAGCGATCCGCTGCAGTTTATTAATATCGATTGTGCCGCGATCACGTTTTATTTGAAACACCGTATCCAATTGCCAGGTTTTTAATCGGGACCGGTCTCTCCGGACAGGTGTGTAGCAAGTATAAACCGAAACAAGTCTTTTTCCTTGCGGGGAAAGGCTTTTTTTGCGTTTCGCAAAAAGGGTGTGCTTAAGCAAAAAGTGAAGCTTACCGCGATGGAGCCGTTTTGGTACATTGGAACCGGACAAAGTTCCGATCCGATACGAGCCAATTCATGAGGAGGGTACACGATGAAACAAAAAGAGAAAACGGCGGCCGCAGTGAAGGCAACGGCCGCTGCATGGCTAGCGATGTCCTTGATTGCATCCGGCTGTTCGAAAAACGAAGGAGGTCCGACGGGAGAAGCTGCCGGGGGTGCGGCGAAAGAACCGGTCATCAACACCGACCCGGTTACGTTGACCGTGTTTAACAGCAGTATGGGCGATGCCGCGTTCCAGACGTCGATCATCGAGCCGATTCAGAAAAAGTATCCGCATATGAAGCTGGACATGATTAAAAAATCGCCGGGGATGACGATGCCGGAACTGGTCGCTTCAGGCCGGGTGCCGGATATTATTTTTGGGGACAGCAGCGGGGATATTCCCGTGTACCGGGAGATGGACGTGCTCGCCGACCTTACGCCATACATCAAGACGTATAAGTTCGATCTGGATGCGCTGGACCCGGATATTGTCCAAGTGATCCGGCCGAACTTCCCGGACGGACAGTTTCTGATGTTCCCGTTCTCGGTTAACATTGCAACCTTGCATTACAACAAGGACCTGTTCGATAAGTTCGGCGTCCCTTATCCGAAAGACGGCATGATGTGGAGCGAAGTGCTGGACTTGGCGAAACGATTGACGCGTAAGGAAGACGGCGTCCAATACATCGGGTTCGATTTTGCGTTTAACGTCATGCTGCCGTACAATCAGTTGTCCGCGACGATGGTAGACGCCAAAACGTTTAAGGCGAGTGTGAACAATGAGGCATGGAAGCAAGTATTCACTACGATGAAAGAATTTTATTCGATTCCCGGAAACGAATGGGGCAAAGGGGTAGACGGCTTTCTCCGGACGAAGACGATTGCGATGTGGGCGGGGACAACGCTGTTTGGCAGTTTGCCGGATGCGACGAAAAACGGGCTTAATTGGGACGTAGTCGCATTGCCGTCGTTCCCGCAAGCGCCGAAAACGACGATTCAAATGTTCGCGCCGTTGATCGGCGTATCGAAAACGAGCAAACATCCCGATCAAGCGTTCCTCGCCGTTGCCCATCTGATGTCGGAAGAGATTCAAGGCAACAGTATGCGCCAAGGCCGCCCGAGCGCCCTGAAAAGCAAACAGCTGAAAGAAAATTTCGGGAAAGATGTAGAGGTTTTGCAAGGCCGCAACGCAGGGGCGTTTACTTATAACAAACTAGCGCCAACGCCGCAACCTGTAACGAAATACGATGCAGCGGTATTCCCGATTTTACGCCAAAAATTTTACGATGCGGCGGTTACGGGAAAAGATGTCAACACGGCCTTGATGGAAGCGGAAGATTTGATCAACAAAGAACTGGAGAAGCTGAAAAAATAAAGATCGCAGATCAAGCGTCTTCGGTTGCGAGGATGTCCCGGGGAATCGCTCCTCTGCCCGGAGGCTGTCTGATAGTTCAGCAGTCTCCTTTGGGCACAGTTTGGCACAAAAGTGCGCAGCGGCCGAACACGCAGCCCACTGCGGCTCACTGTACCGATTACGGTTTGTATGGTAAGGTATTCCAAGAGGAAGGATGTAGTCGTCACGACTAAGGAAGGAAGGGCGAGATGAGAAAATCGATCGTTCAATCTCTCCTGGCTGGAATTATTATTGCGGTCGTCTATTATATGGTTCAGGTCGTACGGGGGATGTATCTAACCAAAGAGTATGTTCCGGACCTGTTTAACGCATACGAATCCGTTGACTATTTGCAGCAGCAGACGGCGATCGGTACGATCTCCAGTCCGGTGTGGAGCGTGCTTGAAGCTTCAGGGCTGATTCTACTTGGAGCGGCTGTGTTTTATATCGGCAAAACGCTGTGGAGGAAAAGATAACCGGCCGGCTTCATCGAAGCCCGGGATGAACGGGGAGCTGGCGGAAGCGCAAAGGAAGGGGGAGGGAAGCGAAGAGAAGGGCCGTGCAGAAACATACGCTGCAATGTTTTTTGTACGCTCTAGTTGATCGGCGGTCTTGAACGTGATATGATACGGTTAATTTGAATCCTAGGAGTTGAGAAGAATAATGTGATTGTTCTTGCAGATTGTAATGAAATAAAACATCAAAGCGATTATTTCGCCTGTTTTATTCGTTATATGCAAGAAAGTTACGTTATTCGGATCACTCAACTTAAATATCCGGATCTGGTCCATTGACGGGCCGGATTTGCTGTATTTATTTGAGCTGCTGAAAGGTAACTTTCTTGCGGCTCTTTTATTTTCTATACAGGAGGATATTTTATGTCATTAATCAATGTAGTCAATTTGACATTTGCCTACGACGGCAGTTACGATAACATTTTCGAGAACGTCAATTTCCAGCTCGATACCGACTGGAAGCTGGGATTTACGGGCCGCAACGGAAGAGGGAAGACGACCTTTCTGAACTTGCTACTCGGCAAATATGAATACAGCGGCACGATTTCGGCTCATGTCCATTTCGACTATTTTCCGTACCCGGTCGATAACAAGGAACAAAACACAGTGGATGTAGTCGGCGACATTTACCCGGATTATGTCCATTGGCAATTGATGCGCGAGCTGTCGCTGCTTGACGTATCGGAGGACGTCTTATATCGTCCCTTCGACTCGTTGTCTAACGGAGAACAGACGAAGGTGCTGCTGGCCGCCTTGTTTTTGAAAGAAAACCGATTTCTGCTGATCGACGAACCGACCAATCATCTCGATAAAGAAGCAAGAAAACGGGTCAGCGATTATCTCAGCAAGAAGAACGGTTATATCCTCGTCTCCCACGATCGGGCGTTTCTGGATAACTGCGTCGACCATATTCTCTCGATCAATAAGACCGATATCGAAATCCAAAAAGGCAACTTCTCGGACTGGTGGGCCAATAAACAAAGACAGGACGATTACGAGCTTGCGGAGAACGAAAAGCTGAAAAAAGATATTCAGCGCCTGTCGGAATCGTCCAGAAGGACGGGGAACTGGTCGCACGAAGTGGAGAAAACGAAAAACGGCACTAGAAATTCCGGCTCCAAGGTGGATAAAGGGTATGTCGGCCATAAAGCCGCCAAAATGATGAAACGGTCCAAATCGATGGAGCACAGGCAGCAGTCCGCGATCGAGGAAAAGTCCAGGCTGCTGAAAAATGTGGACACGTCCGAAAGCTTGAAGATTTCTCAGCTGACATATCATAAACACCAGCTTGTCGAGCTTGACAAAGTATCGATCTATTACGGTGAGAGGCAGGTTTGTCCGGAGACCAGCTTTACGATCGGGCAGGGGGATCGAATCGCGCTGGCGGGGAAAAACGGCTCCGGCAAGTCAAGCCTGATCAAGCTGATTTGCGGTGAGGATGTATCCTATACGGGCATGTTCCGAAAAGGAAGCCAGCTGAAAATCTCTTACGTCTCCCAGGACACCTCGCATCTACAAGGATCTTTATCGGATTATGCGAGAGAGCATGAGATTGACGAAAGCTTGTTTAAATCGATTTTAAGGAAACTGGATTTCTCCAGAGTCCAATTCGAGAAGGATATCTCCACGTATAGTGGCGGCCAGAAGAAAAAAGTGCTGATTGCCAAAAGTCTTTGTGAGAAAGTGCATTTGCACGTCTGGGATGAGCCGCTCAATTACATCGACGTTATTTCCCGGATGCAGATCGAGGAGCTGCTGCTCGAACATTCGCCGACGATCCTGTTCGTGGAGCATGACAGCGAATTTTGCGACCATATTGCTACGAAAGTCGTCGAGCTGTAAGGCTGCTCGTCAGGCTGGAAATCCGCGGTACTCTTAAGTCTGACGCCAAGGGGAAAAGGATGAACGAGCAGTTGCTTGATCAAAGGCTGGAACTTGTGAAAGCCGAAATCGGAGATTTGCCGTATCGGGAGCTCAAGGTCATTACGACGGGCTGCGAGAAAGATGTGGTTATTTTGGATCAACAAACGGTTCTTTCGTTTTTTCGCGACGGTCTGCGGACCGAGACATACGACGCAAGACAAGAGCTGATTCGCCGGTTAGCCATGCAGTCGGAGGCGATTTTACCGGTGTGCCGGTATCGGTCGCAGGCGAATCATTTCGCCGTGGAAACCTATGTCCCGGGAGAACGGATTACGCCTCGGCTTGTGGAGGAAAATCCGGAAGAGGGGCGGCGGATCGGCAGCGCGGTGGGAAGCTTATTAAGGCAGCTTCACCGTATGCCCGCACAAGGGCTCGGCCTGCGGTCCGGATTTGTTCAGGATGTGTCGAGGGATATGGAGTCCGGGCTGAAGCTGCTGGAGACCCGGCTGTCTGCTTCTGAGATTCGGCACGTGACGGTATTCCTGAACGAGTATTATGAGAGCGCGGCGACGGTGGAGACCTGTGTTGTGCATGGAGATTTCCATTTCGATAACATCGTGTGGGATTCGGATGCCGGCCGCCTGGGAGTATTGGACTTTGGCGAAGCGGGCGTGGAAGACCCGGCGCTGGATTTGATGTATATGCGTTATTATCGGGAGGAGTTCCGGCATGCGGTGCTTGAGGCATACGGTTCGGAGGATAGCGGGTTGTATGACAGGAATCAAATGTATGACCGGATCTACGGTTTGTACGATATGATCGAGAATATCCGGAACGACCCCAGGAAGCCTGACTTCCATAAAGGGTACGCGAGATTTTTTGAAAGTTAAAGAGTGTTCAGCAATCGTGGAAAGACTTCGCTTAGAAGCATTACATGCCGAAGGCCTTGATTGCTACGGATAAATAGGGCTCATCTTCGCCTACCCGCTCCTGCCTGACTGGTCACTCTTCTCGCTTCTTACGGTAACGAACTTACACTTCCGAATTAAAAACCGTCCGGCATTTCTGCCGGGCGGTCCATTGACGTGCAAACCCATTTGTGAGCACCTGGAACAAAGTGGTTGCTCGCACTACAGCCGCTCGCCCATAGTCGCGCTGAAAGTCTATACTGGCGCACATGTTCAACGTGTAAGGGGCGGCGCCATGTATGTCCCTTGTTCCCGGGCAGGAGAGGAGCTGAATAAGAGCGGTTCATACCCCTTAATTTGCCCGAATTTCGCTTGAACGGGGAAATAAGAGCGGTTTGAAGCTGCTAATATCTCCGAAAAGGTGCTGATCGAGCCAATTGGTATGAAATTAGGGATGCAAACCGCTTCTATTCGGCAGCGCTTTCCAAATTGGCCGAAAATAAAGGCTGCCAAAGACTCTTATCTTGTTATTGGAACCAGCCAGCAGATAAATTTCAGCGAACCGGAACTCGTTTTGCCCGCCAAAAGTCTGCCCCGTATGCGGTCATTCGTCCGCCCTCCGGAAAAGTCCTTCGTCCAGATTTTTCACGAATAACCCAGCCGCGACATTTCTTGAGCCAGCAGGAGCCCGCAACTTTTGAAGCTTGAACCCCGCACCCCGCACCCCGCACCCCCGCCCCCAC
>NZ_JACXJA010000080.1 GCF_014705615.1 Paenibacillus oceani
ACTGGTTTTCATTTTCCATGACTTCCAGCTCCCAACCTCGTGCTTCTTCCACCATCTTCCTTCAATTCCTGTCTAATTCCGAGAGGCTATGTTTTAAAACCTTCTAATAATTAAATAATTAACTTCTACCGTATACCAAATAATTCCTTCTTGATGATTCAACAACTTTGCAGTGTTGCGCTAAACTGCCCGTTAACTTAATAGATCACCTTCTCTGCAAGTAACTAACGGCAAGATCGTGCGCAACACACGCCAGTAAAATGGTGTACCCATCATATAAAATCCTGCCGCCACGCCCAAAAAGCCCCGTCCGCCTATATAAACGGATCGGGGCTTTTTGCCTTTATTATTGTCTCTACTCCATATCCGCCGGAGAGGTGACCGGCTCCGGAGATAAATCGCGCAGCGACCCGGACGCCGCCTCGCAGCGCAGATCGTTGCCGTAGCGCGTTATGTTCGTAACGGTGTTGTGGATGTTCATGCCGTAGCGCGGCTTCGCCTTGCCGGGTTCAGTCCGGATCTGGTTGCCGACCACCCGGAAGTCGGAGGAGGAACCCGACAAATATATTCCGTCGTACCGGTTGTCCCCGATCTGGCTGACATTGATCATCTTGTTGTCCCGGATCGTCAGCAGCGACGTGGCACCTCCGACATTGAATCCATAGAAGCCGATATCCCGCATCACGTTGCCGGTCAGCTCCGTTCTCGTGCAATCCGCGACGAGCAATCCGTTCTTGGCGCCCGTCTCCATAATATTGTCCGAGACGATGCTGAAATCGCACGACTTCAGCTGGATGACATGTCCGCCCACATCTCGGAAGACGTTCCCGATTATGACCACGTTGTGGATCGGAGCCGCTTGCTGACCCTCCACATAAATGCCGGTGCCGCTTGCTTTCTCGATGATGTTGCTTTCGACCACCAGATTGCTCGCCGGCTGGGTCGGCCATACGACGCCGTGCTCATCCTTCGTGGAAGCCGAACCCGGCGCCGGCATCGTAATGAATATGCCTCCCGCCGCCTGCCGGATATAATTGCCGCTGACAATCGAGTTTCTCCATTTGAACGGCCGGATCGCCCAGTAGCTGCTGCCCTCGAACGTGTTGTTCGTTACCGTAATATGGTCGTAAAATTTATCCGCTCCCGCGCTGTGAGCACCGATGCCGCAAGGCCACGGAGCCGTGCCCGGCGTGCCGCTGCCTCCGAAATAACAATGGGTCACCGTCACTAGACGGGTAGCGGTATGATCCTTCGCAAAACCGCCGAAGCCTGCCTGCGTTGCCGGTTCCAGCTGGATCGCCTCTACGTAATACCGGTCCTTGTCGCCTACGAATCCTAGGAAGGCGCACTCGTCGATCCGCACATCCTCAACGCCGGTCAGCTCGACCGCGTGGCCAAGCGGAACATCCTTAAGGGTAACTCTCCGGATCGTGATGCCGCCGGAGTGGGCCAAGGCGATACCCACGCTCGGATTAAGGAACCCGTGCGCATTGCAGTCGAGGACTCCGCCCTCTATCGTAATATTGCCGTTCCCCTCATACCCGTAAAAGAGATCGCTCGTCTTGTAGTTCATCAGCAGAGCGCCCCGGTGCGAGCGAATAAGCACAGCTGTATCGTCCAGCAGCAGACGGGTATTGCGGTACAGGTGCAAGCTCCGGGTCAGCTTATACCTGCCGGCCGGGACACGAATAACAGCGCTTCCCAAACGGAGCGACTCCTCCAGTGCCGCCTGAATCGCATCCGTATCATCACTGACTCCGTCGCCCGCCGCCCCGAACCAGCGGACATCGATTGGCGAAGCCGCTTCCGTCCTGCGGATATACCGGTCTCCCGAAGCCGTTACGACGACCGTCCCGTCATTGTCGGGCGAAGAAGCGTCCGATCCGTCATATACGAACAACCCTTCACGGCCGCGGTCAGTTACATAATAAATGTCGGATATCAGCGGGCGTTTGCCGGCACGAAGCTCACTGATCGTAGCGGACAAGCACAACTTCAGTTTCATCAGCTCATTCGGAGTCAGCTTCGCATACTCGCCGTCCGTTCTTCCTGCGATTTCCCCGCCGTACACCGAATCCGCTACGCTAGGGGCCGCCCCCGCCGCTTTAGCGAAACTCCCCATAGCGGCGGCCATGCCCACTGCGCCCATCGTAGACAACAGCGCTCTCCTGCTGATCGCGCGTCCCTTGCCCGGAGTCAAACCGCCGGATCGTTCCCCGTGTACCTTATTCACGTTACCCATTCCTCCCTGTCGGTTGAGCATACGGCAATGGGAGCCCCCTGGCTGCTCATGCTGGGGTACTGCTGCGTGCCGTAACCGGGGGGCTTGTCCGCTCGCCGCTTCCGTGCCTTGTTTGACGCTTAAGCTTTATTTGGCCTTCTGCTTCTCTTCCTCCATCGCCTTGACTGCCTTCTCGTTGGCCTCCCGGAGCGCCGTATTGATATCGGTACCGCCCAGCATCGCCTTCATCGCATCGTTGACGTATGTATAGTTTTTGGCGTCATATTTCGTGCCCATCGGCGGCACGGCAGGCTTCACTTTAAATATGCCGGCCAGGTTTTTGTTTTTGAAAATATCCATGCTGCTGGCAAATTGCTTGCGAAGCTCCTCGTCCTTAAAGGCGGTCATCCGGCTGCCCTTGTTCATTTCCTTCTGCGCTTCGTCGGTAATCATCGCCTGAATGACCTGGTACGCCGCCGCCTTGTTTTTGCTGGCCGGGGTGATGGTCATCAGGTGGAAGTCGACTTCGCGGCCGATACCTTTACGATCGTCAAAGGACGGGAACGAGACCAGATCCCAGTTGAAATCTTTGCCCGAGTCTTTGAGCGGCTTCACACGCGAGGCGAGCGCCGCGAGCCAATACCCTTGCATGGCTACCTTCTGGTCCTTCAGGAAAAAGTCGATGTTGTCTTTGGCATAATTCGTTTTCGGATCGAACTGGCCCGGAATGTCATAGATTTGCCGAATGACCGAAAACACTTTCTTGTATTCTTCCGAGTCCAGAATCGGCTTCTCCATCTTCGCATCGACTGTCGGCAGCGAATAGGCCCGGGTAAGCGCGGTTGCCGACGTGAAGTCGAGGCCGATAATTTGCGTATCGCCGTCCTTGCGCGTCATTTTCTTAGCCAGCTCGATCGTCTCGCTCCAGGTCATCCCGTCCTTCGGATACGGCACGCCGAACTTGTCGAACAGGTCTTTGTTGTACGCAAGAATTCCGTAGTTCATCGCGAACGGCATTCCGAACAGCTCGCCCTTGCTGCCGAACGACTTCAGAACGTTGATCGCCTCCGGCTCGAACTTGGTCAGGTCGGTTTTTTCCTTAGTGACGAACTCGTTCAAGTCGCTGGCTAGTCCCCGGTCGATCATGTCGTGCATGTAATAGTTGCTTGTCGCCACCAGGTCGGGGGTATCGCCGGCCGTTATCAGTTGATCCAGCGACCGTCCTGTCAGCAGCTCAACGGTGATATGCGGATATTTGGCGCGAACCGGCTTCAAAACGAACTCTTCCAGGTTGTCCGGGGTAATGCCGGCCCCGTTGTTCACGATCGTTAGTTTGACAGGCTGCGGCGGCTCCTCCGGTTTTTTCGGATCTTCTCCGGCCGGGTTCGCCGACCCTCCGCCATTTTGCCCGCAAGCGGTTAGAACAAGAAGCATTGCGGCCATCCCTAAATATAAAGATTTCTTATAATTCATGTGTCGGTTTCCCCTCTCACCTTCATGCTTACTCGTTTTGCCGGCTTTGCCAGCTTTGCACGCATTCCAGAAACCGTGCCGGCTCGTCCGTCGCGTACCAGCGGATTCCCAAGTTCAGCAGCAGATCCATCGATTTGCCGTCAAAGGTAAATGGCAGCGCTTCCAAGTCTACTCCTGCCGCCAACGTTTCAGACAATGCCTCCCGCAAAAATGGTTCCTCCAGCTGGAACGGCCATCCTTCGTCTCCGCCGGCTTTGATATGGAACTGGATCTGGTCCAACCCGTCGAATCCGGAATCGCGCGCCTGACGGTACGTATCCATAATCCGCTCGGGGCCGCCGCCGATCCACAGCATCGTCCGCACGCCGGATGCGATGCGTTTCATACTTTTGCAATTTTCCTGAATATTATGAGTGAAAATCACCTGTTTATTAATGCCATACTCGCCGATCAGTTTACCGAGTTGCTCCAAATCGACCTGCTTGAGATCCAGATAAACGAGGCGCTCCGGTCTTCCCTTCATCTCCTCGAACATTTCGCGGAGAGCGGGAATGGTCTCCCCGCGGAATTTCTCGTCGAACTTGACACCGGCATCCCAAGCGCTAATTTCCTCGAAGGTAAACTCGGAGATCGGGAGATGACTCACGTCTGCAGGCGCCGTCGTCGTCCGGGCCGGAGTCGTGTCATGCAGGCAGACGATGACCCCATCCTTGGTCGTCCGGATATCCGCCTCCGGAATCCCTCCAAGCGACCACGCATAACGGTTCGCTCCCATCGTGTTGTCGGGCGCTTCGTAAGCTCCGCCGCCCCGGTGCGCTTGCCAGTATACTTGATTCGTCTCCGCCATCGTCCGATCACTCCGTTTTCTTCGTTTCGTTGGCAATCCGTGCGGATTTGCCTTATACTGGTTATGGTTATGTTTATTTTCTTAGTGCGGTGCTGTTGAATTTCACGGTCTGGTCACCAGTGGAATTCCAGCACTGTTTTTTTCCAATCACGATGGGCCGCCGCTTCTTCCATCGCTTCGATATAGTCTTCCACCTTGCGGACCGGCTTCGTCCGCTCCGGCAGCAATCTTCGCAGCGTCTCCTGGCACGACGGGCGTCTCATCAGCTCCATAACCGCCTGGAAGTCCCGGCTCATACTGCGGCTGCTCCCGATGACCGTAATACCCTTCTCTAAAATGTCCCTCGTGTTGATCGGCACCCGTTCCTCCGTCACGCCCATGAGGATCAATACGCCTCCCGGCCTCAGCAGATCGATCGCCTGGTTCACCGCGCTTTCGCTGAAACGTCCTCCCGTACACTCGACCGCCACATCAACCGGTTCGGCTGCGCCGAAATCGAATTGCTGAACGAGCTCTCTTCTGGCAAACTGGAACTGCTCCAGCTTTTCTTCGATCGCGCCAAACGCGAGCAGCCGATCCTGGTCAAGTCCGGCCGCGTGATGCAGCATCGCCGCCGTCAAATACCCTACCGGCCCGTCGCCGAATACTGCCGCGCTCATATTCCCCCAACGTTCCTTGACGCGGGTGATCGCTTGATACGACACGGAACATAGCTCCGTGAGCACCGCGATCTCATCCGGTACTTCTTCCGGCACCGGAATGGCGCAGCCGGCCGGAACGACGATTCGCCGCTGGGCGATTCCGTCTATGCCGCTTCCGAGAAAACGTCCCCGGTAGCAATAATTGTCTCCCGCAGCTCCCCGGCATGCCGGGCAGCAATCCTCACGCTTCGCTCCGTCGAGCATATACCCCGGCATATTCGGAACGATGACTACGTTCTGCCCTTCCTTGCATCCTGCATCCCTGCTGACTACCACTTTGCCGATTCCTTCGTGAAGGAGCGACATCGGCAGCTTCCGAGCGAGCGCTTCCGGCCTTCTTTGCCCAGTGTAATAGCGCAAATCCGCATGACAGATACTCGCAAGCGTAGGTTCGACGACGACATAACCGTCAGGAACGGTGTGCTCTAGAACGACTTCACGGATCAGTTTCGGTTGAAGCAGACGATAAGCTCGGGATGGAACGATGGTTGTTGTTGTCTGCTCTTTCATGCACAGCCCCCTCTTCCAGTTTTGAGCGATATGAACGTTTACTCCTAATTGCCAAAATCGTTCGAGCGTTTCTCCGCCCGCCAATAGAGGGGCCGGGAAAGCGGGTCGCGGACCGTATCGTTATACCGTTATACCGTTATACCGTGATGACGTCTACGCCGGACTCCCGGAAAGGCTTCAACTGCAGATCGGAAGCTTCGGCTCCCGTCACGAACGTGTGGATGGCATGGAGCGGCGCTACGTTATGCAGCGATACTTTGCCGATCTTCGTATCGTCCGCTACGACGATAATCGCCTGCGCCGCCCGGATCATTCCTTGCTTGGCCGGAATCAACTGCGCCTCCGGATGGGTCAGCCCGAACTTCGGATGGATCGCCGGCGTCCCGATAAACGCTTTCTGGACATGCAGCGAGCCGAGGACATGATCGGTGAACATGCCGTTCAGCATATAGCTGGAGCGGTACAGCTGCCCCCCGGTCACGATGACGGTTACGCCGGAAGCGTCACGCAGCTCGGCGGCTACGTTCATATCGTTGGTCACGACCGTCAGATTGGACCGGTTGATCAAGTTTTGGGCGATATGAAGCGTTGTCGTCCCCGAATCCAAAATGATATGATCCCCGTCCTCGACCAGCTCAGCCGCCTTCTTGCCAATCCGCTTCTTCTGCTCGAGCTGATCGCCCGCCCGCTCCGAAAACGAAGGCTCGATATTGGCTCCCCGGTCTACGACTACCCCGCCGTGCGTTCGGCGCAGCAACCCTTCCTGCTCAATCTCCGCCAGATCGCGGCGAATCGTCGCCTCGTGCACCTGAAATTCCTTGGCCAGCTCGGCAACGGTTCCTACCCGCTTCTCCTTCACAAACTCTACGATGCGTAATTTCCTTTCTGCAGGCAACATGAGAACCCCCCTCTCTTTTTGCGCGAATTAGCTCGATTTTCTAGTATAATTGTTCATATGCACTCGTTTCCAGTATATATTTGCCATGGCGTGTAGTCAATACAATTACATAAACTTCATAACTGTTGCTAGGCATTGTTGATTCTTACAGCGAATAGGCCATATGGCGCGGGGGGGGCAGCCTCTGCACACAATCAAACACAAACGCGCAATTTTCACATTCGTTTGCACAAATATATTCATGAGATTGCTCTAACGCCGAGGGGCGGTGGGAGATCGCCGTTCGCCGGGAGTCCGAGCAGAGGAGAGAAAGAGGAGGAGGTGTTGAGATGCTGGGGCAAGCATAGCCGGACAGTCTGCGTGTAACCGGACACCGCGTTCCGAAAGTTGCGCTTGCAATGCTCAGGCATGGATGATCGCCGTACCATGTCGATCGTGGCGGACGGAATTGTACAGCGGGATAGGGGATCTTGTCTTCCATTTATAGACCGACTAGCGATTGGGAAAGTGAAGTAATAGTCGGAAGGTACGCGGGACCCTATGGGTTGGGTATATGGGCGGTATTGGGAGGGGAGTGAGGGGAGTTGGGGGTGCGGGGGATTGGGCGGTAACCGGATAAGATAAGAGCTAGTAGAGACCCTTATTCTCCATCAAATTAGCGTTTTCGCCGAAATAAGAGCTTCCAGGGGTAACTACTTAGGTACAAAAAAGTGAAAGGTAAAGAAACTGGAATTAAAAGAGGAATTTACCTTGAAGAGACAAGGAGAGGGAAGAGA
>NZ_JACXJA010000081.1 GCF_014705615.1 Paenibacillus oceani
TCCTTGGACCATCGCTACACCCGTTTAGCGGCTGGTTGACCTCTAATAATTCCATTCGCTACCACATGCTAGGGGTGCGGAATGTGAGTTATAATGTGGAATGTTAACAGATTTGCAAATAGAAAAAACCTTCCGGTCCAAGCGTACGCAGACGTACACCGACCGGAAGGCCGTTTGCAATGTTGTATTGGAAAATGGCAGGTCAGCACTGCTCCGGATTCGGCTTGCCTTCCTCTTCCTTCGTGCGGAAGCTGCTGCCGCAGCCGCAGGTCGCGATTGCGTTCGGATTGTGGATCGTGAACCCGCCCCCCATGGCCGACTCTTTGAAGTCGATCTCAAGGCCGCGCAAATATTTGGTGCTGTCGCCGTCTACGACGACCTTCAGACCGTTAATATCGAGCACCTGATCGGTTCCTTGCTGATCGTCGTCAAATCCCATTCCGTATGAAAAACCGCTGCAGCCTCCTTCCTTAACGCCTACGCGCAAGAACAGGTTCGGCGTTTCCTCGGCGGCCAGCATTTCTTTAATTTTATCGCAAGCTTGCTCCGTAATCGTAATCATCTTCGTTCCCTCCTTCGTTTCCTTCGCACTTTCAGTATACTCCTATTCGGTTGCCTCCTCAAGAGGCCGCGCCCCGCCGGTTCCCGCCGCAGCAGGATAAACCTGCTGTTGCCCGAGCCACCCGGTAGGTTTATAATTAGGTAGGTTAAGGGTACGATTCGGGTTGAATCACAACTTAGGAGCTATTACCGTATTCAAGTTTCTTCGTCGCATAACTTGCCGCATCTCGGCAAAGAAGGAGCGCTTATAGAAAAGTAAATACGCAATAGCTCTCAAGCTCAAAGGAGGAGCATCAATGAGCATCATCGTAACGAACCCCGACAAGCGTATGGCTGAGATTGCCGAGAAAGTCGAGAACGGCGAGCGGCTTACGCTGGAAGACGGAGTTTTTTTGTATGAATCCGACGATTTGCTGACGATCGGACAACTGGCCAATCAAGTAAACCTTCGCAAAAACGGCCGCAAAGTTTATTTTATTGAGAACATGAGCCTGTACTTTACAAACGTATGCGAAGACCGGTGCGCTTTTTGCCATTTCCGCCGCGACGAAGGACAAGAAGGAGCTTATACGCTAAACCCCGAGCAGATTCTGGACTATGTCGGAAAGCATTACCATCCCTTGATGCGCGAGTTCCACATTACCGGAGGGCATAATCCGCACGTCCCATTCGACTACTACGTCAACTCGATCCGCGTTCTGAAAGAAAATTATCCGAACGTAACGATCAAGGCGTATACCGGAGCGGAGATCGACTTTTTCTCCCGGATCAGCGGACTTTCCTACAAAGAAGTGCTGGTCAAGCTGTCCGAAGCCGGACTTGGCACGCTGCCCGGCGGCGGCGCGGAGATTTTGACCGACCGGTACCGCAGCAAAATGAACGTGGAGAAGGCGACGTCGGACCAATGGCTCGACGTGCACCGGACCGCTCACAAGCTCGGCATCCGCACGCATGCGACGATGCTGTACGGCTCGATCGAGACGAAGGAAGAACGGATTCGCCACATGCTCCAGCTTCGCGGCCTGCAGGACGAAACGAACGGATTCATGGTATTCATTCCCAACTCCGTCCAACCGGCCAATACGACGATGGGCATCAAGCGCCGCACTTCCGCTTTCGACGATCTGAAGACGATCGCGATCAGCCGGCTGATGCTGGATAACGTTCAGCATGTCAAAGCTTACTTTATCAATCTGGGCACGCAGCTTGCGCAGCTCGCCTTCACCTTCGGAGCCTCCGACGCTCACGGAACGATCGTGCAGGAACGGATCAGCCATTCCGCCGGCGCTTTGTCCCCGGAAGGCCTGACGCGCGATGAGCTTGTGCATCTGATCAAAGGGGCGAACCGGATTCCGGTGGAACGCGATACGTTCTACAACGAAATTCAGGTGTTCGAGTAATTTCGAATAAGCTCCCGGCCTTCTCATAATCTTCCGTTTCGCGTGACACCCTAATACCAACAACATCAAGATTTGCATCGTTACTAATGGATTTTGGAAAGGAACTCATCTGGAATGGGTAAATTCGTCATTTTGGGCGGCGGGTACGGCGGGCTTACGCTCGCTTTGCACCTGCTGGAACAAGATCCCCCTCACGGAACGGAGATTGTGCTGATCGACCGTATGCCGTATCAAGGACTAAAAACCGAATATTACGCGCTCGCCGCGGGCACCGTATCGGAAGCGGAGATTCGTGTTGCGTTCCCGACCGACCCGCGGATTATTTTGAAGTACGGCGAGGTGACCGGTGTCGATCTGGACAACAAGCTCGTGATGATGGACCAGAACGATCCCGTCTCATACGATTGGCTCGTCATCGCCCTCGGCTGTGTCGACAAGTTCCACGGCATTATCGGGGCGGATATGTACGCTCACGGCATCCAGACGTTGTCGGCATCCCGCAAAACGTATCAGGCGATCAACGATTTGAATCCGTACTCGCAGGTTTCGATTGTAGGCGGAGGACTCAGCGGCGTGGAGATCGCTTCTGAGCTGCGCGAAAGCCGGCCCGACCTGAACATTCGCATGATTGATCGCAGCGCCAGCATCCTGTCGTCGTTTCCCGACAAGCTTCAAGCCTATGTACGGGACTGGTTTATCGAGCATGACATCGAGATGTTATCCCGCGTATCGCTTCAACGTGTCGAGCCGGGAATGCTGTATAACGGCGAGCAGGAAATCAGTACCGATCTGACCGTATGGACGGCAGGCATTCAGCCGAGCCCGATCGTGCAAAATCTGGACCTGCCCAAAGACAATCAGGGCCGTGTGCTGCTTAACGAGTATCATCAAGTTCCCGCTTACCCCGAAGTATTCGTCGTCGGCGACTGCGCCAGCCTTCCGTTCAGCCCGAGCGCTCAAGCCGCCGAAGGACAGGGCCGCCAGGTAGCCGAGGTGATGCATGCGCTCTGGAAAGGCGAGAAGCCGGTCATGAAGCCGATCAAGCTGAAAGGCGTGCTCGGTTCGCTCGGCAAAAACGCCGGATTTGGCATGATGGGCAAAAAGACGGTCATTATGGGGAAAGTGCCGCGTGTGCTGAAAAGCGGAGTTTTGTGGATGTCCAAGCATCATTTCGGATAAAATCCGGTCCCCCGACATTCCGCGCAGGCGAAAAACCGGTTCCCGGAGGAACCGGCTTTATTCGTCCAGCCAATCGAACTGCTTCTCCCACTGCTCGATTTTGTGCAAAATCGCCTGCAACAGCTCGTCCGCCGTCTCCGCCGGTACGATCTCTCCGTTGACAAGGGCGTAGGGCTCCATATAACACTGCCCGCAGTTGCCGAGACAGCCGTATTCGATGACGTCGATGTCCGGATTTTGTTCCAGCTCGCGCATGACGGCATCGGTGCCGTGATGCATATTGTTCGTACAAAATTCTACGATCGGTCTCATGTTCCCACCATCCGGTTCCGCACCATTTTCATTTCGTGTATAATGTACTATAATAATATGAGAAAGGAGATGAGGCAAATGAGCGAGAACGTACAACAAGAAGCTGTTTATGATGAAGTGCTCGAAGTATTGGATAAATTGCGCCCGTTTCTGCAGCGTGACGGCGGTGACGTGGAATTGGTCGACGTAGAGGACGGAATCGTGAAGCTGAAGCTGATGGGTGCTTGCGGAAGCTGCCCCAGCTCGACCATAACGCTGAAGGCCGGTATCGAAAGAGCACTGGTTGAAGAAGTGGAAGGCATTACAGAGGTCGTCCAAGTATTCTAAACCATTTCACTCCAAAAACAGGGTGGCTGCATAATAAGCAGTCACCCTTGTTAATGTTACAGAAAGATTTAGTTCGCTAAAGTGGTAAAGCTTCAAAGCGATGCTTCAAAAAGCAAACTGCGAGTTTCAAGGAGGAATATAGGGATGAATCAGCATCAACAGTGGCTGGAGCAGGCGATCCGTTTGGCGGAACTCAACGTTGGCAGCGGAGGGGGCCCCTTCGCCGCCCTCGTCGTTAAGGACGGCCGTATTGTCGGCAGAGGGGTCAACGGCGTTCATCTGGACCATGACCCGACCGCGCACGCCGAGCTGCTCGCGATCCGCGAAGCCTGCATCCATCTGGAGACGACGGATTTATCGGACTGCACGCTGTATGCCAGCGGCGAGCCTTGCCCGATGTGTATGGGCACCATTTACTGGGCCAGACCCGGCAGCGTTTATTATGCGTGCAGCAAGCAGGAAGCGGCCGATGCGACGGCTTTCGGCGACCCGCTGGACGGCTTTTACCAAGAAATGCTCCAGCCTTCGCAAGCCCGCTCGATTAATATGCGGAAGCTGGAAAGCGGCAGCAAGCTCGCTCCCTTTTATGCATGGCGCGATATGCAAAGCGAGTAATTCCGACAGTTCCCGGAACTTTGTCCATAGAGGGAAGTAATAAACAGCCCGAGTATGTTGCGCACAAACCCGATCCGTACATTTGAACGATAGACGTAGCCTGCTGGTCAAGGGCCGATGTTACTGTAAAGAAATATCGGGAGCAGATCACTTCTCCTGTTCAGCCTTCGCTTGCCGTACTTCTGCTTTCGTACATATCTTTCACAATATCTTCAATGCTCGTCTCCCGCATCTGGATGTCTTTGACCCGGTTGTGCGCCGTCAAAATTTGAATCACTTCCGGAACGGTAATCTGTTTTTTCTGAAATTGGATCGTTTTCAGCGGCCCTTCTTCTTTGACAACGGTCAGCCGTTCATCCTCAAGCCAAAAGCTGTCCGAGTCCAGCTCAATGCGGATAAAATGTCCACCCGCATAGCTTTCCTTGAATGCCGATAACGAACCGTCATACAGCACTTGTCCTTGATCAATCATAATGATGCGGTTGCAAATTTGCTCAATATCGTCCATATCATGGGTCGTTAACATGAGCGTTGTCTGCTTTTCTTTGTTCACTTCTTTCACAAATTGGCGGATGCGCGATTTGGCGATAATGTCCAGCCCAATTGTCGGCTCATCCAAATAGACGACGTCCGGATCGTGCAGCAGCGCAACAGCCAAATTTGCCCGCATCTTCTGACCAAGACTCAGTTGGCGTACAGGTCGGGTGAGAAACTCCTGCATCTGCAGCAGATCCACATAAAATTCCACATTCCGTTTGAACTGCCGCTCCTCGATTTTGTACATATGCTTGTACAAGTCGAACGTATCTTCCATCGCTAAGTCCCAGTACAGCTGGGAACGCTGCCCGAAGACGACACCCATCCGCATCGCATTTTGCTTCCTGTCCCGGTACGGAACAATATCCCCTACCTGAATCGTCCCGCTCGTCGGCTGCAAAATGCCGGACAGCATCTTGATCGTCGTCGATTTTCCAGCGCCATTTGGTCCAATGTATGCGACAAGCTCGCCCCGTTCAATGTGGAAGCTAATATCCTGTACCGCTTTCTTCGTTGTATAGTCCCGCTTCACAAGCGATTTCAACGCTGGCCACATACCTTTTGCTTTCGTATGGACTTGAAAATGCTTACTCACCTGGTCCACTTCAATAAATGCCATCGTACTCCCCTCCTTTTGCTATGAGCCTGTACTTTTGTAATGACGCAGCCCCAGCTTCCAAAACTGGTACGCCCCAACTAGCAGAACAATTCCGACAAGCGGCGTAACATACTGGAAGAGCGGGTGGAACATCAAAAAGTCCGATTTGCCAAGAAAATATTGTGCCGGATAAAAGTTAATGAAGGCGTACGGGATAAGCAGCGTCAGAACGATTTGCACGCCTGGCTTGTAAATGGAAATCGGGTAACGAATAAAACCGCGCAAGTCGCCTGCAAACCCGCTGATCGCCTGGTTTTGCACGAGCCAGAATACGGGGACGGATGTGAACAGAAAGGCCGAAGCCTGAATCATCGCCGCTCCCAAAATGACAAGCAGGAGGAACAAAAACGACCCAACCGTGATTGTCAGACGCAGCTGGATAAAACAAAGAGTCAAAATGCCGCTCGCCACGAGAATATGGCTCGCGTACTGGTACACAAATTTATGGCAGATCAAGTACACCAACGGATTCATCGGCTTGGTCAGCACTTCGTCAAAGCTGCCGGACTGCACCATGGATGCCAGTCCCGTGCACACACTGTACAAAAAGCTCCCGGCGATGGCGTAGGAGATCAGGTTCAGTGCGTACAGCACCATCACTTCCTGTGCTGCCCAACCGTTCATCGAATGAAAGCGGGTAATCATCACCCAGAGCACGACAAACTCGGCAATATACGCCGACGCCTGCGAGATGCCTCCCAGAAAAAAAGCTCCGCGGTATTCGACCATGGCTTTCGCCTTCAAACGTACAAATGCGCGGTACAACGCCACGTTGGTTCACCCCCCTTGAACAATGACTTTGGTTTGGACTTTGCGCCACAGCATGTACTCGAGCAGCAGCAGCACTGCAATCCAGATCAACTGGAAACCAACGACAGTCCAGCTCTCGCTCCATGTCGTTCTGCCTAAAAAGATCGAGACCGGTTCAAACGAAATAAAGCGGAATGGCAGTGACATCGCAATGTGGTACAATCCTGCCGGATAAAACCATAACGGCACAATCGATCCGGCGAACAGTTCCATCAACGCCCCGAGCAGCCAGTTGGTGTAGAAAGCGGTTTTCATCCAAAACACAAGCAGACCGATCAAGTAGTTGATCGAATAGATGAGCACAATTCCGAGTACGAGCGTCAACGCAAACATGCCGGTTTGCCACCAGGCAGCCGGAAGCTGCACATCGAGAAACACCAGCCCCACCACGACAACCGGAATAATAAGAAAGATGGTGCTGTACAAGTTCTCGCCGATCTGCTCAGCGATCAAATAATACTTCAACTGTATTGGCCGAATAAAATCGATTGCGATCGATCCATCCGTAAACCGCTCTGCCAGCTTATTTCCGATGCTGGAGCGCGTCAGCGCCGAAACAGGGTCTGTAAAATGAAAGGTGGAACCTTTGAAATGAATCAAAATGGGACATACTATGTTCAAACAGACCATTTCGGAGGGAAAACCAATG
>NZ_JACXJA010000082.1 GCF_014705615.1 Paenibacillus oceani
GGATTGTTCTTGCCGGAACGTTTCCCAGTATACTAGAGGCGCTTTCTTCGTTCAAAGCTCAAATTACTTCATTACAGGAATGGCTCCTTTTATTGAAATATGAAAGGACATTCGAGGATAGGCTTTTAGAGAAACGCCTTTATCGCGCGCAGATATCGGCATGACCCCATGAAGGTTCTTAAACGCCCGTGCAAACGCTTCTGGCGATTCGTATCCATATTTCATAGCTACATCAATAACCTTAGCTTCTGTTGTCTGCAGTTCAAATGCTGCTAATGTCAGCCGTCGACGCCGAATGTACTCAGAGAGTGATACTCCAGTAATAAACGGAAACATTCGTTGAAAATGATAAGTTGAGCAACAGGCTCTCTGCGCTATTTCATCATATGTGATAATATCCGATAGATTTGTTTCGATATATTCCATGGCGTTCTTCATCCTGTCCAACCAATCCATCGTTTCCCCTCCTTTCATGATAAATTTAAGGTAGATTGAAAATGATTACCGTGCATTTTCTGCACAAAAAAGTCAGCATGTCGATGATAATATAATTCTCCTTCGCTTGGTAGTACCGTTGAGGAAATCTGCCCTGTTAGCGGAGCAGGCTGCCGATGCCGGCAGCCTGTCGTCATGATGCTATCGTGCAATCAATAAAATTTTCTACGCTCCCGATCCAACTGTTCACACAACGTTTTCAAGCTTTCGGCCACAGTTTGGTGAGCTGTGTCGATGACGATATGATCACGGTCCCAAACATCGTACTGTCGGTTCCTGACTTTCTCCCACGTGGGTAGAGCTAAGCCAGGAATATCGGCTACACGCGTTTCGATTCGATGCCTGTGTTCACGATCGTCAGAGCATATCACTTCGATTTCCACAAACGGAGCTTCAAGAGATACCGCCACATTGCGCCAAGCTTGGCGCGTTACTTGGATCGGATTGACCGTATCTGCTATTACGTCGAGGCCCAACCGGAGATTCTGCGATGCAATCGCATAACACACGATGTAACCCGCAGGTCCATCAACCCACGTTCCAGCAGCCCGCATAGCCTGCTCCACGACATCAACCCGGAGATACGTTGCCTGTAACTCTCTAGCCAAAGCTGATGATAACGTGGACTTCCCGGTGCCTGGCAACCCGCTAAATATATAGAGCATTAAACTTGCCTCCTTGAAAAATAAAACGCATAACTGCCCGGTGTCTTCAACACATGAAACAGGAGCTGCCGCATAGGAGCTCCCCCTCTATCGTTCTCCGTTAGCGAAATAGAATTTTCACTTCGACTGGACCTTTAAATCTTCACCAATCAGCTTCGATCCTTCATAAAGGATACCATGGTCATAATTCTTAACATCAAAGTAACCATTGTAATAATCCCAAACATTTGGACGATTCGAAAATTCGGCAATAGTATCCAATATGCGTCTGAATAACTTATTTGCTTCAGCTTCTGTAAGATTCCCCTTAATCATAAGTCTGAATTTAACATCTTTTTCACCATTAAACGAAGATGCTGTAGTATCTATCCCATCAAGTTTTCTAAAAGAGTCCTCGGCTTTTACTACTGCTTCGCCAATATCTATGCTTGTTATCTTAGTACAAGATACTGTTAATAAAAATGAAATTAGTAATAGGACGAATGCCATCTTTCTACTCATCAACTTATTACCTCCTTCAATGGAAACAAAAGGGATTTATTAAATTACTCAACATATGATACCACATATTGGGGTTAAACTGCCCATTCGCAACGACGGCAGCCGAACCTTTTGGCCGGCTGCCGTCAGATAACAATCGAGCTATCGTACTCCGTTAGCGGAGTACCCGTTAGCCATACATGCAGCGCAAGTGCCGCACCAAAGATGATGAAAATGGTTAGAATCTGTCCACACTGCTACTCTGGCTGGGAGAGGAAGGTCAATGAACTATGGTGCCGTAGAGCCCATCCGTTAGTCTGATTCGAGCAACCACGGTCCATCACAGATGGTCGCTCCCTTTTGGGAAGCACTCATGGGAGATTAATCCTACTCTGGTTGCTGCACCAGCCTCATCTTTATTTTCAGCCTTGGTACTTTTTTTGAGGTTTTTCGAGGATTTAATTTTCATGGGAGTTCAATCGTAAGACCATTAAATATTCATCCCAATATTGACATTCAGTCTTTAGAGCATTTCGCTCAATTCCATAAGTGACAAAACCGATAGTTTCATAAAGTCGCTTTGCCGCGATATGATTTGTGATGACTGTGAGGTTAATCTGTTCAAGTCCATCATACTGTTTCGCCCTAATGACCAATTCTTGAATCAATGATTTACCTATTCCTTTTTCTCGAAATTCAGGTGAAACATACATAGCATAGATATTGCCCTTATGTACAATTTTGGGATTACTTTCTCTTACAAATGTTACGATACCAACGAGCTCATTATTGATAAAAGCACCTAAAGTAAATCGGTTATTAGGAGCAATGAGATTACGTTGTAGTTGCTCAATTGGTTTGTCTTTCTCAATTTCATATGTAGTTAAAAATGCCTCAGGGTTTTCCTTCAGAGACTTTAATCTTAACTCACGATAAATCGCGGCGTCTTCCGAATCCAAAATACGAATCTCCAATTTCCCACCTCGAGATGCTCGCTTTTTAAACCATATTCAACATCATCACTGTACAATCCTGCCCGTTTCTTCAACGATCAGGAGTAGGTCGCTGCGGCGCCAGTTCTTGATTTGGCTATCGTACCCGTTAGTGTAACATTATCCAGCAGATAAAAATGACAAAATAGTTTGTCCACCTTTTTCCATTTCTAACCAATGTTGTTTGTCACCCTCGATCAAATGGATATAATCAGGATACAAATGCATAATTATTTCTTCACCTTGATAATAGAAAGTAATGGTCTCCAGTAATTCATCTACCTCTCCAACTGGTTTATGTTTCAAAAAAACACCTTCTGAAAGCACTGAAGCTACACCCTTGATCCTAAATTCACTAAACAGGGCATAGGTGTGCTGTTTTTGACCGACCATTAAACCGCTATTTTGTATTTTTGTGAAGATATGATTTCCGTAATCGTTTTCACTTTTAACAAAAGCCTCAGCTAGTTTGTGAATTCCATTCGACACTTTAAGACGATCTTCGCCAATGGCTATTAATCCCCGTCCGATTACTTGAACTTGGTGTTCATCAGTCTCTGTATGCAATGTGTAAGTGTACTCTCCCACTTCAGATTGGTATCCGCTAGGAAAACCTCCAAAATAACGATGTTCAACAAGCAACAAAAATGGAACATTCTTCAGAATGAGAGGATCGGTAACAGTGATCGCTTTAGGATCATTTATATATCTGCCTATGGTCACTTTGTTCAAGATCATCTCATTTCGATTTACTTGCAACCACGGATATTTTTCATAAATGTCCATGACATCTTCGTAAAGCAATTGTTCCAATGATAATTGAGGAGTGGTTTGGATCACATTCAACTTTTCACTAAGCAAATCATTTGTTTTCTTCAGTTCTTCAATATCTTTTAGATATGTCTCTTCTTTTAAGCCCCATTGTTTTTTCTCTTCTTCCAAAATACTCAATTGATCATCTTTGCAACCCCCGAGAAACAAACCTACAAGTATCAAAAGAACCACAGATTTTATTTTCACAAGTAATTCACCTCCAATTTATATCATAAGATAAAAATTTCCCTGTTGTAACATATATTGGTTTTTACGACTTCAAGAAGAGAAAAAGTACCCCAAGGTTATTCCACTAAACTGCCAGTTAGCGGAGCGGAGTTCAAGCAATGCAAACAAGCGATGGATCGGTTCCACCGCTGAACTCTTGTCTTCGTTAGTTGAACAATGTTACATTTGAATTGCCGTCAAACGGTTCCCGTCAGGGTCTTCAATAATAACGATGTTGTCTTCTAGTATCTCTTTATGTACCGTAATCCCTGATTTCTTTAGAAACTGGAGGGTATGCCAAATATCATCAGTTTTAAAAAACATTATAGGTTGGGGTGATGGTGCTGCTCCATGATTTGAATCAAGCAAAACTCCGGTACCTTTGAATGGCAAGTTATAAATTGTAGATAGCCGCCCCTCAATATAGTCATCATTGTATGGCAAGTCAAACACACGGCTATACCATTCCACTGCTCGTTTCATGTCCGAAACGTGGATAAAAATTGAACCCACTCGTTTTTCAAGCCTGCTTTCCAGAGTTTTCATTTTAGTCCCTCCCAGTTACGTTTGTAGCCTCTCGGCATTCGCCGAGGCAGATGGGGCAAGGGATTCCCTATACCCTCCGGCGTATCCATCCTCCTACTTGCGTAGGGGGATT
>NZ_JACXJA010000083.1 GCF_014705615.1 Paenibacillus oceani
TGGATTTGTTGCGTTAAACCGTCCGTTAGTTGAGCAAAGGCAGCCGATCGTTCTGGATGGCTGCCTTCGTGTATCTTTATCAGCTATCGTACCCGATAGCGTAATGCCAGACTCAGTCTAATACTTTGACATTTCTTATTCTTGGTTTAATGTTATCCTACAATTGAAGCTGCGTTAGTATTGCCCCGATTGGCTCGCTCAAGCTCATCCATTAACCTTTTTCCACCTGGGATTGGATTCTCAGAAATCCGTTTATGCTCACTTTGAAGCAAGGTGGAGTAGGCTACTTCGAAAGCTTGGTCTTGAGGAACTTCTATATCGGGGGTAATTCCTACTCCCTCCCAGTTCGTCTGAGTGATCGGGTTGATGGCACGGCCAGACGGGATGAACACTTCGAAGTCTTTGTTGATTCTGTGGAAGCCTCCTGGATGAGCCCCACCTCCGGTTCGTTCTCCCACTATAATAGCTCGTCCCATCGTCTGCAAGTTGTAGGCAAACTCTTCCGCTGCAGAGAATGTTCTATTGCTGGTTAGGATGTACAACGGCTTGCTGCCCCCGAATTTCTTCCCAGGCACATAAGGCATGGTCCAAAATTGCTTGATCTCCTCGTTTTTTCTCAGGTAAAAGCTATTCAAGTGCTTCGGAGCTGGATCGAGCAAATAAGTTGTTAGAAAAGCTACCATATGAGGGTCACCGCCAAAATTTTTCCGTATGTCAATGATCAGACAAGATGTGTTGGCAAGAAAGGTCATGGCACTGGAAGCCGTTTCCGCGGCATGCTCGGGTGACATAAACGCGTGAAATTCCAAAAGGCCAATATTGCCTTGGAGCCGCTCGATCTTAGCAAATCCGTAATTATCCAGTTGAATCATTGTCATAAAGTGATCAGCTAGTACTGCATCTTTCCCCTCCGCATGATCCTCAGTTGGAGGCTTCTGCGGGTTATAGCGGACATTCAAATGCTTGTCTTTTGAAGTATTTTGTAGCTGGGAGGTTAATGTTTTGGCGAAAGTGGCAGGGTCAGTCATCACCGAATACTCGTTGTCGTTCAGTCGTTGCGTGAATTCCACTTGCATACGATGAGCCATGTCGGGAAATACATAATTTTGAATAAGCAAAGTTGAAAGTGAGTGTATCGTTTCTTCCTGGGTTTGGCGCTCCATCTTAGCCCCTCCTAATTCAAACTTACCTTCACATCAATATTTGGTACTGTCGGCGGGTTTCCTTTTTCTGTAATTAGAAAACGGCAGCCATTGTAGCTTTATTATGCTATCGTTCTCGTTAGTAATTACGGGGTCTTAACTTCCTATAGATTTGAGATAACTAATCACTGTCGTTGCTTCCCCTGCTTCCGCATGATTAATTAACGGGATCTGATGTGGTCCTAAGCTATCTTTTAAGGCTAGATTATCAGAGACTATTGCTTTTACTATTTCGACCTTATCTAACATTGCAGCTGTAAATAAATCAATCCGCGCACCCTTACCAAGCAAATAATTTGCAATATCCTTTCTTCCCATATGTGCAGCAGCACCAAGAGCAGTTTCCCAATCACCATTGCCCCAATCCCATGAAGCATTTAAAAGACCTGGCTCTTGTTCTAATAATTGTTGGACCTTTTGAAAATCTCCATGGGCTTGCCCAACGAAAAGCTGAACCAAATCGGGACTTATATTTTTGTTTTCCAACACAGTCAACTCCTTATAAATAGTTGATTTCATAAATTTCCCATGCCCAATTTATTCGTCGAAGTGATTAAATTATCCTGCCCGTTAGCTTAATAAAAACAGCAGCCGATCATCTGGTCGGCTGCCGTTGTGCCTAATTTTAACTATCGTCCCCGTTAGCGTAGTGGAGATTTAGAAGTCGAGGATTAATTTCTCCTGATTTCGCCAATCTGTTTTGTTAAATTACTCAATTCATTTCTTATAGTTTCATTTTCAATTTGAATTTCTCTAATTAGTTTTAGGAAGATAAAACCCAAGACATTTAACATCAAACCCAGTGACGGAAAGGCTACTCGTTTTGCTATGCTTAACATAAACACGCTATCTGGAGTTTCCGATGAATATGACCTAGGAGCAAACTCCCATAGACCAATCGCTGCGAGTAATATTCCCACTAAAATCATGAAGTACGATATTTTTTTCGTAGCTTCATAGTACATTAGCTTCCCCTCATCCCCATAAAGTCATGTTTCCAGTAATTTACTTTTATAGAGTTTACGCTGAATACTTGGATTTGTTGCGTTAAACCGTCCGTTAGTTGAGCAAAGGCAGCCGATCGTTCTGGATGGCTGCCTTCGTGTATCTTTATCAGCTATCGT
>NZ_JACXJA010000084.1 GCF_014705615.1 Paenibacillus oceani
ACAAGTGAGAATGCCGGTATGAGTAACGAAAAGACTGGTGAGAATCCAGTCCGCCGAAAACCTAAGGGTTCCTGAGGAAGGCTCGTCCGCTCAGGGTAAGTCGGGACCTAAGGCGAGGCCGAAAGGCGTAGTCGATGGACAACAGGTTGACATTCCTGTACCACCGTAAGCCGTTACGAGCAATGGGGTGACGCAGAAGGGTAGTGACGCAGACTGATGGATGTCTGTCCAAGCAGTAAGGCTGGTCAGTAGGCAAATCCGCTGACCGTAAGGCTGAGCTGTGACGGGGAGGGAACATTGCAGTACCGAAGGTCATGATCTCAAGCTGCCGAGAAAAGCCTCTAGCCAGGCGAAGGTGCCCGTACCGCAAACCGACACAGGTGGGTGGGAAGAGAATTCTAAGGCGCGCGGAAGAACTCTCGTTAAGGAACTCGGCAAAATGACCCCGTAACTTCGGGAGAAGGGGTGCCTCGGTAGGGTGAATAGCCCGAGGGGGCCGCAGTGAAAAGGCCCAAGCGACTGTTTAGCAAAAACACAGGTCTGTGCGAAGCCGTAAGGCGAAGTATACGGGCTGACGCCTGCCCGGTGCTGGAAGGTTAAGGGGAGCGGTTAGGGGCAACCCGAAGCTGTGAACCGAAGCCCCAGTAAACGGCGGCCGTAACTATAACGGTCCTAAGGTAGCGAAATTCCTTGTCAGGTAAATTCTGACCCGCACGAATGGCGTAACGACTTGGGCGCTGTCTCAACGAGAGATCCGGTGAAATTTTAGTACCTGTGAAGATGCAGGTTACCCGCGACGTGACGGAAAGACCCCATGGAGCTTTACTGCAGCTTGATATTGGACTTTGGTACGATCTGTACAGGATAGGTGGGAGCCGTGGAAGTCGGAGCGCCAGCTTCGATGGAGGCGCCGTTGGGATACCACCCTGATCGTATTGGAGTTCTAACCTGCTACCGTGATCCGGTAGAGGGACCGTGTCAGGCGGGCAGTTTGACTGGGGCGGTCGCCTCCTAAAAAGTAACGGAGGCGCCCCAAGGTTCCCTCAGAATGGTTGGAAATCATTCGGAGAGTGCAAAGGCATAAGGGAGCTTGACTGCAAGACCAACAAGTCGAGCAGGGACGAAAGTCGGGCTTAGTGATCCGGTGGTACCGAATGGAAGGGCCATCGCTCAACGGATAAAAGCTACCCTGGGGATAACAGGCTTATCTCCCCCAAGAGTCCACATCGACGGGGAGGTTTGGCACCTCGATGTCGGCTCATCGCATCCTGGGGCTGAAGTAGGTCCCAAGGGTTGGGCTGTTCGCCCATTAAAGCGGTACGCGAGCTGGGTTCAGAACGTCGTGAGACAGTTCGGTCCCTATCTGTCGTGGGCGTAGGAAATTTGAGAGGAGCTGTCCTTAGTACGAGAGGACCGGGATGGACGTACCGCTGGTGTACCAGTTGTCTCGCCAGAGGCATAGCTGGGTAGCTACGTACGGAAGGGATAAGCGCTGAAAGCATCTAAGCGTGAAGCCCCCCTCAAGATGAGATTTCCCAATTCGTAAGACCCCTGGTAGACGACCAGGTTGATAGGTTCGGGGTGGAAGCGCAGCAATGTGTGGAGCTGACGAATACTAATCGGTCGAGGGCTTATCCTATTAATACTTCACGAACTTT
>NZ_JACXJA010000085.1 GCF_014705615.1 Paenibacillus oceani
CCTAAATTTCGAAAGTACGACTCTCTAAAAACGTGAAAAGGGCTCCAAATCTTTGGTAGAATGGTGTTTGTCTAGAACACATCACCCAAAGAGAGGAGCACCTTTTAGGTGAAGTCTACCACACTCGTCAGCAAAATCAAGACCGAATTTTCATTGCAAAACGCCACGAGCTTTGGCGGCGTAAAACTCGTTCTGGCCTATCTCGAAAAAATCAAGCTCGCGCAAGCCATGAGCGGTCTTTCCGGCGGCAAAGCGCGCAACGCCCTCTTTCCAATCCATCGCATTCTGCTGTATCTGCTGCTTGGCTGGATGCTCGGCTGCCAGCGTATTTTCCATTTCCGTACGCTGCAGCATGACGCCCTGCTGCTTCGGTTTCTGGGCGGACGCTGCCCACATCACAGTTTGCTGTACAAGGAATTGATTCGGCTTGGACGGTCGTGCCCCGGGCTTCCGGCCGAACTGCGAACGTTGAATCAAGCGATCATCCAACCTTGTTTGCCACGCGATCTCATTTTGGATCTGGACTCTACCGTAGAAACGGTATACGGCGATCAGGGCGGCGCCGAAAAAGGAACGAACTCGCACAAGCCGGGGCGGAAGAGCTATCACCCGTTGTTGGCTTTTGAGGGGCAAACCCGCTTGAATCTGAACGCGGTTCTCCGATCCGGCAATACGCATTCTTCCACCAAGTCCGTTGACTTCCTGGAACAGACCCTTCGGCCTGCTCGGCGACCGTAAGGTCAAGTACGCCCGATTCGACAAAGGCTTCGGCGGCGAAGCATTCTATGCCCTGCTCGAGAGCAAGGGCATCGGCTATGTCGGCAAGCTGAAATGGACCGAGCGGCTAGCCAAGGAAGTGCAAGCCTGCCGCTACTGGAAGCGGTATGTTGACGAGGATTGGATCATCGAAGGCATCACCCTGATCTACAAAGCGACCACCTGGGAAAAGGCACGCCGGGTCGCTGTGATCCGCAAGGCGCAAATGTTCGAGGAGGAGGGTCAAGGCCGCATCGTGTTCGACACGGACTGGCAGTACGAAGCGATGGTGACCCCCTTGGACTGGGAGCCCCTTGATGTATGGCGCTTCTACAACCAGCGCTGCTGTATGGAGAACTACATCAAAGAAGCCAAGAGCGGCTTTTCCATCGACCGTATCGCCACCGGCGATTTTCAAGCCAATGAATTGGATTTGCTCGTCAAACTGCTGGCCTACAACCTGTTTGAACGATTCAAGCACGATTGCTGCGAGCCGGTGCATCAACGCTATACGATCGCCCGATTCCGAAAAGAGTTTTTTCATTGTGCGGCCGTCCTGATCCGGCACAGTCGTTCTATGGTGCTCAAACTGGTCCAAATCTTCGCCGGACGCTACGCCTGGAAGCGAATCGAGGGCCGGATCGCCCAGTTGGAATGAAAAGTTCCAAAACTTAACATGGAAAAACAGATGGCCTCTTTCTTGGGGAGGGGGAAGAACTGTCCGTTTTCCAGAAGAAGAGTTCTAACCCGCTGGGAAATGCCCTTCTTTTTACAGTTCAGAAACACCCCCTC
>NZ_JACXJA010000086.1 GCF_014705615.1 Paenibacillus oceani
GAGACTGTCAAGTAAAAAGTGTAACCTTTGAAACCAGAGTCTAGCAACTGCCGAGCCGCGACTTGACCTGGAGCCTCTGGCGGGTCCGGTGCACGCGCGATGGGCGAAGGGGCCTTAGGGCCGTTCTCGCGCCGGGCTGACAGCCTACCAGACCCGCCCCCTCCACCTCAAGTCGCTTTAGCGGACCTGAACACGCTCTGGATAACAAACGGTTAGTTGCAGCAGAATTTGTCCCCAGTTCTGTACGCGTCCCGTCCATTTGCGCACGACATCCATGGTCGCCAGGTACAGCATTTTGAGCAGCGATTCATCATTAGGAAAGAGGCTCTTTCCTTTCGTCACCTTGCGTAATTGCCGGTGATAGCCCTCAATCATGTTCGTCGTATAGATCAGTTTGCGCAGCTCCGGCGGATACATGAAAAACGTGCAAAGCTCATCCCAATTTTGACGCCAGGACTTCACGATTAAGGGGTACTTCTCTCCCCAGGTTTCTTCAAATCGATCCAACTCCAGCAAGGCGGCCTCCTCGGTGGCAGCTTTGTAAATGGGCTTCAGGTCAGCCGTAACACGTTTGAGATCCTTGTAGGACACATAGCGGACCGAGTTGCGAATCTGGTGAACGATACATTTTTGAATATCCGTTTTCGGGTAACAGGCCGAGATCGCTTGGCTGAAGCCCGTTAAGTTGTCCACGCAGACCAGCAAAATGTCCTGTACGCCGCGGTTCTTCAAGTCGTTTAACACGCTCATCCAGAACTTGGCTGACTCGTTCTCGCCGATCCAGATGCCCAGTACATCTTTGTTGCCGTCCAAGTCGACCCCAATCACCATGTAAGCGGCTTTGTTCACAATGGCCCCATCCTGTTTGACTTTGAAGTGAATCGCATCCAGAAACACGACCGCATACGTCGGCTGCAGGGGACGGTTATGCCATTCTTTAATAATGGGCATGATTTTATTGGTGACGTTGGAAACGAGCGTCGGCGATATCTCGATGCCATACAGACCCTGCAAATGGTCCTGGATGTCCCGAGTGCTGACTCCCTTCGCATACAAGGCTGTAATCTGATCCTCGATGCCCGTGACATTTGTTTGATTTTTCTTGATCACGACCGGCTCGAACTCCCCCAGACGATCGCGTGGCACCTTGATGGGAAGATCCCCGTATTCCGTGTGAACCGTTTTTTCCCGATAGCCGTTCCGACTGTTCTTCGTCTCTTTGTTATGGTCGTAGGGTGCATAGTCCAGTTGGGTATCCAGTTCCGCCTTCAAGGTGGCCTCCAGTACATCCTTGAACATGTCTTTCAAGGTCGCCTGGATCTGCTCCACCGACTGGAATTGATGTTCCTTTACGAGTTCCTGTATCGCTTGTTTGCTCCAAAATTTCTCTGTCATTGGTTTTCCCTCCGAAATGGTCTGTTTGAACATAGTATGTCCCATTTTGATTCATTTCAAAGGTTCCACCTTTCATTTTACAGACCC
>NZ_JACXJA010000087.1 GCF_014705615.1 Paenibacillus oceani
CATGACTTATGCAGTTCAAGTCAGTAACTGGTAATCATAGTCATGCCGAAATTTTTCGAAAACATTTCAATAAATAAAGAAAAAATATCTTGACTTTTCCGAAACGCCACCATAATCGCCGAGGATACCTTTTTCATAGGGTATATCTTCAAGATTATAGGTGGTTTCCCAATGTCAGCGCTACAAAAACCGAGGTTCAAAGAACTGAATCACAGCGAATGTGCCGGAGCTCCCATTTTGAAGAGCCTGTGGGATCGATTCGACTTCTCTCTGCTGCTTACTCAATCCGGCATTATGAAGCGCAATGGCACTCCTTCTTGGTTAATTTGCTTCCTCTATGTTGTCGGTCTCGTTTCCAATTGCTCCTCCGTCGTTCAGATGGCGCAGATGGCCGACAAAGACGCCTTGCTGAAGGCGATGTTCCAGCCTTGGAAACTTGCACAGTACACCTTAAGCCGCTTTTTTACAAAGGGCTTTGCATGGACGACGTTTGCCCAAAAACGTGTCGAGCGCTTGCAGCAAGATCCTCTGACTGCGCTTGCCGATGGGGATGTCGTGAATCTCGATGACACCCACAGTGCACATCCTTTTGCCAAACGGCTTCCGTTTCTGAGCTGGCTCTATGACCACTCCACCAAAGCCTATGTTTGGGCAACGAATCTAGTGGTCCTGCATGCCGTTCTGAAAAGCGGATTGGAGTATCCATTGTTGTACCGGATCTGGCACAAGCCCGAAACGAAAGGAGAAGGTCTAACTAAAATCGATCTAGCCAAGCAAATGCTGCTCATGCTGCGTGAATCGGTTACGTGCCGGTTGTGGGTAGCCATGGATCGCTGGTACCTGTGCAAGCATTTTTTTACGTTCCTTGAAGAGAATCACTTTGATTGGGTCACCAAGGCCAAGCGCAATACCGCTTTGTTTCGTAAGGTCATCGAACCTGGCACCCGTCGGGAACGTTACGTGCCGCTGACTCCAGTCATGCTGATCCGTGAAGTCTTTAAGGAATTGACGCGTCAAGCAACATCCGGCCTCAGTTCTATTTCGATTCCGGGCATCTACATGAAGCGTCCATACATCACGGTGAATCGGAAAGGAAAGCAAGTGACCAAGCAACGCTTTGTTCCGGTGGCTGCTGTTGTTGCCATGCGATTGAAGGAAGATGAGCTCATCACGGAATTGGACTCGATTCAAGCGGAACAAGGAGAAGATCCGGCCACTTACAAAGGCGCATACTTGTTGATCAGCAATCGCCACGATGTACCGAAAGACGTGGTGCAAACCTATACCAAGCGCTGGCGCATCGAAGTGTTCTTTCGCGCCGCCAAACAGGAATTGGCTTTCGAGAAATGCCACTCCGAATCCGAGGCGCATCACCATGCCCATTTCGAGCTATTGTTTGTCGCAGAAACCTTATTAGCGGTCGCGCTCTTTGAACT
>NZ_JACXJA010000088.1 GCF_014705615.1 Paenibacillus oceani
TATAATGGACTAAGAAATTCAGACAGCAAAAAAGGAGTAAGTTAGTTGTATGAGCACGATGCGAAGAAAGTTCACGCCTGAGCAAAAAGCGCAAATCGTACTGGAAATATTAAAAGAAGAAAAGTCGGTTTCGCAGTTGGCTTCCGAGCATGGCATCCATGCGAATGTCCTCCAACGGTGGAAAACAGAAGCCATTCAGAATCTTCACCAGTTGTTTGTGGATGACCGCAAAGGCATAACGAAAATGAAGTCCGACTATGAACAGCAGATTAATGACCTCTACGCAGAAGTCGGGAAATTGACGACTCAGAATGCGTGGCTCAAAAAAAAATCTGGCCTCTGAAACAACACGTGAAGCCCGCATTGCCTTGTTGGAATGGGATCGCCCCGAATTGCCTCTCACGGTGCAGAGCCAGCTGCTCAGCTTGAATCGCACCAGTCTGTACTACAAGCCGGCTCCTCCCTCCCCGGAGGAAATACGCCTCAAGCACCGGATTGACGAAATCTATACGCAGTACCCGTTTCTGGGCTCCAGACGGATTGCTGCCATGCTCCATCGAGAGGGGGAAACCGTTCATCGCAACACGGTACAAGTCTATATGCGGGATATGGGGCTGGCTGCCATCTATCCGGGGCCGAACCTGAGCAAGCGGAATCTGCAGCATCGAATCTACCCGTATCTGCTGCGAGGTCTCACAATTAAGCGACCGAATCAGGTCTTTGGCGTCGACATTACTTACATCCGTCTGCGGCAAGGATGGATGTACCTGGTGGCCGTTTTGGACTGGTATTCCCGGTTCGTCGTAGCCTGGGAACTGGATCAAAGTCTGGAGATTGACTTTGTGCTGGATACCGTTCGCCGCGCGCTGGCGGTGCATAAGCCGCAGATTTTCAATAGTGATCAGGGAAGTCATTTCACCAGTCCCCAGTATACCGATCTGCTGAAGGCGGCGGACGTCCGCATCAGCATGGATGGAAGGGGACGGGCTCTGGATAATATTTTCACGGAGCGCCTGTGGCGCAGTGTCAAGTATGAAGAAGTTTATCTCCATGATTATGCGACACCACGGGAAGCACGAAACGGCATTTATCGCTACTTGGACTTTTATAATCACATTCGTCCACATCAGTCTCTGGATTACCAAACACCATCCGCTGTGTACAAGTTGGGCTAGGCGATTGTCCACAGGTAGGGCACGCTCCCGCTTGGGCTACGTCCTCCACCCGAGGACAATTATGAATGGTATCTCATTCCATTTATGGATCATCATCTTTCTGCTCTTATGGCATTCCTACTGTATATGGAATAAAGCTTGTGCATCTTTTCACACCTTAAAAATCTAAAAAATCTGTCTTGACTTCTTGTGCCACCATA
>NZ_JACXJA010000089.1 GCF_014705615.1 Paenibacillus oceani
AACTATAAATGAGCAAAAACGGATACAAAAAAAGACAGTTTGCTAAGCCAGTTTGAACTGCTCACAAACGACATGAAAAGGGATGCCGCTTCGTCCGCATTCATAGACAGCTCGAAATCGATCCTGTTGGACTTGCTTGCGCACAACGCGCAAGCCGTCACCAAACGGGTAGGGTTGTCCCAAGCCGGTCGTGCAGTACAAATGGGTAAAGGCAAGCAAGGCCCACAGACGAATAAAAGCCGTGGCCGAACGAACTTGATACGTGTCAAACCCCAGATTGTTCTTGGACTGGCGAAAAAAGATCTCAATCGGCCATCGTTTGGCGTAGTAAGCCGAAATGGTTTCCGTCTCCAACGAAACGTCGGTGCAGAGGAAGGCTCGAAGCGCCTTGGGTTCCCCAAATGCCTGCTCCGGCCAGCACAGCAGAACAACGGCGTTGTCGATTTCGTTCAACGCGCCTTCGTACCGATACGTCCAGTAAGAAGAGCCGTTCACGGTCACGAGGCGAACGTCTTCCTTCCGGATGTGGCAAGCAAAGTCCTGAGCCGAAATGCGAATGCCCTGCGGGTAGAGGATCCGATTGGTCTTGAGCGCCCCGATCAGATGGTAGCCCGCCGCCGCGTAGCTGTCGATGACACGCGCGCAGGTAAACCAGGAATCGACCAGCACGTACCCGCCATGAGGCGGAAGCGGCAAGGTCGCCGCCATGTCGCTGACGCGGTCGATTTTCGTATAGACCGTGCCATCGGGATGGGTCTTCGTTTTGTCATAGAGATCGATCGAATGGATAAGCGATAAGTCCGCACATCCCACGACGGTGGCTTGAACCTGGTGGCCCCACACGACTTTGCCGAGAAGATGCGAATGATGAAAACCGGTGCACTCCATCGGAACCTGCGCCTGTGACGAAGGCTTGGTCTTCTGAGCGATCGTATCATCATGGATGACGAACAACGGCTCG
This sequence comes from Paenibacillus oceani, assembly GCF_014705615.1. Classification (GTDB taxonomy): domain Bacteria; phylum Bacillota; class Bacilli; order Paenibacillales; family NBRC-103111; genus Paenibacillus_AB; species Paenibacillus_AB oceani. Next base: position 962 of record NZ_JACXJA010000089.1, read on the forward strand.
GCCGTCCGCTCGGACGTTTCCATTACCTGGCGAAGGGATTCGGTCTTTACTTTGGCTTGCAGAACGCCTTCATCCCACTTCCCCTCGGCCAGAAAATGGCCGAGCGTCGTTCGATGACAATTGCTGTATTCCGCGAGATCCACCACTTTGCCGCGAAATCCTTTCGCGGTCGCGGCCGTCATATACGATTCGATATGCGCCAGAACCGGCTTTGAAAAATAGAGCGGCAGCCGGTGCTGCAACAAATAGTTGCGAAGGGTCATATGATCGGGTACGATGGCGGTATGAGACATAGCGAATTCTCCTTGGTGTAGAATGGGGTTGTGGTGACTACTTTTTACCACAAGGAGCGCGCTTTGTCTCTATTCTTTTGATTTTACAGTTTACTGGAAGCGAATTTGCTCATTTATAG
>NZ_JACXJA010000009.1 GCF_014705615.1 Paenibacillus oceani
GAACCCCGAACCCGGCACCCCGGAATCCCGCACCCCGCATCACCCGCCCCCCGGAAACTCGGTCCCCCGAACCTCCCGATGTCGCGTCAGATTTGATGGACGCTGCGGTACATGGAGGGACTCATCTCGAATTTTTTGGAGAAGACGCGGCTTAAGTAAAACCCGTTCTCGTATCCGCACAACTCGGCGATCTGATCGAGCGGGTAGCTCGTCTCCAGGAGCATTTGCCGAACCTTATCCAGCCTCAGATTCACGACGAAATCCGTAGGCGTTTTGCCAAATTGCGATTTGAACCTGCGGGTAAATTGAACGGGGGACAGCTGAAGCTCGGCAGACAGCAATTTCATACTGAACCGGCTATCGTACGCGCGCGCCTCCAACAGCCGCACTGCCTTCTGCATAAGCGCATCTGCCGGCTTTTCCAGCTTCCGGGCCGCTTCCGTTTCGAGGCAATATTGGAGCCACATGTCGTTCAGCAGCAAGTTTTGCCGGCGGCGATGCAGCTTGTCCCGTTTCGGCCAAAGATCGTGCAAATATTGATAAGTCGACGATAAGCGCCGGCTGTCGCGAAGCGTAACCTTTCCTTGCGGGAGCTGTGACAGTCTCGAAGTTTCCCCGATCGTCTGCCGCGAATCCGGCAAATTCCAGTGGAAATGAATGACGAAAAACGATAACGTCCGCACCACTTCCCGCCATAACGGCACGCCAGGCGGGCAGATGACGAGATCTCCACTCGTAGCGCTTCCGCCGTGATCGCCGATCCGGAAGTCGAAAATCCCTTCGCACACGGCAAACATGACCCAGGCGGGGTAGATGTCCGTGTCAATTAAAAAACGTTCCTTCCGGTCCCAATACAACACATGAACGAGCTGGGGAACCACATCGGCCGGACCATACGGCTCCATGCGACGGCCTCCCTTGAAATGAAATGGAGTATATGGTCGATGATAAACAATTGCATGGGAAAAGTAAATTGAATTTACTAGGCTAGACATATCCCTTTAACGCGCGGTAGAGGGACGAACCGAAGACAAAGGAGGCGCGGTGAACTTGGCAGAACGGGTCGGAGAGTTGGCTCGCGAATATGTAACAGTGTACGAATCGCCGGACCCCGAGAACGTTTATGTGTACAGCCCGGGAATCGCGGTGCTGCCGAACGGCAGACTGGTTGCTACGCTCGACATGAGCGGGCCCGGCATCGATGGAATCGCCGGCGAGAAGCGCCGCATCGAGGGAGGCAAGCTGTGGTTCGGCAAAGTGTTCGTCTCCGATGACAAGGGCCGCACTTGGCAGCACCGGACGGACTTTCCTTTCATGCACGCCAGACCGTTTACCGCGGGGAGAAGCTTGTACGTGCTGGGCCATTGTCACGATTTGGCGATCATCCGCTCCGACGACGGCGGCGATACGTGGAGCGAGCCGGTGCTGCTGACACAAGGGCAGATGTGGCATCAGGCGCCGGCAAATGTGATGTACGCCAAAGGGAACGTGTACCTGGTCATGGAGCGGAATGTGCGATCGGACGGAGCGGGCTGGCCGGTCTCCGATCTGGCTCCGGTGCTGCTGCGGGGACGGGCGGATGCGGACTTGACCGACCGAAGCAACTGGACGTTCGCCTCCGAGCTGGCGTTCTGCGAGGCGGTGCCGGAGGAGGGATTGGACTATTTCGGAGTACCGTTCTACAAGGTGGAGCCGGGAACGTCCGCTCTGGTTGCTCCCGGACGCAAGTGCGCCCGCATGGGCTGGCTGGAGACGAATGTAGTCCGGTTTGACGATCCGGACCATTATTTCCATGACCCGGAAGGGAATACGTTTCATCTGTGGATGCGCTCCCATACGGGAGGCACCGGATATGCGGCGATTGCGAAAGCGGTAGAGCTCGAGGATGGCACGATCGAAACGAAACTCGAAAAATCCCCTTCGGGAAAAACGTTCGCCTTGATCCCATGCCCGGGCGGTCATCTGAAGTTCCATATCACGTTCGACGAACGCTGCGGCCTGTATTGGCTGCTCAGCTCGCAGGCGACGGACAGCATGACCAGGGCGGAACGGCTGCCTGAAGACCGGTACGGTCTCGGCAAAAACGAGCGGCACCGGCTGCAGCTGCATTTTTCGCGAAACTGCGTGGATTGGTGTTTTGCCGGACTGGTGGCGGCCGGGGATTCGCCGAGGCAGGCCCGGCACTATGCGAGTATGGCGATCGACGGCGAGGATCTGGTGATCTTGAGCCGTTCCGGAGACGGGCGGGCGAAGGACGCGCACAACGGCAATTTGATTACATTTCATCGGATCGTGAATTTTCGCCGCTTGATCTATTGATCTACTAATCTACTAAATCTACTTATCTGTGAAACTGCTATTCATCAAATGATACAAAGGGGGGCCGTCCATGCGAAGGACTGCCGTATGTGTGGCTGTTGCAAGCATGATGGTGTTGTGGGGTTGTTCGGGCAGCGGGCCGCGTTCATCGGCCGGCAAGGAAGCGGGCAAGGAGGAGATCGTCCGGCAGGAGCCGGTTACGCTGTCGTTTTATTCGAAGCTGACGCCTGCCGAATTCGAGACGTATATTGCCCGGCATGTCAGAGTCAAGTTTCCGCATGTGACGCTGCAGCAGGTAGAGCAAAAAAGCGCCACGATTCAGGATCTGATTACGGTCGGGAATGTGCCGGACATGATATGGGAAGGCAGCACTAATCTGCAGATGCTCACTCCGCTGAAAGTAATGGCGGATTTGCAGCCGCTTGCGGAGAAGCACAAGTTCGACTTTGGCCGGTACAGGGACGGGGTTGTGGATAATATCCGGTCGTATTCGGAGAACGGGCAGTTGTATTTCCTGCCGTTTAATGTATTTGAATTCGCCTTGCATTACAACAAAGACGTGTTCAACAAGTTCGGAGTTCCGTTCCCGAAAGACCATATGACGTGGGACGAGGTGATCGCCCTGGCGGGCAAAATGAACCGTCAGGACAACGGCATCCAGTATGTCGGGATGAGACCGCCGCTGAGCACGAACCGGACGCAAATGCAGCTGTCCTTGCCGTATGTGGATGCGAAGACAGGCAAGGCTGCGATCCAGACCGAAGGCTGGAAACGGTTGTTCGACACGATCCGGAACATGTATCCGGGCCCGTCCACTGTGCGCTCCTTCTTCGATTACAGGGATGAATTTCTTAAGCAGCGTACGGTCGGCATGATGCCGGACATTTTACAGCTGCAAAACTCGGATATGGCCGCCTTCGAAAAGGAAGGGCTCGAATGGGACGTCGTGACGTACCCGGCTTTTGCTGACAACCCGAAGGTGGGGGCCGGATTGTTCTCCGACGGCATGGTCTTGTCGGCCGGCTCCAAGCACATCGATCTGGCGTTCCAAATCATCTCGTTCCTCAGCACCGATCCCGAGGTGCAGTTGAACGCGACCCGGGACGGCCGGGTAACGGCGCTTAAGGACCCGCAGCTACTGGCGCGCGCCTTTGAGAACAATCCAGCGGCGGCGGGGAAAAATCTGAAGCCGCTTAGCGAGATGCGTTACCCGGCCTCTTTCCCGATGTCCGATTATGATCGCAAAGGACTAAGCGTCGTCGAATCCAAGCTGAAAAATTATGTCGCCGGCAAAGGCGATGTCAACACGCTGCTCCGCGAAGCGGAGGAACAGCTGGAGAAGGCGATCGCCGAGCAGAAAAGCCAATAGCCGGCCTAGGCCGGCACAGACGGGGCCGTCTGCGTGAGGACGGGAGCGCGCGCAGACGAAACCGAACCTAACCGAAAGCGGGGATATGCATGGATACACGCGAGGCAAGGACGGAATCGAACGATTCGACTCTTAGCCGGCCGTCTTCGCCGATGAGCCGGAGGAAGATGCTTTCGGCGCTCGGCATGACGGGGGCGGCGTTATTGACTGCGGGGATGCTGACGAACGAGTCCAGGGGCGAGTCGGTGCATGATTCGGTGTACGGCGGGGACGACGGCTTGGACCCGGCCTGTTGTCCGTTTACGACGATTGCCGGGCTCCGGGCGATGACGGGTCCGATCGGGGAGCCGTACTGTTATGTGACCGACAGCGGCTGCGAAGGACCGTTTTTCTACGACGGGTCCGATACGGCTTCGCCCGACAACACGGGGCTTGTGATTGTCTCCGCATCGGGTGCCCGCTGGAAACGGATTCATCAGGGAGAGATCAGCATTGCCTGGTTCGGAGCGGTCGGAGACGGGGCGACGGATTGCACGGCCACGATCCAAACCGCGCTAGACAGCGGACTGCCGGTATGGATGCCGCCCGGCACGTACGCGATTACCGGTACGCTGCGGGTGAAGGCCAACGGGCAACTGCTCCGCGGCGCCGGCCGCTTCGTAACGGTGTTGAAAAACACGGCGAACGGCAGTCCGCTGCTGCACTTCGGCGACAATACGGACCCGAAGACGACGGGTTACGCGCTTTCATGCGCTGCGCGGGACTTTACGCTCGAAGGGAACGCCCAATCGAGCGAAGGCGTAGCGTTGCTAGGTCCGCAGGACGACGTGGCGACCTGGGGCGGCGCATCCCGAGCCTGCTTGCTCGAAGGGGTCCGCGTGTCGGGGATCGGCAGCGGGCCTGCGCTGCGGGTGTCCGCCTGGACGCCTACGGTAACGGGATGTGAATTCTGGAACAGCAAGCAGGGCATCCGGATCGGGCAGCAGGTGTATTCCGGGCGGTTTATTGCCAACTATATTAGCGGCCACGCCCAGGAAGGCATCTACTGCGACGTCCCTGCCAGCAAAGCGTCGGCGCTGCTCTTCTCGGGCAATGTGGTTCAGTGGTGCGGCAGTGCGGCGGGCATGATCGTGCTGTCGGGCGGCGGCGCCTGGACGTTCCAGAATACATACGTGGAAGTGCCGAACGCAGGCTGCAACGCGGTATGGAAGCTGTCCTATCCGGGCACGAACGTAACGATCGACGGCGTTCATTTCAGTTCGGGGACAGGGGAAAGCGCGATCGATGTCGTCTCTACTGACATCAGGCTGTGCACCGTCCGCGGGATGCAAATTTTCGGCAACGTCCGGCGCGGCGTCTACATTACCGGCACGCTGCCGATCACGACGATCGACAGCGTCCGGCAGCCGTCGGGAACGAGCAGCATCGCCTTGATCGACGATCAGTCGGTGCGCAAGATGACTTTCGTGAACAACGCCCCTACCGGAATCGAGATGGCAGCAGCCACGATCAAAAGCTTGACGTCGACGAATGCGATCACGACCGTAGATACGGCCACCGGTTTAACCCAGTGGTTCGTGAAGGACGGCCGGGTATATTTCGGCGGCGATACGAGCGCCCCCAATATCGGCGTGTCGGGCACGTCGCTGAACGTCCGTGAAGGCGCGGCGGAAGGATTTCTGCAAGCGGCGGGCGTGCTGCTTGGAGCGGACCAGATCGGGATACGGTACGGAACCGGCAACCCGGAAGGAATCGTATCGGCTCCGGTGGGGTCGCTTTATTTGCGGGCGGACGGAGTGCCCGGGGCGACGCTTTACGTGAAGGAGAGCGGTACCGGAAATACCGGCTGGACTGCGAAATGAGCGGATTAATTAAGCGGGGTAGCTGGATAGCTGGGTAGGAGAACGTCACCGGAACCAATCATGGGGCATGGAGGACAGAGATGAGAGAAGAAACGATACGTTCGGATTTGACCGTGATCGGGGGAGGGTTGGCCGGGGTATGCGCTGCCGTAGCTGCCGCGCGGCTTGGAAGCCGGGTCGCACTCGTACAGAACAGACCGGTGCTCGGAGGCAATTCCAGCAGCGAAGTTCGCGTATGGGTGAGCGGAGCTTCGGCCGGCGGCACGCACCGGTTCGCCCGGGAGACCGGAATCATCGGGGAAATGCTGCTGGAAAACCAATATCGCAATCCGCAGGGCAACCCGTATTACTGGGACCTCGTCGTTCTGGAGACGGTGCTGGCGGAGAAAAAAATCCGGCTGTTTCTCAATACGGATGTGCACGAGGTGAAGGCGGAAGGGACGGCCGAAGAGCGCCGTATCCGCTCCGTGACCGGATGGATGGCCGGTTCGGAACGGAAATTGCGCTTCGAGAGCGAACTGTTCGCCGACTGCACCGGTGACGGGCTCGTCGGCTTTTTGGCGGGAGCGGAATACCGCATCGGCCGCGAGGCGAGGAGCGCGTACGGCGAAGCGTGGGCGCCGGAGCAAGCCGACGATATCACGCTTGGGAGCACGATGCTGTTTTATACGAAAGACGCCGGGAAACCGGTGAAATATGTCGCTCCGTCGTTCGCCAAGAACATCGCCGAGACGCCGATTCCTTTGCGGCGTATTATCCGCACGGGCGATTCCGGCTGTCATTACTGGTGGATCGAATGGGGCGGGGAAGTGGATACGGTCCATGAGAACGAGCGCATCCGCGACGAGTTGTGGGCTGCCATATACGGGATCTGGGACTATATTAAAAACTCGGGCCGTTTCGAGGCGGATACGTTAACGCTGGAATGGGTCGGAGCGGTTCCGGGCAAGCGCGAATACCGCCGGTTCATCGGCGATTATGTGCTGACGCAGAATGATATATTAAGCCAGGTTCCATTCGACGACCGGGTCGCGTTCGGCGGATGGTCGATCGATCTGCACCCTCCCCAAGGGATGTATGCGGAGGAGAGCGGGTCGAAGCATTGGCATCCCGACGGAAACTACCATATCCCGTTCCGCTCTCTGTATTCGGTTAATGTATCGAATATGCTGATGGCCGGCCGCAATATTAGCTCTTCGCATGTCGCTTTCGGCACGACGCGGGTGATGGCGACGTGCGCGGCGATGGGGGAAGCGGCGGGAACGGCGGCCGCCCTGTGCGTCAGGAGCGGGACGACTCCGCGCGAGCTGTACCGCAGCCGGCTTCCGGAGCTGCAGCAGGCGCTGCTTCATCAGGATGCTTCGATCATCGGCTTGACGAACCGCGATCCGCGCAACTTGGCCCGGCGGGCTGTCGTGAACGCCTCCAGCACAAGGACGGTCTTAGCCGTGGAGCGGCCTGCAGAGCGCCTGCCGCTGGATACGGACATCGGTCTGCTCGTCCCGGTCGACCCGAAGCTTGGGGAGCTGGAGCTGCTGCTGGATGCCGAGCGCCATACGACGCTCCGTGTCGAGCTGTGGGATACGGGCCGCAAGGAGAATTACGTTCCGTTCCGGAAAATTGACGAGGCGTCGGTCGAAGTGCGCCAAGGGAAGCGGCAATGGACGACCGTTCCTTTGTCATGGGCTCCGGAAGAACCGCAGAACGGATTTATCGTCGTTAAGGCGAACCCGGCGCTGATGTTGTGGCAGTCGGATTCGCCGCTCACCGGTGTGCTCGTCTTCGGTAAAGTCGAGAGACCTGCGGACAGCAAGCCGGCGCAGCCGGTTCTCGAATGGAGAATGAAACGTTTTGTCCGCAAGCCGATCTGCTTCCATATACACGGGGAGACGTTAGCTTACGCCCCGGGCAAGGCGGTGAGCGGAGTGATCCGGCCGTACGGCGGTCCGCAGCTATGGATGTCCGGACGGATGGCCGGCGGAAGCGGGGAATGGCTGGAGCTGCAATGGAATGAGCCGGTCACTGTCCGGGAGATCCATCTGACGTTTAACGACGATGTCAACGAATATTTGAACAACCTGCACTATCTCGTGACGCCGTTCGAGACGATTCCCGAATTGGCGGCCGATTATCGGCTGGAGGCATGGATCGCGGACGAATGGGTGGTGCTGCACCGGGAAACCGGGAACCGGAAAAGAAAGAGGGTGCACCTCGTGTCCCCGGTTGCCGCGTCCCGAATTCGTCTCGTTGTGGAGAAGACGAACGGAGGGGAGCGGGCGGAGCTGATCGACATCCGGGTGTACGATCACGAAACCGTCTAATCGGCTCAAGCCGGTTTGGGTGCCAAACGAGAAGCATGTTGCAGTGGAGGCCGTGCGGCGGCTCCAGCCGGTAACATTCCAGGGAACGGGCAGGCTATTGCCAAAAGGGGTAACCGTGCCGGAACTGTTGGCCGGCAAAGAAGTAACATCCCAGGGAACGGGCAGACTACTGCCAAACGGGAAGCTGGTGGCGTATTCCTGTGCAGCCGTGCAGCTGCAGCGATCGAGGCAAGTTGGCGTCGTATTGGCTTTTTCGGAGGCAGGGCCGGGCTGGGAACTTGGTAAGAGCAGTTTGTACCCTTTATTTTGTCCATAATCCGCTTGGATGGGGACTTAAGAGTGGTTTGGAGCTGTTAATATCCGCGATAAGGGGGCAGACCGCACCAACGGGTTGAAATAAGCGATGCAAACCGCCTCTATTCGTCCCGCTCGTCCCTTTATGCCCAAAATTGAGGATGCCAAAGACTCCTATACTGTGATAAAACCCGTTTCAAGGGCAAGCGCATTGCGTTTTCTGCGAAAGTGAACACAGTCTGCTGGAAGAAACGCGGTTACGAGCCTCATCTGAAGCCGAGCGGGTACCACAATACCGGATCAAAGGAGCGGCTGTAGCCAAACCGTCCGTTACCTTACGTGCACCAACGTGTGGATCCGCACGTCAAAGGAGCGGCTGTCACAAACGTGTTCGTATGACAGAGGGGACCGTCCCCGTTTTCCAACGAATTCATACGAAAGGACCTCAAATTCCGCTGTAACGCGGGGGCTGAGGTCCTTTTTCTTGTCGAGTGGAAATCGGTTCTGAGCGGGGCGCCGAAAATCGCCGAATAACTGTTAGGACGAGGCTGTCGATTCCATGTGTAGAAGTGTTAGCAGACCGTTCCCAGTGAAAAGTTACTTCCTTCTGCTCAAACAGGTTGTCCGGAATCCCTTGATTGAATAACGATTGTAAGGTAGGGGATTCCAGACAAAACTCGCCAGAAGGTCATCTTTTCCCTTTCCACTTGGTTGTCCACACTGAATCGACAGTCTCAGGACAACCCCAATTGTGATCATCCGGAATCCCGTTCCTGCCTAATTCCCAATGGGCGGAAACGGACTTTCCGTTTGCCTAGCTATCCTTTTGTTGCTTAATCCGGTTTATATAATTTATATAAATAATGATTCCGGTTTACAAAATAATGGTTTTCAAACAGATATTGGGATGTTATAATCGGAACCGGAACGGTAATGGAAAGACTGACTTTATCCGGTTTATTAAAATAATTAATTATATAAACCGGATAGCTAGTCGTCGCTCTAGGAGGGATTGCCTATCGGGAGCCGAATAAGTAGGGGATAACATCGCATTTGCGATTGCAGGGAGAGAGCCGCCGGATGAGAGGAAGACCGACGAACGAACAGTTCCGCCAAATGCTGGAGCATATGGTCCAAACGATAAAAAACGAAATCGTGGAAGGCTTGTACGAGCCGGGGACGGATTTGCCTTCTGAGAAAGCGCTTGCAGTCCGTTTCGGAATCAGCAATCTGTCCGTACGCAAAGGGCTGGAGATTCTCGCGGGAGAGGGATGGATCGAGAAAATTCCGAATGTGGGCAACCGCGTCCTCCGCAGAAGACCGCGGGTCGGCCTGACGCTGGGCCTGAACGAAACAACGGTTCGCAATATGGCGCTGAACGAGCTTCTGAAAGACTTTGAGCGGCTGTACTCCTGGATTACGGTGCACGTAAAAGTTTACTCGGCGTCTAAGGAGTACGAACGTGCGGAGCCGAATGTGATTGACGTGTTCACCTTGAGTAACATGCAGTTTCAGCAATTGTGCGAGCAGGGAGGCACCGGTATTCTGGACCCGATTGAAGTCCATCCGGACCTGTATCCGTTTCTGAACGATCTGTTCTCGCACGAAGGCCGCGCGGTTCTGCAGCCGATCATCTTTACACCGGTCGTTTTGTGTTACAACAAGCGGCATTTCCGGGAGCGGGGGTTGGCGGAGCCGACGGGCGGCTGGACCTGGGACGATTTGGTGCGGAACGCGGAGAAGCTGACGGAGGGCGAAAGGTACGGTTTTTGCTTTCATCTGCCGGACGTGAACCGCTGGCCGATCTTCCTGCTCCAGAGCGGGGAGCGCCGGCGCGCGCGACGAAGCCCGCATGTACCGGACGACGCAGCCCGGCTGATGGAAGGCATACGCCTGTGCAAGGAGATTGTGTGCAACCACAACGTCTTTCCGCGTTACATGTCAGAGAACAACGCCGATATTGAACGGATGTTTCTTGAAGGCAAATTGTCGATGGTGCTTACGAGCTATATGGCGCTGAACGATTGGAAGCAAGCCGAAGTCGAATACGACATCGCACCGATGCCATTTCTGCACGAGCCTCGCACGCTAACGGTCGCTACCGGAGCCGGTATCGCGTCCCACTCCGGGCATAAGGAGGAGGCAAGGCTGCTCGTCGACTATTTGACCTCCGAACGGGCGCAAAGCTTGATCCGCAAACATACGTTAAGCATTCCTGCGCGGCAGCGAATCGAACCGTCCGGCTGGAGCGGGGAGATCGCGAACGTTCCGGGCCGGTATATGCTGTACCGGGAGCTGATCTTCTCGTACCGGACGCACCGCGATCTGCCGATTGCCGTATCGTCGATGGGCAAGCTGGCCCAACTGTTGAAGTCGTATTGGGCGAACATGACTGCAGAAGAGGAACTGTACCGGGGCATCGGCGAACTTCTCGATCATCAGGGAGGCGAACCGGAAAACGGAACATAGGGGGATATCCAATGGTATTCAGCAAAAAGTGGAAGCAAGCGGCATGCGTACCGCTTGCCATGGCGGTATTAGCCGGATGCGGCGCGGACCCGAAAGGAACGGGCGATCCCGGCGGAGCGCCGGGGGCGGGAAGCGGCGATAAACCGCCGGAGCCGTTCACGATGACGATTTATGCGGCAGGAGTGAAGCCGGAGGAGTTCGACTCGCGGTTCAGAGGGACGCTGGAGAAAAAGTTCCCGCATATTACCTTCGACTATCAGACGAGCGACAAGGGCAACTCGATTACGGAAAAGGTGGCGCGCGGCGAAGTCCCGGACATTATCCGGACGGATACGCCGACCATGAAGTCCGGTTACCTCGATCTTCAGCTCGGTTACGATCTGCGGGAGCTTGTAGCCAAGCACAAATACGACTTGAATCGCTTCGTGCCGGCCTTCATTCAGGATAATATCAATACAGGTCAGACAGGCGGGCTTTACGGCTTGCCGGTGCCTCCTTATTTTCCATCCGTCCTGTATTACAACAAAGATCTGTTCGACAAATTCGGAGTTCCTTACCCGCGCGACGGCATGAGCTGGGACGAGGTGTACGATCTGGCCGTCAAAATGTCCCGCACCGACGGCGGCAAAGTGTACCGCGGGTTCAGCTCCAGCCTGATTGCGCTGCTGCGCGACAACCCATACTCGCTGCCCATCCTCGATCCGGAGAAGGACGGCTTGGCGGACCAGACGAAGTGGAAATCGATATTCGATAACTTCAAGCGGTTCCACCAGATTCCGAACAATGCCGTCGAGAGTACGTTCGCGCTGGAAAATGCGGTGTTCACGAAGGGACAATCCGCGATGTATCTGGGACAGCACAGCATCTACTTCGTCGTCCCTCCCGAAGTGAATTGGGATATCGTCTCCGTGCCGGCGCTGACGGGAGCGCCGAAGCTGATGGGGCAGCGGACCCCGGCCTACTGGTCGATTACGCAGCAGAGCAAGCATAAGGACGAGGCGTTCCAGGTTATTATGGAGATGCTCTCCGACGAGGTGCAGATGCAGGACTCGCGCAACGGCATTCCGACTACGCTAGTGAATAAGGAGATCCGTGAGGCGCTGGGCAAGTCTCATCCGATCTATTCCAAGAAGAATATGAAAGCGTTAACATTATACGAGCCGACTGATCCTACCCCCAAACGGGGCAAAGACAAGGCGAACGTATCGGGCAGCCTGCAGGAGTCGATTATTTGGCAATCGTTCGTTAAGACGGCCCAGGGTCAAGCCGATGTCAATACGGTACTGCGTGAAGCGGACGAAAGGCTGAAGCAGGAGCTGGAGAAAGAGAAGAACAAATAACGGCCGGCCGTCATGCCGGAGAAGATCCGGATTGCGGCGGGAGGCCGTCGGATAGAGGGAGAGAACAACTGTGCAAAAGGCGACAATGACCATAGCGCGTTCAGGCAGAATCGTATTGGAGGAAAGGGAACTGCCGGTCCCCGGCGGGCATCAGGTGCTCATCCGGACCGAATGTTCTGCAATCAGCAACGGTACGGAAACGATGGTGCTGCGAGGCAAAGCGGACGGAACGAGACTCGGCTACAATTCGGTCGGGATCGTCGTAGCCAAAGGAGCGGGTGTGGAAAGTGTGGAGATCGGCCAGCGTGTAGCCTGTTATGGCGAAGGAGCGCATGCGGATTACCGGCTTGTGCCGAAATTTCTCGCCGTCCCTGTCCCCGATCACGTCGATCCCGAGGAAGCGGCTTTCGCCGGTCTCGGCGCCATAGCGATTCATGCGCTGCGTCAAGCGGGCATGCAGTTCGGGGAAACGGCCGTGATCGTCGGTCTGGGCATCCTCGGGCAGATTGGCGTGCAGATTGCCAGCGCCGCCGCTTACCAGGTCGTCGCGCTGGATCTGCTGGCGGCCAGGTGCGAACTGCTAAGAACGATACTTCCGGATGCGGCCGTGTACGAACGGGCGGAGGAAGTGCAGCCGGCCTTGAGCCATATTGCAGGAAACGGGGCGGACAGTGTGCTGCTGTTCGGCGGCGGCAAAGGAGACGGTCTGATGGACCGCGGAATCGGCTGGCTGCGCGACCGGGGCAATATCGTGATCGTGGGCGTGCCGGACACGACGTTTACACGCAACGCTTTGTTCCATAAGGAAGCGCAAATCCGGATCTGCCGCGCCGGCGGCCCCGGAAGGTACGATGCGAGGTACGAGCAGGAAGGCTTTGATTATCCGGACGGATATGTCAGATGGACAGAAGGCAGAAATGTGGCTGAATTCGTTCGGCTATTGGCAGGGAGAAAGCTTTCTCTAAAACCGCTGATCCGGCATCGCTTCGACTTCAAGGAGATCGACCAGGCGTACCAGCTATGCAAGGAAGCGCCGGAGCAGACGATGGGCGTTCTGATCCGGTATTAGAGGCGCGCTTCTTCCTGCACTACATGTTCCCGAAAGGAGCCTGAGGGATGAACAAGCTAGTGAAGGCGGGGATTATTGGCTGCTTGGTGACGACATTCGCAGGCGGGTATGAGGTACACGGACCGGAACGGACGGTGCATGCGGAGGAGGCGGCCGTTCCGGCCCCGATCCCGTATTATACCGACAAATGGACGATTGTTCCCAAGTGGAACGCCCCTCCCGTCGTAGACGGCATCTTGGACGAGACGTTGTGGAACCAGTCTTCCGTGTTGGACGGTTTCGCAACCGCTTATTACGAGTTGCCGCTTCCGCATCAAGTCGAGTACAAGGCAGCCTACGACGAAGACTACTTGTACATCGGCGGAACTATGGACAACGCCGAATCGGACACATTGGCGGACATTGAGATTGTCATTAGTCCGCTGATGGAAGGCGACACCCATTATGTCGCCCGTCTGACGGTAGACCCGAACGACCATTCGGTCACAGACACGACATGGAGTCCGCAGCGCGGCGATCATACGGCCAATCCCGGACGCACGATGTTAACCGGTGTGAATTACGAGATAACCGCTGCAGGGAGCGGCGTTACGGTAGAGGCAGCCATCCCGCTTGCGGCTATCGTTCCCGGCGGCGCCGCTACTGGCGACGAATGGCGGGTGAACATCATTCACGTCCATCGTTCGCTGACCCGGCCGCTTACCGCGTGGGTGCCGATCCGCCATTCCGATCATTGGGACCGCTTCGGCGAAGGAGGGCGGCTGTACGGCGGAGTCGTCAATCAAGGCCGGATGGGCAGCCTTTTTTTCGGACAATTTCCAGGCTCGCAAGCGTCGGGAGCGAGTGCCGCCGTACCATGGATACTGGAACAGGCCGAGCTTACCTACAACGGTTTTACCGGGAAAAGGCTCCGATTCAAGCTTCCTGGCCCTATTCTGAATGAGGACAAGTTTCGGCTGATGTGGAAAGGTCCGGATAGCGGCTGGCAGCAATTGGAGGAATTCGATCTAACGAAGTCGGGTGGAGTTTACAAACTGGACTTTGAGCATCCCGCGCCGCTAAAGGACGGGGCGTACCAGTTGCGTCTTGTCGTGTCGCCTTCGGCTCAGGTGCAGCCTAGGGCGGCGACGCTGCTGTTCGACCGCGAGAGTATGATCGCTTCGGGCTTGTCGATCGCGCCGCGGATGCAAGGTTCCGATGAACCGCCGGTCGCAGTCGTTCCGTCCGCTCCGTCCGCGAGAGTGCAGCAAGCATTATCGCTTATTCCCGAGCAGCCGGGATACCGCTATGTCGGCTTGCCGGAAATGCCGGAGCTTTATCCCGATAATCTGTACACGTTGTCGGCTGACGGTCAGAGCCTGATCGCATCGAGGACGGGCACGGGGTATCCGAACGCTTCGTTTGCAGAAAACAAAGAGTATGTGACGACCAACGGCAAAGGCGAGACGGTACGTATTCCGTATTACGAAGATGGCGATGGCAAGATGTACTTCATTACCGGACATCTGTGGTATTTGCAGAAAAACAAGGCGCTTAGCGAGACGAAGGCGATCGCTCAGACCGATCCGCTTGGAGCGGCGCGATTGTTATACCGTTTCGCCCAAGCCTACGAAGGCTACAATCCGACGATCGATCAGGCGTGGAACTACCACTCGATCAGCCGCCCCGCGGGCCCTCCGTATTCGTATTGGGGCGGGATGTGGTACCGCTGGTACGGCTCCGATCTGTTGTACTTGACGTCGCTTTTCCAGGCTTATTCGCTGGTCAAAAAAACCGATGCGTTCGAAGTGCTCAGCGCCGAGGCCGGCGAAGACGTGGAAGCCAAGCTGCTCCGCGATATGTTCGGTCCGTCCTTGGACTATGTACTCGGCTATACCGTCCATCTCGGCAATTTGTCCTATACGAACTGGAATGGCATGATTGAGGCGGGCAAAGCGCTGAACGAACCGGATTATATTCACTTTGTCGTGGCACAGATGGAAGAGTTCATGTCGACTTTGTTTTTGTCCGACGGTTTTTGGCAAGAGGTGTCGTTGTCTTATCATATGGAATTGGTAAGCGGCATCAAGCAGGCGGCCGACAAACTGAAGGGCTGGACCGACCCGGTTGGCTACATCTCTCCCCGTACGGGAAAACGTCTGGTAAACCTAGATATGGCCAGGGATTATCCGATTATCGGCAAAGCGCTGGAGTACCAGAAGCGGCTCGTTTATCCGGACGGCCATTATTATCCGATTCAGGATACTTGGGCGTATACGAAAGTTTCGGCACCCGGGGATTCCGGCTCCACACTGCTGCCGGCAGCGGGGATCGGTCGGCTGTCCGGCGGCCAGGGACTCGATCAGACCCAGCTGTATATGAGCTTCCAGCCGAAATATCCGACCCATATCCATTACGACCCGTTGAATCTCGGGCTGTACGCATCGCGTCAGGAACTGCTGCCCGACTTGGGCTACACGTTCAATACGTTTTACCGCTGGTATACGTTGTCCACGATGGCCCACAACACCGTTGTCGTTAACAGCCGCAATGCGGTCGTCAGCGGAGATGCGGTCCATGGCGGCAACGTAGAAGCGTTCGTTCCGCAAGAGAACGGGTTCCAGGCGATGCGAGCTTCCTACGAGAGCGCCTATCCGGTAACCGAGGAATACAGGCGCGAGCCGTGGTTCGTGCCGTTTGCGGACGGAGACGGCCAGCAAGGCTATGTGCTCGACCTGTTCCGCGTATCGGGAGGGAACCGGCACGAGTATACGCTGCAGGGCGATGCGAATCGGGATGCTTATTTTGACACCGGAATGACGCTGAACGACTATGGGCCTTACTTGCTGCCGCCCGGTACGACAGTGGTGCCCCCGGTCAGCAACAGCGACAGCGGGAGTGCGGAGGGGAATTATCCCGGATACATCTATGTACGCGATGTGAAGCAAGCGGTGCTGCCGGCCGACCGGTACGAGCTGACGCTAGTTACCGCCAAAGACGGCTCGCCCGGATCGAAGCTGAATATTACCGGATTGCTGGAGCCGGGAGTAAACGAGCTGTACTTGGGGCGCTCGCCGTCGCTGAAGTCAGCCAGGCTGGAAGGCCGGAATATGGACAATAACGACGAGGCGGTCAAGTATACGCTGCCGAAGCTGGTGTTGCGTCGCGACGGTACGAATTTGAAAAGCACGTTCATCACGCTGCTCGAGCCCTACGACGGCAAGGCGACGCCGCGAATCGAGGCGATCGACAGGCTTCAGCCGGAACAGGCTCCGGAAGGAGCGGTCGCCGTAAAAGTCGCTTATGGCGGCACGACGGATTTGCTGCTGAGCAATCCGGACTATGCCATACATCAGATGCCCCTGGTCGTCGGTGACGTGACTCTGTCCGGAGAAATGGGACTGATTCGGCATGTCGACGGGCAAGTGCGGGAGATGAAGCTGACGGGCGGTACGCTCCTGAAAAAAGGGGATCGGGAGCTGAGCGGGGCGGGAACGGCGACGGGAACCGTCGTCGGGACGCTTCGGCTGGCGGGCGGAGACGACTACGACGGAATCCTGACGTCCGCGAGCGTACCTGCATCGGCGGCAGGCCGCTATGTCATCGTCGCACATCCGGACGGGAGCAAGCAGGGGTTCCTCGTACGTGAAGTCCGTCCGCACGGGAGCCGGACGCTGCTCGTATTCGATCAGGAAGATCCGGGCTTCGTCGTGCGTGAAGACGGCAGCTCGGCGCAAACTTCGTTTCCAATGAAGCAGTGGACCGGACTCCATACATTCTCCATAAGCAATGTCGAACGGACCGAATGGCCTGCCGGCGACCCGCCCGCAGTGTCACGCGCGGGGACTGTGATCGGGGCGGTTTACGACCCGTTTGGTCAGCCTGTACATGGAGCGAAGGTTAACCTGACCGGTAATCAGGCGGTAGCTTCCGACACGGGTGCCGACGGCACGTATTCGCTTTCCGGC
Source organism: Paenibacillus oceani (assembly GCF_014705615.1). Classification (GTDB taxonomy): domain Bacteria; phylum Bacillota; class Bacilli; order Paenibacillales; family NBRC-103111; genus Paenibacillus_AB; species Paenibacillus_AB oceani. Next base: position 16,991 of record NZ_JACXJA010000009.1, read on the forward strand.
GTGCCGGAAGGATGGCAGCGGGTTACGGCGACCAGTCCGGGACATGTTCTTACGGTTTCCGATGCGGTCTATGTCGCAGCCGGACAAACGGCAACAATTCCGATTTCCTTTACAAAGTTAATGCCGCCAACCGTGACCCAGGTCACCTATGTCGGAACGCTCGTGGGCAGCCAAGTGACGGCAACAAGCTCGGCATCCGGTTATGTGTATCTTGTACCATCGGCGACTGAGCCGACTCCATCCGCTTTGGAAGCGGCTGCAGTTACGGTAGGCGGAGCGGTGTACGGAGCACGATCGGCGGCAGTCGCCGGCGTGCCCGCTTATCTGGAAACGACAGGGATGCAAGAGGGCTTGTATTCGATCTATGCGGTAGACTCACAACATCAAGTATCGTCAGGCGTTCCTGTCATCCTGATGTCGGGTTATCTCTCCACTGTGGAAGATGCACACCCGTTGGCGAAATATTCGGGCGTGTGGACGACATTGGAGTCGTCGTTAATGTCCGGCGGCAGCTCCAGACAGACCCGAATCGCCGGCGGTTCCGTCGACATACCGTTTTACGGCACGCGAGCGAAGGTGCTCAGTCTGGTCGGCAGTTCACGGGGGAAAGCGGATGTGTACTTGGACGGCCTGTACCGGGGGAACATCGATACGTACAGTCCGAACGTCAAATACCGGCACGAAATATTCGATACCGGTCCTTTGCCCGAAGGCGTGCATGTTATCCGCATCGTCGTTACCGGCGAGAAACGTCCCGAATCGACGAACACATTTATCAATATCGATGCGCTTCAAGTTACAGGTTCCGCTCCTGCTAATGGCACCGACTAACCGAGCTGGATACGGAGGATATCGGAGGGGACCCGCATCTCGATTCCAGTTATTCTATATCGCCCTAAAGCGCATATAGTGGGTGATGGGAAGCGGGCCGAATGGAAGCTTCACGGCCCGCCCCATAACTGAAATGAAGGAGTGGATCGGTCTGAGAAGGAAAGGTTTGCGGTATGCGGCGGTTTGGCTGCTCGTCATTGGAATGGTGGCTGGGCTGTCGGGTCAAGCGATGGCATGGGGAGGAACGTACATATACGCGCCGACCGGCACGATCTCGTCACCGGGCATGTACAGCGGCAGTATGCATTGGGTTCAAGACGCCGCGACCTCGCACTTTGTCGTGACGGTACTCGATACGTCCACCAGTACGGTCATTTACTCGACTCCGTTTATCGCCCAGAGCGCGCCGGTCGGTGCTACGCTTGGCAGCTACTCGATTCCGGCGGAAGACTTGTGGACCATCCCGACCGGCATTACATACGAGCTGTCGGTCTCCACGTGGAGCGGGCATCCTCTAATCGGGATGACGCTGATCGGCTTGGACAAAACGAGCGTCGTTTTCTAATGTAGACCCGGACCTGGTTTTTCTGATCTTTCTGGAATGAGCAGATGGAAGATTCGCACGGATACCTGATCGGGCTCTTGTCGTTGGATGCCCGTGCGGAAGCCGAACGCTTTAGCAGACGCCCTGTACGGGGCGTTTTTTCTTGAGTATGCAGAAGTTTTGAGTTTTTTTTACTGTACTAAAAGAGACGAAGGGGCTCTTCCTTGTCGAGTCGGCAAGTGCCGCAAATCGTTCATCACGGGTGGCCGTTTACCCCAAAACCTGATCAGCGAGCGGCTGGAGCCAGGGTGACGCATTTCCTTCCTCGCGCCAACGTAGGGGGGTTGCACGCAAAGGACCGTCCCCGCATGTACGAAATGATCTCTTAAGTAGACCGTGTTACGAATCGATATAAAGGATTTGCCGGACGATTTATTCATAAATCTATCAGGTGTGTACGTTAAGCGATAACATCCCGGCGGAGGTGCGAAAGTTTATTTTCGGCAAGGAAGAAATCATATTGCTTCCCGATTGAACGTGGTGTATGATGTTGCTGTACATTATATATAATACATAAAATAGTTTATGGGCTATGATCTCACCTTCCGAATTGATCCGGGAAAGGAGAGCGAAGCTTCCATCTACTATCCGCGAGCGGGGGCGAATCCATGTTGCCGATTGTGACCAAAGACCAGATTGTTTCCGCTTTCCGAGAACTGGGGGCGCGTCCCGCCGACATGCTGCTCATTCACTCTTCCCTGAAAAGCTTCGGCCGCGTCGAGGGCGGTCCGCTAACCGTGATCGACGCGGCCAAAGAAACGGTGAGCGCAGACGGAACCGTCGTATTCCCGACACTGGTGCAGCGGGATTTTCAGAACGCCTACCGGAACTGGGACGTGTATAATTCGCCCTCCGACGTCGGCCTTCTTACCGAGACTTTCCGTCTGCTCCCGGACAGCGTCCGCAGCGATCAGGCTACCCATTCGGTAGCGGCCTGGGGCAGCCGGGCACCGGAGATCACTTCCGAGCATACGGCGTACGGTCCTCGAATGGGCGTATTTGGAGACTATTGCTTCTCCTATTCGTCACCCTGGCAGAAGATGTATCTGAGTAAAGCGCTTATTGTATTTATCGGCATCGGCATGGTGTACAACACCTTCAAGCATTTCGCAGAGTATGTGCTGATGGAGCACTACTACGGCGGCATCCCGGACCCCGCTTTAAAGTGTGCCGCCATGTCCGCGGTCGCGCGGCATAACGTGCCGGGCGTATGGCCGTTTCACGATGCCGCCAAAACGCAGCAAGCGCTGGAAGAACTCGGTCTCCTAGCCCGTACAATATGCGGAAACTCGGAGATGATGGCCATTCGGGCGGATCAGTACGTGGACCACGTATTGCGTCTGTTCCAGGATAACCCGGCCGCCTGGTTCGATGCCGATACAACGGCGTGGGTCCGGACTTGCACCCGTGAAAGTTCCAATACTGGATAAAGAGGAGCGATAACGATGTTTATCGATATCCATGCGCACGCGTACCGGAAGCCGGTGCCGTTCGTCGTACAATTTTGCACCGCGGAACAGCTGCTTGAACGTTACGACGAGCTGGGAATCGAGAAGGGCGTGCTGCTGCCGATCGTCAGCCCGGAGATTTACATTCCGCAGGCGAACGAGGACATTCTCGATATGGCCGAGAAATACCCGGACCGGTTTATTCCTTACTGCAATGTCGATCCGCGCGCGCTGACCAATTCGGCAGAGGCGCCGCTAGACCGTATCCTGTCCTATTATAAGGACCGGGGATGCAAGGGCGTCGGCGAAATTATGCTGAATGTGCCGCTGATGAATCCGCTCGTACAAAATCTGTTTCGTCACGCGGAGCGTGTCGGTCTTCCTGTCGTCTTCGACGGCTCCGATCAGGTCGGGGGCTCGTTCGGCTTGTACGACGATCCGGGCTTGCCGCAGTTGGAGCATACGCTGCAGCGGTTCCCGAATCTGATTATGTTCGGTCACGGGCCGTTGTTCTGGGCCGAGATCGGACGTCTGGAGACGCCCGGAGAGCGGGCGATCATATTTGACCTGAAGGGCGGCCAGGTCGGGCGTCTTCCCGAAGGACCGATCAAGGAAGAAGGAGTCGTGCCGAAGCTGTTCCGCAGGTATCCGAATTTGTACGGCGATTTGTCGGATTACACCGCCTGCAATGCGATATCCCGCGATCCGGAGTACGGTCCGAAGTTTTTGACGGAGTTTCAGGACCGGTTGTTTTTCGGCACCGATATATGCTTTCCGACGATGCCGGTTCAGCTCGTGGATGTGCTGATCAACTGGCGGGATACGAAAAAAATCAGCGAAACGGTGTTTAATAAAATCGCCCGCGAAAATGCTGTTAAATTTTTCGGGTTGTCCTGATTTCATCCCTATGTAAAGTCCGTTACGACGGATCGAGCCTCTTCCGGTGAACAGCGGTTGCTTGTTAATCGAAACGACCCGGAAGCCGCCATGCCTGAACCTTCGTGGAAAGAGCGGCCGCTTCCACGGCATGTCGATGATGCAGCGCAGGAGGAGTGTTCTAGCCGAATATTCCTCCGGCAAGGTCCGACAGTGAGCGTACGAGTGATGCAAAACTCTTGCAACTGGGGATCATTAGACACGACTAAGAGGTCATACCATATTACTAATTGAGTAAATGAAATGCATTGGATTCAAGGAGATGAGCATACGGACGGAAATAGTCTCAACACACCGATCCGGCAATACGATAACAACCCGGCCGATCCGTTATGTAAAGGGCGGAGAGCAACCCGTACGAGATTCAAATACAGTTCTGCGGATACGATTGTGGAGGAGCATGGTTCTTTCGGCTCTTTTTTTGTTTGGTATTTTGTTCGGCAAGAGCCGCGGCAGGATTGTATATTCGTTTCGCGAATTCATATAAGCAAACATAACAAGGGGGAATCGGTGTTGAAACGGGATGCCCGCTCCTATTTGTACCGGGTGGCCATCGTGCTCGTCGTGGTGTCCGTCATACCCGCTCTTCTTTCAAGCGCTTACAATACGAACTTGATTATGAAGCAAACCGTCCAATTGGTCGATTCGAAAAACGAGACCGAGCTGATCCGCACCGGAACGCTGATGGAACGGACGCTGCAGCAAATTATAGACTTCGCCAGCGCAACGGCGGCTGATACGCGATTCGCCAACCTGCAGACGGCGACGGATCAGTGGAAAGCATGGTCCGAGCTCAACAAGCTTCTGTACGCCAATCCGTTTATTGTGGAATACATGCTGTATAACGGCCGCGACCAGTCGCTGCTTATATCGAATTACGGGATCGAACGGAATCCGCAGCGGAGCAGCGTCCCCTGGATCATCACACAAGCCCCCGAACTCCCTTTGTACCAGTTCGAGCTCAAGAACGGGCATTCGCAGCAAGGCAGGCCATTCGTTTCCATCGTTCAGAAGCTCCCCGGTCAGCAGAGGGAACCGAACTACTTATTATTCAACGTGGATCTGGATAAAATATACAATTCCTTCTTGAGCGAGCTGAACGTCAATACGGAGCTGAACAACTACTACTTGATTGATGCGGTCGGAACGATCATGTACCACCGGGATAAGGAACACATAGGCAAACCGATGTCGGGTATGAAACATGACGACTCGAATATCCGGATCAACCGGCATAAGCTCGGCGCCTTCAACTGGGAATTAGTCGGCGAAGTCCATACAGAGCTGCTGTACAAGGACGTTACCGTCCTCAAAAACAAAGTGTTAACCGTCGTCTTCGCGATTATCGCCCTCGCGGCTTTGTTCATTGTGATCGGCGCTCGGGAGCTGTATAAGCCGTTCCGCAGCATCGTCTCCCGGGTCACGGAGAGCGAGGAGCTGCTCAGAAAATCGCAGCTGCGCCGCCTGATTCTAGGGGAGACTGCCTTAAATCCTCATACGGAGAGGCTGATACGTGATATGTCGTCCCGCCTTGTCGTTGCTCTTATTACTCCAACACCGCAAGAAGACGGCGAGAAGTCCGCGGAAGCAACGGCGACGCTTATGCAACATCTGGAGAACCGCTTGACCGCATCGTTCCGGGCCGAACTGTTCCGGGAACCGAACGGGGACGGCTTAGCGCTGATTCAATTGGAGCACGGGGATGCGAACCGGTTCGTAACCGAGCTGCTGCTCGCCCTCGACGCCAAGCAGCTGGAGTCGACCGTGATCAGCATCGGCGGCATCCACTCCCTGGACAATATTCATAAATCTTATATCGAAGCGATGTATGCCTATAATATCGGCCGGATCTATGCGACGGACAGCTGGCTGTACTGCTACAACAAGCTGCCGATGGACTACGAGGCTCCATTAAAAGCTCCTGCCATCGAGGAGCTGGAGCTGGCGATCCGGCAGCAGAACGAGCGGAGTTTCACGGAGACGCTGAACGTCCTGTTCTCCGAACAGTTGACCGTCGTCGAGTATAATCTCAACTTTTATCAAGTCGTCTCGCTGCTGCTCCGTCTGTTTGGCCAGAACAGTCTCTCGTTTCTGAACGAGCTGAACCGGCTGATTACGGATAAAGGCATTATGAACGTTACCGCCGCCAAGCAGTTCGTCTTCGCCAAATTCCACAGCTACCGCGACTATGCCGAGGAGACGAAAGATTATGCCGGCAAAATCCGGGATTATGTCGCCGACCACTATACGGTTAATTTCTCGCTGGACGAGATGGCGGAACATCTCGGCATTACGAAGCAGCACCTGATTACTGTATGCAAGAAGAGATACAACCGGACTCCGGTCGAATATTTGAACGAATACCGAATCGAGGAAGCGAAGCGGCTGCTGTCCGACACCCGGACGAAAATCGCCGACATTGGCACCCGTTCCGGCTTCAACAGCAACAGCTACTTCGCCAAAGTGTTCAAGCAATACACCGGTATTACGGCTTCCGAGTACCGGGAGCTCCTATTCGACCGCAAAAGGGAGAAGGAGCCGCAAACCGCCGACAATTAGCCGATACGCTATCATGTCCGCCGATCGCATAGCTGTCGGCATTTTTTACGTTGTATTACAATATTCAACTCGTTGTAACGAGCCCGGAAGCGATATAATTCAACGATTTTAATATATTGTGATTGAACGGCGGGCCCCCTTTGGAGTAGGTTGAGGATATTCCGGCGCCCGGGGCTGGGATCGGAGAGAATAATGGAAATAGGGAGGTTTTTTTCATGAGGGGACGGTTAAAAACGGTACCGTTATCGCTGCTCGCTGTTGCACTACTTGCCGGCTGCGGCAGCGGCGGGGCAACAGGCGGTGACAAGACCGACAACGGCAATGAGGACAAGGGCAAAGCGGAGGAAGGAAAAAACAAGGAGCCCGTCGAAGTTGTATTTTATGCCCAAAACGGCATGACGCCGGCCGATTTCGACAATCGGTATGGCAACAGCCTGAGAAAGAAATTTCCCCAGTATACGATCAAGTATATCCAAAACACGGGAAAAGGGATGGACGTCGCCAGCATGCTCGCCGCCGGTACGCACTACGATGTTTATTTCGCCAATGTCGGTTACTTCGAGGACGAATTCATCTCTTACAATTTGCAATTCGACATGTCCGATCTGATCAAGCAGCACAAGATCGATCTCAACCGGTACGACCCGTCGGTCATTAGCGGCGTCAGAGCTTCAAGCTACGGCATATATGCGCTTCCCGTCGTAACCGATTCGATAGGCATCATGTACAACAAAGATATTCTCGATAAGTTCAGCGTCCCTTATCCGAAAGACGGCATAACCTGGGGGGAACTCTACGATCTGTCGCGCAAGTTGACAAGAACCGAGGGGGAGATAAGCTATATCGGCTATGCGCCGTTTGTTAATTACATGTTATATATGAATCCGCTTTCTATTCCGCTTGTCGATGAAAAAACGGGCACGCCCACCATCAACCGGGACGAACGATGGAAGAAATTTTACCAGACCTTGCTCATCGCCCCGACCGAAGTGCCCGGCGTTCAGGATTACTTGAAGAAGCACGACGTGCTGAACGGCTTTTTCATTGACCAACAGGTTGCGATGCTCGGAGGCATTACCGCTTTTGCGGCCAACAGCCGCGGCGACCAATTGAGCAAATTCAACTGGGACTGGGTAGCGATGCCTCCGTTCCAGGATTTGCCGGGCGTAGGGGGTCAGCCCTATACCCAATATTTCGGCATTACGCGGATGGCGAAAACCAAAAATACGGCGGATGCTGCAATGGAAATGCTGAAGCATCTCAGTTCGGACGAGTTCCAGACGGAAATCGCTAGAAAGGGCTTTATGCCGGTCCTGAAAAATATGGACGTCAGGAAAGAATTCGGACAGGATACGAAGTATAAGGATAAAAATTGGGGCTCCTATTTCTATAATAAACTGGCCGAGGTCCCGTATAAGAGCGTGTACGAAATCCCGATCTCCAATCTGTATGTGGCTAACATGAATCAGGTCATGAAGGGCGAGATTGATTTGAATACCGCTTTGCGGCTGTCGGAAGAAAGCGCGGCGAAGAAGCTTCAGGAGCTTAAAGCCAAGTAGACACAACCGCAGACGCTTGATGGTCGCAGCGTCTTTCGGAGCAGAGGAGGCTTGAAACGATGAGATTGCGCCTATGGATCAGATCCGCACTTGCCGCTATGCTCCCGGTTCTCGCCATCGCCGCGTCCGCCTGCGATTCGCTCGTTCCGGAGCGGGACGGATCGAACGAAGGCCAACCGCACAATCCGGGCACCCCAATCGTCGGGCTGAACTGCAATCCGTCCTTCGACCGGAAAACGGCCGAGGAGAGACGGGTTCACGACTTGATTCTGGAAAAAACAGGCGCCGATGTCCGGATCGTCTTCTCGGATGGAGGGGCCGGCGGACCGTGCAAGTCGAAGCGGAATAGGATGCTCTCCTCCGGCGAGCAGTTGGATTTCGCCGAATTGTCTATATCCGAAGCGGTGCAGGCGTTTAACGAAGGCCTCATTTTACCGCTGAACGGATTGCTCGACAAACATGGTCCGAATTTGAAAAAAAACGTTGTTCCTGAAGCGTTCAAAAGAGCGACCTACGAAGGAAACATACTCGGCATCCCGATCGAAAACGGGCTCCTTACGCTTAATGCGCTGCAAATCAGGGCGGACTGGCTCGCACAGCTGCAGCTTCCAGTCCCGAACACAATAGACGAATACGAGCGTGTGTTACAAGCGTTCAAGGAACGCGATCCGGACGGGAACGGAATGCCCGACACAGTTCCGCTGACCGTCGCTTCGGGCGGTGCGCTTGGCATGCTGGAAAGCGTATTCAGTCCGAGCTTCCTTCCGGAGGCGAATGGCTGGTGGCAGGACGCCGACGGCAGACTAATGCCCCCGGAGCTTCACCCCGGCTACAAAGCGTTGTTGGCCCGGCTAGTCGACTGGAACAAGAAAGGATACTTGTGGCCGGATATGCTCTTGTCGTCGGCAGCCAAGCAGCAGGAGCTGATCGCCGGCAACAAGGCGGGCTCGGTAGCTGCCACGTTTTCGGGGACGATCGTCAACGCAGGCGAGATACTCAGGAAGTCCGTCCCGGACTACAGCTACCTCCCCGTCGTGTTGGAGGGCCCATATGGCATCAATCGGTTGCCTGCCGCTCCTATCGCTCATTCGGTGTGGGTCATTTTCAAGAAAAACGCCGATCCTGAAACTGTTATGAAGTATTTAGACTACCAGGGAACTTACGAAGGGAATATGCTGACCTACTTCGGCATCGAGGGCGACAATTACACGACAGCGCCGGGAGGCATGGTCGAATTTATCGCGGAGGACAAAACCGACCTGGCCAAAGCGAACTATTACGCCAAATATAAAACCGTATTCATCAACTGGCCGGGTAAGCCGGTATGGCCGGTCAACGCCTGGGTATCCGGGGAGTACAACCTGAAGAGGGAGCAGATGAACCGGTTGCCCCGGTTCGAACCTGTCGACTCGGGCGTGTTTTACGACATGACCCAATGGGAGTCGTTCCCGAAGCTGGGCGACCTGAACGCTTATCTAAGCGAGCAGAAGGTCAGAGTGTACAACGGCGAAATTCCCGTCGACAGCTGGGACGGTATCGTGAGTCGCTGGCTCGACATGGGCGGCCGGCAGTTGATCGACGATCGCAACAAGCAGTACGCGGTTGAAGCCGTCCGGCAGAGCATCCGATGAGAAGTCGGCATGGCCGGAAAAGGCTACGGCTGCAAGGTGGAGATAAGAGGTATGACCATCTTATAGGGTGAAACATGAAGGAGCGGCCATGAACAAATATCGTGCAGCCGTAATCGGACTGGGCTTTATTGGACTGAAGGCGGACATCCCGAGGAAACATTTACCGCAAGGCCATGCGCTGGCTTACCGGATGAACCCCGATATAGAATTGTCAGCCGCCGTGGGCGTTCGGCAAGAGCAGGGCGATCAGCTTGCCCTTGTAGCTCCGGAAACGAAATATTACATGGATTTGGGCGCGATGCTGGACGAACAGCGGCTCGATGTGATCAGCATCTGCACCCCGGAGCACGTTCGTTTCGAGCTGCTTCAGACCGTGATGTCCCGGTCGGCTGCACCCGTACTGTTTTTGGAAAAACCGGTCGCGACCAGCGTTGCGGAAGCAGAGGAGATTGCGGCGCTCGCGAAGCGCCACCAGCGAACCGTCGTAGTTAATCTGTCGCGAAGATGGAGCGACGGGGCGCGCCAAATTCGGCAAGCCGTGCAGTCCGAAGAGTTCGGCAAGCTGACCAACCTGCATCTGCGGTATACGAGAGGCGTGCACAACATCGGCTCCCATCTATTTGATCTCGTTCGGTATGCAGCCGGAGAGATCGATCGCGTTCAGGTCGTCAGGCAAGTCCCGACGAACATGGACAATAGGGGCGATCCGACGTTTTCCTTTCTCTTTTCGCTAACGAACGGCGTTCCCGGGTATGCAGAGGCATTCGACGACCGGAATTTTCTCATGTTCGAGATGGATCTGTTTTTTGAAAAGGGCAAGATCGAGCTGCATCGGACAGGCGATGAAATCCGCTTTTATTCCGCAGCCGGGCATGCCTCGATTCAAGGATACCATCTGACGCTGAAGCGGGAGGAGCGTAACTTACTTGCCCACACGAGCAATATGCAAAAAGCGGTAGAACATATCGTCGACATTTTGCGAACCGGCGCCGAACCGGTCAGTACGCTGGAGGATGGCATCTATCCGCTGTATGTAGCGGATGCCTTGCTTCGGTCACATCGGAACCACGGGTCCGTACAGGCTGTAAGAGGAACGTGAAGCTGGATCGACTTGCAAGATCATTCAAATGGATGGGAGAGATATGCAAATGTCGGAAGTAATAAAGATCGGCAATCGCCGCGAACTGTTTTGGGACTTGGAAGCAGGCAGAAGAGAGAGCTCCAGGTAGAAAATGAGGGTGCCGATGAGGGGCCTGCTTAAACCTGGACGTGGAGGATGGAGGAATAAGGATATGGAATCCGGCGTACAACCGATGTGGAAGGCGGAGTTTCAGCAGTTATCCAAGCTGATGCTGGGCACGGCGCAGCTCGGTATTTCCGGCTACGGCATCGCCAACCGGACGGTGAACGTTGAAGCCGACGCACTGCTGGATCGATGTGTGGAGCTCGGAATCAACTGCTTCGACACGGCTCTGGAATACGGCGATGCCGAGCTCAAGCTGGGACGTTATTTCGAAGGCAAGCCCGCGCCGTTTCTCGTGTCGAAGGTGAAGGCCGATCTGGAGCTGGACCGGGCCGGGTTGGAGAAGCAGTTGACAGAGCGTGTCGAAACAATACTGGAACGGCTTCGGGTGAAGACGCTTCCGGCGCTGATGATTCACGATCCGATTCTGCTGCAAATTTACGGAAGCGCGGTAACCGAGATCGTAACGAAACTGCGGCGGGATCAGCTGATCGGGAGAGCCGGGGTGTCGTTCGGGGCGAATTCGGACGTACAATTTGCGTACTGCGGGCATTTGCTGCGGGAAGACATCTATGAGGTGATCCAGCTGCCGCTCCATCTATGGGACCGGCGGGCCGTCGAGTGCGGGGCTTTATCCCGGTTTCGAGCAGATGGCAAGTGGGTAGTTGCCCGCAGCGTGTTTCTGCAAGGTTTGTTTTTTCGCCAGGCTGACGACTTGCCGGAACCGCTTCGATCGATGGCTCGGGGAGCGCTGGGGAAATTAGCTGAGATCGCGGAGGAGGAAGGAATATCGATCGCCGAGCTGGCGATGCGTTACGTTCGCGATACGGAGGGCGTGAACGGAATTGTCGTCGGCGCTGAGACTCCGGAGCAGTTGGATGACAACGTCAGGTTGATTTCCGGGAAGCCCTTGTCGGAACGGACGAGGAACAAGATCGAGAGCGAATTCCGCGGTTTGCCGGAGATGCTAATAACGCCGGGGCTGTGGAACAAGTAACGTGTGATCTCTTTATTCCCAGCGTTTAGAGATACCCAAAATAATTCGTTGTGAAGCCGCTTATACAGCGGCTTTTTTTAACACTTACGCGGGGCATTCATCGAGGTTACGGCTTCGTTTAGAAGTTTATCTTATTGGTAGGGTATTTCCTCGCGTTAGCGGTGAGCGGTCCAGCTTGGTTTACGATAGTGTGGCGGCCGCATGCTGGAAGGGGGCCTGTGGTGTGGACCTCGGATCAAACAGAATTTTGAACCACGATCCATCCGAGGTCGCCATAGCGGGGCTTCATCGGTCAGCCGGATTGGACTTGGAAGTGTGCGGTTGGAAGAACTGTTCGCACACAGCGGAAGTATGGTTTCCTCTATTTGTGAATGATACGCAGCTTTCGTACGAGAGCGGAAGTTTGGTTTCCTTTATTATGGATTTTTTAGCGGTGAGAAGCGATTCTATTGGAAATAACGGAACTGAATGTTCCGCTATTCGCGGATATCCTGCTTCGAGCAGCAGATAACGGAAGTGAAACTTCCGGAAGAAGCTCCCGCGACCTATAGTGGCGTGTGTCCAAATAAATCCCCTCAAAGATTGTATGATTCCACAAAATCATTTACCATTAATGGCAAATGGTGAGTGGTAGTGAGGTTTCGAATGTTACATTTCGTCTATAGAGGATGTTGCATCACTAATAAAGGAGCAAGAATCGGCCTCCACCCCTTGTGAGGTAGAACGAAGGAATGTAAGGGCATCGACCCTGTGTGACATGGGAGGGTAAACCCCGAGGGCGGAAGTGGAGATCCACTGTGCGATCATACCTTTTTATCCACAGTCTGGAAACTGATGAACGCAGGCTCTATTCCGCCATAGCCCATGTAGAAATATTTACATCTCTTTCAATCTTCCTCCAACGGACATAGGTTGTCAAAGTTGAAAAACTAAGAATGAGCGAGAAAACAGGAGAAAACATTACTTTATAGTGGGAGAGTGTAACGCGTGAGCGAACATAAGATCGAGATGATCGTATTCCCAAATCCGATGCAGCACCCCGCATGGGTCCCACCACATAGCCCGGAATGGTACTCGAATCTGGATCATGAACTGGGAGAATACAAATATCCTTGGAAGTCCGAGTTTTACGAACCGACTGCCGAGACAATCTTTGCACAAAAAATATCATCCTATTTGACGAGCGACTCCCGGATTCTTGATGTTGGCTGCGGACACGGTGAATTTACATGCCAATTTGCGACTCAAGCCCGAGAGGTTGTTGGAATTGATAGAAGAGAGGGTTTTATTGCGAAAGCGAACCAAATCAAGCCGGCGGCTTCGGTCCATTTTATGACAGTTGATGTGAACAACGGTTTGCCGTTTCCTGACGATTCCTTCGATTTGGTCTATACCAAAAAAGGGCCGTGGTTGTTTCAAAGTGACGGGAACCGAGAAGGGAACCGGGTCATTAAGCCGGGAGGAATTGCTCTTTTATTCCTTCATGGCGGAACGGATGGAGGACTTCGAGAGCTTTTTCCGGGGCTTTACACGCCCTTTACGCACAACCTTTACGATATGCAGCCTCTTGTCAGCACGCTCAAACTTAAAGAAAACCATTTGAATCTGATCGAGATTCAAATGATTGAAGAAACCGAATATTTGTCTACCCCCGAAGACGTTCTTTTGAAGAAATGCTTCGGTCAAAATGCGAAGCTAAAGGAGTTCGTATGGCGAGAGTGTCTGCCCGGTGTTGAGGCAATATTCAGAAAGAACGCAACAGCGAGAGGGTTAAAAGTAACAAACTACTATCGGATCGTTACAGCGAGGGTTGAACGATAAGAGCGGATCGGCGCAAAAGAAAAATTGCACACGACCCCGGGTTATCCTGAAGCGGGATGGAGTAACGGTTCTGGAATATCACTGTTACTTAGAAATAGCAAGTTGGATCATAGGGCAGTTTGATTAAATCCATATTTCACCCCAAGCGAGCTTGCTTATTTTGATAAAATGGATGAAAACGTGCAAAAACCGGAAGAGGGTTACGCTATGACTCTGGAATCGTACTATGTTTTAGATAAAGAGATAGAGATCACGAAAGCAAATCCGAGAGAATTTGCCATCCATTACACCACGTATCGAGAAAACATATTTTTCAGGCAAAGCTGGGAGAGGCGGGTATCTATTTTCAGAGAGAACGCCCCTTGTTACTGGATTACCTTAAAGAAGCAGCGAATAGGCGGGGTATGCCTGGAACCCAATGCATTATCCTCACTGTTCATAGTGCCGCCATTTGTAGATCTCTTTCGTGTTTTGATCCCCTTGAAGCGATTTTTGATTAGCTGTTCCGAACTGAACAAACCTATACAAGCGTACGGGATATTATCCTATCAAACCGAGCACTTTTTACGTTTAGGCTTCTGGCCGTCCGAGTGCAGACGCGTCATGGTCAGACCGACGGAGTTGATGGAGCAACCGGAGTGGGGGGGAGAACTTGTTTTTCGACTCCCGGTGCGGAACAGATCGATCTAGTTGCCGAAATGTTATACGCATGCTACGCTAACGCTGACTGCATTGGATATCCGGCAGAGAATTCGATAGAGCAACAAAAGTCGGCACTCGAGCATTACTTCAAAGCAAATCAGGCGAATTTGCTGAAAACGGCATCCACCCTTGTTACCGATAAGCCGAGTAACGAAATCGTTGCCGTCTGTTTGATTTCGATGTAGGAAGACCTTCCATTGGTGTACAACATTGCGGTAATCCCTCGTTATCGAAGCAGGCTACTCGCCACAATGATGCTGAAAAAGGCGCTTACGGCGCTGAAAGCGGAATTTGAGGTGCTTCGACTTTTCGTGACGGTAGGGAATTCTGCGGAGTCGTTGTACTATCGACTTGGTTTTTATCCGGGACCGGAGCAGACTACCTTTCAACTTCCTGTTAGAAACATGTGAATGATTTGTCCGCTAGAGATTATTATATGATTTGGCAATTACAGGTTTTGGAGGAGATTACCACGAAAACATATCCATTAACACAAAGCGACCATGAGCTGATAGCATCGGCCCTGGAAGTACTAGAAAAAAACTTTGACGACGGAGTATACAACCATACGGTCGGTGGAGCGATCCGCTGTAAAAACGGCAACATATACCTCGGCGTCAACTGTGATGGTATTCATGGCTCTTGTGCGGAATATATTGCGATCGGCGCCGCCATAACCGCGGGGGAGCGGGAGTTTGACACGATTGTGGCCACCCACGACAAAGCCCTGAACGGCCTGCTCCCGCCATGCGGCAACTGCCGGCAGATGCTGTTCAATTATTGCCCGGACGTCAAGGTGATTTTGAATGACGAGCACGGAACTCCCGTGAAAGTAGACGTCCAAGATCTATTGCCGCTTGCCTATACCCGGATTATTGTTAGCGAGTGAGCAACGTCGCTTAGGAACGGAATCCATGCTCAGCAACTGGAAGGAATGAATTTCGATATCACGACTTATCCGGTGTTATGCCATCATCGCTGTCATTAACGGTACAAAGGATCTTAATACGGCACTCAGCGAAGCGGTTGAAATAGCTAACAAAAACATCGATACCATTAAATCAAAATAACCGAAGGAAACATTCGTTTGACCTGCGAAAAGGCTGTTCCATTTAGGAAGCTGCAATCTGACGGAGTGGAGGATTGTACAAAAAAAATAAAGATTTATTCATGGCAGTGCAATCGCTTCCTTTATTAAAATGAACGGAATAAGGAACCGCTCATTGGAGGAGACTGCATGAATAAATTGGTAAATATAGGCGTATTGCTTGATAACGAAGCCGCGCAAGCACGATGGGCCAAATCGGAAAACGTATTTGAAGGATTTGTTGTCGAAGTTTTGGAGCACGCGGGAATCCCCTTCCGCTTCCTACAATCGGCGGATGAGGTTGGTTCATGCGATGTCGTTATTGTAGGGCTTGAACCTTTAGCTGCCGATTTATCCGCTCAGGAATTCCTGTGGAATTATTCGGAAAACGGCGGCTTGCTGATTTCGTTCGCCGGATTCAATCACTTCGCCGAACGATTGGGCTGCGAGATTGGTCCGACAAGAGGTCCCGGCTACGCGTCGCTTCCGGATTACCTGGGAGACTCGCGACCGCTTCGTTATCTCGAATCCACGTCATGGGACGTTGTCCGAATTTCAGCTTCGGACACCCCCCTTGATACATCGTCCTTCGGCGTTCTTCGGTCATGTACTTCGTCGAAATGTAAAGGATTAGGCGCCGCGATGCAAAGTTTCCTTGTTGGCCGCGGTGCTCTCCATCGCTGGTCTGTAAATCTGCCTGCCACATGGGTAGGCTTGCAACAAGGGACAAAACCGGTCACCCAGGACGGTTTCCCCGCTCCGGACGGAACGGCATCGATCGATGACCGCTTGTTAAAAGCTGATGACAGCTTCGAGTTGGATTGGGATATGGACCGGGTTAAAACGACGACGGGCGCCGCTTATTTCCCTCATCCTTATTCCGACCTTTGGAAAGAAGCCTTCATTAGTCATTTACTGCGGGAAACGGTAAAGCTGCAACTAACCTTGCCGTTCGTCGGATATTGGCCAAATGGAATCGAGCATGTAGCCATGATCTCTCATGATAGCGATCGAAACGTCGACGAGTCCGCCGTTACGACCCTTGACGTCTTGAAGGAGTGTAATGTGCGCAGTACCTGGTGCATGTTGGAACCGGGCTACAGTGCTCCTATCTATGAAAGGTTGCTTGCTGAAGGTCATGAGCTGGCTCTCCATTATAACGCAATGGAAGATCAGAACGGCAAGTGGGACGAGCAGGAATTGGCGCGCCAGACCGATTGGCTGAAGCGGGCCGCTGGACTGGAGCATTGCATATCCAACAAGAATCATTACACCCGATTTGAAGGATGGGGCGAATTGTTCCGTTGGTGCGAGCGTCAAGGAATACAAGCCGATCAGACTCGAGGACCTAGCAAAAAGGGCAATGTAGGCTATTTGTTCGGAACATGCCATCCTTACTTTCCGATTGCATATTCAGACGAAAAAAATCGTTTCTACGATGTGCTGGAAATGGGTTTCTTAATCCAGGATCATCTGGATCATTCCTTGCTTGACGACGGTATTGTTCTTGCCTCGTTCCTTGAGGAAGTGATGAAGGTAAAGGGGCTCGCTCATTTCTTGTTCCACCCAGTTCATATACATAATCACTCCCATGTTAGAGAAACACTGCGTAAAGTGATACAAACGGCCAGCGACTACGGTTTCGTTTTTATGACGGGCGAGGAAATTAATCAATGGGAGCGAGCACGGCGCAGCATTCGTATTTTGGGAGTTAACGCTTCCGGGGATGCGGAGTTTGCAAGCGCATCTGCCGACAGTCAACTTCAGGAAGCTGTTATATGGATTCCAGTTGCAGACAATCAAAATCCGCTAAGAGCCAGCACCGAGTACAGATTTGGCGTTGCCTGCAGGAAGCAGGTCATATTTTTTTAATTTTGCTTTCCAGCCGCAGCTTTGATTGTATGCGTATAAGGGACCGTTGATTCAGCCTCACTTTGCTGAATAAATCGGTCCCTTTCATTTTCCGGATGTTCTATATTTTCTTCATGACGGAGGAAGGAGGGGTTCCCGTAACTTTTTTGAATAACCGACTAAAATAATAAATATCTTTAAAGCCCAGCCGTTCGGCTACTTCGGTAATGTTGTATTCCCCACTTCGCAGTAAATCGATCGCTTTGCCAATCTTGATTCGGTTTTGGTATTGAATCGCCGTAAATCCTGTCGTTTTTTTGAATATCAGGCATAAATAGGATGAGCTGATACCAATTTCACGGCTCAACTCCTCAATTGAATAAAATGTCTCTTCGCTTGCTTCCATAAGTCCAATCAGCATTTCCACCATCCGCAGGTGAGACGTTTTTTGCTCCTTCGAATCGACAATTAATAAATGCAAAATGTCCATAATGCGACTGCGGCACCGAATCAAATAACCGGGTTGTTTTCCCGCCCAAGCCCTAAGAAGCTCTTGAAACACGAAAGCGATCCGGGTTTGATCCAGATTTTTGAATACATGATTTAATTGATCGAGCGCAGCTTTATCCGTCTCTCCCCCGAACTGAAGCTGGAACACAACAACGATATGTCTCCATTGATCCGATTCTTCCATGACTCTGCTGCGGGGCAAGTATCTTGGGAAAAACAATACATGCCCTTTGGAGATGGTGTACTGCTGGTCGGAAATACTGTAGTTTGTCAATCCTTGAGTAGTCAGAGAGAGCACATATTCGTTCCTATTGACCGGAGCTGGAGTAGAATAGACTTCCACAGATTTTTTTGATTGCACTTCAACGACGTATTCCAGCTTAGTAACAGTAATGTCAAATTCGGACATAGCATGGAGCAGTTTCATAGTCCTATTCCTCCAAAAAGATTCTATCTTTTGAGTAGAAGATCGTACAAATAGAATATAGGATAATTCATGGAATGGCAGTTCTTATCAACGATATAATATCGGTGTCGCGACAAAACATCAACCAAATTATCCAATCCACCGGAATAAGGAATGGCATGAGTTACAAATAGGAGGAATTATGACAATGAATGACACACCTGTCCTGATCGATACGGATGTTCATAACCAAATTGGCTCCTTGCTGCCGTATTTGCCGAAAGCGTGGCATGATCGATATCACGATGTAGGCCTGCCCTATGGCGCACAGTATTATTCGTCCATTGGTACAAACCGCAAGGATGCGGTTACGGACAAAGGGGGGGCTCCAGGTAGCGACCCACAGTTTCTAATCAGCGATCATATGGATCGTTACGGTATAGACTACGCCATTCTCACCGGATCCGGTGTTCTGGGCCTTTCGCTGGATCCGGATCCGGACTATGGAAATGTATTGGCTGCTGCTTGCAACGACCGTATGGTCGACACATGGCTGAATGTCAGCCCACGATTCAGGGGCTCCATCTTCGTAAACGCCTCCGATCCGATGGCGGCGGCTGCAGAAATTCGACGTCTCGCATCCAATCCGAGTATGGTTCAAGTGCTTATGGCAAGCGCGGCGCGCATGCCTTATGGACAACGTTTCTATCACCCGATCTACGACGCAGCGCAAGAGTGCGGCTTGCCCGTAGCGGTTCACCCCGGCACAGAGGGGAAAGGCATCTCGGGAGCACCAACACCATCAGGTTACCCTACCCGATATATGGAATGGCATAATATTTTGCCGACGAACTATATGACCCATGTAAACAGCCTCGTATGCGAAGGGGTATTTGAGAAATTTCCGAAACTGAAATTTGTTGCTATCGAAGGAGGGATTTCCTGGCTTCCGCACCTGATGTGGAGAATGGATAAAAACTATAAGGCTCTGCGAGAATCGACGCCGTGGCTGAAACGTTTCCCGTCTGAGTACATCAAGGACCATATCCGGCTGACAACGCAGCCCATCGAAGAACCGGACAATCCAGAGCATTTGTTGCAAATTTTGCACATGATCGAGGCAGAGAAAACAGTCATGTTCTCATCGGACTATCCGCACTGGGATAATGACAATCCGAGAATGGCTCTTCCGCGAATGCCGAAAGCTATGAAGCAGCGTATTCTGGCGGGAACCGCAGCAGACCTGTACGGGCTGCACACGAGACCCGAAAGGAAGAATGACCTTTCCGTTGACCTGGCCGAAAAAATCGCCAAGGAGTCGGAGCATTCACCCGAAAATGTTTGGGGAGAAGATGAATGAGCAGGCATTGGATTGGGAAAAAAGCCGATATACAGGAAATGAAAAAGAAGATCTTTAAAATCGAAGGAATAGAGTTCGGTTTGTACAACGTTCGGGGAAACTGGTATGCGTGGAGCAACTTTTGCCCTCATCAGGGGGCAGCTATATGCAAAGGTCCTGTTTGCGGGACACGACTTCCTTCACTTGTGTACGAGTACAAATATGGAATGGAAGATCAGATTTTGCGTTGCCCTTGGCACGGCTGGGAGTTCGATCTGACGAATGGACAATTATTGGTCGATTCAACGACGAAATTAAGGGGATATCCTGTGGAAATCGAAGATGAGGACTTGTTTGTCGTACTTCCTAAATAATGAAACGGATAATCGCTAGAGCAAAAAAACGGTTTGCTAGGGGAGGGAGGGCGCATGCCCTCTAATTCCTTATCCGCTCAACAACGATTTTCGATCCTTTATAAGGGAGGAATTGATTAATGAATTGGAATCGCTTACATTCAGAGTGTATTAAGGTACTTGCATTAACAATGGTACTGGCTGCCGCCCTTACGCCAACGTTTGTTGGAGCTCAGGACACTACCACGGACCGATTTTTGAATGGGGATCAGAACGTGAATTTCGGAAGAGGCGTGTCCGATAATCCGAATGGCGGCTCGCTTGCCTGGGGCGAGAGCTACTATCTCGACAGCTACGTGACCATGTACGAAACTACCGGAGATTCAAAATGGCTTGACAAAATCGTTGACCACACCGACCGAATGATCGGCAACGCCACAGACCACGACGGTGACGGAGCTCTTGGCTGGAAAGATCACACAGCCGCCCACAACCAGCTTAAAAACGACACTTTTACGATCGAGGGGTCGATTGATTCCAGGGTTGAAATGGCCGTATACGGCTCATTCGAGCAGGATGCGGACAGCAATCATATACCGGACGGATGGACTGTGCAAGGGGCTGCGGGCTCCGTCTACCGCTCTACAGCCACAGGTTCTGCATTCAGCGGATCAGCCGGCGCCGTTGTTGAGAGCGACGGCATCAACGAGAATCGGCTCGTTCAGAACCTAGGCTATACACCCGGCATAACTTACAGGGTAGAATCGTTCATGAGCGTAGACTCGGAAATGACGCAAGCACTCGTACAGGTGTACAATGCATCAACGGATAGTGTAATAGGTTACGCGAGAGCTCATCATGTCGGGTTTGAACGCTATGTGTTTACATTCAAAGCACCGTCCAGCGGCACCCTTCAGCTTCGCCTTGGTCTGCAGAGCTATGACCAAACCGGATACAAGGCATTCTTTGATAACCTGTCCGTCAAGGCTTTGGATGATGCAATACCATTGGTCGAAAACGGCGGCATGGAGAAGTTGAACCCAGCGGACTCGACGCTACCCATCGGTTGGAGCAGAGTAGGATCGAATTCATCAAATGTTTACGTAAGCCCGGAATCGTCTTCCGGCCTCTATTCATTGGCTGTCACAACGGATAATACTTCATGGAAAATCGCTGAACAAGTCATAGACTATGTACCGTCGCAACCCTACACGTTATCGTTCAAAGGAAAGGTATCCAGCACGGCCGCTCAAGGGAGAGTGCAAATCTACAACGCAACGGACGGATTGGTAATGGCCTATGCAACTGTCGGATCCATGTCGTGGTCTTCGGGAAATGTATCGTTCACTGCGCCAGACACGGCAGGAAAAACTATCAAAATCCGATTATACCAGACGAATTGGAACTTGCCAGGGTTCACCAGTTACTTCGACGATCTAGTATTGCTGGAGGACTCCCCGCTTATTAACGGCGGCATGGAGGAGCTGAACACCGTTGACCCGACGCTGCCGAACAACTGGACTCGAAGTTCCGCTTCTACATCGGCGAACGTATACATCAGCACCGACTCGGCTTCCGGCTCCTTTTCGTTGGCCACAACAACCGACAATACTTCCTGGGAAGTTGCCGAGCAAACAATTAGTTACTTGCCGTCACAAACTTATACGTTGTCTTTCAAAGGAAAAGTATCCGGTACCGAGGCGTCCGGACTTGTGTCAATCTATAATGTAACTGACGGCGTAACGATCGGGTCGACTACCTTCCGGTCAACAGCATGGGCTCCGCACAAGTTGACATTCACTGCGCCGACATCCGGAAAAATACTTAAGATCCGCTTGTATCAGAACAAATGGAACTTGACCGGGTTCACAAGTTACTTTGACGATCTGCAGTTGTACACGAGTTTCCCGGTATCCGCATTACTGAATACCGGTTTTGAGATCCTTGACGGATCGGATGCGACTCTCCCGCAAAGCTGGACCCGAATGTCGGGTACGACATCTGCGGATGCCTATTTGGTGACCGGCATTAATAACAATTACACCGGGACAAGAGGAGTTGCGATACAACCATCCGCCTCCGCTGTCAAAGGGTTGGAGCAGAAAATAGCCTACAGGCCGGGATCTGTTTATGTTTTGGGCTATAAGGGGCGCGCTGTCGACACGAACTATCCCGGTATTGTGGAAGTATTCAATGAGACCGACAATACAGTGCTTGCCGCCAGCACCTATTCCAGCCTCAAATGGTCGAACCGAACAATGGTATTCACCGCGTCCGATGTAATTGGAAAAGCGATTAAAATTCGAATATCACAGTCTGTATCGTCCAACGGTGCAATAGGCTACGTAGACGATATCTCTTTAAAGCGCTTAGCTCATACGGAAGCGGCAGCATGGACGAGAAGTTCTGAAACGACACTTGCAGAAGCGCACCGCACCAATGATTCTGCCATCTTTAGTGACGGGGCCGGCCTCGAACTCGTCCATGTAGATGCGACTGCGCCTATGATTTATCAAGAGATGTATAATTACAAACCGGATGTGAACTATGGCATTTCTTTTAGCGCCAAAGCATCTACAGGGGCAGTCGGGCAAGTTCGCGTATATGACAAGACAACATCTACCGCGCTCGGAAGCTGGAGCTTCGGTAACACGGATAAGCTCACCACAGTGAACGGTGAGTTCCAGACACCGGAAGCCGGACACGATCTTATAGTCGAAGTGTCCATTCCTTCCGGGTCTACTGGTGACACGATCTGGGTCGATTCCTTTGAGCTTGGACAGCAATGGGAACATATGGTGCATGAAGGGGTGATCATGTCTCCCGTCTTAAGATTTGTTAATAAAGTGATTGCGGACCCTTCCCTGCATGCAGCTTACTTGACCAAGGCTCATACATACCGCGATTTTACCGCGGATCATTTGTTCCGCAAATGGGACCCGTATTGGAAGCAAATAAGCGGAACGGATGGAGCGAACAACGGATCAGGTGTATATCTGTTCCCCGCAGGCTTCAGTACGGAGTTGTTCCCCGGCCGCAGTCTGCCGCATAATCAGTACTTGGCTTTTGCCCAGATGCTGTACTTACTTTATGATGCAACGGAAGGGGACGCCGCCTACGCCTCGGATCGTCCGCTATATTGGAGCAGGGCAAACGATATGTTGCGCGCTTTCAAAAGCACAGTCGTCCCTCATCCGCTGAATACGAATCTGGCTACGGATGCTTACTTGTGGAACTATTGGGATAATATGGGTGATTGGGACAGCGGGCATTATGCCAGCTACAAGCAAGAAGACATATCCCATGCCGGTTTGACTATGGCGGGAGTGGTGGAAGCTTATCATCAAGGGCAAGTGTTTACCGCTGATGATATGGCGAAATTCACCAGAACGTTTACAGATGTGATGTGGAATAAGAGCCTTCCGGATCCGGTACTTTCGTATTATAACTCGAGGCAGCCTCTTGTTACGACTGATAAAACAAATACGAACCGGTTTCATTTCTGGACTCATTTTGCTGAATTCGACCCCCTGGTTAGAGATATTGCGAATGCAGTATGCGAAACAGATGGCTGCTCGACGGTAATAGCTTCAGGAGTTGCGAAATGGAGCGGAAACAAGGTTGTAAACTCCAACTTTGAACAGGCGGATCCGTCTGACATTACATTGCCGCAACGCTGGACGAGATATAATTCGACATCGGCAACAGCGGCATTGACTAAAACGGATACGGGGTTGAACGATTCTTCCCTGCTTGTAACTGCCGATGGAGCAAGTTGGAAAATTATAGAGCAGAGAATGGAACATTATGAACCAAACACACCTTATACCGTCTCATTCCTAAGTAAAAAATATGGAACCGTTAACGGGAGAGTTCAAGTTTATGACTATACAACCTCAACAAATCTTGGCCAATTAATTGTATCGAATACAAGTTGGGCGAGAAATGAGTTCACAATACAAACGCCAGAAGTTGGCCATGATGTTCGCGTCAGGCTATACACCTCCTCAGTGTCACCTGCCGGCTCATCGGTCGGATTCGATGATGTCCATGCTTATCCATCTTTATCTGACGGAGAGATTGCGAACGCCGGGTTTGAGACAGTGGACATATGGGATTCAACACTTCCCCGCTATTGGGTACGCGGCGCATCAACGATTACCGAGAAGGCAGCCATTGACGTTACAGACAGATTTGCGGGGATTCATTCGTTCAAGATTGATTCTTCAGGCGATGGTGCAATCCAGGAGCTATCCTATGTTTGGTTAGGATATCGCCCGAGTACTTTGTACAAGGTAAGTTTTGCAGGTAAAGTGAGCGGAACCGCAGGCGGAAATCTTCAGATTATCGATACAACTACAAATACGATGCTGGTAGATCAAACTTTCACGTCAACTTCTTGGGCTACTCAGACAACTACATTTACTGCGCCTTCCGACTACAAGAATAAGCTGAAAGTGAGACTAACTCACGGTAACCCAAATGCCGCAGGTACGATGTGGATAGACGAGCTGAACATTACTTATTAAATCACTGACGAGGATGGCACATGCCGCTGCCGTGAACAGGCGTTCACGCTGCTGACGAGCGCAGCGCAGTTGCCGGGCTCGCTTCCTTGACGACCGACGAGTTCCAAACGAGATTGGCGCAAAATCGGTAAAGTACCCTTTGCAGGGTGACTTCACTTTTCCGGATCAGAGAGAGGAGCAAATTCAGAGCTGTCATCGTCGGTGCGGGAGCAATCGCACACGACCATGCCCGGGTGCTGCGATTGGATACGCGTGCGGAATTGGCGGGCATAGCAGACATTGACTACAAAAAGGCACAATCATTAGCCTCCGATTCAGGAGCTGCCGCATATACGGACTACAAGACGATGGTTAGTGAGCTACAGCCGGATATCGCTATCATTACGCTACCTCATTATTTACATAAGACGGCGGCGATCGATTGCACGGAGCGTGGCTGCCATGTGCTGATGGAAAAGCCGATGGCGCTTAATACGGATGAATGTGTGGAAATGAACATAACGGCGGACAAGCACGGCGTCTATCTCGCCGTCGGTCAACTGCAGCATCATTATGCTGCGAACCGCAAGGTGAAGGCGATTATCGCCTCTGGCCAGTTGGGAAAGCTTGTGTCCATATTCGAGCGTAGACATCATCCGTACTTTTTGCCGCAGCGTCCGGACTGGTTTCTGGATAAGGCGAAATCCGGCGGCGGTGTCGTAATCAACCTCGGCAGCCACTGTATTGATAAATTGCAATGGATTGGCGGATCGCCAATTACGAAAGTAATGGCTCATCTGACGTATTACGGGACGCGAGGCAATGTCGAGGGAGGCGGCAGCTTGTTGATGCAGACAGCGGTCGGCGTATCGGCGATGATCTCCTTGTGCGGGTATAACAATGTGACGGTCAACGAGACCGAGTTTATCGGAACGGAAGGACAGCTCGAGCTGGTTGGCTCGCATTCGCTCTGGATCGCTGGTGAAGATCGGACGTATACGCAGGTCGATCTGGGCGAGACGGTGGATGTATTTGAGGCGCAATGGAGCGCGTTTTTGGACGATATCGAGCGGGGTGGGCCAACCGACAATTCCGGCGAATACGGGCAATCGGTATGTGCGGTCATCGATGCGATCTACCGTTCGGATGCAACCGGAACGGAGCAGGACGTTATCTCCGTCCCATCTCCTGTCCCGATCGTGTAATAGGCCGTATAGCGAAAGCATCTGGATGAATCCGCCTGGTTCCTTACATGCAGCCGTCCCGAGCAATCCCCGTCGAGGCTTACTGATGCAAGCGGGTGGTGTTTACTGATAGTAGAAGATTGTACAAACAAAATATAGGATATTTCATGGATGGCAATTTTAAACAATGGTAAAATATCGTTGTCGCGACGAAGTGTCAGTATTTGTTTGTATTCACTTAGCTTGAAACTATAAAGCATAAATTTTGAATGTAGCAAGTGCCGACATTTGGCTGGCGAAATTCGACAAGTTTATAGAGAAGATGAAGTAAGGCTGTTAATCTGGACTTTTCTGAATAAGGGGCGCAGTATATCGACTATAAAGCGGGGCAAGGTAGGTTTTTTCTTGCTCAACAGACAGCTTGGAGACCTGACACTGGAACAAATTGAGTCGATTTATCCGCAACATTCGATTAGAACCGTTCATCTACAATATAGGAATAAACCGAGAACCTACGCGTGCTTTTTCCTGAACTCAAGTTTTTGCGGCCAAATCTCCAGATAAATAGTCTATACGTCAAAACTCTTGAACTTTTGCCAGTCCGAGGTATCCTGCTGAACTACGGTCAGGAGGGGAAGAATAAGAACTAAAAACCGAAATATGATCACCCTAAACATTCCGGCATAAAAAGGACATCATCGAACACGATTTTTTGCTCCGTTGGATTCAGGCTTACGAACGAATTGCATGCAAAACAGATATATTCGCAAATATTAAAACATTGCGTTTCAGTTGCGGCAAGGCTATCCCATACGCTATGCTAATGCTGTAAAACCCCCTTTCCAGAATATCCTTGGAAGGGGGTTTTAACATTCAAGCTAATATTTAAACGTGGTCATACCAAATATAAATTAATGATTATTCACTTTTGCACCTTTAAGTAGAAGATTATACAAATAGAATTGAGGATTATGCATGGATTGACAATCCTAAGCAACGATATAATAACGCTGTCGCGACAAACAACATATAGACAGAGCAGCACAAGGAAAAGCTGGAGTAATAATGGGTACAACGAAAGATTTCGCGTATGACTCGAATCCTCAGAGTATCCAGTCTAAAACTAAAGCATTGTTTCCAAACGCAAACTGGGTTCCGTTCACCCCATTCGGTAGCCAACCGATTGCGACTGGTGTTGCTCCGGGATCCCCAATTCTATTCCACCAGAACATAGTCAAGAAATCACCTGAGAAGGTTACCCGCATTGCAGAAATTCTTGATTGGTTAGCCAGCGAGGAGGGCTTCCTTCTAACACATTACGGAGTGGAGAACAAACATTATACCAGGAACGGTAAAACAATTACTCTCAATCTCGATGCTTTCAAAAAAGACATCACTGACAAAGGCGACTTCTTAACCATCTGGGATTTCTTTACCCCGCCAACTCCATCAGTTTTCGGCTTGAATGTCATTAATACGAATAAAACTGCCCGTGACCGTGAAATCGCAAAAACTGTTGCAAATATTCCATCGGCTCCTTATTTAGGAACGAGTCTAATTTCGCCTTCTGGCTTTGATTTAGGTACTTTCCGTAAGCGCCAACGCGAATTGCAAGCGAAAGCGATCTTTGATGATAAATCAGGTAAGAAATGGCCTGAATATCGTGAAGAGCTAATGACTAAGTATAATGGAAACGCCCTCTTCGAAGCGTACAATGAACAAGTTAAGGCAGCAGGCTTGACTAAGTAAACACTAAAATACAGATTCTCACTGTTTCTAGAGAGTCTGTATTTTTTTGAATCACGGATTGAGTATTCAACGCTCCGTCTGGCCTGGCTATTCTGCTGTAAAATATCCCGATGCCGCATGCTACGCTAACGTTGACAGCATGGGGTATCCGCAGAAAATTGTACAGAGCAACAAAAGACGGCACTAGAGCATTACTTTAGGCAAATCAAGCGGAACTGCAAAACATTGTAGTAGTCCCCCGTTATCAGAACAGACGACTTGCCACAATGATGCTGAGTAGTAATGTCCGGTTGCGACGAGGTCAAGAGTTACTTTGAATATGCCCTGAGTTATTGTACTCCGATGTTGAGGGAAAATACGATGTAGCGTTGCTGAGAGCAATCCAGTTCAGATTATCAAAGTTGACCCTGTGCCGGGCGAAAGCCTTATTCACGGGGTTTTTATATGGCTCCGCCATCCGATCTGAAAATCGGTTTATTGAAAAAAGAACAGATAATAGCCAGACGGAGGTGATTTCCGTATAGTGGAAAGGGCGAAAAGCTCGCTACTAAACCGGCAAAGGAGGTATATGTCATATTGAAAGCGCCTACAGCGTTGAGGACGGCGCATGAAGAGCGGTTTAAGGTGTATTCAATCAACGGTCTGGGAGGAACAGGAATGAAAAAAACGATGAGCTGTATGCTGACTGTCTTTATGCTATTTAGTATCCTATCGATTCAGCCTCCAGCAGCCTATGCCGAGGTTACCGGGCAAACATCCGCAACAGTCAACCTGCTGACCAATCCGGGCTTCGAGCAAACGGCGGCCAATTCGGCGTGGACGGGAGGAATCGCAGCGGCCGATTGGACGCGGTATGTGTTCAGCGGAACGCCTGCCTATGCCGTAGACAACTCCGTTGCCCGTACCGGCGGCAAATCGGTAAAGATCGAGGCGGGCTCCACCGCCCGGGGAACGATTTTCCAGCAGATCAATTCGGTGGTGAAAGGCAAAACCTACAAAATCAGCGGTTGGATGAAAACGGAGAATGTCTCGAACAAAGCTTTGGTCCGCTTTCAGATCGGCCGGACTTCAGGCGGCAACGTTCTGGTCAACATGGCTGAAGCGAAAGGAACGACGGACTGGACCTATTTCGAGCAAACGACGAAAATCCCGGACAACGCGACCACTCCGTCTTGGCTGAAGATCGAAGCATTTTTGGAAAACAGTACCGGCAAGGTGTGGTTCGACGATTTTGAGGTGATGGAGTGGAAAGGGGTGCAGGGCGTAACGCTCGATCCGGCCATTCAATCGCTGCAAATTGGACAGACGGTCTCGTTAACACCGGAATTGATTCCGGCCGACGCCACGAACCGCAGTGTAACATGGACCTCTTCCGATCCCTCGGTCGCGGCTATAGACGCCGCCGGGTTGGTTACCGCCAAAGCGGCCGGTCACGCTGTTATTACGGTGCAAACCGATGAAGGCGGTTTCACGGATATGGCCGTAGTGGGTGTCGGCGCGCCTGACGGTTTGAGTGTCACTCCTTATACGGGAACGGTTCAGGAGGACGGCGAACTAAGCGGGCAACTGATCGCGACGAGCCAAGGCGGCGGCACCGCGACCTTCCGCACGGCGATCGAACCGACTAACGGGAAGCTGACCGTATTTCCAGACGGACGGTTCCTTTATTACCCGAATCCCGATTATGCAGGAACGGATGAGTTTGCCTTCATGGCCTCAAGCGGCCAAGGAGGCCCCCGATTCGGGATCGCTTCCATCCAGGTTACCCCGGTGAACGATGAACCGAAATTGGACCTGAAATGGTCGTCGACCGGGAAAAACACGGCTCTGAACGACAAGCTGCAGCTAGCTTCCGACAAGGACGGCGACGCCATCGTATGGCAGAAAGTAACGGAGCCGCAGCATGGAGCTTTGCAGGTGAATCCGGACGGTACATACCTCTACACGCCCGACACGGACTTTGTCGGGTATGACGGGTTCCGCGTCGCAGCGTTGGACGGCAAAGGCGGCCGAGTGGAAGGACGGGTGCAAATCGCGGTTATTCCGGGTATCGCAGATTTGTCCGCCCAGTTCCGCAGCCGGCCGGAGTATGGACAGCATCCGCGGCTTTTGGCGGACCGCGAAGATTTCCTGCAGGCGAGGGAGCTGATCGTCACCGATATATATATGAAGGAATGGTACGAACGGCTGAAGCAGGAGGCCGAGCCGATCCTGCAAACGGCGCCTCTCCCTTATGCGTCGGCCGGTGCGAACAACTATGGGATTCGCGACCGTTTGCTGCGTACCGGATTGATGTACCAGCTCAGCTTGGACAGCCGTTACGCGGACCGGACGATCCAGGAGCTAGAAGCGCTTGCCGGTTATGCGGACTGGGGAGCCCGTACGAATAATATATTGGCGCTCGCCGAGCTGTCGCATGCGGTCGCTCTGGCTTACGACTGGGTATACGAGGCGATGACGCCGGCCGAACGGACGGCTATTGCGGACGCCATCCGCGTCAAATCGCTGAATGTCGCGCTGGACTGGTATCGGGGCGTATTTACGCATAACGGAGAGTTCAACAATATTAACCTGGTTGACAACGGCAACTTTGGGTTGACCGCGCTAGCCATTATGGACGAATCGGCGCAGAATGAAGCTGCCGCCGCCGAAGTTTTGCAAGGAATATACAAGAAGCTTCAGCAGGCGCTGCGCCATTACACGCCGGACGGGGCGTGGCCGGAAGGGCCGGCTTACTGGCATTATGGCGGACAGTATTTGAGTTATATGATCGCAGCGATGAACAACGTGATGGGAACGGACTACGGACTTTCCGGAGTTGCCGGCTTCGAGGAGTCGGGGGCGTTTCCATATCATCTGCTTGGCGAAGGCGGATATTTCGACTTTTTTGACGGGGGAATATCGCTGGCACAGCCGGAGTCGCTCTGGTTCGCCGACTTTTTCGGCAAACCGGAGTATGCTTGGCATATCGGGGACCTCTCCCGGCGCAAAGGCGTCTACCACCCGCTGTATCTGGTCTTGTACAAGCCGGGCTTATTCGATCAAAAACCGACGGAGCTCGATCAGTTTTACTCGGCGATCGAATCAAGCTCCATGCGCAGCGCTTGGGACGATCCGGAAGCTTTGTTTGCGTCGATGAAAGGGGTCAACGAGACGCTGAAAAGCCATCACGATCTCGATGCGGGAACCTTTGTGTTCGACGCGTTGGGCGTCCGTTGGGCGATGGATTCCGGCAACGAAAACTACAATTTACCCGGATTTTGGGATTATAGGTACCAACGCTGGACGTATTACCGTAAAAAGACTGAAGGTCACAACACGATCGTCGTGAATCCGGTACAAAATCCGGTCGTGCAGCAGGACCCGCTGGAAACGGCGCTTCGCATTCGCGAGGAATCCAAGCCGCGCGGCGCTCTGGGTATTGTGGACATGACACCCGTTTACAAAAACGACGCCGTCAGCATGAAGCGCGGCATGATGTTGACCGGAGACCGGACCCAACTGATCGTTCAGGACGAAATGAAGCTGAAAACGGCGTCCGAGCTATACTGGTTCATGCATACGAAAGCTTCCATCGAGATTATCGAGAACGGGCGTGCAGCGATATTGAGCCAAGGCGATAAGCGATTGTACGCGAAACTGATCGAGGCGCCGGATGGCGCAGTCTTCTCGGCGATGGATGCGATAGCGCTGCCTACATCGCCCGATCCTGCGGAGCAGTCGATCAATTTCGGCGTCCGCAAGCTGACGGTTCATATGACAGACGTCCGGGAAGGCAATTTGGCTGTATGGCTGGTTCCGTTATACGAAGGCGAGCCGCTCCCGTCCTCCGTGCCTGCCTATACGCCGCTAACGGCTTGGTCGATACCGGGCGGAGACCCCGTTCCGAGACCGGCCAGACCGGAGCTGGATACGTTAACCGTCGACGGGCAGCCGATCGCGGGCTTTAAGCCGAAAGGGACTTATTATGAAGTGTCCGTACCGTTCGAATCGGCAGCGGTGCCGGTAGTCGGCGCTTCTTCGGTTCATCCGTTCACGGTTGTACAGAGTGGGAGCGTGCCGGGAGAAGCCAAAGTACACGTTCGGTCTATAGACAACCCGAACCTGGTTAATGTGTATACCGTCCGTTTCAAAAGACTGCCGCTGATCGGCCAGCCGCCGGGGATGAGCCCGTATCCGATCGCAGCGGTAGAAGCCAGCTCGGTGCCGGAAGCCGCCCAAGGCAATACGCCGGATAAAACGATCGACGGGAACCTCGATACCCGCTGGTCGGCCCCCGGCAAACAGTGGATCCAATACGACCTGGGCGACGTGAAGCCAGTGGGCGCCGTATCCATCGCGATCTTTAACGGAACGACGAGGAGCGCTTACTTCGATATCCAGGCGTCTGCCGACGGCCAACAATGGACGACGGTATTCAGCGGCGAAAGCTCCGGGACGACGATCCAGCCTGAGACCTTTTTGCTGCAAGGGGTTCAAGCCCGTTACATTCGCATTGTCGGCAGCGGTAACTCCGCCAACAACTATAACAGCATTACGGAAGTCGCTGTATACAGCCCACCTTCCGTTACGGGAATCGAGCTGGACAAATCCTCCTTGCAATTTACTTCGATCGGCGAGCAGGCGAAATTGACAGCCCGGGTCCTTCCGGATGGAGCGGCGAGCGGGAACGTGAGCTGGACGTCTTCCGACTCGGCGGTAGCCGTAGTAGATGCTCAAGGGAATGTAACAGCGAGCGGTGAAGGAACGGCGACGATTACGGCCGTAACCGAGGAGGGCGGTTATAGCGCATCGGCTTCGGTGATCTCGGATGTATACGGTCCCTCGATTACCTTCCAGATGCCGTCCGTCGTCAGGCAGACCGAGACGGTTACGCTTTCCGTCTATGCGGCCGATTCCATTACGGGAGTATCTTCGCTGACGGTGACGCTGAACGGCGTAGCGAAGCAGCCGACATTGACGGTGTCGCCGCTAGAGCTGGCCGCAGGCGAGCATCGGGTGCTGGCGACGGCTGTGGACGGCGCCGGTCATGAGACGGTGCGCGAATTCGTTCTGAGCGTCGAAACGGATGCGGGGCAGCTGATCCCGGCGCTTGAGATCGGTCATGCCAAAGGCTGGCTGAAAAATCGCGGCATTTTGCAAAGTCTGGTCGTGAAGGCGCGGCGTGCGGATGCGGCCGGAGACGATCCCCACAAGCTTGAGCAAGCGCTGAAGCCGCTCGAGAACGAGATCCGTGCCCAGCACGGCAATGGCATCGAAGCTTCCTTTGCAGATTTGCTGTTGCACAATATTTCCTACATTCGCAGCAAGCTCACGGATTCATCCGAGTAAACGAACAGCAGATTGGCTTGCCGCCCCGATTCCTTACAGAGTCGGGGCGGCTTCGTTTGGCCGCGTAACGCCTCAATGGAACCGCATATGACGGGCCGCCCTCTGGAGTATATAATAGAAGACAAAGATTACGTAGGGAGACCGATCAGGGAGTGATGCTCGGATGAAAAAATCACAATTTCAAATGCCGGACCAATCGATGCATGTATACAAATGGGAACCGGATGTTGACGAAACGAAGCAGTCTGTACAGGGTGTCATTCAAATCGTGCACGGGTCGTGCGAACATGCGGACCGGTATGACGGATTCGCCCGTTTTCTAGCCGGTCATGGATGGATCGTTTACGCAGGCGACCTGAGCGGACATGGACATTCCGTCTCGACTCAGGAGGACTTGGGGTATTTCGGCGAACAGGACGGCTGGAGCGGTTTGGTCAGGGAACAGCACGAGGTTGCGAAGCAAATCCGGGAGGAGCATCCCGGATTGCCCGTAGTGATGTTCGGACATAGTATGGGCTCGTTCGTAGCCCGGGATTACGCGATCCGATACGGTTCCGGGCTTGCCGGTCTTATTCTAAGCGGGACGGCTCATCACTTCAGGGGTTCCTTGCTTGCAGGCCGGTTATTGGCCAATCAGGTGATTCGGACAAAAGGCATTCGGCATCGGAGCAGTCTGTTGTACAACTTGACTTACAACTCGTTTAATAAACGATTTGAGCCGAACCGGACGGGACAGGACTGGTTAACCCGCGATCCGGCGATCGTCGATACGTTTATTCAAGACGAGCTGTGCGGGTTTGTATTCACTGCCGGCGGGTTCCGCGATATGTTCGAAGGCTTGCTTAACATTACTAATCCCGGCCAAATCGCCCAAACACCGAAGGAGCTGCCGGTTTTCCTGCTGTCGGGTGCGGATGATCCTGTCGGGGGATTCGGCAAAATGGTCGAAAAGGCGTACAGATCTTACCGGAAAGCGGGAATGCTCGATGTCAGGATGAAGTTGTACGAAGGGTTGCGGCACGAAATCTTGAATGAAATCGGCAAAGAAGAAGTGTACAAAGATATCTTGACGTGGATGTCGCAAACGGTTTGCGCAAAAACGATTGGGGAGCGGATATAAGTCCCAACACCATGGCCGATCTGGCAAAATCCTTGCAAGGTCAAGCTGCGGCGAAATCGAAGCTCCGATCGATGCCGGCAGCCCGGCGGCACGAATTGTCACGTCACCAATATCAATCGAAAGGACCTCAACTTCCACGGCAATGTGGAGGTTGGGGTCCTTTTTCTCGGGCAAATCGGTTCTAAGATTTGAGACAGCCCATGACGGTTTCCCGCATTAGTTCCCGTTGGCCGGCGAAGTCTCCGCAGATTCCGCGGCACCTCTTTTCACAGAACCAGATTGGACAGGTTCATCGGAAACGGTTACGCTGCCGCTAGACAGCTTGTGAATCCCGTCGCTCGTCCCCGAAGTATAAACGTCGGAAAGCTGCTCCTTCGTTAATTCATTGCCCTCCATCGCGCTTTCGTTCCTTTCATCGCCGTTTCGGTTCATCGGTACGCGCCCTCCATTGCTTTTGGTTGTATGGGCTTATTTTTTGCCTGACCCGGCAATTTATGCAAGAACGGTTTCATTTGCGCTCCGGACTTATTTCATAAACTGCCTTGCGATATAGGCGATTACCGACAGCACTACGCTGATTACAATGCAGGTGACGACGGGAAAATAAAATTTGAAATTGCCTTTTTCGACAGCAATGTCGCCGGGTAATCGGCCAAGGTTTATAAATCGGCCGAGAAGCATCCAGATCAGCCCGATTACGATCAGCACAATTCCGGCTCCCATAAGAACCCTCGGCACATGGTTCATCCGTTCTATTCTCCTTTGATTCCTTATTATCGTATTGCAGGCTGCTCTTTCGGGTTAAAAAGGATAATCCATGGTCTCCTCATTCATAATATAGGCAACAACCTGAGGAGGGATTTTGTATGGAACTGCCCGGAGAACGCCTGTTGATCGCTGCGCTCGGAGGCGTTAACGAAATCGGTAAAAATATGTACGTCCTGCAATACGGCGACGATATCGTAGTCATTGATTGCGGATCGAAATTCCCGGATGAGAACTTGCTGGGCATTGATCTGATTATTCCGGATATCAGTTACTTGCTAAGCAATAAAGACAAGGTGAGGGGAGTTGTCGTCACTCACGGGCATGAAGATCATATCGGCGGCATTCCTTACCTGCTGAAACAGCTGCAGCTGCCCGTATACGCTTCCCGTTTGACGCTCGGTTTGATCGAGATCAAGCTGAAGGAGCACGGATTGCTCCGGGAAACGGTATTGCAGCGTATAGATTCGGACTCGGAGATAACCTTCGGACCTATCCAGTGCAGTTTTTTTAATACGAATCACAGCATACCGGATTGTCTGGGAGTGGTATTCGATACGCCGGCAGGCGTCATTGTCCATACGGGCGATTTTAAGTTCGATATGACTCCGGTTAATAATCAATATCCGGATTTGCACAAAATGGCCGATATCGGCAAACGCGGCGTCCTCGTCCTGCTTTCGGAGAGTACCAACGCCGAACGTCCGGGATTTACGCCCTCCGAACGACTGGTTGGCGAGCATCTCGCAGATGCGTTCGAGAAGGCGGACCGCCGGTTGTTTGTATCCACCTTTGCGTCCAATGTGCACCGGCTCCAGCAGGTCGTCGACGCCGCGATCCAGACCGGCCGCTCGCTTGCTCTGCTAGGGCGAAGCATGATTAACGTCGTAGCTGTTGCGCAAGAGCTCGGTTACCTTCATGTACCCGAAGGGATGCTCGTCAACCCCGAAGAAGCGGCCAAGCTTCCTCCGAATCGGGTCGCCGTCCTCTGTACCGGCAGTCAAGGGGAGCCGATGGCCGCTCTATCGAGACTAGCCAGCTCCAACCATAAACTGATGGAGATCCAGGCGGGAGATACTGTCATTATCGCAGCTAATCCGATTCCGGGCAACGAGCGCAACGTCGCGCGTATAGTCGACAATTTGTATACACTCGGGGCCAACGTCATTTATGGATCCAAGAGCGAAATGCTTCACGTATCGGGGCACGGCAGCCAAGAAGAGTTGAAGCTTATGCTTACTTTGATGAAGCCTAAGTATTTCATTCCGATTCACGGGGAGTTCCGAATGCTGCATCAACATCGGATACTCGCCGAAGCGGTGGGGGTACAGAGCAACCGTATTTTCATCTTAAATAACGGAGATGTGGTCGAATCGGGCGAAGGTTATCTTCGCAAATCGGGACGCATCCCGGCAGGTCAAATTCTTGTAGACGGTCTCGGGATCGGGGATATCGGCAATATTGTACTGCGGGATCGGCGGCAGCTGTCCGCGGACGGTATCCTGATCACGGTCATCAAGTTAAGCAAGACGGAGGGGAAGCTTATCTCCGAACCGGAAACGATATCCAGAGGTTTCGTCTACGTCCGCGACTCGGAATCGCTGTTTGAAGAAGTCAATCAACAAGTAGCGACGATCGTCTCCAAAATGCATGAGGACAAAATCAACCAATGGAGCGTGATCAAGCAAACGATCAAAGATGCGTTGGGCAAGCTGCTTTACGCCCGCACGAAGAGAAGGCCGATGATCCTGCCGATCATTATTGAAATATGAGCGAATGCGGCAGCGGGGTGTATACCCAAATGAATGAAGCCCTTCGACTTTGAAGGGCTTCAACCGTTATTTACAACTATGAATCGTAACAGGGCTAGCCCCGAACTTTACAGCCTTGCGAAGTATTGCTTAAGGTCTTCAATTAGGTCCGGCGGATACGGTTCCGTCCCGGCGGCGGTTGGAGTCCCGTCATGGGGAGTTTGTCCAGCCGTTTGGTCAATCTGCTCGACGACGGAAGCGGCAACAAATTGTGCGTTCAGCCCGTAGTGCTTGAATATAGACAACAAGTCGTCCAGATTTTTATGGTTTTCTATTATTTCAGACAGTCTGCTCATGTTCTCACCTCGTTGTTTTATTATTTGTAATCCTATTGTTTTTTATGATATTACTTTGACCAGCCGGACCCCCTATGTAAAAGGGAGGGAAGACCGCTGCCGCTCCCAAATGTATAACTGCAGCTGCGTTACAGATACTAAACCGGAAAGGGACTAAGATCAAGTCATTTTTGCGAGGAGGAACTCACATGGCAAAGAGCAGACAGCATCAGGAAGCGCACGGAATCGGTCAAATCGAAAATCAATTGGCGCAGCAGACCGAAGCGGCTGAAGAGATTCAAGGAGGAAGCGAAGCGGATCGTAAAGTGATAGCTGCAAGCCGGGAACAGGATTCGGAAACCGAAGACGGCTTCGAAGATTAGCTTCGCCCAACAGGGCATGTGATAGCAGCCATTGCAAGCAACATCAGGACCGCCACTCTTAATGGCGGTTTTTTGTGCTGAATAGGGCAATCAAACATGGTGCTGCAACGGCAAAACAATCATGTTCGTAAATTTTCATTGCCTTTTAACTTCAAGGATTGTTTTGATGGACTTATTCTTACTGGGGATGCTCCTTTTGACTCATTCGATCCGCTTATGGTAGTTAAAGGTACAACGCGAATCGGCCTACCCATTTTTTTTGGAATAACGGGCTATTTTTGTTGTGCCTTATTAGTTTGCCACAGCGAATAATGGATGAGTTTTTTTGTGCTGGTCTGTAACGAGCAAACACTAAGGAACAAGCGTCTAACGACGCTTGATAAAAAGGAGTTCACTTCCTATGCAGCTTCCATGGAAAAAAACGTTTGCGATTATTTTCAGCGGGCAAATCTTCTCGATCTTAACGTCCGCCATGGTCCAATTCGCGGTCATCTGGCACTTGACGGAAACGACAGTGTCGGCGACGGTGCTTATGATTGCCGGGCTGGCCGCCTTTTTGCCCCAAGCTATGCTCGGGCCTTTCATCGGCGTATGGCTCGACCGGTGGAATCGGAAAATGACGATGATTGCCGCCGACAGCGCCATAGCGCTTTCGAGCCTGCTTCTGGGCGCTTATTTTCTGCTTGGGGAACCGAGCCTTCCGATCGTGTATGCGATCTTAACGATACGTTCTGCGGCGACCGCATTTCATGCGCCGGCATTCCAAGCGGCCATTCCGCTTATCGCGCCGAAGGAACAGTTGACGCGCGTGGCCGGCTGGAACCAGATGAGAAGCTGGGGCGCGTCATCTCCTTGGTTACGAGTATCACCCTGCTTTCGTCGCCGATCGGGCTCGCGCTGGCCGGCCCGGTTGTCGATAGGTATGGGGTGCAGGTGTGGTTTTTGGGTCCGGTATTGTAATTGTCTTAACCGGGGCGTTCATCTATATGAGATTTATCCGGATGAACCGGAACGAAGACGCTGCGGACAGCCGTTGAGAGCTGGACGAACTGTATCGCGATCAGTCGCCTCCTTATCTATGTAGTGCTGATAAAAAGCCCTTGTCCGCGTACTGAACGGATCAAGGGCTTTTTGGTCTGCTTCAGGAGTTTCCAGCATTATTTATTTGGCCAGATCAGCTTCGATCGTCTTGTTCATCGATTCCTCGGCTTCCCGCAATGCCGTGTTCGCATCCTGTTTCCCGGTCGTCACATTTACGAGAGTGCTGAATATTTTAGCGGCCGCTGAGCTGGTATAGGCGCTGACGTATGAGGGGGCGGCGAATCGATCGGGCAGCATCGCTTTTGTATTTTTCCCCTTGTACATCTCGGACTCCTGCCCGAACGCTTTCCGGACGGCGTCGTTTTTCAGCAGACTGAGGAACAAGCCTTGCTTGGATTTTTCCATATGGAACGCCTCGCCGGACATGTAGGACAACACCTCGAACGCTTCCTCGGGCACCTTGCTCGTCGCCGTAATGAAGAAGTAAAACGGATAAGCTTGCGGACCGATTCCGGGCGCTTCTGTAAGCGTCGGGAACGCTGCCAGATCCCAGTTCATCCCCTGCAGTTCGGTGGCTGTATGCATCGTGCTAACCGGCATCCACATGGCCGCCCGTTTTTCCTTCGTGAACATATCGCGCTGTTTGCCGACCTGCATCTCCGCATTGGTCCAGTCGTAGCCGGGCAGCGTGTAAAACCGCGATATGTTGGCCAGAAACCGGTTCCAGGCGTCGCCGGTTAACGTCGCTTTGCCGGATTTCGGATCGATCATATTTAGGGAAGTCTGGTTGCGCATCGCCAGATGGGAGGGGGAGATGACGGTTCCGTAGTATTGCACCCCGCCATCCTGCCGCGTCAGTTTACGAGACAGCTCGTAGGTTTCGTCCCAAGTCATGCCGTCCTTCGGGTAGGGCACTCCGAATTTGTCGAATAGATCTTTGTTATAGTAAATCGTGGCCGGCAGCGTGTACATCGGGATACCGTACAGCTTGCCGCCGCCGATCTGCTTCAGCATGTCGACGCTCGTCGTCTCGAACCGGCTCAGATCGAAGCTGTGCTTCTGAATCAGCGCCGTAATGTCGCGCTCCATCTTCGGCTTCAGCAAATAGTTATAAATTTGCCCGATGGACATGAACATAATGTCGACCTGGGTTCCTGTCGTAACGAGCTCGGTTACTTGATCCGCTTTGCCGTTGGTTTTAATGAATTTCGGTGTAATATGCGGATACTTGGCCTTGATCGGATCGCCAAACTCTTTCATGAAACGCTCCTCGTCCCAATCCGCGCTCGGATGATAAAATACGAGATCGATCGGTTTGGGAGGTACGCTTGCGGCTGCTTCAGACTTATTCGAGCTGCTGCCGCTGTCCGGCACTGTAGCAGATGAGCTGCCGCAGGCGCTCACAAGCGATGCGGCTGCCATCGTCCCAATTAATAGAATCATTTTGAACTTACGCGTCACGGATATCGAATCCCCCTTGTGCTTGTTTGTACGGTGCTCAACGACGCATTGCTGTAAACCGTGTTTCTTGACTCCCTCCTCTACAAAGCGGATATAAGCGCTTTCAAAAGAAATATACCACGGGAGCCGGTACACGTCTTGCTACCAACGTGTCGACATCGCCGTGGCGTTTATCCGAAATTGCTATTTTCACTCGTTACCCGCTTTCAGACGAAGCTGCGGTACTGCTCAGGCGTTTTTCCGACGAGCTGTTTGAAGTTGCGGGAGAAGTGGGCGACCTGCTTGAAGCCTACCTCAAGGCTCACCTCGGTGACGGTCCGTTTCTTGTTAAACATAAACAGCAGCTTCGCCTGACTGATTCTGCGCTTATTGATGTATTCGAACACCGTCATTCCCGTCAGTTCCTTAAAGATCTTCACCATATAAAATTTGCTCAGATGGATGCTGTCGGCGAGCCGGTCGAGCGTCAGCTCCTCCATATAATGATTTTCAATATACGACAATATGTTGCGTACGTTGGACTCCTTGGTCAAAAGTGGCGTCGGCTCGGAGAGATCCGATTCACCGCATTCCCAGATGAACAGAAGCAGCTCGCAAAACGCGTTGCGAAGACGGCTCAAGCCGAGCTGGCCGGGCTGGTTCGCAAACCGGTCGAGCTTTAACAAAATTTGTTCCGCCTCGGCTTTGCGCTCGCCCTCAAGACGCCAGCGTTGATTGCGGATCGTACGGAAGGGGAGGAGCAGATCAATCGCGCCGGGAGTCTGAATAAACGGCAGCGTGCTTGCCTCGTCGAACCGGATCATCGTGCGCTCGCATGATTCCATGCCGATCGGGCCGTGCTGGCTCATGCCGTTCATGATGATCAGGTCACCGGGGGCCAGCTCATAAAACGTTTCGCCAATCAGGTACGTACAGCCGCCGTCATGAACGTAATAAATCTCGTATTCGGGATGACTGTGAAACTTCGAAGGCATTTTATAATCCGAGCGGTAAGCAAATACATCGAGCCATGTACATACGGGGGTCATCGGTAACGCACCTCACTCACGGGTCAGCGATTGCGCGCGAAGACAGCGCTTGCATCTATTGTAAAAGATCGGCGGCGGTAATGAAAGGGGAATTGAAATCCGGCTTTCTCCAGACGCTTCGCGAGGTGTCTCGCCGATCCCGACTGTATTCGCTACAAACTTATCAACTAGCGGCTGGAGCGAAGGTATCCACTCCCTTGCACGCGTCAACGGGTTTGCACGTCAAAGGACTGTCCGGGTGTTTTACTGAACCGTTTCCTTTGTGCAGGAGAATTCTCACCGTATGAAGCTGCAAGCGCCTTACTGGATTTCATAAACAGCAGATGTATGAAAAGGAAAAGATTTATCGTTTCTTAGAAAGAAAGGTTGGCTGCATCTCCTTTC
The DNA here is from genome assembly GCF_014705615.1 of Paenibacillus oceani. GTDB lineage: Bacteria > Bacillota > Bacilli > Paenibacillales > NBRC-103111 > Paenibacillus_AB > Paenibacillus_AB oceani. The sequence goes on from NZ_JACXJA010000009.1 coordinate 57,908, forward strand.
AAACACTATAGAGTCAGAGGAGGAATTATCCCGTGCAAGTGTTTAAAAGCAATCTGGAAATGCTTGAACCTCAGCGATCCTCGTCCCTAACCGGGTTTACGTCAATGAAGGCGAGAGCTTGACCGTCAAAAGCCCGGACATTCCGGATACCGCGGCGAATCCAAGTATAACGTGGGTTTCGGACCGACTGATGAAGAAAAGTGAAAATTAATTTTCGAACGGTCGGCGAGGATAAGAGGAAAATAAAGTAATAACGAAATGATACCCGTTATTTGCAGAGCCCCTGTAGTAAAATAAGCTAAAGTACTTACATGACGGGGGAATCATGGAACCAATAATTGATCGAATACGAACAAAAGCGGAGCAGCTGTTAAACGCTAAAGTCGACGAGATCCGAAAAGTCGAAAACGTTCCGAACAATACCGTCTATAAATTATGGGCGCGAAACAAACCTTACATTTTTAAAATATACAAGCAGCGAAACTGGCCGGAAGACAGGAAGCTTCTTTTTGTCAATCGGCAGTTGAATGAACAGCAGATAGGCTGCGCTGCGATTATCGAGTTTGATCGGAACGATCCTCATTTCCATACAGGATATGTGCTTGAGGCATGTTTGCCCGGTAAAACGGCCGATCAAATCGTATTTAACGAACAAACAGGCTTAGCCTTTTACGAGAAGCTCGCGAGACTGGTATCCCGCATTCATAAGATTCCTATACCAAACTTCGGCTACATCGGGGGAGGAATAGCCGGGTACCCGTCTTTAGTTGATTTTGTCAGCGACGAGTTTGATGAGAGAGCGAAAAACCTGATCAACAAGCGACTATTCGATACAACCAGCTTGCTCGAAATAAAGAACATGGTTACCGACCAACTGCGATTATGCGACGGCCACCCCTCCGTATTGTGTCATGGCGATTTAACGACGAAAAATGTAATCATTGACGAACAGGGCGAGCTTACTTTAATCGATTGGGACGACGCCATGTCGTATAACTGGATCGCCGACCTGTCGAGAATGACCTATTGGATGAAATTTAAGTACACTGCTGACGAAAATAAACGATACAGAGCTTGTTTCATGGAGCATTACACAACGGATTGCAGAAAAAGCGATTTTTATCAATTTGAAAACCTGTTTCATGTATGGATCGGATTGGATTTTTTGAATTATTACGCCAATCGGCCCCAGTATGAGGACACCATGAGGTTTTTCAAAGAAACCGTGAAACAACTTAATCGAAAACAGGATAGATGAAACTAGAAGTTGGAGCTCCAAATCCGGAACAATGGGGACGTTCAGCAGCTTTTTACCGTAGAGAAGGTTTTACCGAAATAGGGCCGCGGTTGAAACTAAGCTTGTGAAATAGTAGCAGTTTGGAATAATTCATCTGGTTGGGAGGTCCATATGCTTTATTTAATTGGAGGCGCTTCTAGAAGCGGGAAAACAACTACGGCCAAAAAGATTTTGAAAGAAGCGGGCATTCCTTACTTTTCTTTGGATTATTTAATGATGGGCATCGCACATGGCGTGCCCGAACTCGAAGTTCAGCCGACCGAGGGCGACTTTCTGACCGGTCAACGGCTGTGGAAAATCGTCGATCCCCTAATGACCGCGATGGTTGAAAACGGAATCGATTACACTGTAGAAGGGGTTCAACTGCTGCCAGCATTCGTAGCGGAGTTTCAACAAAAATTCGCGGGCGACGTGAAGTGTTGTTTCATCGGTCAAGCGGAGTTGGATGTGACGGCTGTGGAAGAGATGAAGTTCCACTCCAGCGCCACCGAAAATGACGGGTTCAACGACCTGAACCATCAAGAAGCGCTGGCCGAAATGAAGAGGATTCGTGCAGACAGCGCGAGGTATAAAGAAGAGAGCGAAATGCACAATCTTCCTTATTTCGAAAGCTCCTCGGATTTCCATCGTACGTTGGATCAGGTTGTAGCTTATTTAATAAACAAATAACAGAAAGAACTGCGCGCCCATGAAGAGCTTAACGATCACAGCGCGCGGTGTTTTGCTGCATGACGGCGGTCGATCGATCACAGCTATCCATAATTCCGTTAAATCAGTCTGCTGCCCATGCGATCAGGACATCAGCTTTTCCAACAATTCGATAGAGCCAAGCGTGAACGGTTCGCAAGCCGACTCCGTGAAGGGGGTCGTCTTCATTTCATAGCCCCCCAAGCCGTCGCGGAATGCTTCCAGGGTCGGCAGGTAGCCGGTGTATCCATTGCCGAGACTGCTGAACAACGTATGAGTAAAGGGCGATCTTGCTCCGATTTTGCCGACATATCCATTGAATATTTCTCCGGAAGCCGTCAAAATAGCCAAGTCCCCCAAACGTACAGCCATTAGGACTACATCCATGTGAGAACGGTGGAACCCGTTGACAGTCGGTAGTTGGACGACCTTCTGCATCGTTCTTAACGGAACGGAGACAACGGTTGACATTCTCCGCATCGCTTCGGAAATATCGCCGCGCAGCTTCCGTCCCGCCTCGACGGCAAACGGATAAGTATCCTCTTTCATCCCGCTGGTAGGACCGCATAAGAGCGGGCCGACATCCCCGGTGAATCCTTGCAGGAACAGCGAGACAAAGCCGTCTCCAAAGTCGTTCTCGACCGAGTTCATCGCGAGGCCGACCATCTCCGAACTGATCCGGTTTGCGCTATTCCACACCATCGTTGGATGCACGGCGCAATTGACGATGCTTGCAACCGGTTTACCGTCCAACGATTCGAAGAGGAGCACGTAGAGCGATTTGTCGACCGGAAGTTCAGGATTCGCTTTTAGCCCGGGTCTGCGGTTCGCGGAGATGCTGCAACTCCCTGAACCGACTTTCAGTCGCACGGGCACAAGGGATTGCGTTAACTCGCGAATCTTGTCGCGAATGCGGGACGTGTATTTCTCGTTGAAGTGAACAGGGGCGCTATGCGTATGCGTCGCATTCACGGTCACGTGTTCTTCCGCAATGCCTGCGGCTACCGCCCAGGACCGCCTGGTACCGGCTGGAAACGTATTGCTGAACCCGCGATAAAGCCATGGATGTCCGGACGGATCGGGTACCTCCACGAAGTCTTCATTGGACAGGCCGCAGTCCGGGCTGACGATCACGCATCGGTTTTGTCCATCGTCCAATATGGCGATTCTGGCATACAGCTCATCCAAAATATCCGTTGCCGGATTAGCCGCGAATTGCCTCGGGTCGTATCCTTGCAGAGGCATCGTTTCTTCGGGAGTAATATTTACTTTTCCGAAAGCGGCTTTCAACGTTCCGGACATATCGGTCACCTCTTCATATAATTTATTTATTTAAATATATTACGAATAAATCGAGTTGTAAATTAATGTTTTGAATTTAAATGTGAGCTTACTTGCATCCTCTCCAGATTTGAACGAAGAGAGGTAGTCGTGATATGCTTTATAGAATAAATTATATTGAAGGCCGGAAGGATGAACCGACACCATGCGTGAAGAGATAATGAACAATATCATGAAAGCATTAAACGAACGCGAAATCGAGGCTCTTCGATGGATTCGCCGGCATGACGGCATATCGCGCAAGGCGCTCGCCGAGGCGATGGGTTTATCGCAAGCCAGCATAACCAATATGAGCAAAGAGCTGATAGACCGGCAATATGTTGTGGAGGGCGAGCGGGTCGGCCAAGGAATGGGCAGAAAAGAGGTGATGCTGCAAATCAATCCAAACAAGTTTCGTTACTTGGGGATCGATATCGGAGGTTACCTTTTCCGAATAGCCTTATCCGACAGCAACCTTACGATCATCCGGGAGCAAGTTTGCTTAATAGAAGAGTTCAAGCGCGATAAGGACCCTCTACCGGCCATGCTCGATAAAATCAAACGTTTTCTTGAAGATGCGGGCATATCGGCAGCCGAGATCGATGCGGCGGGGATTGGAGTGAGCGGCATTGTGGATGCCGCTCGAAGACGCATCGTTAACGTACCTAATATCGCCGATTGGGAAGAGCTGGACATCGTATCCGTATTTGAGCGCCATCTGGGATGCCCTGTTTTTTTGGACGAAAGCGGACGGGCCATGGCAGTCGCCGAGAAAGTGTTCGGGCAGGCCAAATCGGTTAACGATTTTATTATCGTACATATTGCTTACAGTATCGTAGCTGGAATTACGATTAACGGGCAACTGCTGCGGGGTTTTAACAACGTAGGCGGACTTCTGGGCCATATTACAGCGGACGAACGCGCCGGAAGATGCTTATGCGGCAATTACGGATGTCTGGAAAACCTTGTCACGTTTCCGATGATCAAGTCGGCGTACCAGCGGGAATCGGGCAACCAGGAGTCGGTTCTGGATGCGCTCAAGAAGAACGACAAGACCGCGATCGACGTTTGTATCTCCGCCGGCAAAGCGATCGGAATCGCTTTGAGCAATACGGTCAATTTGTTTAATCCCGAAGTCATCTATATAAGCGGTCCCGTATTCGAGAATCTGCCGATCGTCTTCGAGGAAACGAAACGAACGATTCTGCTGCGTGCGAATCGCTATGCTACCGTAAATTTGCGGCTGCTTTCCAGCTCTTACGGCCACAATCAAGGTATGATGGGAGCGCTCGCCTTGGCCGGTACATCGATTCTGGCGTAAGGGTGGAAGCTGCTTCATACATTCCTGATCATGAAGGAACTTTTTTCGCTAATCGTTTATTCTCGAGCAATCGAAGGAGAATAGACGAAGTAACGGAAAGGAGTTCCTTTATTTCATCGTGGAAAAGGCTTCGAATAGAAGCTTTTCTTATTGCTGCTGATAAAGAACATTTTTTTTAATATATAATTCAAATTATGTATTTACTAAAATAATATCATGTCATATAATTCAAATTGTAAATTAATTTAATCTTCTAGGAGTGATCCCGGTGGAAGCGAGCAAATTTAATGACCGCAAACCCGTGCGGACAAAGCCTTGGTCATTCGGGCTGATAAGTTCAGAAGAGATTGGGGACTTGGAGAAAGAATACGTGCTGCGAGTCCTGCAGAAGAAACGCTTGTTCCGTTACGGCGGCAGACAGGATCAGTCGGAAGCTTACGCACTCGAGCAAATGTATAAGGAACGGACAAACGTGAAGCACGGTTTGGCTGTTAATGCCGGCACATCCGCCCTTATCTCGGCTTTGATCGGGGCCGGAGTCGGCCCGGGGGACGAAGTTATAATTCCTTCTTATACGTATATCGCCACGGCAACAGCTGTATTGATCGCTCGAGCCGTTCCGGTCATCGTCGAGGTGGACGACAGTTTGACGATGGACCCGCAAGCTTTTGAGGCTGCCATTACGACATATACAAAAGCTGTCATTCCGGTGCATATGCGAGGTGTTCCTTGCCAGATGGACGAGATCTTGGCGATTGCGGACAAAGCTAGTCTGACCGTGATCGAGGATGTGGCTCAAGCGAACGGCGGATCGTATAAAGGCAGGGCCCTCGGTTCGCTGGGCCATGCCGGCTGCCTCAGCTTTCAGCAATACAAGCTGGTTACGGCTGGCGAAGGCGGGATGCTGCTGACGAGCGATGATTCGATTTATGCCCGGGCGAGTATTTACCACGATTCGGCGTTTACGTTTTGGGGCAACAACCGCTTCGCGCGCTGGGGGACAGAAAGCAGCGTCGACTTTGATCCGTTCCCCGGCGAGAATTACCGGATGAGCGAGCTGAATGCCGCTCTGGCTATGGCTCAATCACAGCGAATCGATTCGCTCGTAGATCGGCTGCAGAGGCTGAAAGGCCGGATCGTGGAAGGGATTCGCGATATTCCGAACATCCGGCTGCAACGTATACCGGACCCGGCAGGGGACGTCTCGTACAGTCTCGTGTTTTACTTGCCGACAGTGGCGCAAGCGCAGCGGTTCTCAAGTGAATTGCAGCAGGAAGGAATCCCGAACGGTACGATCGACAATAACGGCTTCGCAGACCGGCACATCTATAAAAACTGGACTTATGTGATGAATAAGGTAGCGATATCGGACAAAGACAATCCATGGACGAATGAGCATTATAAAGGCCATGTGGAATACGCTCCGGATATGTGCCCGCGTACGCTGGATTGGCTAAGCAGGGCGATATCCGTATCGCTTCATCAATCGATGACGGACGAAGATGCCGACGATCTGATCGAGGCCGTACGCAAGGTAGCGGCGACTATATAGATGGAGGCAGGCGCCGGGTCTTGTTGCCTGGGCGCGAACGGGGATATTTTCGGGATAAAGGCCGGTACGCATCGGGATGATCGGCTATAAATTCATGGGCAAGGCGCATAGTCACGTCTACCGCGATTTGCCGTTTTATTTCGATACGGAAGCGGTGCCCGTCATGCGGGCGATCGCGGGAAGGGACCCGGACGGGACGAGAGCGGCAGCGGAGAAAATGGGCTGGGCCGCGTACGAGTCACAGATGGAGAGATGGATGGCTTAAAGCGCTGGAATCGTTTGCAGGGCCGCATTTGGATGCGGTTCTTTTTTTCGTATGGCGCACCTATCGCCGGAATCGCCGGTTAGCTCCTGGTGCTGTGCATGAAGCGCATACACGTGCCGGTTATCCTTTGTACAAGCGGAAGAATTACTTCCGTTATTCTCGCAAGATACGCAATTTTCACGCATTAGCGGAAGTTTGGTTTCCGTTATTTCGAATTTGCACGGTGAAATAGACGATGGAACTGAAAATAACGGAACTCATTGTTCCGCTATTTGCTGATTTTCTGCCGCGAACAACAGATAACGGAAGTAAAACTTCCGCTAGAAGCATCAAACAGGCGGATTGGAAGCCGGTTGCTGCCTGCCGGACGATTCGGCTGTTACGCAGCCCGATAACCCCCCACCGTAAAAAAGGATAAGAACGTGTTAAAAACCGTCATATCCGAAAGGAGGTCATCCGAGGTATCCTCTTCTCAGGAGGGGACGATACTTATGAGACAATTGGAGGAGCATATCGCACAGGGGGAGGAGAAGCGCAGTACACAACCAAAACAAAATCCGATACGTGCCGTTATTATCGGTGCCGGACACCGGAGTATGCTGTATGCGTCGTATTCCGTCTCGCATGCCGACGAGTTGGAGATCGTAGGGGTCGTTGAACCGGACGACGTGCGGAGGAAGATAGCGATGGACGCCTACCGTCTCCCGCCGGAGCGCTGCTATACGTCGATCGAACAAATGACAGCCGGGCCGCTCATTGCGGACGTCGCCTTTAACGGCACGATGGATTATCTGCACGTGGCGACGACGCTGCCTTTGCTGGAAGCGGGCTACGATGTCCTTCTGGAGAAGCCGATCGGAGTGTCCGAGGAGGAGGTACGCGAACTGCAGGCGGCTGCAAATCGCTTGGGGCGTACGGTAATGATTTGCCATGAATTGAGATTCGCGCCGTTTTACGCGGAGATTCGCAAGCGAATTCTCGAAGGAGCGATCGGCGAAATCATCAACATGCAGTTTGCGGAAAATGTAAGCTACCACCATATTGCCAGCGCGTACGTGCGGGGCAAGTGGAACAGCCAGAAGAGCGGCGGTTCCTCGATGCTGATGGCGAAATGCTGTCACGATCTGGATTTGATGGTATGGATGAAAGCGGGCATCCGGCCGAAGCACGTCTCCAGTATGGGGGGACGGATGTTTTTCCGCGAAGAGCAAAAGCCGGCCGGGGCGGGCACGAGATGTCTCGTGGACTGTCCGCTCGTCGACAGCTGCGAATATTCCGCCAAAAAGATGTATCTAGAGCTCAACCTGTGGGGCGCCTATGTATGGCACGGGATTGAGCATCTGGGCGAGCGGCCTACCGAGGAGCAAAAACGGGAATCGCTTTGCTCGGACAATCCGTTCGGAAGATGTGTATGGGCAAGCGATAACGATGTCGTCGATCATCAAGCGGTTGTTGTGGAGTTTGCGGACGGGGGGACAGGCACGTTCAGCTTGAACGGCAATACCGCCAAACCTTGCCGCCGTCTGCATCTGGTCGGCACCCGTGGCGAGATTGAAGGCGTGCTGGAGGACGGCTTTTTCACGCTCCGTTATCCGGACCTGTCGGCCCCCCACGGTTACCGGGAAGAGCAGGTGAGCGTCGATGTGACCGATAATATGCATGGTGGCGGCGATATGCGGCTTGTAACCGATTTCCTGCGCGTCGTCCGGGGCGAGGAGCCGTCCCTGTCTACGACCACCCTCGACGATTCGGTGTACGGCCATTTTGTCGGATTTGCGGCAGATCGGTCCCGAGTCGGCGGACATCAGGTTCAACTGTAGATCAACTGAAGATCGACTGTAGTTCAATTGTACCGTTTCCCCCAAAGTGACGAATGTGTGGAGTGCTAACGCCGGGTCCTTTCGGGGGACTCCAAACTCCATAAGCTGAGAACGCTTTCATCTTTGATCTTGATGCAGAATTACTAGTATCGCAAATTCACTTTGAACAAAACAAGGGGGATCAACCATGAAACTTTGGAAAAAAACGATGGTGCTCGGTTTGTGCTTGCCTGCGCTGGCTTTATCCGCATGTTCGTCCGGTTCGGGCGGCGGCAAGGCGGCGGGAGACCCGACTGCGCCGGAAGCGCCAAAACAAATAAGCAACGATCCGGTTACGTTAACGATCTACTATTATGGCGGAGACTTGACGGATGAAGAGTTTCAAACGTATTTCGTAAAACCAGTCGGCCAGAAATATCCGCACATCACGCTTAACCTGGTGAGAAACGCGCCGGGAACCAAGCTGGAGGACCTGGTCGCAACCGGAGCTTCGCCGGACTTGATCTATTCGCCGAAAGGGTACATGGAAGATTTCTTCAGCTTGAACATCGTGCAGGATCTGGACAGTTACGTTCGCGAGCAGAAGATGGATCTGGGCCGGTTCGAGAACGTGACGATAGACAGTCTCCAGTCGTATGCGCCGAAATTCAAATTGGCAGCGCTGCCATTCTCGTATAACAGCTCGGCGTTGTTTTACAACAAAGATATTTTCGACAAATTCGGTGTCGCCTACCCCGTCGACAAAATGACCTGGGACGATGTGATCGAGCTTGGTAAGCGGGTATCGCGCAAGGACGGGGACGTATTCTACAAAGCGATTTATCCGTCTTTGCTGACCCAATTCGCTTCACAGCTGGCCGTATCGTATACCGATCCGAAGACGGGAGCGCCGGCGCTGGACCAGGACAGCTGGAAAAAAGCCGCGACCACGTTCAAGCAGCTGTACGACTTGCCTGAAAACCGGACGACGAAGCTGAACAACTTTTTCGTGGAACGGGATGTGGCGATGTATGCCGGCGTAACGACGTATACGTTCGGTCAAGTGAAAGAGCTGGCAAGCAAAGGTACGCCGCTTAACTGGGACCTGGTCTCTTATCCGAACTACGCGGAGACCCGGGGACAGTCGATGGCGCTGGATTCGCTTGTGCTGATCATGACTTCCGCAAGCAAGCACAAGGATCAAGTGTTCCGCGTGATGGACGTTGTGACGAGCACCGATAGCCAGCTTGCGCTGAGCAAGGTCGGCCGCCTGCCTGCGCTGAAAGATCCGAAGCTGAAAGAAGAGTTCGGCAGCAGCAATCCTGCGCTGCAGGGCAAAAACGTCAAAGCGCTGTTCCTGAATACGCCGCCGATTCAAAATATGGGACCGTACGATCTCGAGGTCGCCCGCCTGCTGAACTCGATCCAAGCGAAGCTGACCAACGGAGAAGAGGATGTGAACACGTTTTTGCGCAAGGCGAGCGAGCAGGCGAAGCTGAAGATTGCCGAGAAAAAAGCGACGGGCGGCTGAACCAAGCCGTATCCCGTAACCGTTCTTTTATGATAGATTGAAGAAACAGATCATCTATTATAGGGAAGTTGGCATGGCGCAGTCTGAAGTCGATACGGCGTATGCGGACATGCACGGGAAGGGGAGACGGATGATTCATCTGAACGATCATGTGGAACCGATCCATTATCAGAGCGACTTGCTGGCGATCAAGATCATCGAGGTGAGGAACGACTGGGAGCTTGGCCTCTTGAGATGGCATTATCACAAAGAGCTGGAGTTCATCTACGTCAAGAAAGGGTCCGTCGTGTTCCATACGGTCGATCAAAGCTATCGGCTGCATAAGGGGGACGTCCTGCTGATCGGCTCGAACCAGCTGCATGCCAACCAGCGATCCGATTGCGACGAAGCCGTCTACCTCGTGATGCATGTAAAATTGCTTCCCTATTTTGAACCGGCGATTACGCCGTATTACCATTACTTCTCCGAGTATCATCGTCCGCTTAGCGAGCTGAATGTTATCTTTCGCGAAAATGACGAAGTGAGACGTTTGGCCGGACAGAACATCCGGCATATTTTCAAGGAAATGCAGTCCCAGGCGGACGGTTTTGAAATCGCGGTTAGTCTGTACTTGAAGCAGATTTTGCTCAGCCTGTACCGGAACGATCGTAAAAGAGCCGATGTACGCAACCGGACGGACCTGCACGCGCTCCAGCCTGTGTTCCAGTACATCGACCGGCAGTTGACGGACAAAATCGAGATGAAAGAGGCGTGCAAGCTGCTGAACATGAGCTACAGTTACTTTTCGAAGCATTTCAAGGAAGTCGTGGGGACGTCGTTCATCGAATACGTCAACTTCAAACGGATTCATATGGCCGAACGGCATCTCGCGACGAAGTCCGCCAGCATTAACGAAGTGGCACGTATGGTCGGGCTTGAGAACATCACCCACTTTTACCGGCTGTTCCAGAAGTATAACGGCTGTACGCCCAAACAGTATGTAGCGCGGTTAAGACAGCGCGGGTAGGCGATGCGGGGAGCAACAGTCCGGCAGGCCGTATCATCGGTCTGGAAAAGCCCAAGACCTTCGCGGTTGTGCGAGTATCAAAAAGTGCCTCTCGGCAGATGAGCCGGGAGGTTTTTTGCCGTGCCCACGCCGGAACATGTAAGTTTGTGAAAGAGGGACAGCTGCAAGGCGTTACTTCGTCTAGAAGCTAACCTTGCGATGAGGCAGATCGGCAACCGCAACCCAGTTTCCGCCGGATGACAGCGGCATGCTATGTTCAATCGGTACGACATATCGTTTGCCGAGATTGTTCGAGTTTTTTTATACGAATTTGTAAGATTCCAGTATGTGCCATTACCTGGCATAATGACAATATCCAAGTACAAGGAGTTGAGCAGCGTGTCGAATTCGAAGCTGATTATTCGAGAGGTCCGGCAAGACGACGATTTCGAGCAGATGACTAGCTGGTTAAAGGAAAATGGAAGGTCTGTGGCACTTCATGCCGATCAAGTGAGAACTATGTTCTTCCCCAAGACGTGGCCGTTCCCGCGAAAAAGTTACGTGACCGAGGTGGAGTCGAAGATTGTAGCAATGATGATGCTTGATCTGAGGGATCGGCATGGAGTTATCACGTGTACAATCCAAGAGGCCGATGTCGATCATCTCGAAGTGCTGAACGGGATGCTGGAAAAGTGTGCGGACGATATTCTCGAGCGGGGAGGCACGTATCTGGCGTATTTTGCCCAGACGGAGCTCGGACAACTGCAGAACCGGGAGCTCTATCTGCTCGAACGTCTGGGCTTTCGCACAGCGGATGAATATATGCGCGTCTCCGCCCGTCTTTCCATGGACGAATGGGAGGCGTCTGAAGAAATGGACACCGCTAACCTTAACGCGGAAGCGCTGAGTTTAGAGGAGGTGCATCGGATTTTGACCGATGACGGCAATGCTCCGAATGCGATCATTTTTCAACACCAGTTTCAAACGGTCGAGACTAGCAACGTGATCCTGACATTGCGCAACGATCAGCAGGAGATCACCGCCATTGCCTATTATAAGGTAAAAAAGGTAGACCCGAGCAGCGACGTTTTGTCGGCGACCGCTTTCAACCTTCACTTTCGTCCAGCATTCGAATTGACGAAGCAAGAGAAAAGGCAGTTTCTGCAAGGCGTTTTGCACTCGATGAAGCAGTTGGACATTCGCAAGGTCAACTCCTTAATGTCTATGAAACATGTGGATGTGTTTACGCTAATGGTTCGGGAAGGATTCGACGAGATCCACAGCAGTTTCTTTGCCTTAACCAAAGCGATCGGGCGCGGACATGAAACGGTATAATAACGCGCGCGATGTGCTGCCGGAAAGTCTCATACGGGAGATTCAGAAATATGTCAGGGGCGCGCATCTGTATATTCCGCAGACCGAACGGAAGGGTTGGGGAGAAACAAGCGGAGCGCGGGACGAGCTGGAGCGTCGGAACAAAGAAATATACCAGAAATATATGGACGGGATCGGAGTAACGGAGTTGTCAGAAATTTATCATCTGAGCGAAGAACGGATACGAGGGATTTTGTATGAGCTGCATACGGAGTAGACGGTGAGAGTAACAGGGGAATAGGGGAAGGAGTGATACTTCAGGAGGCTGACGATGCCAGGCAGCTTTTGTTGAGAGGCCTGAATGCATGAGTTCTTCCCCGTACTACGGCGCGTAAAGGGCTTCCTTACTAGTCGCTAGTCGAGTCAACTGGCGTCGCAAGTTGCTTATCGTTGTTTATCGTGGCCGCTCGGCTCTCTGTCTTGCTAGCTGGGGGAGAGGGGGACCGCAACTTTTATTTTGTCCGAAAACCGGCTTCGGCGCGGAATAAGAGCGGTTTGAAGCCGCTAATATCCGCGAAAAAGGTGCAGACCCCTTCAGTTGTAAGTGATGTGGAATGGCTATGAACATTAGTGAACAAATCAACTATGGAATCAGGTCATCGTTCGGGTGAAACGAATCGGGCGAGGCAACGAAATTCGGGATTATGTAGCACCGGCGAGCATGTTTTTATTTGCGGCTAATGAACAAACGGAGCTGTGGGCAGACGGAGACGTATGTTGTCCGAGCGGTTTCATTTGCAGCATATCGGCAAAAGGCAACAAGGTGCCTGCCCGTCCGCAACGTGTAGCGGCTCCGGCATTTTTGGGTACGGTATTGGCGCTTGGCGTCCGGCCGATCGCATCTGAAACGTTGTTGATGCAAAAGCCGACCGACAGAATAAGAGCGGTTCGTACCTTTTATTTTGTCTAAAACCTGCTTGGATGAGGATCTAAGAGCGGTTTGGAGCTTCTAATTTCAGCGAAACGGGTGCATACCCGACTGGTTAGCTGAAATAAGGGGCACAAACCGCCTCTATTCGTCTCTGTCAGCCCAATATGCCGAAAATAAAGGGTGCGAGAGACTCTTATTATGCGAGAGAGCCCATACGCAGGTTCCGTTTCAGCGAAGCCGACTCGTTTTGCCCGCAAGAAAGAGAGGTACGGTCTCATTTGAAGTCGAAGGGGCTCCCAAAACCTTATCAATAAGCGGCTGGAGCCAAGGTACCCATTCTCTTCCACATACCAGAGTGCGGGTCGCACATCAAAGGACCGTCCGGATCGTTCCGGACGGTTTTCTTATCCATGCTTGTCCTTATCACGATTTTTGTTTATTTGTACTGATGTACAAAATAAATGATCATGGATAGTCTAATGTACAAAATTAAAGATTGACAGCGGTTTCACAACTTCTATAAGATGCAATTAACACAATTTTACATAATTAACAACTACTAATGTACAAAATGATCGTTGTTTGTACATCAGGAAGGAGGGGGAGTTATTAAACCGACCATCCAAGGAACGGTTCCAGTATCAGCTGGACAACGTGATCGCTACGCTCCGTCAGGAGATTATCGACGGAACCTATGCGCCTCAGTCGTATCTGCCTTCAGAGATGGCCTTGTCGAAACGGTTTCAATTTAGCAACAAGTCGATCCGCAAAGGGCTTGAAGTGCTGGAAGAAGCGGGCTTCATCCGCAAAATTCCCCGGGTCGGCAATCAGGTTCAACCGCTGCATCCGCATACGACGTTACGTTTCAACTGCAGCCGAACCATATTGCGAGATTTGCAGCTGGAGAAGCTAATCGACGATTTTCACCAGTTGTATCCACGCATTCAGATCGAGACGGTTGCGTACTACAGACCGGTATCGGAAGTATTAAGCAGCGAACACAGCGAGATGGATCTGATCAGTGTCAACAATCACCAATTCCAGGAGCTCGTCAAGCAAGACTTGGCCGAGACGTTTGCGCCTTTGCCGGAGCCGGAAGAGACGCATCCGCTCCTGCTGGAGCCGTTTCGTGACGGGGGGACGCTTCGTGCTCAGCCGCTTGTGTTTGGTCCGGTCGTTCTCTGTTACAACAAGGCGCATTTTGAGGAATGCGGCATTCCGGAGCCGGACGGAAGCTGGACTTGGGATCAGTTGTTCCACAGTGCGACAGCTTTATCGAACGGCGCCGGCCGTTACGGCTTTGGCTTCCATGCCATATCGGAAAACCGCTGGCCGATCTTTTTGCTGCAAAGCGGCATCCGAAGCGAGTGGGAAGCTCCGTGGGAAAGTGAAGCGCTGCGGCGAAAACTCGCGCACAACATGAGCATTTGCAAAAACATTTTGCACAACCGCGCTATGTCGCCGCTGTACTTGTCTCAGGATGACAAGGAAATCAACCGGTTGTTCCGGGAAGGTAAAATTTCCATGCTGCTCGCCAGTTTTCCGCAGTTGAAAGATTTTCTCGAATCCGGCTTGGACTTTGATGTATCTCCAGTTCCGTTCCAGTACGATCCGGCGACTCTTTTTTTTCCATTGGCGCCGCCGTCAACCGGCATTCTGAGCATAAGGAAGAGGCATTGCTTATTTTGCAGTATATGGCGTCGCAGAGAGCCCAGGAGATCATCCAGGCGCATTCGTTCAGCCTTCCGAGCTGCCGGCGGCTGTGGGAACGGCCCGTTGCGGGCCGTCAGAAGAGACCGGACCGCTATGCGATGTTCCGGGAAATCCTGTTTACGTTCCGGACGTATCACGTCTTGTTTTTTTCGGAATCCCTTCGCCTTAGGCTGCTGAGCCATTTGAAGGAATATTGGGCGGACATGATCGATGTTGAGCAGCTGTGCGACCGCATATTCAGCCCGAAGAACTTTATTGAGAATAGCGGGGATCGGAGGGGTAACCGTAGCTGCGGGCGCATGTCGGCGAGCTGACGGGGATTTCGGCGTTCAAAGCCGATACCCACGAGAAGCCGAACAACGGCGGAACCGTTCCTTCCTCGCATGTGACGTTCTCAGGCAATATCGTCCGCAATTTCAAGCTGGAGCCGAATCTGGGGACCCAATATGCCATTCGGATAAACGGCATTCGTATTACCGCGATCGGCAACCAGTTTGAGAACTATTACGGCAGGGGCGTCGATATGTCGCGAAACGCCAAAGAATGTACGATCGTCGGCAATCTGTTCGTATCGAACGGGCAAACGGTCGGTTCCGGCATCTACAACTCTTCAAACGGCGGGCGAATGCGAATAGCGAACAACGAGATCCAAAACTCGGGTGGCTCGGGTATCGAGCGTTATGCATCGAACGATCTCGTCATTGAGGGCAACACGATCCGCAATGCCGCTTATTACGGGATCAGCTTGACATATTGCCATCGGGTTGTCGTCAATGCCAACGTATGCGTGGACAATTTGCGCGAGGGTATCCTCGTTTCCGTCGGCAGCGACCGCGTCAATGTGGCCAACAACTTAATCTGCGATACGCGAGCGGGAGCGGCCCGGACTCAGCAGTACGGCATTCGACTGGTGGATAGTGCCACCAACATCGAGCTTGCGCACAATCAGTCGTACAACAATACGACGGCGGATATCGTATATGGGACGACGCCGGTCACAACGATCGAACGTGGGTTCAAAACGTGGTATTCGAACAGTTTGCCGACGACAGGCGCCTGGAAGGAAGGCGACAAAGTGGTTTGTATCCTTCCCGGGGCGGCCGGCCATATCGGGTGGATCTGTGTATCGGCGGGGACGTTTGGCGCGACTGCACCGTGTTTCAACCCTATGGCGTTTTGTAAGCTGGCGCGAGCATGGGAGGAACGTTTCAGGAGAGAAACACGGGAAAAGGGTTGAAGCATGAAAACGAAATGGCTAGTGCATGGAGTTGCATGGGTGGTTGCGAGTACGATGTTGATCAGTTGTTCAGGAAAGCCGGGCGCTGCTGCCGATCCGGGGGTGTCGAAAGCGGAGGACGTGCAGGAGGCGAAGCAGCTCAGCACCGAACCGGTTACACTCCGGGTGAACAACTGGAATACGGCGTTTCAGCAAGCGGAGTTCGATACCTTTTTTGCCGAACCGGTCCGCAAAAAATATCCGTTCATTACATTGGAGTATTTGGATTTTACTAAAAGTTCCGCCAATACGATCGAAAATTTGATGGCCGAGCCAACAATACCATCGAAGCAAAAAAGAACTAATGGCTGCCCATTCGATCGGATTCATTTAGCAGCGAGCCGCAACGGAAAATCATTGACGATTCCCGTAGTACGGATGTAAGATTTTTACTAAAGTGAAGAAGGAAAGAAGTGAGGGCCATGGTTCATATCTACATCCATATCAAAACCCTTGCTCAGGATCACACAGAGAAAACGACCGCAAGCAGGGGATGAACTTCAACGTGCTGCTGTTTCTTTGTGCGAAGACTTTGGGTGTACATGCCCGAAGTCTTTTTTTCTGCATAGGCGTAGTTAACGATCAAATGTGCGACTCCATCGTTACAAAGAAAAATCAAAAAAGATGTTCAAATCCAGTTCGTCACCGGCATCTATCTTAGTAAGCCATAGAGAAACGGGAGGGAACATGGGAGCAGGTAACGACAGTACATTCGGGTTCGGCAAGCCTCCTTTGGAAATTGAGGCATCCGGCGTTCGCGATCAGGACCTTGTAGAACGGGCGCAGCAAGGAGATACTGAAGCGTTCGGCGAGCTAATCGAACAGTATCGCGGCAAAGCGCACGGCTGGGCGGAACGTATGACCGGGGACCCTCATATGGCCGACGATATTGTTCAGGATGCGCTTATCCGGGCGTTTCTGCATGTGGGCTCGCTCGCCGATACGAGCCGTTTTCTTCCTTGGCTGCACCGGATCGTGCGCAACCAGGCGAATATGCGGTTGCGCCGAGGCGGAGTTCACCGGAAAGAGCGGCCGTTTGCATCTATGGGCGTAACGGATTCTGCTGACGGTTCCAGGGTCGACTGGGGGAATCTGGACAGCATACTTTATCATTTGACCCGTAAGGCGGCCGGTGCAGCGGAACAGGAGCAGGATCCGGCGGAGCATCTAATGCGCAAGGAACTATACGAGACGATTCATGCTTTACTGCACTGTCTGAACCGCAAGGAAAAAGAGATTTTCAAAGCTTATTTTTTCCGTCAATTGAGCCCTGACGAGATCGCCTCCATGTACAAGATGACAACCGGATCGGTATATACCTATATTCACCGTTCCCGTCAGAAGCTGCGCAAGGAGCATATCCGCATCTCGCTTGGTCTGGCACCGGAAAAGAAGGAGAGTAGCGGAATGTCAACGGCTAAGAGGATTCAGTTGCCGGCGGGGCAAGCGGATGATTCCATTCGCTGTACGTTCGTGGACGGCATCCGGCGTATGCTGGACATGTTCGGTGATCGGCGAGATGCGGCGGAGCTGATGGGAGTGTCCGCCTTTGCGTTCCGCATGAAGATTTCGGATCGAACGACTTTCGCCGATGGGATCTATATGTTTGATTGGCGACTGAATTTGCAGCGGCTGATGCAAGAGCTTGGCTATGAGGTTACGATGGTGTGCGGTCAGCTTGCGGATGCGCCGGTTCCACTGCTGGGGGCGGTGGAACGGTTTCCGGTTGTGCTTCGTCTCGAGGAAGCTTTGCTTCCGTTTCTGCGGAAGTTTATCGATGTTGGGAAAGCAGTGCTGATTTTCGATACGCAGGTATCCAAACCTTATGTGCACGAATGGGCAGTGGTCTACGGGTACGATGATGCGGCGCGCGTCCTGTATGTTACGGACCCGATGCTTCCGGAAGGGAAAACGGTAACGTATGACGATGCTGTGAACAATCCGGTCCGATTTCTTGCCGGTATTAGCGGCAAACGGAATCAGCCTGCAGACAGAAGCAGTCCGCGGGCGAAGCAAGAAGTGGAGCGAGAGCAAGCGCTGCGGACGATCCGTTTTGCGATCAACTATGCCAAGCAAGGCTGCGAATACAAGCCGCGAACCAACTATTTAACCTATACCTCGGGACTTGCGGCGTACGATCGTTGGATCGGTCACTTGCGCAGCCCGCATGGGTGGCCCAACCGTTATGGGATGGGACAGCTATCCTCCGTTTATGCGGAAGCGAAACGATATGCCGCCTTGTACTTGCGCGGCGTGCCGTTCGAAGGGAAAGCGATGCGGCTGACGCTGCTGGCCTCGGAGGCTTATGAGCAAGCGGCAGAGGCCATAGGGGAAATCAGCCGTCAGGTTCCCTTCATTCGGACATCGGAGGTAATGTCGCCGGAGCTGCGTGAAGCTTGTGCCGTCCAACTGGGTAGAGCCCGGTCATTTGAAAGTGCGGCAATCGAATATATGGAGAAAAGTATCGCTATTATGGATGGGGAAGAGGGAAACGAACCATGATCGAATTGCGATTTATGACGGAAATCCAGCATTACATGCCTATCGTACAGGCAGCCAAAGTTTCTTTCGAACGGCTTCACCCGGATGTGAACATCCGGATCGAGCAGGCGGTTGACGGCTTTGAAGCGGCGAAAGCGATGGGATCAGAAGAGGCGCCGGATCTGATTGAACTAGGCGGATTTCAAGTGGGCAATTCCGATGATCTGTTTCTCGATTTGCAACCGTATGCCCAGGACGATGGGTTATGGGAAGACTGGTATCCGGGTCTTCGGAGGGTCGTCACGCACAGCGGTATTTTGCCGGGATTGCCGCTGGAGATCATGATGCCGCTCGTTATCGTTAACAAAAACAAATTTGATGAAGCCGGCCTGCCCTATCCCACGGATGATTGGACGTGGGACGATATGGTGGAGCACGGGAAAAAGCTTACGATCCGCGATGCACAGGGCAATGTGTCTCAGTACGGACTGGGGATCGGCATCGATATCGAATGGTGGGAGCCGTTCGTCCTGCGTAATGGCGGCCGTTATGTCGCACCGGACGGATCGACGGCACACGGATACGTGGACAGTCCTGCGACGATTGAAGCGTTCCGCTTGATGATCGATGCCTTCCGGGTACATAAGATTGTCCGGATGCCGAACGAGCCTTCCCGTTACAGGGAGGGACAGGAGTATAAAGAGGCGGCGATGAATTTCGCATTCGGCTGGCATTTTCATCATCATCCGGACCCGGAACATGAATATGCCGTAGTTGGTTTGCCGTACATGCCGGGCGGGGTAAACGCGAATATGATTTATATGGCCGGAGCGCACGTGACGAAAAAATCGGCACACCCGCGTCTCGCATGGGAGTTTTTGCGACACTACATTTTGACCAGCCGGTCGTGGATTTTGCCGGTTACGAAATCAAGTGCGGTTGAACAGGGCTTGACAGAACACCCCGTCTGGTCGCGTTACCTTCAAGAGCTGGACGTTATTCAGCTCGGCGCCTTTTTCCTGAATCGCAAATGGAACGCCAGCCGGCAACTGATCAATGACGATATTCATCGTATGATCGTGGACGGTGCGGATGTGGCCCAGACGATGCGCTCTTGGACGAGATTTGGCTGATACAAACATCATCACTCTCGGTCAAAAAGAGAAGACGCCTCCTTATCGTTACTGTGCGGGAAAGGGAAGGCGTCTCTTCGTTTTCTGTACAGAACGTATGGTCCGGATCAGCTAAAAGGGAACTCGCGTATCTGTTTCCGGTATGGATCGGGCGCAGTTCCGACTTGTTTTTTAAATACCCGGCTAAAATGGGAAGGATGTTTGAAGCCCGACTTATAGCATACATCGGTTACGGAGTCATCCGGGCAATGATGGAACATTAATTTCGCCTGGTCGATTCGTCTTTTGAACAGGTAGTCAAACACGGTCATTCCGGTTACTTCCCTAAATACTTTCATCATATGGAACCGGTTCATATGAAGCTCTGACGCCATCCGGTCCAGCCCGATGTCCTCCATATACTTTTCTTCGATGTACGCCACGATTTGCTGAACATACCGTTCCCAATCGGAGACGCCGTTCCTGGCGGATTCCATCTCGCCCCGGCATAACTCATAGATCAGCATCAGCAGATCGTAAAAGGCGGCAAGCAGCCGGTTGCGGTGAACGGGGTCCTCTGAATAGTAGTAGCGGTTGATTCGCGATAAAATGTCTTCACACTCGGTCTTTGTCGCCGTACTTAATCGGATATGATGATTTCTCAACGTTTCAAACGGCTTTAACGGGTTGCAGGCAAGAAGGTTGTGCCCGAACAGCTGAACCAGGTGCGGGTCGAAGGAGAACATCGTCCGGACATACTCGGCAGACCGGTCTACCTTGGGGCAATGCGGGGTCAATCCGTTCATAATGATCAGATCGCCCGGCTGCAGAGGAATGGTACGATCCCCCAGCACATAATCGCACCGCCCGCCGTGAAAATAGTAGATCTCGTACTGCACATGCGAATGAACGAGAACCTGGCCTGCCAATAGTTTATTCCACTTGTAGTAAAAATGGTCGAATATGCAATATGAATGCGGTATCATCCCAATTCCACCTTGGCTCATGCCGATTTTTAATAAGTATACAACATTACGGGAGAGCAGAGAGCCGGATTTTTACGTCCGGACGCCAAAGCCGTCCGCCTAAAAAACACTCACAGTCATATAACCGCCAAAACCGCCCATCAACGGTCAAGAGTCTGCAACAAAGCCGTGATATAGTAGGGGTATCCAATGGACTGAACATGGGGAGGGAATGGGATGAATAAAGATCAGTTCGAACGCCCGGCCGCCGGTTCCGGCGAAGGAATTGATTCAACCGGGACGACCGAATCGCTATCGAGAAGAAAAATGCTGACCGCACTAGGGGTAACGGGAGCTGCTGCGGCTGCTACCGGGATTCTGGGGCTGACGCCTGCCGTTTCTGTGGCGAAAAGTGTTTACGGGGAAGTAGACATTCAGGCAAAGGGGGTTAAACATCAGCTAGACGCTTTGACGGAGAGCGCCGTACAGGTCATTACGATCGCAGAGCTAAGGAGTCTGACCGGTTCAACCTATGCCACTGCGTATTATGTAACGGATCACAACATGGAAGGCGTGTTCGGTCTCGATCCGACGGATACCGGGTCGGCGGATAATACGGGCACGATTATTGTAAGCGCTTCCGGATTGAGGTATAAAAGAGGTTTTGCCGGACCGATTAGCGTCAAATGGTTCGGTGCGAAGGGCGACGGGGCAAACGACGATACGTCCGCGCTGCAAGCTGCAATCGATGCGGCTGCCGCAGAGGGAGGGGAAGTATTTCTTCCATCCGGCACCTATAACATCGGAACACGTTACACCTTCGCCGCTCCGGGAAGTATGAGTTTCGGGTATGCGCTTCGCGTTCCCGGCAACGTTACGATCTCGGGCACGACTGGTACGCTGCTTACGCAGGCGATTACGTATGAGAATCGCAGAGTGTTGTTTTATATCGCTGGCTCGAACGTGGTATTCCGCAATCTGTCGATCGAGAACGCCTATACAATCACTCCGGGCGGTAATCTGTCGAGCATCGAGTTCGGAGCGGGCGACGGGTTCGACGCTTCTTTATCGGTACCTATCGAAAATGTGATGATTGAGAACATCGTCGTTCGGAGGTCGTGGCATCCGGTGAAATTCCATTTCAGCGATGGTTCGGGAACGACCGCGAATAACATCCTGGTGCGGGGAGTCCGCTCGTATCATGATCCGGTCTCCAAAAGCAGCGGCGGCATCAATTTTCGATCCACTCCTAACGGCCGTATTACCCGAGTCACGATCGAATCCTGCCAGATCCACAATCCGGTCACGTCAGCGGGAATCGGTTTGTATGGCGTGCATGAAGCTACCGTTACGGGCTGTCTGTCCACAGGGTCCGGTCCGAGTGCTGCGGGCATCCAATTGGAAAACGGGGCCCGGGCAATCGCCGTTACCGGCAACACCTGTACGGACAATATAAACGGCATATGGGCGGACGACTCCGTCGATGTCACGATTTCCGGCAATACAGTGGTCGGGACGGGCAACGTCAAAGGAATCCGCGTGACGCACCAAGGTTACGCCGATGAGCCGACCAAGATCACGACCGGGATCGTCGTATCGGGCAACAGTCTGCGAGGCTGCCGGATCGTATCCGAGCCGTTCGGCGCTTCTCCCGCAGGCGGCTTCGGCAGCCTGACGATTACCGGCAACGTGATTACTGCGGACGGTTCCAGCATCACGACCGCCATCCATACGACCCGCGTAGCGCAGTTAAACGTAGTGGGCAATACGGTAGTCGGTGCGGGAACATACTCGCTGTACTTCTCTACGAACCCCGACGATTTGCTGGTCGTGTCGATGAATATGACGGCCAAGGCGTCGAGCGAAAATTCCGTTGGCATCAAAGTCACCGGCTTAGCCTCGAATATTAATCTGGTCGGCAATACGTTTGCCAACGGGGTCGACACGTTGGGCGGAGAAAACGGATCAAGAGTAGCCAACGCCGGAATCGGCGGTCCGCTTCACTGGCAGCTCGGAAGCACACGCATTATGGCAGGGGCCGGGTTGCCCGAGCTGGTGCGAAGCGCGCCTCCCGGATCGATCTATTTGAGAACAGACGGGGGCTCAACCTCCACGTTATTCGTCAAAGAGACTGGGACAGGCACGGAAGGCTGGGTCGCCAAATAACGTCATATCGTTGGAACGCGTACAAGCTCGCCGCAGAGATGCGGCTTTTTTTGTGTTCAGACCGGTTACTTTTCCGTGACACGGAGTGGCAATATTCGCTTATGAGGAGGAGTAAGCGAAGGAGTCGTGGGTGCGATCGATCGGGCGGTATGGAGAAGGCTGGCTGGTAGGCAGGCTCGCTGGGGATGGATGCGGAATGAAGCGCGGTCAGCGTCAGCCTCTTCGTCCGTTTCAATCTGCATTCGGTTATGTCGAATTCGTATAAATCGCGATCGCCTATCGTTTCCTGAATCTCCTGACAAATTCTTTTTCGGACCGCCGGTACTCATGGCTCATGCCGGCACCCCTTGAGTATGGTAATTTAAGGATATCTTATTCAGAATGGGGGCGAAATGATGATGGAAAAATCGGCCGGGCAGGAGCGGGGGACGTTATCGCGGGAAAGAGGCGGCGGACAAGCGGTAAACGCGCAAGATCGCCGATATGCAGCGGCAGCCGTGCCGATGTTGGCTGCAGGCGGGATTCCGCCGCGATCCGGAATGAACGTTCTGCAGCTGCAGCGCACGATTGGGAACCGCGCGGTCGGCGCTATGCTGGAGCGGTGGACAAGCTCCAACCCGGGTAAACCGGCAGCGCCACGGACGGGTTCCGCGGTCATCCGGCGCATGATCGACTCGGACGTTCCGGCGGCGACGAACTGGGAAACGCTGGAGAATTACGTCTACCAGACGCTGATCAACCCGCGCAAGCAAACTTTCGAGCAGTCGGTCGTCGAATATATCGAGACGAAAGCCGCCGGGCACGGGCAAATATCTACCCTGTGGGAGCAGGTGAAGGCCGGTTTGCAAAGCAAGGCGGATATCGGGGACGTCACTTCCAAGTTGACGGATATCCGCACAGGCATCAATACGGTCAAGGCGACAGAGCCGGATCATCCGAATAAACGGGGCATCGGCCCTTCGCAGGAACTGTACGAGACAATCCCGCAAAGCGAGACAAGCAAAACAGTTGCGGCGACGATCCGTCTAGCGCTGTTGAACGATTTTACCGCCAATGTGCAGTATAAAATAATCAAACCCAGAATTGGCCCGGCCAAAATGGTGCCTGACAAATACGGGGGCAATCCGATCGTCGGAAAATGGAGCGAGTCGTTCATGATGGGCGTGCTTGTCCTGCCGAACGATGAGATTCATGTGAGCCACAGCGGGTTTATGGGGCAGACGCAACACCAGGTGTTCGAACAGATCGTTCAAGACAATGGCGGAATCCCGGTTACCCACGATACGACGACGAAACATGACCAGTTGACTCAGACCTTCACCGACATTTTGCAGCGAGAGATGCCCAAGCATCCCCATCATCAAATCGTTCAGGACAACGGCCGGGACAAGGTGCAGCACGATCATCCGACGCACGGTACAGTGGTGGAAACCGGCAACCCGGTCGGGACCTGCGCCGCCCCGCAGGCCGTTCACCCGTTTAACGATCCGCATTTGCCCGATTTTCCGGCTAATCTGACCGGCGATACCGCGATGGGGATGACCGAGGTGCTCGTCCGATACGAATCGAAAGTCAAAGTAAAAATGAGCAAGGGACGTGATAAAAAGTATATGGGCAATACGAACCCGGTCAAAGTGCTGGATATGAACGATGCCCCGCAATTGTACAGCGGCGGTCAGGATGTCGTATCTTGCCTGACCTGCCAGTTCCAGCTGCGAGAGACGTTGAAGCGTATCGTCGACCGCAGACGGAACGTATTGAACAAGCAAACGATCGAGAATCTCGAGAAAGCATCAGGAAGATACGGCCTGCTGGAGACGGCGGAGCAGCTGATCGCGGACTTGGGGGACAGCGATAAACGCGATACGTTGGTACATGCGATCGAACCTGGAACCGGTAAAGACGATTCGGGTGATGTAAGCTCGGAGACGACGGAGCTCCGCGACGCGGTCACAGCGTACAAGGAAGCGATCGGAAGTCTGGCGAAGCAGCAGACCGAGCAGCCGGAGCATGTCGAGTGGGACCGCGGAACCGAGCCGGACCGGGCGGCGACTGATTTCAAGGCGTTGACTGGCAAAGAAAAAAAGGTGCGTCAGGAGCAGGGCAAAATCGCGCTTGGCCGTCACAAGCTGGTCGGCAAAAGCATCGATATCGATAAATACGTGGAAGCTGCAGAGAGAAGAAGTAAGGAAGTGGAGAAGGCCTCGCAAAGCGCCCGCAGCAAAAAACACGCCGCTCCCGCAATAACCGATCCGGTAGCCGAAGTGGAGCGGGCGGAGCGAGCGCTTGCGGAGCTGCGCGAATTGCGTATACTCGGGATCGGCAGCGCGGAATCGTTGGCCGCTCAAATCGCGCAGCAGCTCGACCTGTACGTCGAGGCCGGTCGCAAACTGTCCGGTCTGGCTCCAGAAAAGACGGCTGAAGCGGAGCAACAAAACGCGACAATCGACGAAATTGCCAAAGAGCTGCAGCGGCTTGTGCGACAAGTGCCGAGCAAGGAAGAGGCGTATGCCGCGCTTAGAGAGGAGAAGTCGCTTCAAGCGGCTGACGAGGCTAATAAATCGAGCTTGTCCCGTTACGCGGAAAGCAACACCGAAACGCTGGAGGCGGAACGGCAAGAGGCGATGCTGCGTCGCGGGGCGGAGATTGATGCCAACCAGGCGAGGGAGAGACGGGAGAATAAAGCGCTTAAAGAAGCGGAGAAGCTAGAGTCGCTTGCTGGCGATATCGCCAGAATGTATGACATGTCGCTCAGCGCCGCGATCGTTTATCTGGCCTCTCGGCTTCAGGCGGTTCCCGACGATAGTCCGAATCCGATGGAAGACGCTTATCTGTAGAACCGCTGCTGAGGACGAACGCCCCTTCTAACACCGGAAGGGGCTTGTTTGCGTCGTTCTGGGAATCATACGAGTTTGCCCCGGAAGTTCATGAACCGGGGCGCGCATCAAAGCTCATTATATTCTCCTTATCAGCGGGCGGTTCATTCCCATCTTCGATTGATAGCTCAGGGTGGGAATCTTCGTTAGTTGACAAATCTTCGTTCAAATCGATATAATTTAATTGAACAACTGTTCAATAAATCTTTCGGGAGGGGAAACCTCATGAGATTAAACGGTCAAGTTGCGGTCGTTACCGGAGCTGCGTCAGGTATGGGTAAAGCCATTGCCGAGCTGTACGCGAAAGAAGGCGCGAAAGTCGTCGTATCCGATTTGAACCTCGAAGGCGCGGAAGCGGTAGCAGCCGCCATTAAGGCTGGCGGCGGCGAAGCGATTGCTGTACAAACCAACGTCGCCGACCTGAAAGATATTCATACGATGATCGACACGGCCGTAAGCGAGTACGGCACGCTCGATATTTTGGTTAACAATGCAGGTATTATGGACAATATGGCGCCGGTCGGAGACGTGGACGACGAGAGATGGGATCTCATCTTCGACGTGAATACAAAAGGGGTTATGCGCGCGATCCGCAAGGCGCTTCCGATCTTTCTGGAGAAAGGAAAAGGCGTTATTATCAATACGGCTTCGACGGGAGGCTTCAGCGGCGCGCATGCGGGGGCGGCATATACGGCTTCCAAGCACGCCGTTATCGGCTTAACGAAAAACACCGGCTTTATGTACGCGCAGAAAGGAATTCGTTGCAATGCAATCGCACCGGGCGCAACGATGACGAACATCGCTTCGACGATGAGCAATGTGAACGAGTTCGGCGCTTCGCGGACGAAAGTTACCCAAGGCGTTATTCCTCGCGTCGGACAAGCGGAAGAGATTGCGCAAGTGGCTTTATTCCTGGCTTCCGATGAATCGAGCTTTGTGAACGGCGCGGTAATCGCTGCGGACGCCGGTTGGACGGCTGGTTTTTAAAGACCTGTTTTGCTTAGACAAGCTGCTAGTTGCCTGTAGAGTCAGTTGACGTGGAAAAAAGCTGCGGTTTTTTTGCTAGTAACGATCGTCAACAAAGTATACATTTGATCCATTCCGTTATATAATACAGTCCATAAATAGATGATGAACAATTGTGGATGATAATGTTCATTAAGGGGAACCTAAGCGAGGATAAACAAGCGGGGAAGCGGATATGAACGAAAACGATCTAAGAGTTATAAAGACGAAAAAAGCGCTTCATCAAGCGCTACTTGCTTTGCTGAAAACGACATCGCTCGAATCGATCTCCATATCCGCCCTTTGTCGGGAAGCGGACGTGAACCGGGGCACTTTTTACTTGCACTATAAGGACGTCGGTGCCTTGTTCGACGAGCATCTTCAAGAGCTGCTCCGGGATTTGGAGGACTCCTACTATGAGCCTTACCGGCATGTGTCGCATCTGGTGACGAGCCATCTCGATCCGTCGACGATCCGGATCTTTCATCATGTGAAGAAGTACCAGCCGTTCTACGAGATCGTCTTTCAGAGTCAGTCGCCTCTATCCTACTATTATTCGTTGCTGGACAAAATTAAAAGTTTGATGCAGCTCAGCTCCTCGGTATATCCGTTAGGCGGGATCGATCTCTCCCTGCTGGTTGCGTATCAGGCCAATGCGATTATGGGCTTGCTCATCCAGTGGAACGAGGACGGCTTTGCCCACAGTCCGGAAACGATGAACGAGCAGCTCACTTATTTGTTGAAGATGCTGAGCAGCGACCTGCCGTCTGAATAATTGGCGAAAGATTGACATTGAAGTAGAAATGGACCCGCTCAAGCAGCGGGTTTTTTTTATTGGCGTAAACGATCGTCGTGCGGATGGTTTAATACGTCAAACGAATTTATTTTCAAATATACCTTTACAGGAATATTCCTCATGGTGTATATTTAACTTGCAGAAAGTTGATTATAAGAATAAAGGAGCTGGGTGAATCCAGAGAGACCATCATGTAACGAGGTGAGCGGCATGTCGGGAAAAATTCCGGACATGGACGTGACGATGCTAAGCGCATTGGCCGAGCCGACCCGCAAGAAGATCGTCGAGCTTTTGCGCGACGGCCCGCTGAGCGTGGGAGAGATCGCCGAGCGGCTGGGGCTTCGCCAGCCCCAGGCTTCGAAGCATCTGAAGGTGCTTAGCGACAACGGCATATTGGAGATGACAGCCGAAGCCAACCGCCGGATTTACAAGCTCCGGTCCGAGCCCTTTCAGGCGATGAATGATTGGTTGAAGTCTTTCCGGGGCGTTATGGAAGACCGGTTCGACAAGCTGGATCAGTACTTGCGGGACATGCAGGATCAGGATCAACGATAAACGTTTTACTAAAGATGAGGAGGAGTTATAATGTCTAACAACGCAATGGTATCTAGAGTGGAAAATGGTCGGGTGCTGGTTCTGGAGCGTGAATTCAGTGCGCCGCGCGAACTCGTCTACCGGATGTTCAAGGAGCCCGAGCATCTGAAGCGCTGGTGGGGGCCGAGAGGCTGGGAGCTTACTGTTTGCAACATTGATTTCCGCCCGGGCGGGATCTGGCACTATTGCATGAAGTGTATGGATGAGAACCAGGGAACTTTCTACGGCATGGAATCTTGGGGGAAAGGCGTGTACAAGGATATTGCCGAGCCTGAGGCAATTGCCTACACCGATTACTTCTCCGATGCCGACGGTAATTCGAACGACGAGATGCCGGCGACCGAGGTCACGATGGAATTTATTGACTTGGGCGGCAAGACGAAGCTGGTGAACCGCTCGGAATATGTGTCCGCAGAGGCGCTCCAATCCGTGATGGATATGGGCATGCTGCAGGGCATCACCGAAACGTGGGATCGTTTGGAAGAGCGCTTGAACGAGGTCAAATAAGAAATCAAGCGAAAGGCCGTCCGGCTTCTACAGCGGGCGGTTGTTTTATTGTGGCCGGACGCCATGATGGAAGCGCTTCAAAAAGTGCAAAACAATGAACCAGAATGATAAATCCTGCGGCAACAAGATCGTTTACAATGAGGGGAAAGCGGATCTTTGTTCGAACGGATACAACGCCGTTTTTTATTCCAACCTGCAGAAAGGAGAAGAGGTTACGTATACGGGAATGCAGCTAATTGGGCCTCCGGATTTCTTAATCAGGACAGCGGGCTGAATCGGACACGAGAGGACACTCACATCGTTATTCACCTTTACGGTGAACCACAACGGGTAACGGAAGACCGGAGGACCCCGGAAATCACTTGAGCGGGAGTGGTTGTAGTGAAAGGAAGTCGAAGGTTTGCATTCATGGCTTTGGCTGTACAGATCGCGTTTGCAGCCGGTTGTTCGGGGGGACAAACTGGCGGAACAAGCGAACCGTCGGAGAAGTCCGGGGAGACCGTAACGAAGACGAATGTTCCGGAACCGGTCAAACTGAAGTTTCAGCCAGTCGGTGCCGGCTATTTGTATGAAGACGATTTTCAACTGCTAGTGGTCGAACCGCTTAAGAAAAAATATCCGCATATTACGGTCGAATATGTTATGCCGGGTAAAGGGACGATGATCGATGATCTGGTTGCGGCCAAGGATGTACCCGATCTGCTTATTTACGGAATCGGCAACTATACGCAATATCGCGATCTCGGCATTTTGACCGACATTACTCCGCTGGTGAATAAGATGAAGATCGACTTGGGCCGCTTTAAGCCTTGGGTGCTCGATAATATCAAGGTAGAAGGCAAGCTCTATAGTTTGCCCTATGCGATGAATACGAATGCGATCTATTATAACCTCGACCTATTCGATAAGTTCGGCGTCCCTTATCCGAAAAGCGGCATGACTTGGGACGACATCATCGAGGTGACGAAAAGGCTTAGCCGATTCGAGGATAACACCCAGTACAAAGGATTTATGTACTTGAACAGCTACTGGCTCGGCTACCAATTGTCGTTGCCGTTTACCGATCCTGCGAAAAAGAAGTCGATGATCCATACGGACGGATGGAGCCGCGCCTTTCAGATGATGAAAGCGATCGATACGATTCCGGGCAACGAGCGGGGCAGCCCGGTTGCCGATTTCTACGACAAGCGTAATTTGGCGATGGTCGGCGCGTATAATCTCATCCCTACCTTGAAGCAGGAAAAGTACAGGACGCTGCGCTGGGACGTCGCCGGTTATCCGAGCTTCAAGGAAAAGCCGAACATCGCTCCGCCGGTGGACTTGCATCAGATCACCATCTCGAACAGCACCAAACATCCGGAGGAAGCGATGCAGGTTATCGATCTGTTGACCTCGGAAGAAGTGCAGCTGATCAGCGCCCGGAGTACCGGACGCGCGTCGCCGCTGCTGAACAAGCGGGTCGAGCAAGAGCTGGGTGCAGATATGGAGCTGATCAAGGGGAAAAACGTGACCGCCTTTTTCGATACACAGCCGGCTCCCAACGTGATGTTTGCGAATGAGGACATTGCGGTACAGAGAAGCATCGAAAAGTTCTACAAAGAATATAGCAGCGGCTCGATGGACGTAAACGTGCTGATGCAAAAAATCGGGGAAGACGCGAACCAGGCGATCAGCGTTTTAAATAACAAGTAGTGGATAGAGGACGTATGCGACAACATAGACTCTATTTGACGATAGAAGCCACTGCCCTCGCCGGGTGGTGGCTTCCCTATGATTCGTTTGGAACAACCGGGGTCAGGGGAAAAATTGAAGAGTTGGCCATATTTGAACTCTAATCTTTTCCGAAATCTCTCAGTAAAAAAGGGGAAACGCGATTGGCGAAGAAAGAGTTTGCGTCAATTGCACTTAAACGGTTGAACCGCCATATACCGAAAGGTACGTATGGTGGTGTGAGAGGCGGCTACTCAACTAATGAGTAGCCGCCTACTCGATTATGTGGCTCGTACAACCTTCTAAAGTTTAGGAAAAGGGTGCTTTTACCCGGATTCTCTTTCAACCAACCGGAACGTGAGTAGTATTTTCTCTGGAGGAGAGCCCGGTTTGGCGATTCTGCGCTGTAGGGCTTCGATCGCCCGATATCCGAGCATCTCTTTACCCAAATCCACTGTGGTCAAAGGGGGGATGGAGTGCGCCGCTTTTTCGGTATTGTCAAATCCGACCACTTTGCATTGCTCCGGGACGGAAAAATGATATTTCTTAAATAAATTCAGGAGGTCGAAAGCGATCTCGTCATTGGCGCAAACGATGGCATCGGGCAGCATGTCTTGTTGAATTCCTGCGATTTTTTCCTCTAATACGGAGAGCCAGCGTTCGTATTTCGACGGAAGGCTCCATTTACGCAAGGTCAGCTGCTTTTTGGAGATCTGGTTTTCCTCAAAAACGGCGTTTTGACATCCCCACCATCGCTGTGTAAAGCTGACGGAATGATGGTCGGAGCCGATGAACAAGATCGACCTGCAGCCGGAATCAATGATCCGTTTGCACAGGGCCCTGGCCGCTTCGAAATTGGAATTGACTACACAATCGAGACCGGAGAGCGGTTCTTCATGATCCGTTAAAACGATCGGGATGTTCAGTTTCTTCAAAGATAACAAATAAGAAGCAGGCACGTCGCCGATGATCACAATCCCGGCACAAGCGGAACGGTCGGCATAGGCCGGAAAAATAAACTCCGTGTCTTCGCTGGAATTCGTAATCATCAGATGATTCCAACCTACTTCGTTACATCCGTTAATGATGCCAGCTAACACTCGGTTCCAAAAGTAAACCTCATTCAGCTTGGAAGAATCCATCAGTACAAAAATGAAAGGTTGTGAGTCGGCTTCGGCGGCAGGACGTTTGTATTTTTTGTTAGGTAATTCTTTGTCGACAGGGGCACTGGAAGTTTTCTTCTGTCTCCATCGATAACCCATGGCTTTAGCTGTTTCGATGACTTCCAGTCTTGTTTCCATGCTGACTCCAGGCTTTCCGGATAATGCTTTGGAAACGGAGTATTTGGATACTCCCAGACGATCAGCAATTTGCTGCATGGATACTTTCATAAAGGAAGTTCTTCACCACCGGTCGGGATTTGTTAGCTTCGAAATAAAAGAGCTAACAAAACTAATTTAAAATGAAAGCAGTGAAAAGTCAAACAAGAAATATTTTGGTTCTCACTCTTGACGGCTGTTGCGGAATGCATTACTTTAAAGGTGCAAAAATACTAACAAGGTTACAAACATAACAAAATATAAGGAGGTATCGAAATGGATGTAATGGCGGATGGAGTATGGCCGACAATGGTCACTCCTTTCAAGGAATCGGGAGCCATCGATTATTCCGGTCTGGAACGATTGATTGCCTGGTATCTCGACCAAGGGGTGGACGGCTTGTTCGCGGTTTGCCAATCGAGTGAAATGTTCTTTCTAAGTCTGGAGGAACGGGTTGAACTGGCCCGTTTTGTCAAGGAGAGTGTTCATGGACGAATTCCGGTGATCGCCTCGGGACATATTTCGGATCGTCTGGACGATCAGATCGAAGAAATCGAAAGCATCGCCCAAGCGGGAATCGACGCCTTTGTCATGGTGACCAACCGGCTAGCGGCAGCGGATCAATCGGAAACAGTCTGGGTTCGGCATGCAGAGACGCTGCTGCAGAAGCTGCCGGGCATTCGTTTCGGATTATACGAATGTCCTTATCCGTATAAGCGGTTGTTAAGTCCCGAGCTTTTAAAGTGGTGCGCTTCGACCGGAAGGTTCTACTTCCTGAAGGATACGTCATGCAGCTTGAGCGATATCAGCGCGAAAATGAAAGCGGTTAAAGGAAGCTCGCTGAAAATATTTAATGCCAATTCCACCACATTGCTTGAGTCTTTGAAAATGGGCGTGTCAGGTTTTAGCGGCGTGATGAGCAACTTTCATCCTGATCTCTATGTCTGGCTGGCGAAGAACTGGAAACAAGAGCCGCAGAAGGCGGAGGCAGTCCAAGCTTTTCTCAGCACGGCGGCACTGATCGGTTCACAACCTTATCCGGTGAACGCCAAGTACTATTTACAGAAGGAAGGGGTGCCGATAGGGCTGAACAGCCGCAGCCTGGACAGTCAAACCTTAACCGACGTACACAAGCTGGAAGTGGATTACTTGAAATCGTTAAGCCACATGTTCAGAGAATCAAGCATTTTTAATGTGTTGTACGGTTAATCTCAAATGGAATGGGGAGGGTTACATATGAATCGCAAATGGAAGTCGTTCATTGCTACGCTTGCCTTCGCTATGATCATGTCCGGATGCGGCGGCGGAAGCTCGGGAGGAAGCGCTGTTCGTACGGGCGAAGAGAGTCCGAAGCCCGGCGAGCCAGCAGACGAATTTGACCGGAGCAAGCCAGTCACGCTAAAAATTGTTGATACGGGATTGGTGACGGATGAGGAGTTTCAGCGATTCGTTGTCGAGCCGGTGAATAAGAAGTATCCGAATATTACCCTGGAGCTGGTTCGGCAAAAATATTCCGTCGATCGTTATGAGTTGCTGCTGGCAAAAGGCGAAAAATTCGATTTGTTGTTCGAGGCGAATTTGCTGTTCGACGATGTGATCACAGCGAAACTGGCGGACAACATGGAGCCCATGCTCAAAAAGCATAAGATCGATACAAGCAAAATCGAGCAGGTTGCACTAGACTCGTTCAAGATCGCCAGCGGTGGCCAATATTTATCAGGCGTCCCATTCACGAGGCACTTTAACGTGCTTTACTATAACAAGGATTTGTTCGACAAATTCGGTGTGGCCTATCCAAAGGACGGCATGACGTGGCAGGAGACGATTGAACTGGCACGCAAGCTTACGCGGACGATCGACGACAACGCATACAGGGGCTTCGATCCGGATCACGTGTTCCGTGTGGCTTCGACACTCGGTTTGCCGATCATCGACGCAAAGACGCAAAAGTCAGCGGTTGCCGGCGAGAAATGGAAAGAAATTTACGAGATGTACAAGACGCTCTATGAAATACCGGGGTATAAAGAAAATTTCGTCAGCCCCGGCAATTATGGAGAGTTTACGAAAGGCAAGGTCGCCATGTTTGCCGGAATCAATCTCTTGCCGTATATTTCGAAAGTAAGCGACCAACTGAATTGGGATATGGCGGCATTCCCGAGCTTTAAGGAAGCACCGGGGATCGGTCATGAATTCGACGGACATGGCATCGTCGTCACGTCCATCAGCGAGAACAAGGATGCCGCCTATAAGGTGGTGGAAGTACTTCTTTCCGAAGAAACGCAGCTTGACATGTCGCAGAACGCGAAAATGCCTGTGCTGAAAGATGCGAAGGTGAGAGAAGAATTTGGTAAAAATGTTGCCTATCTGAAAGGGAAAAACATTCAGGCCATCTACAAATCGACCCCGGCCAAATCCCATGTCTCGACGCTATTCGATAGCAAAGCGAGAACGGCGATGAATAAATATAATACGGAAGTACTGAAGGGTACGAAGGATATCAATACGGCGCTGCGACAGATGGATGAAGAAATAAACAAAATCATAGCCGAAGGAAAAAAATAACGGCATCCTCGCCGAAACGAGAAGCGTTTACAGGGGGCTCATAAAGGAACGGGGCGAACCTCGAACTGTACGGCAATATCAAATCCGGAACGGCCAACTGGATGGGTCCGATCGATATGGAAGGAAAGGGTTGAAAGCAATGAAACTTCAACTTCGAAGCATGAAAAAACTCCTGCTCGTTCTTACTTTTCTAGCGGTTACGATTGTTACCTTATTCAATAATCAGACGCTCTGGTCTCAGAAGCCATCCGATAAGCCGATCGATCCCGGCATTCCAGCGGAAATCTACGATTCGGAGTTTTCCCGAACGCTTGTTTCGCAGATTGATTTCAGCGATGCATCCACTCGGGTTTATCTTGGCTCGCCGAGTATCGTGCGTGTGGACGAAAATACATTACTCGCTTCACATGATTATTTTGGTCCGAGCGACCCAAGTCAGAAGACTTCCATTTTCCGTTCGGAGGACAATGGGCAATCTTGGGTGAAGGCTGCTCTGCTCGACCAAATGTATTACGGCAAACTGTTTATGCACGAAGGTGCCGTTTATTTATTCGGTGTTTCCGGCAAGCCGTTCAAATCGATCGTCATCCGCAAATCCGTAGATCGCGGCAGCACCTGGACGACGCCGTCCGATTCGAAAAGCGGGCTATTATTTACAGCGAACGGAACGAACGGTACAGACGGGTACCAGACCGCACCTACTTCCGTCATTATCGCAAACGGTAGGATATACCGAGCTTTTGAAGCCGCAGGCCCTCCATACGAATGGCCGAAGCACTTCAAAGCGATGGTCGTTTCCGCGCCTGCGAATGCAGACTTGCTGGACGCGGCGAATTGGACGAAAACCAATGAGCTGTCGTACAACCCGGACTGGACACCCGCATCGTGGAACAGCACGAAGCCCGGATGGCTGGAAGGGAATATCGTACAAGCGCCGAACGGAGAACTGTGGAATGTTTTGCGGGTGAATTCGACTCCGATAAGCGGTAAAGCGGCGATCGTGAAGTTGTCGGCGGACAACAGCAGCGTCAGCTTCGATCCGGCCACAGGCTTCATCGATTTTCCCGGCGGGATGAGTAAATTCACATTGCTCTACGATGAACCGAGCGGGACCTATTTATCTCTTGTAAATAACAATACAGCTCCTTCCAAAGCGGATCAAAGAAATGTGCTTTCGCTGTATGCTTCGGCCGACCTTGTGCACTGGAATCATGTTCGGCAATTGATATCGGACGATTCAGGTCTATCTGATCTTAACTCGATAGCTAAAGTCGGTTTCCAATATGTCGATTGGCAGATCGACGGAGAGGATATCATCTATGCTGTCCGTACTTCCTTTGACGGCGCGGATACGTATCATAACAGCAATCGGATCACCTTTCACCGGTTCAAAAATTTTCGGAGTTATATGGATCCTCCCAGAGGCGCGTGGTCCTTTAATGAAGCATCCGGATCGCTCGTTTCGGATTCCTCCAGATTCGGCGTAACCGGAACCGTATATGGAGCGACGAGGACCTCGGGTTATATGGAAGGTGCGCTAAGCTTTAATGGAATCGATCAGTACGTGGATCTAGGGAATACATTGAAATCGGCGCTAAACAATGCTTCCGCCGTCACAATTGCCGGTTGGATCAACAATCGTTGGCTGCCTGCAGAAAGTGAAGGCGAGTGGATGTTCGCAACAAATGCAGCCAATAAGAAAGCTGGAGCCGAAGTTCTGCTGCGCGCCAATCACATCAGAGTCGGCGGCAGAAGCGGTGCGGACGAGAATTACGAGTATAAAGACTATGCCTTTACCTCTACGGCACAATGGCATCATGTAGCAGGAATTATAGATTATAAGAACAATTCCATTCAGCTTTATATCGACGGCGTGCCGCAAATTCCAGTGAAAGATCGGAAGATCGCTTTCGGCAGCCAAGCTTACCATCCCGGATCTTCAGAACATCCGGATACGATCGGCAAAAGTTCGGCGAATGGCGGATTTTTCGACGGTCTGATCGATGAGGTGAAAGTATACGGGAGAGCTTTGTCGCCGAATGAGATTTATGGGCTGGCATACGACGGGCTGAAGGGATATTGGAAGTTTAATGAAGGAAGCGGGACGAAGGCCCCGGACTCATCCGATTCCGAGCTGAATGGAAAAATCATGGGGGCATCGTGGCTTAGCGGGGAGCAAGGCCAAGGCTTGCGTTTTGACGGGAATGTCGACTACGTCGATTTGGATTACAAAATAGGGGCGGCCTTAAACGGCTCGCCGTCGATTGCTTTTTCCGGCTGGATTAACGAAAGGGTACTTTCCAATTCCGGAGGCAGAACGCTGTTCGGAACCAGGATTAATGGAGCGACTGCAGGCTATGAGCTTGTTGTATTAAACAATTCCATCCGGGTTGCCGGAAGAAGTACACCTGCGGATCCGTATTCAAGCAAAGATTTTGCCTATCAGCCATCGGGAACTTGGCGCCACATCGTCGGGATCCTGGACATTAATGGGGAGGACATCAAGTTATATGTGGATGGTGTCGAACAACAGCCGGTCAGCGGTTCCGTCAGTTTCGGCCGAAGCGTTTACGAGCGTTTTCTGCCGACACAACCGGACGCCATCAGTAGAAGTCCTGCCGGCACTTCGTACTTCACCGGCATGATGGATCATGTGATGATATTCGGCAAAACGTTAACATCATTGGAAGTCGAGCATTTGTATCAACAGCAAAAAAACATTCATCGCATCGGTCCAATGGATGAATATCCTATGAGAGCAAGCGCTAACTTTCGAAAGTAATATGCTTACTAAATTTGCGAAAGATCCTTCAGTTTTAGGGATTTCATTTCAAATGAGCTCCTGCGCGGTCCCTGCGCGGCAGCTCATTTTCTTTTTGTGTACGCCCAGCATGGGCGTCATCTCAAGGGTGAAAGTCCCGAACGGGGGCTGGGGGCAGAATGATGACGTTCTTATCTGGGGAGGCCTGTGGAATACGCGAAGTCACTTCGTAACCGCGGCTGAGAAGCCGCGCTGAATTCACAGGAGGACCACTAAGCCCGCTGTAAGCGAACATTCTGCTGGATGGTTTGGACAAAGAACTAACCGAACGGATCGCGAGATCGTTTGATGGGCTATTCGAATCGTCGCTTCCATGTTCCTTAGGAAACTGAATCCGAGGAACTTACGGTTCCCAAAGAGAAGTTGCGAGAGCTGACGAACCGAACACGGTCAATGACTATGGAAAACCGGATGCCGGAGCCGAGCCAGGCGAATCTGAGAGAGCAGTCCCTCTTTGACCGAGGACTATTACAAAATCTCTCAGGAAAAAAAGGGGAAACGCGATTGGCGAAGAAAGAGTTAGGATCTGTTTTTTTTCCAAGGCTCGACCGAAGAGCGGCGGATTGCCGGTGAAAGAACGGGAGAAGGAGCACGCGGGCAGAGCTTCACCTTCTTAGCGCCAGTCCTGTCGGTCCCCGTGCCAGAAGTAACTGATCTTTTGAAAGGGAGGGGTTCTTATGAAAGTCAAACGTATTGTCGCCAATATCCATACACCGAATATCAACGCCGCCAAATCCTTTTACGAAGATGTACTTGGTCTGGATGTCTGGATGGATCACGGGTGGATCACAACGTACGGGTCAAGCGAGGAGATGGGCGTCCAGATCAGCTTCGCCTCGCAAGGAGGTTCCGGTACGCAAACGCCGGATATGTCGATTGAAGTTGACGATGTCGATGAAGCGTTCGAACGGATGAAGGCCGCCGGCTTCCCGATCGAATACGGCCCTGCGGACGAGCCTTGGGGAGTTCGTCGGTTTTATGTGCGTGATCCTTTTGGCAAGCTTGTGAATATTTTGGCTCATAGGTAAGGCAATCGGCATCTTTTTTGAGTTTTTCAGACGGAATGTAGTTGTATTTCCTGAAACTATACAATTGCTTGAAAATCTCAAACAAAGCGGATATAAAATTGGAGTGATAACGGATGTACCGACGGGAATGCCAACCGAACTAATTCTTCAAGATATAAATGCATTTAAAGACAACATTGATTTTTTCTTATCTTCAATAGATTGCGGTTTCCGTAAACCAAACAAAAAAGGGATTGAATTGATTTCAGAAAAGTTTGGGATTGATCTACAAAACATTGCATTTATCGGAGATGAGGAGAAAGATATTCAAACAGCTAAAAATGCTGGAGTCATGTCTTTCCTAATTAATAGGGATAAGCGGAATAAAAACTACGGCGAAGATATACAAATAAAAAGTTTAATCGAGTTGTTAGATTTTGTGAAATAGTGTTTTCGAATAAGTGGTAGGAGATTCGGTGGACTAGGAATAGGCTATATTCATGATCAAACCGGACTCAGGTCAGATAGTGATGTGTTTAGGCAAAAAGCTGCTGATTCCAATAACAGGAGGCTTCTCTGTTTATTATGTTATTAGCATAGGACCAGCCCTTCATAGTTCGAGTAAAGTAATTATTTACCAGGTCAGGAGCGATTCCAATGTCCGCAATAGCGATCGAAGGTGCTTCATTCGTAATGGTAGTAAAGAACTTGGAACAAACCGTTGAATTTTACTCCAAGTTAGGTTTTATATATGAAGTGAACGGTTCCAAAGTAAAACATCATCATATATCAAGGGATAGTCTCACACTAATTTTGGTTGAAGCCTTGCAAGAGGAAGAAGTGAGCCCGATCAGTTCCCGTTATGAGGAGCAGTATTTTGACGTTTTTGCCTATACCAATGCCGTAGATGAGTTAGCCAAAGAAGTGATGGCACAAAACATACCGATCGTTAGAGAGCCGCATTACACTAAAGATTGGAGCGAGTTTACATTCCGGGACATTAACGGCTATCAGATTGCGATTGGCGGCGGGGTTAGTAATAAGGGATTGATTAATAGAGGAAATAGCCTCTCGGAATTAGACAGGAATTGAAGGAAGATGGTGGAAGAAGCACGAGGTTGGGAGCTGGAAGTCATGGAAAATGAAAACCAG
>NZ_JACXJA010000090.1 GCF_014705615.1 Paenibacillus oceani
ACAACGCTCCCCTACCCAAGTACAACAAGTTGTACGAGCCATAGCTTCGGTGGCGTGTTTAGCCCCGTTACATTTTCGGCGCAGAGTCACTCGACCAGTGAGCTATTACGCACTCTTTAAATGGTGGCTGCTTCTAAGCCAACATCCTGGTTGTCTGTGCAACTCCACATCCTTTCCCACTTAACACGCACTTGGGGACCTTAGCTGATGATCTGGGCTCTTTCCCTCTTGACGACGGATCTTAGCACTCGCCGTCTGACTCCCGGAATTCAAGTTTGCGGCATTCGGAGTTTGACTGGACTTGGTAACCCTTGGCGGGCCCCGCACCCAATCAGTGCTCTACCTCCGCGACTCATTTCCGAGGCTAGCCCTAAAGCTATTTCGGGGAGAACCAGCTATCTCCGAGTTCGATTGGAATTTCTCCGCTACCCCCACCTCATCCCCGAGCTTTTCAACGCTCGTGGGTTCGGGCCTCCAGTGCGTGTTACCGCACCTTCACCCTGGGCAGGGGTAGATCACACGGTTTCGGGTCTACGTCCACGTACTGATTCGCCCTATTCAGACTCGCTTTCGCTGCGGCTCCACCTCTTCGGCTTAACCTCGCACGGGAACGTAACTCGCCGGTTCATTCTACAAAAGGCACGCCATCAGCCGTTAATGGCCTCTGACTTTTTGTAAGCGCACGGTTTCAGGTTCTATTTCACTCCCCTCCCGGGGTGCTTTTCACCTTTCCCTCACGGTACTGCTTCGCTATCGGTCGCTAGGGAGTATTTAGCCTTGGCAGATGGTCCTGCCGGATTCCGACGGGGTTTCCCGTGCCCCGCCGTACTCAGGATCCGTCTAGGCATACGCAAGCTTTCGGTTACAGGGCTTTTACCTTCTGTGGCCGGCCTTTCCAGACCGCTTCGCCTAACCTGCTTTTGCCATATCGACGTCCTACAACCCCGATCCCCGAAGGGATCGGTTTGGGCTTTTCCGCGTTCGCTCGCCGCTACTGACGGAATCACGTTTGTTTTCTTTTCCTCCAGGTACTTAGATGTTTCAGTTCCCTGGGTGTGCCTCCATGCTGCCTATGTATTCAGCAACAGGTGACTGCGTATTACCGCAGCCGGGTTTCCCCATTCGGACATCCCCGGATCGAAGCCTGCTTACGACTCCCCGAGGCATTATCGTAGTTCGCCACGTCCTTCTTCGGCTCCTAGCGCCTAGGCATCCTCCGTGCGCCCTTATTAGCTTATCCAAGATTT
>NZ_JACXJA010000091.1 GCF_014705615.1 Paenibacillus oceani
CTAGTACCCCATCAATCCTTAAATTGTGGGTAAAGGCGTTTTAATTTGATCCTTGCATCATCAGTAGTAAATTGCCAATCTACGCCCTTTTGTTTCTGGTTTCGTGTAGTCTCCCATGCCGAAAGTTCATCAGCCAATTGGGAGATCGAGGGGATGCGCCGTCCCAGACATTGGCTGGTCATGATGCTGAGTTCAATCTCCGCGATATTCAGCCAACTGCCGTGTTTTGGCGTGTAATGAATCTCCAAGCGTTTGGCCAAGCGACGAGCGGTTTCAGGATCGAAAGCCTGATAGAGTGAAGCGATAGAGTGGGTGTTCAGATTGTCCATCACCAGTTTGATTTTTGGTGCCTGCGGATAGTGAACATCTAATAGTTCCATTACTTGCTCGGCCCACTCGATACGGGTTCGCTGCTCCCGGACCGCGACATGGCGCCAACCTGCTAAAGGCTCGGTAAAGATAAAAATGCTGCAGGTTCCTTGGCGGACGTACTCGCTGTCTTCCCGCAGGGGCTTGGCGAGTTTCATCGGAATGGGCTCTCGGGATTCATCCAGCAATTGATAAGGTTTTTCGTCCATACAAATGACCGGACAGTCCGCATCGTAAGGCAATCGGTAGACATCCAGCACATCCTCCATCGCCGCGACAAATGCCGCATTCTGCTCAGGAGGAATACACCAGCATTTACGAAGATGGGGCTTGAGTTCGTTTTTTTAAAACCTGCCTGACGGTCTCATGCGAAATGCTGTCGATGTAGTGCAATTCGACTACCCGATCGGCCAGGAGTTCCAATGTCCATCGGCTTCTACCGTTGGGTGGCGCACTGCAACTGAGAGCAATGATCTTCGCCTCAAGCTCACCCGTTATTTTTGCAGGCGTCGGCGGTGTCACTCGTTTTTTTCTTCCAATGGCACATTGCCATCCTAGCTCGGCATAGGCTTTTCGGACGGCATAAACGGTGTTGACATGCACCTGCATGCGCTCGGCGATGTCCAGTTCTCTCAAAGACCCACCCACTCGGTTTGCATCGGCCGCCAGCAGGATTTGGGCTCGCCTGATCGCTCGGGCAGAAGCTTTTCCTGTGGAAATAAAGGCACGTAAATGGGTTTGTTCTTCCGCCGTTAAACGTACGGGATTTTTAATAGGTTGCATCTATGGATTCCTCTTTTTGGCACAACTATACCATATTCATCCAACCTATACTATTAGATTTGAGAGAGTACTAG
>NZ_JACXJA010000092.1 GCF_014705615.1 Paenibacillus oceani
GCTTTTTGCTCAGGCGTGAACTTTCTTCGCATCGTGCTCATACAACTAACTTACTCCTTTTTTGCTGTCTGAATTTCTTAGTCCATTATATATAAAAGGCCTTTGGAAAGTGGCTTAGCTATAAAGAACGAATCCGAAAATAAAATGTGTACTATTGCGTTTAGTGCAAAAGATAGCTCCGGAAATAAGTTTGTCATTACAGCAGGGCACTGCAGTACAAACACCGGTGTTACCTTTTCACAAGGTGGAACTAACTTTGGTACCGTAACTCAAACCATCGATAACGCTAAAGTGGATGCTCTAAAAATTCAACTTACTAATCCATCGCATGCCTCATACTTTCTATATGAACCTGGTGGTAACTTAGGTGGTGGCTTTATAGACGAGACTGAACAATCAGAAGCTATTG
Organism: Paenibacillus oceani; assembly: GCF_014705615.1. GTDB lineage: Bacteria > Bacillota > Bacilli > Paenibacillales > NBRC-103111 > Paenibacillus_AB > Paenibacillus_AB oceani. The sequence goes on from NZ_JACXJA010000092.1 coordinate 410, forward strand.
CAGGAGATCCTGTTTGTTTCTCAGGATATAAATCTGGTGTACAATGTGGAACAATAATAAATCCCGATTACACATTTCTTCCTACTTTCGAAAGAGTTGGGCTTGCGAATATGTTAGGCGAACATGGAGATAGTGGATCAGGAATATACGGGGATCAAATGTTTACTACCTACAATATACACGGTGTTCTCAGTGGTATAGACTCATTTAATCGTATCGTATACAGCTCGATTACACATGTTAAGAGTGCGCTAGGGATTACACCTATTACAGAATCATCACCTTAAAGAGTCTGATATCAACAAAAGGGGTTGTTTCAAAAGTTATTTGCGATTTTATGAGCCCCACTTAGAACCGGTTTTCCTCAAGAGAAAGGACCTCAGACTCCATTTTACAGTGGAATTTGAGGTCCTTTTTTTATATCTGTTAGTTTGATGGCACTATTGAAACTGAAAGAAGAAGCGGTTGTCATGTATACTAACGAGATCTATGAAGCGATTGAACTGTGCTCAAGAGACTGTCAAGTAAAAAGTGTAACCTTTGAAACCAGAGTCTAGCAACTGCCGAGCCGCGACTTGACCTGGAGCCTCTGGCGGGTCCGGT
>NZ_JACXJA010000093.1 GCF_014705615.1 Paenibacillus oceani
GCGGCATCCCTTTTCATGTCGTTTGTGAGCAGTTCAAACTGGCTTAGCAAACTGTCTTTTTTTGTATCCGTTTTTGCTCATTTATAGTTATCAATTTAATTTCGCTATCTAGAGATTATTTAATCCCAAATCCCTGACCCAGGATTACAAAAATCTACTACCGTCCCCGTCCAACTGTAATCTGGTCTGGATGGTTCGATATTCCAAGGGTTTTTATTTGAAGCATAGTGTACATGACAAAGAAGTTGATCCTCCAATCCACTTGCATTACTCCAATTCGGACTCCCACTATGCACTGCTACGACTTTATCCCAAGCATCTGCGGCTCTTATCCCAATATCCCATTGAGTTGGTCCTTCATAGAAATAATTTGTATGATTTAGGCTTAAAGATAAAGGATAATCAGAATCTCTAGTAATCCATTCAAAACTATTAAAATAAGTCGAATAATAAGTTGTTTCAGTGCTTAACACCATTTGATATGGTTCGGTACGATTGGTACCTTTAACATTTAGCCTCAATGTATTAGCATCGGTACTTGCAGTTACATTTTCGGGGTTTTGTTCTCCATCAAGGGTGACAGAAAAAATACCAATGGATTTACCTTCTTTATTATAAATGTTTCCGACAGTACCTGTCTTACCTTCTTTATTCTTATATAACTTCAAGTATTCCCCATTACTTGACTAAAATGGAATCTCAATAACTGTGTCAGTAGCAGAAGCAGAAACTTTAAAAGTATGTTTTAACTTATTTTTTTCTTTTGATTGTTGATAATCAAATACCTTTGCATTATCGTTTTTAACTTTAGGTGCTAGAACTCGAAGGCTGTTTTCTTGCTTTACATTTTGTAAAGTTTGTTCAGGAAGATTATTCGCAGACACAAAAGGATTCCCTTGTACTACAGTCGCACAAACACAAGACATGACCTATGCACTTGGAGGTAATCCCTGGTAAATTTCCGGTTTAGGCGTAACCCAAAGAAGCACCAAATAATGCTCCGGCCAAAAAA
>NZ_JACXJA010000094.1 GCF_014705615.1 Paenibacillus oceani
GTAACTACTTAGGTACCTCAAAAAAGATGGTTTGAATGATGGGAAATTTGTGTAATGAAAAGTAATGGAACTATTTTTTAATAGGAGCGAGCGCGATGAGACTGAAAGCGAAAGAGAAGCGACTCCTGAGACAAGCTGATCCGGAAACCGCGGCCTATCTGAACGCCTTGCTCCAATACACCCAAGAGCTTAAAGTCCTCACCTACCAAAACCTCAAAAAAAACAAACGGTTGGAACAAGAATACCAACAATATAGTCGAATGCTTGCTGACCAAAAAGCTTCTGCTGCTTGTACCGAAGAGAACGATCCGTTGTTCCGCTCCCCAACGAGAGGAGGGTTGTGAGATGAAACTCGGTAAAACCGGTAAGCGTCTGCTGAAGAAGGCGGAACCGCGAATGGCCACCTTGATTCATGCGATGCTCCGTCAATCCCAGCAGGTCGAGAATACGAAGCAAACGTTAACCGAACGTGTCCAGCAGTTGGAGCAACAAGTTCATGAACTGACGAGGCAGCTCGAACAGAATTCCCAAAATAGTCATAAACCGCCTTCCAGCGACGGGTTGCGAAAACCAGTCAGCTTGCGTCCGAAGGGAGGAAAGCGTGGAGCGCCTGTCGGACACCAAGGAGTCACCCTGTCCCCCGTGGAGCAACCTGACGTCGTGATCGAGCAACCGCTCTCCACTTGCAGCCATTGTGCAGCTTCTTTGAAAGAAGTACCAGCTGTCCGGTATATCCCTCGTCAAGTGTTCGATTTGCCTATGCCACGTGTGACGGTTACGGAATACCGGGCGGAGGAGAAGTGCTGCCCGCATTGCCGTCGTCTTCAGCATGCCGAATTTCCTCAGGATGTTTCCGCCCCTGTCCAATACGGCTCTACTCTCCGGGCCTGGATGATCTACCTGAATCAGCAGCATCTGCTCCCCTTGAACCGGATTGCCCAGTTGTTGGAAGATTTGACGGGAACTCGTCCGAGCGAAGCGACCATTTTGAATCAGATCCG